>CAWDAJ010000012.1:337500-1062682 GCA_963800295.1 uncultured Acidimicrobiaceae bacterium
AGAGCACCTCGGACGCCTCCTCGGCCGCACCGGCGGCCTCGGTGCCGTGCACGAGCGTCGTGACCTCCTGCGCCAAGCGCCGTTGGGCGAGGCGAAGGTGGGGCGCGTCGGCGTGCTCGGCCACCAGCTCGGTGATCTCGCCGATGGGCAGGAGGGTGAGCTGGAGCAGGAAGCGCTCGACGTCGCGGTCGTCGACGTTCATCCAGTACTGGAAGAACCGGTACGGCGAGGTGCGCTCGGCCGACAGCCACACGGCGCCTTCGGCCGTCTTGCCGAACTTGGCACCGTCGGCCCGGGTCATGAGCGGCCAGGTGAAGGCGTGCACGGTGTCCTGCTCGCGCCGGCGGATGAGGTCGACCCCGGCGACGATGTTGCCCCACTGGTCCGAGCCGCCGATCTGCAGGTCGACGCCGTGGTTGGTGTGCAGGTGCCAGTAGTCGTTGGCCTGCAGGAGCATGTAGCTGAACTCGGTGTAGGAGATGCCGTGCTCGGACTCGACGCGCGAGCGGATCGACTCCTTGGCCAGCATCTGGTTCACGGTGACGTGCTTGCCGACGTCGCGCAGGAACTCGAGCACGCTCACCCCGGCGGTCCAGTCGCGGTTGTCGACCACGTCGGCGACCTCGCCCACCACCGCCTCGACCTGGGCTCGGATGCCGGCCACGTTGGCGGCGAGGGTGTCGTCGTCGAGCAGGTTCCGCTCCTCGGACCGACCTCCGGGATCGCCGACCATGCCCGTGGCCCCGCCCACAAGCGCCACCGGACGGTGGCCGGCCTCGGCGAAGCGGCGCAGCACCAGCAGCCCGATGAGGTTGCCGACGTGCAGGCTGGGCGCCGTGGGATCGCAGCCGTAGTAGAGCGCGACCGGCCCGGACTCGAGGCGTTGGGCGAGGGCGTCGGGATCGGTGCTGTCGTGCACCAGGTCCCGGGCCCGCAGGTCGTCGAAGAGCTCGCTCATGACCGCATGACAGTAGGCGGCGCCGGCGTCGGTCCAATCGATTGGAGCCCGCCGCTCCCCGCCCCGGCCGAGCACCCACCCGGCTGGCGGTCGGGGTCCGGGGTGCGAGACCATCGCGGGGTGCAGGACACCGCCCCCCACGAGCACCCCACCGGCGAGCCGGCCGGCGACGAACCGCCGGCGATCCGGGGTCGGCGGCTGCGCCGGCTCGGGGTCCTGGCGGTGGTCGCCAGCTTCATCGGGATCTGGGGCTACATCATGTACCTCTCGGTCCAGGGCCGGGCCGAGCCCCGCGACCGCCTCGACGACACCACCTGGACGGCGGCGGCCGAAGCCGCCTGCGCGCCGGCCCAGCAGGCCATCGACCGCCTCCCCTACGCCAACGAGCTCCACACGCCGGCGGAGCGGGCCGAGATGCTCGACGTGGCGACGTCGCAACTCGACGCCATGGTCGCCCGGCTCGAGGCGCTGGCACCGCCGGCGAACCCGGACGAGGCCCGGGCGGTCGAGCGCTGGCTCGCCGACTACCGCGAGTACCTGCGCAACCGGCGGGCCTACGCCGAGCGGTTCCGGGAAGGCCTGGACGAGCCGTTCCGGGTGACCGACCGAGGTGGGTTCCAGATCGACGTGCTCCTCGACGACTTCGCCCACATCAACTACATGGACTCGTGCATGACCCCCGAGGACGTCGGTTAGCCGCACCGCTCCAGGAGCACCGATTCAGGGGCGTCGCCTGCGGCGGCGCTCGTGGTCGGGCAGCATCGCCCACTCGGCCTCGGCCTGCAGCTGCCGGTAGGCATCGAGACGGGTGCCGGCGAGCGAGCCGGCCTCGACGGCAGCGAGCACGGCACAGCCCGGTTCGTGGTCGTGCGTGCAGTCGCCGAAGCGGCAGTCGGCGGAGAGCTCCTCGATGTCGGGGAACGCAGCGTCGACGGCGTGTGGTTCGGCATACATCCCCATGGCGCGGATGCCGGGCGTGTCGACGACGATCCCACCGCCGGGCAACCGGTGCAGCTCGCGGCGCGTGGTGGTGTGCCGGCCCTTGGCATCGGTCTCGCGGACGTCGCCGGTGGCCGCGACCTCGGTGCCGGCCAGGGCGTTCAGCAGGCTCGACTTCCCCGCCCCCGACTCGCCGATCAGCACGACGGTGTCGCCCACCAGCCGTTCGCGCAGCGCAGGCACGCCGCGGCCGGTGCGTGCCGACACGACGACGACGTCGGCGCCCGGATGCTCGGCCTCGACCTCGGCGAGCACGGCGTCGGGGTCGTCCACCAGGTCGGCCTTGGTCAGCACGATCGTCGGCCGGGCGCCGGCGTCCCAGGCCTGTGCGGCGGCCCGGTGGATGCGGCCGGCCTTCACGGGCCGGTCGAGACCGGCGACGATGAGGACCGCGTCGACGTTGGCGGCGAGGACCTGCTCGCCCTCCCCCACCGGATCGGCCCGGCGCAGGGCGCTGCGCCGCTCGAGGACCTCGGCGACCTCGACGTCGGCCTGCTCGTCGTCGGCCAGCAGGACCCAGTCCCCCACGACCGGCGTGCCCACCCGGTCGGCGCGCGTGCGGGCGGCGACGACGCCATCGGCGGTGACCACCTGCACCCATCCCCGGTCCTGGCGCACGACGCGGCCCGGCGGTCCGGCCCGCCCCTCGGTCTCCCGTGCGCGCTCCTCGTCCCACCCCAGCGCGGCGAGCCCCTCCACCGTCTCGCTCACCGGATGCCGCTCACCGTTGGCCGTTCAACGGAAGAACGTGAATTCCTGGTGGACGGCACGGGCGCGGGCGACCATGCGCACGGTGCCCGGATCGACACCGAGCTCGTCGAGCGCGTCGATGTCGACCCAGCGCACCTCGTGGGACTCGTGGTTGCCCGGCGGGTCGGTGTCGTCAGGGGCGACGACCAGGAACCGGGCATCGAGGTGGAGGTGGGGGTCGTCGTCGGGCGGGTCGACCTCGTGCACGTCGAGGTCCACCACGTGCGGGTAGATCATCAGCCCGTCGAGTCCGGTTTCCTCGATGGCCTCACGCAGGGCGACCGCGGCGAGGTTGGCGTTGCCGTCGCAATGCCCGCCGGGTTGGAGCCAGCGGTCGAGCTTGCGGTGGTGCAGCATGACCACGCGCCCGCCCGCGGGGTCGATGACCACCGCCGATCCGGTGAGGTGCCCTTCGCGGCACGACCGGTCGAGGGCGTCGTCGTGGGCATCGACGAAGTCGAGGATCGCCCGGCGGTGTCGCTCGGCGTCTGGGTCGATCTCGGCCCGCTGCACGGCGGCGCGCGCGTCGGGGAGGTTCGACGACGGCGCCAGCAGCGGGTTGTCGTCGGCGAGGTACGGGGCTACGTCGCGATCGGCCACGGTTCCGAGGGTATTGCGCCGACGCACCGCCGCGGCGCGCCGTCAGCGCCTGCTGACGTTGGGGTCGCCGTCGACGTACCACCGCCACGGGTGCTCGGCGCCGGCCGACAACCCGATGCGGGTTGCCTGCACCGGCTCGGCCGCAGGTGGCGTTCCGTCGTCGAGCAGCTGCACCGGCCCCCCGCCGAGGAGGTCGAGCCCGTCGTGGCTGCCGTCCAGGCCGAGGGCCTGGCACAGCTTGGCCGGGCCGCTGCACAGGTCGCGGTCACGTCGCGCCGCCGGCCCCCGCGCGTCTCGCATCTGTTCGACACCCTCGAGCGGCGCCAGGGCGCGGACCAACACGGCGACACCCTCGTCCTCGTCGCCGCACACGACGTTGGCGCACCAGTGCATGCCGTAGGTGAAGTACACGTACAGCAGGCCGGCCCGGCCGAACATCGTGGCGTTGCGGGCGGTGCGGCCGCGATAGGTGTGCGCGCCGGGATCGATGGGTCCGCAGTACGCCTCGACCTCGACGATGCGGCCCGACCGCGGGCCCGCCGGCAGGTCGTGGGCCAGGACCTTCCCCAGCAGCTCCGGGGCGACCTGGCGCGGGTCGCGCGCCAGGAACGCCCGCTCGACCGGTCTCACCGCCCCAGGGACGCGGCCAGCGCCCGGATGGCGGCCATCTCCTCGGGACCGGTGTTCGGGTCGACGAGGCGCCGCTCGCAGATCAGCGGTAGCGCCTGGCGCGCCGCCGGGACGTCGACCCGGCCGAGGAACGCAGCGAGCAGGCGTCGCCGCAGCAGGGCGGCCAGGGCCTGCAGGACGCGACCGCCGTCGGGGCGGCCCACCGCGAGCAGCAACCAGGTCGTGGCCACGTCCTCGGCGGGATCGGCGACGGTGGCGTTCGACCAGTCGATCACGACCGGGCCGTCGTCGGTGCACAGCACGTTGCCCGGATGCAGGTCGAGGTGCACGACGCGGCCGGCGGCGCCGCCGGGTGCCGGGACCCGGTCCAGTCGGTGGTGCAGGTCGGCGAGGACCCGGCCGTGCGCGGCGACCCGCCACGGGCGACGCTGAAGGTCGTCGAGCTGGGAGACGCCGTCCACGCGGGCCATGACCAGGTCACGCCCGTCGACGTCGTACACCGACGGCACCGGGAACCCGTGGGCGTCGAGGTGACGCATGAGCTCGGCCTCGGGACCGGAGTCGTGGTCGGTGCGGTACCGACGCAGCACCCGTCCCCCGCCGAGGTCGTAGACGTCGGCGGCACGGCCGCGGCCGACGAGCGGGCCGGGCTCAGCCACCGGCCGCCGCTCGGAACGCGTCGGGGACCGCCATGGTCTCGAGCGTGCCCCGGCGAACGCCGACGTAGGTCATGGTCGCCTCGAAGAGCGGCGCGCCACGGCAGCTGCCGGCGTAGGCGACGTCGAAGGACGTGGTGCCGAAGCGGGACACGGCGATGTCGATGTCGACCTGGTCGCGGAGGCGGGCGGGTGCCGACCACGTGATCGACGCCGCCTTGACCATGATGTCCCATTCGCCGTCGCTGAAGTCGACGTCGAGGTCGCGGAAGAAGCTGTCGGCCAGGTCGTCGCACCAGCGCAGGTAGATGCTGTTGTGGACCACCTCCTGCATGTCGCAGTCGGAGTAACGGACCTCGACGGAGTAGCGCATCAGGCGGTCTCCAGGCGGCCCTGGTCGACCTCGAGGCGCTGACGGAAGCGGCCGAGCTGATCGGCGACGGCCTCGGGGCCCGCTCCCCCGCGCGTGGTCCGCATGCGCACCGGCACACCGGGATCGAGCAGCGCCGCGGCCTCGGCACCCAGGTCGGGGTGGTGTTCGACGAGGCTGCGCAGGTCGTCGCCCTGATCCAGCGACCGACGCACAAGCGCACCGACGACGGCGTGCGCCTCGCGGAAGGGCGTCCCTTCCCGGACGAGGAACTCGGCGAGGTCGGTTGCCGCCGCCGTCGGGACGTCGGCCGCGGCGGCCATGCGCTCGGTGCGGAAGGTCAGGGTGGCGTACTGGCCGGCGGTGGCGCGCAGGGCGAGACGGACCTGGTCGACGGCGTCGAACAGCGGTTCCTTGTCCTCCTGCAGATCGCGGTTGTAGGCGATGGGCAGGCCCTTGAGCGTGGCCAGCAGGCCGGCGAGGTCGCCGATGACCCGGCCGGCCTTGCCACGCGCCAGCTCGGCGACGTCGGGGTTCTTCTTCTGCGGCAGCATCGACGAGCCCGTGGAGTAGCCGTCGTCGAGGCGGACGAACCCGAACTCGTCGCTGCTCCACAGCACGATCTCCTCGCCCATGCGCGACAGGTGGATGCCGATCATGGTCACCGCGAACAGCGACTCGGCGACGAAGTCGCGGTCGCTGACCGCGTCGAGGCTGTTGTCGAACACACCGGCGAAGCCGAGGTCTTCGGCCACCGACTCGGGATCGAGGGGCAGGGAGGACCCGGCCAGCGCGCCGGCGCCCAGCGGCGAGACGTCGAGGCGCCGGCGGGCGTCGAGCAGGCGGTCGACGTCGCGGCTCAGCGCCCAGGCATGGGCCAGGAGGTGGTGGGCCAGGAGCACCGGCTGGGCCCGCTGCAGGTGGGTGTAGCCGGGCAGGTAGGCGTCGCCGGCCCCGACGGCGCGGTCGAGCAGCACCTGCTGCAGTGCCACGACGTCGCGAGCGGTGTCGAGCAGCTCGCGCTTGCACCACAGGCGCAGGTCGGTGGCCACCTGGTCGTTGCGGCTGCGGCCGGTGTGGATCTTGGCGCCGGCGCGGCCGGCGAGCTCGGTGACCCGGCGCTCGACGGCCGTGTGGATGTCCTCGTCGGACTCGGCGAACCGGAACGTCCCGTCGACCAGTTCGGTCTCGACGGTGTCGAGGGCGTCGAGCACGGCCGCGACCTCGCCGTCGGAGAGGATGCCGGCGCGACCGAGCCCGCGGACGTGCGCACGGCTGCCGGCGATGTCGTCGGGGAACAGGCGCAGGTCGAAGGGCAGGCTGACCGTGTAGGCGAGCAGGTCGGCGGCCGGACCCGTCTCGAACCGGCCGTGCCAGAGCGTGTTCCCGTGCTCGGGGCCTCCGACTCCGCTCATCGGGTCTGCGAGCCCGGCCCCTGGCGCTGGGACCAGGTCTCGATGCCCAGACCCCACAGCCGCACGAAGCCGGCGGAATCCTCGTGCCGGAAGCTGTCCTCGGCGTCGTAGGTGGCCAGCGAGTAGTCGTACAGGCTGTGCGGCGACCGCCGGCCCTCGACCTCGCAGCGGTTCGGCTCCAGGTGCAGGCGCACCTCGCCGGTGACGTACTTCTGGGACTCAGCGATGAACGCGTCGAGCGCTTCGCGCAGCGGCGAGAACCACAGGCCGTCGTACACCAGCTCGGCGTAGCGGGACTCGAGGCGGTACTTCTCGCGCTGCAGATCGCGCTCGAGGCAGATCGACTCGAGGTCGACGTGGGCCTTGATGAGGGCGAGGCTGGCCGGGCACTCGTAGGTCTCGCGGCTCTTGATGCCGACGCGGCGGTTCTCGACCATGTCGATGCGACCCCAGCCGTAGCTGCCCACGATCTGGTTGAGCTCGTCGATGACCTGCGCCGGGCTCTTGTCCGCGCCGTCGATGCTGACCGGCATGCCCTCGTCGAAGCCGACGACCACGTCGCGGGGCTCGGTGGCGGTCTGCTGGGTGAGCAGCCACACGCCCTTGGGCGGCGTGGCCCACGGGTCCTCCATCTCGCCGCACTCGATGGCCCGGCCCATCAGGTTGTCGTCGATGGAGTACACCTTCTCCTTCGTCGCCTTGATGGGGATGTCGTGGTCGTAGGCGTAGTAGATGGCGTCTTCGCGGGTCATGCCCCACGACCGCACCGGCGCCAGGATCTCCAGGTCGGGTGCGAGTGCCCGGGTGGAGACCTCGAAGCGCACCTGGTCGTTGCCCTTGCCCGTGCACCCGTGCCCCACCGAGTCGGCGCCGTGCTCGCGAGCCGCCGCCACCAGGTGCTTGACGATGACCGGACGGGACAGGGCCGAGACCAGCGGGTAGCGGTTCTCGTACATGGCATTGGCGCGCAGGGCGGGCATGCAGAAGTCGCTTGCGAACTCCTCGCGGGCGTCGACGACGATGGCCTCGACGGCACCGGCGGCCCTGGCCCGCTCCTTGACGACGTCCCAGTCCTCGGCGGCCTGGCCGACGTCGACGGCGAGGGCGATGACCTCGACCCCTTCGTTCTCGATGAGCCAGCGGACGGCGACGGAGGTGTCGAGACCGCCGCTGTAGGCGAGGACGACTCGCTTGGCCATGGTGGGTGCTCCTTGGTACGGACTCGGGTGCGGGAAAGAGACTGTCAGAGTTGTTTCCGGGACACCGATCCCGCGCCCGAGCGCGGGATCGGTACCCCGGAACCGGTCAGAGGCCGGCCAGGTCGGAGACCCGTCGGGCGACGGCGGCGCCGGTGGAGGACTCGGCGACCACCAGCAGCAGGGTGTCGTCGCCGGCGACGGTGCCGAGCACGTCGGAGAGGCCGGCGCGGTCGAGGGCGGAGCCCACGACGTGGGCCGAACCGGGCGGTGTGCGCAGGACGACGAGGTTGTGGCTGTGGGAGACCTCGACGACCCACTCGCTGCAGACCCGACGGAGGTGGTCCTCGGGGGCCACCGCGTCCTTGGGCATGGCCGGCACGGCGTAGACGGTCTCCCCGCCGGGCACCCGGACCTTGACGGCCCCGAGGTCCTCGAGGTCGCGCGACACCGTGGCCTGGGTGGCGATCACGCCGTCGTCGGCCAGCAGCTCGACCAGGCGCTCCTGGGTCGGGACGCTGTTGTCCTCGAGCAACCGCTGGATGCGGTGCTGGCGTTGGTGCTTGGTGAGGCGCACGCCGTCGGGGTTGCTCATCGGATGGATCCCGTCTCGGCAAGCCACCGGAAGAGACCGATCATGGCGTGCATCCGGTTGTGGGCCTGGGTGATCATCCGGCTCTGGGGGCCATCGGCCACCGACGCCGCCACCTCCTCGCCGCGGTGGGCGGGCAGGCAGTGCATGAACACGGCGCCACCGGCCGCTGCAGCCATGACCGAGTCGTCGACCTGGAAGCCCTCGAAGGCCCGGAACCGTTCCTCGGCCTCGCCCTCCTGGCCCATCGACGCCCACACGTCGGTGTGCACGGCATCGGCGCCCTCGGCCGCCTCGGCCGGACGGGTGGTGACCAGCGGCGCCGTGGGCAGGCCGGCCAGGCGGAGCCGCTCGACGTCCTCGCCGGTGGGTCCGTAACCCACCGGGCAGGCCAGCCGGACGTCCATGCCCAGCATCGCCGCGCCCAGGCTCAGGCTGCGGGCGACGTTGTTGTAATCGCCGACCCAGCAGACCGTGCGGCCGGCGAGCGGGCCGAGCTCCTGGCGCATGGTCAACAGGTCGGCCAACGCCTGGCACGGATGCCCGAGGTCGGAGAGCAGGTTGATGATCGGTACGGATGCGGCCCCGGCGAGGTCTTCGAGGACGCCGTGGTCGAAGACACGGGCGCCGAGGGCGGCGTGGAACCCCGAGAGGACACGGGCGATGTCGCCAGCGGGCTCGCGGGTGCCGATACCGACCTCGGCCTTGGTGAAGGTGACGGGGTGGCCACCCAGGCGACTGACCGCGGCCTCGCAGGAGTGCCGGGTCCGCAGGCTGGGCTTCTCGAAGTACAGCCCGACCGAGCGGCGCGAGAGCACGTCGTGGCCCACCGCTTCGTGGACGGGCTGCTCGGCCAGGTCGAGGATGCGGACCAGCTCGGCCGGGTCGAGGCTGTCGATCTCGAGGAGGTGGCGCAGGTCGCTCATGCCGCACCGCCGTCGGAGCCGGCCGTCGACGCCTCGTCGAGCACGGCGCCGATGAGGGCGACGGCCTCGTCGATCTCGTCGTCGGACACCGTGAGCGGAGGTGCGAGGCGCAGGGCGGTGGGCGTCACCGCGTTCACGACCAGGCCGCGCTCGAGCAGCGTGGCGGCGACCGCCTTGGAGTCGATGCCGTCGAGCTCGGCGGCCAGCAGCAGGCCCAGGCCACGCACCTCGCGCACGCCGTCGAGGGCGAGCAGCCCCTGGCGGAGCCGGTCGCCGGCGGCCCGGGCGACAGCGGGGATGTCGAGCCGGCGCATCTCGGCGAGCACGGCGCGCGCCGCCGAGGTGGCGAGGGGCTGACCGCCGTAGGTGGTGGCGTGGTCGCCGGGTTCGAACGCGGCGGCCACGTCGCGTTTGGCGGCGCAGGCGCCGATGGGGACGCCGTTGCCGAGCGCCTTGGCCATGGTCACCACGTCGGGCTGCACACCGAAGTGCTGGAAGCCGAACCACTGGCCGGTGCGGCCCAGCCCGGTCTGGACCTCGTCGACCATGAACAGGATCCCCCGCTCGCGGCAGAGCGCCTCCACGCCCTGGAAGTACTCGGTGGTGGCCGGGTTGACGCCGCCCTCGCCCTGGACGGGTTCGAGGAGCACGGCGGCCACGCTGGCGTCGAGGGCGTCCTCGAGGGCCTCGAGGTCGGACCAGGGCACGTGCCGGAACCCCTCGGGCAGGGGCTGGAACGCCTCCCACTTCTGGGGCTGTCCGGTGGCGGCGAGCGTGGCCAGAGTGCGCCCGTGGAAGCTGGAGAAGGCGCTGACCACGTTGTGGCGTCCCCGCCCGCCGAACTTGCGGGCCAGCTTGATGGCGGCCTCGTTGGCCTCGGCGCCCGAGTTGCAGAAGAACGTCTGATACCGGATGTCGACAGCCGTGCTGGCGCCAGAGCCCTTGGGGGGTACACGGGGGGCGGAGCCCCCCGTGCGAAGCACCTCGTCGAGGGCGACGGCCACCTCCCAGCCCGGCTCGGTGCCGAACAGGTTGGAGACGTGCAGCAGGGTGCGGGCTTGTTCGGCGAGCGCGTCGGCCACCGCCTCGTTGGCGTGGCCGAGCGAGCAGACGGCGAGGCCGGACAGGAAGTCGAGGTATCGACGTCCCCCGCCGTCCCACAGCTCGGTGCCCTTGCCGCGGACGAACTTCACCGCCGGCGGGCCGTAGGTGGGCATGAGCGGACACGCGTCGAGGGCATCGGGCGCGCCCATGGCGGTCGGGTGATCGGCGGTCATGTGGCGCTCCCTGTGGTGGTGATCATCGTGCCCACGCCCTCGTCGGAGAACAGCTCCAGCAGGACGACGTGCTCGACCCGTCCGTCGACGAGGTGGGCGGCGGGGACGCCCCGCTCGACCGCGGACACGGCGGCTTCGATCTTGGGGATCATCCCGCCGGTGAGCTCGCCGCGGTCGATCTTGTCCCGCAGCTCGGTGGCGGTGGCGGTGCGGATGAGCGAGTCGGGGTCGTCGACGTCGGCGAGCAGGCCGGGGACGTCGGTGAGGTAGATGACCTTCTCGGCGTCGAGCGCAGCGGCCAGGGCGCCGGCCACCGTGTCGGCGTTGATGTTGTACGCCTGCCCCTCGGCGCTGCCACCGATGGTCGAGACCACCGGGATGAGGTCCTCGGCGAGGAGGCGATGGAGGATGGCGGGGTTGACCGACTCGACGTCGCCGACGAACCCGAGGGCGGGGTCGCGTGCCACGGAGGTGATGAGCCCGGCGTCCTCGCCCGACAGGCCCACGGCGAGAGGGCCGTGCGTGTTGACCGCGCCGACGATGTCGCGGTTGACCTTGCCGACCAGGACCATGCGGGCCACGTCGAGGGTGTCGGCGTCGGTGACCCGCAGCCCGTCCTTGAACTCCGACTCGATGCCCAGCCGGCGGAGGAGGTCGCCGATCTGCGGACCGCCTCCGTGGACCACCACCGGGCGCAGCCCGACGGCGCGCAACAGGACCATGTCGGCGGCGAAGGAGTCGGCCAGGGCGGGGTCGACCATGGCGTTGCCGCCGAACTTGATCACGACGACCTTGTGCCGGAAGCGCTGGATGTAGGGCAGCGCCTCGAGCAGGACCGTGGCCCGGTTGGTCCCGGTGCTCACGGCAGGAGCCCGACGACGGGCAGCCCGGTGGGTTCGGGCAGGTCAGCGAGGACGTTGGCGCACTGGATGGCCTGGCCGCTGGTGCCCTTGACCAGGTTGTCGATGGCCGAGATCACGAGCAGCCGGTTGGTGCGCTCGTCGACCCGGACGGTGAGGTGGGCGCTGTTGGAGCCCTGGACCGCCTTGGTGGACGGGATGCGATCGCTGACCACGACGAAGGGTTCGTCGGCGTAGGTGTCGGCCAGGCACGACTCGAGCGATGCCCGGTCGGCCGTGGCCGACGGTGTGGCGTAGATGGTGGACAGGATCCCGCGGCTCATCGGCACCAGGTGCGGCGTGAACAGCACCTGGGCGCCCGTGGCCTGCTCGATCTCAGGTGTGTGCCGGTGGGTGAGCAGGCCGTAGGCGGTCATGTTCTCGTCGGCGGCGGCGAAGGTGGTGTGCGGCTTCGGCGGGCGACCGGCGCCGGTGACCCCGGAGGCGGCGTCGACGATGACGCCGGTGGGTTCGACCAGACCGGCGCGCACGAACGGGGCGAGCGCCAGCGCGGCGCCCGTCGGGTAGCAGCCGGCCACGGCCACCAGGTCGGCGCCGGGGAGCTGGTCGCGGAACAGCTCGGGGATGCCGTAGGCGGCCTCGGCCAGCAGCTCGGGCGCCGGGTGCTCCTGGTCGTACCACCGGGGGTAGAGCGCCGGGTCCTTGAGGCGGAAGTCGGCGGCGGCATCGACGATCCACGTGACCCGGCCCCGCAGCTGCGGGACCAGCTGCTGGCTGAGCCCGTGGGGCAGGCCGAGGAACACCAGATCGAGGCCGTCGCAGTCGTCGGGGCCGGCGTTGGTGAAGACCAGGTCGGGATAGGCGGCGGCCAGGTTGGGATACAGGTCGGCGACCGGCGTCCCCGCCTGGGTCTCGGCGCCGGCCAGGCGCACCCGGAACTCGGGGTGCGTGGCCAGGAGGCGCAGGAGCTCCGAACCGGCGAAGCCGGAAGCGCCGAGGATGCCGACATCGATCATGGCGCCACCCTATCCGTCGACCTGCATGAGTATGCAAGCCGATTGGCGTCCGACGTCAGGCCGGCAACCAGGAGCCGTGGAAGCCGAACGGCACCCGCCGGGGCAACTGCACCGACGCGACCGGCCCGGCCGAGACGTCGCGGGCGTCGACGATCTCGACGGTCGACGTGCTGGTGGCCAGGTCCTCGACGTAGGTGAGCAGCCAACCGCCGTCCTCGGCGTCGTCGTCGGGGTCGGGAGCGAACACCGGCTCGCCCGACACCACGCCCCGGCCGAACACGTGGGTCTCGGACCCACCTTCGGCCAGGTCGTACTTGACGAAGCCGTCGAAGCGGGCGATCTCGGTGTCCCAGTTCGAGGCATGGGCGGTGTAGCCGAAGCGGTTGGCGCGGGTCTCGGTGAGCGGCGATACGCGTGGGAAGTCGACCGGCCGATCGTCGACGGCCTCGTCGTGCACGTCGCCGGCGGCCACGTCGATGTGCCAACGGTGCAGTGACGGCTGGACCGGCCCGTCGAGCACGTCGTCGCCGAAAGCGGTCGGCAGGCGCTCGGCGCGGCAGCCGTCGACCACCACCGAGCCGTCGCCGTGGTCGAACGCGTTGAGGAAGTGGAACACGTAGAACGGTTCGACCTCGATCCAGCGGATGTCGTCATTGCCGCCGTCGCGGGGCATGACGCCGATGCGGGCGCCCTTCTCGGGTTGCCAAGAGACCGAGGTCCCGCCGGCGATGAAGGCGTCGACGTCGAACACGGCCGGCAGGTCGAAGAAGACGACGTTGCGCTCGGTGACAGCGAAGTCGTGCATCATCACCGGGCCGGGCAGGTCGATGGGCTCGGAGTGGATCAACCGGCCGCTGGCGTCGGCCACGTGGTAGCGCAGGTACGGCGGCTTGGCGTTGTAGCCGAAGAAGACCAGCTCGCCCGACACCGGATCGATCTTGGGATGGGCGGTCATGGGACCGGCGAGCGCTCCGTCGAAGTCCCACTCCCCCACCGTGGCCAGCTCGGGCGTGAGCTCGGTGGGCTTGCAGCCCTCCATGAGGGCGAGGATGCGGGCGGCGTGGCGGATCACGTGGGTGTTGGCGGTGTTCTTGATGACGCCCGCTTCGGCCACGACGTCGGCGGGTGGCATCACGAACTCGGAGAGACCTCCGAACTGGGCCCGCCCGGCCCGGCGTTCGGCCAGCAGGCCGGCCGACTCGATGAAGCGGTTGCGGTACCGGACCCGGCCCTCGTCGATCTCCAGGGCGTGGACCATGCCGTCGCCGTCGAAGACGTGGAACCGCCCGATCGGCGGGAACGCCGGGTTGCCGCCGTTGCGCAGGAACGTGCCCCGCAATCCGGCGGGGAGCTGGCCCCGGACGGGCAGGTCGTCGGCGACCAGCTCGTCGTGGACCGGCTCGAACGGGCCGGTGAGGTACGGGTGGTCGGGGAAGGCCGGTGCGTCGATCGCCATGCCCACGGTGTATCGCACGCCGGCGGTGGTACGCAGCGACTGCCAGTTTCCCCGAGGGGGTCCGTCCGCCGTCCGGTGCGGTACGGGCGTCAGCCGCGGAGGTGGGCGGGGAAGGCGCGCTGGACGGCGTCGATGACGGTCTGGCGGACCTCGCCGACCTCGGCGTCGGTCAGGGTGCGGTCGGTCGCCTGCAGGCGCAATCGGTACGTGAGCGAGCGGTGACCCTCACGCACGCCCTGGCCCCGATAGGTGTCGAACAGCTGAGCCCAGCCGAGCAGTTCGCCGGCGGCCGATTCGATCGCGCTCCGGACGTCGGTGGCGGACACGCCCTCGGCGACCTCGAAGGCGAGGTCGACGTCGGATGACGGGTAGCGGCTGACCGGCCGGTACTGCGGCTCGCCGTGGGGTTGGGCGAGGAACCGCTCGAGGTCGACCTCGATCCACGCCACCCGGCCGGCGATGTCGTAGGCGGCGAGCACGTCGGGGTCGATCTCGCCGAGCGTGCCGACCACCTCGCCGTTGACGCGGGCCAGCCCCGAGCGGGTGGGGTGCATGGCGGCCATCTCGGCGTTGGCGACGTCGGCGCCGGGCATGGCCAGGCCGTCGCACACCGTGCGCCAGATGGTGACCGCCTCGCGCGCGTCGGCGCCGGCGACGATGGCGGCGAAGGACTCGCGCTCGTCGGGCAGCTCGGCGTCGGGGTCGGTGGGGCGCTTGAAGACGTGCCCGATCTCGAACAGGGCGACGTCGGTGTTGCGGTGGTTGACGTTGTGGCGCACGGCCTTGAGCAGGCCGGGCAGCAGCGACGTGCGCAGCACCGACTCTTCGGCCACGAGTGGGTTGGTGATGGTGATGCCGTCGCCGGGCAGGCCGGCGCGCTCGAGATCTCCGGGAGCGAGGAACGGCATGGGCATGGCCTCGGAGCACCCGAGGCCGGCGAGGATGGCGCGCAACCGCCGGCGCTCGCGCTGGCGGGCGGTGAGGTGCCCCGACAGGGTCGACACCGGCATGGTCTTGCCCAGGCGCGCGTAGCCGTACATGCGGCCGACCTCTTCGATGACGTCGATCTCCACGTCGGAGTCGAGCCGGTACGAGGGCAGGGCCACCTGCATGGTGCCGTCGCCGGAGATCTCGGTGGTGAAGCCGATGGGATCGAGCAGGTCCTTCATCTCGCCCGGCTCGAGGTCGCTGCCGAGCACGGCGTTGACCCGTTGCGGACGCACGGTGATCGGCGTGCGGTCGGGAAGCTCGCCGCGGACGTCGGCGAGGCCGTCGCTGACCGCACCGGCCGCCGCGCCGAGCAGCTCGGCGAAGCGGTCCTGGGCCAGGTCGATGACCTCGGGGTCGCAGCCCCGCTCGAAGCGGGCGGACGCCTCGGACCGCAGGCCGAGCCGGCGCGAGGAACGGGCGAGGGGCATGCGCTCGAACCAGGCCATCTCCACCACGACGTCGGTGGTGGTGTCGGAGATCTCGGTGTCGGCGCCACCCATGATCCCGGCGATGCCCACGGGTGCGTCGTCGCCGTCGCAGATCAACAGATCGGCGGGGGTCAGCGTGCGCTCGACGTCGTCGAGGGTGACCATGGTCTCGCCGTCGCGGGCGGGACGCACGCGGAAACCTGGGCCGGCGAGCAGCGACAGGTCGTAGGGGTGCGAGGGCTGGCCCAGCTCGAGCATGACGTAGTTGGATACGTCGACCACGTTGTTGATGGGTCGCATACCGAGCAGCGTCAGCCGGTTGGCGATGAGCGGATCGGACGGCCCCACCTGCACGCCCTGGAGCACCCGGGCGGTGAACCGGCCGCAGCGGGTGGGGTCGAGGATCTCGACGCTGACCAGGTCGGTGCTCTTGGTACCGCTGGTGACGATCTGCGGTGCGGGCAGCGAGAACGGCAACCCCAGCCGGGCGGCGACGTCGCGCGCCACACCGGCGACGGAGAGGGCATCGGGCCGGTTCGGGTTGACCTCGAGGTCGTAGAGGACGTCGGCCTCGATGCCCATCGCCTCGGTGAGGGGCACGCCCGGGTCGAGGTTCTCGGGCAGCAGGAGGATCCCGCTCGGGTCGCCGGGCAGGTTGATCTCGTTGGGCGCGCAGAGCATGCCGTTGGACCACTCGCCCCGCAGCTTCCGGCGGGCGATCTCCATGCCGTTCGGCATCGTGGTGCCGAGCGTGGCCAGCGGCACGAGATCGCCGACCGACATGTTGAACGCACCGCAGCAGATCTGCAGCGCCTCGCCGTCGCCGGCGTCGACGTCGACCAACTGGATCTTGTCGGCGTCGGGATGGGGCCGCAGGTCGAGCACGCGCGCGACGACGATGCCGTCGAGCCCCTCGCCCAGCACGTCCATCTCCTCGACCGGCGTGCCGAGGTCGCCCAGGATCAGACCGAGCTCCTCCGGATCGGTCTCGATCGGGGCGAAGTCTCGCAGCCAGGAAAGCAGGACCTTCATCTGTACCTCGTCCTCCTAGAACTGCCGGAGGAACCGGACGTCGTTGGTGATGAGCTCGCGCAGGTCGTCGACGCCCGCCTTGGTGGCGGCGAGGCGGTCGATGCCGAACCCGAACGCGAAGCCCGTGTAGCGCTCGGCGTCGATTCCGCAGTTGGTGAGCACGTTCGGGTGCACCATGCCGCAGCCGCCGAGCTCGAGGAACGAGCCGTCGGGGAGGATGATGTCGAACTCTGCGGACGGTTCGGTGAAGGGGAAGTAGGCGGGCCGCAGGCGCGACGAGAAGTCGCCACCGAAGTAGGCCTTGGTGAACCGATCGATCGTGCCGGCCAGGTCGGTGAGGGTGATGCCCTCGTCGACCACGAGGCCCTCGATCTGGTGGAACACCGGCAGGTGTGTGGCATCGGCGGTGTCCTGGCGGAACGTGCGGCCGGGCATCACCGCGTAGATCGGGGGCGCCTGCCGCTGCATCACCCGGACCTGAACCGGAGACGTGTGGGTGCGCAGCAGCGTGTGCCCCGGGTTCCCGAAGTCGACGTACAGCGTGTCGTACATGTCACGGGCCGGGTGGCCCTCGGGGAAGTTGAGCGCCTCGAAGTTGTAGTAGTCGGTCTCGACCTCGGGACCCTCCTCGACCGTGAAACCGAGGCCGACGAAGACGTCCTCGAGCTCGGTGATCGCCTGGGTCACCAGGTGCAGGTGACCGGTGCGGGATCCGGCCATGGTCTCGGTGAGGTCGAGCCGGTCGGCGTCGAGGCGCCGGCGGCGCTCGTCGCGCTCGAGCTCGTGGCGACGCTGGTCGGCGGCGGCCTGCAGCTCGTCGACGGCGGCGTTCACCGCCTGCCCGACCGTCTTGCGCTCGTCGGGATCGAGACCACCCAACTGCTTCTTGAACGCCTTCAGCGACCCCTTCTTGCCCAGCGCCGAGCGTTCGACCTCGGCGAGGTCGTCGAGGGTCTCGGCCTGCGAGATCTGGTCGCGCGTCTGGGTCGCGATGCGTTCGAGCTCATCGATCATGGTGCTGCAAACCCTGTCACGGGTGCAGCCGCTCGAACGAGTCGGTTGGCACCGTGAAGGTGAACGTCGACCCCTCGCCGAGCGTGGAGGTGGCCGTCAGCTCGCCACCGTGGGCCTCGACCAGACCACGGCTGATCCACAGGCCGAGGCCGGTGCCGGTGGGACGGCCGTGGTCTCGGCGGAAGAACTTGGTGAACACCTTGGGGAGGTCGTCGACGGGGATCCCCTCGCCCCGATCGCTGACCGACACGGTGACGTCGCCGCCCACCACACCGCACTCGACCCGCATGCCCTTGGGATCGCCGTACTTGGCCGCGTTCTCGACCAGGTTGGTGAGCACCTGCTCGAGCTTGTCGGCGTCGGCGTACACCTCGGGCAGGTCGTCGGACACCACCACCGTGCACTCGAGCTCGGGGTACGAGAGCGCCACCTTGTCGACGACGGTGGACGCCAGCGCGCCCAGGTCGACCATCTGGCGCCGCAGCACGAGCCGGCCGGTCTCCAGACGGCTGATGTCGAGCAGCTCGGTGACCAGGCGGGTCACCCGGTCGGCGTCGTGGTGCACCTGGGTGAGCATCTCGCGCTTCTTGTCGTCGTCGATGCGCTCCCAGCGGTTGAGCATCAGGGACACGTAGCCCTTCACCGACGTGAGGGGTGAGCGCAGCTCGTGGGAGACCGTCGACACGATGGCGATGCCCGACTTGTCGCTGACCGGACGGGCGCACAGCACGGTGCCGTCGGCGGAGGTCCGACACGTGACGGTGGCGGCGACGTCGGACCCGTCGGCGTGGCGGAAGGTCAGCTCGACCTCCTTGCCGGGCGCCGGCCAGCCCTCGGCGAACGCCGGGTTGCCCATGGCGTCGCGCGCGTCGAGGGCTTCGACGAACGGGCGTCCGATGCGGTCGTCGAGCGGGCCGAGCAGCTCGACGGCCGCCCGGTTGGCGGTGCGCAGTGTGCCGTCGGCGTCGAGGCCGAGCACCACGTCGGGGAGCTGGTCGAGGTTCACCGCCCCTCCCCCGGTTCAGCCGCGTGACGCGTGGCGGCCCGGCGCTGGCGGGCGGCTTCGAAGGCCACGACGGTGCCGGCCATGGCCACGTTGAGCGACTCGACGCGTCCCTCCATGGGGATGCGGACCACCAGATCGGCGGCGTCGACCAGGCTCCGGTCGAGGCCGTGGGCCTCGTTGCCGAGGAGCACGGCGACGTCGCCCCGGAGGTCGGCGTCGTCGAGCGACGTGGAGGCATCGAGCGCGGTGGCCAGCACGGTCATGCCTGACGCCTGCAGCTCGCGGACGGTGTCTGCGGCGGCACCGGCCGTGACGACCGGCACCCGGAACAGCGCGCCGGCCGCGGCGCGCACGCACTTCGGGTTCCACAGGTCGACGCCATCGGCGCAGGAGACTACCGCCGAGGCCCCGCTGGCCTCGGCGACGCGCAGCAGCGTCCCGGCGTTGCCGGGGTCGGCGACGCCCACCAGCACCAACACCAGTCCATGCCAGTCAGCGGGGCCCGACGCGGGGATGGCCGCCAGCGCAGCGACGGGTTGCGGCGTGACCGGTGCGGTGGCCTTGGCCAGCGCACCGGCGCGCACGTCGCGGACCGGCACACCGGCCACACGGACGCGATCGAGCAACGCAGCAGGTGCATCGGGCTCGGCGTAGACCTCGACGAGGTCGACGCCGGCGTCGAGCGCCTCGCCGACGAGCGTGGGTCCGTCGATCACGAACTGGCCGGCGTCCAGACGCGCCCTACGGCGCCCCGAGAGGCGCCGTAGGTGCGACAGAGCGTTGGAACGGGGGCCCAACAGGTCGTCGGGCGCAGCCGTCACCTCACGCGGCGCCTTCCCGGGCACCGGCGTCCTCGGCGACCGAGACCAGTGCGCCGAAGGCAACGTCGTCGGTCACGGCCAGGTCGGCCAGGTGCTTGCGGTCGACCTCGACGCCGGCGGCGCGGAGGCCGGCCACGAAGCGCGAGTAGGTGGTGCCGTGCGTCCGGCAGGCGGCGTTGATCCGCTGGATCCACAGCTTGCGCATCTCGCCTTTGCGCGCCCGACGGTCGCGGAACGCGTAGTCCATCGAGTGCATGACCTGCTCGTTGGCAGACCGGAAGGTGCGGCTCTTGTTGCCGTAGTACCCCTTCGCCCGGTCCAGTACCTGCTTGCGGCGCTTCTTGCTGTGCACGCCGCGCTTGACCCTTGCCATTTCAAACTCCTCTCAGGTGGTCGGCTGCAGCCGGACTCAGATGCCGAGCATGCGCTTGACGCGCTTCTCGTCGGCCTTGGACACCAGCTCGTCGCCCTTGAGGCGACGCAGCCGCTTGGAGGTGAGGCGCTCGTTGCCGTGGTGGCGGTTGGCCTGGCGCCGGCTGACCTTGCCGCTTCCGGTGATCTTGAAGCGCTTGGCCGACGTGCGGTGGGTCTTCATCTTGGGCATGACTAGTCGGAGCTTTCGTTGGGGGTCGGCGTGTCGTCGGCTGCCTGCTCGCCGGCTTCCTTGTCGGCAGCGGCTTCGGCCTTGGCAGCGGCGGCTTGGGCCTTCTTGTCGGGTCCGAGGACCATGGTCATCTGGCGGCCCTCCTGACGGGCACTGGTCTCGACCCGGCCGACGTGGGACGTGGCGTCCACGACGCGATCGAGGATCTTGCGCCCGAGCTCGGGGTGGGTCATCTCGCGCCCACGGAACATGAGCGTGATCTTCACCTTGTGGCCCTCTTCGAGGAAGTGGACCACCTTGCGGGTCTTGGTGTCGAAGTCGCCCGGACCGATCTTGGGCCGGTACTTCATCTCCTTGACCGATGCCTGTGAGCTCTTGCGACGAGACTCCTTGGCCCGTTGCGCCGCCTCGTACTTGTACTTCCCGTAGTCCATGATGCGACACACGGGTGGGTTGGCCTTGCCGGCGACCTCGACGAGGTCGAGGTCCTGTTGCCGGGCGATGGACAACGCCTCGGGCAGTGGCTTGATCCCGATCTGTTCGCCGTCCGCGCCCACGAGGCGTACCTCGCGCGCACGGATCCGGTCGTTGATGCGGGGCTCGTCAGCAGCTATCGCCGATCACTCCTCAACAAGTCGTCCGTTCCTCCTGTGGTTGGATCCGGGGATGGGAGCAGGCGGGGTGCCTTCCACTACGCAGAAACGGACGTCCGAAGACGTCCGCCGCACCGGATCCGATCGTCGGGACGATGGGAGGTGACTTCCACGACCCGACGCACCAGAGGTGGCCGGGTGGGGGGCGGGCCCCACTTGCTCATTCGGTTGTGTCCGGCATGATATCGGTGCAGGCACGCTCCGCGACAAGTGCAGGACGACGACCAGGAGGCGAAGCCCGACATGTCATCGCTGTGGACACCCGGAGGCGAGGTCCCCGTCGACCGTGATCGAGGCCGAGGTGGTGCCGAATCGGCGCCAGCCGGCGACGCCGGCGGGGGTCCCGGCGAGCCGTCCGAGGAGGATCTGCGGGGCCGCGCCGCCGAGCTGCAGCGGTTCCTGCTCGAGGCTCCCGCCGCCGACGTCGTGGCCCAGCACGCCATGGGCCTGTACGAGCTGGCGGCGATCCACCTGTCCCAGGACCAGCCCCGCCTGGGCGACGCCCGTCTGGCCATCGACGCCTTCGCCGCCCTGGTCGAGGGCCTCGAGGGCCGCCTCGGCACCGCTGAGGGCCAGCTGCGCGAGGTCCTGCCCCAGCTGCAGATGGCCTACGTGCAGGCCGCTGACCGCGTCAAGGGTTCGGGCGCTGACGCTGCGTCGTCGGCGGCCGGCGATGTCGACGCAGAACACTGATCTCGGCACGCTGCGTACGGAAGGACCGGTTCGACCCGGCTACATTCGAACGTCGGTAGACATCGGGGGAGGTGCAGGACGTGGGTGAACCCGGGATCGAGGCGCTTCCCTTCTCCCTCGCGGACCACCTCAACGACCTGGTCGCCGTGTTCGACGCCGGTGGCCGGTGCCGCTACCTGAACCGCACCGGCCGACGGCTGCTGCGCCTCGACACCGAGGGTCCGCTGCCGAAGATCTTCCTCGACGACTTCCCCTCGGGTGACGAGCGCGAGCGGTTCCGGGGCGTGCTCGACTCGGTGCGGGCCGGCGACACCTGGACCGGCAGCCTGGCCATGGCCTCCCCCATCACCGGCGAGTTCCCGACCCGCTCGACCGTGTGCCCGGTGATCCTCGACGACGGCTCGCCGGGCATCGGCTGGGTCGCCAAGGACACCACGACCGACGGCGAGGTCATCCGACGCCTCCGCCAACGGGCGTTCTACGACCCGCTCACCGGCCTCTCGCACCGCTCGCTGTTCCTCGACCGCCTCGACCTGCTCCTGCGCCGGGTGTCCGACGACCCCGGCTGCGTCGCCGTGCTCTTCGTCAGCCCCGACCGGTTCAAGGAGAAGATGAACCGCTTCGAGCACGGCGCCGGCGACCTGCTGCTGAAGTCGATCGCCCTGCGCATCCCCGAGGCGCTCGGCCCCGACCAGAGCATCCACCGCTGGGGCGACGAGGACTTCGTCGTGCTGTGCGAGGACGTCGCCGACGAGGACGAGGCCATGAAGGTGGCGGCGGCGGTGTCGAACTGCTTCATCGAACCCTTCGATCTCGGGCAGCACACCGTGTTCCTGACCGCGTCGATCGGCGTGGCCCTGGGGACACCCGGTCAGGGCAGCACCGATCAGCTCATCCGTCACGCCGACGCCGCCGGCCAGCTGGCCAAGAACACCGGCAGCGGCAGCATCCGCTTCTTCGACGAGGAGCTGCGGGCCCGCGCCCTGCGCCGGGCCGAGCTCGAGGACGAGCTGCGGGGCGCGGCCCAGCGGGGCGAGCTGGTGCTCCACTACCAGCCCGAGGTCCTCCTGCGCACCAACCAGATCGTGGCGTGCGAGGCGCTCCTGCGCTGGCAGCACCCCGAGTGGGGGCTGGTGCCGCCGGGCGAGTTCATCCCCATCGCCGAGTCGTCGAACCTGATCATCGAGATCGGGGACTGGGTGCTGCACGAGGCGCTCACCCAATCGGCGCACTGGAGCGAGCGCTACCACGGCCGGAACCCGGTGACGGTCGCGGTGAACATCTCGGCCAAGCAGTTCGCGGCCGAGGACTTCGAGGACAAGGTCGCCGACGTGTTGGCCGCCACCGGCGCCGACCCCAACCACGTCTGCCTCGAGATCACCGAGAGCGTGCTGCTCGACGACGCCGAGGAGACCATCGCCAAGCTGAACCGCCTCAAGTCCCTCGGCGTGCACCTGGCCATCGACGACTTCGGCACCGGCTACTCGTCGCTGTCGTACCTGCGCCGCTTCCCGGTGGACATCCTCAAGGTCGACCAGGCCTTCGTGAGCGGCCTCGGCCACGATCCGGAGGACTCCGCCATCGTCCAGGCGGTGGTCCACATGGGCCAGGCGTTGCGCATGACCACGCTGGCCGAGGGGGTCGAGACGGCCCACCACGTCATCGAGCTGCGCGAGCTCGACTGCGACATCGCCCAGGGGTTCCACTTCGCCCGGCCGATGCCGCCGGCCAGCTTCGAGGCGCTGCTCGACGCCGGCGACGACTGGCTCGACCGCTCCACGGGTTGAGCGAACCCTCCGGTTCGCGGGTCTGAGGCAGATGTCACTCGGGTGCTGGACCGCGCTCCAACGGGTATCTGGTGGGTCTGCTGATCCCCCCTGACAGGAGACCCGACATGTCCACCGAGATGGCCGGCGGTAGCGCCGGAAAGCTCATCGGCAAGGCCAAGGAGCTCATCGGCCGCCTCGTCGATGACGACGACCTGGCCGAAGAGGGCCGCCTCCAGCGCACCGCCGCCGATGCCGGGCTCGAGGCCGAGGGGCTGGCCGAGCAGGCCGCCGTGGCCGAGGGCCGTGCCGAGGTCGAGCACGAGCGCAACGAGGTCGAGCGCGAGCGCGAAGAGCTCGAAGCCGAGCTCGAGAAGGAGCGAGCCGTCGAGCGGGCCGAGCGCGAGAAGGAACGAGCCCGTGCCGAGGCAGCGCGCACGGAGCGGGAGCTCGACCAGCAGGCTGCCGAGGCCGAGCGGGCCGCCCGCCAGCACGCCGCCGAGGAGCGGCGCGACGCCGACCGTGAGGCGGCCGCGCTCGAACAGCGGGCCGACCAGCTCGAGGACAGCGCCGAGCGCCTCGAGGAGCAGGCCGACCGCATCGATCCCCTGGAGCCGGAAGCATGAGCACCACCACCACCATCACCTACCGCAGCATCGACACCGCCCTGCGGGCGGCCCGGCTCCCCTGGGACGCCGGCGACCAGATGCTCTCGCTGGTCCTGCGCGGCGACCAGTCGCCGGTGCGGTCGACCCTCGATCGAGTCGATGCCCGCGTGCGCGCTGCGCTGGCGACCATCACCGGAGTCGACCAGTTCGCCGTCGACGCCGATCGCCTCCTCGAGGCGCTCGAACGTCGACGCGCCGCCGAAGCGCTCGAGGAGCGGGCCGAGGCCACCGAGGAGGTGGCGGCGAAGAAGAAGGCGCAGGGGCGCCGGAAGGCCGACCGCATCGTCGAACAGACCCGGAAGGTCGCCGACCGGAGCCGCGAGCAGGCCCACGAGCAGGCCGATCGGAAGCGTTCGGCCGCCGAGCGCCGAGCCGACGAGAAGGAGCGCCGGGCCCGGGAGAAGGCCCGTCGCGAGGAGGAGCAGGCCGAGGCCGAGCGCCGCGACCGGCGCCTCCGCGAGCTCGAGCACTCGGAGGAGGCGCTCGAGGAGCGTGACCGGGCGCTGGCCAAGCAGGCCGCCGCCGAGGCCACGGCCGACGCGGCCAAGGAGCGCAAGGCCCGGCGCTGACCAGGCGCCGGCGACCGCGGCCGGCGGGTTCAGGCGGGCGCGATGGCGCCCGCCTCCCACCGGCCCAGGCGACCGGCGACGACGTCGAAGCGCACCGTGGTGCCCGTCTCGATCGTGCGGGTCCCGTCGGCGATCTGGGTGCAGTGGAAGGCGTAGGTGGTGCCGTCGTCGCCGGTGATGGTCCCGATGCCGCGGGGATCGTCGAACTCGGTGACGGTGCCGGTGCGGCTTCCGAGGGAGGCGATGTCGGCCACGGGTCTCAATGAACGATCTTGGAGAGCGGCAGCTCGAGGATGTCGCTGGCGCCGGCGTCGACCAGGGCTGGGATCAGGATGTTGATCTGGTTCTTGGGCACCACGGTCTCGACCGCGTAGCCACCGCCGCCGTAGAGCTCGTTGACGGTGGGCGCCTTCATCGACGGGATGATGTCGATCACCTTGTCGAGGTCGTTGCCGCTGACGTTGAGCTTGACCAGCACCTTGCCGCGCGCCTCGAGCGACCCGTTGAGCAGCGTGAGCAGCTGGCTCATGGCATGGGCCTTCTCGGGGTCGGCATGGCTGGCCGGGTTGGCCAGCAGCTCGGTGTAGCTGGTGAGGATGGTGTCGATGATCTTCAGACCGGCGGCACGCAGGGCCCGGCCGGTCTCGGTGATGTCGACCACGCAGTCGACGATGTCGGGCACCTTGGCCTCGGTGGCGCCGTAGGACAGCCGGATGTCGGCGTCGATGCCCTTGTCGGCGAAGAACCGCTCGGTGAGCTGGGGGTACTCGCTGGAGACCCGCACGCCCTGGGGCAGATCGGCGACGGACTGGTACTCGGAGTCCTGGGGGACGGCCACGACGATGCGCACCGGCTTGGACGTGGCCTTGGAGTACTGCAGCTGGCCCAGCGAGACCACGTCGGCGCTGGTCTCCTCGACCCAGTCACGACCGGCGATGCCCAGGTCGAACAGGCCCTCGGAGACGTACCGCGGGATCTCCTGTGGCCGCAGGATGCGGACCTCGTCGATGCGGGGGTCGTCGACGGTGGCCTTGTAGTCGACGCTGCTCGACCGGTTGACCTGGAGGTCGGCGTCGGCGAACAGCTCCATCGTCGCCTTCTCCAGCGAACCCTTGGGCAACACGATCTTGAGCACGTCGCCACGGTAGGAGCGCCCGCTGGCCCCGACCGAATCGGTTCGGGCCGCGCACCCCCTGTCGAGTCACCACCGATGACGGCCATCGACGTGGTTGCGCCGGCGAGGATCCTCGGGTTCGCTGCGCTGGCGATATCGTCGGCGAGGATCCGCTCGTTCGTCCCATGGTCACCCGGGCTGCACCGTCGGCGAGGATCCGCTCGTTGCGTGCGCCAGCTGCACCGCCGGCGAGGATCCGCTCGTTCGCACCCGGGAGGGGCGCTGGCCGCAGGATCGCACCTGGCCGGAACCGTCTCGGCTCGAGGAGTTGGACGTCAGGAGCGGTGGCGCTGGGCGAGGCGGGCCATCTCGACGGCGACGAGGGCGGCCTCCTCGCCCACGTTGTGTCCGCCCGGGCCCTCGGAACGGGCCAGCGCCTGCTCGCGGGTCTCGACGGTGACGAGGCCGAAGGCGATGGGCACGCCGGTGTCGAGTTGCACCCGCTGCACGCCGTTGGCCGCACCTTCGGAGACCAGCTCGTAGTGCGTGGTCTCGCCCCGGATCACGGCGCCGATGGTCACGATGGCGTCGACCGCGCCCGAGCGGGCGAGCACCGAGCAGGCCATCGGGATCTCGAAGGAGCCGGGCACCGACTCGATGACGATGTCGTCGAAGGGGATGCCGAGGTGCAGCAGTCCCCGCTCGACGCCGGCGCACAACCGCTCGACGACGTCGGCGTTCCAGCGCGAGCGGACCAACCCGATCCGCAGTCCGACGCCGTCCAGATCCTCGGGCGGCAGCGCCCGTTCATCGCCCGAAGCCATTATTCCGGGACTTCGCCATCCGTGGCTTCGTCCGTGTGTGACGGCTGCTCGCTGGCGCTCCCGACGCCGTCCGGCGACGTCGTGTCGCCGCCCCCGTTGCCGCGGCTACAGCACATCGTCCAAGCCCTCGAGGAGGTGGCCCATGCGCTCGCGCTTGGTGCGCAGGTACTTGATGTTCTCGGGGTTGGGCACCGACTCGAGCGGGACACGGCCGGTGATCTTGATGCCGAAGCCCTCGAGACCGCCGTACTTGGACGGGTTGTTGGTCATGACCTGCATCGACGTGACGCCGAGGTCGACCAGGATCTGGGCGCCGATGCCGTACTCGCGCGAGTCGACGGGCAGGCCGAGCGACAGATTGGCGTCGACGGTGTCCTGGCCGCCCTCCTGCAGGGAGTACGCCCGCAGCTTGTGGCCGAGACCGATGCCCCGGCCCTCGTGGCCCCGCAGGTACACGATGACGCCGCGGTCCTCCTCGGCGACGCGGGCCATGGCCGCCTGCAACTGCGGACCGCAGTCGCAGCGCAGCGAACCGAAGGCGTCGCCGGTGAGGCACTCGCTGTGCACCCGGACGAGGACGTCCTGCTCGCCGGCGACGTTGCCCCGCACCAGCGCCACGTGCTCCTCGCCGTCGAGGGTCGACTCGTAGACGTAGGCGGTGAAGTCGCCCCACTCGGTGGGGATGCGGGCTTCGGCGACCCGCTTGACCAGCTTCTCGGTCTTGCGCCGGTAGCGGATCATGTCGGCGATCGAGATCAGCAGGAGCCCGTGCTTCTCGGCGAACCGCTCGAGCTCGGGGACCCGGGCCATGTCCATCTTCTTCTCGTCGACGATCTCACACAGCACGCCGGCCGGGTACAGGCCGGCCATGCGGGCCAGGTCGACGGCGGCCTCGGTGTGCCCCGCCCGCTTGAGCACGCCGCCCTCGCGGGCGATCAGCGGGTTGATGTGACCGGGCCGGGCCAGGTCGCTGGGGCGCGTGTGCGGGTCGACCAGCGTTTGGATGGTGGTGGCCCGATCGTGGGCGGAGATGCCGGTGGTGGTCTCGCGACGGGCGTCGACCGAAACCGTGAAGGCGGTGCGCATCGACTCGGTGTTGTCGCGGACCATCAGGTCGAGATCGAGCTCGCGGGCCCGCTGCTGGGTGAGCGGCGCGCAGATGTAGCCCGACGTGTGGTGCAGGAAGAAGGCGATGGCCTCGGGCGTGGCGTACTCGGCGGCCATGATGAGGTCGCCTTCGTTCTCGCGGTCTTCGTCGTCGACGACGACCACGATCTCCCCGCGGCCGATGGCGGCGACGGCGTCTTCGATCGGTGCGAACGGCATCGGGGCTCCTTCCCGGCGGTGGGTCGATGGTATCCGCGTGGTCCGCACCGCCCCCCAACGGGCCTGCGGTCAGGCGGTGCCGTCGCGCCAGGTGAGCAGCCGCTCGACGTACTTCACGGTGACGTCGACCTCGAGGTTCACGGCGTCGCCGGGACCCTTGCGGCCGAGGGTGGTGACCTCGGCGGTGTGCGGGATCACCGCCACCGTGAATCCGTCGTCGAGCACGTCGACCACGGTGAGGCTCACCCCGTCGACGGTGACCGAGCCCTTGACCACCACGTACCTGAGCAGGTCGAGGGGCATGCGGACCCGCAGGTCGGGCACGGGTTCGACGATCTCACCGACGGCGTCGACGTGGCCCTGGACGAGGTGGCCGCCGAGACGGTCGGCCATGCGCACCGGTCGCTCGAGGTTCACCAGGTCGCCGGGTGAGCTGTCGCCGAGGTTGGTGCGGCGGAGCGTCTCGTGGGACACGTCGGCCTCCCACCACCCGCGGCCATCGTCCTCGCCCAGCGCCGTGACCGTGAGGCAGCAGCCGTTCACGGCGATGGAGTCGCCGATGCCGGCATCGGCCAGGACCTGGTCGGCGTTGATGCGCAGGGTCTGCCCGTCGAACGAGCGGATCTCGCCGAGCTCTTCGACGATGCCGGTGAACACGTCAGTGGTTCCCTTCGGGGTGGGGATCGGGGGTGGTGCTGGGCAGGAGGTCGACGCGGAGATCGTCGCCGACGGGGGTGACGCCGGCGATGCGACCGCGCCAGGCGTCCCCGATCGTCGCGGCACCGGCTCCGCGGAACAAACCAGGAGCGTCGTCGCCACCCATGAGCGCCGGGGCAAGGTAGAGCACGTAGCGGTCGACGAGACCGGCCCGGTGCAGGTCGCCGGCCACGCCGGCGCCTCCCTCGAACAGCACCTGCACATGGCCGAGGCGCCCCAGCTCGTCGAGCAGCCCACCCAGGTCGCCGCTCCACTCGGTGCACGGGTGGACGCGTGCACCCGTGGGCGCGCTCCCCAGCACGATGCGCTGTGGATCGGGACCCTCGACGTGGCGAACGGTGAGCGAGGGGTCGTCGGCCCTGACGGTGCCGGCGCCAACGACCACGGCGTCGCTCTCGGCCCGCAGCCGGTGGGCGTCGGCGCGGGCCTCCGGGCCGGTGATCCACCGGCTGGTGCCGTCGGGGGCGGCCGTGCGTCCGTCGGCGGTGGCGGCCAGCTTCAGCACCACGTACGGGCGACCGGTGCGGCGCTGGTGCAGGTACGGCGTCAGCAGCTCGGTGGCATCGCGCTCGCCGCAACCGACGTCGACGGAGATGCCGGCATCCCGCAGCTGCGCCACGCCTCGGCCGGCGACCCGAGGATCGGGATCGAGGACGGCGACCACGACGCGGCCGACCCCGGCGGCGACGAGCGCGCCGGCGCAGGGCGGGGTGCGGCCGTGGTGGCTGCACGGTTCGAGGGTGACGTAGGCCGTGGCGCCCGTGGCCCGCTCGCCCGCGGCGTCGATGGCCACCACCTCGGCGTGGGCCGAACCCGGCGGCAGGGTGGCGCCGACGCCCACCAGCTCGCCGTCGGCGACGACCGCGCATCCGACCCACGGGTTGGGATGTGCCGTGGCGCGGACCTGGGTGGCGGCGTCGAGCGCCACCCGCATCCAGCGCTCGTCGTCCTCGTGGTGCACGGCGTCTCCTCGGTGGGCACGGACCGGGCGATCGTACCGGCGGCCCCGGCGGTGTGGACGGCCTCCGACCCGACGTCGCCGGCGCAGCTCTCACTACAGTTCCGGCCAAACCGGTCGATCATGGATGCAGAGGAAACGACCGACGACGAGGGCGGACGGTGTCGCGAGGCACCGGCTGCGGTGGAGGCAGCGCGATGGACACGTTGCTCGCGACCACGGCGGTGGTGTGCGACGACGACGCCGTTCTGCGCGCCATCGTGGGCCAGCTGCTCGCCGAGTCGGGCTACACCGTCACCGGCCAGGCCGAGGGGGTCGAACCGGCTCTGTTCGAGATCGAGCACGGCGAGGCCGATGTGGTGATCCTCGACCTCGACCTGTCGACGGGCGACGGCGAAGACCTCCTCCGGGTGCTCCACGAGCGCCATCCGGCGGTGAAGGTCGTGGTGTTCTCCGCCTACGTCGAGGACGCCGACCAGCTCCTGGCGGCAGGCGCCACCGCGGTGGTCGACAAGCCCGACTTCCTGCGTCTCGAGGAGGTCGTGCGCCAGATCCGCACCGCCGATCTCAGCGTCGACGAGCGCCGCCGGCACGTGCCCCGTGCGCTGCCCGCGCTCGACTCGCCGTCGGCGCTGACGGTCAGCGGGCTCGAGCCGTGGGCGTCGTTCCGCAAGGTCGTCGGGCAGCTCCGGCGTGGTGATGCGCTGCTGGCCTTCGACGTCGTGGCCCCTCCCCCGCTGGCACCGGTCTGGGACGACGTGTTCCGCGCCGACTACCGGTTGGCCGTGGCGCGGGCGGCGGCGGCCACCCGGCGCACCGAGGATCGTGTGAGCCTGTCCCCGCAGGGCTTCCCGGTGATGGCGGTCGTCGGCGGGCATGCCGACGCCCCACTCGCCGTCTTCGAGCGGGTGCACGAGCTGTGGGCCCGCGAGGTGGCCACGGCGACGCCGGTGTGCGTGTCGCGGTCGCTGCGTCTGGACGACGCGGGCGGCGACGTGCTCGACGCCGTCCTGCAGGCGATCGCCGGCCACGGCGACGCCCAACAGCCACTGCACGTGCTCTGACGCCGGGCGGCGGTGCCGCAGGGAGCGTCAGTGCGGGCGTCCGCCGCGCAGCAGCTCGAGCGCGTGAGGGATCACGTCGAGCACGGCGTCGAGACATTCGATGGCGCCCGAGGTGGAGCCGGGCAGGTTGACGACCAGGGCCTCGCCGATGGTGCCGGCGGCCTGCCGGGACAGCCGGCCCAGCGGGTTCACCAGCCGCATGGCCTCGGCCAGTCCCGGGGCCTCGCGCTCGAGCACCGCGCGCGTCCCCTCCGGCGTCAGGTCGCGCGGCCCGAACCCGGTGCCGCCCGTGGTGACGATGAGGCCGGCGTAGCCGTCGGCGAGCGCACGCAGGGTGCGGGCGACGTTCTCGAGCCCGTCGGCGATCACCAGCCGATCGTCGATGGTGAAGCCGTTGCTGCCGAGGTGCTCGACCAGCGCATCACCCGAGCGATCCTCGCGTGACCCCTCGGCCACGCCATCGGACACCGTGAGGATCTTGGCGTGCTCCACGACGACCGAGCCTAGGGACAGGCCGAGCGACCGTCGTGGATGCCCCGGGCGATCCCGAGGTGATCACGATCGGCTGCCAGTTCTCGTGCCGAAGGGCGGGGGTGCTCAGTCGGTGCGGTGCCAGCGGGCGATGAACATGCCGTCGTGGTCGTCGTCGGGCACGAGCGTCTCGTGGTCGACCAACGACAGGCCGGGGAGGTCGACCGCGTCGATCACGCCCTGGTTCTCGGCCACGGTGAGCGTGCAGACGCTGTACACCAGCAGGCCGCCGGGAGCCACGAGCGGGGCGGCCGCCTCGAGGATCCGCCGCTGCAGCTCGGCCAGGCGCTCGGGGGCGTCGGCGTCGATGCGCCACCGGGCGTCGGGACGGCGCCGGAGCACCCCGAGGCCCGAGCACGGTGCGTCGACCAGGACGCGGTCGAACGCGCTGGCTCGCCAGGGTGGAGCGCCGGCGTCGGCGACCGCGGCCGACAGAGACGCTCCGAGGCGGCGCTGGTTGTCGACGATCAGCCCGATGCGCCCCACGGCCCGGTCGGCTGCCACCACCCGGGCGCCGGCGCCGGCCAGCGCGGTGGCCTTGCCGCCGGGCGCGGCGCAGCAGTCGAGGACGCGCTGGCCCGGGCGGGCGTCGACGGCGGCGACCACCGCCTGCGAGGCCGGATCCTGGACGTAGCCGTCGTCGCGCACGTGCGTGGTGGCGGGCTGGTTCATGGCTCGAAGGGCCGCGGCTGCTGCGTCGGGGCCCAGCCGTCGCTCGAGCTCGGCGACGATCCAGTCGGGCTCGCTGACCTCGGTGGCGAGGTCGGGCCAGAGCGATGCCGGCGGCGACGTCGTCGGCCACCCGGCGCAGCACGGCGTTGACCAGGCCGCGGGCCGGCCGGGGCGAGGCACCGACGGTGGCGCTCACCGCCGCGTGGGCCGGCGTGCCGGCGAAGGCGAGCTGGTAGGCGCCCAGCCGCAGGGCGGCGGCGACCCGGCCGGAGACCGTGCCGCGACGGTGGCGGTCGACCAGGTGGTCGCACGCCCGCCGCATGCGGGTGGTGCCGTACACGAGGTCGGTCACGAAGTGTCGGTCTCGGTCGGGCAGCGACGAGTCGGCGAGCACGGCGTTGGTGACCAGGTTGGCGTAGGCGCCTTCGGTGTCGATGCGGACCAGGCAATCGAGTGCCAGCCGGCGCACGGCCACGCCCTGGGCGTCGGCAGCCGGCGCCGGGCGTCGACCCCGCCGGCTCACGTACCCAGCCGTTGGTCGGGACCCCAGTGCGCACCGTTGGCCCAGGCGGCGGCGTCCATGCGGCGCTTGCCGGCGGGCTGCACCTCGAGCAGCTCGATCGGATCGGTGCCGGTGGGATGCAGCACGCCCGACCCGGACGGCTCGAGGACGGTGCGCCAGATCTTGAAGCGCTCGCCGTCGAGGGTCGTCCACGCCCCACCGACGCGGACCTGTCGGTGGATGTGCTCGGCCGGCGACGACCAGTCGATGTGCAGGTCGTCGGCGTCGATCTTGTGGGCGTACACCGGCTCGCCCTCCTGCGGCGTCGGTGTCCCGAGTCCGGCCTCGAGGGTCTCGACGAGGATGCGGGTACCGGCGTCGACCAGGCGGGCGCGCAGCTCGTCCGCGGTCTCGTCCCGGCCGATGTCGAGCACCTGGCGCCGGTAGACGGCGCCGGTGTCGAGGCCCTCCTCGACCACCATGAGATCGACACCCGTGGCGGTGTCGCCGGCGAGGATGGCCCGCTCGACCGGTGCCGCACCCCGCCAGCGGGGCAGGAGCGAGAAGTGCAGGTTCACCATGGGCAGCTCGGCCAGCACGTGCGGCTTGATGATGCGCCCGAAGGCCACGACGACGCCGAGATCGGCACCGGTGCCGAGCACGTCGTCGACGTCGTGTGACACGGGCAGCCCGAGCTCGGTGGCCGCCGCCTTCACCGGGCTGGGTTCGGTCCTGCTCCCCCGCCCCCGCCGACGATCGGGGTTGGTCACCACCAGGCGGATGTCGAAACCGGCCTCGTGCAGTGCACGCAACGGCGGCACCGACATCTGCGGGGTGCCCAGGAAGACGAGGGACCGTGGTCGCATCTCGTCAGGAGAAGAACGAGGCCTTGGACTCCTGGCGGGGACCTTCGATGCGCTCGCGCAGCGCCCGGATCTCCTTCAGCGCCCGCTTCTTGGTGTCTGGGTCCATGCGCTCGGTCATGAGCACGCCGTCGAGGTGGTCGAGCTCGTGCTGGAACAGACGGGCGGTGATCTCGTCGGCCTCGATGGAGACCTCGTTGCCGTCGAGGTCGTGGCCGACCAGGTGCACCGTCTTTGGCCGCACGATCTCGAACGACAGGCCCGGGATGGACAGGCAGCCCTCCTCGTAGGTCCACTCGCCGTCGGACTCGACGATGCGCGGGTTGACCAGCACGCGGGGATCGGACCGCGTGTCGGGATCGAGGTCGTACACGAACAGACGCTTGCCCACGCCGATCTGCGGGGCGGCCAGGCCGAGACCGGGCGCTTCGTACATGGTCTCGAGCATGTCGTGGGACAGCTTCACCAGGCGTCCGTCGATGTCGGTGATCTCGGCCGCCGCGGCGCGCAGGACGGGGTCGCCGACGACACGGATGCTGTAGGGGGAACCCATCGCATCGAGGCTACCGTCGACCGCCGTGGGCTCCCCACCGGACCGCAGCGGCGACCACTACTTCAGCCAGGCACCGACCGCCCGCTCACGACCGGGTCTGGTCACCGTCGACACCGGCGACGACCGCTTCCAGCTGCGCACCGACACCGCCACGTTCAGCCCGCGCCGCCTCGACCCGGGGACGGCGTTCCTGCTCCATCGCGCCCCCGACCCGCCGCCGTCTGGCACCTTCCTCGACCTGGGCTGCGGCTACGGACCGATCGCACTGAGCCTCGCCCGCCGCTCCCCCGGCGCACGCGTCGTGGCCGTCGACGTCAACGAGCGCAGCCGGCAGCTCTGTGCCGACAACGCCGCTGCGCTCGGCTGCGCCAACGTGACGGTGACCGCACCCGACGACGTCGACGCCCACCTGCGCTTCGACCTGGTCTGGTCGAACCCGCCGATCCGCATCGGAAAGGCCGCCCTCCACGAGCTGCTGCTGCGCTGGCTCACCCGCCTGACGCCCGAGGGCCGGGCGGTGCTGGTGGTGGGACGCAACCTGGGGGCCGATTCGCTGCAGCAGTGGCTCACGGCCCAGGGACTTCCCACCGAGCGCCTGGCGTCGAAGCGCGGCTACCGGCTGCTCGAGGTGCGCCCGGGTTCCTGACGCGTCTCGTGCTGCCTCGGGTCAGAGCGCAACGGCGTCGCCCTGCGCCGGGATGTTCACCGCTGGCCCGCCGGGTGCGGTCAGGCGTGCGGCCAGCGCCTCGCTGGCGCTGGGCTCGCCGTGGACCACGTGGATCTGCGACGGCGGCGACGGCATGTGGCCGATCCAGTCGACCAGCTCACCGGCGCCGGCGTGCACCGAGAAGGCCCCCAGCTGGTGGACCTCGGCCCGTACGGGGACGTCGTTGCCGAAGATGCGCACGGACCGCGCACCGTCCGAGAGCGCCTGCCCCCGGGTGCCGGCGGCCTGGAAGCCGACGAAGACGACCGCGTTCCGAGCATCCGGGAGCCGGTGGGCCAGGTGGTGGAGCACGCGCCCACCGCTGGCCATCCCCGACGCCGAGATGATGATCGACGGATAGCGCAGCTCGTCGAGGGCCTTGGACTCCTCGGTGGTGTGGGCCTCGCGGAGCTCGCCGGCCACGTCGAAGTCCTTGACGCGGACACCGCTCTGGACCTCGGGGTCACCGATGGCGATCGCCCGCCGGTAGACCTCGAGCACGGCCAGGGCCATGGGACTGTCGGCGTGGATGGGCAGGCGCGGGATCCGGCCCTCTTCGGCCAGCGCGGCCAGGGCGAGCAGCACCACCTCGGTCCGGTCGACGGCGAAGGCGGGGATGACGACCATGCCTCCCCGCTCGGCGCAGCGGGTGACCACGCCGGCCAGCTCGTCGAGCGCAGCGGCCTCGTCCTCGTGGCTCCGGTCACCGTAGGTCGACTCGGTGACCAGCACGTCGACCCGTGGCGGGTCGTCGGGCGGGACGAGGAGCGGATGGGACGGGCGGCCGAGGTCGCCGGTGAACAGCAGCCGGCGGTCGAGCTCGTCCAGGCGCATCTCCACCGTGCTCGACCCCAGGATGTGCCCGGCCGGGCGGAGCACGATCTCCACGCCCGGCGCCACAGGCACGCGGCTGCGCACCGGTGTCGTGCGGATCAGCCGCAGGGCGTCGTCAGCGTCCTCGGCGGTGTACAGCGGCACGGCGGGATGGTGGCGCGAGTAGCCCTTGCGGTTGGCGTAGTCGGCCTCCTCCTCCTGGAGGTGGGCGGCGTCACGCAGGACGATGTCGGCCAGCGCTGCGGTCGCCGACGTGCACCAGACCGGGCCGTGGAACCCCTCGCGGACCAGGGCGGGCAGGTACCCGACGTGGTCGAGGTGGGCGTGGGTGATGACCACGGCGTCGATCGAGGCGGCCTCGACGGGAAACGGCTCGCGGTTGCGCTGCCGGAGCTCACGGCCGCCCTGGAACATGCCGCAGTCGACCAGGATCCGCGCCGTGGGGGTGTCGACCAGGTGACGGCTGCCGGTGACGGTGCCGGCGGCGCCGAGGAACCGCAGGCCGGCCGAGCGACGGGTGGTGGTCATGGGAGGTCGTCCTCCGGGTCGGTCAGCTCGTGACGAGGACGTTGCACGCCGCTGCCCGGGCGATGGCGCTGGCCGTGGAGCCGGCGACCACCCGCTGGAAGGTCGACCTGCCGCGTGCGCCGACCGTGATGAGCTGGGGGTGATGCTCCTCGAGCACGTGCAGCAGCGTCTCGGTCGCCTTGCCGCGCCGTTCCTCGGTGCGGTGGCGCACGCCGGCTGCCTCCAGGCGCTTGGCCGCCGCCTCCAAGCCGGCGCCGGGTTCGGACCAGCCGTCGTACACGCCGATGGCCAGCACGTCGAGGTCGCCGGCCCACGGCAGGCGGAGCAGGGCGTCGACCGCCCGCTCGGCCGGTTCCGAACCGTCGACGGCCACGACCGCGTGGCGGACGGGCCCCGCCGAGCGGGCGATGACCATCGGCGCCGGCGGCTCGTGGAGCAACCACTCGGTCGTGCTTCCCAGGTGGAGCCAGCGCTTCAGGAACCCACGTCCGGTCGGGCCCACGACCAGCAGGTCGGCGTCCGCGCACCGGCACAGGACCACGCGCGGATCGGCGTCGGCGGTCCGGTGGCGCACCTCGCCGAGGCCGGCCTGGGGGAAGGCCCGGCGCGGCACCTCGGGTGACCAGTCGCGCCACGTCTCGCCGCCCGGCGGGCGCGCCGGGCCGAGGTCGGTCTCGGTGACCTCGACCACGTCGAGCGACCAGCCGTCCCAGCGTTGGTCGTTGATCCACAACCAGGCGACGTCGGCACCCGGGGAGCGGTCGTCACCGAAGACGATGCGACCGGGGGACGACGAGGACCCAGGCGAAGGCTGCGAGGACCCAGGCGAAGGCTGCGAGGACATCGTCACGCCTGCATCGTCCCCGAGCGGACGCTCGGCCGGTAGGGGCGAACGTCATCTGCGGGTCGGAGCGCTCACGCGTCGGTCGTGGCCGACTCCTGGGCCTCGGTCTGCCGCAGGGCCTCTGCGGTACGCACGAGCACGGCCGTGACCGGCACGGCGAGGAAGGCTCCGGTGAGACCGGCGAGGGCCGCGCCCGCGGAGAGCGCCAACACCACGACCAGCGGGTGCAGGCTCAGGGCTTTGCCGAACACGAACGGCGCCAGCAGGTCGTTGTCGAACTGCTGGACGAGCAGGGCGACCACGCCCACGATGATGGCGGCGGTCATGTTCACGGACACGAACGCCACCGTGACGGCGAGCAGTCCGGCCGCGATGGCGCCGACGAACGGGAAGAACGCCGCCAGGAAGGTCAGCGCGCCGACCGGGACCTCGAGGTCGGCCCCGACGAGCCAGAGGGTCCCGCCGATGATCAGCCCTTCGAGCACCCCGAGGAACGCCGAGGCCCGCAGGTACCCGCCGAGGGCGTTCCACGCGGCGTTGCCCGCCGCCCGCGCTCGGGCGCGCTGGGCCTCGGGCACTCGTTCGAGGAACGCGGCCTGGATGTGCTCACCGTCCTTCACGACGAAGAACGTCACGACCAAGCTGAGGATGAGGCCGGCGACGACCTCGCCGGCGAGCTGGACGCTGTCGAGGATCGCGCCGTCGGAGCGGGCGAGGTGGCTGGCGCTGTCCTCGATCCGCTGCCGGGCGTCCTCCACCGTCGAGCGGTCGAGCCCGAGCGGCCCCTCGATGAACCACCGCTCGATGTCGTCGGCGGCCTCGCTGAGCGTGGTGTTGACGCCCGAGAACTCGTTCACCACCGGCGGGACGATGAGCAGACCGATGGCGGCGATGGCGGCGAAGAAGACCAGCACCGTCAGGAGCATGGCGAGCGGCCCCGGTACCCGACGGTTGACCAGGAACCGGCGCACGGGCACCAACAGGGTGGCGAGCAACAGGGCGGCGACGACGGGGAGCAGCACGAGCCGCAGCCGGGCGAGGAGCAGCACGAAACCGAGCAGCGCCAGGCTCACCAGCAGCAACCGCCACGCCCACGCCGCGGCCGTGTCGAGCCACCGGGGAACGTCGGTCCGCTCGGCGCTCGGCATCAGCGGCTCCTCCCTCGCTGCGGGCGGTTGGGCACCGTGCTCACCCTGCCACGCTTCGCCGACCTCGGAGGGGATGCATGCCTAGATGCGGGGCGGGTCGACGGCCAGGCGCAGCCGCCCCGGCGGCCGCTCGATCCGCGCCAGTGCATCGCAGAGCGTGCGGTGGTCGGCGGCCCGGACGCGCCACGAACCATCGAGCGGCCCCTGGACCTCGACCTCGGGGTCGCCGGCCAGGGCGGCGACGTAGGCCTCGGCTGCGGGGCCGCCGACCTCGGCCAGGGCCCGGTACGGGGGGAAGCCGAACAGCTGCCGGCGCTCGGCCTCGGCTTCGGTGACCCGCTCGGGATCGCCGAGGAGCGCAGCCCGGCACACCTCGTGTTCGGGCACACGTGTCTGGAGGAGCACCCGACCGCCCTCGTGGCGACCTCCGACCATGCGACCGGCCCGCACGATCAGCCCGAGGGCCTCCTCGGCCGCGCGGTACCGGGGTGCCAGCAGCTCCTGGTCGAAGTCGAGGAAGGCGACGACGTCGGCGCTCGGCACCTGATGCAGCACCGCCTCGGTGCCGACGTGCAGCCGCGATGCGTCGAGCTCGGACGGGCGGGTCTCGGCGGTGACCTCGACGACCGGTTCGTCGGCGAGGGCGGCGAGGTCGTCGACGACCCGGCTCACGCCCATCCGCACGGTCTTGAGGTGGACGGCACCGCAGGAGGCGCAGATGACCGGTCGGCGAGCACCGCATCGCCGACAGGCCAGCTCGCCGGCCGGGACGTCGCCGCCCGAGTGCATGGCACCACCGCACTCGGCACACCGGGCCAGGTCGTGACACGCCGCGCAGGCGAGCAGGGCCGCCCGGCCCTTCTGGTTCAACACGCACACCACCCGCGCCCCGGACCGCACCGCCTCGACCAGCGCGGGCGAGAACAGCGCGTTGCGTCCGGTGTCCTCGTCGCGCCGGTCGACGACGACCACGGCCGGCCATCCCGAGCGTTCGCGCGCCCGGTCGGGGCGCACGAGCCGGCCGGCCCCGAGCGCCTCCAGCGTCGGCATCGGCGAGACCAGTACGGCGGGGACACCGGCGCGGCGCGCCCGCTCCAACGCCACCTCGCGGACGTGCCACGTGGGCGAACGCTCCTCCTGGTGCACCTCGTCGTGCTCGTCGAGCACCACCACGGCTGCCAGGTCGCCGACCGGTGCCCACGCCGCGGCGCGGGTGCCGATGACGGTGCAGTCACCCGCGGCGCCGGTCGCCCAGTCGTCGGGGTGGAGCGCGACGGCAGCGCCGGCTCGACGCAGCCGAGCGGACAGGAGCCGGGCCGACTGGCGCGACGGGCAGACGACGAGGGCGTCGCCCAGGCCGGCGGCGGCGAGCACGACGGGCAGGAGGTCGTCGGTGGGTGGGAGCCGCAGCACCGCCGGACCACCCTCGAACGCCGCCCGCACGACCGGATCGTCCACGCCGGGAAGCGGGAACGCGCTCTCGGGCGGATCGGGGAACCGCGAGACGTTGCGCTCGGGCGAGGCGGTGCGCAGGAACGGCACCGGGCTCTTGGCTGCCCACCGCCAGCGGGCCCACCCGGCCAGGTCGACGAGCTCGGCCGAAGGCCCGTGACCGGACCACTTCGTCACCGGCCGCAGTGTCACGCCCGCCGGTGGTTCGACGCCGACCTCGACGATCCAGGCGCCCACCCGCCGAGGTCCGAGCGAGATGCGCACCCGATCACCGACACGCACCTGGCCGGTCCAGTCGTCCGGGATGACGTAGTCGAAGGTCTTGTCGATGCCGGTCTCGTCGGGCAGCACCCGAACGACCACGCCGTGGTGGACGGGCGCGGCCGGGGCACGCGGCGGTTCGTCCGGCGGCTCGTCGTCGAAGAGGGTCGGCTCGTGCGGTGACAGCGCCGGGCCCGTCCTAGAGACCGAGCGCCGACTTCAGGTCGTCGACCCGGTCGAGGTTCTCCCAGGGGAACTCCCCTGCCTCGCCGGTGCGGCCGAAGTGCCCGTAGGCGGCCGTGGTGCGGTAGATCGGCCGGCGCAGGTCGAGGTCGCGCAGGATGGCGCCGGGGCGCAGGTCGAAGACCTCGTGCACCGCCGTGGACAGCTTGAGCGGGTCGACCTTCTCGGTGCCGAAGGTCTCGACCATGATCGACACGGGGTGGGCGACGCCGATGGCGTAGGCGACCTGGACCTCGCAGCGCTCGGCGGCGCCGGCGGCGACGAGGTTCTTGGCCACCCAGCGGGTGGCGTAGGCGGCCGAGCGGTCGACCTTGGACGGGTCCTTGCCCGAGAAGGCGCCGCCGCCGTGGCGGGCCCAGCCGCCGTAGGTGTCGACGATGATCTTGCGGCCGGTGAGGCCACAGTCGGCGTGGGGACCGCCGAGCTCGAACACGCCCGTGGGGTTCACCAGGACGTTGAAGGAGTCGTCGGCGAAGGCCTCGGGCAGCGTCGGGATGATGACGTGCTCGATCAGGTCGGGCTTGATGAGCGACTCGGCGTCGTGCCCGGGGGCGTGCTGGGTGGAGATGAGCACCGTCTTGAGGGCGACGGGGCGGCCGTCCTCGTAGTCGAGGGTGACCTGGGTCTTGGCGTCGGGGCGCAGGTACGGGAGGATGCCGGCCTTGCGCACCTCGGCGAGCCGCTCGGCCAGCCGGTGGGCCAGGTGGATCGGCGTGGGCATCATGGCGTCGTTCTCGTCGCAGGCGTAGCCGAACATCATCCCCTGGTCGCCGGCGCCCTGGTCGTCGATCTCGTCGAGGCGGGAGCCGGAGCGGGTCTCGTAGGCCTTGTCGACGCCCTGGGCGATGTCGGGGCTCTGCGGGTCGATCGAGGTCATCACGCCGCAGGTGTTGCCGTCGAAGCCCATCGACTCGCGGTCGTAACCGATCTCCTTGATGGTGCGACGCACGATGTCGGGGATCTCGACGTAGGCGTTGGTGGTGATCTCGCCGGAAACGATCGCCATGCCGGTGGTGACCATGGTCTCGCAGGCCACCCGGGCCATCGGGTCGTCGGCGAGGATGGCGTCGAGGATGGCGTCGGAGATCTGGTCGGCCATCTTGTCGGGATGGCCCTCCGAGACCGACTCGGAGGTGAAGGTGAAGTTGGCAGTCATGTCTGGCTCCTGAGGGATCTGACGGCGTCGAGCACCGCCCGGGCGATGACGCGCTTGTCGGCCAGGGGCACCTCGTGGGCGCCGTCGGCCGACAGGAGCACGACTTCGTTGGTGTCGTGTTCGAATCCTGCACCGGGCGCCGAGACGTCGTTGGCGACGATCAGGTCGGCTCCCTTGGCCTGCAGCTTCTGGGCGGCGTGGGCCCGCACATCGTCGGTCTCGGCGGCGAAGCCGACCAGCGTCTGGCCGGGCCGCTTCGACGCGCCGAGCGCGGCGAGGATGTCGATGGTGGGCTCCAGCCGGATCTCCGGCGCGCCGTCGGCCTTCTTGAGCTTGTGGTCGGCTGCCCCGGCCGGACGGAAGTCGGCGACGGCGGCGGCCATCACCACGACGTCGGCCCGGCCGGCCCGGGCCTGCACGGCGTCGTGCATCTCCTGGGCCGTCTCGACCCGCACGACGTCGACATCGCCGGCGACCGGGCGATCGACCGTGGTGACCAGGGTGACCGTGGCGCCGCGGGACGCGGCCTCCTCCGCGATGGCGTGGCCCTGCTTGCCCGACGACCGGTTGCCCACGTAGCGCACCGGATCGATGGGTTCGCGCGTGCCGCCGGCGGTGACCAGCACCGAGAGCCCGGCGAGGTCGCGTCCGGCATCGCTGTCCGCAGCGGCCAGGACCTTCTCGGCGGCGGCCACGATGGTGGCCGGTTCGGCCAGGCGGCCGGCGCCGACGTCGCCGCCGGCCAGTCGCCCCTCTTCGGGCGGCACCACGTGGACACCCCGGCTGCGGAGGATCTCGATGTTCTCCTGGACGGCCGGGTGCTCCCACATCTCGGTGTGCATCGCCGGTGCCACCAGCACCGGCGCCCTCGTGGCCAGCAGCGTGGCGGTGAGCAGGTCGGCGGAGCGGCCGGTGCGGTAGTCGGACAGCAGGCGGGCCGTGGCCGGCGCGACGACGATCAGGTCGGCGCCCTGGCCCAACCGGGTGTGCGGGATGGGGCTGGCTTCGTGCCACAGCGACGTCTGCACCGGCTCGGAGGCCAGCGCCGACAGCGTGGTCTCGCCGATGAAGTGTCGGGCGCCGTCGGTCATCACCGGCGCGACGTGCGCGCCGGCATCGACCAGCCGCCGGCAGACCTCGACGGCCTTGTAGGCCGCGATCCCGCCGGTCACTCCGAGGACGATGCGCTTCCCGGCGAGCATGGGCGGGCCCGGACGGCGGCCGTCCTACTCCTCGTCGTCGGCTTCGGCGGCTGCCAGTCGGGCAGCCGTCTCTGCGGCCTCGGCTTCGCGCTTGGCGGCCAGCTCTTCGCCGAACACGGGCACGATCTTGCCGACCGCGATCTCCTCGAAGGCGATCGACAGCGGCTTGCGGACGACCGAGGGCACCTGCGGAGGGATCTGCGAGCCCAGTCCGCCGCTGCCCACGGCGTTGAAGTAGGCGTTGATCTGCCGGGCGCGCGTGGAGGCCAGCGTGACCAGACGGAACTTGGAATCGGTCCGCGCGAGGAGCTCCTCGATGCGGGGATTCATCATCGTGTCGTGGCGTTCGGCCATGGGTCCTCCGTGCGTTGCCGAAGTGACCACGCTAGCAGCGGGGTCGGCGGGTTCGGGAACTGCGCTCAGGAACCCAGGCGGGCACGGTGGGCGTCGATCAGCGCCTCGAGCTCGCCCACGGCGTCGTGGAGCTCGTCGTTGACCAGGCGGTACATGCCCAGCCGGGCTGCGGCCAGGCGCTCTTCCTCGCCCTTGCGCATGCGCGACTCGATGCGCTCGGGATCGTCGCCCCGCCCTTGGAGGCGGGCCCGCTGCACCTCGGGATCGGGCGTGTCGACGAACACGAGCAGCGCGTCGGGGTCGAGGCGGCGCACCGCGGCGGCGCCGGCCACGTCGATCTCGAACAGGACATCGGTGCCAGGCGGGGGATCGGGTACGGGCGTGCCCTGGCGGTAGTCCAGGAAGTCGACCCACTCGAGGAAGCCCCCGGCCTCGATGTTGGCGTCGAAGGTGGCTCGGTCGGTGAAGACGTAGGCATCGTCGGGCTCGCCGGGCCGGCGGGCACGGGTGGTCCACGAACGGCTCAGCCAGATGTCGGGGCGGCGCTCGAGGAGGGCATCGACGAGCGTGCCCTTCCCGACCCCGCCGGGTCCGGAGACGACGATGTTCACGAACGCTGCAGGACGTGCGGAGACCCGGCTCCGGTCAGGAGCCGAACTCCTCGAGCAGCTTGCGCTTCTGCTGGTCGCCCAGACCGCGGATGCGGCGGGTCTCGGAGATCTCGAAGGCCTCCATGGTGCGGCGGGCCTTCACCTTGCCGACGCCGGGCAGCGACTCGAGCACGGCGAGCACCTTCATCTTCCCGATGGTGTCGTCCCCGGGGGCCTGGTCGAGGAGCTCCGACAGCGAGAGCGACCCCATCTTGAGGCGCTCCTTCAGCTCGGCTCGGGCCCTCCGAGCTTCAGCGGCCTTCTCGAGCGCGGCCTGGCGCTGCTCGGGGGTGAGAGAGGGTGGCTGCGGCATGAGCGAGACCCTAGACGCAGAGCTCCACCGACGTGCACAACCGCGCCCACGTCGTCAACTAATACCCCCCGAGGTATAGTGGACGCCTCGTCCCGACCCCCTGGAGGAAGCACAGATGTACGAAGACGTTCCCGCCTGGCGCGCGTCCGAGCTGGTGGCGCGAGGCGCCCAGCTGGTCGATGTCCGCGAGGCCCACGAGTTCGCCGCCGGATCCCATCCCGATGCGGTGTCGATCCCGCTGTCGCAGTTGAGCCACCGCCTGGGCGAGCTGCGCCGTGATCGCCCGGTGGCGCTGCTGTGCCGAACCGGCAACCGCAGTGGCCAGGCGGCGGCGCTCCTCGCCGAGCGCGGGTTCCCCTCCGTGCTGAACCTCGCCGGCGGCGTGGAGTCGCTCCTGGTCCGCGGAGGCTGACCGGGCGCGCGGGGTTCAGGAGAGCGCGTCGTCGATGAGGGCGGCGGCGGTCTCGGCCGGATCGCCGCCCTCGGTGACGGTGCGACCGAGCACCAGCAGGTCGGCGCCGGCGGCGAAGGCCTCGCCCGGCGTCGCCGTACGGCGCTGATCGTGTCGCTCGCTGCCGGGGGCGCGGATGCCGGTGGTGACCACGAACAGCTTCGGCACCATGGCCCGGGCCTCGGCGACGTCGGCGACGGCACACACCAGCCCGTCGCAGCCGCCGTCGACGGCCGTCTCGATCCGCTTGGGGAGGATGTGGGGAGGTGCGGTGTCGTCGGACGTCAGCACGGTGACCGCCAGGGCGCGCGGTGGCGGTGCACCGGCCGCCGCCGCCCCCTCGCACAGACCGTCGACGCCGGCCCGCAGCATGTCGACCCCACCGTGGGCGTGGAACGTCGAGTACGACACGCCGAGGCTGCCGAGCACCCGCGCCGTGGCGTGGACCGTGCTGGGGATGTCGTGGAGCTTGAGATCGACGAACACGTCGAAGCCCTGCTCCTGCATGGCCACGACCGCGTTGGGGCCGGCCGAGGCGAACAGCTCGAGGCCGACCTTGACGGTGCCGAACCACGGCGCCAGCTCCCGGGCCAGGCGGCGCGCTTCGACCAGGTCGTCGGTGGCCAGTGCCAGGCACAGCCGCTGACGGACCTCGTCGGGAGCACCTTCGGCGAGGACCGCCTCGACGGCGGTCTCGGCACTGGGCTCTTGGGTCGACGTCTGGCTGTGGTCGTCGGGCACGGGCCTCAGCCTGCCATCCTCCGCCCCGACGGTGACGGCCGGAGCGGTCGCCGACGTGTCAGGGGGCGGGATGGACGGTGCCGATGACCTCGTCGACGCCGGACGCGCCGAGGCTCACCAGCAGCTCGGTGAGCTCGTCGAGCACGTGAGCGGTGGCGGCGGGGTCGGCGAAGTTGGCGGTGCCGACCTGGACCGCGCCGGCGCCGGCGCGGAGCAGCTCGAGGGCGTCGGCGCCGGTGGAGACACCCCCGACCCCGACGATGGGCAGATCGGGGAGGGCGCGGTGCACGTCGTGGACGATGCGGACGGCCACAGGGTGGATGGCCGGCCCGGAGAGGCCGCCGCCCCGCTCCCCCGCTCCCAGCCGGTAGTGGCCGGTCAACGGGTCGATGGCCATGCCGAGCACGGTGTTGACGAGCGTGACCGCCTCGGCACCGGCGTCGCGGACGGCGCCGGCGACCTCGACCACCCGGCTGGTGTTGGGGCTGAGCTTGGCCCACCGGGGACGACCGCAGATCTCGGTGGCGGCGACGGCGGCGGCACTGGCCTCGGGATCGTGCGCCAGCAGCTCACCGCCGGCCTCGGTGTTGGGGCACGACAGGTTGATCTCGACGGACACGACCTCGGGCGGGCAGTCGGCGAGCAGCTCGGCAGCACGCCGGTAGTCGTCGACCGAACGACCCCAGATGGACGCGACCACCAGAGCGCCGGCGTCGACGAGCTGGGGCAACGAGTCGCGCTTCCACGCCACGACGCCCGGGCCTTGGAGGCCGACGCTGTTGATCATCCCGCCGTGGGTGCCGTGCACCCGCAACGCCGGGTTGCCGGCCCAGGCGAAGTGGGCCAGCGACTTCACCACCACGGCGCCGAGCCGGGAGAGGTCGACGTAGGCGCCCAGCTCGGCCCCGTGCCCGGCCGTACCCGACGCCGGCATGACCGGGTTGGCGAGGGTCACCGACCCGACGGTTGTGCGCAGATCCGTCATGAGCCGTGTTGCGCGTGCGCAGGGCGCCAGCCCGGAGCACGGGGCACCAACGCAACGCGGCTCCGTGCACGGGTCCTGGCAAGGAGCGCAGCGACGCAGTCAGGACGAAGAAGCATCGTGATAGTCCTGCAGCGAGCGGACCTGGCCGGTGTGGGCGGCCCGCTCGCGGATGCCCTCGGCGGCGGCGACCGCGGCCGACGCCGTGGTCAGCAGCGGCACGCGGTTGGTGGCCGCCGCGGCGCGGATGTAGTCACCGTCGGCGCGGGGCCCGCGGCCGCGGGGGCAGTTGACGACCAGGTCGATCTTGCCCGCCTCGAGCAGGTCGACCGCCGTGGCGCCGGCGCCCTCGACGGTGTGGCCGTCCTCGGACAGCTTGGCCACCCGCGTGGCCACCGGGACCCCGGCGGCCTCGAAGTCGTCGGCGGTGCCGGCGGTGGCGGCGATCTGGAACCCCAGGTCGACGAACGAGCGGGCGGCGACGCGGCCCTGGGGCTTGTCGCGGTCGGCCAGCGAGAAGAAGACGGTGCCGCGATCGGGCAACCGCTCGCCTGCCGCCAGCTGCGACTTGGCGAAGGCGAGACCGAAGGAACGATCGATGCCCATGACCTCGCCGGTGGAGCGCATCTCGGGCCCGAGCACCTGGTCGGCGTCGGGGAACCGGTTGAACGGCAGCACCGCCTCCTTGACCGCCACGTGCCGCCCCTGGCCCCGCCGGTTGGGGATGACGGGATCGGTGAGCAGCCCTTCGGCTCGGAGCTCGTCGAGGGTGGCGCCGACCATCACGCGGGCGGCGACCTTGACCAGCGGCACACCGGTGGCCTTGGCCACGAACGGCACCGTGCGGCTGGCCCGCGGGTTGGCCTCGATCACGAACACCTGCCCGCTCTTGACCGCGAACTGCACGTTGAGCAGCCCGACGACGTCGAGGGCGTCGGCCAGGCGGCGGGTGTAGTCCTCGATGACCTCGACCGTGCCGTCCTCGAGCGAGTGCGGCGGGATCGAGCAGGCCGAGTCACCGGAGTGCACGCCGGCCTCCTCGACGTGTTCCATCACGCCGCCGATGACGATGTCGCCGGTGTGGTCGCGGATGGCGTCGACGTCGACCTCGGTGGCCTCCTCGAGGAAGCGGTCGATGAGCACCGGCCGCTCCGCCGACAGGCCGCCCTCCTTTCCGAGGGAACCGAACCCGGCCAGCTCCTGCATGGCCCGTTCGAGGCCGTCGTCGTCGTAGACGATCTCCATCGCCCGGCCGCCCAGGACGTAGCTGGGCCGGAGCAACGCCGGGTAGCCGATGCGCTCGATGATCTGTTGGGCTCCGGCCAGGTCGACCGCGGTGCCGCCGGCGGGCTGCGGGATCTCCAGGCGGCCGCACAGCCGGTTCCAGTGGTCGCGGTCCTCGGCCAGGTCGATCGACGCCGGGCTGGTGCCCAGCACCGTGCCCTCGGGAAGGGCGCTGGCCAACTTCAGCGGCGTCTGCCCGCCGAGGGCGACGATGACGCCCACCAGGTTCCCCGATGCCTGCTCGCGCTCGATGACGTTGAGCGCGTCCTCGGTCGTGAGCGGCTCGAAGTACAGCCGGTCGGAGGTGTCGTAGTCGGTGGAGACGGTCTCGGGGTTGCAGTTGACCATCACGGTCTCGTAGCCGGCATCGGACAGCGCGAAGCTGGCGTGCACGCAGCAGTAGTCGAACTCGATGCCCTGACCGATGCGATTGGGGCCCGAGCCCAGGATGACCACGCGTGGGCGGCCGGTGTCGATGACCTCGTCGGTGTCCTCCCACGTGGAGTAGTGGTAGGGCGTCGTGGCCTCGAACTCGGCGGCGCACGTGTCGACGGTCTTGTACGTGGGGACCAGGCCGTCGGCCAGGCGCCGGGCGCGCACCTCGGACTCGGACACGCCCCAGAGGAAGGCCAGCTGGCCGTCGCCGAACCCGAGCCGCTTCGCCCGCCGCAGCTCGCGGGTGGTGATCGCCTCGAAGCCGACCGACTCGAGGTGCTCGCGCTCGTCGACGATGCGCTGCATCTGATCGAGGAACCACGGGTCGACCTGGGTGGCCTCGGCGACCTCGTCGACGGACATGCCCCGCCGGAGGCACGCCTCGAGCTGGAACGGGCGGTCGGGGGTGCCGATGCTGGCCGCGGTCAGCAGCTCGTCGTGGTCGAGTTGGTCGAACTGGCGCTCGCCGGGATCGCAGTTGAGGCCGAGACGGCCCTGTTCGAGCGAGCGCAGCGCCTTCTGCAGCGACTCGGGGAAGGTGCGACCGATGGCCATGGCCTCGCCCACCGACTGCATGGAGGTGCCGAGGACGTCGCCCTGGCCGGGGAACTTCTCGAAGGCCCAGCGGGGCACCTTGGTGACGACGTAGTCGATGACCGGCTCGAAGCTGGCCGGGGTGGCCTTGGTGATGTCGTTGGGGATCTCGTCCAGCGTGTACCCGACGGCCAGCTTGGCGGCCATCTTGGCGATGGGGAAGCCGGTGGCCTTCGACGCCAGCGCCGAGGACCGCGACACGCGGGGGTTCATCTCGATGACGACCATGTCGCCGTTGGCGGGGTCGATGGCGAACTGCACGTTGGAGCCGCCGGTCTCGACGCCGACGCGACGGATGCAGGCGAATGCCGCGTCTCGCATGGCCTGGTACTCGACGTCGGACAGGGTCTGCGCGGGCGCCACGGTGATCGAGTCGCCGGTGTGCACGCCCATCGGGTCGATGTTCTCGATCGAGCAGATGATGACGCAGTTGTCGCCGCGGTCGCGCATGACCTCGAGCTCGTACTCCTTCCAGCCCTTGATGGAGGACTCGATGAGGATCTCCGAGATCGGACTGGCGCTGAGCCCGAAGCGGGCCATGCGCTCGAACTCCTCGGGCGTCGAGGCGATGCCCGTGCCCTTGCCGCCCAGGATGTAGGCCGGTCGGATGACCACCGGGAGGCCGATCTCGGCGATGACCTCGCGGGCCTCCTCCATGGTGTGGGCGATGTTCGACGACGGAACGTCGAGGCCGATCTCGACCATGGCGTCCTTGAACCGCTGCCGGTCCTCGGCGGTGCCGATGGCCTCGGCGTTGGCGCCGATCATCTCTGGCGTGCCCGGGACACCGACGATGCCGGCCTCGAACAGCTCCATGGCCAGGTTCAGGGCGGTCTGGCCGCCCAGCGTCGACAGGACGGCGTCGGGCTGCTCGCGCTCGATGATGCGCTGGGCGTGCTCGATGTCGAGCGGCTCGACGTAGGTGGCGTCGGCGAACTCGGGGTCGGTCATGATGGTGGCCGGGTTCGAGTTGTGGAGGATGACGCGGTAGCCCTCCTCGCGCAGCACCTTGCACGCCTGCGTGCCCGAGTAGTCGAACTCGCAGGCCTGCCCGATGACGATGGGGCCGGAGCCGATCAGCAGGATCGACTCGATGTCGTCTCGGCGGGGCATCAGCGGTTCTCCATCCGGTTCTCGAACTCCTCGAAGAGGTGGCGGGCGTCGTGGGGGCCGGGGCCGGCCTCGGGGTGGTGCTGCACCGACCAGGCGTTGGCGTCGACCAGACGCATGCCCTCGCACACCCCGTCGTTGAGGTTCACGTGTGTCATCTCGGCGATGCCGCCGAGGCTGTCGGCGTCGACGGCGAAGTTGTGGTTCTGGGCGGTGATGTCGATGCGTCCGCTGCGCACGTCGCGCACCGGGTGGTTGCCGCCGTGGTGACCGAAGGGCAGCTTCAGGGTGCGGGCGCCGGCGGCCAGGCCCAGGACCTGGTGGCCGAGGCAGATGCCGAACAGGGGCACCGACTCGCCGAGCAGCCGGCGGATCTCGTCGACGGCGCCGCCGACCATCTCGGGGTCGCCGGGGCCGTTGGACAGGAAGATCCCGTCGGGTTCGACGGCGAGCAGGTCGTCGGCGGAGGCCGACGCGGGGAACACCTCGACGGTGGCGAAGCGGCCCAGCTGCTCGAGGATCGACTGCTTGATGCCGAAGTCGTAGGCGGCCACGCGCAGGCGCCCCCCACCGCCTTCGAGCTGTGGGTACGTGTAGCGCTCGGGGGTGGTCACCTGCGACACCAGGTCGACCCCTGCGGTACCCGGCGCCGACGCCGCGGCCGCCTTCAGGGTGGCTTCGTCGACCAGGTCGAGCGGAGCGAAGGCGCCCGGGATGGCGCCTTCGTCGCGGATGATGCGGGTGAGCCGGCGGGTGTCGATGCCACCGATGCCGGGGACGCCGTGGAACAGCAGGAAGGCGTCGAGGTCCTGGTCGCTGCGCCAGTTGCTGCGCCGGCGGGCGACGTCGCGCACGATCACGCCGCGGCAGAACGCGCTGCGGCTCTCGTCGTCGGCCGGTGTGGTGCCGTAGTTGCCGATGTGGGGGTAGGTGAACGTGACGATCTGGCCGGCGTAGGACGGGTCGGTGATGATCTCCTGGTAGCCGCTGAGCGCGGTGTTGAACACGACCTCGCCGGTGGCGACCGGTGCGCCGTCGGGTCCCGGAGCCGGGTCGGCGCCGAACCACTCGCCTTCGAAGACCGAGCCGTCGGCCAGGACCAGGGCGGCATCGCGCACGGCGTTGTGCTCGCGATCGGGTCGGGGGTTCATCGCGTGGCCTCCCCGTTGCGGAACACGGGCTCGCCCTCGAGCAGCGTGTGGCGGATGCGGCCTCGGAGCCGCCGTCCGGCGTACGGGGTGTTGCGGCTGCGGCTGTACATGGTGGTGGGATCCACGGTCCATTCCTCGTCTGGGTCGAACACACAGAGGTTCGCCCGGTTTCCTTCGGTGATCGGTCCCCCATGGCGGTCGCGGACGCCGAGCAGCTCCGCGGGGCGCCACGACAGCAGACCCAGGACCTGCTCGATCTCCAGATCGAGCTCGGTCAATGCCAGGGCGAGCGCGGTCTCGAGACCGAGCATGCCCGGCGGCGCCTCGTCGAAGGGCTGCTCCTTGGCGTCGGACGTGTGGGGGGCGTGGTCGGTGGCGATGCAGTCGATGGTGCCGTCGGCCAACCCGGCCCGGACGGCCGCGACATCCTCGTCGGTGCGCAGCGGCGGGTTGACCTTGAACACCGGGTCGTAGGTACGGCACCGCTCGTGCGTGAGCGTGAAGTGGTGGGTGGTGGCCTCGCAGCTCACCGCCATGCCGCCACCCTTGGCGGCGCGCACCATGGCGACCGAGCCGTCGGTGGACAGGTGCTGGAAGTGGACGCGTGCCCCGGTGAGCCGGGCGAGGGCGATGTCGCGCATGACCATCAGCTCTTCGGCCTCGGCGGGCTGGCCGGGCAGGCCCAGGCGCGACGACCACTCGCCTTCGTGCATGTGGCCGCCGGCGGCCATGGCGTCGTCCTCGCAGTGCTGGGCCAGGACGACCCCCAGGGCCGAGGCGTACTCCATGGCCCGGCGCATGAGCCGGGTGTCCTGCACGCCGGTGCCGTCGTCGGTGAAGAAGCGCACCCCGAGGGCGGCCATCTCGGCCATCGGCGCCAGCTGCTCGCCGGCACGCCCGACGGTGATGGCACCGGAGGTGAGGACCTCGCAGGGCGCCCGCCGTCCGAGGTCGAGCACGTCGCGCACCACCGACGCCGAGTCGATGGCCGGCGTGGTGTTGGGCATGGCCAGCACGCAGGTGTACCCGCCCGCCGCCGCACCACGGGCGCCGGTCTCGATCGTCTCGGCCTCCTCCCGGCCGGGTTCGCGCAGGTGGGTGTGGAGGTCGACCAGCCCGGGGCTGACCACGCAGCCGGAGGCATCGAGCACCTCGGGGGCGTCGAGGTCGGGACCGACGGCCAGGATCGACCCGTCGTCGCCGACGACCACGTCGCCGGTGCGGATGCCGGTGTCGTCGATGAGCCGGCCGCCCTTGACGACGAGCACTGGATCAGTCATTGCTTCCCTCCGCGAGTTGTGAGGCCCTGCCGAACAACTCGGTGAGCGACGAGGCCCCCTCGGGCCGAGGAGCGGCCAGGTCGGAGCCGGAACCGAGCAGCAGGAACAGCACGGCCATGCGGACGGAGACCCCGTTGCGCACCTGGTCGATGATGACCGAGTGCGGGCCGTCGGCGACCTCGGGGTCGATCTCGACGCCCCGGTTCATCGGTCCGGGGTGCATGACGAGGGCGTCGTCGCGCAGGCGCCGGGCCCGCTCGACGGTGAGGCCGTAGGTGGCGTGGTACTCGCGCAGGCTGGGCAGCAGCGCCTCGGTCATGCGCTCGCGCTGCATGCGCAGCAGGTAGACCACGTCGGCATCGGGCACCACGGCGTCGATGTCGTGGCTCACCCGCACCGGGTAGCTGTCGACCGCCGGCGGCAGCAGCGTGGGCGGCGCCACCAGGGTGACCTCGGCGCCGAGCCGGGTGAAGGCGGCGATGTCGGAGCGGGCGACGCGGCTGTGCTTGATGTCGCCGACCACGGCGATGCGCAGACCGTCGAGGCTGCCGGCGTGCTTGCGGATCGTGTAGCAGTCGAGCAGCGCCTGGGTGGGGTGCTCGTGCCAGCCGTCGCCGGCGTTGACGACGGCGGCGTCGATCCAGCCGGTGAGCTGCCAGGGCACGCCCGAGGACTTGTGGCGGACCACGACGCAGTCGATGCCCATCGCCTCGATGGTGAGGGCCGTGTCGCGCAGCGACTCGCCCTTCTTCACCGAGCTGGTGGACACCGAGAAGTTCATGGTGTCGGCCGACAGGCGCTTGGCGGCGGTCTCGAAGCTGAGCCGGGTGCGGGTCGAGTCCTCGTAGAACAGGCTCACCACGGTCTTGCCCCGCAGGGCGGGCACCTTGGGGATGGGCCGGGCCGACACCTCGGCGAAGTGGTCGGTGAGATCGAGCAACCGCTCGATGTCGCCGCGCTCGAGGTCGCTGATGGAGAGGAGATCCGTCACTTCGTGACCTCCCCGAGGTCGACGCCGTCGTCGTTGACGTCGACGGCCTCGTCGCGCCGGGTGGGCAGGTTCTTGCCCACGTAGTCGGGGCGGATCGGCAGCTCGCGGTGCCCGCGGTCGACCATCACCGCCAGTTGCACGGCGCGAGGTCGGCCGAAGCTGGTGAGGGCGTCGAGGGCGGCGCGGATGGTCCGGCCGGTGAAGAGCACGTCGTCGACGAGCACCACGACCTTGCCGTCGAGGTGGAACGGCACGTCGGTGACCGCTTCGGGCAGCACCGGCCGCAGCCCGATGTCGTCGCGGTGGAAGGCGACGTCGAGGCGGCCCATCGGCACCTCGATGTCACCGATGTCGTCGCGGGCGATGTCCTGGAGCGCCTCGACCAGCCGCCGGGCCAGGGGCACGCCGCCGGTCTGCAGGCCGATGACCACCACGTCGTCGAGGCCGCCGTTGGCCTCGAGGATCTCGTGTGCCATCCGGCGGGTGGCCCGCCGGAGGTCGTCGGCGTCCATGACCCGGGTTCGGGCAACGAAAACGCCCCCGAAGGGGCGTGTGAGACGTCGTTCGCGTTCCGCCATCCGGCGTTCCTTCCTGTCCGTTCGGGCCTCACGGGACCCGCTTCACGGTCAGGAGGTCAACCTAGCACCGCGCGCGTGGCCGACCAGATCGTGTTCCCGGCATGGGTGCCGAGCCGCTGCCAACCGAGATCACGGAACAGGGCCTGGGCGGCCTCGTTGTCGGTGTCGGTGCGCGCCCACACCTGCTCGAGCCCCAACCCGTCCCCCGGGGCGGGTGCCAGGGCCCAGCGGGCGAGGGCGGCGACGGCCCGGCGGGCGTGGCCCTGGCGGCGGAAGCGCTCCCCCACCCACACCCCGAGCTCGGCGCGCGGCGGATCGTCGGTGAAGTTGTGCAGGCCGACCTCGCCGGCCACGACGCCGTCGGCGTCGATCACCAGGTCCAGGGCCAGCTTCTGCGCCCAGCGTTGCTCGACGCCTTCGATCCAGGCGCCGGCGTCCTGGTTCTGCGGTGGTGGGTTGAAGCGGGTGATGGCCGGGTCGTTCCACGCCGACTGCAGGGCCCCGGCGTCGCCGGCCCGCCAGTGACGCAACCCCTCAGGCGGGGTCGGGAGCACCGGGCACCCCCAAGCGGCGCAGCACCGCCGCGAACCGCTGTGGCCCGCGCATGGCCACGGCGTGCCAGCCGGCGTCGACGGCACCGGCGACGTTCTCGTCGCGGTCGTCGACGAACAGCAGACGCTCGGGCGCGGTGTCGAGCACGCCGGCAACGTCGTCGAACGCCTTCGGGTCGGGCTTCACCCGGCCGAGCCGGGACGAGTTGGCGATCACGTCGAACAGCGAGTCGACCCCCATGGTGGCCATGTCGCGCTCGAGCGCGGTGGAGGCGTTGGAGAACACGGCGGTGCGCTGCCCGGCGTCGCGCAGCGAGCGGATCAGCTCCACCATCTCGTCGTGCACCTGCCAGTCGGCGTCGAGCCACATCGCGGTGCAGGCGTCGACGTCGAGCTGCGGGTACTCGGCGCAGAGCCGGCGACCGATCTGCGCGGCCCACTCCTCGGCGGTCTTGTCGCCCACCATGGCCTCGCGGAACAGCGGCTCGGAGAACGCCACCGACGCGACGGCGCCGCCGGGCAGGTCGTGTTCCTCCTCGAAGGCCCGGATGCGCTCGCCGGTCCAGTGGCGGATGACGCCATCCATGTCGAACACGACCACGTCGATCGGCGACCACGGCCGCGGACCGTCGCGAACCTCGCGGGCCACGTTGGCGAGGATCCCGTTGACGAAGCGCGACGTGTCGTCGGTGCTGCCGTACCGGGCGCCCAGCTCGACGGCTTCGGAGAGGCACACCCCGTTGGGCACGTCGAGCTGCGTGGCGAGCTCGAAGGTGCCGAGGCGCAGCACCATGCGGTCCATGGCCGCCATGCGCGCCACCGGCCACGAACCGGCGTAGCGGTCGAGCACACGGTCGATCTCGATCTGGTGGTCGGCGGTGCCGTAGGCGAGCTCGAGCGCGTACTCGTCGGGGCGCAGCGGCAGGGCGGCCACCACGTCCTCGGGGTGCACCGACTTGGTCTCGGCTTCGTACAGGAGCTCGACGGCGCGCTCGCGGGCCTCCCGGCGCGTGCCGCTCATCCCGCCGGCGGGAGCCATGTCAGGCCCGGGACTGGTACTCGCCGGTGCGGGTGTCGATCTTGACCTTCTCCCCCGGCTCGATGAACAAGGGAACCTGCACCACGTAACCGGTCTCGAGCGTCGCCGGCTTGGTGCCGCCGGTGGACCGGTCACCCTGCAGGCCGGGGTCGGCTTCGGCCACGGTCAGCTCGACCGACGGCGGCAGCTCGACGCCGACGATCTCGGTGCCGTACATCATCAGGCTCGGCGTCGACTGCTCGACGAGGAAGTTGGTGGCCTCGCCGAGGGTCTCGGCCGAGACCTCGATCTGGTCGAAGGTCTCCTGGTCCATGAACACGTAGTTGAGGCCGTCGTGGAACAGGTACTGGAACTCGCGCCGGTCGATGATGGCCTGCTCGACCTTCTCGCCGGCCCGGAACGTCTTGTCGATGTTGGCGCCGGTTCGCACGTTCTTCAGGGTCGTGCGCACGAAGGCGCCGCCCTTGCCCGGCTTGACGTGCTGGAACTCCTGCACCTGCACGAGCCCCTCGGGCAGGTCGAGGCACATGCCGTTCTTCAGATCGTTGGTGGACACCGTCGCCATGGCGACATGCTGAATGGTCGAGGACCGATTCGCCAAACGCGCTCAGGGAACGGGGTCGTACGGCGAGGTGGTGATCACCCGGCATCCGGTCGCCGTGACGACCACCGAGTCCTCGATCCGGACGCCGCCGTGGTCGGGCAGGTACACGCCCGGCTCGACGGTGATGCAGTGCCCCGGCGCCAGCATCGAGGACGACTCGCTGCTGACCCGCGGCTCCTCGTGGATCACGAGGCCGATGCCGTGGCCGGTGCCGTGGACGAAGGCGTCGCCCCAGCCGGCGTCGTCGATGACCCGCCGGCTGGCGGCGTCGATGTCGGCGCACCGCACCCCGGCCCGAACCGCGTCGACGCCGGCGGCCTGCGCCTCGGCGACGACGTCGAGCATCCGCTGCTGGGTTGCGGTGGGTTCGCCCACGACGAGCGTCCGCGTCATGTCGGAGTGGTAGCCGTCGAACAGCGCGCCGAAGTCGAGCACGACCAGCTCTGGCGCACCGGAGGCGCCGATGACGCGATCGGTCGGGCGGGCGTGGGGCTTGGCGCCGTTGGGTCCCGAACCGACGATGGTCTCGAACGACGGTGCCTCGGCGCCGCGGTCGAGCATGGCCGCCTCCAGGGCCCGGGCGACGGCCCGCTCGGTGGGCCGCTCGAGCAGCATGGGCCGGATCTCGGCCAAGGCGCCGTCGGCGATGGCCGACGCGTGGGCCAGCCGGGCGACCTCACCCTGGTCCTTGACGGCGCGCAGCCCGAGGACGAGCCCGGTGGTGGGCACGGGATCGCCGGGGAGGAGATCGGCCCAGCGCCGCTGCGTGGCCCACGTCACGTGGTCGGCCTCGAGCCCCACCCGCAGGTCGGCATCGAGCACCCGGCCGAGCACGTCGTCGGCGTCGCGCGTGATGGTGATCTCGGCGTCGACGCCGACCTCGTTGAGCTGGTCGGTGGCCTGGTCGCGGTATCGGCCGTCGGTGACGAACACCAGGCGGTCGGGACGCACGACGAGAGTGGCGTTGGATCCGCTGAAGCCGGTGAGCCACCGGATGTTCGACAGATCGGTCACCACGAGCGCGTCGCACCCGGCATCGGCGGCGGCTGCTCGCACCAGGTCGGCGCGTGGACCGACGTCGAGGGGCGGCAGATCCGGCTCGGGCGCGGATGCGCTCATCGGACGTCGGCGAGGGCGGCGCGGGCCGCGTCGGGGTCGACTCCGGTGACGATCTCCACGCCAGCCGGGCCGTCGAGGGCGAACGTCAGCCCGTGCAGTGCCTTCTTGTCACGGGCCATCAGCGACACCAGCTCGTCGTCGGCGAGTCCTTCCGGCAGCTGCCACGGCAGCTCGTACTGCTCGAGGATCCGCCGGTGCGCGGCGACCCGCTCGTCGTCGATCCGGTCGAGTCGCCGGGCGAGCGCGGCCGCGTAGTGCAGCCCGACGGCCACCGCCTCGCCGTGGCGCAGGTCGTACGTGCCGGCGGTCTCGATGGCGTGCGCCAGCGTGTGCCCGTAGTTGAGGATGGCCCGCAACCCGCCCTCGCGCTCGTCGGCGGCGACCACGTCGGCCTTGATCTGGATGCAACGGGCCACCTGCTGGTCGAGCTCGAGGGATTCGAGCCCCTCGCCGCCGGGCAGGAACCGGTACTTGGCGAGCTCGCCGAAGCCGGACCGCAGCTCGCGGGGCGGCAGCGTGTCGAGCGCGTCGAGGTCACAGACCACGCCGGAGGGCTGCCAGAAGGCGCCCACCAGGTTCTTGCCCTCGGGCAGGTTCACGCCGGTCTTACCGCCGATGGCGGCGTCGATCATGGCCAGCAGCGTGGTGGCCACGTGCACGACCGGGACCCCGCGGTGGTACACGGCCGCGGCGAACCCGGCGGTGTCGGTGACCACGCCACCGCCGACGGCGACCACGCAGTCGGCGCGGGTGAGCCCCCACGTGGCCCACTGCCGGCACAGCCACTCGACGGTGCGCATCGACTTGGCCGTCTCGCCGGCGTCGATCGGGAACACCCGGTGGTCGACCCCGGGGTCGACGGTGATCCCGATGCCCCGTTGGGTCACCACCGCGACCCGCGACACGCCGCCCGGGATGAGGGCCGACACCTCGGACAGGATCCCGCGCCCGACCAGCGCCTCGTAGCTGCGGTCGGGAAGGGGGACGGTGACCGCGATCATCGCGGTTCGAGCGTGTCGAGGAAGGCCCGGTGGTTGCGCACCAGCTCGGCGAGCGAGTCGCCACCGAACTTGCGCACCGCCTCGTTGGCCAGCACGAGGGCGACCATCGTCTCGGCGACCACGCCCATGGCCGGCACCGCGGTGACGTCGGTGCGCTCCTTGAAGCTGACCGTCTCCTCCTTGGTGGCCACGTCGACGGTGGTGAGCACGGGGCGGTTCAGGGAGGCGAGGGGCTTCATGGCGGCCCGGGCCACCAGGAGCTCGCCCGTGGTGATGCCGCCCTCGATGCCGCCGGCCCGTGTGGTGGTGCGGACGTAGCCCTCGGTGTCGGACCAGGTGATGGGGTCGTGAGCCTCGGAACCACGGCGGCCGGCCACCTCGAAGCCGTCGCCGAGCTCGACGCCCTTGACGGCCTGGATGCTCATCAGCGCCTGGGCGAGCAGCGCGTCGATCTTGCGGTCCCAGTGCACATGGCTGCCCAGGCCGACGGGGACGCCGTAGGCCAGCACCTCGGCGACGCCGCCCAGGCTGTCGCCGTCCTTGGCCGCGGCCTTGATCTCGTCGACCATGGCCTCGGTGGCGTCGGGGTCGAAGCAGCGGACCTCGTTCTCGTCGACGGTGGTGAGGTCGTCGGGCGTGGGACGCAGACCGGCGGTGGCGCGCGCCGGTCCCATCTGGATGACGTGGCTGAGGACCTGGATATCGAGGTGCGACAGCAGCGCCTTGGCCAGCGTGCCGGCCGCGACCCGGGCGGCGGTCTCGCGCGCCGAGGCGCGCTCGAGCACGTCGCGGGCGTCGTCGAAGCCGTACTTCTGCATGCCCGCCAGATCGGCGTGCCCGGGCCGGGGTTGCGTGGCCGGGTTCTTCGTCGCCCCCGGCGCCGGCGACATCTCGTCGTGCCACTTGTCGGACCGGGTCCACTCGGTGTTGGCGATCTCGATGGCGACCGGCGACCCCAGCGTCCGGCCGTGGCGGACACCGCCCAGGAGAGTGACTTCGTCCTGCTCGAAGCGCATCCGGGGACCGCGGCCGTAGCCGAGACGGCGGCGGGCGAGCTCGCCCTGGACCTCTTCGGCGAGGATGGGCAGACCGGCGGGCAGGCCCTCGACGATCACGACGAGGCCGGCACCGTGGGACTCACCGGCGGTCAGGTAGCGCAGCACGCCGGGGAGCGTAGAGCCGGCGGCCTCAGACGCCGTAGACGACGGCCAGGATGCAACCGGCCGCCAGCGAAGGCCCGTACGGGAACACGACCTTGGTGGAGCGGCGGGCCACCGCGTAGGCACCGCCGATGACCACACCGAGCACCGAGCCGATGGCGGCGCCGAGCAGCACGAGGCGCAACGGGCCCACGACCTGGTCGAGCCAGCTGCCCGACTCCCAGCCGAGCCATCCGAGGTAGAACCCCATGAGCCAGGCCAGCTTCACGTCGCCCCACCCCATGCCCCGGGGCGAGACGATGTGGGCCAGGAACAGCATCGAGGCGTACAGGAGGCCGCCCACGGCGGCGCCGACGATCGCCTCGGGCAGGCCGCGCTCGATCGACGCCGCGACGATGGCGGCGAAGCCCACGCCCATGGCCGGGAAGTTGATGCGATCGGGGATCCGGAAGACCCGGAAGTCGACCGCAGCGAGGGTCAGCAGGGCGGCCTCGAGGAACAGCAGCGCCGCGGTGACCGAGCCCCAGCCGCGCTCGGCGACCGTGAGGGCGAAGGTCACCGCCGTCACCACTTCCGTGATGGGGAACCAGCGCCGCCACCACGACCCGGGCCGCACCACGGCGAGGAGGGGCACCGGCGGCAGGTCGGTCGGTTCAGGCTCGAGCTCGTCGAGCAGCGATTCGTCGGCGCCGTCGGGCAGGTCGCGGGGATCGGTGATCACGTATCCGGGTTCGCGCACGATGAACCGGTTCATGAGGGAACCGACAGGCAGCCCGAGCAGACCGATGGCGATGGTGGCGGCGGCGTCCACGACGGGGCACCCTACGGGTGGGAGATGGTGGTGACGGCGACCAAGGGCCGGCGGATGCGGTCGACGAGCCGGTCAGCTCGTCGACCGCGTCACTGCTTCGCCGACGACAGGAAGCGCAGCAAGAGGTTCTGGTTCAGCTCGCCGTCGTCCATGGCATCGCCGGGCACGTCGGTGGTGGTGGGGTCGATGTCGTCGGAGTCGACGCTCGCCGCCTCGTCGGGCCGGTCGTCGGGCCGGTCGTCGGCCCGGGGCAGCAGCGACGAGACGAAGTCGTCGTGACCGGACGCGTCGGCATCGACGGCTGCATCCACGTCGTCGACCGGTTCGGCGTCGTCGCCGGCGGTCGCCTCGATGGCTGCCGCCGCCTTGGGGCTGAGATGCGCCAGCTGGCTGAGGAAGCCGTCGGCGTCGTCGTCGGCGTCGGTGGCGTCGTCCTGGCTCGGCCGGGCGTCGTCCGTCGCTCGGCGTCGTCCTGGTCGGCCGTGGCGAGGACGGGTTCGTCCTCGGGCTCGGTCTCGACGCTCGGGCATGGACTCGGGTTCGCCGCCCCAGGGATCCTCGGTGACGGCGTCGGGACCCAGCGGCGTCGGGGGCGTCCACTCGGCGGAACCGATCGTGCTGGCGGCGAAGGCAGGTGGCGTGAACGGCTCGGCCTTGGCCGATTCACCGGATGCCGGCACCACCTCGGTGGTGACGTCGGCGTGTCCGACCTCGGGTTCGTCGTCGAGCTCGACCAGCCCACCGTCGATCAGGTCACGCAGCTGGCGGCAGACGTCGAGCTCGCCCTGGGCGAGCTGGCCGGCGATGCGGTGGCCGCTGGTTCCGGTGCCGATGCGGGCCAGGACCCGCCACTGGCTCGGGCTGACGACCACGTCGTCGTCCACGTCCTCGACCAGGCGCACCCAGACGTCGAGCGAGGGCACGACCGACTCGATCTCGCGCCACTCCTCGAGCAGCGATTCGGCCGATGCGAGGGCGGATTCGACGTCATGTGCGTCTCCGTCCCGCTCCGACGCGTCGACACCGGGCTCGAACTCGAACGAGCCGTCCACGAACCGCAGGAGGTCGAAGACGACGCCGTCGATCTCCCCCGCACCGCGATCGGAGTCGGCGGCGGTGATGGCACCTTCGGCCACCCAGACGCGTCCGACGCCACGATCACCCTCGAGGGTGAGCAGGCCCGTCTTCTTGGTGCTGGCCAACAACCGGAGCACATCCGGCAGGCTGAACGTCTCCAGGGTCCCCGACAGGGCCACGACCGATACCTCCCAAAGGCGAAGCGAGTGTCGCTGCTAGGACGTATCGGCACGGGCGGAGGCGATCTGTAGGAGATCGGGGAATCGTCGCCGGTGGCGTCAGCTCCCGTCCCCGCGTGCCGCGGCTCGCATGGCGTCGAGCGGTGCCTCGACGTTTGTCCACCTCCGGAACTGGCGGGCGGCCTGGTGGACGAGCATGCCCAGCCCGCCGACGGTGCGCAGACCACGCGCCGACGCCGCGGCGAGCAGCGGCGTGACCTCCGGGTGGTAGACGAGGTCGACCACGATGGCGTCGGGGCCGAGACGTTCGGGGTCGAACGCGACGGTGGGGTCGTCGCCCATCCCCAGCGGCGTCGCCTGGACCACCAGGTCGACTCGCGCCCAGTGCCGGGGGTCGGCGGCCCGTCCGGCAGTGCCGGCCAGCGCCGCAGCCGCAGCACCACGGCGCGGATCACGGTTGTGGACGGCCACCTCGTCGGCGCCGGCGGAGGCCAGGGCCCGCACCACGGCGCGGGCGGCACCGCCGGCGCCGACGACGAGGCAGACCATGCCGGACACGTCGATGCCCTCGTCGACCTGCAACGAGTCGAGGAACCCACCACCGTCGGTGTTGTCGCCCACCAGCCGGTCGCCGTCGCGGAACACCGTGTTCACCGCCCCGAGGGCAGCGGCGTCGGCGGTGAGGCGGTCGACACCGGCCACCGTGGCGGTCTTGTGGGGCATCGTCACCGACAGACCCTCGATGCCGAGCGACCGCATCCCGGCGAGGGCGCCGGGCACGCGGCCGGGCTCCACGGGAAGGGCGACGTACACCCAGTCGAGGCCGGTTGCGGCGTAGCCGGCGTTGTGGATGGCCGGCGAGCGGGAGTGGCGCACCGGCCAGCCGATCACGCCGGCGAGCCGGGTGTCGCCACGTGCTGTGACGCCGACCGGCATCACCCGCAGCCCAGGTCCTTCTGGATGCACTCCTGCTTCGCCTGCTGGAACTCGCGGGCCGAGTCGGTGAAGACGTGGTGCCCCTCGGCATCGGCGAGCACGTAGTAGATCCACGGCCCGTCGGCCGGAGCGAGGGCGGCCTCGATCGACGCCTGGCCGGGCGCGGCGATGGGGGTGGGCGGCAGACCGGCCTGGCGGCGGGTGTTGTAGGGCGAGTCCGACTCGAAGTCGAGCTGGCCGCGGTCGCGGCCGGCGAGCTCGGCCTCGTAGCGCGACGTGGCGTCGATGCCCAGCGGGATCCCCTGGGCCAACCGGTTGTGGATGACGCGCGAGATCTTGGCCCGCTCCTCGGGGACCTTGGCCTCCTCCTCGATGAGCGAGGCGATGATCACGATCTCGTACGGGGTGCGGCCCAGGGCGAGCGCCCGTTGCTCGACGTCGACCCGGCGCAGGTGCCGGTCCATCTCGTCGACCAGTTGGCGGATGAACGTGGCCTCCCCGGTCTCCTCGGCGACCTCGTACGTATCGGGGAACAGCAGGCCCTCGAGCGACGCGACGTCGTCCGGCTGGAACGCGGAGCGGATCGAACCCGAGTCGACCGCCAGCTGCAGCTCGTCGAGGGACCATCGGTCGAGACCGGTCTCGGGATCGACGAGCCGCGGCAGGATCTCGGACACGGTGAGCCCCTCGGGGATCGTGACCCGGTCGGACTCGGGCGGCTCGGGGCCGGCGTCGAGGACGTCGACGGCCTCGCGGAACGACGAGTTCTCCTGGAAGACGTAGATCCCGGCCTGGAACGGGCCCTCGTCGTTCAGGCGCGTCCAGTAGTTCCAGATGCGAGCCGAGCTGATGACACCCTTGTCGTCGAGCAGCTGGCCGATGTCCTTGGTGGTGGAACCGACCGCCACCTCGAGCTCGACGTCATCACCGGGAGCACCCGGCGGGTCGATCTGGCGCTGCACCCACATCCATGCGCCACCGGCAGCGAGGACCACGACGCCGATGAGCACGCCGAGGACGATCACCACCCGCTTCCACCGGCTCATCGGTTCGCGGTACTCCTCCCACTCGCCGGTCTCGAGCACGCGGTGGGCGTCCCAGTCTTCGGCGGGGTCGGGGTCGTGCGTCCAGTCGTCGCTCACGACGTCTCCTCGGTCGGTTCGGGGGGTCGGGCGTCGAGCCACGACTGCAGGATCACGGCGGCGGCGACCTTGTCGACGACCCGGCGCCGGGCCTTGGCATCGAGCTGCTGGTCGATCAGCGAACGCTCGGCCGACACGGTGGACAGGCGCTCGTCCCAGGTCTCGACCGGCACGGGCAGGGCGGCGGCCAGCTCGTCGGCCTCCTCGAGCGCGCGCGTGGCCGCCGGGCCGAGGCTGCCGTCCATCGACAGCGGCAGGCCGACCACCACCAGCTCGGCCTCGAGCTCGGCCACGTGCTCGGCGATGCGGCGGTGGTCGACGGTTCGGTCGCCACTGCGCGCCAACACCTCGTAGGGCGTCGCGATCGAACCCGACGACACCGCGATGCCGATCCGCTTCGATCCGAGGTCCACGGCGAGGGCTCGCACGGCCCCGTGCTCAGGCGATGCCCGCCGCGGCGCGGACCAGGTCGAGGGCCTCGTCGAGGCCGTCCGGGTCCTTGCCGCCGGCCACGACCAGGCGGGCGTCGCGGCCACCGCCGCCCTTGATCGCCTTGGTGGCATCGGCGAGCAGCGCCCCGGCGTCGAGCCCGGATTCGTCAGTGGTGGCGGCGACGAGGGCGGCCCCGCCACCGTCGGGTGCGCCACCGAGCACGACCGCCCGGATGCCCGGTTGGTCGCGGAGGCTGACCGCCAGGTCGCGGAGGTCGTTGCGGTCGGTGCCGTCGACCCGGGCGACGACCACGCCGTCCACGGCGTCGTCGGCCAGGTCGCCGGCGGCGGCGCCGGCCAGCTGCTTCTTGAGCACCTTGATCTCGTCCTGGGCCGACTTGAGCTGCTCGCGCAGGCGGGTGACACCGTCGACGACCTCGGTGAGCGGCACGCCGGCGCGGTCGGCCACACGAGCGAGCTCGTCCTCGCGCTGGCGGAGGCGCTCGATCGGTCCGGTGCCCGCCACCGCTTCGATGCGTCGGAGGTTGGAGCCGATCGAGGACTCGTGCACCACCTTGAGCGGACCGATGTCGCCCAGGCGCGACACGTGCGTGCCGCCGCACAGCTCGATGGAGTGCGGCCCGGCCTCGAGTACGCGGACGATGTCGCCGTACTTGTCGCCGAAGAAGGCGATGGCACCCTTCTCGCGCGCCTCGTCCATCGTGGTCTCGTAGTGGTGGGCCTCGGCGTTGGTGAGGATCTCGTGGTTGGCCAGGTCCTCGATGGCGGCGATCTGCTCGGCGGTGACCGGCTCGAAGTGGCTGAAGTCGAACCGCAGCCGGTCGGGCTCGACCAGCGAACCCTGCTGCTTCACGTGGCTGCCCAGGACCTCGCGCAGCGCCCAGTGCAGGATGTGGGTGCCGGTGTGGTGCCGGCGGATGTCGGCCCGCCGCTCGCCGTCGATCGACGCGGTGACCTCGTCGCCCACGTCGATGCTGCCCTGGGTGATCCGGGCGATGTGGCGGTGCAGGCCGGGCAGCGCGTAGACGGTGTCGAGCACCTCGGCGGTGCCGTTCGGGCCGGTGATGGTGCCCGTGTCGCCCACCTGGCCACCCGCCTCGGCGTAGAACGGCGTCTCGGCCAGGAAGATCGAGACCGTGTCGGCGTGGTCGCCGTCGCCCGGGACGACGCCGACCACCTGCGTGGTGGCCGAGTCGTGCTCGCGACCGATGAAGGTGGACGTGCCGTGCTCGTCGAGCACGGCACGGAAGGCGTCGGCCTCCTCGCCGACCGCGACACCGCCACCCTTGGCCGCCGCCTTGGCCCGGGCCTTCTGCTCGGCCATGGCGGCCTGGAAGCCGCTCTCGTCGACGTCGTAGCCCCGTTCGGCGGCGATCTCCTGGGTGACCTCGAACGGGAAGCCGTGGGTGTCGTGGAGCGTGAACGCGACCGTGCCGTCGACCACGCCGCCGTCGGGCAGCGTGGCGATGTGCTCGTCGAGCATCGAGGCGCCAGTGCGCAGGGTGCGACGGAAGCGCTCCTCCTCGCGGCTCACGATGGTGAGGACGTTGTCGGCGTGGGCGGCCAGGTCGGGGTAGGCGTCGCCCATCAGCTCGACGCAGGTCTCGATCATCGGCGGCAGCACGGGCTTTTCGACACCCAGCAGGTACGAGAAGTACACGGCCCGGCGCAGCACGCGCCGCAGCACGTAGCCCCGGTCTTCGTTGGACGGCATGACGCCGTCGGACACCAGGAAGGCGACCGTGCGGGTGTGGTCGGCCAGCAGGCGCAGGGCGACGTCGCCGAGCCGGTCCTTGCCGAAGCGGGTGCCCGTGACCTGCTGCGCCCGGTCGGTGAGCACCGAGAGCGTGTCGGCGGCGTACAGGCTGTGGCTGCCGTCGAGCACCCCGAGGATGCGCTCGAGTCCGGCGCCGGTGTCGACGTTGGTCTTGGGCAGCGGGCTGAGCTCGCCGTCGGCGCCCCGGAAGTACTGGGTGAAGACCAGGTTCCAGATCTCGACGTAGCGATCCTCGGCCGCCGGGTTGGCCGGACCGCCGGCCGGGCCGTGGTCGTCGCCGAAGTCCCAGAAGATCTCCGAGCTGGGGCCGCACGGGCCGGTGTCGCCCATCTCCCAGAAGTTGTCCTTGTCGAGCCGCTGGATGCGCTCGCGGGGGAAGCCCACCGCGTCCGCCCAGATCTGCTCGGCCTCGTCGTCGGAGACGTGCACGGTGACCCAGATGCGGTCGCCGTCGAGGCCCAGCACCTCGGTGACGAACTCCCAGGCCCACGGGATGGCCTCGGCCTTGAAGTAGTCGCCGAAGCTGAAGTTGCCCAGCATCTCGAAGAAGCTGAGGTGACGCATCGAACGGCCGATGGCGTCGAGGTCGTTGTGCTTGCCGCCCGCCCGCACGCACTTCTGGATCGAGGACGCCCGGGGCGGGTCGAACGGGACCTCCTCCTCGCCCAGGAAGTACGGGACGAACTGCATCATCCCGGAGTTGGTGAACATCGGCGCCGAGGGGTGATGCGGGATGAGGCCGGCCGAGGGCACCGCCGTGTGGCCGCGCTCGGCGAAGAACGTGGTCCAGGCGCGGCGGAGTTCGTCAGCTCTCACGGCGGTCGATCCTACTGATGCGCCTGGCGACTTCTGCTTCGAAACCGTGGTCGGAGGGCTCGTAGTAGCGCCGGTCGGCGACCTCGTCGGGCAGGTACCGCTGCTCGACCCAACCCCGGGGATCGTCGTGCGGGTACCGATATCCCCGCCCGTGCCCCAGCGACCGGGCGCCCTGGTAGTGCGCGTCGCGGAGGTGCACGGGAACCTCGCCGGCCGGCCGGTCGCGGGCGTCGGACTGGGCCGCCCACCACCCGAGGGCCGACCGGTTCGACTTCGGCGCCTGGGCCAGGTGCACCACCGCCTGCGCCAGGTTCAGGCCGGCTTCGGGGAGCCCGACGAACTCGACGGCGTGGGCGGCGGCGTTGGCCACCAGCAGGCTCATCGGGTCGGCCATGCCCACGTCTTCGGAAGCCAGGATCACCAGGCGGCGGGCGATGAAGCGGGCGTCCTCCCCGGCCTCGACCATCCGTGCCAGCCAGTAGAGGCCGGCATCGGCGTCGGAGCCGCGGATCGACTTGATGAACGCGGAGATCACGTCGTAGTGCTCGTCGACGCCGTACCGCAGTGCGTTGGTGCCCAGGGCGGCCTCGGCGTCGGTCAGCTCGACGTGCGGGGTGCCGTCGCCGCGCGCCGCGGCGAGGGCCACGGCGACCTCGAGCGCGGTGAGCGCCTGGCGACCATCGCCGGTGGAGCGGTCGGCCAGGTGGGCGACGGCCTCGTCGCTGGCCGTGGCCCCCTCGGCGGCCAGGCCCCGGCGGAGCAGGTCGGCCACCGCTTCCGGGGTGAGCGCATGCAGCCGGAACAGCGTGGACCGGGACCGCAGCGGCGGGTTCACCTCGAAGTACGGGTTCTCGGTGGTCGCGCCGATCAGCACGACCAGGCCGTCCTCCACCGCCGGCAGCAGCGCGTCCTGCTGGGCCTTGTTGAAGCGGTGGATCTCGTCGAGGAACAGGATCGTCCCCCTTCCCTGCTCCCCCAGCCGGTACCGGGCGGCCTCGATGGTCTCCCGCACGTCCTTCACCGTGGCGGTCACCGCCGACAGCTGGACGAAGACCTTCTCGGTGTGGGCGGCCACGGCGCGCGCCAGCGTGGTCTTGCCGGTGCCGGGCGGCCCCCACAGCAGCGCGGAGGAGAGCCGGTCGCCCTCCACGAGCGTCCGGAGCGGCTTGCCCGGGCCGAGGAGGTGCTCCTGGCCGACGATGTCGTCGAGCGATCGGGGGCGCATGCGGGCGGCCAGCGGCTGCCGGGACTCGAGACGCTCGGTGGCCGCGGCGGCGAAGAGGTCGTCGCTCATGGCGCCAGAGCGGGGCCGTCGGGACGGTGCTCGGCCGGCACCCAGGTGGTGAGGAACGTGTCGGCCAGCGTGGTGGCGTACCGGAACGGCTCGACCTTCGACAGGCGGGCCGCCTCGATGCGGTCACCGATCTCGCGCTCGACCATCGCCAGGACCTCTCGCACAGGTAGGCCCCGAGGCGCCTGGTAGGCGAGCACGGCCCCGCCGTTGCAGACGAAGTCGGGAAGCGTGACGACGCCATTCGCTCGCAGCGCTTCGATGCCCTTCGACGTGTAGGGCACGTTCGCCGCCGGCGCCACCACGCGCGCCTGGACCTTCGCCGCCAGCTCGGCGTCGTACACCCCCGTGCGGGCGCCTGGCACGAGGACGTCCACGTCGAGCTCGTGGAGCTCTCGCGCTGGGTGGGCCTCGAACCCCAGGTGGCGGACGAACGCCTCGCCGTACTCGTCGCGGGCTTCGACCAGCTCGTCGATGTCGAAGCCCTTGGCGTGGGCGATGGCGCCCCGCGCCGTCGACACGGCGACGACCCGGCCGCCCTGGTGGACGACGGCTCGGGCCACGCCGTGGCCCACCTTGCCGAAGCCCTCGATGGCGACGGTGCGGTCCTCGAGGTCGCCGAGCCAGGCGACCGCGGCAGCCACGACGCCTCGACCGGTGACGACCTCCTCGAAGCCGATGCCGTCGATGACCTCGTCGAAGACCGACGGCGATCGATCGGTGCGCAGGGCGTCGAAGTCGGCGGTCGTCGTCCCGAGGTCGGCGCCGGTGAGGAAGCGCCGCGCCTCGACCAGGGGGCGGATCTCCTCGACGTAGCGAGCGATCGTCTCGGCCCGGGTGTCGATCAGACGCGGTCGGATCCCGGCCTTGGCGCCCCCGATCCGGCGCTCGAACACGGCGAACTTGTAGGTCATGGCCCGCGCCAGCAGTGCGACCTCGTCGACGGTGACGTCGTCGACCAGGCGCGTCCCGCCTGCCGTCACGCCCACGACCTCGGGGTCCAGGTCGAAGACGATCTCCCCGTTCACCGAGGTCAGGTGGTGGACCAACATCGCGTCAGAGGGTAGGCCGGGCTGTGACGGACGGGGCAGGATGACGGGGATGAGCGACCGCCTCGATCCGGACGCAGCCCGGGAGATCCTGCGCCGGGCCACCGAGCTCGAGGCCGGGCATCCGCCGGCCGTCCCGGGCTACGACCGGCAGGCGCTGGTCGACGCAGCCAGCGAGGTCGGCATCGGTCGCCGCTCGCTGGAGCGGGCCCTGGCCGAGCACGACATCGGGTTGCTGGCCCCTGCCGCCGGCTCCCGCGGGCTGCTCGGACCGTCGCGCGTGGTCGTGTCGCGAGCGGTGCCGCTCACCCCGGAGCAGGCCCACGAGCGCGTCCGACGCTGGCTCGGACGCCAGATGCTCGAGGTCAGCGAGCGGCAGGAGCGCGCCGAGGTGTGGCGACCCCGCGCCGACCTGACGGCCCGGATCCGTCGCAAGATCGACGCCCGCATCACCAAGAAGGTGCGGATCGGCAACGTCGACGCCGTGCGTGTCTCGGCCGCAGCGACCGGCGAGCGGGAATCGGTGCTGTGCCTGGAGGCCGAGCTCGACGACATGCGCCGGGGGCTCACCACCGGGATCGTCGTGGTGCCGACCGCGGTCACACCCGTGCTCGGCGCCGCCATCGGTCTCGTGACGCGCGAGCCGGCGTTCTTCATCGGCTCGGTGCCCCTCGGGGTGGCGTTGGGCGGGTTGGGCTTCGTGGGCGGCCGCCACACGCTGGCCGCCGAGCGCGACGAGACCCGGCGCGTCCTGGAGCTGTTCCTCGACGATCTCTCCTGAGGCGCCGGCGGGTCGACCGGCCGGTCCCTCGGCCGGTCCGTCGGCCGGTCAGTCGACCCGCGGCAGGACCCGAAGGCCGAGCTCGTCGAGGACGCGCTGGTCCACCTCGGTGGGGGCGTCGGTGAGCGGATCGGCGCCCTTCTGGGTCTTGGGGAAGGCGATGACCTCGCGGATGTTGGTCTCGCCCGCCAGCAGGGCGACCAGGCGATCGATGCCGAAGGCGAAGCCGGCGTGCGGGGGCGCGCCGTAGCGGAAAGCCTCGAGCAGGAAGCCGAACTTGCGGTTGGCCTCGTCCTCGGTGATGCCGAGCGCGTCGAACACCCGCTGCTGGATGTCACCGCGATGGATACGGACGCTGCCCGAGCCCAGCTCCCAGCCGTTGCAGACCAGGTCGTAGGCCACCGACCGCACCCGGGTGGGATCCGTCTCGATCAGGTCGAGGTCGTCGGCGTTGGGCATCGTGAACGGGTGGTGCATCGCCTGGGGGCGGCCGTCGGGACCCAGCTCGTCGTCGAACATCGGGAAGTCGGTGACCCACAGGAACTGCAGCCCGCCCTCGTCGACCGGCGGCCGGCCGAGCTCGACCCGGAGCAGACCGAGGATGCGACGGACGACCGGTCGCTCGTCGGCGACCAGGAAGACCATGTCGCCGGCCTCGGCGCCCAGGGCGGCGATGGTGGCCGCGGATTCGTCGGCGGACAGGAACTTGGCCACGCCGCCCTCGAGCGCGGGTCCGTCGGTGACGCGCATCCACGCCAGCCCCTTGGCCCCCCACAACTTGGCCTGGTCGACGAGCTGGTCGATCTGCTTGCGCGTGAGCTCGGAGCCGCCTTCGAGCCGGATCCCCTTGACGCACGGCGCCTTGAAGACGTTGGCCTCGGTGTCGGCGAACACGTCGGTGAGCTCCACCAGCTCCATGCCGAAGCGGACGTCGGGCTTGTCGGAGCCGAATCGCTCCATGGCGTCCTCCCAGGTCATCCGGGGGACATCGCCCATCGACTCACCGGTGATGTCCTCGACGGCGGCTCGCACCGACTGGGTCACGAAGTCGAGGACCTCGTCCTGGCCGGCGAAGGAGCACTCCATGTCGAGCTGGGTGAACTCGAACTGGCGGTCGGCCCGCAGATCCTCGTCGCGCAGGCAGCGGGCGATCTGGAAGTAGCGGTCGACGCCGCCCACCATGCACAGCTGCTTGTAGAGCTGCGGCGATTGGGGCAGCGCGTAGAAGTTGCCCGGGTGGAGGCGGGACGGGACGACGAAGTCGCGGGCGCCCTCGGGCGTGGAGGCGATCAGCATCGGCGTCTCGACCTCGACGAAGCCGTTGGCGATGAACGTGCGCCGGATGGCCGCGTTCACGATCGTGCGCACCTGGAGGTTGCGCTGCAGGCGCTCACGGCGCAGGTCGACGTAGCGGTGACGCAGGCGGATGGTCTCGTCGACGTCGGTCCGTTCGTGGATGGGGAACGGCGGGGCCTCGGCCGTCGAGAGCACCTCGACGGTGCAGTCCTGCAACTCGATCTCGCCGGTGGGGAGCTTGGGGTTGACCGTGCCCTCGATCCGGTGCTGGACCGTGCCGCTGATGCGCAGCACGTACTCGTTGCGCAGGTCGTGGGCCTTGGCGACGACGCACTGCGTGATGCCGGTGCGATCGCGCAGGTCGATGAACGCGAGGTGCTCGCCGTGCTCTCGCCGGCTCTCGACCCAGCCGCACAGGGTGACCTGGGTGCCGACGTCGCTGGCGCGCAGCTCGCCGCACCAGTGCGTGCGCAGACCCGCGGCGGGTCCGGTGGGGAGGATCTCGGTCACGTTGGACTCCGTTTCATGCGTCTTGGTGCGCGTCGAGGACGGTGCGGAGGTGCCCGACGAGGTCGGGCCGGGCCACTGTCTGCTGGCCGGTCTCGCCGCGCAGGTCGCGGAGGGTGACGACGCCCTGGTCGGCTTCGGACTCGCCGACGATCACGGCGTACCCGGCACCCGACCGGTTGGCCGCCTTCATCTGGGCCTTCATCGACCGGCCGTCCCACGCCCGATCGGCGGAGACCCCGGCGTCGCGGAGCGTCTCGGTGATGTCGCGGGCGTGGCTGCCGTCGGTGACGTCGACGACGAACACGTCGACGGTCTGGTCCGGTGTCGGGAAAGCGTTCTCCGCGTCGAGGTGGAGCAGGACGCGCTCGATGCCCGAGCCGAACCCCATGCCGGGCGTCTCGGGGCCGCCGAGCGACTGGGCGAGACCGTTGTAGCGCCCACCGCCCACGATGGTGGACTGGGCGGCGTCGAGCGCCTCGCTCTGGAACTCGAACAGCGTGTGCGTGTAGTAGTCCAGCCCCCGCACCATCCGGGGCGCGACCGTGAACGGGATGCCGAGGGCCGTCAGTCCCTCCTGCACCCGACCGAAGCGCTCCTTGCTCTCCGCGCTGAGGACGTCGGTGATGACCGGGGCACCGGCGGTGGCCGCCGCGGTCTGTGGGCGCTTGGAGTCGAGCACCCGCAGCGGGTTGCGGTCGACCTTGTCGCGGTCCTCCTCGGCGAGCTCGCCGCGTACGCCGCTCAGGAACTCGCGCAGTGCAGCGTCGTAGCGGGCCCGGTCGTCGGCGTCGCCCATGGAGTTGATGTCCAACCGGTAACGGCGGGCACCGAGCGACCGGAGGTAGCGGTTGCCGAGGGCGATGATCTCCACGTCGAGGTCGGGGTCGTCGACCCCCATGGCCTCCACCCCGACCTGGTGGTGCTGCCGGTAGCGGCCCTTCTGTGGCTTCTCGTACCGGAACGCCGGCGTGACGTACCAGACCTTCCAGGGCAGCAGCGGTCGGTGTTCGACGAAGGCCCGGACCACGCTGGCCGTACCCTCCGGTCGCAGGGCGATGCGCCGGCCACCCTTGTCCTCGAAGTCGTACATCTCCTTGGACACCACGTCGGTGCCCTCGCCCATCCGAAGGAACACACCCAGATCCTCGAACAGCGGGGTGTGGACCATGCCGTACCCGTACCGTCCGGCGATGTCCGCGAAGGTGGCCAGCAGCGCGGTCCAGCGTCCCGACTCGGGAGGAAGCACGTCGCGGGTGCCGATCGGGGCCGTGAAGGCGGGGGTGGACACGGCGGGCGAGGCTACTGCGTGCCCCTTCCGGTTCCACGACCGGTTGCGCCCCGCTCCGGTGGTGGACCACCGGCCTGGTTAGCGTCTGGTCGATGGCATCCATCTCCGTCTCCGACGACGTCGTCCACGTCTCCCTCTCGCCGCTCGAGAAGCTGGGCGCCCTCCACGACGACGTCTTCGTGCCCCGGGCGGCCGTCGTCGACGCCGTCGTCCTGGAGCACCCGCTCCGCGAGCTCCGCGGGATCCGCGCCCCCGGTACCGGCTGGCCCGGGGTGATCGCGCTCGGCACCTGGCGGCGCCGCGGCGGCAAGGACTTCGTCGCCGTCCGGCGCGCCACCCGCGGCGTCCGGGTCGATCTCGACGGCGTCGAGTTCGACCGACTCGTCGTCAGCTGCGACGACCCCGAGCGCCGTCGTCGCCGAGCTCACCAGCTGAGGATCTTCTCCGCTCCCATCGCTCCCCCTTCGCCAACCACTTCTCGACCTCCGGCACCGAATCGACGGCGAATCGACGCCAATGGGCCTCGAACGAAGGAGCGTGGGGGAAGACGCTGATGGTGTCGTCTCCGTCAGACTCGTCGTCGGGGCCGGCGACACCCTCGGCGGCAGCGCGTTGACTGCGGCGGACCTCGGTTTCGACGAGATCAGCGACCCGCCGCCGGGCGAGAGCGACCAGACGGTCGAGATCCTCGCCGTCGACGGGCTCGACGCCGACGGGCGGGTCGGTCGGTGACCACCCGGACGTCGGCCACCGGCCGGCGGACCAGCGTTCGGGGTCGTCGGCAACGACCGCATCGGCGCGCGGCACGTCGGGGTCCGGATCGTCCCACGCCAGCGGTTCCGCAGGGAGTGACACGTCGACCCGTCGGCCGATCGCCCGGTAGACGCCGCGCTCGACGCGCTCGCATCGCCCCCGTTCGACCTCGTAGGCGAGCGCGTCACCAAGTGCCTGGACGGGGCGTCGGTTCCGGATCCGGTACCCGTATCGGTGGAGCAGGCCGTGCAGCTCGCGCAACGAGCACGTGCCGTGCCGGTGCAGGAGCGCAACGGCCGTCGCGCGCAGGTCGCGTCCCCACAGCGGCTCGGCATCGGGAGGCGCGGGCGGCATCGGAGGGATGCCGATCGGTCCCCGGCGACGGTGGTGGCCGGACCGGTTCGGCCACAGCTGCGACCGGAGTTGCTCGAGGCGGCGGATGCAGCGGCGCCGTCGAGCGCTCAGGGTCTCCAGCTCGGCGTCCAGGTCGTCCAAGTCGGCGATGGCGGCGGCCTGCTGGAGCCGGGCGGTCAAGATGTGCTGGGGGCGCAGCGGCGGTCGGCGTGTGGCGGTCCAGGCGCGCAGGAACGGGTCATCCAGCTCGTCGGTGGCGTCTTCGTACATGGCATTGCTCGCGATCGACTCGTCCGGGGCTCGGCCCGGGAGCAGGGAGCGATGACGGCCGCTCCGACCTCGTTCGGGACGGTACGCCGGGGTGCCGACAGTCACGCTGGGCAGGACTCCGCCCGCCGCGGTGCGAATACCTGCGGGTGGAACCGATCGCCGACGCACACGCGCCCTCCTCCGAGCGGGTGCGTGGCGGCTGGCGCTCGCTGGCGTCCGAGCACAAGTTCCTCCTGTTCCTGCTCGGGTTCACCGCCTTCTTCGACGGGTTCGACCGCGGCATCATCCAGGTCGCGCTCCCCCAGATCCGCGCGACGTTCGACCTGACCCAGAGCCAGATGTCGCTGTGGCTCATGCTCATCTACGTGGGGGCGCTGCCGGCGCTGTTCCTCACCCGGGCTGCCGACAAGACCGGTCGCAAGCGCATGCTGGTGGTGTCGATCTCGGGCTACATGATCGCCACGGCGGTCACCGCTCTGGCGCCGACGATCCAGCTCTTCGTCGCCGCCCAGTTCGTGGCGCGCCTGTTCCTCAACGCCGAGCACGCCCTGGTGCTGACGCTGGCCGCCGAGGAGCTACCGGCTCGCGCACGAGGCTTCGGATTCGGCTACCTGGCCATGCAGCTCGCCCTGGGCTTCGGCGCCAGCTCGCTGGTGTTCGGCATGGCATTCGAGCCACTGGGGATCGCCTGGCAGTGGATGTACGTGCTCAGCCTCCCGCCGCTGCTCACGATCGGCTGGCTGCGACGACGGCTGCCGGAGTCCCGCCGGTTCGAAACGGCCCGCGACTCCGGAGGCCTGGTCGGCGACTGGCGCCAGATCTTCCGCGGCGAGGCCCGCCGCTGGATCGTGCTGCTCTGCGCCACCGCGTTCCTGCTGGAGCTGGCGACCCACGCCGGGGTCTTCACCGTCGACTTCCTCCAGGAGGACCGCGGCCTGTCATCCACGGCCGCCAACCTGATGCTCGTCCTGGCCGGTCTCCCCGGCATCCCGGTGATGCTGGTCGCCGGGAACCTCTCGGACCGTTACGGCCGGCGCGTGGTCGGATGCTCGTTCGGTGTCGTCTCCGGCCTGGGCGCCATCGGGTTCTTCTGGCTGCCCTCCAACATCCCGGTGCTGTACGTCGCCATGACGGTGATGCTCGCCGGCCAGCTCGGGGCGGGTCCGGTGCTGTCGACCTACGCCACCGAGCTGTTCCCGACCGGGCTGCGGGGCCAGGCGGGGTCCTGGGGGCGCGTGGCGGCGGTCGCCGGCCAAGCCGCGTCGTTCGGTCTGGGTGGTGCGCTCATCACCATCACGGGGGGTCTACCCGGCGCGGCGACCGCGCTCATGGGCGGTCCGTTGCTGGCCGTGCTCCTCTTCGCCACGCTGTTCCCCGACACCCACGGCCGCGAGCTCGAGGACATCAGCGGATCGGCACCGGTGCCGGCGCCCACGGTGCTGGTGGAGGACAGCCCGGTGTCCTCGCCGCCGTTACCGGGCAGCACTCGATAGCCGGCCCGGAGACGCCCGGTTCGTACGCTGTCACCGGTGACCGCGCCAGCACCGATCTTCGTCGACGAGTCCGGGCGGCGACGTCGCCGCACGCGCCGAGCGATCATGGCCGTCACGGCCCTCGCCGTCGTCTACGTCGTGGTCCTGGCCCTCACCCTCGTGGGCCTCCCTGGTCTGCGCAACTACGGACTGCCCGGTGTACGTGACCTGCGCGACCTGACGCCACCGGGGACAGCCAGCGTCGGCACCCGCACTCGCGAGGAGCCACTCCCCGAGCTCCAGGACGCACCCGAACCGCCGACATCCACGACGATGCCGGCGCCGATCACGACGGCAGCCGAGACGACGACGCCCTCCACCACCCGCTCTCCGACCACCACCGCGGGTCCCACCACCACGACCTCGTCGAGCACCACCACGGCCACCCAGCCGACCACGACCACGACCACTCGACCGGGCCAAGGCACCACGTCCTCCGTCCCGACACCCACGACTCGTCCATCCGGACCACCGACCTCCGGGCCGTCCGACACCGCACCGGGGCGACCGTGAACGCGCCGGTGGGAGACGAGCGCCGTCGGCTCCGTGATCGGCTTCGGAGGCCGCGCACGCACTGGTTCGTGCTCGTCATCTGGCTCGTGGTCCTGCTCGTGATGTTCGCCACAGCCGCAGCCCTCGACGCGTCCGGCTCATCCAGAGAGGTCGGTCCCGGCGCACTCGCGCACCCGTCGTCGACCGGTCCGGTCATCGACCTGTCCGGTCCGACGCTGCGGTCCGGGCACGGTGACCGTGACATCGGCGTGGCGATCATCGGCCTGCCCGACCGGGCCACGACGGATCGGCTCGTCCGCATCCTGCACGAGAAAGGCGCAGCGGCCACGTGGTTCGTACGTGGCGAAGATCTCGTGTGGCGACCCCAAGCGATCGATCGCATCCGAACAGCCGGCCTCGAACTCGGCGTCACCGGCTACGGCGGCCACGACCTCCGCTGGCTTCCGCCCTGGCGAGTCCGCCTCGAACTCTCGGTCTCCCAGGCTGCCATGGCCGCCAGACAGGGGCGTACGAGCCGGCTGCTCCTGCTGCCGGCGACCCCGACGCGCGACGCGCTCGACGCGAGGGCGCTGCGCACCGCTCGCGCCGCGACAGACGAGGGGTACCTGCTCGTCGCCGGCACGTCACCCGAACGCGTGCGCGCCGGCGACGTGGCCGTCATCGACACCCGCGATCGGCAGCGGGCGATCGACGACCTCGAGGCACTGGTGGACGGACGTCGGCCGATCCGTGCCGTGGGAGCGACCGTCGGACTCGGCGTCGTCGACGTCAACCCGCCGGTGGGCGGTCTGGCCGAGTTCGACGGTTGGCTCGTGATGGGCGCGGTGACGCTGTCGGAGGTGGTCAGCCATGCGCTCCCCTGGTTCTTCTTCCCCATCACCGCACTGCTGGCCGTGCGCGTCCTGCTCACCGTCGTCTTCGGGTTGATCCATGCCCGTCGGCACCACGACGGCCCCCGCTGGACCGGACCCGTCTCGGTGATCGTCCCGGCGTACAACGAGGCGGCCGGCATCGAGGCAACCGTGCGGTCCCTGGCCGCCTCGTCCTGGGAGCACGGCGTGGAGATCATCGTGGTCGACGACGGCTCCGACGACGGCACCGCGGACATCGCCGAGTCCCTCGGGCTCCCACAGGTGCGGGTGATCCGTCAGGCCAACACCGGCAAGCCCGGCGCGCTCAACACCGGCGTAGCGGCCGCCTCGGCGGAGGTGGTCGTGCTCGTCGACGGTGACACGATCTTCCAACCGGACACCGTGCGCGAGCTCGTCTCCCGCTTCGGCGATCCACACGTCGGGGCGGTCAGCGGCAACGCCAAGGTGGCCAACCGGTCGTCGCTGCTCGGACGCTGGCAGCACATCGAGTACGTCATGGGCTTCAACCTCGATCGGCGCCTCCTCGACCAGGTGCACGCCATCGGCACCGTGCCCGGAGCGGTCGGCGCCTTCCGAACAGACGCCCTGGCCGCCGTCGGTGGGGTGAGCGACGACACGATCGCCGAGGACACCGATCTCACCATCGCCCTCAACCGCGCCGGCTGGCGCGTGGTGTACGAACCCGACGCGATCGCCTGGACGGAGGCGCCGTCCTCGCTCGGTGATCTCTGGAAGCAGCGGTACCGCTGGAGCTACGGCATCCTCCAGTCGGTGTGGAAGCACCGTGCCGCCCTCCGTGAAGGCACGGCGATCGGCTGGTTCGGCATCCCGTACACCCTGGTGTTCCAGGTGCTGATCGGGCTCGTGGCGCCGATCGTCGACGTTGCGGCGTTGTTCGCCCTGGCGACCGGCGGGACGACGATCGTCCGGATCTGGGTCGTCTTCGCCGTTCTCCAGGTGCTCCTCGCCGCCTTCGCGTTCTGGCTCGACGGCGAGTCGTGGCGACCGCTGTGGGCGGTGCCGCTCCAGCAGTTCTTCTATCGCCAGCTCATGTACCTGGTGGTGATCCAGGCGGCGGCGAGCGCGGCGACCGGAGCCCGACTGCGGTGGCACAAGCTCCACCGCACCGGCATCGCTCAGCCGCCCTTGCCCGGAACGACCCGGTAGGCGTCGTAGACCGAGTCGATGGCCTTCACGCTGCCAAGCGCCGACGCCAGGTGCGTCGGGTCGCCCAACTCGAACTCGAAGCGCATCGTGGTGATGCGGTCGGAGCCGGTGCTGGTGGACGACGACAGGATGTTCACGTGGTGGTCGGCGAGCGCGGACGACACGTCACGGAGCAGCCGGGCGCGGTCGAGCGCCTTGATCTCGATGGACGCCACGTAGACGCCGGAGAGCTCACCGTCCCACTCGACGTCGATGAGCCGGTCGGCCTGGCCGGCGACGAGCGACACGGCGTTGGCGCAGTCGGACCGGTGCACCGAGACGCCGCGGCCCCGGGTGACGAATCCGACGATCTCGTCGCCGGGCACCGGGGTGCAGCAGCGGGACAGGCGGACCATGACGTCGTCGAGGCCCTCGACGTGCACGCCCGTCTTGGAGCGCTGGCTCGAGCGCCGGCGGGGACGCCGGTCGTGCACGAGGTTGGTGGCGAGCTGCTCGCCCTCCTCGGGCTCGGCGTGGTGCAGCGCTTTGACGATGCGACCGGCCACGGACTTGGCGGAGACGTGGTGCTCGCCGATGGCGGCGTACAGCGAGTCGACGTCGTTGTAGTTGGCTGCCTGGGCGATCTCCTCGAGCGTCTTGGCGACCAGGTCGCTCTTGATGGGCACGTTCTCGCGCCGCATGGCCTTGACCAGGTCCTCGCGCCCGGTCTCGATGGCGTCCTCGCGCCGCTCGCGGGAGAACCAGTGGCGGATCTTGTTGCGGGCCCGAGGGCTGACCACGACGTTGAGCCAGTCGCGCGACGGACCGGCGCCCTCGACCTTGGAGGTGACGATCTCGACGGTGTCGCCCGAGCTCAGCGTGAAGTCGAGCGGCACCAGCCGACCGTTGACCTTGGCGCCGATGCAGGCGTGGCCGACCTCGGTGTGGACGGCGTAGGCGAAGTCGATGGGCGTGGCGCCCTGGGGCATGGTCAGCACACGACCCTTGGGCGTGAAGGCGAAGACCTCGTCCTGTTCGAGGTCGACCTTCAGGTTCTTCATGAACTCGTCGGGGTCGGTGGACTCCTGCTGCCAGTCGACGATGCGCGACAGCCAGGCCATGTCGCCACCGCTGTTGTCCTTGGACTTGTACTGCCAGTGCGCCGCCACGCCCCGCTCGGCCCGGGCGTGCATCTCGGACGTGCGGATCTGGACCTCGAGCGGCTTGCCCTGCGGTCCCACCACCGTCGTGTGCAACGACTGGTAGAGGTTGAACTTCGGCATGGCGATGTAGTCCTTGAACCGCCCCGGGACCGGCTTCCACGTGGCGTGGATCGACCCCAGCGCCGCGTAGCAGTCCTTCACCGAGTCGACGATGACCCGGATGGCGACCAGGTCGAAGATGTCGTCGAAGTCACGCCCCTTGACGACCATCTTCTCGTAGATGCTCCACAGGTGCTTGGGCCGGCCGGTGACCTCGGCGCTCAGCCGCAGCTCGGCCAGGCGCTCCTGGACCTGGTCGATGACCTGGTGCAGGTACAGGTCTCGCTCGGGCGTACGGGTCGACACCATGTGGTCGATCTCGGCGAACCGCTTGGGGTGCAGGGCGGCGAAGCTGAGGTCCTCGAGCTGCTGGCGCACGTCCTGCATGCCGAGCCGGTGCGCCAGCGGCGCGTAGATGTCGAGCGTCTCGCGGGCGGTGCGCTCCTGCTTGAAGTGGGGCATGCCGCCGATGGTCCGCATGTTGTGGAGCCGGTCGGCCAGCTTGATGATCAGGACCCGCAGGTCCTTGGACATGGCGACGATCATCTTGCGGACCGTCGCCGACTGCTGGTGCTCCTTGGTGTCGAAGTGGATCCGCTCGAGCTTGGTGACCCCGTCGACGATGGCGGCCACGTCGGGCCCGAAGTCGCGCTCGACGTCGGCCAGCGACATGCGGGTGTCCTCGACCGCGTCGTGGAGCAGGGCGGCGGCGATGGTGACGTCGTCGAGGCCCTGCTCGGCGACGATCTTGGCCACGGCGATGGGGTGGTGGATGTAGGACTCGCCCGTCTTGCGCATCTGGCCCTCGTGGGCCTCGGACGCCGCGGTGTAGGCACGCCGGATCATGTCGGTCCGCACCGAGCGCCCGTGCCGCGACCGGTACGCGGTGAGCAGGGGCGCGACCTCTTCCGCCGGCGGCGGTGCGCTTCGCCGCCACGGAAGAACCCGATCGACCGTGGAAACCAACCTGCTGCGCTCCTCTCCGACGGACCCGGCGGGTCCGTTCAGCCGACGACCAGCAACGAGGTCACCGACTGTCCCTCCAATTGTGCCCGACCGTGGAGGAACGCCAACTCCAGGAGGAAGGTCGACGCCACGAGCTCGGCGCCGAAGCCCTCGACCAGGCGGCTCGCGGCACGGGCGGTGCCGCCCGTGGCGAGGACGTCGTCGACCAACAGCACCCGGGCCGAGGCGGGCAGCGCGTCGACGTGGGCGGCCAGGGTGTCGGTGCCGTATTCGAGCTCGTAGATGTGCTCGACGGTCTCGAAGGGCAGCTTGCCGGGCTTGCGCAGCGGCACGCAGCCGGCCCCGAGCCGGTAGGCGATCGGTGCGGCGAACAGGAAGCCCCGGGCCTCGACGCCCACGACGTGGGTGATGCCCTCGTCGCGGTGGGGATCGGCCAGTTCGTCGACCGCCCGGTGGAACGCCGCCGCGTCACCGAGCAGAGGTGTGATGTCCTTGAAGACCACCCCCGGTTCGGGGAAGTCGGGGACGTCGCGCAGGTGCTCGGTGAGCCAGTGGGGCATCAGCGAGCCCGCACCACCGCCGTGCCACCGGCGAAGTTGTCGTGCACGCCGCGGTTGAACGGGTCGTTGGCGATCGAGACACCGATCCAGACGGCGACGCCGAAGGCCACCAGACCACCCAGCAGCGGCACCAGCGACAGCAGCAGCCAGGCGTTGCGGCGGGCGGCGGCCTCCTGCGTGGGGACGCGCCCGTCAGGTCCGATGGTCTTGATGCCGAGCGCCATCTTCCCGACGGTCTGTCCCCGGGTCGACTCGAGCCAGACGGCGTAGGCGAAGCCGAGGACCGTGGTGATGATGCCCACGACCACGTCGTCGAACCCGCCCGCGCCCGCGAACGACGAGGCCGAGTTGCCGCTGATCGCCAGGGCGATCAGCAGGTTGGGCACGAAGAGCACGAGCCCGTCGATGAAGCGGGCACCGAAGCGTGGCCACGGTCCCACCGATTCGAGCGCCGGGCCAGCCGGCGGCGGGGGCGACGACGGCGGCGGCGGCGGAGGAGGCGGCGGTGGCAGGTCGGACATCAGCGGCGCTTGCCCTTCTTGCGCGGACGGGGCGGGATGACACGGCCGGACAACTCAGGCGGCGCGGCCTCCGAGGACCCGGACGGGCTGGCGACGCCCTGGTCGGCGGTGGCGGCTGCGGGCGCCCGACGGGCTCCCTGGTTCTCGAGGCGGGCCCGCAGGTTGCGGTAGTAGGGCTCGCGCTCCTTGATCCAGGCGACGAACGGCGTGGCCACGAACACCGAGGAGTACGCACCGCTGGCCAGGCCGATGAGCAGCGCGAGGGAGAACTCCTGGAGCGTGACGGCCCCGAGGAACACCGAACCGACCACCAGCATGGACACCACCGGCAGCAGGGACGTGATCGAGGTGTTGAGCGACCGCATGAGCACCTGGTTCAGCGACAGGCTCATCATCTCGGTGTATGGCATCTTCTGGGCGATGGCCGGTCTGCTGGCGTTCTCCTGCACCTTGTCGTACACGACGATCGTGTCGTACAGGGAGTAGCCCATGATCGTCAGGAAGGCGATGACCGTGGCCGGCGTGACCTCGAACTGGAACACCGAGTACACGCCCACCGAGATGACGATGTCGTGCAACACGGCCACGAGCGCGCCCATGGCCATCTTCCACTCAAGGCGGATGGCGATGTAGGCGGCGATCAGCACGAAGAAGAAGAACAGCGCCCGTTCGGCCTTGGAGCTGATCTCGTCACCCCAGGTGGGGCCCACCGTCGAGACGGCCACGGCCGACCGGTCGACGCCGGCGAGCTCGGCCAGCTTGTCGCTGACGGCGGTGATGTCGCCCTCGTTGCCCGGCGCCGCCTGGACGCGCAAGGTGTCGCTGCCCACGACCTGGATCTTGGCGTTGGAGGCACCGACCGAACCGAGGGCGTCGCGGGCCTGCGACACCGACACGTCGGGTGCGTCGACCAGCCACGCCGTACCGCCCTCGAAGTCGATGCCGAGGTTGAGCCCGCGCGTGACCATGGACCCGACGCTGATCACCACCAGCACGACCGACACCGCGATGCCGATGCGCCACAGCTTCGGGAAGTCGATGTCGTTCTCGAAGCTGGCCATCTTGCTGATGACGCTCATGCCGGCACTCCTTCCTGGACGTGAGGCATACCGAAGACCCGTGGACGGTGCTGCAGCCTCCGGGATCGGATGAGGATGAGGGCCAGCGGCCGCATGAAGAAGTACGACGCCACCAGGTCGAGCAGGGTGGACAGGCCGAGGTAGAGCGCGAAGCCACGGACCGGCCCGACGGTGAGCAGGTACAGCACGGCGGCGCCGATGAGCGAGGCGACGTCGGCCTTGACGATGGTGGAGAACGCCGAGGTGAACGACCCGTCGACGGCGGTGCGCAACGTCCTCCCTCTCGAGACGTCCTCCTTGAGGTGCTCGTAGAACACCACGTTGGAGTCCACCGCCACACCGATCGACACGATGATGCCGGTGACGCCGGCCAACGTGAGCGCCAGACCCTGAGCCTCGCCGAGGTAGGCGATGATCACCCACAGCAACGACGCCGAGACGGCCAGCGACAAGATGGCGATCACGCCGAGGAGCCGGTAGTAGAGCACCATGTAGAGAGCCACCAGGATCAGCCCGACGATGCCGGCGGTGACGCCGGCGTCGAGCGCGTCCTTGCCGATCGTGGCCGACACCGACTGCGTCTGCTGGGGCTCGAGCTCTACCGGCAGGGCGCCGTAGCGCAGCACCAGGGCCAGGTCCTTGGCTTCGGATTCGGTGAAGGAACCCGAGATCTGGATGCGGTCGGCCTGGAACGACGGAGCGTTGATCGACGGAGCCGACACCACGCGACCGTCGAGGACGATGGCCAGCTGCCGGGTGGGGCAGTTCGGGGCGCCGTTGTAGCACTCGCCCGCGACCTTGTTGAAGTCGTCGATGCGGCTGCCCTTGGCCTCGACCGCCACCACCCAGGTACCCACACCCTGGAGCCGGGCGTTGGCATCGCTGAGGATCTGGCCGGTGAGGTCGTCGTCGGGGTTGTCGTTGTCGGTGCCCGGCACCGGCCCGAGCCGGTAGCGGAGCGTCTCGTTGCCGGCGTCGTCGTACTCGGCGACGGTGACCGGCTTCGACGGATCGAGCTGGTCGAGGGGCGTGAGCTGGCTGTCCTGCAGACCGGGAACCAGGACGTCGGGCGCCGTGGTGGTGGTCGCACCGGTGTCGGCCGGGGCCGTGGTCGCCGGAGCTGTGGTCGTCGGCGCGGTGGTTGCCGGTGCGGTCGTCGACGAGCTGTCGGTCTGCAACGGCGCCGCCACCTCGCCGGGAGCCAGGCCGTAACCCTGTTCGCTTCCCGAGCCGGACGTCGTGGTCGAGCTGCCGTCGGCCGGTGCCGTCGTCGGTTCGGTGGTGGTGGCGCCGGAGTCGCCGGCGGTGGTCGATGTCGTCGACGTGGAGGCCAGGTCGGGCGGGATCACCTGGAGCACGGGCCGGAACCGCAGCTCGGCGGTCTGGCCCACGAGCTCGAGGGCACGCTCTCGGTCCTTGACGCCGGGCAGCTGGACCACGATGGCGTCGCCCTGGCGGGCGATCTCGGGCTCGGCGACGCCGATGGCATCGACGCGCTGGCGGATGATCTGGATCGCCTGCCCGATGGCCTCGGAGTCGGCCTCACCCTTGGGCTGCAACACCACCGAGACGCCGCCCTGCAGGTCGAGCCCGAGCAGCGGCTTGTTGCCCGCCGCGAAGGTGTACGCCAGCCCGCCGATGGTGAGCAGGACGATGAAGATCAGGGACATCAGGCCGTTGCGGCGCATGGTGCTACTCGGTGGGGTCGTCGGGGTGTTCGGGGGGTTCGTGTTCCGGGCCGGCGGGTTCGCGGGTCACCTGAGCCTGCCCGATGGCCATGCGGGCGACGGTGATCTCCACCCCGGGTGCGATCGCCAGCTGCGCGGTCTCGGTGTCGAGACCCACGACGGTGCCGTAGAGACCGGAGGTGGTGATCACGTCGTCCCCCACCGACAGCGACGTCACGAAGGCGCGGTGCGCACGGACGCGCTTCTGCTGCGGCAGGATCAGGAACGCCCACATGAGGGCGAGGACGGCGAGTGGGATGAGCAGGGCCACCGGATCACCAACGGGTCGACTACGGACCGGTCGATGCTACTGATCTGACCGTCGCCGACCAGATCGACCAGCCGAAGGAGCGCACGTCACTCGTACACCGCGCCGATCTCGGCGCGGAGCGCGTCGAGCGTTCCACCGCCGATGGCGTCCCGTGCGCGCTGCCCGAGCCGCAACGTCCAGAACAGGTTGTGCAGCGTGCACAACCTGGCTGCCGTGGGTTCGTTCACGTTGGCCAGGTGCCGTACGTAGGCCCGTGAGTAACGGCCGCAGACCCGGCAGGTGCAGGCCGGGTCGAGCGCACCGGGATCGTCGGCGAAGCGGCGGTTCTTGATGTTGAGGCGACCCTCGGACGTCAGCAGGGTGCCGTGTCGGGCCAGCCGGGTGGGCAGCACGCAGTCGAACAGGTCGACGCCGAGCGCGATGGCCTCGAGCATGCCGACCGGATCGCCCAGGCCCATCACGTAGCGGGGACGGTCGGGCGGCAACGATCCGAGTGCGGCGGCGAGCGCGGGCAGCATCTCGTCGCGCGTCTCGCCGACGGAGAGGCCGCCGACGGCATAGCCCTCGAAGCCGACGTCGACGGTGCGTTGGGCGCTCTCGGTGCGCAGCGCGGCGTCGGTGCCGCCCTGCACGATCCCGAACTGGTTGCGGGACGGATCCTCCAGCCGGAGGAAGGCAGTTCGGGCCCGGGCGGCCCAGTCGGCCGTGCGATCGACCGCCTGGCGGATCACGTCGGGTGGGCTGGGGAGGGGCGGGCACTGGTCCAGGACCATCTGGATGTCGGCGCCCAGCCGGTACTGCACGTCGACGGCTCCCTCGGGGGTGAGCCGGTGCGCGGACCCGTCGTAGGTCGAGGTGAACTCGACGCCGTCGTCGTCGACCTTCGGCGACAGGGAGAAGACCTGGTAACCGCCCGAGTCGGTCAGCACGTGGCCGGACCAGTCGCTGAACCCGTGGATGCCTCCCATCGCCTCGACGATGTCGGGACCGGGGCGGAACAGCAGGTGGTACGTGTTGCCGAGGACGATCTGGGCGCCGACCTCCTCCATGTCGGCGGTCTCGACCGCCCGGACGGTCCCGCGGGTGCCCACCGGCATGAAGCAGGGCGTGGTCACCGCACCCCGGGCCGTGGTGATGGTCGTCGACCGGGCCGCCCCGTCGGTGGCGTCGATGGCCAGCGAGAGGCTCACGTCGACGACCCGCCACGGGTAAGCAACCCCTCCCGAGTCAGCAACCCCTCCCGAGTCAGCAACATGGCGTCGCCGAAGGACAGGAAGCGGTAGCCGGAGCGCAGGGCGTGGTCGTACAACTGGCGCCAGTGGGGTCCGACGAAGGCCTCGACCAGCACCAGCAGGCTCGATCGGGGCAGGTGGAAGTTGGTGAGCAGCACGTCGACGACGGCGAACGCGCTGCCCGGTCGCAGGTACAGATCGGTGCGCCCGGCCAAGCGACCGGTGGCCGCCGCCGATTCCAGCGCTCGTACGGTCGTCGTGCCGATGGCCACCACGCGCCGGGCGCTCCGGCAGGCCTCCCACGTCGCCTCGGGGACGGCGAAGCGCTCCTCGTGCATCACGTGGTCCTCGACCCGGTCGGCGGCGATCGGGCGGAAGGTCCCGAGGCCGACCCAGAGGTCGACGCCGACCACGGTGGCGCCGGCGGCACGCATCCCGTCGAGCACACGATCGGTCAGGTGCAAGCCGGCCGTGGGTGCGGCGACCGAACCCGGGGTCTCGGCATACACCGTCTGGTAGCGCTCGGGATCCTCCAGGGGCGTGTCGATGTACGGCGGCAGGGGGATCTCGCCGTGGCGGTGCAGCGCGGCGGGCAGGTCGTCGGTCTCCAGGTGCACCTCACGTCGTCCGTCCTCGAGCCGCGCACCGACCTCGACCACCAGGTCGTCGCCCGCTTCGAGCACGGTGCCGGGCGGCACACGGCGGCCGGGGCGGACCAGCGCCTCCCAGCACGAGCCGCCGGTGGGTTCGAGGAGCAGCACCTCGACCGCACCGCCCGTGGCCTTGCGCAGGTGGAGCCGGGCCGGCAGGACACGTGTGGTGTTCACCACGACCACGTCGCCCGGTCCGACCAGCTGCGGCAGATCGGTCACCACACGGTCGTCCGGTGCTCGGTCCGGGCCCCGGTCGACCAACAGACGCGCCTGATCGCGGGGTTCGCAGGGCGTCTGGGCGATGGCCTCCTCGGGGAGCTCGTAGTCGAAGTCGGCGGTCTCCACGGCGGGCGACGGTAGGACGTCGACCCTCCCAGAAGGGAACGAGGGGCGTGACGTCGAACACTCACCTGGGGACGGTCGCGTCCCGGAACACCACCCGGAGGGACAGATGGCGCTACGTGCAGACGACGTCGACCTCGGCCGCGACCGCGACCTCGTCGAGCGGTACCAGGCCGGCGATCCACAGGCCTTCGACGACCTGTACCGCCGATACTTCGACCGCCTGCACCGGTTCTGCCGCCGGCACGCCCGCGACAGCCACGAGGCCGAGGAGATCGCCCAGGAGGCCTTCGTCAAGGCGTTCCGCTCCATGGACACGCTGCAGGGCGAGCGGCGCTTCTACCCGTGGATGACCGTCATCGCCAAGCGGATCAGCATCGACCGCCACCGCAAGCTGGGCCGGCTCGAGCTCACCGAAGAGCCCGACCTGGGCAGCGTCGACCCCGAGCTCGACCACCTGTTCGATGCGGTCGACATCGCGCACCTGCGCAGCGCGCTCGACCGCCTCGGTCCTCGCCACCGCGAGGTGCTGCACCTCCGCGAGGAGCAGGGCATGAGCTACGCCGACATCGCCACCCAGCTCGACGTACCCGTCACCACCGTCGAGGCGCTGCTGCACCGCGCCCGCAAGGCCCTGCGCCGTGAGTACGCCGCCGTGGGCGGTGAGGCCCGCGGTGCCCTCGGCCTGCCGGTCATCGGGTGGCTGGCGGCGCGCGCCTGGCGATTCCGTTCGCTGCTCTCGGAGAAGTGGGCCGAAGCAGCGGCCATCGCGGCACCGGTGGCCGTCGGGGCGGTGACCGCCGCGGTCGTGCTGGCACCGAGCCCCTCCCCCGTGCCCGGCCCCGGCGCCGCTTCGGTCTCGTCGCGTCCGTCGGCGCCGGTGGTGTCCACGTACCAGGGCGCCGTGCACGGCCCCGGTGACCTGGTGTTCGAGCTGCCGGCAGCGGCGGCGCCCGGCGCCCTGCCGTCCTCCGACGCCACGCCGACCGCCCCATCGGCCAGCGCCGGACCGGTCGACGTGTTCGTCGGACCCGACGGCACCGACCAGGCGCGCGAGAACGCCGAGCAGATGCCCGTCGGTGCCAGCACCGCTCCCGCCGACGCCGGCTTCGATCCACCGGTCACGGCCGACGACGCCACCCAGTTCGTCGACCGCGCCGTCTCGTCCGCCCTCGATCCGGCATCCACCGATCAACGACTCATCCGTCCTCGACACGCTCCTCGGAGGTTCCCGCTGATGCGCCGCCGTCTCGTCCTGCTCCTCGCCTCGATCGCCCTGGCCTCGGGCACCTTCGGTGCGGTCAGCGCGCACGCCCAGACCCAGCGCCCCGGTCCCCACCGTCGACACCACCGCCGGCGACTACTGGGCGTGCGTGGCCCTCAACTGGGTCGATGTGGGCACCTGCCTGCGCAACCCGCTGCCCGACCCCTCCGATGGTCCCGTCGGTCCGCCAGGTGATCTACGACGTCTCCGGCGTCAACGTGTAGCGAACGGGTCGCTCACTCGAACAGCGACGGGGGCACGGCCGGCTCGGCCGCCTTGGGCGGGACCAGCCCCAGGTGCTCGAACGCAGCCGCGGTGCAGACCCGGCCCTTGGGCGTGCGCATCAGCAGGCCCTGCTGGATGAGGAACGGCTCGTAGACGTCCTCGACCGTCTCGGTCTGCTCGCCCACGCTGATGGCCAGCGTGGACAGGCCCACCGGCCCGCCGCCGAAGCGCTCGCAGACCGCGGAGAGGATGGCCCGGTCGACCTTGTCGAGCCCGAGGCCGTCGACGCCGAACGTGCGCAGGCCGGCCGAGGCGGTGCCCGCGTCGATGGTGCCGTCGCCCCGGACCTCGGCGAAGTCGCGCACGCGGCGCAGCAGGCGGTTGGCGATGCGCGGGGTGCCGCGGGCGCGGCGGGCGATCTCGGTGGCGCCTGACGTGTCGAGGTCGACGTCGAGGATGCCGGCGGTGCGGACCACGATGGCTTGGAGGTCGTCCGCGCTGTAGAAGTCGAGCCGCTCGACCAGGCCGAAGCGGTCGCGCAACGGGCCGGTGATGGCGCCGGTGCGGGTGGTGGCACCCACCAGGGTGAACGGCGGCAGATCGAGCCGGATCGACCGGGCCGCCGGGCCCTTGCCGATGACGATGTCGAGCTGGAAGTCCTCGAGCGCCGGGTAGAGGACCTCTTCCACGGCTCGGGGCAGGCGGTGGATCTCGTCGACGAAGAGCACGTCGCCATCCTCGAGCTGGGTGAGGATGGCGGCCAGGTCGCCGGCCCGCTCGATGGCCGGACCCGACGTGGGCACGTGGCGGACGCCCATCTCGTTGGCGACGATGGCGGCGAGCGTGGTCTTGCCCAGCCCGGGCGGACCGGCGAACAGCAGGTGGTCGACGGCCTGGCCGCGTCGCCGGGCGGCTTCGAGGATGATCCCCAGGTGCTCCTTGAGCCGCGACTGGCCGACGAAGTCGTCGAGCGTGCGGGGACGCAGGCCGGGGTCGACGGCGGCGTCGTCGTCGTCGGCGTCGGGGGCGAGCAGCTCTTCCCTCATCGGCCCGTCCTGGTCATCGGGCAGCCGCCAGCCGACGTAGGGCGTCCTTGAGCAGCACCGACGCGTCGTCGCTGTCGGGCAGATCGGCGAGCACGCCGCGGATCTCGTCGAGCCCGTAGCCCAGGCCGGCGAGCGCCTCGCGCACATCGGCGCGCGCCCCGGCGGGACTGGTGCCGTCGGCCGACGCGTCGGTGCGTGCACCACGGGAGACGTCGAGATCGAGGGGGATGTCGAGGCGGCTCTTGAGCTCGACCAGCAGCCGGGCGGCAGTCTTCTTGCCCACCCCGGGGACCAGGCACAGGGCGGCGACGTCGTCTTCGGCCAGCACGCGGGCCAGGTCGGCCGGACCGTGCACGGACAGGATGGCCAGCGCCAGCGACGGGCCGACACCGTGGGCGCCGAGCAGGGCGGAGAAGCACAGCCGTGCCTCGGCGGTGGCGAAGCCGTAGAGCACCTGGGCGTCTTCGCGGACGTGGTGGTGGATCCAGACGAAGACGTCGTCGCCGACGTCGCCCAGCGACACCGCGGTGGTGGGGCTGACCACGACTCGGTAGCCGATGCCGCCGACCTCGACCAGGACCTCGTCGTCGGCCCGGGTGAGCAGGGCGCCCCGCAGCGAGCCGATCATCGCCGCCCCCGATGGGCGGTGCCGGCGGCCGCGGCGATGCGGCTGCGCATGGGCGCCCGGGCCAGGTGGCACAGGGCGATGGCGGCGGCGTCGGCGGCGTCGACGGGGCGGATGGGCTGGTCGACGCGCAGCAGGCGCTGCACCATGGCCTCGACCTGGTCCTTGTCGGCGGCGCCGTCGCCGGTGACCGCCTGCTTGACCTCGTTGGGCGAGTACTCGGCCACCTCGGCGCCCGCCGAGACCGCCTCGGCCATGACCACGCCGGCCGCCTGGGCCACGCCGATGGCCGTGCGCACGTTCACCGAGAACAGCACGCGCTCGACCGCCACCTCTCGACAGTGGAACTCGTCGAGCAGCGCCCGCACGTCGGCCTGGATCGCCGCCAGGCGCCGGGGCACCGGGTCGGCCGCCGGCGTGCGCAGCACGCCGAGCGCCACCGGGCGCGGCGGGCGGCGGGCGGTGTCGAGCACCGCGTACCCGCATCGGGACAGGCCGGGATCGACCCCGAGGACGAACACGGGTTCGATGCTAACGAGCCGGGCGCGCCCGGTCGTGGATGCCGTTGTGATCGAATCCCGCTCAAGCACCGACCGATTCGACCGATGCAGAGGCCATGACGATGACCGCCACCGCGCGCGCCCGCACCGCTCCACGGAGCGACCACTGGGGCCCCACCGTGGTCGAGCTCGTCGACGTGCACCGGCGCTTCGGCACCACGCCGGCGCTCGAAGGCCTGTCGTTCACCGTTCCCGAGCGGTCCATCACCGTGCTGCTCGGACCGAACGGTGCCGGCAAGACCACCTGCACCCGGGTGATCACCGGGGCGCTCGGTCCCGACGCCGGGTCGGTGGAGGTGTTCGGGCTCGACCCCGAGCACGACGGCGCCGAGATCCGCCGGCGCATCGGCATCGTGTCGGCCAAGCCGGCCCTGTACGACCGGCTCTCGGGCTTCGACAACCTGCGCTACGCCGCCGAGCTGTACGACCTGGGTCGCGGCGACCGGGCCGAGCGCCGCATCCTCGAGGCGTCCGAGCGCTTCGGCATCGTCGGTGCCCTCGACCAGCAGGTCGGCGGCTACTCCACCGGCATGAAGACCCGCCTGGCCCTGGCCCGCAGCGTGCTGCACGAACCCGACCTGGTGCTGTACGACGAACCGACGTCGGGCCTCGATCCAGAATCGTCCTACGCCGTGCTCGAGCTCATCCGCGAGATGACCGACGACGGCAACACCGTGATCATGTGCACGCACCTGCTCCTCGAGGCCGAGGGGCTGGCCGACCAGGTGGTGATGCTCCAGGAGGGCCGGTCGCTGGTGCAGGGCCGTCCCGACGAACTGGTCCGGCGGTACTGGCCCGAGGCGACGGTGCTGGTCGACGCCGAGGACCACGACGGCGTCCTCGCGCTGGTCGACGAACCCGGTGTCCTCGAGGTCCGTCCCGCCGAGCACGGCCCGGCGACCGTGGTGGTCGACCACCTGTCGCGCACGCCCGAGCTGGTCTTCGCGCTCGCCCGCCGCGGCGTACGGGTGACCAGGGTCGAGGCCGAGCGCCACTCGCTGGAGGATCTGTACTTCGCCGTGCGCCGCACCAGCGGTCACAACCGCATCGGCGAGGTCGTGCACGAAGGAGGTGGGCCGGCATGAGCATCGTCGAGACCGATCGCCCCGTTCCCCCGCCACCCGTCGGGTCGGGCCGGCGGCGCGTGCGCCGCGAGACGGGCCCCCTGCGCTGGGGCCACATCGCCACCGTCGCCCGCACCGACCTCAAGCAGCTCATCCAGGCCAAGGACTTCTGGGGGCCGATGGTCGGTCTCGGCGCCATCTTCTTCTGCGTCGTGCCGACGATCCTGCTGCTGAGCATCACCTCGATCAGCGACGTCCACGTGGTCGAGCAGATCACCCAGACCCTCGACGTCCTTCCGCAGCAGGCGCGCGACTCGATCCAGGGCAACAGTCCGCTCGGCCAGGCCTCGTACGCGCTGGCGGTGTTCCTGTTCGCCCCGGTGGCCGTCGTCGTGCCCCTCACCATCTCCACCGCCGTCGGGGCGGCCACCATCGTCGGCGAGCGCGAGCGAGGCACCGGCGAGTTCCTGGCCCACTCCCCCGCCGGCGTGCGCGAGATCTACCTCGGCAAGCTGCTGGCGTCGCTCGTGCCCGGCTACGTCACCACCATCGTCGGCTTCGGCGTGTACTCGCTCATCGTGAACACCATCGTCGGACCCGACGTCGGCGGCTGGTTCTTCCCCACCACGCAGTGGTGGATCCTCATGCTGTGGGTGGTGCCGCCGTTCCTGGCCCTGACCCTGTCGCTCGTGCTGCGGCTGTCGGCCCGGGTGAAGTCGACCGCCGCCGCCCAGCAGGCGTCCGGTCTGGTCAGCCTGCCGCTGATCATGGTCGCCTACTCGCAGTCGACCGGAGCGCTCTTCGGGGGCAGCCGGGTCACCTGGATCATCGGCGGCGTGGCCTGGGTGGTGGCCATCGCCGGGCTGCGCCGGGGCATGCGATCGGTGTCGCGGGCGCGGCTGCTGGGTGTGGCCGACGAGCAATGACCACCGTCGACGACGTCGCCGTCGAATCGGGCGTGCCCGTCGCCGACGTCCTCGCGGCCTGCCAGTCGTTGCACATCGTGGCCAGCTCGCCGGGTTCGGGCCTGTCGCGAGCCGAGCACGAGCAGCTGCGGACGGCGCTGGGCGCACCCGCCGATCTGCCGCCCGTCGCCGGCGGCTCGACCGAGCGCGTCCCCGATGCGCCGGCGGGAGCCGACACCCGTACGTTGCGGGAGCGCCATGACGAGCTGACCCGGTCGGCGCCGAGGCGGAGCTTCGACCCCCGGAAGGTGTCGCGCTACGCCGTCTACACGTTCCTCGTCATCGCCGTCCTGGTGGCGGTCGTGACCCTGCGCGGCGCCGGTGAGTCCTCCGGCAGCCGCGATGCCGTCGTGCCGTTCACCACCGCCGACGAAGGCGCCTGCGTCGACCTGCACGAGGGCGGCGGCCGTTCGCAGGTCGAGCCGGTCGACTGCGCCACCGGACACGACGCCGAGCTGTACGAGGTGGCCACCACCCCCGGTGACGCCGACGCCGCCTTCCCCGGCGGGTCCGCGCTCGAAGACGACGCCCGGCGGGCGTGCACCGACCGCTTCACCGCCTACGTCGGTCGCCCCTACGCCGAGTCCGCCCTGGGCGTCGTCTTCCTCGTGCCGACCCCCCGCACGTGGGACCTGGGCGACCGGGCCATCCTGTGCCTGGTCGAGGACCCCGACGCCCCGCTCGTCGGCTCGGTGCGCGGCGCCGACCGCTGACCGCTGCCCCGCCCACCATCGAGAATCTCGTTTCCTGGTCAGGACTGTGCTGACCGGGAGACGAAATTCCCGATCGGGGTGGGGGGACGTGGCGGTACGCTGGGCGGCGATGAGGTGAGTGCTCCGTCCGCGTCCGTCTCCACCCGCAGGAGGAGCCTCCCCGTGTCCGCTCAGCTCGTCGCCCACGACCTCGTGTTCGCGCACGGCCCCACGACCGTCCTCGACGGCGTCTCGCTCACCATCGCCCCCGGCCACCGGATCGGCGTGGTCGGTCCCAACGGCGTCGGCAAGTCGACGCTGCTGTCGCTGCTGGCCGGCCAGCGGGAGCCCGACCGGGGCTCGGTTCGAGCGGTGCCGGCGGACGCCACCGTCGGCCTGCTCACGCAGGAGCTCGAGGTACGTCCCGGCGAGTCGGTCGAGGACCTCGTCCGGCGCCGCACCGGGGTGGCTGAAGCCCAGCGGCGCCTCGACGACGCCGCGCACGCGCTCGCGGCCGGCGAGGCCGGCGCCGACCACCGCTACGACGCCGCGCTCGGCCACTGGCTCCGGGTGGGCGCCGCCGAGCTCGACCACCGACTGGACGAGACGCTGACACGCGTCGGGCTCGATCCCGCTCGTCGGGACCAGCCGGCCGCCACGCTCTCCGGGGGCCAGCAGGCACGGGCCAACCTGGCGTGCGTCCTGCTGGCCGGCTTCGACGTCCTGTGCCTCGACGAGCCGACCAACGACCTCGACCTGGCCGGGCTCGAGCTGCTCGAGGACTTCCTGGTGCGTGCACCCGGTGGCTACGTACTGGTCTCCCACGACCGAGCGTTCCTCGAGCGGGTCGTGACCGGAGTGCTCGAGCTCGACGAGCACACCCGGCAGGGCACCCGTTACGACGGCGGCTGGCAGGCCTACCAGGAGCTGCGGGCGGCGAGCCGGCGTCACGCCGAGGAGGCCCACGCCGAGTACGTCCAGCACCGCGACTCACTCCGCAACCAGGCCCAGCGGACCCGCGAGTGGTCGGCCCGTGGCATCGGCAAGGTCAAGCGATCGGGCGAGACCGACAAGTTCATCCGGCACCGCCAGAAGACGTCGTCGGAGCAGCTCGCCGGCAAGGCCAGTCGAGCGGAGAAGGCGCTCGAACGACTGGAACGGGTCGACAAGCCGTGGGACGGATGGGACCTGCGCCTCGACTTCGCCGATCAGCGACGATCCGGCGACGACGTCGTGTCCGTCCGGGATCTCGTGGTGGAGCGGGGCGCCTTCCGGCTCGGGCCACTCGACCTCGACATCGGCAGCGGCGAGCGCGTCGCCCTGCTGGGACCGAACGGGTCGGGCAAGACCACCCTCCTGCACGCCGTCCTGGGGCTCGAGCCACCGGCCCGGGGCGTCGCCCGTCTCGGCCACTCCGTCGTGGTCGGCACGCTCGACCAGCACCGGGGCCGGTTCGCCGGCGGCGACTCGCTCCTCGATGCCTTCGTGGCCGAGACCGGGGCGGATCGCACCGAGGCCCGGTCGCAGCTGGCCAAGCTCGGCCTGGGCCCCGACCACGTCGCCCGACCCGCCGCCCGCCTGTCACCCGGCGAACGGACGCGGGCGGTGCTGGCGGCGTTCGCACTGGTCGGCGTGAACCTCCTGGTCCTCGACGAGCCGACCAACCACCTCGACCTGCCCGCCATCGAGCAGCTCGAATCGGCCCTGGACGGCTACCCGGGCACGCTGCTGCTCGTGACCCACGATCGCCGCCTGCTCGATGCCGTGCACGTCACCCGCCGGATCGAGCTCGCCGACGGGCGGATCGTCGCCGACGAGCCGTGCTGACCGCCCCCACCGAACGGATCTGTCGTCAGCTGGTCACGACAGGTGTGACCAGCTGACGAAATTCTCCAGAAGGGGGGTCAGCGGCCGGCCTGGACCGCCGACACGAGCTCCTCGGTGGGGCGGAACGTCAGACCGGCGATGGCGCGGTGCGAGTACGCCACCCTGCCCTCGGCGTCGACCACGAACACCGAACGACGGTAGAAGCCGAGGGGGCCGAGGATGCCGTAGGAATCGCCGACGGCCTTGTCGGTGTCGGCGAGCAGCGGGAAACCGAAGCCACCCTGGGCCTCGGCGAAGTCCTCGTGGCTGGGGACGTCCTGCGGAGACAGGGCCAGCACCTGGGCACCCACGCCCTCGAAGGCGTCGATCTCGGCGGTGTACTCGTTGAGCTGGCGGGTGCAGACGGGCGTGTTGTCGCCCGGGTAGAACACCAGCACCACCGGTTGACCGCGGTACTCGGACAGCGTGTAGGTGCGCCGGCCGGCGTCGGTGCCGTCGGTGCCCGGGACCGCGAAGTCGGGGGCCTGCTCGCCGATGGCGACCATCAGCCGGCCGCCGCTTCCATGAGCTCGGCCGAGATGTCGAAGTTGGCGTAGACGTTCTGGACGTCGTCGAGCTCTTCCAGCGCCTCGACGACCCGCAGCGTCTGCTTGGCCTGCCCTGGGTCGGTGATCGGCACGTAGTTCTGCGGGAGCATCGTGACCTCGGAGCTCTCGACGGCGATGCCGGCGTCGTCGAGCGCTTGGCGGACGTCGGGGAGATCGGTGGCGGCGGTGGTGACCTGCCAGATGTCGCCCTCGTCGGTGATGTCCTCGGCGCCGGCCTCGAGCGCCACGAGCATCAGCTCCTCCTCGTCGACCGAGCCGGGCACGATGACCACGCCCTTCCGGTCGAACTGCCAGGCCACGGCACCGGGCTCACCCTGGGAGCCACCGTTCTTGGTGAGGGCGTTGCGCACGTCGGCGGCGGCCCGGTTGCGGTTGTCGGTGAGGACCTCGATGAGCAGTGCCACGCCGTTGGGGCCGTAGCCCTCGTAGGTGATCTGCTCGTAGGTGACGCCTTCGAGCTCGCCGGTGCCCCGCTTGACCGCCCGCTCGATGGTGTCGAGGGGGATGGAGTTGTCGCGCGCCTTCTGGAACATGGTGCGCAACGTGGGATTGGCGTCGAGATCACCACCGCCCTCGCGGGCGGCCACCTCGACCTGGCGGATCAACTTGGCGAAGGTCTTGGCGCGCTTCTGGTCGGTGGCCGCCTTCTTGTGCTTGATCGTTGCCCATTTGGAGTGCCCGGACACTTACTCGACCTCCTCGAGGAACAGCCGGTGGATGCGCAGATCGGACCTGCCGTCCGGAGCGGGGAGCTCGGGATGGAAGGACGCGACCAGAACCGGCCCGTCTGCGCAGAGTACGGGCCGGTCGTCGACGCGAGCGAGCACGGCGACGCTGTCGCCGACCCGCTCGACGACGGGTGCGCGGATGAACGAGGCGTCGAAGGGCTCGTCGAAGCCCTCGACGTCGATGGCGATGTCGAAGCTGTCGACCTGGCGGCCGTAGGCGTTGCGGCGGACCGACAGGTCGATGGCACCGAAGCAGCGCTGGTCGGGCCGGCCGTCGAGGACCTCGGCTCCGAGCAGGATCATGCCGGCACAGGTCCCCAACGCCGGCATCCCGTCGGCCAGGCGCTTGGCGATGGGGTCGAACAGCTCGGCGCGGTCGAGCAGCATGGACATCGTGCCCGACTCGCCGCCCGGGAGGACCAGGGCGTCGACGTCGTCGAGGTGGTGGGGACGGCGGACCTCGAGCACCTGGGCACCGAGCGTCTCGAGGGCGCGCGCGTGCCGGGCGAAGGCGCCCTGGAGGGCGAGAACCCCGATCACGGGTGCGCCGACGGCTACCAGCCCCGGTCCTCGAACCGGGTGCCGTCGGTGGCCAGCCCGGTGGGGTCCATGCCGATGCCGGTCATCGGTGTGCCGAGGCCACGGGAGACCTTGGCCAGGATGTCGGCGTCGCGGAAGTGCGTGGTGGCCTCGACGATGGCCTTGGCGCGCGGCGCCGGGTCGGCGGACTTGAAGATGCCGGACCCGACGAACACCGACTGGGCGCCCAGCTGCATGGCCAGCGCGGCGTCGGCCGGGGTGGCCAGGCCGCCGGCGCAGAACAGCGGCACCGGCAGCTCGCCGGTCTCGGCGAGCTCCTGCACCAGGGGCAGCGGTGCCCGCAGCTGCTTGGCCCACTCGAACAGCTCGGGCTCGTCGGCCTGGGTGATGCGGCGGATGTCGCCGAGGATCGAGCGCAGGTGCCGGACCGCCTGCACGACGTTGCCGGTGCCGGCCTCGCCCTTGGAGCGGATCATGGCGGCGCCCTCGCTGATGCGGCGCAGGGCCTCGCCCAGGTTGGTGGCGCCGCAGACGAAGGGCACGTCGAAGGCCCACTTGTCGATGTGGTGGGTCTCGTCGGCCGGGGTGAGCACCTCGGACTCGTCGACGTAGTCGACGCCGAGGGCCTGCAGGATCTGGGCCTCGACGAAGTGGCCGATGCGGGCCTTGGCCATCACCGGGATGGTGACCGCGTCCTTGATGCCCTCGATCATCTCGGGGTCGGACATGCGGGCGACGCCACCGTCGGCGCGGATGTCGGCCGGGACCCGCTCGAGCGCCATCACGGCGACGGCGCCGGCGTCCTCGGCGACCTTGGCCTGCTCGGGCGTGACGACGTCCATGATGACGCCGCCCTTGAGCATCTCGGCCAGGCCCCGCTTCACGCGGACGGTGCCGGTCTGGTGGTTCTGGTGGTTCGCCGCAGCTTCGCTGGCCATGCCGCGAGTCTACGGGTGGGACCCACCGTGTTCCCCAACGGGTTGGCACCCGGGACCGGGCGCCGACCGCCAGGAGACGTTGCGAGGCCCAGCCGAGCAACTCTCGAAGTGAGCGAAGCGAACGGCTCAGACCTCGCGCAGCAGGTCGATGCGGTCGGCCAGTGGCGGGTGGACGGCGAAGGGATCGCCGGGCTCGGGCTCGACCGGCGCCGCCAACCAGAGGGGCTGGAGGGGACCGGGGCTGCGGGCGACGAAGGTGGAACGCGAGGCGAGCCGCCCGAGCGCGGCGACCGCACCCGGCGGGTACTGGGTGGCGCGGACGCCGTCGAGGTCGGCGAGGACGATGCGGCGATCGTCCTCGGGTGCGTCGATGAGGCGGCCCAGGACCGACCGGAGCGGGCCCTCGGCGAGCGGGCCGAACAGGGCGGTGAGCACGGTGTGGGCTTCGACGGCGCCGTCGCGCACGCCGCTGAGCAGGTGGGCGACCACGGCCTCGAGCTCGATCCGGTCGATGTCGTCGAGCAAGCCCGTGGTGGCGGCGATGCAGGCCTGCCCGGCGCCGGTGCCCCACACCACGGCGTTGGCCGCGGGATCGTCGATGACGTGCAGTCGGGGCGGGCGCACACCCACCGCCATGGACATCGACTCGACGAGCCCGGCGAAGCGGGGCCGCTCGGTGGGGTCGATGGGCCGTGCGCCGAGGCGGGCGGCGATGCGGTCCTCGATGTTGCGGGCGCGGACCATCGTGACGCCCACGGCGATCGCCAGGGCGAGCGGGACGGCCAGCCACCAGGGCAGCACCAGCCAGGCGAGCAGGGCCAGGGGCACGAAGACGAGCGCAGCGTGCGGGACGCTCAGCCGGACCAGGTCGGCCGTGGGGTCGGTGGGGGTGGTTGCCATGGTGAAGGTGCAGTGTAGGAGGCGCAGTGCCTGAGCAGACCGGCCGGGTGGTTGAACGGACTAGCCCGTTCGGGCCATGTGAAATGGCCCGAAGTCGCCATACCGCAATGCGGACGAATCCGACACGCTCACTTCGTCACGATTCGTTCTCTGTTGGGGAGTTCACCGATGCGTCTGTCCCGTCTCCTGCCTGCCGCCGCGGCCGGCGTGCTGGCCGCCACCTCGCTGGCACCGGCGCACGCCCAGACCGCCGATGCGACCGGTACCGGCACCACCACCGGCACGCTCACGGTCCTCGGCGCCCGGGCCGGTGACCTGTTGGCCCTCGACCTGCTGTCGGACCGGGGGCTGGCCAACACCGACGGTGCCGTCGGCGCCCCCTCGGCGCTGGCGTCGATCGCCGCGCTGGCCATCGACTCGCCGGCCGCCGGCGTGTCGCAGACGGTGCCCCTCGTGTCGGTCGAGAGCAACGGCGAGCGCCGTGAGCAGTCGACCGAGGTGCAGCCGATCGACAACCCGGCGGTGTCCGGCTCGGTGGTGCCGATGGCCCTGTCGGCGGTCGTCGGTACCGATGGCGCGCTCTCCGGTCTCTCTGCGGGCCTCACCGACCTCGACGTGCTCTCGGGCATCCTGCACCTGTCGAGCACCGACGTCGGGCTCGACAGCGAGGCCGTCACCGGGCAGGCCGACGGCCTGCGCGGGGCCAAGATCGACACGCTCAGCGCGCTCGACCTCGACTCGCTGCTGGCCGGCCTCGGCATCCCGCTGACGGATCTTCCGCTCGACACCGTCGTCGGTCTGGTCGATTCGCTCGGCCTGCTCCCCCAGCTCGGCGCAACGCTCGCCGACGCCGGCGTCCCGGGCCTGGACCTCCAGAACCTGAGCGCCGACGCGGTCCTGGCCGCCGCCGACACCGTGACGGGCGACATCGGGCTGCTCTCGGGTCTGCAGCAGCAGCTGAGCGCCGACGCGTCCACCTGCGACGTGGCTGCGCCCGCCGTCGACCTCCTCGGCCAGCTGACCGGCCAGCCCACCGACACGCTGTGCGACAACGTCCCCCAGACCGTCGACGACGCCGTCGCCCAGGTCCAGTCGTTGACCGCCCAGCTCGGTGCGCTGCTCGATGCCCCGGTGAGCGTGCTCAGCGGACAGTCCCTGCTGACCCTCGACGGGCTCGACGTCAGCGTCGTCACCAAGGCCACCGACTCGCTGAAGACCTCGGCGGCCGACATCACCGCCGCCCTCGGCGCGATCCGGGTCGGCGACCTGGGGCTCGACGGCTTCGACGCCGGCGCCACCGTCGACCAGATCAACGCGGCCGTCGACCAGGTCGAGGGCACCATCGGCGGCGTGCTCGGCACCATCGACCCCCGCCTGGCCGATCTCGTCGACATCTCGGCGCTCGACAAGAACACCTCGGTGGTCGAGGACGCCGGGTCGATCGTCGCCTCGGCCGACTTCACCGGTCTGCGCATCGACGTGCTGCCGAATCTGTCCGAGCTGAGCTCCATCATCGACGGCTTCGGCGGCGTCGAGTCGGTCGGCGATCAGCTGACCGGCCTCGGTCTTCCCGTGCCCGCCGCACCCGCCGGCATCACGCAGATCGGCTCGCTGCTGGCCGGTGTCCCGACGACCGGGCTCGCCACCGACGACGCCGTGAGCGTGCTGAGCGAGGGCCTGACGATCCAGGTCGCCAGCCTCAGCCAGCAGTCGAGCTTCACGCCGGCTGCTCCCGGCCAACCGGCCACCCCGACGCTGCCCATGACCGGCAACAACGCCGGCCTCCTGCTGCTGCTCGGTGGCGGCGCGGTGCTCGCTGCGCTCGGCACCCGCCACCTGCTGCGCCGGAGCTGACCCCGGTTCCCGGGTCGGTCAGTCGGCGCACGACAGGCAACGCTTGTCCGAGGGCGGCACCTGACGGTTCGGATCGCCACCACCCAGCGCCGGGTCGTCGCTGACCGCGATGGCCCCGTTCGGGTCGAAGAGGCGCATGTCGTTGGTCCACTGGCCCAGCCGGTAGCGCTTGCCCATCTCGCTCTTCATCACCATGCCCGAACCCTGGTTACCCCGTTCGTCCGGCCCCCGGATGTCGGCCCCGTACCAGACCTCGACGAAATCCTTGATCTCGGTCGGGAACTGGCGGGTGAGCTGCACCAGCGGCGCCCGGGGCTCGCCTCCGGTGGCCGGATAGGCGAGCTCGCCCTTGACGAACGTCTCGTTCGTGAGGTTCGGCCCGGCCATGTGGATGCCACGGAACAGGGTCTGCACCCGGGCCCGGTAGATGTTCACCAGCACCCCCGGCTCGGCGTCGGGCATGCCGTTCTTGAACTCGCGGTAGCCGTCGGAGTTCTTCACGTCGGCCCACGTCACCCACAGAGGGCTGATGCCGAAGGCGTGCCGCCACTGGCGCTGGTCGTAGAGCCGTCCGGCGGTGGTCGTGTCGGACAGACCGGTGCCGGTGATGAACCACTCGGGGAAGTACTGCTGGCGAGTGGCCTCGGTCGTGATGAGAATCGGGTAGAGCGGGTCCCACACCGGCACGATGGTGGTGATCCCCTCGGATCGCATCTGGGCGATCATGTTGGTGACGTCGGCCTGGTTGCGGCCGGGGTCGTAGATGTAGCCGACCTCCTTGTCGAAGTGCATGCCGTACTTGGCGAACGCCTGGTCGAACGCGTCTCTGGCCCGCTTGCCCTCGGGGTCGATCTTGCCCTGCGTGCCCTCCAGGTAGATGAGGCCGAACTTCCGGGTCTTGCTCGTGAAGTTCTGCGTCGGCAGCTGCTCGTCGCCGGCGAACTCGGCCTTCTTGCCCCACAGCTTCTTGGCGACGTACTCGGCCGTGTACTCGGCGTACTCGGTGGACGTGGGCAGCGAGGAGAACACCAGCGGGGGCAGCTCGGTGTAGAACTGCGAGGAGTTCGGTGGTGGAGCACATGCACAGCACGCCCCGCTGCGCCAGCTCACGGACGAGCACGTTGGGCATCGGCGCGGCCGGATCGCCGTCCATGACCGCGAAGGGCTTGATCTCCTCGGCGATCTTGACGGCGTCGGCCTTCATGGCGGCGTCGTCCTCGGACGGACCGCTGGCGTCGATCTCGATGTACTGCACCTCGCGGCCGTAGGTCTCGTAGTGGTTGTTCGAGTAGACGCGCAGCGCCTCGTTGGTCTGCTTGATCTTGGGGCGGCCGTCGGACAGCTGCGCTCCCTGCAGGATCGCCTGGGTCCCGGGATCGAGCTGCCCGTACCAGATGACGATCTTGATCGCGTCGCGGCTGACGCCCTGGAACGTGGCGCCACCGTTGTCGGCGCCGGCCTGCCAGTCGACGCACGGCGGCATGTAGTAGGCGATGCCGATCTGGCGCCCGCGCTCGTCGCAGTGCGGACCCTGGCCGAAGACGGCCTGGCCGGGACCACCGGTCGCCGCCTGCGCACCGGTGCCGTCGGTGGCGGCGCCGCCACCTCCGCCGGTGGCCGCCGACCCCGGGCCGCCGCCCGCTGACGTGGCAGTGCTGGTACCGCCGCCGGCACCTGTGGCGCCGATTGCGCCGGTGGTCACCGACCCGGTCGTGCCTCCGCCGGCGGCCACGCTGGCCGTGCCACCGCCGACGTCGCCCACCGAGCCGCTGGCGCCGGGCTGGACGCCGCCGGCGACGTCGAGGTTGATGTCGGTTGCCGCGTTGGTGCGCGGGCCGGCGTTGCCGGGCAGGACGGCGACCACGACGACGAGTGCCAGTACGACCCCGAGCGCCATGCCGTAGCGCTGGATGAACTCGCGAAGATCCATCGTGCCGTCCCCCTCGGTTGACAACGACCGTTGCCAGAAGGGTTCGACAGCTGCGACAGCGAATCCTCCCGTGACGGACGTTTCACGTCCCACGGGGACGCACTGGGGGAACCATGGATCGCAGCGAGTTGCAGGCATCCGCCAAGACGGCAGCCGGTGTGCTCGCCGTGCTCGTCTTCGTCGAGATCCTGTACCCGGCACCGAGTGCCATCCTCTTCCTGGGTCTGGTGCTGGGGTCGCTGTCGGCGCTGATCGCGCTCGGGCTCGTGCTCGTCTACCGCGCCAACCGGGTCGTCAACTTCGCCCAGGGCGAGATGGGGGCCATGGCCAGCGTGCTCGCCGCCTCGCTCTACGTCGGGCCCAAGTGGCCCTTCTTCGTCGACGTGGCCATCGGACTCGCCGCCGCCCTCGCCGTCGGCTACCTCGTCGAGGTCAGCATCATCCGTCGCTTCGCCACCGCGCCGCGCCTCGTCCTGACCGTCGCCACCATCGGCATCGCCCAGATCCTCTCGTTCGTCGAGCTCGGGTTGCCCAAGCTGTTCGACTTCGACCAGGCGCCGCAGCCGCCGGTGCCGTTCGACTTCCAGTGGCACTGGTTCCCCGTCGTGTTCAAGGGCGGGCACCTCCTGATCATGGTGGTGGTCCCGCTCCTGGCCCTCGGCCTCGGCCTGTTCTTCCGCCGGTCACGGGTGGGCATCGCCATGCGGGCCTCGGCCGAGTCGTCCGATCGGGCGTCGCTCCTCGGCGTCCCCGTCAAGCGGATCAACACCCTCGTGTGGGTCATGGCCGCCGGCATGTCGGGCATCGGCGTGTTGCTCCGCCTGCCGATCCAGGGCGTGCAGATCGGCCAGGTGCTCGGCCCGAGCCTGATGCTGCGGGCCCTCGCCGCCGCCGTCATCGGCCGGATGGAGAGCCTGCCCCGCACCATGGTCGCCGCCATCGGCATCGGCATGATCGAGCAGGCGGTGCTGTTCCAGACCGGACGAACCGTCGTGGTCGACGGGGTCCTCTTCGGCGTGATCATCGTGGCGCTCCTCCTGCAACGCCAGCGTGAGGGGGGCCGGGCCCGCGACGCCGGCATCGAGACGTGGGGCGCCACCCGCGAGGTCCGACCCATCCCCCGCGAGCTGCTGGCCCTGCGCGAGGTCAGGCTCGGGCTCGGCGTCCTGGTCACCGCCGGCGCCGCCTTCCTGCTCCTCGTGCCGCTGCAGTGGCGGCCCAGCCAGGTGAACCTGTTCAGCGTCGGCATCATCATGGCGATCCTGATCTGCAGCCTGGTGATCCTCACCGGGTGGGCCGGCCAGATCTCGCTCGGGCACCTGGCCATCCTCGCCCTGGGAGCGGCCGTGGCCGGCTCGCTCGCCCAGCAGGGAAAGGACTTCTTCGTGTGCATCGGCGCCGGCGCCCTCGCCGGCGCCGCGGTGGCGGTGGCCATCGGCATCCCCGCGCTGCGCATCCGCGGGCCGTTCTTCGCCGTCACCACGCTGGCCTTCGCCACTGCGATGGGTACGTTCATCCTCAACGCCGAGTTCTTCCCGTGGTTGGTGCCCGACGACGGCGTGCGGGTGGTGCGACCCGTGCTGTTCGACAAGTTCGACCTCGAATCCGAGCACACCTTCTACTTCGTGGTCCTGCTCGCCTTCGCGCTGGCGGCGGCCATCGTGTGGCGCGTCCGCAACTCGCGCACCGGCCGAGCCCTCGTCGCCAACCGCGACAACACGCGAGCCGTTCAGGCCTACGGGGTGAGCCCCGACCGGGTGCAGCTCACGGCGTTCGCGCTCAGCGGCCTGCTCGCCGGCATGGCGGGGGCGCTGTACATGTACCAGCAGCACGGGTTCGTCCAGGGGGCCTCGATCCTCGATCCGGCGAACAGCATCAAGCTGTTCGCCATGGGGGTGATCGGCGGCCTGGGCTCGGTCTTCGGAGCCGTCATCGGTGCCGCCTACCTCACGTTCGTCGACTACTCGTCGTTCACCCACCAGCCGCTGTCCCGCCTGTTCGCCTCCGGCGTCGGCGTGCTCTTCGTGCTCATGGTGTTCCCCAACGGGCTGGGCGGGTTGTTCTACGACCTCCGCGACCGGTTCCTGCGGGTCCTCGCCCGTCGCCGCAACGTGATCGTCCCCAGCCTGCTGGCCGACGTCCGCGTCGAGGAGGACCGAGCACCGGACGGTGCCGCGCCGGTGGCCGACGACAGCCGCAGGACGAAGCCGAGCGAGTCGCCGCTGCTGGCTGTGGAGGGGCTCGAACTGTCCTACGGCAAGACCCAGGTCCTGTTCGGCGTCGACTTCCACGTGGAGCGGGGCGAGATCGTGGCCCTGCTCGGCACCAACGGCGCCGGCAAGTCCACGCTGCTCAACGCCATCAGCGGCATCGCCAAGCCGAGCCACGGCGCGGTCGTCCACGACGGTCGTGACATCACCGGCGCCCCGCCCACGCAGACGGTGCGGGACGGCATCGTTCTCATGCCCGGGGGCAAAGGGGTGTTCCCGAGCCTCACGGTGGCCGAGAACCTGCAGCTCGCCGGCTGGCTGTTCGCCGACGAGCCCGACTATCTCGCACAGGCCACCGAGGAGGCGCTCGAGCTGTTCCCCGTCCTGCGCGAGCGTTGGGACGTCAAGGCCGGGAACCTGTCCGGGGGGCAGCAGCAGATGCTCACGCTGGCGCAGGCGTTCATCGCCCGCCCCCAGCTGCTGATGATCGACGAGCTGAGCCTCGGCCTGGCGCCGGTCATCGTCGAGCAGTTGCTGGAGATCGTGCGCCGGATCCACGCCAACGGCACCACGGTCGTCATCGTCGAGCAGTCGGTCAACGTCGCCATCACCCTGGCCGAGCGGGCCGTGTTCCTCGAGAAGGGCGAGGTCCGCTTCGACGGCCCCACCGCCGACCTGCTCGATCGGCCCGAGATCCTGCGCGCCGTGTTCCTCGAGGGCGCGGCGTCTCGCACCCCGGCGACGGCGAGCGCCCGCGACGGCTTCCAGGCCCGCTGCGACGCCTGCGGGCGCGAGCACGGCGTCGCGCTCGAGCTCCGCCAGGTCGCCGTCTCCTTCGGTGGTGTCCAGGCCGTCCGCGACGTGTCGTTCGACGTCCGGTCGAGCGAGGTCGTCGGGATCATCGGACCGAACGGGGCGGGCAAGACCACGGTCCTCGACATCGTGTCGGGCTTCGCCGTTCCCGACCACGGCGTGGTGCTGCTGGCCGGCCACGACGTCACCAGCTGGTCGCCGTTCGAGCGGGCGGCGCACGGACTCGGTCGCTCGTTCCAGGACGCCCGCCTGTTCCCGTCGATGACCGTGCGCCAGACCATCGCCACCGCACTGGAGCGTCACGTGCCGGTGCGCGACCCGATCGCCGCGCTGGTCCTGTCGCCGTCGGTGTCGGTATCGGAGAAGTGGGTCGACGAGCAGGTCACCCGCCTCATCGACCTCATGCGCCTGGGCGCCTACGCCGACAAGTTCGTCGGCGAGCTGTCCACCGGCACGCGCCGCATCGTCGACCTGGCCTGCTCGCTGGCCCACGATCCCGACGTGCTGCTGCTCGACGAACCGTCGTCGGGCATCGCCCAGCGCGAGACCGAGGCCTTGGGTCCGGTGCTCCTCGACATCCGCGACCAGACCGGTGCCGCGCTGGTCGTCATCGAGCACGACATGCCGCTGATCACGGGGATCTCCGACCGCCTGGTCGCCCTCGAGCTGGGGGCCGTCGTCGCCGTCGGCACGCCGCACGAGGTCGTGACCAACGAACGGGTCGTCGCCGGCTACCTGGGCAGCAACGACGCCACGATCATGCGGTCGGGCTCCCGGGAGGCGGCCTCGCCGGCTGCGAACGGGCGGCCCGCACGACGACGCCGGACACCGCTCCGGGTGGGTGACTGATGCGCCGCCTCGTCCGGCACGTCGCCGGTCTCGGGCTGGCCGCGGTCGTGCTGGTTCCGGCCGCCGCCGTCGCCGCCGCCGGCAACGCCCCCACCGCCACCGGGTGGTGGACCGACCAACCCGGCGCGACCGCCGAACCCGACGGCGGCTTCCGCGTTCGAGCTTCGGCGGTCAGCCGGTGGCCGTCGCCGCCCTGCGGTTCTCGGTCCCGGACGACGTGATGACCGCCACGCTGACCCTCGAGGAGGCCGACGGCAGCGTGGTGACGCCGGCCACGGCGCTGCAGGCGTGCCCGACCTCGGCGGACTGGGCGGCGGCGAATCCGGGCCCCTCTGCCGACGCGCCCGAACCCGACTGCACCTCGCCGGTGGCCCTCACACGAGACAGTGACTCGCTGCGGTGGACCGGGGACGTCGGCTCGCTGTTCGCCACCGGCGGTGGCGAACGTTCGCTGATGATCCTGCCCGCCGACCCGCCCGACGGGGGCCCGCCCGTCGACCCTGGCTTCCGCGTCTCGTTCTCAGGTGCCTCCCTCGCCACCACCACCCCGCCGGCGACCACGCCCACCACGGCCTTCGCCGGCAGCCCTCCGAGCTCGGCCTCGCCCTCCCCCGCCGTCGGTGCCGGGTCGACGGCGAGCAGCTCGAGCGATTCACTGCCCGACGTCTCCTCGTACACGCCGAGCGGCGACAGCTCCCTGTCTCCGGCCACCACGGCGGTCAGCACCACGCCGACGACCGCACCTGCGGAGGTGGCCGCACCCGCCGTGGACACGGGGGCGTTCCAGCCGCCCACGCTGGCCGAGGGCGCCGTCGCAGGCGGTGGCGGTGGCGCCGACCAGCCATGGGGCCGGCTCGTCGTGCTCGTGCCGCTGAGCGCCGCCATCGGTGTGGCCAGCACCTTCGGGCGGCGGTTCCTCGCCCGACGCGTGGCCGCTGCCTAGCGCCGGATGGCCTCGTAGCGCTCGAGGTAGAGCTCGGCCAGGTGCTCCATGGCGAACTCGGCGGCTCGGGCCCGGCCGGCCTCGACCAGCTCGGCCCGCCGGCGATGGTCGGACAGCGCCTCGGACAGCGCGGTCGCCAGCGCCCGGGCGTCGCCAACCGGGGCCAGCAGCGCGTTGCGCCCGTGGGTGGCGACGTTGCGGTAGCCGTCGAGGTCGCTGGCCACCACGGCGGCGCCGGCAGCCATGGCCTCGAGCAGCACCACGCCGAACGACTCGCCCATCAGTGCCGGGGCGCAGAAGACATCGGCACCACGCAGACGGGCCGTCTTGTCGTCGTCGCTGATGCGGCCGAGCCACTCGATGCGGGGATCGCCGGCGTGCATCGCCTGGAGCCGCTCGGTCTCGGGCCCGTCGGAGCCGACCCAGACCCGGACGTCGGCCGGGAGCCACTGGAGCGACTCGAGCAGCACCGCCAGGCCCTTGCGGGGCTCGTGACGGCCGCAGAAGAAGATGGTCGGGTCCCTCGGTGGGCTGCACCGGACCGTCGGCGTAGCGGGCGATCTCGATGCCGTTGAACAGCAGCTCGTACTCGCCGCCCAGGTAGTGCTGGGCCAGCTTGCGAGCGTCGGGTGACACCGCGCAGCGGTGGTGGAGCCGGCGCAGCGCCCAGCGCAGCACAGGGGCGGCGTAGCGGTACGAGGCCGAGTCGCCGGCGGCGTGGAACGTGCCGATCATCGGCACGGCGTCGAGCAGCAGCGCCGTCATGTTGGGGCCGGGCGCCAGCGGCTCGTGCAGGTGCAGCACGTCGAAGTCCTCGTCGAGGATGGCCCGGATGGTGCGCAGCTGCGCCGAGGGATCGGGGGCGACCGGAGCGATCGAGCCGTTGGCCGCCGTGGGCACGCTGACGCCCAAGGGCGTGACCCCGGCGTCGGGTGGGACCCCGTCGGCGGGTGCCAGCACCCGCGTGGGGTGGCCCTGCCGGCGCAGCGCCCGGGCGAGGGCCAGCACCTGACCCTGCACGCCCCCGGGGATGGTGACGCTGTAGGGGCACAGCAGACCGATGCGCATCAGGCTCGCGCTCCCCGGCCGGCGGCGCCCGTGACGGGGCGACTCATGCCAGCCCCGCGGCGGCCAGCGCCTCGTGGTCGCTGGGCCAGTTCGGCGACATGAGGTGCCACTGCGTCGGGTCGATGCGGATGAGCGACTCGAGCTCGTGGGCGATGTCCTGGGTGACGCGGGCCACGTCCTCGCGCAACGTGCCCCGCCGCTCGACGGTCATCGGCGCCCGCACCACGCCGTGGTGCATGCCGTGCGGGCGGTTGAACATGGCCGCCGGTACCAGGTCGGCGCCGGTGCGCAGCGCCAGCGTGGCCGGCCCCGCCGGCAAGGTGGTCCGTTCCCCGAAGAACTCGACCTCGACGCCCTTGCCCTCGATGTCGCGGTCGCTCAGCAGCGTGACCAGGTCGTTGCGCTTGAGGGCCTTGAGCACCTCCTTGCCGGCATCGGGGCCCAGCGGGACGATGTGCATGCCCAGCGAGGTGCGGAACTCGGTGAACCACTCGAACAGCTCGGGAGGTTCGAGGCGTTCGACGACGGCCGTGATGGGCACGCCGACGACCCGCGTGAACCAGAAGCCCGTCCACTCCCAGCAGCCCAGGTGGGGCAGCACGATGATGGTGCCCTTGCCCCGGTGCAGCGACCGCTCGAGGTGCTCGTAGCCCTCGTAGGTCATGCCCGCGTCGAGCTCGTCGGGCGTGATGGTCGGCAGCCGGAACGCCTCGAGCCAGTACGCGGCGTACGACTCGAACGTGCGGTTGACGGCCCTCCGCAGACTCAACCCACGGAGCGACGGATCGGCCCGGCGCAGGTTGCGGGCCACGAGGAGGCGACGCTTGGCATCGGGCAGGGCGGCACCGGTGCCACCCAGCCGGGCCAGCGGGCCGAGCAACGGTGCCGGGACGTGGCCGGCGATCGACGACGCGGCTTCGAACGCCGTCAGCAGGCGGGACGCCACGCCGGCTCAGGGACGGGCGCGCCGACGTCGACGAGCGGCCCGGGCCTGGCGCTCGGAGCGACGCAGGGACCGCAGCCGCCGGTCGCGGGCGACGGTGGTGCTGCGGGGCACGGTGGCCGAAGCCTGGTTCCAGACCTTCACGAAGCGCTGCCCCGCGGTGACCACCGTGAGCACGAGCATGACCCACAGCATGGGCACCAGCAGCGAGTCGAACAGCAGCGCGAGGGCCAACAGGATGAGGCGCTCGGCCCGCTCCATCAGACCGCCACGGGCGTCGAAGCCAAGCGATTCGGCCTTGGCTCGCTCGTAGGAGATCAGCAACGAGGCGCCCAGGACGGCCATCGGGAGCAGCGAGATGTGACCGCCGTGGATCGTGTCGAGGTACCAGGCGACGCCGCCGAGCAGGAAGGCGTCGGCGATGCGGTCCATGGTCGAGTCGAAGAACGCGCCCCGTGGTGATGCCGTGCCGCTGGCCTTGGCCACTGCCCCGTCGAGGACGTCGGGGACCGCGGTGAGCCCGAGCAGCAGGAGGGCACCCCGCAGGGCACCGTTGGCGATGGCGATGGCGGTGACGCCCGACATGAGGACGCCGAACGTCGTGAGGTGGTCGGCTTTGATGCCGGCCCGGCGCAGGTTGGCACCGACCGGCTTCAGTCCCTTCTCGACGCTGGTGCGGAAGCGACCGTCGAACATGGTGGGATCCTCATCGGGGCATGGGGCGCGGCCAGGTGCACGCGCGGGAACTCGAAGCGCTAACTGTATCAAGCAGTAGCGGCCGTCCGACCCAGTCTCGCACGTCGGACGGGCGGTGTCGCGCTCCCTCGGGCCGCGCCGGCGCTCGCGGACGCCGGATAGGTTCAGCGGCGATGTCCGAGCTCAGCCCATCCGATGCCGAAGTCGCCGTCCGTTCCTTCCCTCGTCGCTTCCGGGCGATCCTGGCCCGGCCGGACGACGATCGGGGCGACGCTCAGCCCGCCGACCCCGACGAGTTGGCTCGGCGCGTCGGCCCCGACGGTTCCTCCGCCGCCGATCACCTCCTGGCCGCCGACGGCGTCCTGGCGCTGATGGACCGAGCCCTCGAGCAGGTCGTCGACCACCCCGATCCGGTGCTGCACCCGGGCGTCGCCGAGCTCGACGACGTCGCCTTCGACGACCCCCACCGACCGATCGGCGCGCTGCTCGACCAGTTCGAGACCACCGCCACCGGCTGCGCCGACCGCATCGACCGGGTCCCGACCGAGCACTGGGCACGGCAGGCGCGGGTCGCCGGACGTGATGCGACCATCGGCGTGCTGGAGCTGCTCCAGCAGGGCGTCGACGTGGTGGCCGGCCACCTGCGGGCGGCGCAGCGCACCATCGATGCCGTGAAGTGATCGGATCTGTCGTCGCTCCGTCACACCTGTGGTGACCAGGAGACGACAGATTCCGCTGGGGTCAGTTGTCGGAGAGGCGTCCGTCCAGGTCCGACCAGTCCTCGGGGTTGGATTCGACCAGCTGGTCGACGATGGTGCCGTCGACGCCGTCGACCAGCACGAAGCCCCGCTGCTCGGGCGGTTCCTCGGCGGAGTAGAGCAGGATGCGCCAGGTGGGACGGCTGCGCAGGCCTCGCCAGCCCATCTGCGCCGAGGCGTGCCCGACCGGGAAGCCGACGGCCCGCGAGGCGTTGACCAGGGCGTCGCGCTCGTCGACGTCGAGGTCGAACCCGGCCAGCAGGTGGTACGCACCCACGGCGGCCAGGACGAGGCCGACGACGAGGAAGCCGGTGTTCACCAGCACGGCGTCGTCGCCGGCGACGACCCAGGCGGCGATGCAGGCCGCCGCGGTGAGCAGGTACAGGTAGCCCGGGATGCGCCGTCGGTTGTTGTCGGGGAAGACGTAGGGGCCGACGTAGCCGGCGGCGTCGAGGTCGTCGGGGAGCTCGTCGACGTGGTCGTCGACGTGCTGTTCGTCCCGGGACTCGTCGTCGGGCTGGTCATCGGCCGGCATGGGTCGCAGACGCTACCGACGACCGGCGCGGCGCCACCAGACGCCGGGGCGCGCATCGGGGGCGCCGGCCGGCGCCCCCGATGCTGCGTCGTGCGGATCGGACCCGTGGGTCAGCTGATGAGACCCTGGGTCTTCAGGAAGTCCTCGGCGACGGCGGAGGGCTCTTCGCCCTCGGCGACGCGACGGTTGAGCTCGGTCATGTTCTCCTGGGTGAGCTTGCTGAAGAACAGGTCACCGAAGGTCTCCCACTGCTCGGGGGCCTGCTGGTAGAGGTCCTCGGGGATGGTGAGCGACGTGTTGTAGATGATCATCACGCCGGGGTCGTCCACCAGGGACAGGCCCAGGGAGGCGATGCGCCCGTCGGTCGTGAAGACCTCGCCGAAGTCGCACTCGCCGGCCGCGGTCTGCTCGTAGATGATGCCCGTGTCCAGGATCTGCGTCTGGTCCTGGGGGATCTCGTAGCCGGTGGCGTTCTCGAACAGGACGAGACCGTCGGAGCGGTCGGGGAACTCGGACTCCATGCACACCGTGGCGTCAGAGTTCTCGGCCAGGTAGTCGGCCATGCCCTGCATGTCGAACGGACCGCCGTGCTCGTCGGCGAGGGCGGGGCTGGCGGCGAAGCCGTAGGTGTCGTTGAACGGCGACCGGTCGATCCAGCGGATGTTGTTCTTGGCCAGGTCGAGCGATCGGACCTGCTCGGTGAGCTGCTGGGAGTCGCTGACCGGGTCCTCGCATCCGAGGTGCTGGGTCCAGCCGGTGCCGTTGTAGGAGGCGAAGATGTCGATGTCGCCCGACTCGAGGGCCTGACGGACCACGGAGGTGCCGCCGGTGTCGGTCTGGTCGGTCACATTGGCGCCGGCGGCCTGCAGGCCGTGCACGATGAGCTGACCGAGCACCAGCTGCTCGACGAAATCCTTCGAACCGACGGTGACGTCCATGCCCGACAGATCGACGTCGTTCATGGTGGCGGCCCCGTTGCCGTCCTGGTCGGCGATCTGGCCTGGGTTCTCGCAGGTCTTCTCCTGCGCGGTGCCGTTGTCACCACCGTTGTCGGTGCCGGCGGCGGTGTCGTCGTCGTCACCGCACGCGGCGGCGACGAGACCGAAGGCGAGGAGCAGCGCGAGGATGCGCCACAGCGGTCGCTTGGGGTTCATGGGTGTGCCTTTCATCAGGGAACAGGGTCAGGTGAGCGTCGCTACAGCCCGCGTGGGCGCAGCACGCGCTCGATCACCGCCGCCACCCAGTCCACGGTGAGGGCGAGCAGCGCGGTGAGTCCGGCACCGGTGATCAGCACGATGTCGCGCTGGTTCTTCAGGCCGGAGTTGATGGTGACGCCGAGGCCGCCACCACCGATCAGGAACGCCAGCGCCGCCATGCCCACGTTGATGACGAGGGCGGTGCGGACACCGGCGAGGATCACGGGCACGGCCAGCGGGAGCTCGATGCGGGTGAGCACCTGCAGTTTGGTCATGCCCATCCCGCGCCCGGATTCCATGACCGAGCCGGAGACCTGCTCGAGCCCGACCATGGTGTTGCGGAGCACGGGCAGGATGGTGAAGACCACCAGGGCGAGGATGGCGGTGCGTCCGCCGGTGCCCATCCACGCGAAGAACAGCACGAACAGCCCGTAGGCCGGGATGGCCTGACCCGAGTTGGCGAAGGCGAGGACCGGGCCCGAGAACCGTCGGAACCGGGGGCGGGTGAGGAAGATCCCGAGCGGGATGGCGATCAGCAGCACCCAGAGCGTGGACCACAGCGTCAGCTCGATGTGCTGCTCGATCTGTGGACGCAGCCGCTCGTACTCGAGGGCCCGCATCTCGGAGAAGTCGCGGTCGTAGTGCTGGACGTAGTAGTAGAGCCAGTACCCGAGCAGCGTCAGGACGATGGGGGTGACGAACAGGCCGATGTTGGACCCGATGAGCTCGCGCGGCGAGATGCCCGACGCCTCGACGGCCTCCTTCATCTCCTCCTCGTCGTAGTCGGGTTCGAGCGCCTGCTGGTCGGGCCGCAGCGGCGACGGTGACGTGGACGTCATGGGCGGGCCTCCGCGGCCAACGCAGCCTCGTCCCGCGCCGGCGTCGAGCTCGGCGTAGTGGCGCCGAGCCTCTTCCTCGGAGCGCGAGATGGCCGCCGACAGGGTCTGCATCGAGATCACGAACTGCAGCCGGCCACGACCGTCGACCACGCACACGTACCCGGCGCTGGAGACCAGCATCTCCTCGAGGGCGTCGCGCAGGGTGGCCTGGGGCTCGACGGTGACCTTCACCGGGAGACCGCGCTCGGCGAGCGGGCGGTCGGTGCGATCGAGCTGCTTGCGGTTGACCCAACGCACCGGGCGGTCGCCGCCGTCGACGACCAGCACCCACGCTTCGAGCGACTCGTCGAGCAAGCGACGGGCGTCGGCGAGGTCGACGTCGTGACGGACCACCGGGAAGTTCGTCGGCTCGAGATCACGGACCCGCTCGAGGTTGAGGCCCTTCAGCGTGGAACCCGAACCGATGAAGTCCTGGGTGAACTCGTCGACGGGGAAGGCGAGGATCCGCTCGGGGGTGTCGTACTGGGCGATGATCGACCGCTCGCGCAGGATGGCGATGCGATCGCCCATCTTGATGGCCTCGTCGATGTCGTGGGTGACGAAGACGATGGTCTTCTTCAGTTCGGCCTGCAGGCGTAGGAACTCGTTCTGGAGCCGCTCGCGGGTGATGGGGTCGATGGCACCGAACGGTTCGTCCATGAGCATGACGTCGGGATCGGCGCCCAGTGCCCGGGCCACGCCCACGCGCTGGGCCTGACCGCCCGAGAGCTCCTTGGGATACCGGTCGCGGTAGATCGAGGGGTCCATGCCGACGGTCTCGAGCAGCTCGTCGACGCGCGCCGTGATGCGCTTCTTGTCCCACCCGAGCAGCCGCGGCACCGTGGCGATGTTCTGGGCGATCGTCTGGTGGGGGAACAGGCCGATCTGCTGGATCACGTACCCGATGCGTCGGCGCAGGTGATCGGGGTTGACCGTGGTGACGTCCTCGCCGTCGAACACGATCCGGCCGCCGGAGGGCTCGATCATCCGGTTGATCAACCGCAGGGTCGTGCTCTTGCCACAGCCCGACGGCCCGACCAGGACGACGATCTCTCCCTTGGGCACGTCCATCGTCAGCGACTCGACCGCCGGCACCTTCGTGCCCGGGTAGATCTTGGTGACGCCTTCGAGGTGGATCATCGACCGCTCGGCGGGGCCGGTGTCGACCACGGGCGCGCTCGTGGTGGGTGCCTCCGTGGTCGAGTCGCTCGTGATGTCGTTGGTCATGACGTCCTTTCACACCGGAAGCCGAGGCCCGCTCAGTGACGCAGCCCCGGGGAGGTCGTGAATCGGCGGATGATCGTGAACGCCGCGTCGAGGATCAGCGCCAGGACCACGGTGAGCACCGTGCCGGTCCAGATGGCTTCGACCGACGGCGACTGGGGGTAGTTCCGGAGGCCGTCCTTGATGAAGTAGCCCAGCCCGGGCCCGTTCACGAGGGTGGCGATGGCGGCGATGCCGGTGGTGAGCAGCGTGGACACCCGGGCGCCGGTGATGATCACCGGCCAGGCCATGGGCAGCTCGACCCGGGCCAGGCGCTGCCAGGCGTTCAACCCCATGCCCTTGGCCGACTCGACGATGGCGGCGTCGACCTCGTCGAGCCCGGTGATGGTGTTGCGCAGGATCGGGAGGATGGCGTACATCACCAGCGCGATGAACGACGGCCGGAAACCGAGGCCGACGATCGGGATGAAGATGGCGAACAGCGCCAGCGACGGGATGGTCAGGAACACACCGGCGATGCCGAGCAACGGCGTGCGCAGCGCCTTGACGCGGTGGGCGACGATCCCCAGCACCACGGACAGCACCCCGGCCGTGCCCATCACCTGCAGGACCAGCCAGGCGTGCTCCATGAAGCGGTCGCCAACCTGACCGCTCTCGGTCATGTAGTCGAACCAGGCGTTGATCGAGTCCATCCCGCGATCCCGTGCAGTCGAGTGCTCACCGACTCACCCGCACCGCCCATTGGCTGGTCCCGGACGGCACAGGATCTCGCCGGGTGCTGGCGACCCTACCGACCGTGGGTGGATCGACGAAGGATCGTTGCCCGAACCTCGCGAACGCGCCACGCGGCGCGGACCGGTGGAACGCCGCAGATGCGACTCAGGAAGGCCAGGCCTCGGTGAGCTTGTGCCACGTGGCGGACAGTGCCTCGGGCAGCACCCGGGCCTCGGCGACGGTGGTCATGAAGTTCGAGTCGGCATCCCAGCGCGGCAGCACGTGGGCGTGGAGGTGGTTGGGCACACCGGCGCCGGCGGCGGCACCGAGGTTGAACCCGACGTTGACTCCCTGCGGGCGGTACGCACCCTTGATGGCGACGACCGCGTCGTTGACCACCGTCCACAGGTCCGCCGACTCCTCCGGCGTGAGCTGCTCGAGCTCGCCGACCTCGCGGTAGGGCATCACCAGCAGGTGGCCGGTGCCGTAGGGGTAGACGTTGAGGATGCCGAAGACCTCGGTCGAACGGTGGACGACGTACGCCGACTGGTCGGTCAGCTCGCCGCGGTCGATGGCCCCCAGGATCCGGGTGAAGACGCTGCCCTCCCCCACCAGGTTGGCGCCGGCGGCCGCCTCGGCCACGTACTCGCTGCGCCAGCCGGCCCAGATCCGCTCGAGCGCCCCTCGCCCTCCCGCGAATTTCGTCGCTTGGTCAGGCCTGTCCTGACCAGACGACGAAATTCCCGAATCAGGCGTGGTCACGGATCTCGGCGGTGATGCGTTCGACGAAGTCGGCGACCGGGATGTCGCGCTCGGGCTTGTCGCCCCCACGCACGTTGTCGGCGACGGTGCCGTGCTCGACGTCGTCGCCGCCCACCACGAGGATGTGCGGCACCTTCTCGAGCTTGAGGCGGCGGATACGGGCGCCGAGGCCCTCGTCGGCGGCGGACACGTCGACCCTGACGCCGGCAGCGCGAAGGCGGTCGGCGACCGACGCCGCGTACTCCTCGTGCTCGTCGGCCACCGGGCAGATCACGGCCTGCACGGGCGACAGCCACGTGGGGAAGGCCCCGGCGTAGTGCTCGAGCAGGACGCCGAAGAACCGCTCGATCGAGCCGAACAGGGCCCGGTGGATCATCACCGGCTGCTGGCGCGTCCCGTCGGGCGCCGTGTACTTGAGGTCGAACAACCCGGGCTCGAAGAAGTCGAGCTGGATGGTCGACAGCTGCCAGGTGCGACCGATGGCGTCGCGAGCCTGGACCGAGATCTTCGGACCGTAGAAGGCGGCGCCACCGGGATCGTCGACCAGGTCGAGACCCGAGTCCGCGGCCACCTCGGCCAGCACCTTCGTGGCCTCGTCCCAGGTGGCGTCGTCGCCGACCGACTTCTCCGGATCGCGCGTCGACAGCTCGAGGTAGAACTCGTCGAGGCCGTAGTCGGCGAGCAGGTCGAGCACGAAGCGCAGCAGGCTGGCCAGCTCGTCGCGCATCTGGTCTCGGGTGCAGTAGATGTGCGCGTCGTCCTGCGTGAACCCCCGGGCCCGGGTCAGGCCCTGGACCACGCCCGACTTCTCGTAGCGGTAGACGGTGCCGAACTCGAACAGCCGCAGCGGCAGCTCTCGGTACGAGCGGCCACGCGACTCGTACACGAGGTTGTGCATCGGGCAGTTCATCGGCTTGAGGTAGTAGTCCTGCCCCGCCCGGGTGACGTGTCCCTCGTCGTCGGTGACCTCGTCGAGGTGCATGGGCGGGAACATGCCGTCGGCGTACCACTCGAGGTGCTTCGAGGTCTCGAAGAGGTGGGCCTTGGTGATGTGGGGCGTGGAGACGAACGAGTAGCCGGCCTCGACGTGCCGCTGCCGGGCGTAGTTCTCCATCTCCATCTTGATGGTGGCGCCCTTGGGGTGGAACACCGGCAGACCGGAGCCGATCTCGTCGGGGAAGCTGAAGAGGTCGAGCTCGACGCCGAGCTTGCGGTGGTCGCGCTTGGCCGCCTCCTCGATCTGCCGGAGGTGCTGCTTCAGCTCCTTGTCGGAGGCCCACGCCGTGCCGTAGATGCGCTGGAGCTGCGGGTTCTTCTCGTCGCCCCGCCAGTAGGCACCCGCGACCCGAAGCAGCGTGAAGTGGCCGAGGAAGTCCGAGGTGGTGGGCACGTGGGGGCCACGGCACAGGTCGATGAAGCCGTCGTGGCCGTGGAACGTCTGGTTGGGCCGGGGCGACGGCGGCGGGTTCTCGTACACCCGCACCTCGCCCCGATCTGACGTGGCCGACATCGGATCGGTGGAGGCGTTCTCGATGATCTCGAGCTTGTACTTGTGGTCGGCGAAGACCTTCCGGGCGTCGTCGGCCGAGATCTCGTCCTTCACGAACGGCTGCGACTCGGCCAGGATCTCGCGCATCCGGGCCTCGATGGCGGCGAGGTCCTCGTCGGAGAACGTGCCCCCGTCGGGCAGCTCGAAGTCGTAGTAGAAGCCGTTCTCGACCGGCGGACCGATGCCGAACGTGGCACCGGGATACAGGTCGAGCACCGCCTGGGCCAGCACGTGCGCGGTGGAGTGGCGGATGACGTAGAGACCCTGGTCGGTGTCGGACGTGACGATGGAGACCGCGTCGCCGTCGGCGAGCTGGTGGTTCAGGTCGCGTTCGGTGCCGTTGACCTCGGCGATCACCGCCTTCTTGGCCAGTCCCCGGGCGATCGAGCGCGCCAGGTCGCCGGCAGTGGACCCGTTGGGCAGCTCGCGGCTGGAACCATCGGGGAGCGTGACGGCGATCTGACCTTCGGACGGACTCGACATGGGTGGCGAGGGTAGCGACCGTCCGAGCGGCCGACGCAGACGGTTCAGCTCGCAACCGGACCGTTGGAATCAGGCCGCCGTCGGGAGCGCCAGCGAGCAGGCGGCAGCGTTTCGAGGCTCGAAGAGCCCCCAGGGGCTCGAGGCCGAGATAGCTAAGAGCTCGGACGCCAGAACGCGGCGAGGAGGGCGAACGCGCCGCCGAAGCCGGCGCCGAGACCGATCCAGAGGCCGGTGGCGGCGGGCGGGTCGAAGATCTCGAGGGCGTGGTCGATCGACCACCGACCACCGCCCAGCGTGGCCAGCGCCACGCCCGCGGCGATGAGGGTCATGACGTACTCCCAGCCCTCGCCCGGCCGGAAGATGAAGAAGCCGTTGCCCCGATGGTTGATGAGCAACGCCACGGTCATGGTGCCCACGACGGCGGCCGCGCCCAACGGGACGAGGAGACCCACGATGAGGCAGACGCCCGCCGCCAGCTCGGCCAGGCTGGCGATCCACGCGTGGAGGATCCCCGGCTTCATCCCGAGCGAGGCGAACCAGCGCCCGGTGCCCTCGACCTTGCCACCCCGGAACAGGTGCTGGAAGCCGTGGGCGAACATCACCACGCCGATGGCGCAACGGAACACGAGCAGGGCGAAGGCGACGGCCTCGGAATCCATGGCGCCAGCCTCGCGCACCTCGCCGGGTGCGCCGTGGACCGTGCCGGGCGTCAGGCCTTCAGGACCACCAGCGCGCCAGCACGTCGGCCGATGACCGGCGGTTCTCCTCGATCTCGTCCGTCGGTTCCGATGGCGACGGCGACGACGCGGGGCCGACCGAGACCAGCACCCGACGGTCGTGCCCGTCGGCCGAGCGAGGTTCGCCGTTCGGGACCGGCGCCGCAATGGGCGACGCCGGGATCTCAGACGTGGTGGCCGGGCGCTTGTTGGCGTACGAGTCGTCGTAGTCCTGACCCGAGAGCTTCCGGATGGCGAACATCACCTCGTCGGTGAGCTGGCGCAGGACCAGGCGGTCGTTGACCCGATCGGCGTAGCGGGTGACCGGGATCGGTCGACCGATGTTCACCTGGCAGGTCAGGAAGGGCCGCGGCGCCGAGGCGCCGGTGGGCTGGATGAGATCGGTGCCCCGGATCCCCACCGGGATCAGTGGCGCCCCGGTGCGCAGGGCCAGCCGGGCAGCGCCGGTGTGCCCGCGATGGAGCTTGCCGTCGCGCGAGCGTGTGCCCTCGGGATAGATGCCGAACAGCTCGCCCCGCTCGAGCACGGCGGCCGCGGTGTCGAGGGCCCGGGCGGCGGCCGTCCCGTCACCGCGGTGGATCGGGATCATGCCGACGGCGGGGAAGATGTACTTGGTCTTCCAGTCGTCGAGGTACTCGGCCTTGCCGACGTAGCTGATCCGCCGGGGCAGCACGGCGGGCAGGACGATGGAATCGAAGAACGAGATGTGGTTGGGGCACAGGATGGCCGGACCGTCCTCGGGCACGTGCCGCAGACCGGTGGCGTTGATGCGCCACAGCAGTGCCACGACGGGCTTCACGACCGCCTTGGCCACCGGATAGAGCTTGCCGTACTCGCGGTCGTCGGCCCCCACAGGTCGGAACCTACCAGCGGCCGGGAAACACCGTGCGGCGGCTCGATGAACGGTGTGGGTCAGTCGTCGGCCAGGCGCACGCCCAGCAGCTCCGCAGCGCGGGAGACATCGACGCCGTCGGCGGCGGCCGCGTCGATGGCGGCGATGGCGCCGGGAGCATCGAGGTCGTCGTCGAGGCGTTCGCGCACCGCAGCCAGGACCTCGGTGTCGGCACCGCCGGCCTGCCGACCCGCTCGCCAGGACGCCAACCGCTCGGTGGCCTCGGGCATCAGCTCGTCGTGCCACTCCCACGGGTCGCGGTAGTGGTGCTTCACCACGGCGAGGCGGATGGCCATGGAGTCCCACTCCTTGCGCAGCTCGGAGACGAAGACCAGGTTGCCGAGCGACTTGGACATCTTCTCGCCGTCCATCCGGACCATGGCCTGGTGCATCCAGTGGCGCACGAAGGGCTCGCCGGTGGCCGACTCGGACTGGGCGGCCTCGCACTCGTGGTGGGGGAAGATGAGGTCCGCTCCCCCGCCGTGCAGGTCGATGGTGGTTCCCAGCTCTCGCAGGGCGAGCGCCGAGCACTCGATGTGCCAGCCGGGGCGTCCGGGTCCCCACAGCGAGTCCCACGACGGCTCGTCGGGGAGCGAGGGCTGCCAGAGCACGAAGTCGAGCGGATCGCGCTTGTTGGGATCGTCGACGTTGCCGCCCCGCTCGGCGGCGTAGGCGAGCATCGTCTCCCGGTCGTAGCCGGAGATCTCACCGAACTGCGGGTACGTGGAGATGTCGAAGTACACGGCCCCGCCGGCCTGGTAGGCGTGGCCACGGTCGAGCACCATGCCGATGAAGCCCCGGATGTCGGCGATGGCGGAGGTGGCGCGCGGTTCGCTCCAGCACGGGATCATGCCCAGCGCCAGCATGTCGTCGTCGAACTTGGCGGTCTCGGCGGCTGCCAGGTCGAGGTAGTGCACGCCGATCTGCCGCGCCTTCTCGAGGATCGAGTCGTCGACGTCGGTGACGTTGCGCACGCAGCGGGTCTCGTGACCACGGTCGCGCAGCCGGCGCTGGAGCACGTCGTAGCCGACGTACGCGGCGGCGTGGCCCAGGTGCGTGGCGTCGTACGGCGTGATGCCGCACGTGTACATGGTGACGATCTCGCCGGGCTCGAACGGCACCACCGCCTTGCGGCGGGTGTCGTACAGGCGCATCGGCACCGGCGAGCTCCCGTCGCCGGCGACAGCGTCGCCCGCGCTCACGTGGCGGCGTCCTCCGAGGTGGTCGCCACCTGCTCGGCCGGTGCGTCGCCGGCGGCGGTCGCGGCCTGTCCATCGTGGGACGCCGACGCGACGGCGGCACGCTTGGGCTTCTTGGGCAGGTTCTCGGTGCCGTCGGGGATGCCCGTGAACTTGATGGCCACCCGCGTCTTGTAGCGGACGTTCAGCTGGAGCAGCACCGACGTGAACGACTCGATCGGCGTCGACTGCGACAGCTCGCCGGCGTCGAGGGGACGCATGTTGGGGATGGCGTTCACCAGCTCGGCGGCCATGGCCGTGGCCTGCTCGTGGTCGGAGCAGATGAGCACGTCGGACTCGATCGGGTGGTCGAGATCGCCGAGCTCGTGGGCGGGAACGTGGTGGAACGCGGCCGCGACCATGGCTTCGGGGACGACCGCCTGGACGCTGGCGGCCACGCTGCCGCGAGGCGGGACCAGCGGCTGGAACTCCTTGCCGATGCGGGTCGAGCGCGTTGGCCATGGAGATGACGACCTTGTGCTTGAGGTTGTCGCTGACCGACGCCGCCGTCTGGGTGGCACCGTCCCACGGGGTGGCGATGACGACGACGTCGGCACCGGCCGCGGTGGCGTTGTCGCCCGCCGAGATCGGCAGGTCGCGATCCGGCCACTGCTCGTGCAGCTTGTCGACGGCTTCCATGGCCCGGTACTTCGAGCGTGAGCCGATGACCACCTCGTAGCCCGACGCAGCGAGTCGCACGGCCAGCGCAGAGCCGGCGGGGCCTGTTCCTCCGAGAATCCCGATGTTCACCGGCCGGACTCTACCGGCGACCCCGACGAACCGGCCCAACCGGCCTGCGCCGCCGGGTCTGCTCCGACCGGGCCCGGCGCCACGTAGGTTCGACACCGTGGAGGAACCCGCCGCCGCATCCCCCGAACCCGAGCGCGAGCTGATGAACCCGGTGCCGTTCGTCGTCGCGCTGGTCCTCGTCGTCATCGTGGCCGCCCTGGCCATCGTGTTCCTGCGCGACACCAGCGGCGAGCGCGTCGTGCGCCCCGAGGGCCTGCGCCAGGTGGACGAGGCCACCATCGAGGCCATCGCCTCCGGCCAGTCGACCTGCGTCGAACCGGTACGCGCCCAGGTCGATGTCACCGACACGCAGATCTTCGTCGAGCTCGTGGTCCACGACGTCGACGGTCCGTGCACGGGCGACATCGCACCGCTGCGGGCTCAGATCGACCTTCCCGAAGCCGTCGGTGACCGACGCCTGCTCGCCGGCGCGGGACGGACCCAGCTGCCGTGCCGGCCCGAGGGATCCGGCTTCCGGTGTGGCCCCGATCGGTAACGTCCGACCGCGACGCTCGATCCGATGGGGCGATCCGAACCGGCGACATCGACGCAGCCACCCGACGGCAGCACCAGGAGACGCAATGGGAATCCTCGACGGCAAGCGACTGCTCATCACCGGCGTGCTCACCGACGCGTCGCTCGCGTTCGGCGTGGCGAAGCTGGCCCAGGAGGAGGGCGCCGAGATCGTGCTGACCGGCGCCGGCCGGGCCCTGCGCCTCACCCAGCGCACCGCCCGCAAGCTGCCCGTCGAGCCCGACGTGCTCGAGCTCGACGTGACCGAGGACGCCCACGTCGCCGCCGTGCGCGACGCCCTCGATCAGAAGTGGGGCCGGGTCGACGGCGCCCTGCACGCCATCGGGTTCGCCCCCGAGTCGTGCCTCGGTGGCGGGTTCACCGAGGCGCCGTGGGACGACGTGGCCGTGGCGCTGCAGATCTCGGCGTACTCGCTCAAGACCATCGCCGACGTCGTCGTGCCACTCATGCCCGACGGTGGCTCGATCGTCGGACTCGACTTCGACGCCGCCCAGGCGTGGCCCGCCTACGACTGGATGGGCGTGGCCAAGGCGGCTCTCGAATCCACCTCGCGCTACCTCGCCCGCGACCTCGGTCCGAAGGGCGTGCGGGTGAACCTCGTGGCCGCCGGGCCGATCAAGACCATGGCGGCCAAGTCGATCCCCGGCTTCTCGGCGTTCGAGGACGTGTGGGACGACCGTTCACCGCTGGGCTGGGACGTCACCGACTCGTCGGGCGTGGCCCGCACCACGGTGGCCATGCTGTCGGACTGGTTCCCCCAGACCACGGGCGAGATCGTCCACGTCGACGGCGGCTACCACGCCATCGGCGCGTAGCGGCGCCGTCAGCTCACGGCCGAAGGGCTCAGGGGAACCACTTCGGGTTGGCGACGCGCAGCTTGTCGACGACCGACTCGGCGATGGTGTCGACGACGCGGTCGCCGTGGAGCGCGCCCGTGCGCACCGCAGCGGCGAGTTCGTGATCGTCGGCGACGCCGAGCCCCGACAGCCGCCGCTCGTGAGCAGCCGCCATCTCGGCACCCCAGGCGAGTTCGCGGTCGACGGTCGCCAGGACGTTCTCGGCCACCCGGGTGTGGAAAGCCACGCGCCCGGTCGTGGATTCGCGGACGTCGCCGGCGATCCACTCGCTGACCGCCTCGAGCAGCTCGCGTGCGGTCGGACGACCGTGCAGGCCGACGGTGCTGTCCGGCTCCGGTTCTGGGCGTGATCGGGCCACGGCCAGCGCATCGGGCTCGAGCAACAGCAGCAGGTCGTGTTCGTTCTCGCAGACGCGCCGCCCGATGGCGGCCAGCTCCATGGAGCGCGCCGGTCCCTCGAGGTGGGCGCGGGCTTGGATGATGCACATGATCCCCCACTTGAGGGTCCCGAGCACCTCCCACCAGCGGACCACGTCGGGGTCGATCGCCCGACCCGCGGCCGCCTCGTAGGCGGCGAACAGGTCCTCGTAGCTGCCCAGCCCGCCCACGGGTTCGGGCCCGCCGAAGCGCCACGCCCGCACGCACAGCCACCCCAGGTCCTCCATCGGGTCGCCGAGGTGGGCCAACTCCCAGTCGACCACGGCCCGCAGGCCGTCGGGCCCGACCATCAGGTTCCCCAGGCGGAAGTCGCCGTGGACCACCGTGGTGCGTTCGTCGCCGGTGACCTCGGGCCGGTTGGCGTCCAGCCAGCGGAACGCCAGCTCGAAGGTGGGGTGCGGATCACCGAAGGCGTCGAGGATCTCGCGGTATTGGCGCACCTGGTCGACGCGCTCCAGACCGGGCACGGCGTCGACAGGGATGGAGTGGACGCCGGCCAGGGCGCTTCCGCAGTCCTGGGCGAAGCGCTGGCGGGCCGCGGCGTAGGTGTCGTCCCGCTGGATCTTGCGGGCGATGGTCTCGCCTTCGACGAACTCGGACAGCAGGTAGCCGGCACCCAGGTCGCGCCCGTCGGCGTCGGCCCGCACGAGCCGGGCCACGGGCACGCCGGCCCCGTCCGCGGCGCGCAGCAGGCCGGCCTCGAGCTCCATCGTGCGCTCGGGCGGCGTCCCCGGCCGCTGGCGCTGCAGCACGAGGCGGCGGGTGCCGCTGCGCTCGCCCTGCGCCTGGAACGACCACGTCTCGCGTGAGGCACCGCCGGTGAGTCGCCGGAGCTCCCCGACCTCCAGCGTGTCGTCACGCAGCTCGTCGCGAAGCAGGTCCCGGAGGCGGTCCGACAGTTCCTCGGCGTTCACGCCGGCGATCCTTGCAGACCGTTCCGCCCGGTTCGTGATCGCAATCGGCTGCCAGAAGCGGGGACGGTCAGCCGCAGGCGGCCTTGGTGGCCGGGTACGGGTTGACCGCAGGGCCGTGGTTGGGGTGGATCTCGAAGTGGAGGTGGTTGATGCCGTGGGCGTTGCCCGTTGCGCCGACGTAGCCGATGACCGTGCCGGCCGAGACGTGGCCGGTGGCGCCGTAGGCGGAGAGGTGGGCGCCGTAGTAGTAGTGCCCGTTGTCGCCCGAGAGGTGGAACGCCAGCCCGCCGAGGCTGTTGGGCCGGTCGGACACCACACCCGAGACGGGGGCGACCACCGGCGTGCCGCGGGCGGCCATGATGTCGACGCCCTGGTGCCGGCGTCCGCCCGATCGGGCGTAGCCCCACGAGTCGATGAACGAGTTGGGACCGGCCACCGGACACACCATGCCGCCGCCGCTGACCAGCGACGGTGCCGACCGGCGCGTGGCGCTCGACCCGGCCGCCGACGCCTTGGCTGCCGCCTTGCGGCGGGCTTCCTCCTGCCGCTTGCGCTCGATCTCCTGGAGGCGCTTCAGCTCGGCCTGCACGTCGGCCAGCGCCGCTTTGAGCTTCTGAACGCTGGCCTGCTGCTCGTTCTTCTTGGCCGCGAGGGCGGTGGTGGCCTCGTCGAGCTCGGCCTTGGCCTCGGTGAAGGCGTCGATCGAGTCGAACGCCCCCTGACTGACGATGCGGGCCAGGGCCTCGGCCTTGACGCCGTCGTTGATGTTGGCCTCGGTGAGCACGGGCATGTTGCCCCGGCTGATGTAGCGGCGGATCACCAGATCCTGGACCGAGCCCCGTAGCGACGCCAGCCGCTCCTCGGCCCGCTGGGCCCGCGTGGTGAGCACCACCAGCTCGCCCTCGATGCGGCCCAGCTCGGTCTCGGCGTCGGAGACGCGCTGGGCCGCCCGGTTGGCGGCCGCCTTGGCCCGGTCGATCTCGGTGGTGCCGGCGCCGGCGGTGTCGGGCACGGCGACGACCGCGGCGAGGGACGCCAGGACGAGCAACGGGAGGAGGAGACGGCGGAGCATGGTGGCTGAGCGGGACACGACGGCGAGCACGTTGGCCGGCACGCAGGGCGCGCGTGCCTCGGCGGTGCGTGACCGCACGAGGTTACGGCACCGCGTCAAATGTTTCAATCCGGTGAAGGCCCGGTGAGAAGGCCCGGTGAGAAGCCCCGGTGAGCGGTCAGCGGCGGGGCGGAAGCCGATCGCTCTCGTCGACGATGTCGCCGACCAGCTCCTCGAGGACGTCCTCGAGGCTGACGATGCCCACCGTGCGCCCCGACGGATCGGCTACCAGCGCCAGGTGCACCCGCGCCCGCTGCAGGGCGACCAGGACGTCGTCGACGATGGCGTCGCTGCGGACGATGGGCAGGCGGCGGATGCGTCCCAGCGGCAGGGGCCGGTTGCGCAGCGACGCCGGGATCGTCAACAGGTCCTTGGCGTGGAGGAAGCCCAGCACATCGTCGAGACCGCCCTCGCCGACGACGAGGAGGCGCGAGTGCCCGGTGCGCACCACCCGCTCTTCGGCCTCGGCGGGCGTCGCCGTGCGCTCGACGAAGCCGATGCGGTCACGGGGCACGACCATCGGCGCCACGAGCGATTCGCCGATGGCCAGCGCGCCGCGCAGGAGCTGGTCCTGGACGTCCTGGATCAGCCCTTCCTCGCGGCTGCGCCGCGACCATGTCGGCGAGCTCGCCGTAGGTGTGGCTCTCGGACACCTCGTCGGCGGCGGGGATGCCCATCAGGCGCAGCAAGCCGTTGGCCAGCGCGTTGAGGACGCTGATGGCCGGTCCGAAGATCTTGAGGTAGATGCGGTTGGGCAGCTCGAGCATCACCGCCGTGCGCTCGGGACCGGCGATGGCGATGTTCTTGGGCACCATCTCGCCCAGCACCATGTGCAGGAAGACCACGATGAACAGGCCCAGCGCGAAGCCCACCGTGGTCGACACCGACTCGGGGACGTGGCCATGCAGCACGCCCTCGAGCGCGTGGGAGACGGCGGGTTCGGCGACGTAGCCGAGCAGCAGCGAGCAGATCGTGATCCCCAGCTGCGCACCGGCCAACTGCTTGGACAGGTCGCGGATGGCGTCGAGGGAGCGACCGGCGGCCCGGTTGCCCCCGTCGGCCATGGCCTCGAGCTTGGTGCGCCGGCTGGCCACCAGGGCGAACTCCACGGCCACGAAGAACCCGTTTGCCAACAGGAGGACGACCGCGACGAGGACGACCCAGACGCTCATGTCGCGGCCTCGCTGCCGACCGCCGCCGGGGCGGTGAGGCGCAGGGTGACGATGCGGAGCCGGTCCATCTCGACGACTTCGACCAGCCAGCCGTCGTGCTCGAAGCCGTCGCCGGTGTCGGGGACGCGCCCCAGGGCGTCCAGCGCGAAGCCGGCCAGCGTCTCGAAGGGACCCTCGGGCATCTCGAAGCCGCAGGCGTCGAAGACCTCGTCGGGGTGCAGGCCGCCGGCCAGTACCCACTCCCCCGGGCGTTGCACGCGCGTGAGCGGGACCGGGCGGTCGTGCTCGTCGGCGATCTCGCCGACGACCTCCTCGAGCACGTCCTCCAGCGTGATGATGCCCGCCGTGCCGCCGTACTCGTCGACCACGATGGCCAGGTGCGTGGCCCGCTCGCGCAGCAGCGCCAGCAGCGCCGACAGCGCCAGCGTCTCGGGCACGGGCAGCGCCTCGGCCATCACGTCGCTGACGGGCGTGGTGGCCCGCTTCTCGAACGGCACCCGGAAGGCGTCCTTCACGTGCCCGACGCCGACGATCTCGTCGAGGTCGCCGTCGTACACCGGGAAGCGGCTGAACCCGGTCTCGACCGCCTTGGCAGCGAGGGCGGCCACGCTGTCGTCGACCGACAGGCCGATCGTCTCGGTGCGGGGCACGAGCGCGTCCGCCGCCGTCTTCTCCGAGAAGCGCACGGCGCGGGTGAGCAGGGTCAGCGACTCCTCGTCGATGGTGCCCTCCTCGCCCGAGGAGCGAAACAGCAGGTCGAGCTCCTCGAGCCCGCGGACCGACCGCAGCTCCTCCTGTGGCTCGATCCCCAGCAGGCGGACCACCCAGTTGGCCACGCCGTTGAAGGACCGGACGAGCGGGCCGGCCAGGACGCCGTAGATCTGCATCGGGCGGGCGAGCACGTAGGCGGTGCGCGTCGGCTCGGCGATGGCCACCGACTTCGGTACGAGCTCGCCGGTGACCATCTGCAGCGTCGTGGCCAGGGCGAGGGCGAGGATCACCGAGACCGCGGACGCCCGCTGGTCGCCGACCACCGGGCCGACCACCGGCTCGACCAACGCCGCCGCGACCGGCTCGGCGACGAAGCCGAGCACCAGCGAGCTGATCGTGATGCCCAACTGGGCGCCGGACAGGTGGTACGAGAGCCGGGACAGCAGACGCTCGGTGATGCGCGCCGCGGGCTTGCCCTCGGCGGCGTGGCGCGCCACGCGGTTGCGATCGACGGCGACGAGGGAGAACTCGTTGGCGACGAACGTTGCGTTGGCGGCGATCAGGAGGACGACGGCCAGGAGGCCGAGAGCGGTGTCGATGGCGTTGCCTCGGTCGTAAGGGATCCGGGCCACAGGGTACAAAGAGCCGATGCACCCAGGCGCAGGTCCGTCCGCATCCGAGGGGAGCGACGAGCCGTCCGAGGGCACCGTGGCCGTCGGGCTCGACGCGGTCGACGTGTCCATCGACGGCACCCCCGTGCTGCACGACGTCGCCTGGCGGATCCGCACCGGCGAGCGGTGGGTGATCGTGGGCCCGAACGGATCGGGGAAGACGACGCTGCTGCGCCTCCTCTCGTCGTGGTTGCGGCCCTCGGGCGGCACGGCGGTGGTGCTCGGCGAGACCCTCGGCCGCACCGACATGCGGGCCCTGCGGCGCCGCATCGGCTACACGAGCCAAGCGCTCAGCGACGTGCTCCGACCGACGATGACCCCCCACGAGGTCGTGCTGTCCGCCCCCAACGGCGCGTTGGAGACCTGGTGGCACACGTACTCCGACGATCAGCACGCGGACGCCACCCGCCAGCTCCGGCACTTCGGCATCGACCACGACATGGAGCACCGCCCCTTGCGGACCCTGTCATCGGGCGAACGCCAGCGGGTGCTGCTGGCGCGAGCCTTCACCGGACGACCCGGCCTGGTCACCCTGGACGAGCCGACCGCCGGCCTCGACGTCGGCGGGCGCGAGGACCTGCTGCGCCGGCTCGACGCCGCGGCGCGCACCACGACCGCCCCGCTGGTGCTGGTGACCCACCACCTCGAGGAGATCCCGCCGGCCTTCGACCGTGCCGTCCTGGTCCGGAACGGCCGGCTCGTGGCCACCGGCCCGGCTCGGGAGCTGCTCACGAGCAGCCGTTTGAGCCAGCTCTACGGAATCCCGCTGCGGGTCCACCACCGCGACGGCCGCTGGTCGGCGGTGGCCGCCTGAGACGCCACCCGGGCGCCGGCCACCCGATCAGGCGCCGACCGGGCCGTCCTCGACCAGTTGACGGAGCCTGTCCCGGGACGCCTCGATCTCGCCGGCGAGGAGCCGATCGAGCAGCGGGACCCACAGCGAACCGCCGTAGTGCAGGTCCATGGTGAGCGTGGACCGCTCGTCGTCTCCGTCGACCGTGGCGGTCAGCACCCACGGGGCGTGCTCACGCCCATCGAGCTCGTGGCGCTCGAACACGGCGCGGTGCGGTGGGTCGTGCCGGGTGCGCACCATGCGCAGACGCTTGGACCGGGCCAGCGGGCCGAGCCGGCCGCGCAGCGTCACGAACCACGCCGGCCCGGGATCGCCGGGGTCGGCGTCGGCGGGCTCGGTCCGGGGCACGATCTCGAGCCAGCGGTCGTAGTCGTCGAGGGAGCCGACCTGGGCGAACAGGACGGCGGGGGTGCAGGCGGCATCGAGGCTGGCTCGCAGATCCACGGGAAGCTCCTCTGTCGACGGGTCGGCCGTCACCGTCGGGACAGATCGGCGACGACCCGCAGCAGACCGTAGGGGTTGGCGGGCTCGCCTCCACCGGGATGGACCTGGAAGTGCAGGTGCGGCGCACCGCCCTTGGCGTTGCCGGTGTCGCCGACGAAGCCGATCACGTCGCCGGCCTCGACGAGCGTGCCCTCGCCGACGCCCTCGACGTAGGCGGACAGGTGAGCGTAGTAGTAGTACGTGCCCGACTGGCCCTTCAGCCACAGCTTGGTGCCGCCGAGCACGTCGACGCCGACGCGGATGATGATCCCCCGCTCCACGGCGTAGAGCGGCGTCCCGAAGGGCGCCATGATGTCGACGCCCTGGTGGCCGTGCTCGTACTCGGTGCCCACCATGCGGGGGTACCCCCAGCTGTCGCCGAACGTGTACGGCTCGCCGACGGGGAACACGAACCCCCGGATCACGATCTCGGAGCCGGCGGCGAACACGGCGAGCTGGAACTTGCGCTCGGCGTTCACCCGCAGGGCCTCTTGCAGACGGGCGCGGGCGTCGCGCAGCTCGCGGCGGGTGCGGGCGACCGACTCGACGGCCTCGAGCAGACCCCGGTCGATGACCTCCTTGGCGGCTCGGTAGTCGGCGACCGCCTCGTTGTCGGCCTCGGACACCGACTGGAGGAAGATCTTGCGGGTCTCGACCTGGTTGGCGTCCTCGGACGAGAACACCGTCTCGAGCTCACCGGCGTTGCCCCGGACCACGGCGTTGGCGATCCGCTGCTCGAAGCGCTGCTGAGCGTCCTCGAGCTGCTTCACCGCCAGCTCGTGGGCCACGTCGAGGCGAGCCAGCTCGCGCTGCAGCCGGGCCAGGCGGTCGCTCAGGTCGTCGACCAACTGCGAGGCGGTGGCCACCTCCTCCTCGGACTGAACCGCGTCGGCCCGGGCGACGGTGAGCTCGCGCCGGATCACGCGCTCGGCGACGGCGCCGTCGACCGGCTCACCCGGTGGCGGGGGCACCGTCTCGTCCGACGTGGGCACCTCCTCGGGTGGCGTGGCGTCCTCGTCGGCCACCGGATCCTCGCCCGGCTCCACCGGACGATCGGGATCGAACACCGTCGTCGAGGTCGTCGACGTGTCCTCGGTCTGCCCGTCGTCGGGAGGCGCCGTCGTCGAGCTGGTGCTGTCCGGGATCGTCGGGCTCGACGTCGTCGTGGTGGTCTCGGCTGCCGGGGTGGACGTCGTCGAGGTGGTCGTGTCCTCCTGCGCACCCGCCGGGACGACGGTGGTCGCCGACGCGAAGGCGACCACGAACCCTGCGAGGAGACAGCGCAGGCGAGGGGACATCGGCGGGGATCATACGGCGAGGCACCTGTACGTTCCCCGTCATGGAACGGACCATCTTCGACGAGGAACACGACCTCTTCCGCGACAGCTTCCGTCGCTTCGTCGCCGACGAGATCACCCCCAACCTCGACCGGTGGGAGGACGTGGGCATCGCCGACCGCTCGCTGTTCACCCGGGCCGGCGAGCACGGCTTCCTCGGGATGGCCATCCCCGAGCAGTACGGCGGCGGCGGCGTCGACGACTTCCGCTACAACCAGGTGATCATCGAGGAGGTCCAGGCCGCCGGAGCCGGCGGCGCCGGGCTCGGTCTGACCCTCCACAACGACATCTGCCTCCCCTACTTCCTGACCCTCACCAACGACGAGCAGAAGGCCCGCTGGCTGCCGGGCATCGCGTCGGGCGAGCTCATCACCGCCATCGCCATGACCGAGCCGGGCATCGGGTCCGATCTCGCCTCGATGACCACGACGGCGACGCGCGACGGCGACCAGTGGGTGGTGAACGGGTCCAAGACGTTCATCACCAACGGCATCAACGCCGACCTGGTCATCGTCGCCGTCAAGACCGACCCCAGCCAGAAGCACGCCGGGATGTCGCTGCTGGTGATCGAGCGGGGCATGGACGGCTTCGAACGGGGCCGCAACCTCGACAAGATCGGCATGCACAGCCAGGACACCGCCGAGCTGTTCTTCAACGACGTCCGCGTTCCGGCGGCCAACCTGCTCGGCGAGGAGGGCAAGGGCTTCCGCCACCTGGTCGACAAGCTGCCGCAGGAGCGCCTGTCCATCGGCGTGGCCGGCGTCGCCGCCGCCAAGGCCGGACTCGACTGGACCCTCGACTACGTCAAGGAGCGGACGGCGTTCGGGCAGCCGATCGGCTCGTTCCAGAACACCCGGTTCGAGCTCGCCGAGGTCGCCACCGAGGTCGAGGTCGGCCAGGCGTTCGTCGACACGTGCGTGGTCGCGCTCAACGGCGGCACCCTCACCGCCGAAGAGGCCTCGATGGCCAAGTGGTGGTGCACCGAGCTGCAGCATCGGGCCCTGCACAAGTGCCTGCAGCTCTTCGGCGGCTACGGGTTCATGCGCGAGTACCCCATCGCCCGCGCCTATGCCGACGCCCGCGTCACCACCATCTACGGCGGCACCACCGAGATCATGAAGGAGATCATCTCCAAGCGCCGCCTGGGCCTGTGAGAGCTGGGTCTCCGAGACCGGCCCTCCGGACAGAGCGTCAGCGATGCAGCTCGCGCCGCCACGGCGGGTCGGCACCCTGGCGCGAGCAGGCGATGCCGGCAGCCTCGACGGCGTAGGCCAGCGCCGTGCGCCACCAGCTGTCGTCGCGGTGGGCCAGGTCGGCGCGTCCGGTCACCTGGTGGGCGGCGAACGCCGCCAGCATCGCTCCGCTGAACGCGTCGCCGGCGCCCACGGTGTCGACCACATCGACGGGTTCGGCGCCGACGGACACGACCGATCCGGAGCGGACCACCGCGGCGCCGGCCGGGCCGCGGGTCACCACCACGGCTGCGGGGGCGTCGACATCCTCCCCCTCGCGCAGCCAGCCCCGGGCCACCTCGACCGGGTCGGCACCGGGGTACAGCCACGACAGGTCGCCCACGCTCACCTTCACCACGTCGGCCATGGTCAGCCATCGGCGGAGGCGGGCCAGGTAGGCGTCGCGGCTGCCGGCCAGCGACGGTCGCGGATTGGGGTCGAGGTGGACGAGGGAACGGTGGCGGGCGGCGGCCAGCAGGGCCTCGATGCGCGAGGCCGCCGGTTCGAGCACCAGAGCCACCGAGCCACTGGTGTGGAACACGCCCATGTCGCCGGGCAGGTGGAGGTCGCGCACCGCCGTGGAGACCGTGGTGGTACCGGCGACGTGGAAGCCGAAGCTCGCGTCGTCGCGGCCGGCGCGATGGCTCACGACGGCGAGCGTGGTCGGATCGTCGGTGACCGGGCAGGTGCGCCAGTCGACGTGCGACTCGTCCAGGTGGGCGCGCAGCCGTTGCCCGAAGTCGTCACCGGAGAGGACGCCGACGAAGGTCGTGGGGGCACCCAGGCGGCCGGCCGCCACGGCGGCGTTGTACGGCGACCCGCCCGGCACGGCCCACCACTGCCGGCCCGCCGGGTCGACGCTGATCAGATCGACCAGCGCCTCCCCGCAGCAGACGACCCGCGGCGTGGTCACCAGGTGCTCATGCCAGCAACGCCCGCGCGATGTGGGTGATCTGGATCTCGTCGGTGCCGGCGTAGATCTGCAACACCTTGGCGTCGCGAGCCAACTGCTCCACGTGGTACTCGGACATGTAGCCGTTGCCACCGAAGATCTGGACGGCCTCGAGCGTGACCTCGACCGCAGCCCGCGCCGAGTACAGCTTCATGGCCGAGGCCTCGGCCAGGGTCATGCCGGTGCCGGCCTGGGACGCCTCGATGAAGCGGAACACCAGGTTCTGCACGTTGAGCCGGGCGACCTCCATCCGGGCAAGCTTCTCCTGGATGAGCTGGAACTGGCCGATGGGCTGGCCGAACTGGACGCGATCCTTCGCGTACTGGACCGACAGCTCGAGGCACTTCTCGATCATGCCGAGCGCCATGGCGGCCACGCCCGAGCGCTCCATCGAGAACGTGGCCTTGGCGCCCTCGCGCCCGCCCTTCGGCTGGTCCTCGGTCTCGCCGATGAGGCGATCGCGCCCGACCCGCACGTCGTCGAGGAACAGCTCGCCGGTGGGGCTGGAGTGCATGCCCATCTTGCGCAGCGGCTTGCTCTGCTCGAGTCCCGGCATGCCCGAGTCGAGCACGAAGGACAGCACCTTGCGCTCGTCGGGCGGATTGCCCTCGTCGAGCTTGCAGATGAACACGATGGTGTCGGCGAAGGGACCGTTGGTGATGAAGGTCTTCGAGCCGTTGAGCACGTACTCGTCGCCGTCGCGACGGGCCGTGGACTTCATCGAACCGAAGGCGTCGGAGCCGGAGTTGGGCTCGGTGATGGCCCAGGCGCCCACCTTCTCGAGCGTGAGCAGGTCGAGCGCCCAGCGCTCCTTCTGACGCACCGTTCCCTTGGAGGTGATGGCCGACGCGGTGAGCCCGCTGGAGACGCCGAGCGCGGTGACCAGACCGGGGCTGTAACGGCAGAGCTCGATGATCGGGATGAGCGTGATGGACCCGTCGCCCCCACCGCCCGACGACGTCTTCTCCGGGGGCTCCTCGCCCTTCTCGAGGGCGGCTTCGACCGCCCGCTCGTGCTCGATCTGGCGCTTGAACCGCTCGCGGGCCATGGTGTCCATGCCGAACGTGCTGTACAGCTTCCGGAGCACGTCGTAGGGCGGCAGGTCGCCGAACTCGAGCTCTTCGCGCAGCGGCGCGACCTCGGCCTCGACGAACTGGCGCACGGCATCGCGCACCATCTGCTGCTCTTCGGTCCAGTCGATCATGTCGGGGGATTCTCTCTGTCGGGGGTGGAAGGGACGGGTGCGGTCACGATCGCCTCGAGAGCCGCCACTCGCTCTTCGAGTTCGGCGATACGAGCCACGAGTCCTGCACGGTCGGCGTCCACGGTAGGCACCGCCGGCGGCGGCGACGGAGTCCCGGCATCCATGGCCGCCTCGCCCTCGGGTCGCTCGGCGGCCGGTTCGGCGGATGGTTCGGGGGGCGATTCGGCGGACGACTCGGCGGATGGGCCGCCGAGCAGGTGCGCCCAACGGGTCTCCTTCTGACCCGGCTGGCGGGCGAGGTGGACCACGAGTGGATCGTCGCGTCCGGCCAGCGCGTCGAGCGTGTGAACCACCTCGTCGTTGTCCTCGAAGCGGTGGGCTCGCTCGGTCCTGGTGCGCAGCTCGTTGACGGTCTGCGAACCTCGCAGCATCAACACCGTGAGCAGCGCCAGCTCACCGGGTTCCAGACCCAGCTGCTCGTCGAGCACGTGGCGGTACTTCGTGGTGCGGGCACCGTGGGAGGCGTACACGAACCGGACCAGCCCGCGGGCCTTCAGCTCGTCGAGGGTCACCTGCACGGTGTGCTCGTCGTGGTCGGTGACGGGTTCGCGGCTGTTGCGCTGGTTGCACGCCGCCTGCAGGCCGCGCAACGTCATCGGATAGGTGTCGGGGACCGTGGCCGCCTTCTCGGCGAGCGACCCGAGCACGCGCAGCTGGCGATCGGTGAGGGGCTCGACCATGGGGCGACAGTACCCCGGTGCTCCTCCGGACCGATCCGCCTGCCATGGCGGTGCTGCGGCGTCCCCACGCGCGTATTCTCACGGCTCCCCGGTCGATGGTTCGAGGAGTGCAGGTGACGTTCAAGGTCGGTGACAAGGTCGTGTACCCCCACCACGGTGCGGCGGTGATCGAGCGCACCGAGGTGATGGAGACCTTCGGCGAGGAGAAGGAGTTCTTCGTGCTGCGCATGACGCACGGCGAGCTCACCCTGAAGGTGCCCTCCGACCGGGCCGAGGAGATCGGGATGCGCTACCCGATCTCCGACGAGGACGTGGAAGACGTCTTCGAGGTCCTCGGCAAGAAGGACGTCCGCGAGCCCACCAACTGGTCGCGACGGTTCAAGAACCACCAGGAGAAGCTGAAGTCCGGCGACGTGTACCAGGTGGCCGAGGTCGTCCGGAACCTCGCGCTGCGCGATGCCGACAAGGGCCTGTCCGCCGGCGAGAAGTCGATGTTCGTCAAGGCCCGGCAGGTACTGGTGTCCGAGCTGGCCTTCGCCCTCGACATCAGCGAGGACGCGGCCATCGAGCGTCTCGAGCAGACACTCGCCTGATCCGCCCGTAGGCTCGGAGGCACCGTCGGCGGGCGCCCATCCGCCGCGAGGTGACCCACCCCATGCCAGCTGACGACGCCGACGGCGACCGCCCGGAGGACGCGGAGTCCGACGAGATCGACGTGTTCGCCGATCTCCGCGACGACGGCCCCGACTCCCTCTTCGACGAGATCGAGGCGCGCCAGTCCACCGTCTCGCCGTCGGACCGTGCGGCCGACGGTGCCCACGGCGACGAGGACGACGAGGACGAGTACGTCTTCGCCCCCAGCGACGACGACGAACTGCTCGACCGTTGGGCCGACGAGGGCCAGTTCGAGAGCGCCGAGCCCCGGCGCAACTGGTCGAACGTGGTGGCCGTGCTGGTCGTCCTCGGTGTCGCCGGCGTGGCGCTGCTCGCCGGGTGGGCGCTGCTCTCGCGCGCCCAGCGCTCCGACGAGGCCACGTCGGGCTCGGCCGACGGCGACGCCCAGGCGCCGTCGGTGCTGGACGAGCAGGCCCCGTCGCTCGACGACCTCACCTCGGCGGTCACGCTGCCACCCGGGCCGGCCGAGGGTCTGCAGGTGGCCGAGTCCGGTGTCACCGTCGTCGAGGACCGCTTCGACGCCACCAAGCGCGAGGGCACGTTCGCCATCATCATCGACAACCCGCACCCCGACTGGCTGGCACAGGGCGTCCAGGTGTCGGTGACCTTCCAGGGTGACGACGGCACCGCGCTCGGCTCCGACAACGGCTTCGTCGAGGTCGTGCTCCCCGGCCAGCGTGTGGCGGTGTCGTCGCTGTTCTTCGACGCCCCCACCGAACCCGTGGCCGGGCTCGGTGTCGACATCGACGTGGCCCGCTGGCGGAAGACCCAGCCCTTCGACGGCTCCTTCCAGCTCTCCGACATCAAGACCACCGAAGCTGAGTACAGCGGCGTGGTCACCCACTTCACGATCACCTCGCGCTTCGCCGAGCCGCTCACCGACGTCGGGGTCACTGCGGTGTACCGCGACGCCGGCGGACGCATCATCGGCGGCTACGACACGTTCGTCGACCTGCTCGAGCCCGACGTGCCGACACCGGCAGAGATCGCCTTGCTGGCCAACATCGACGTCGCCGACGTCGCCGCCACCGAGCTCTACCCCGTGGCCACGTTCGGGTTCGTGCCCGGCGATGGCGGCTGACCGAGGACGTTCGACAGACCCCGGGGCGGTGGACACTCGTCGCAGGATCGGCTCGACCACCATGCGCGGCGCCAGCGCTCGGAACGATGGTCGCGCTGGGTCTGCATGTCGGGCAGGCGCAGCCCGTCCACCGGCACGCCGAGGAACGACGCGACCGCCCGCACGGTGCCGAGCGGATCGAGCGCCAGGTCCTCGTAGTGCAGGGTGCGGTACGGGACCCCGGCGCGGCGCAGCACGTGCGGCCATCCTCGCTCTGCGTCGTGCGCCAGCCGGTGGAACCCGTCGACTCGCTCCAGGTCCAGCGGCACCCCGGGGTCGTCGGGATCGGCACCGGTCGGCAAGGACCACTGGCCGGTGCGCTCGGCCCGCCACTGCGAGACCGCCAGGCTCACCTTGTCCCGGCGGGTCAGGTGGAGGGCACGCAGCCCGGGGAACGCTGCACCGAGGCGGCGCTCGGGAACGGCCTCGTCGACCACCTCGCCCAGCCGGTCGAGGAAGTGCCCCAGGTGGTTCCACATGATCTTGAAGCCGAAGACCCCGCCGCTGGTGTCCTGCAGCACCGTGCGACGGAGGTACTCGCCGTAGTCGGGCACGTCGGCGGGGAGGCCGAGGCCGGGCGCGCACGCCCGCTCGGACGCGGGGAAGAACGGCTCGCGTGGGGCCCCGGCCCGGTCGCTGGTGGCCAACGTCTCGCACAGCAGCGTCGACCCCACGCGCTGGGTCCCGCACACGGCGTAGAAGCGCCGCGCCGTCATGACGAGCTGGCGGTGCGTCGGCCGACGCTCTGCAGCGCCCGGCGGTAGACGTCGAGGTGGGCGTCGGCGATCTGGCGGCGCTGCGCGTGCCGCTCGCGCCACGAGACCGGGCGGGGCCGGTCGGCGACCAGCGCAGCCTCGACGGCGTCGGCACACGACTGCGGGTCGAGCCCGTCGCGCTCGTTGCACACGTACCCGAACACCGGCCCCTGGTCGTGGTAGGCACCGCAGTCCGGTGCCACGACCGCCACACCGAGGTCCCGGCACGCCTCGAGCCACCCCGAGTGCGTGCCGAACCGGTACGGCAGGACGCTTGCCCGCAGCGACGCCAGGTAGTCGACGAAGCCGTCGTCGTCGAAGTAGTCGTGCGTCGAAAGGTGTAGGTCCCCGGCCGCCTCCAGTTCGTGCAGGCGGGCCATGAGCACGGGATCGTGACGCGCGCCGTCGACCTCGGCGACGTCGAGGTGCACGTCGACGCGGAGCTCCGCACCCGGCACCCGGCGCACGCCCTGGACGACGGCGTCGACCAGCTCGGTCGTGACCATGTTGGCCCGGAGGCTCTTGAAGTGCAGCCCGATGACGGTGCTGGTCGGTCGGTCCAGCGACTGACGCCGACGCATCTCCCCCAGCTCGACGATGTGCGGGTGCGGGATCACCTCGGCACAGCGACCGAACCGCTCGCGGATCTCGCCGGCGGCGTGCCGGGTGAGGGTCACGACCTCGGTGGCGTGTCGCAGCAGCGCGCCGAGCTGGCACCCGTGCAGCGCAGGCTCGACGTGGTGCGGGTTCCGCAGGTCGTGGACGGTCACGACGAGCGGCTTGCCCGACTCCTCCAGGGCCACCCCCAGCGCGTCCAGGTCGGCGGGGTCGACCCCGTCGTAGCCGAAGTGGACGTGCATGAGGTCGAAGTCCGCCGGGTGGGACCGCACCCAGTGCGGGTCGAGCATCAGCGGCGGCCACCACGGCTCGGTGGGGTCGGGCAGACGCAGCACCGGATCGCTGCGGTCCGGGGGCGACAGGTGACGCACGTACGGATGACCAGCGGGCACCGACGCGACGCGGATCGGCGAGATGCCGTCGTTCAGCACCACCATCTAGCGATCACCCACCCGCAGGGCGATCCGGTCGTCGCGCCACTCGATCAGGCCGTCGGCGGCGAACTGGCGCAGCCACCCCGCCATCGGCCACTCGCCCCACTTCTGGCGGAAGCGGGTCGCGTTCTCGACGATGTCCGGAAGGTGCTGGACGGGCGGGTCGTGGGTGGCATGGTGCTGGTGGAACGCGTCTGCGCCCGGCAGGAACCAGGCGCGCACGCCCGCGGATCGGGCCGTGAACGCGAGGTCGGTGTCCTCTGCCCCATAGCCCCGGTAGCCCTCGTCGAAGCCGCCGAGCTCCCTCCAGGTGCCCCGGCTCGCCGCGAAGTTCAGCGACCAGAACAGCTCGTAGGACTCGGTGCGCGTCACCTCGGTGACGTCCGGGCGCGCCGGGTGCGGCGTGCCCCACCGTTCGAGGTCGTCGATCGACCAGTCCTCGAGGCCCCGAGGCCGCCCGCGCGGTAGGTACCGCACACCGCCCATCAACAACCCTGGCCGGAGGTGGCGTTCGTAGTCGCCGATCAGCCCGGGTGCGGGGATGCAGTCGACGTCGAGGAAGACGAGCAGATCGCCGCCGGCTCGGGCGGCGCCGGCGTTGCGCGCCCGGGCGAGCGGCAGCGTGGCGTGCGGATCGCAGTCGAGGTCGAGGGCGAGATCGACGACCGGCGACTGGCCGGCGACCGCCACGACGTCGGGATCACCCATGGCGACCACGATGACCTCGTCCGCCCGCCGCTCCTGACGCCCGAGGCCCACGAGCACACGTCGCAGGTGGTCGAGGCGCCCGCGGGCGATGATGCAGCAGCTCACGGTCGTGGGGATCGTGTGTGTCATGCGGACCTCCCGGCGGCGAGCCGACCGCCGCGTGCCACGAGGTGGCAGGCCAGGTCGGCGAGGTGGTCGGTGGCGCGAGCGGCACCGGCGCCATCGACGAAGTCGCGCCAGTCGGTGCCTGCCTCCTGGACCTCGTCGATCGCACGGCCCCACGCCAGGGGCTCGTCGACGGCTGGTGCGATGCGCAACGCACCGGCCACGTCGAGCACTCGCGCCTTGCTGACCTGCTCGTCGAAGGGGCGCTCCTCGGGGACCGCCAACGTCGGAGCGCCGGCCGCTGCGGCTTCGCAGAGCGCGCTGTGCCCGGCGGAGACCACGAGCGCGCCGGCTCGGCACAGATGAGGCCAGGGATCATCGACCGGCCCCAGGAACTCGAGGCCGGGGCGGGATGCGCCGTCGACCCCCAGGACCGTCCACCGTCGCCGGTCGGCGGTAGCCAGCTCGCTGAGGACGCCCGGCTCGAGGACGGTCCCGCCGGTGCCGGCCAGGACGACGACCTCGTCCGGATCTCGACGGTTCGTCGTCGGGCGCCGGCCGTCGAAGCGTGAGAAGCCGCCGCTGTACAGGGTGCGCTGACGCATCGACGCCGTGGCTGTCGGATCCTCCGCCCAGCCCGGGTACGGCGCCAGCAAACCGTCGGCGACGTCGTGGACCAGCTGGTGCGCCCGGTCGGTCCGGCGGCCGTGCTGACGGACGACGACGACGGGCACCCCGAGCAAGCGGACGAGGAGCGCGACCTCCACCGAGACGTCGACGACGACGAGCGCGGGACGGGCAAGCTCGATCCATTCGGCGATGGCGACCCCCCTGGCCGGCAGCTCGCTGGCGTGCCGAGGCGCGAAGTGCAGCCGGCCGTGCGCGGTCACGTCGGCAGCGTCGCCGTGGTCGCCGGCTTCCGTCCCCTCGGCGACATCGAGTGGGAGGCGCACCGTGACCGCGGGATCCGGGACCGAGCTGAGCACCTCCACCGGGCCGGGATAGGCATCGGCGATCATGCCGGCTCGGGTGAGGTGCCCGCTGCCGTGGTGGTGGGCGTAGTAGCCGATCAACGGGTGCACGACCCCTCCTGCACCAGCTCGCGGTAGCGCGCCTCGTAGCGATCGACCATGTGCTCGACGTCGCAGTGCTCCGCCGCGTGGCTGCGGCAGGCCGACCGGTCGAGCCGGGCAGCGGCGACGGCCGCGGCGGCCAGTGCCCGGACGTCGTCGGCGGGAGCGGTCCGTCCGGTCTCGGGCGTGAGGATCTCGGGCACGCCGCCCCGGGCGAACGCGGCCACGGGGGTCCCCATGGCCAGCGACTCGGCCACGACGAGCCCGTAGGGCTCCTCCCAGCACGGGGTGACGAGGGAGACCTCGGCCGTGCCGACGAGCTCGTTCAGCTCGGCCGTCGTCAGGTGACCCTCGTAGGTGACGTCGTCCCCGAGCTGCGGGCGGATCGAGTCGAAGTACTCAGGATCGTGGACGGGACCGGCGATCCGCAGCGGGATCCCGCCGGCTCGAGCCGCCGCGATCGCCAGGTGCACGCCCTTCTCGGGCACGATGCGCCCGAACCACACGGCGTACCCTCCCCCACCGGGTCCCGGACGGAACCTGCGCACGTCGACGCCGTTGGGGATCACGTCGCACGGGCCCACCGTGCGCTCCCACTGGGCGGCGTTGGCCGCCGAGACCGAGACGACGGGCCCAGCAGATCGTCCCACGATGGCGAAGGCACTCTCGAGCCACGGCGTCGGGGGCGAGTGGAGGGTGGTGATCATCGGGGGCCGGAGTGCCGGGGCCATGGAGACCGGCAGGTAGTGCAGCGAGTGGTTGTGGAGCACGTCCACGTCGTCGGCGTCGAGCAGGCTCGACAGGTAGGCGTGGTGCTCGCCGACCACGAGCTCGGGCCTCGCCGACACGTCGCGACGTGCGGTCTCGCTCGGGGAGAAGCCCGAAGGGGGCCCGGGCAGGATCTCGACCTCGTGGCCCCGGGAGCGAAGGGCGCCGGCCAGCGTCGAGACGTGGGCCTCGAGACCGCCGGCGAAGGGCTCGTCGGTCCCGAACCGCGCCGAGCTGATCAGCCCGATGCGCAGGGTCCGCGTCCGGCGAACCGGCTCGCGACGGGGACGGTCAGGATGTTCGGGGAGCAGACCTCGGACGGGCATCGATCGACCAGGTTCGGGGGTGGATCAGGGGGCTCCCGTTGCCGTTGAGGTGGCGGGCCCGCCGGGGTCCTGGGCGTGGAGCCGGGGGGAGCAGGTCGGTCGATGCCCAGCGCCGCTCGGCACTAGACCACCGCCTGGCCCACGAACGGTCGACGCCGTGCGCAGTGAGCCGAACGGATCATTTCCCTCAGGTCCCACGACTCGCGCTTGTCCTGCGGGGCCTCACGAGGTCTACTTAACGTAGCTTTGCTGCCACTGCTAGTGGCCAGTGCTCTCGGACAGGACGGGTGCGATGTCGGGTCGGCGGACCGGAACGGCGATGGCGGTGGAGACGGCGTGGGCGCCGACGTGGGTGCCGAACTGGGTGCTCCCGTCCACCGTGGCGACCGTGCTGGTGGCGGCAGGAGCCGTGGCTGGGCGGCAGCGCCCCGGGCTGTGGACCGCCGGCGCCATCGTCCTGCTCCTGGGTTCGATCGCGTCGGTCGTCGCGTGGCACCTCGCCGCTCGCGACGAGCGCTCGACCATCGGCGCCGGCTGGGTGCTGGTCGGTCTCGCGGCGGCTGCCATGGCACTGGGCGCCGCACTGGACCAGATCGCAGGCGGACCCCGACCGGGACTGGGGGCGACCGACGTCGCCCTGGCCGCCTACTGGCTGCTCGGCGGATGGGGCGTGCTGACCCTGCGGGCCGGGCACGTCGGGCGTCGACGCATCGACAGCATCGTCGAGGCCTTCCTGGTGACGGCACCGCTGGCCTACCTCGGTGTGGTCTTCGTCCTCCGGACGCAGCCCGCCACCATGACGACGACCGACGGGATGCTCTCGGTGGGCCGCTTGGCGGGCCACCTGGTGCTGGTCGCGCTCGCCGCCGAGCTCGTGCGGGTGCAGGCTCAGCGCTCGATGGCCGGTCGCCTCGTCCTCGGCGGCACGGTCTGGGCGTTGCTGGTGCAGCTCGCCCACACCGGCCTCCAGCTCGCCGGAGCGCGTCCGCTCCCCAGCGGCGTCTTGGTCGTCACGGGCATCGCCGTGCTCTGGGTCAGCGCCAGCCTGCACCCCGACGCCCGGCATCCGGTCGAACCCAGCGAGGTGCTCGCCACACGGCTCACGCGGGGCCGGGTGACGATCGTCGTGGCTTCGGTGCTCGTCGGGCCCGTGGTGCTGGCGACGGGTCGCAGCGGTGCCCACGGCGGTGACCTGACGATCCTCACGATCGGCGCGGTGCTCGTCGCCACGGTGGCCGTCGCCTACCTGGTCGGTCTCGTGGAGCAGCGCGCCCGGATCGAGTACCTGGCCCTGCACGACGACCTGTGTCGCATCCCCAACCGGATCCTGCTGGCCGAGCGCATCAACGGCGCACTCGGCCGAGCACCTCGTTTGCAGCACCGGGTGGCGCTGCTCTTCCTGGATCTGGACCGGTTCAAGACGATCAACGACAGCCTCGGCCACGCCGCGGGCAACGAGCTCCTGCGCGCCGCGGCCGCCCGACTCGGTGAGCAGATCCGCTCTACCGACACGGTCGCCCGGCTCGGAGGCGACGAGTTCGCGGTCCTCCTGCCCGACCTCACCGACGAGCACGGTCCGGCGGCCGTCGCCGAGAAGGTGCTCGAGTCCTTCGCCGAACCGTTCGAGGTCGCCGGCCGGCAGCTGTTCATCACGCCCAGCATCGGGGTGTCGATGTACCCCGACGACGCCTCCGACGCCGATGAGCTGCTGCGCAACGCCGACGTGGCCATGTACCGCGCCAAGCGCAACGGACGGAACACCTTCGAGCTGTACACGCACGAGATGAACGCCTGGGCGCACCAACGCCTCACCCTCGAGAACCACCTGCACCACGCCATCGAGCGCGGCGAGCTCGCCATGTACTACCAACCCAAGGTCGAGCTGCGGACGGGGTCCATCGTGGGCATGGAGGCGCTCATGCGCTGGCACCATCCGCGCTTCGGGCTGATCCCACCATCGGACTTCATCCCGCTCGCCGAGGAGAACGGTCTGATCGTGCCGCTCGGCGAGTGGGCGCTGGAGCAGGCCTGCGCCCAGACCAAGGCGTGGTACGACGCCGGCCACCCCCTGACCGTGGCGGTCAACGTGTCGGCGCGGCAGTTCCAGCAGCAGCAGGTCGGCACGATGGTGGCCCGCACGCTTCGGATGACCGGCCTGCCCGCCGGCTCGCTCGAGCTGGAGCTGACCGAGAGCCTGGCGTTGGAGGACCCCGAGCTCACCACGGCGACCCTCGAGGACCTGCGTGAGATCGGCGTCCAGTGCTCCATCGACGACTTCGGCACGGGCTACAGCGGGTTGCGCTACCTGACCCGCTTCCCGATCAACCGCCTGAAGATCGACAAGTACTTCATCAGCGAGATCTCCCACGGCGGCGGCAACGCCCGCATCGTCGCGGCAGTGATCGCCCTGGCCCACGGACTCCGGCTCGAGGTCGTGGCCGAGGGCGTGGAGAACCACGACCAGCGACTCTTCCTGCAGGAGAACGGCTGTGACGAGATGCAGGGCTTCCTGTTCAGCCAGGCGTTGCCGGCGGCGCAGTTCGAGAAGCTCCTGACCCGCCCGACGCCCTTTGCCCGCGAGAGCCAGCGCGCTGGCGGCGCCCAGCACCTCCGCCTGGTGAGCGAAGCCGGCGGCTAGACACGTCTGCTGATGGAGGACGCGACCGGCGACGCACCGCACCGCGCGGTCGTCGCCGGCACCACGGTGTCCTGGCAGGTGTTCGGTGAGCCGCAGGGACGCCCGGTCGTGTGGTGCCACGGTGGGCTGAGCAGCCGACTCGACGCGCGCCTGGCCGAACCCGGGGCGCGCCAAGCGGGCGTCTGCCTCGTCAGCATCGACCGGCCGGGCATCGGACTGTCCTCGCTCGTCGACGCCCCGACACTGGCCCGATGGCCGCAGATCGTCGGCGGGGTCATGGACCGGCTCGGGCATCGGACGTTCTCGGTCGCCGGCTGGTCTGCCGGCGGACCGTTCGCACTGGCCTGCGCACACGCGCTGGGCGACCGGATCGAAGCGACCGCGACCATCGCCGGCGTCGTTCCCATGCACGACCGGCAGCGCCGCCGTGAGCTCGGCCTGATCCTCGACCGCGTGCTGCTACGGGTGGCGCCGTCGAGCCCGACCGCCGCCCGGGCGATCGTGCGCGCGGCGTCGATGACGCCCGATCGGCTGCTGCGCCGGTCGTTGCTCGATGCGGCGCTGCCCGCGGAGCGCGTGCTGCTCGAGGCGATGGAGGATCGCCAGCTGGTCGGCTTCGTCCGTGAGGCGGTCCGAGCGGGTGGCGCCGGCGTGGCCGCCGACTACGCCGCCATCGGGCAACCGTGGGGCTTCGAGCCCGAGGCGGTGCACGCCCCGGTCACCGTCTGGCACGGCGAGGACGATCCGCTGGTCCCGCTGTCACACGCCCGTCTGCTGAGCGAGCGGCTGCCGCACGCCGACCTTCGCATGCTGCCGGGCGGCGGCCACTTCCTCCCGGTCACCCACGCCGCCGAGATCCTCGGCGGCACGTAGGCGCCGGCCGGCGCCGGTGCGGCAAGTTGCGAGGCGCAGCCGAGCAACTCGGTGTTCGCCGAAGGCGAACCGTGGGCGTAACAGGACTTGAACTTCCACGGAAGCGAATGTCGGCGAGTGTCAGAGCGTGCCGCTTAGTGCGGTGACCTGCGGTTTCAGGAAGTGCGGATGAACGCCACGTATCCCCCCGTACGCCCCCGTGACGGACCGTTCGTGACCAGTTCGTGACCCGCGCCTCTCCTGGCAGGGTGCGTGGTGCGATGAGAATCTGTCATCCCTCGATCCTCAAGTTCCTTCTTCTGGCGGTAAGGCATCGCGTGAGGACAGACGATGGCCAAGCGCGCCCGAAGAAGCGTGCGCATGACGTCGTTCGGACAGTCGCGGCCGACGTATCTATCTAACGGACGGATACGGCCGTGTCCGCTCGTCTCCGCCCATGTCCCCTGATGCGCGTGTGTCCTGGTCAGAGACACTGGGCGACACTCGGCGACGTTCGGCGATCCGCACCGGACGAGGGACGCCCGCTGAATCTTCGCGGGACCCGGCGCTGGAGTGCCGAACACGATACGTAGTGATCGTTGGCGAACACTTGCGCGAGAAGGACGGAGCGCTGCCATTGGGGTGTCTGCGGCCACAGTACGGAGCTGCCGAGTTAGCCTCGAGTTCGGAGACCACGACCGCCAGCTAGGGGCGCGACCAGGTAGGGGCGCGACGCTGCTGGGATCTGCCTGAACCCGAGGCAGATCCGACTGTCGCTACGTGCTCCGGGCGACTACTTGCGACAACTCCCCTAACGTCGCGGAGAAGCGGTCATTTCGCGGACGTTCGACCGTTGCCTGACCCTGTGCGTCGTCACGATTGAGGGACAGGACATGAGTCGACCGAGCCGTAGCTCGGGACTCAGAAACGTCGAACACCCCGTTGTCGCCGCTGACAGGCACGAAGAAGTCGCCGAATTTGGCCAAGTCAGGGGCGGTTCGCGCGTCGCGCAGTTTGCCAAACAGCACGATTCGGTCACCCTTTCGCAGAGGTTGGAAATCTGCGGAGATCGCTTCCGAGTTCGGTACTGCAATGAGGACGGTTTCACCGCTCTCACTACCAGCGAAAGCAGAACTCTGGACTACTGCCTCGACAACGATCATCGGTATGCCCCTGATGGGCTCACCTGATGCCGGATCGACTTCAGGATCGCCCCCTCTGTCTTCCACTTCACCGATCACGTCGCCAATTTCGAGATGCATCACCCTATCCGAGGCCGAAGCCAACTCCTCTACTGAAGCGAGGCGATCATAGTCCCCTTCATACGTCTTGGGTGCCTCAGCGTCTGAGTTATAGATGTGCCCGCCGAAAGCAACAAGGATGAAAGCTGATAAAGCGAGTCCGCCGATAGCAGCTGCGGGAACGAGACGGGTACTGAATCGAGTCTTGGTCATCATGATAATCCTCAGTAGACCGCCATCACGCCGAACACATCGTCAGCGTAGGGGGCATCTCCATCGCCACAAGCGTAGGCAACGAGGCCAGCATCAGTCGCCATGACAGCCTTTCCTGCACCACAGTCAACGCTCGTATCGTGAGCAAGGCCGTAGGCATGGCCGAGTTCATGAGTCGCCGTGAGGCTCTTTCGAAAGGCGTCCATTGAATCCATCGAATTTCGATTGTAACGAATCTCAACGATGTCATTGTACCAGTTCTGTCCGCCGCCGCTGTCGCAACCACCCGCTGCCGACGCATTCATGCTCCAGCTATAGAAGCCGTCGTAGACCTTAACTTCGGGGTCGGTGCCCGTGGTGTTCGCCAAATAGCCTGGCGCGGACGTGTCATTCCAATTGGATCTCCCCTGGTCATGAGCAGTCTGGTACGCCGAAGCCACGGAGTAGAACTTAGATTGAATGAATGGAGATGTACCGGGGAATTTGCAGCCGTTGCGCACGTATGCGGAGGCCTCACCTCCGAATGCCACGACGAAAATCGCTGCAGCCAGTACTGGTGCGAAGAATGCGCCGATGGCTAGGCCTGTTCTGGGTCGAGTACGGGTTTCCACAGGTTGAACCTCCGAGGTCTATCGCCGGAATATTCGCAGCAACGGACCACAAAGAAGGCCTTCACCCCGCCGTACCGCCACGCCGATGGCCAGGCTAGGTGATCTCGCTCTTGAGGTCAACCATCCGCCATCGATTTCGAAGCGCTCTGCGTCTGGTGGAGGGCGTGCGCGTACCTGGGGTCCTTCGTGGGTTCAAGAGATTCCTTGGCACCCGACCGGCGCGCACACCCGCTCAGCTGAGCGCAGAGTGGATCCCGAATGCGAACCCCCCACGCCCCACGGGCATGGACGACAACGACACCGACGTGGAAAGGATCATCTGGTTCTCTTGCTTTGCCGCGCGCGGCCTCCGGTCAGACCGGCGCCTCTGACGCTCTATCAGCGGTCCCGCGACACGGGCCACTGTTGACAGGGGGCACTTCATAGATCCCGATCTCCGGGTGATCGCCCGCACCACCTATCGCTCCGTGGTGGCCGGGGCGTGTCAGCGTTTTCGTGGAAGTAGCTGAGCCTGGGTTTGCTGCTACTTGATCGCTGACTCGATTCGCTCGCCGTAGGTGACCACGAGCGTGTTGAGGATCTTCTTCCAGCCTTGCACACGCCCCTCGGGGTTCGACTTGTTCTTGTCCCGCCGCTTCACGCACAAGTACAGGACCTTCATGGCGGCCTGCTCGTGCGGGAAGTGCCCTCGTCGACGAACGGCCTGACGGAACCGGCTGTTCAACGACTCGATCGCGTTCGTCGTGTAGATCAGCCGGCGAAGCTCGACGGGGAAGTCCAGGAACGGCGTGAACTGCTCCCAGGAGCGCTCCCACAGCCCGATGATCGCGGGATACTTCGTCCCCCACTTCTCCGCGAAGTCCAAGAACGCGGCCTCGGCAGCATCGACGGTCGGCGCCGTGTACACCTTCTTGAGGTCGGCGGTGATCTTGGACCAGTCGGCCTTCGACGCATACCGCAACGACCCTCGGACCAGGTGCACGACGCAGGTCTGCACGGTCGCCCGGGGCCAGGTGGCCTCGATCGCCTCGGGCAACCCGGGCAGACCGTCGCAGGCCACGATCATCACGTCGTTGACGCCGCGGTTGCGGAGCTCGGTGAGGTGCCCGGCCCAGTGCTTGGCCGACTCGCCGCCGGTACCGCACCACATGCCCAACACGTCGCGTTCACCGGCCAGGTTGATGCCCATGGCCACGTAGATCGGCCGGTTCGACACGTGGCCGTCGCGGATCTTGACGTAGATGGCGTCGATGAACACCACCGCATAGACCGGGTCCAACGGTCGGGCCTGCCACTCCTGGAGTTCCTCGAGGACGGCGTCGGTCACCTTGGTGACCAAGTCCTTGCTGACCTGGGAGCCGTAGATGTCGGCGACGTGGTCGACGATGTCGCCGGTCGTGAACCCCTTCGCATACAGCGAGATCACCTGGTCGTCGAAGCCCGACAGGCGCCGGGAATGCTTCGGGACGATCACCGGGTCGAAGCTGCCGTTGCGGTCCCGGGGAACGTTGATCGTCACCGGCCCGACGTCGGTCTGCAGCGTCTTGGGTGACGTGCCGTTTCGGGCATTGGTGGAGTCGGTCCTGGCGTGGCGTTCATAACCGAGCTCCTCGGTCATCTCGACCTCGAGGGCCGTCTCCAGCAGCTGGCCGACGATCCCTGACAGCAAGCCATCGGGGCCGACCAAATCGACACCGTCTTCGCGGGCCTGGGCCACCAGCCGCTCCGCCAACTCCTTGTCGAGGCTGTTGCGCGGCAACCGGAACTCCCTCTTCACCTTCGGCGCCGGAGCCTCCTCGACCGCCGTCGCCGTGCTCGCCCGACCATCGCTGTGCTCGGCCGTCGTCGTTTCATCCTTGTCCTTCATCGAATGATCCAATCTGGCCACCACCCCGAGGTGGTGGACCATCACGGCTCATTGACTTCCACAAGGTTTCCGACAGGCCCGGTGGCCGAGGTCGTGGCAGCAAGCGACCCCGTCAGAGGCTGAGTCCGGGGGGTTCTTGTTCGAGGGCGGGTCGCCGGGTGAGGTCGTCGAGGTGTTGGCGTAGGCGTTGGGTGTCGAGTTGTTGGTCGATCCGGTTCCGGTGGTCGACGGCCCGGGACAGGGCCGTACGGGTGGGTTGGGCGGCGTCGACGGCCGTCTCGTAGCGGGCGGTGGCCGCCTCGACGTCCTGGCGGGCGGCCTCGAGGGGTTGGTGGTAGCGGCGGCGTTGCCAGGGCCGCGCTTGGTCGGCTTGACGTTCGAGCTCGTGGAGCCGCGTGGTGGTATGGGTGAGGCGTTGGTGGGTGTCCTCGACGGCTCGATCGAAGGGAGCGGCGCGGTGGTGGGCGGCGGTGACGGCCTGGTGGGCGGCGGCGAGTTGGTCCTCGAGTGACACGGTGGGTGCTTGGTGGGCGGCTTCGGTGAGCCGGCGGCGTTGCACGACGGCGGGGATGTCGGCCCGGTCGTTGGTGAGGACCCATTCGAGGATGCCGGTGGCTGCTCCGAGGTCGGGGGTGTCGGTGATGACGTGGAGCTGGTTGTCGTGCCGACCCCGGGTCGCGCCGACGTAGAGGCCCCGGTGGGTGGTGGCGGTGGACACGAGCGTGTAGCTGACATCGACGGTGTCGCCCTGATGACCATGCGCAGTCGCGGCGTAGCCGAGGCGCACGTGCTCTTGGACGTAGTCGGCAGGTAGACGCACCCGGCCGGGCCCGGTGGTGCGGGCGACGGTGAGGCTGCCGTCGGGGTGCACGTGGTCGAGGTGCCAGGACTCGCGGTTGCGGACCGGCTCCCCGTGCTCGTCGACGAGCGTGCGGTCGTTGCGACGGGTCACGATGAGGTCACCAGGTCCGGCGGCCTCACCTGCGGCGATGGGCACGGCCAGGGACGGGTCGAGGTCACCTCGCTGGCGACGTCGGGTCTGGATGGCTTCGTTCAGCAGGTCGACATGCGCGTTGGTCTGCGCGGTCACGGCCACCGACCGGCGGGCGGCGTGATGCTTGGTCCAGGCGTGGGCGATGGCCTCGAGGTGGTCGTCGATGCCACCAGGGCTCACCCGGTCGTGGGCCAGGTAGGTGTCGAGCACGCCGGGGCGGGCGTCGCGGAGTTGGAGGGTGGCGGTTTGTTCCCAGCGCTGCGTGAAGCGGTGGACGGTGGCGAGGTGGTGGGTGCGGCCGATGCGGCACAGTTCGGAGAACATGCCACCCCGGCCGACGGCTTGGAGTTGGGCGGGGTCCCCGACCAACACCAGCCGCCACTGTTGGGTGCGGGCGAGGCCGACGAGGCGGTCGAGGCTGGCGGTGCCGACCATGCCGGCCTCGTCACACACCACCGTCGTCCCGGCCGGCAAGTGGAACGCCGGGTGGGGTCCGGTGGGTCGGTTCCATTCGTGCAGGAGTTTGGCGAGGGTGTCGGCGCGCATGCCGGTCTCGGCTTCCAGGACCCGGGCGGCTTTGGCGGTGGGGGCGATCCCGAACACCGGCCGGTGCTGCTGATCGGTCAGATCCAGCCGGGCCCGCTCGAGCGTGGTGGTCTTGCCGGTCCCGGCCGGGCCGACCACCAACACCAGGGCGTCCTGGCCGGCGACCGCTCGGGCGACGTCGGCTTGGAGGACGTCGAGGCCGGCGCAGTCGACGGTGGCCGAGGGCGTGGGGTCTGCCTCGTGGGTGTCGAGGGCGAAGGTGAGGATGCGTTCTTCTTGGGCGAGCACCGTCGGGTGGGTGAGATGCGACGTGTTCGGGTCCACCCAGATGGAGCGGCCGTCGGAGGCCCGCACCAGCCCCTCGGCGGTGCTTGGTGGATCCAGGTGGAGGTGGTCGGCGATGACCTGGTCGGTGGTGGCTTCGAGGGTGCGGGCCCAGGACTGGCCGTCGAAGCCGGCCTGGACGGGGGTGAGGTCGCAGATGGCCTGCAGGACATCGATGCGCTTCCACGTCGACGCCTGCGTGGAGACGCGGTCGAGGATGTCGTCGAGTGTCGGGCTGGGTTGCCGGGTGACGGTGCGTGCGACTTCCCGGGCGGCGGTGAGGACGCGCTGGCCGGTCCAGCCGATGCCTTCGGCCTCGCCCCGCCACCGGGGCATCAACTGCTCGAGCGGGATGCCGGTCTTGTCCCGGCGGGAATCGGCAGCAGCTTCCCGGGAGATGGCTGCGTACTCCCGCTTGGTCGGGTCGCGGCCTTCGCGTTCGCGGAAGCCGAGCAGCATCATCTCCCGGAGGTGTTCGACCTGCCGGGTGCGCTTGGAGAACACGTCGAGGACCTCGGTGGGGATGCCGGCGATCTCGGCTTGGCCGTTGACCACGGGTCCCCAGGCGACGCCGTAGCGGGCGGTGAGCTCGGTGCGCAGGACCGACTGGTAGACGAAGCCCAGGGCCCGTTGGTTGTCCTTCAGATACGACGCATCCAGTGCATACCAGCGGCCATCAGGCAGCTGGACCTTGCTGCTGGTGATCCAGTGGGTGTGCAGCTGCGGGTCGTCCTCGCGGGAGGTGGACTGGGGGAAGAGCGCCATGGTCAACCCGATGGCGTCCGGGTAGGACCGTGGCCCGTTCACCCGGACCCGGGTCGTGGCGCCGAACCGCTCGACATGATCCACCACCGCCTGCACGGCCAGGTCGTGAGCTTCTCGCCAGCCGTCGTCGCCGGTGAGCGCCCACAGCACCGACACGGACTTGGGGGCGGAGAAGGTGCCGTCGAAGCCGGCCACCGCCTGGATCAACTTGCCGTGGCGGGTCACCCGATCCACGAACCTGGTACCGAGTAGCCCACCGGTGTGCGGGTCATGGCCAGAGAGCAGGGCCTCGAGGTCCTCGGTGCTGACCTCGCCGGACAAGCCGAGCTGGGCGGCGCCACGGCCGGCCCACACGCCCGGTCGTTCGCCGGTGCCGTCCGGGGTCAGGTACTGGGTGTAGTAGGCGGCCGACGTTCCCGCCGAGGACGCGTAGATCGTGTTCACATCCAGCACGAGCGCGCTCCCTCCCGCCCCGCGGGCACCTGTCTGTCCTGTCGTTGCGTTCTGTGGCTCATCAGGTGGGTCATCGAGGCTCCGAGGGGTTCAATCGGTGAACGGGAGCGCGGCCTGCACCGTGTCGGTGCGGGCGCTTGCCGTTCGGTGGGACTGGGACGGCGATGGGCTCGAGGGACGGGTCCGCTCCGATGGACGCGTCGACGATCGGGGCGCCCGGGCCGACGTCAGCTCCTCAGCGGTGGGCTCGTCGACGGTGGGCTCACGCTCGGCGAAGGCCACGAGCTCGTCGGCGGGGAATCGCAGGGACCGGCCGAACTTGCGGCACGGGATCCCCTCGGCCCCACCGGTGGCCAGATACCGGCGGGCCTGCGTGTACACGGTCGTGCGCCCCAGACGCAGATACGCCATCACCTCGGGCACGGTCCAGAACTCGGTCCGCTGCGGCATCAGTGCCACCCCAATCTCCCAACATCAACCCACCTGCAGAGCAGTGAGCGGGTTGACAGATTACACCCATGTAACTACCTTGACAACCCGAATGTTGAGCGATCGTTGTGATGGTTGATGTCGGTGCGTGATGGCAAGATGCTTCCCGTGCCCCGCAAGAAGCAGCCCGCCACGCCGGCCTGGACGCCGAACCAGATCGTCGCCCACAACATCGCCAAGGCCCGCCTCCTGCGCGGCTGGACCCAGGACCAAGCCGCCGAAGCCTGCGAGCCCTACCTCGGCACCCGCCTGTCCACCGCCAGCTGGTCCGCCCTGGAACGCTCCGTCGACGGCACCCGCATCCGCCAGATCGACGCCGACGAACTCGTCGCCTTCGCCCGCGCCTTCGACCTGCCCATCGGCTTCTTCCTCACCCCACCCTCCGCCTGGGACAGCCACGTCGTCGCCGTCCCCGACGCCGGCCCCGACGGCCTCGAGCCCGTCGAGTTGTTCGACGTGGTCATCGGCACCCCCGACAACCTCGCCGCCTGGGAAGAGTTCCTGCTGTCCTGGCCCCACCCCGGCCACCGCGTTCGCATCTACGACGACGGCAGGATGGAAAACCTCGGCCGCATCCAAGACGACGTCCACCCCCGACTCGCCGCCCTCACCACCCTCCGGGCCCGCATGCTCCTGCGCGAAACCTTCGGCGACCTCGACGCCGCCCGCGACGTGCTCGGCGCCCTCGGCCAACTGCTCGACACCCTCGACCAACCCGAACCAGCACACGACGACACTCCCTGACCAACGCCGACCCGCAGCTCTGGCCGCAAGAAGAGGGACGACTACTACAGACCCAGCTGAATTCATCGGGCGCGCTACGAACCGCCCGACCGCCATCCCGTGCGATGGGCCCGTCGGCTCGGACAACGGGAAACGAAGGAGAACGAGATGAGGCGAAGGCCGACGATCACCCGCCGAGGCGAGCGGTGGACCGCTGTCGTCGACGTGGCTCCAGCAGGGTCACCGGTCCGGGAGCAGCGCCGCGTGACTGGGCGCACCAAGGCCGAGGTGTCCGCGCAGGTGGATGCGCTTCTCGGCGAGGTGCGGGACAACACCTACGTCGCTCCCAGCGAGCTGACGTTCGGCCAGTACATGCTCGGCTGGCTCGACGCGCTCGAGCTTCGGTCCCACAAGGCGACGACGGTGGTCGCATACCGCCGCGTCGTGGTGAACCACCTGCTGCGCCAGAAGCTCGGTGCCGACCCGGATCCGAGGCAGTGGCCGACCGTCGCTCGCACTCGCCTCGACTTGCTCACGGCGCGGCAGCTCGACGAGCTCTACGCCGGTCTTCTCACCGGCGGTCGCCGGGACGGCAAAGAGGGCGGGCTGTCTCGTCGCAGCGTGCGGTTCCTGGCTTCGGTCATCGGCAAGGCGCTCAAGGACGCCGCCCGCAAGGGTCTGGTGCGCACCAATGTCGCGCTGAACTCCGATCCGCCGTCGGAGCGGGCCAGTCAGGCGCCGGAGACGAAGGTGTGGACGCCCGAGGAGGCGCGGCGGTTCCTGGCGTCGGTGGCGGACGACCCGGATGCGCTGCTGTGGCGCTTCTACCTGGCGACGGGTTGTCGACGCGGCGAGGCGCTGGGGCTGCGTTGGTCCGATGTCGATCTTGCTGCCGGGCGGGTGTCGATCACCCAGCAGTACACGATGGTCGGTGCGGTGCCGACGATGCTGGCGGTGAAGTCCGACCGCTCACGCCGTGTCGTCGACCTCGATGCAGCCACCATCGACGCGCTGCGCCGGCACCGGGTCGAACAAGCCGAGCAGCGGCTGGCCCTGGGCGAGGCCTACGACCCCGATGGTCTCGATCTCGTGTTCGCGAAGGACAACGGTTCGCCGCACCACCCCAAGCGCGTATCGGCCCGCTTCAAGGTGCGTGTGGCACGAGCTGGCGTGACGATGCTCCGACTGCACGACGTCCGCCACACCGCGGCGTCGATCATGCTCGCATCCGGGGAGCAGCCTCGGGTCGTGCAGGAGCGCCTCGGTCACTCCACGGTGGCGTTCACCCTCGCCCGCTACCAGAAGGTCCTTCCCGGTGCGCAGGCCGAGGCGGCGAGCCGGTACGCACGCCTGCTCGACGGCGCCGAGGGCTGAGCGAGCCGCACCCTGTCAAGAAGGGCATGATCGGAGGCACAATGGATCACGTGACCACAGGCGAGGATCTTCTCGAGGAACGCCGACGCCGCCGACGCGCCGGTGACCCGCGCGTCACGCCGGAAGGTCGAAAGCTTCTTCTACGCCTCACCACGGGCGATCTCATGGACGACTTCCAGGCGGCGCTCGATGCCGACCTGGAGGCCGACCCGGCCCTCAGTGGACACGGACCCGACGACGAAGCCTGACTGGGCTCCGGGAGTCGCTGAGCCGTGCTGGTGATCGATGAGTACCTGGCCGTGCGCGTCCTCGTCGGCGCTGCCCCAACGGAGCTGGACATGGACGAGTCGCTCGTGCTTCCCGCCTACCGCCACTACCGATTGCTCCAGCGCATCCACTCCCCCGGCGCCGGCCAACTGTCGCAGCTGCTGAGCGAGGCCGATCAGCAAGCCATCCGGCGGCCGCACCCCGAGGTGCTCCAGATCCTCGACCCGCGGCCGCTGCTGGACGAGGCCGCGGCGATCGGCGCGGCGTACGGCTCGGCGGGGCTGTTGGTCGGAGAGACCCTCGCCGCCGGGCTGGTCCACGGTCGCCGGCTCTGGTTCGGAAGCGCACGCAACGTAGGCAAGCGGCTGGCCGAGATCGCCGCCGATCTCGGCATCAGCATCCACGTCAGCGAGCCCGACACTCGGCCCTGAACCCGGCCTCCAGCGGTGCCGAATCGTGCCGTCTGGGAGCCTCGAGTGTCACCGTGTGCCGATCCGTTCGTGACCATTTCGTGACCAAATGGCCCCACAGAAGGCCCCGGCAACGCTGTGACCTGGGCAAACAGGAGTGGGCGTAACAGGACTTGAACCTGTGACCTCACGCGTGTGAAGCGTGCGCTCTAGCCAACTGAGCTATACGCCCTCAGGGGCGGCGCACTGTAGCAGTCGCCTCCCTTCGCAACGCCAGCCGCCCCCGCCGGCGAACCCCCGATGGTTCACACGACCGTTTCCGACGGGATTTCGTCAGATTCGGTCGTGTGAACGGGTGCCTATGCGCCGTACGAGCGGAGCTCGACCCGGTGGCCGTCGGGGTCGCGCACGTAGATGGCGTCGCCCTGGCCACGGGCGCCGAACAGCGACGCCGGGCCGAGCTCGACGTCGAGCGTGCCCGAAGCCGCCAGTTCGGTGATGTCGTCCTCGACGACCAGGCAGAAGTGGTCGACGTTGCGGCCGGTGACCTCCTGCTCCATGAGGTCGATGATGGTGTTGGCGTCGACGCGCACGCTCACGAAGGGTGCCTCTCCCGCCTCCCACTCGGCCAGACGCACCGGCTCCAGGCCGAGGACGTCGACGTAGAAGGCGAGCGAGCGCTTCGCGTCGGCAACGTTGAGCACCAGATGATCGAGCCCGGTGATGCGCACGACATCAGCTTGCCACCCGGCGGTACCGTCGGTGCGATGGCCGACGAGGACCGCACCAACCCGTTCGCGCAGGTGCTGAGCCGGCTCGGCCTGCCCTCCGATCAGATCACCGGCCTGCAGCACCAGCTCGGCCGGATGTTCCTGCCCGGCGAGCAGCTCCAGACGATGCGTGACCTCGTCGTGACCTTCTCGCCGTCGCTCGACCAGCTCGAGAGCATCCGCACCCAGCTCGAGCTGCAGCGCACCCAGCTGGAGTCCATGATCGGCCAGCTCGACGAGATGGAAGCCACGCTCGAACGGCTCACCTCCACCGCCGAGCAGCTGCACGCCATGCAGGAGCCCTTCCTGCGCGTGACCCGGCTCTTCCAGGGCGAGCGCGACTGACCACCGGGTGGCGATCTCGGCTCAGTAGCCGGCGTCGACGTCGACGGGACCGATCAGCGCCTCGCCGGCGGCGAACCGGCGCACGTTCTCCCGCACCCGCGCGCTGAGCAGCGGCACCGCCATCTCCGGGGTGTTGCCGACATGCGGCGTGATGAAGCAGTTGGGCAGCGACCACAGCGGATGACCCTCGGGCAGCGGTTCCGGGTCGGTCACATCCAGCCCGGCACCGCCGATGCTGTGGTCGCGCAGAGCGGCCACGAGATCGTCGGTGACGACGTGCTCGCCGCGAGCCACGTTGACCAGCCAGGCGTGTTCGGGGAGGAGGCCGAGCCGTCGCCCGTCGAACAAGCCGCGGGTCTCGGGCGTGAGGGCGAGGGTGAGGAACACAACGTCGGCACCGACGAGGACGTCGTCGAGCGCGTCGATGGTCACCGTGTGCGACGCGCTGCCGAGCGGCTCGTCGCGGCGCCGAACGACCGTGGTCGTGCAGCCGAAGGGCTCGAGGAGGCGCAGCAGCGAACGGGCGATGCCCCCGCCACCGACGATGACCACGCGGGCGCCCAGCAGGTTGACGCCCTCGGGCCCCGTCCAGCGGTCGGCGTGCGCATAGGTGGCCATGCCCCGCAGCCCGCCGAGCGCCAGCATCAGCGCCTGTTCGGCGACCGGGTCGGCGTAGACGCCCTTGCCGCAGGTCCACACCCGGTCGTGGTCGAGCACCTCGACGTAGGGCTCGATCCCCGCCCAGGGCAACTGGACCCAGCGCACGTCGGGATGCTCGTCGAGCAGGGCACGCAGGCCCTGGGGATCTCGCGGGTCGCTCCACACCACGGCGTCGGCGGGGCCCTCGGTGACGACCGTGCCCCCGCCGGCGCGGACGGCGTCGGCGAGCCACGGGCGGTCGGGCAACACGAGCAGGCGCGGCCGGTCATCCATGTCCCCATCCTGCCTGCCCACCGGACCGTCGACGGCGCTCAGGTGTCGGGCACCGGATCGGGAAGCAGGGGCACCGCCGGTCCTGTGCGGCCGTGCAGCAACGAGGCCCGCACGACCGCAGCGCCGCCGAACCGCTGACGCACCTCGTCGATGGTGTGGTCGAGCGTCCGTCGGTCGTGGCCGTCGAGGTCGAGGCTGAGCTGGACGGCGTCTGCCGGCGCCAGATCTCCAACGGTGACGCCGAGCAGGGTGCAGCCGATCTGGTCGAGCTCGGGCCAGCGGCGTTCGAGGAGCTGGCGGGCGGTGGCCAGGATCAGGTCGGTGCGGTCGGTGGCCTCGGGCAGTGTGCGACTGCGCGTTGAGCGGGACTGGTCGTCGTGGCGCAGGCGCAGGGTGACCGTGCGGCCGACCCGGCGGCCGGCGCGCAGGCGGTCGGTGACCCGCTCGACCAGGGCGAGCAGCACGCCATCGAGCTCGGCCCGGCTGCGACGTCGCCGGCCGAGGGCCCGTTGCGACCCGATCGAGCTCCGCCGCCGACCAGGCGTGACAGCGCGTGGGTCGACGTTGCGGGCGAGCGCATGCAGGTGCCGGCCGGCAGCGGGGCCGAGCATGCCCACGAGCGCCGACTCGGGCAGCGCGGCGACGTCGCCCACGGTCCGCAGACCGCACCGGCCGAGCTTGTCGGCGGTGACCGGGCCGACGCCCCAGAGCCGGCGCAGCTCCAGCGGGTGGAGGAATGCGAGCTCGCGCTCGGGCTCGACCACCAGCAGGCCGTCGGGCTTGGCCACACCGCTGGCCACCTTGGCCAGGAACTTGGTGCGGGCGACGCCGACGGTGATCGGCAACCCGACCTCGGCGGCCACCCGCTGACGCAGCCGCGACGCGATGTCGGCGGGCTCGCCGGCGATCCGGCGCAGACCGTGCACGTCGAGGAAGGCCTCGTCGATGGACAGGCCTTCGACCAGCGGCGTGGTGTCGCGGAAGATCTCGAAGACCGCTCGGCTCGCCTCGCTGTAAGCCTGCATCCGGGGCCGGACCACGATCGCCCCCGGGCACAGCGCCCTGGCCTGCCCGACGGGCATCGGCGTGCGCACGCCGTGCGCCCTGGCCTCGTAGCTGGCGGTCAGGACCACCCCGGCACCGACCAGCACCGGCTTGCCCCGCAGTGCCGGCTGGTCGCGCTGCTCGACGGCCGCATAGAAGCAGTCGAGGTCGGCGTGGAGGATGCCGGCGGCGGCGGATCCCTGCATCGAACACATGTTCACCCAGTGTCGCAGGAAACGCAAGCAGGCGACCCCTGACCGGACAACTTGACCGGCTGGTCAGGTGGCGAGTCGGAGTGACAGAATTCCCCGGTGGACAGGGCGGCCTCGACCGACATACCCGAGGACGACGGACCACCCGACCAGAAGCCCCTCGCCGAGACGCCGGCCGACGGGGAGTGGGGACACCCGTCGACCACGGGTTCGGCGCTCGACGCGCTCCGCCAGGACGTGTTCCGGCGGGTCTACACCGGCGCCTTCCTGTCCAACATCGGCACGTGGATGCAGAACGTGGTCCTCGGCGCCCTCGCCTACGACCTCACCGGCTCGTCGTCGTTCGTGGGCGTCGTGCTGTTCGCCCAGCTCGGTCCGTTCCTGTTCTTCTCGATGATCGGTGGTCTGCTCGCCGACACCTTCGACCGCCGGCGTCTGCTCATGCTCGTGTCCAGCACCCAGGCCGTGCTCGCCGTGGGCCTCGCCCTCGTGGTCCGGGCACCCGACCCCAGCCGGGCGGCCATCGTCGGCATCGTGTTCCTGATCGGCCTCGGGCAGTCGGTGTTCGGCCCCACGTATTCGGCCGTGCTGCCAGACCTCGTCGGGCCGGGCAACCTCGCCGGCGCCATCTCGCTCAACTCGGCCCAGATGAACGGCGCCCGGGTGATCGGCCCGGCCATCGGCGGCATGCTCTTCGCCAGCTACGGCGCCCCATGGGTGTTCACGATCAACGCCGCCACCTACCTGTTCGTGATCGGCGCCCTCGCCACCGTCCGGCTGCCCGAGGTGGTCGGATCCGGCCTGGTCGAGCCGCGCCTGGCCCGGCTGGCCCTCGCCTTCCGCGTCGCCAGGAGGCGCTACGTGGTCGGGCGGTCGTTGTCCACCATGTTCCTGTACGCGCTGCTGTGCCTACCCTTCATCGGTCAGATGCCGGTGCTCGCCGACCGCAACCTCGGCATCGCCGCCAAGTCCACGACCTACGGCTGGCTCTACGCCTGCTTCGGGGTCGGCGCCATGTGCGGGGCGCTGTCGGTCGGCACCCTGTTCGCCAACGTGGCCAAGGAGTGGCTGGTCCGCTTCGCGCTGGTGGCCTTCGGCGGCGCGCTCGCCGTGTTCTCGCTGCTGCGCTCCCCCGCACCCGCCTTCGCCGTGGTCGTCCTCGTCGGGTTCTTCTACTTCTCTGCCATCACCGCCCTGTCCACCGTGCTGCAGACGCACCTCGAGAGCCACGAGCGGGGTCGGGTCATGGCACTGTGGGCCATGTGCTTCGGCGGCACGGTGCCGCTGGGCAACCTCATCGCCGGCCCGCTCATCGACGCGGCGTCGGTCACCACCGTCGTGCTGCCCGGTGCGCTCGTCGCCATCGGACTGGCATGGTGGGCGGATCTCCATCCGAGGCCAGACCGCCGCTGAGGCGGTCGCCTCCACGACCATCCCCGGGGGGAACGGCATGCCCTACATCCAGGACCGCGTCGTCCACGACGCCGACGCCCACATCATGGAGACGCCCACGTGGCTGCGCCGGTACGCCGACCCGTCGTTGCGCGACCGGATCGAGCCGCTCCCGCTGACCAGCGGCAACGAGCTGCGCCAGACCGGCGACGTCGACGAGCAGCTCGCCGACCTCGAGGCCACGTTCGACCGCCTGGCCGCCAAGCACGCCTCGGAGGAGTACCGCGCCGATGAGGCCGGCGAGATCATGCTCCGCAAGAACTTCGCCGCCACCGGCTCGTTCATCGCGGACGACCGCGTCCGTGCCCTCGACCTCATCGGCGTGCAGTCCCAGCTCGTGTTCAACACCTTCCACAACTCCCGCCTGTACCAGTGGGAGCAGCCGGGACCCGACGGCTCGGTCGATCTCGACATGGCCTACGGCACCGCCCGCGCCCACAACCGGGGCATGGCCGAGTTCTGCTCGGTCGACGAGCGCCTCCTGTCGACCATGTACGTGCCCCTGGCGGACTTCGACCGGGCGGCGGCCATGGCCGACGAGGCCATCGGTCTCGGCGCAGCCGCCCTGCTGATCCCCTCGGGCTGCCCGGCGCACCACTCCCCCAGCCACCGCTCGCTCGACCCGGTCTGGGCACGAGCCCAGGAAGCCGACATCCCGATCGTGTTCCACGTGGGGGGCACGGGTGACCTGATCGACCCCCGCTACTTCCAGAACGGCCTGCCCATCCCGCCCGACTTCCACGGTGGCGACGAGAACTTCCGCTGCGTCGACTACATGGGCATCCCGGGTCCGCCCGCCCAGACGCTGGCCACGATGATCTTCGACGGCATCTTCGAGCGCTTCCCCCGGCTGCGCATCGGCGTCATCGAGCAGGGCGCCATCTGGGTGCCGGCGTGGATGCGCCAGATGGAGTCGGCGATGGACGCGTTCGGGCGCCACGAGGAGCGGCTCCAGCAGCTGTCGCTGCGGCCGAGCGAGTACGTGCACCGGCAGATGAAGTTCACGCCCTACCCGACCGAGGACGTGGGCTGGATCGTCGAGCAGGCCGGCGCCGACGTGGTCTTGTTCAGCACCGACTTCCCCCACGTCGAGGGCGGCCGCCGCCCGGTCGAGCGCTTCGAGGCCTCGCTCGGCGACGCCGACGACGATGTGCGCGACCGCTTCTACCGCCGCAACTTCGTCGAGCTGATGGGCGCCGGCCTCCCGCCGGCGCTCGCTTCCGCCGCCTGACCCAATCCCCTCCCGACCCTGGGGAAACTGGCAGCCGTTCCGTACCGAAACTGGCAGCCGCTGCGTACCAGAAGGCGCCACCGGCCACGTCCGCCGCCGGCCTGGTACGCGGGAGCTGCCAGTTCTGGTACGCGGGAGCTGCCAGTTTTCGAGAGGGGGTCGGTCAGGCGTCGGCGAGGCGGTGGGCGACGTGCTCGAGGCCGGCGGCCCGACTGGCCTTGACCAGCACGGCGTCGCCGGCGTGCAGCTCGCCCACGGCGGCCACGGCCGCGTCGACATCGGCCACGTCGGTGCCGACGCCGTACTGCGGGCAGGAGACGGTGACCACCTCGATGCCGAGGTCCTCGGCCAGGTCGCCCATCTCGGCGTGGCGCTCGTCGCTGGCCGGGCCGAGCTCGGCCATCAACCCGAGCACGGCCACGCGTCGGTCGGCGTCGAGGGCGGCCAGCGAGTGGAGGGCGGCGTCCAGGGCGGTGGGGTTGCTGTTGTAGGCGTCGTTGATCACCACGGCGCCGGCGTCGGTATGGCGTAGCTCCATCCGCCAAGGCGACAGCTCGGCGTCGCCGAGGCCGGCCGCCACCGCGTCCAGCGGCACCCCCTGCGCCAGCGCAGCTGCGGCGGCGGCCAGGGCGTTGCCGACCTGGTGTACGCCGTGGACGGCCAGCTGCACGTCGGTGGTCCCCCACGGCGTGCTGAGGCGGAACCGGGGGCGGAGGCGCTCGTCGACGTCCACCTTCTGGGCGACCACGTCGCCCGAGGTCCCGAACGTCAGGACCCGGGCGTCGGTGTGGTCGGCCATCTTCCGCACCCGCGGGTCTTGACCGTTGAGCACCACGAAGCCGTCGACCGGCACGGCCTCGACCAGCTCGCGCTTGGCGATGGCGACCTCCTCGATGCCGCCGAACTCGGAGGTGTGCACCTCGGCCACCATGGTGACGATGGCCGCCGACGGGCGGGCGATGTCGCACAGGCGGGCGATGTGGCCGATGCCCCGGGCGCCCATCTCCACGACCACGACCTCGGTGTCAGCGGGGACGTTGGCGAGCGTGAGCGGGACACCGATCTCGTTGTTGAACGAGCGCTCGCTGGCCTCGGCCCGGTACGTGGTCCGCAGCACGGCGGCGAGCATGTCCTTCACCGACGTCTTGCCCACCGAGCCGGTGATGCCGATGACCGCCTCGGGGAGCCGGTCGCGGGCATGGGTGCCGATGCGTCCGAGGGCGGTCAGGGTGTCGTCGACGCGGATGGCCACCGCCTCGCCCGGGTCGCGCTCGGTGAGGTGAGCGGCGGCGCCGGCGCGCAGCGCCGAGTCGATGAACTCGTGACCGTCGCGCTCGGCCGACAGCGGCACGAACAGCTCGCCACCGGCGACCGTGCGCGAGTCGGTGGCGACGCCATCGACGGTCACGGACGGACCGTGCAACGAACCCCGGACGACCCGGGCCAGTTCCTCGGTGCTGAACTCCACGGCCGGAGTCTGTCACCGCTCGGAGCCGATCCCATTCCCTCGGAGTCGATCCCATTCCCTCGTCGACGGTCGGGCGTCTCCCTACACTCCGCCTCCATGCCGCTGCCCGATCACGTCCGACTCGTCCTGTTGTTCGGAGGAGCGTCCGCCGAGCACGAGATCTCGTGCTCCACCGCGGCGCACGTGCTCCGGGCGATCGACCGCGACCGCTACGACCCGCTGCCGGTGGGCATCACCCGCGATGGCCGCTGGGTGCGCGACGACGCCGCGCTGGCCGCGCTCGGCGCGGCCAAGGCACTTCCCGAGGCGCTCCATGCCGAGGGCACCCAGGTCGACCCGACTCCGACGATCCGTCCCGACGCCGACGACGTCATCACCGTGGTCCTGCCGCTGCTGCACGGACCGTACGGCGAGGACGGCACGGTGCAGGGCCTGCTCGAGCTGGCCGGCGTCCCGTACGTCGGCACCGGCGTGCTCGGCTCCGCGGTCGCCATGGACAAGGCGATGGCCAAGGACGTGCTGGCCGCCCACGGAATCGACCAGGGCGCGTGGCGGGCGCTGCGCGACACCGATGTCGACGACGAGACGCTCGAGCGAGTCGTCGACGAGCTCGGCCTGCCGCTGTTCGTCAAGCCGGCCAACATGGGCAGCTCGATCGGCGTCTCGAAGGTGACCGACGCCGCGGACCTGGCGGCGGCGGTCGAGCTCGCCACGTCCTACGACGAGTGGGTCGTCATCGAGGAAGGCATCGACGGACGAGAGCTCGAGTGCGCGGTGCTCGGCAACGCCATACCGCGCGCCTCGGTGGTGGGCGAGGTCAAGCCGGGCGCCGACTTCTACGACTACGAGGACAAGTACGTCAACGGCAGCGCCGAGCTGCTCATCCCCGCCCCGATCCCGTCACCGGTCAGCGACGAGCTCCGCGAACTCGCGTGCCGCACGTTCCGAGCCCTGCGCTGCGACGGCATGGCCCGGGTCGACTTCTTCTACGAAGAGGACGGCGACCGGCTGCTGGTGAACGAGGTCAACACGATCCCCGGCTTCACACCGCACTCGATGTACCCCAAGCTGTGGGAGGCCAGCGGCCTGCCCTACGCCAAGCTCATCGACGAGCTGGTGGCACTCGCCCTGGAGCGCCACCAGCGTCGGTCGAAGTTCAGCGCCGAGCGCTAGAGGCGGTACCCCCGGTGCCGGCCCTTCGGGGGGTTCACGGGGGGCGGAGCCCCGCGTGCTTACTTCTTGGTCTCGGCGAAGATGTCGGCGATCTCGTCGATGAGGTCGAGCAGCTTCTGACCGTCGGCCGGGTCGACGCTCTTCTTGGCGTCGCCGGCGGCCTTGGTGGCGCGCCAGAACAGGTCGTGGAGCTGGGGGAACTGCTCGACGTGCGGCGGCTTGAAGTAGTCGGTCCACAGGACCCACAGGTGCTCCTTGGCGAGCTGGGCCCGCTGCTCCTTGATGATGATGCAGCGCTGGCGGAAGACGTCGTCGTCGGAGTCCTGGTACTTCTTCATGATCTCGTGCACGGACTCGGCCTCGATGCGGGCCTGCGCGGGGTTGTACACACCGCACATGAGGTCGCAGTGGGCGTCGACCGTGGCAGCATCGTCCAGGTCAGCGATCGAGAGCAGTCGGGAAACAATGCTCATGGGGAGCTCCTTGAAAGAGGTGATGGACACTCGAGGTCGGACCCTAGCGGCGTTGTGCGGCGCCGCAACCGGGGTCGCGCTCGCCGCGCTCGTCGCCTCGGCGCTCGAGCGGCACCTCGTCCGCGGCGAGTCCATGTTGCCCACGCTCGCCCCGCGCGACACGGTCCTGACCATCCGCTCCGACTCGCTGCTCGGCCGCGTCGTGCGGCCCCGCACCGGCTCCATCGCGGTCATCGCGCTGCCCTGGGAGCACGACCTGATCGGAGTGAAGCGGCTGGTCGCCGGTCCGGGCTCCGCGTGGTCCGAGGGCGACGACCGGGTGGCCGCCGGTCCGGGGTGGGTGGCGGTGGGCGACCGCCGGTCGCTGTCCACCGACAGCCGCCACCACGGTCGGGTGCCCACCGAGTCCATCCTCGGCATCGTGGTCGGTCGGGTCCCGCCGCCCGGCACCTAGCCTCGAATCGGTGATGCACGAAGGCGAGCGCGACGATGCCGGCTGGTTGACCGGGACCCGTGCGGACCTCGTCGCGCGCCTGAAGGAGCGGGGCAACTACCGACGGTGGGTGCTGGTCACCGCACTGGTCGGCATGTTCGCCACCACCTTCCCGGTCACGATCCTCACCGTCGCCCTGCCCGACATCGCCGACGAGTTCGGCAAGAGCAACACGCTGCTCACGTGGGTCGTCTCGGCCCCGATGCTCGCCTCGGCGATCGCCCTGCCGGTGCTCGGGAAGATGGGCGACCTGCGCGGCCAACGCAAGGTGTTCCTCGCCGGCTTCGTCCTGGCGACCATCGTCGCGGGCGGCACCGCCTTCGCGTGGAGCGCGCTGGCGCTCATCGCCCTGCGCACCATCACCCAGGTCATCGGCTCGGCCACCCAGCCCACCTCGATGGCGCTCATCATGCGGGCCTTCCCGCCCGAGGAGCGGGTGAAGGCCATGGGCTGGTGGTCGTTGGTGGCCGCCGGCGCACCGGCCGTGGGTCTCGCCGTCGGCGGCCCGTTGGTCGGAGCCCTCGGGTGGCGGGCGGTGTTCGCGGTGCAGGCGGCGCTCAGCATCATCCCGGTGGTCGTCGCAACCCTCGTCCTCGAGGAGACACCGCCCGCTCACGCCGGCGCCAAGTTCGACCTCGGCGGCGCCACCAGCATCGGACTGGCCGCCGGCGGTCTCATGCTCGCCTTGAACCAGAGCGCCGACTGGGGCTGGGCCCATCCCCTCGTCATCGCCGGCATGGTCGTCACGCCCATCGGGGTCGCCGCGTTCGTGCAGATCGAGCGCCGGGTCTCCCACCCCCTCCTGCCGCTCGAGCTCCTCGCCCGCCGCAACGTCTCGTCCACCTTGGTCGCCCAGGCACTGGGCGGCGCGGCGTACATGGGCGGGTTCGTGATGACGCCGTTCCTCATGCGCGGCATCTTCGACTGGTCGACGTCGTCCATCGCCTTCCTGATGCTGATCCGGCCGCTCAGCTACAGCCTGTCGTCACCGCTCGGCGGCCAGATCGGGTCACGCTTCGGCGAGCGCCGGGGCGCGCTCATCGGGGGCACGCTCCTCGCCGCGGCCATGGTCGTGTTCGCCGCCGGTGCGTACCTCGAGGTCGTCCCGCTGATCGCCGTCGCCCTCCTCACCCAGGGCATCGGCAACGGCATCGCCCGGCCGCCGCTCGGCGCCGTGCTGGCCAACGCCGTCGACGAGGTCGACCTGGGCATCGCCTCGGCCACCCAGCGCATGGTGCGGCTCATCGGCAACGCCGCCGGCATCGCCGTGCTCACCGCCGTGTACGGGGGCACCCAGACCGCCGGCGCCTTCGGCCGGGCCTACCTCGTCGCCTTCTTCCTCGGCCTGCTGGCCGTCGGCGCCACCGCCTACATCGACGACGCCCGGGCCCGGCAGGACGCCATCACCCACGAGCCGGTGGAGCCGGCAACGGCCGACGCCGCGGCCCGCCCTCAGGCGACGAGGGCGTCGCGGAGCAGCGCGACCAGCTGATCGCGCCGGCGCACCAGGGAGGCGAGCGTGGGCTCCTCGCCCAGCGCCCGGAGCACCTCGATCTCGGTGGCCAGTCCGGTGACCGCCGAGTAGGCCATGAGCACCAGCAGCTTGGGGTCGTGAGGGCGGAGCCGACCGGCGTCCATCTCCGCCCCCAACCACGCCGACGCACCGACCAGCAGCGGGGCCACCGCTTCGGTCAGCCGGGTCGACGTCGGCGGGCCGATGCGGTTCACCTCGCGCATCAGGCCGAGCATCGCCGGGTGGCGGGCGGCGAGGCGGAAGGCGGTGCGCACGATGACCTCGACCCGCTCGAAGCCGTCGGGGGCGTCGGCCAACGCCCGGGCGAAGCGACGTTGGAGCTCGGACGTGCAGAAGTCGATGACCGCGTCGAGCAGGGCCTCCTTGGACGGGTACCAGTACAGGATCGCCTGCTTGGTGACGCCGAGCTGCCGGGCCAGGGTGTCCAGCGAGGTGCGGTCGACGCCCTCGGTGCCGAACGACACGAGCGCGGCTTCCAGGATCCGCTGGTCGGTCCGCACGCCTCTGGTCCGTGCTGTGCTCACTTACCAGATGGTAAACACTGGAGACGATGAGCACGCTCTCGATCGCCGACGCCCTCGACGGGCAGCGCATCGCCATCACCGGCGGCACCGGGTTCCTGGGCACGGCGCTCATCGAGCGGCTGCTCCGCCGGGCACCGGGCTGCGAGTTGGTGCTGCTGATCCGGCCCAGCCAGCGCCGGGGCGTCCAGCAGCGCGCCCGCCGCGAGATCTTCAAGAACGACGCCTTCGACCGCCTGCGTGCGCAGCTCGAGGCGGCCGGCGGCGAGTCCTTCGACGACATGGTGGCCCGCCGCGTCACCCCCATCGCCGGCGACGTGGGCACCGACGGACTCGGGCTCGACGACGAGGGCCGCGCCGCGCTGGCCGCCTGCGACACGGTGATCCACTCGGCGGCCACGGTGAGCTTCGACTCGCCGCTCGACCTCGCCGTCGAGGTCAACCTGCTGGGCCCGTCGCGCATCGTCGCCACGCTCCACGACCTCCAGGTCCGCCCCCACCTCGTCTCGGTCTCCACCTGCTACGTGGCCGGCAACCGCAAGGGCGCCGCCCCCGAGGAGCCGGTGGACGACAGCCCGTTCTGGTTCGGCGTCGACTGGCGCGACGAGGTGGCCGCGGCCCGGCGAATCCGGGCCGACGCCGAGGCCGAGTCGCGCACGCCCGACATGCTCGAACGCTTCCGCAAGGACGCCCGTCGCGAGCTGGGCGCGGCCGGCACGCCGGCGCTGGCCGCCAAGACCGAACAGCACCGCTCCCGCTGGGTCAGCGACCAGCTCGTCGAGGCCGGCCGCTCGCGTGCCGCGTCGCTCGGATGGCCCGACGCCTACGCGTACACGAAGGCGCTGGGCGAGAAGGCGCTGTTCGAGGGCCGGGGCGACCTCCCCGTCTCGGTCGTGCGCCCGGCCATCATCGAGTCGTCGCTGGCCGAACCGTCGCCCGGGTGGATCCGCGGCTTCCGGATGGCCGAGCCGGTCATCATCTCCTACGCCCGGGGCCTGCTGAAAGAGTTCCCCGGCGTGCCCGAGGGCATCATCGACGTCATCCCTGTCGACCTGGTGTGCGGGGCCATCTGCGCCGTGGCCGCCGCCGGTCCGGCCCGCAACGACGACGGCTCCCTGGCCGCACCGCGCATCGTGCAGTCGGCATCGGGTTCGTCCAACCCACTGCGCTACCGGCGACTCGTCGACAACGTCCGCGAGTGGTTCACCGAGCACCCGATCTACGACAGCGACGGCCAACCCATCGTGGTGCCCGAGTGGAACTTCCCCGGTCGAGGCCGCGTGCAGGCGCAGCTGGAGCGGGCCCGGTCGCTCATCGAGAAGGCCGAGTCCACCCTGCAGGCGCTGCCACTGCGCGGCCGCCAGGCCGAATGGGCGGCCACGCTCGAGTCCAAGCGCGAAGAGGCCGAGCGGGCGTTGAGCTACGTCGAGCTGTACGGCGCCTACGCCGAGTGCGAGGCGGTCTACGGCGTCGACCACCTCCTGTCGCTGTGGGAGCGCTGCGACGCCGGCAGCCGTGAGGCGTATGGCTTCGATCCGCGCGTCATCGACTGGGACGCCTACATCACCCAGATCCACCTGCCGTCGGTGGTCCAGCACGCGCGGGTCAAGACCACGCCGGGCAGCACCGACCGCGAGGACCGCTCCACCCGCCTGCGCCGGCAGGTGCTCTCCCCCGACCGCCACGTCGCCGCGTTCGACCTCGAGAACACGCTCATCGCGTCCAACGTGGTGGCGTCGTACTCGTGGCTGGCCACCCGTCGCCTGCCGGCCGACGACCGCTTCCGCTTCGTCGTGAAGACCCTGGCCGAGGCGCCGTCGCTGCTGGCCCTCGACCGCCGCGACCGCAGCGACTTCCTCCGCCAGTTCTACCGGCGCTACGAGGGCGCCCCCGCCGAGCAGCTGCAGGCCGACACCGTCGAGATGTTCAGTCACCTGCTGCTGACCAAGGCGTTCCCCGACGCCATCCGGCGGGTGCGCGAGCACCGCAAGCTCGGCCACCGCACCTTGCTCATCACCGGCGCGCTCGAGGTCGCCATCGCACCGATGAAGCCGCTGTTCGACGACGTCATCTGCGCCGAGCTCACGGTCGGACCCGACGGGAAGTACACCGGCGAGCTGCGCGACGTACCCCCCACGGGTGAGGCCCGCGCCCAGGCGTTGGTCGACTACTGCGAGTCCCACGGGCTCGACCCCGCCCAGGCCGTCGCCTACGCCGACTCCACCAGCGACCTGCCCCTGCTCGAGGCGGCCGGGTTCCCGGTGGCGGTGAACCCCGAGGCCCGACTGTCGGCGCTGGCCCGCAAGCGGGGCTGGCTGGTCGAGCACTTCGACAAGGCCAAGGGCGGCAGCGACCCGGTCCTGCCCATCGGGCCGGCGTGGCGGGCGGTCACCCGCAGCCTGCAGACCGCAGAGCTCGGCCGGGGGGTGTCGCGACCGTGAAGGCGCTCGAGTTCTCCCGCAAGCCCGCCCGCTACGCGGCGGCGATGATCGCCGGCGCGCTCCGGCCCGGCGCCGGCGCCTCGGTCGGGCCGCTGCGCCTCCGCGACCTCGACCGGCCCGAGCCGCCGGCCGACGGCTGGGTCACCCTGCGGCCCCGCCTGTCGGGCATCTGCGGCTCGGATCTGTCGACCATCGACGGTCACTCGTCGCGGTACTTCGAACCCATCGTGTCGTTCCCGTTCGTGCCCGGCCACGAGATCGTGGGCGACCTCGACGACGGGTCCCGCGCCGTGCTCATCCCCGTGCTCCACTGCGCCATCCGCGGCGTCGACCCGGTCTGCGACGCCTGCGCCGACGGGCGCACCAACCACTGCGAGCGCATCGCCTTCGGGCACCTCGAGCCCGGCCTGCAGACCGGCTTCTGCGAGGACACCGGCGGCGGCTGGTCCGAGTTCCTGGTCGCCCACCCCGACCAGCTCGTCGCCGTACCGGCGGAGCTGTCCGACGAGGCCGCCGTCATGGTCGAGCCCACCGCCTGCGCCGTGCACGCTGCCGCCACGGCGGTCGCCGTCCACCAGGGCAACGGCCCGGTCGCCGTCATCGGCGCCGGCACGCTCGGGCTGCTCACCATCGCCGCCCTGCCCGACGATCTGCCCGTACTCGCCGCGGCCCGCTATTCGCACCAGCGCCGCTGGGCCACCGAGCTCGGCGCCACCACCGTGGTCGAACCCGACGAGCTCAACGGGGCGGTCCGTCTGGCCACCCGATCCATGAGGTTGGCGCCCGACCCCACCCGGACGTCGGGCCAGAGTGGCCAGCTCACCGGCGGGGTCGCCACGGTCGTCGACTGTGTCGGCAGCGAGGCCAGCCTCGCTCAGGCGCTCGAGATCGTGGCCCCCGGCGGCACCGTCCTCGTCGTCGGCATGCCGGCCAGCACCACCCTCGACCTCACCGGTCTGTGGCACCGCGAGACGGCCCTGCGGGGCGTGTACGCCTACCGCCGCCACGACTTCGAGTCCGCCCTGTCGCTGGTCGCCGAGCGCGATCTGGGCCGCCTGGTCAGCGCCACCTACCCGCTGTCCCGCTACGAGGACGCCATCGCCCACGCTGCCGAAGCCGGCCGCCGCGGCGCCGTGAAGATCGCGTTCGACCTGCGCGCCGAGAAGGAGCGCAACCGCCCATGAACCCGAAAATCTCGTCTGTGGGTCACACCTGTTGTGATGCACCGACGACAGATTCGAGAGGCCGCTGATGCCCCGCCCCGGACTCGTCCTCGACGTCGACTCGTCGACCCCGCCGATCGTGTACCACCACGGCGAGGGCTTCGAGCTCGAGAAGCTGCCCGCCGGCCGCAGCCGGGTGGTGTACCCGGCCGAGCCGCTGCCCGGCCTCGACGACGTGGACGGTGCGATCCGCCACGCACTCGAGCACCCCCTCGGCGACAGCCAGCCCCTGTCGTCGCTGCTGTTCTCCGGCATGAAGCTGACCATCTGCTTCGACGACATCTCCCTGCCGCTGCCGTCGATGCGCAAGCCCGATGTGCGCCAGCGGATCATCGAGGCCGTGCTCGACCAGGCCGCGGCCGCCGGCGTCGACGACGTCGAGATCATCGCCGCGCTCGCGCTGCACCGGCGCATGACCGAGCCCGAGCTGCGCCACGCCGTCGGCGACCGCGTGTACGACGCGTTCGCGCCTTCGGGCCGGCTGTACAACCACGACGCCGAAGATCCCGACGGCATGCTCGAGCTGGGCACCACCGACCAGGGTGAGCTGGTCGAGATCAACAAGCGGGCCGCCACCTCCGACCTGCTGGTGTACGTCAACATCAACCTGGTGGCCATGGACGGCGGGTGGAAGTCCACCGCCACCGGGCTCGCCGGCTACCGGTCGCTGCGCCACCACCACAACGTCCACACCATGCGCCACAGCCGGTCGTTCATGGACCGGCACCACTCCGAGCTGCACCACAGCAACTGGCGCATGGGCGAGGTCATCAAGGCCGCCGGCCTGAAGATCTTCCAGATCGAGACCACGCTCAACAACGACACGTTCGGCACGCCCGCGCTCGACACGGCCAGCCCGCTGTCCATGCTCCAGAAGCGCGAGTGGGAGTGGAACGCCAAGGACCGGGCCGCGTTCCTCGCCGTGCAGGCCGGGCTCAAGCGCATGCCCGCCCGCGCCCGTCGCATGGCGTTCAACTCGTGGAAGGCACCGTACGCGGTCACGTCGGTGCAGGCCGGCGAGGTCGAGGCCGTGCACGAGAAGACGCTCGAGCACACCTTCGCCCAGCACCTGGTTCCGGTCGAGGGCCAGACCGACGTCCTCACGTTCGGTCTGCCCTACATCTGCCCCTACAACGTCAACTCGATCATGAACCCGATCCTCGTGATGTGCCTGGGGCTGGGCTACTTCTTCAACCTGTACCGGGGGAAGCCGCTGGTGCGCGAGGGCGGGGTGCTGATCCTGCGCCACCCCACGCCGTGGGAGTTCCACCCGGTGCACCACCCCAGCTACATCGACTTCTTCGAACAGGTCTTGTCCGACACCACCGACCCGGTGGAGATCGAGAAGAAGTACGAGCAGTCCTTCGCCGAGGACGAGTGGTACCGGCACCTGTACCGGACCAGCTACGCCTATCACGGCGTCCATCCCTTCTACATGTGGTACTGGGGCAGCCACGCCATGCAGCACCTGGGCAAGGTGGTGATCGTCGGCGGCGACCCCAAGGCCGTCCGCCGGCTCGGCTTCGCCCCGGCGTCGACGATGGCCGACGCGCTCGAGATCGCCTCGGACGTCGTCGGCCCCCAGCCGACCATCACCCACGTGCACAACCCACCGCTCGTCATGGCGGACGTGACGTGAGCCTGCTCGACCGCCTGGGCGTCGAGGTCCCCGATCCCCGCCGCAAGCTTCGGGCGTTGCAGTTCCCCGTGCGGGCGCCGCACACGCCGACCGGCGTCGAGCCACTGCCGCCCGAGAAGCAGACGGGCGCCGACTACGACACCGAGTGGGCCCGGCGGTTCTCGGCCCGGTTCGCGCGCGTCCTGCTGCTCGAGGGGCTGATCCGGCCGGCCGCGGCGGCCATCGCCCGGCCCCGCCGCAAGGGCCTCGACCGCCTGGCCGACCTGACAGACGTCGCCAAGCGCTCGGGTCAGCCGGTCATCTTCTGCGCCAACCACCACAGCCATCTCGACACCCCGCTGGTGCTGAGCTCACTGCCCGAGCCGTGGCGCCACCAGGTGTTCGTCGGCGCCGCCGCCGACTACTTCTTCCGCACCCGGGCCACCAGCGCAGCGGCGGCGCTGGTGCTGAACGCCATCCCGATCGAACGGGCCACCGTCACCCGCCGGTCGGCCGACCTGGCCGCCGAGCTCATCGACGACGGTTGGTCGATGCTCATCTTCCCCGAGGGCGGGCGCTCGCCCGACGGCTGGGGACAGGACTTCCGCGGCGGGGCCGCGTACCTCGCCCGGCGCACCGGCGCACCGGTCGTGCCCGTGTACCTGGCCGGCACCGGCCGCATCCTGCGCAAGGGGTCCAAGCGCCTCCGGCCGGGTCCCACGGCGGTCGTGTTCGGCAACCCGCTGCTGGCCGAGGACGGCGAGGACACCCGCCGGCTCGCCGCCCGCATCGAGGATGCCGTCGCTGCCCTGGCCGACGAGCACACCACCGATTGGTACGCCGCCCGCCAACGGGCCCACGCCGGCGACACGCCGCCGTTGTCGGGCCCCGACGCCCCCAGCTGGCGCCGCGCCTGGGCCCTGGGTGACCGCAAGCCCCGCAAGCGCCGCCGCCCGTCCTGGCCCGACCTCTGAGCAAACTGGCAGCCCGTCCGTACCGGTTCTGGCAGGCGTTCCGTACCGCCTCGCCCGACGCGACCGCGACTGGTACGCAGCAGCTGCCAGTTTGCGGAGGGGCGGTCAGCGGCGGGTGATGAGGCTGACGCCGTCGCCGACCGAGAGCATGACCACGTCGCAGTCGTCGCGCTCGACGACGTGGTCGTTGAACGCCCGCAGCGCCCGGAGGTTGTCGTCGACCTCGGCATCGGGGTCGGCGACCGTGCCCGACCACAGCACGTTGTCGACAGCGATGACGCCCCGCTCGGTGAGCCGGGGCAGCAGCCGGTCGAGGTAGGCCCGGTAGCCAGGCTTGTCGGCGTCGATGAAGGCGAAGTCGACCGGTACGGCCGGATCGAGCGCGTCGAGGGTCTCGGTGGCCGGCGCCAGCACCAGGTCGATGCGGTCGTCGAGCCCGGCCTCGGCCCACGCCTCGCGGGCGATCGACGTCCACTCCTCGCTGACGTCGCAGCACAGCAGGCGACCGCCGTCGGCCAGGCCGCGGGCGATGCAGATCGACGAGTAACCGGTGAACGTCCCGACCTCGACGGCGAACCGGGTACCGATGGCTCGCACCAGCGTGGTCAAGAACCGGCCCTGGTCGGGTCCGATCTGCATGCCCGACACGTCGCCCAGCTCGGCGGTGCGGGCGGCCAATCGCTCGAGCACCGGGTCGGCCGGCGTCGTGTGCTCGACGACGTACTGCTCGACGCGGTCGGACAGGGCGAACGATCGGCTCATGCCCGGAAGCGTACGGGCAAGACGGCGCAGCTCAGTCGCCACTGACCAGGCGCAGGCCCGCCGGCGCCTGCTCGCCGCCCCGGGCCGGTAGCTCGACCACGAACTCGGTGAGGTGGGCGGGGAACTTGTGCTCGGAGACCAGCACGGGCGTGCCGTCCTCGTCGCGGCTGACCCGCTCGACCGCCAGCAACGGGGAACCGACCGGCACCCCGAGGCGCTCGGCGTCGACCTCGCCGGCGAGGGTGGCGCCGATGGTCTGCTGGGCGCCCCCGAAGCGCACGGGCAGCAGCTCGTAGAAGGTCGCCGACTCGACGTCGTCGCGGCTGAGCGAGGCGCCGAGCTCGGCCGGGCACCACACCGTGACCTCGGCGAAGGGCTGGCCGTCGGCCAGGTTCACCCGGATCACCTCGAGGACCTCGTCGCTGCGGCCGAACAGCGCGGCCACGTGCGCCGGCGGCTCGACGAAGCGGAACGAGATCGCCCGACGCACCGGCTGGCGGCCCTGCTCGGCCAGCTGCCCCTCGATGGTGGCCAGGGCACCGAGCGACTGGCGCAGCCGATCACCGGCCACGAACCAGCCGAAGCCCTGGCGCGAGTCGACCAGGCCCTCGTCGCGCAGCTGCTCGAGCGCCTTGCGGACCGTCACCCGGCTCACCCCATAGGATCCGGACAACGCGGCCTCGGAGGGCAGCACCGCGCCGGCGACCAGGTCGCCATCGGTCATCTGCCGGCGGAGGTCGTCCGCGATCGTCCGATACCTGATCTCTCGCACTTGTCTTATTCTTGTATATGATCAAGAATGAAGCAAGCACCTGTTCCCGAAGGAAAGAGCGTCCGACATGCCGGTGACCTCCAGCACCCCCATCGAGCTCGTCCAGGCCGTGTACGACCGGCTGCCCGAATCGGCGTCCATCGGCCGCAACCGCCTCGGCCGACCGCTCACCCTGGCCGAGAAGATCCTGATCAACCACCTCCGTGACCGCGACGGCCAGGAGATGGAGCGGGGCCGCAGCTACGCCGACTTCGATCCCGACCGGGTGGCCATGCAGGACGCCACCGCCCAGATGGCGCTGCTGCAGTTCATGACCGCCGGTCTCGACGAGGCCGCCGTGCCGTCCACGGTCCACTGCGACCACCTCATCCAGGCCAAGGTCGGTGCGCTGAAGGACCTCGAGGTGGCCGTCGACACCAACGCCGAGGTGTACGAGTTCCTCCGCACGGTGTCGGCCAAGTACGGCATCGGCTTCTGGAAGCCGGGCTCGGGCATCATCCACCAGGTCGTGCTCGAGAACTACGCCTTCCCCGGCGGCATGATGATCGGCACCGACAGCCACACGCCCAACGCCGGCGGCCTGGGCATGGTGGCCATCGGCGTGGGCGGCGCCGACGCCGTCGACGTGATGACCGGCTTCCCGTTCAACGTGCGCTGGCCCAAGCTCATCGGCGTCCACCTCACCGGCCGGCTCTCGGGCTGGACCGCACCCAAGGACGTCATCCTCAAGGTGGCCGAGATCCTCACCGTGAAGGGCGGCACCGGCGCCATCGTCGAGTACTTCGGCCCGGGCGCCGACTCGATCACCGCCACCGGCAAGGGCACCATCTGCAACATGGGCGCCGAGATCGGCGCCACCACGTCGCTGTTCCAGTTCGACGAGAACATCGCCGCCTACCTCAAGGCCACCGGCCGCGAGCAGATCGCCGATGCCGCCAACGCCATCGCCGACGACCTCCGGGCCGACCCCGAGGTGCTGGAGAACCCCGGCGACTACTTCGACGAGGTCATCGAGATCGACCTGTCCGAGCTGCCGCCGATGATCAACGGGCCCCACTCCCCCGACCGGGCCCACACCGTCGCCGAGGTGGGCGAGCACGCCGACGAAGAGGGCTGGCCGCGCGAGATCTCGGCGGCGCTCATCGGGTCGTGCACCAACTCGTCGTACGAGGACATCACCCGGGCCGCGTCGATCGCCCGCCAGGCGTCGGCCAAGGGACTCTCGGCCAAGACCAAGCTGCTGGTCACCCCCGGCTCCGAGCAGATCCGCGCCACCATCGAGCGCGACGGACTGCTGCAGGACCTCGAGGCCATCGGCGGCGAGGTGCTGGCCAACGCCTGCGGCCCGTGCATCGGTCAGTGGTCCCGCCCCTCCGGCGAGAACGACCACACCAACACCATCGTCAACTCCTACAACCGCAACTTCCCCAAGCGGAACGACGGGTCGGCCAACACGCTGAGCTTCGTCACCTCACCCGACACGGTCATCGCCCTGGCGCTGTCGGGCCGGCTCGGCTTCGACCCACGCACCGACACCCTCACCAACGACCAGGGCGAGGAGGTCCGCCTCGACGAACCCGTCGGCGTCGACCTGCCGCCGCGGGGCTTCGATGCCGGCGAGGACACCTTCGTCCCGCCGCCCGCCGACTCGAGCGGCGTCTCGGTGGTGGTCGATCCCGAGTCAGATCGCATCCAGCTGCTCGAGCCGTTCGACCCGTGGAACGGCGAGGACTTCACCGGACTGCCCGTGGCCATGAAGGCCCAGGGCAAGTGCACCACCGACCACATCTCGATGGCCGGTCCGTGGCTGAAGTACCGCGGCCACCTCGAGAACATCTCCGGCAACCTGTTCGCCGGCGCGGTCAACGCGTTCACCGGTGAGGCCGGCAGCGGCACGTGCCCGGTGCACGGCGAGACCGAGCCGTACCCCGAGATCTGCAAGCACCTGCACGAGGCCGGCCGCCTGTGGGTGGCCGTGGGCGACGAGAACTACGGCGAGGGCTCCTCGCGCGAGCACGCCGCCATGGAGCCCCGGTTCCGCAAGTGCGCCGCCGTGTTCGCCCGCAGCTTCGCCCGCATCCACGAGACCAACCTCAAGAAGCAGGGCGTCCTGGCGCTCACGTTCGCCGACCCGGCGTCCTACGACCTCATCGGCCAGGACGACACCATCGACATCGTGGGACTGGCCGACCTCGCCCCCGACCAGCCGGTCACCGCACGGGTGCACCACGCCGACGGGTCCACCGACGAGTTCCAGGTCACGCACACGCTGTCGCCCGAGCAGATCGAGTGGTTCAAGGCCGGTTCGGCCCTCAACATCATCCGCCAGCGGGGCGGGTCCGCGAGCGGGGGCGCCAACTCCTGACGGCTGGCGTCCTCGGCACCGCCGCAGGATCCACCGAGCTCAGTCGCCCGACCAGGCCCGTATCCGGCCCTTGCCCTCGCGCTTGGCCCGGTACGAGGCCTCGTCGGCGCGGCGCAGGACCTCGCCCGGGTCCTCGCCACCGCTGGTGAGACCGATGCCGACGCTGGCCCCGACACGGATCGGCTCGTCGGCCAGGCCGAGGATCGGGGTGCGCACGGCGCTGAGGATGCGCTCGGACAGCAGCGACACGTCGTACGCGGTGCGCAACTTGCGGGTGACGACCACGAACTCGTCACCGCCGTAGCGGGCGACGAGCTCGTCTTCCCGCGCCGTGTTGCGCAGCCGTCGGGCGATGACCCGCAGGACCTCGTCACCGGCCTGGTGGCCCCAGCGGTCGTTCACCGGCTTGAAGTCGTCGAGGTCGAGGAACAGCACGACGAGGCGGTCGTCGGCCCGGCGTCGCGGACCGGCGGCCGAGGTCAGGAAGTTGTCGAGGTACCGACGGTTGGGCAGACCGGTGAGGTGGTCGTGCGTGGCCCAGTAGGCGAGCTCGTCGGTGGACTCGACGCCCCCGAGCGCCGCCTTGCGAGCCGAGATGTCCTCCACGTGGGCCACCAGGTGGCTGATGCCGCCGGCGGTGTCCCGCACGGTCGACACCGTCAGCTCGACCCACACCTCGTGGCCCGCTCCGTGGACGTAGCGCTTCTCGAGCCGGTAGCCGTTGCGGCGTCCGGTGAGGACCTCGGCGAGGAGCTCCTGGTCGATGGCGTGGTCGTCGGGATGGGTGATGTCGGCGAACGTGCAGCCGAGCAACTCGTCGGCCGAGCGACCGCAGATCATGGCCAGCGCCTCGTTCACCTGCACGAAGCGGCCGTCGAGGTCGACCACCGCGGTGGCCACGGGCGAGTCGTCGAACACCGCCCGGAACAGGCCCTCGGCCGCGGCCCGGCCGGCCTCGGCAGCGCGCAGGCTGGTGATGTCCTCCAGCGACGCCACCGCCAGCAGCAAACGGTGCTCGGCATCGCACGTGGGTACGACTCGCAGGCGCAACGACCGGCCGGCGACGGCCAGGTCCTGGACGTACTCCTGGTCGCAGACCAGGCCGGCCACGACGTGGGTGTCGATCAGATCGCGGTCAGCAGCCGCCAGATCGGCGAACCGCTCGTTCTCGAACGACACGTTGCCGTTGCCGCTACGGACCTGGAGCCCGACCGGGGCGGCCTCGGCCAGCGACGACATCGTCGATCCGGTGCCGGCGCCGGGCACGGCATCGAAGTCCACGAGCCACACGTGCAACAGCAGACCGTCGGTGATCACATCGCTGACGTCCTGGATCAGGACCATGAGCGACTGACCCTCCGCCGTCGCCCGATCCGGGTGGATGCGGACCACGGAGCTGCGGTTGCCGCCATCGTGGGCCACCGAGGCGAGGGCGTCGAGCACGGTGGTGACGTCGTCGGGGTGCACCCAACCGATGACACGGTCGACCGGAGCGTCGGGCAGCCGGAGCCGGCTGCGTTCGGGGTCGTGCCAGCGCCGGATCGGCGTGCCGGTGGCGGCGTCGATCAGCAGGGTGGCGTCGGCCGAGCGGTCGAGCAGCCGGTCGAGGACGTCGGTGCCGAGCTCGTCGATGCCGGCCGCGCCGATCGGCACGACCACTCCCCCGGCCCCCGCTGCCCCAGCCCCCGATGTCATGACTCCTTCATCGGCAGTTCTGCGTGCTGCTGTAGCCGAATGTTCGGCGACGGGCCGAAACGGGGCGGTTTGCCCCGTCGGAGCCGGCTTCAACCGTCGAAGACCCAGCGCGTGGCACGGGTGGCGAACTCGTCCTCGCGCTCGATCACGGCGAAGCCGCGCTGGGGCTGGAACTCGACGAGCAGGTTCTCGCGCAGGAAGTCGCCACTGAGCTCGCTCGAGATCGGCTGGTACTTCTGCAGGTAGTGGTTGATCCAGCGGTCTTGTCGATCGAGGTCGGTGACCGGCACCGACCGTCCCTGCAACGAAACGCACTCGACGGTGGACTCGGCCATGACGACCGTGTGCGGGTTGGCAGCCAGGTTGCGGGCCTTGCGCGACGCATGGGCACACGAGAACGCGAAGCGGTGCTCGTCGTCGTCCCACACGCCCCACACCGGCGTGGCGTGTGGATGGCCGCCGGCGTTGACGGTGACGATCCAGAAGTTGCGGTTGCCGTCGAGTCGTTCGGCCGCCCAGGCCCACGACAGCGGCTCCCACGTGGCGCGATCGACGCCGTAGGCAGCCATGTCGGGCATCTCGGCGCGCGGCTCGGCCATGGCCGGCTCAGGTGTCCTTGCCCGGACGCCGCGTGAGCTCGGCGTCGGGGTCACCCTGGTAGCCGGGCGGGAAGGTGCGGGCCAGTTCCTCGGGCGTGGGGTCGTAGGGCTCGCGGGCCTCGCGCGGCAGCAGCTCGCTGATGGCCGACATGATGCGCTTGGTGTCGGCGTCGGCCGAGCGGTACTTCAGCTCCACCGGCTCGCCCACCCGCACCGTGACCAGCGGCGGGTCGGTGACGTTGAGCACGTTGGGAAGCCGAGCGGAACGCGGCCAGACCTGCTCGGTGCCCCACAAGCCGACCGGGATCACCGGTGCTCGGGTCATGGCCGCCAGACGCGCTGCACCCCAGCGACCCTTCAGCTCGGCATCGAAGAACGCCGGCCCACGCGGGATGGTGCCCTGCGGCATGAGTGCCACCAGCTCCCCGGCCGTCACGGCCTCGGCGGCCGCCTTCAGCGGCTCGTCCGAACCAGAGCCCCGCTCGACCCGGATGCCGCCCATGGCGGTGGCCAACTGTCCGATGACCGGAGCGTCGAACACCTCCTTCTTGCCGAGGAAGCGCACGGGCCGGCCGGCGCGGGCGACGGTGAGCGCCATCGTCACCGTGTCGAAGTACGACCGGTGGTTGGCCACGACGATGCACCCCCCTTCGCGGGGGATGCCCTCGGTGCCCGAGATGTCGAAGCGGGCATACGGGATCAGCTCGGGCCGCCCGAGGGGCAACAGCATCTCGGCGGGCTCGACCGCCCCCAGCAGCTTGGGGACTCCGGGCGGCTTGTCGAGGTAGCGCACGGGCCAGCGGCGCAGGGTGGCCACGACCAGCAGGCGCGGGTCGGGGTTCACGGCGGTGGGATGGGCGACCGTCGACAACATGGGGATGTCGTAGAAGCTGTCGCTGTAGGCCCAGCTGCCCTCGAGGTCGACGTCGTGGTCGTCGCTCCACTCCTCGATGGCGGCGAGCTTGCCCGGGCCCCACACGAAGTGGCCCTGGATGGTGCCGTCGTAGCGACCGTCGGCGTCGACGCCGTAGCGGGTGGCGACCACGTCGTCGAGACCGACCGCATCGGCGAAGGGCTTGACCAGGTCGTAGGGCGTGGTGGTGGCCAGCACCACCGGGCGGCCCTCCTCCTGGTGGTGGGCGATGAGGGGTGCGGCGTAGGGCTCGAGCAACGGCAGGAGCAGCTCGGCCGCGTGCTCGCCGGCGCGGCACACGTCGTCGCGCACCTGCCCCCGACTGAAGCGGGCACCCTGGCGGGCGAGCATCATCGACGGCCGGTTCTCGCCGACGAGGTTGAACAGGTTGTAGAGCAGGTTCTCGCCCGGGACCGACCGGGCCCCGAGCACGCCCGCCGAGCGCAGCGCACTGGTCAGGACCGGTCCGCTCGCTCCCCGCAGCAGCGTCCGGTCGAGGTCGAGGAAGGCGGCGGGAGTGGACACGCCCCGGACCGTACCGGGCGGCGGCGCCGACGTGTCCACGAAACGGGCGGCGTCAGATCGTGGGCGCGACATCGCCCCAAAACGGAGGGGAGCCGGTCCAGGGGGGACGGACCGGCTCCTCGCCTCACTGAGGTGCATCGGCTCGAATGGGGGGATTCGATGCCGGGCACGCTGTGCGCTCGGAACGGGCTGGGGGGACAAACCGTTCCGGCGATGTGCACCTAGTGAACCAAGTGCCCGTTGATCTGTCCAACAGTTCTATCAGATGGCTACCATCCGGTAGACAGATGGACTTCCGACAGCTCACCGCCCTGCTCGCCGTGGCCGAACACGGCTCGTTCTCGGCCGCCGCGCGTGCGATCCACACGGTGCAGTCGAACGTGTCGACCCACATCGCGCGCCTGGAGAAGGACCTCGGCGTGGTGCTCGTCGATCGCAGCTCCGGTGGGCTCACCGAAGAGGGCGAGGCCGCCGTGGCACGAGCGCGGCGCATCCGGTCCGAGCTCGACGCGTTGCGCAGCGACGTCGCCGCACTGCGCGACGAGGTCGTCGGCAGCGTGCGGCTCGGCGTCATCGGCTCGATCGGCCGTTGGCTGGTCCCCGATCTGCTCGCCGGCATGCAGGAGCGGCATCCCGGTGTGCACCTGGTGGTCGTCGACGCCACCACGACCTCGCTGCTCCCGCAGCTGCTGGAGGGCTCACTCGACCTGGCGGTGCTCAACCTGCCGGTCACCGAACCCGACATCGGCGTCGAACCGCTGTTCCACGAGCAGCGCATCCTGGTGGCGCCCAACGGGCACCCGCTGGCCGAACGCAGCAAGTCCCTCGATGGTCCCCTGCCCCTCACCGAGCTCGCCGGGCACCGCCTGCTCCTCGAGCCCCGGGGGACAGCGTTCCGCGACGAGCTCGATGCGGCCACCGGCGAGGCCGGCTTCCAGCTCGACACCCTGGCCGAGGTCGACGGCATGACCCTGGTGGCCTGGCTCGCCTTCCGTGGCTTCGGCCCGGCCATCGTGCCCACCACGGCGACACTCGACGAGCCGACGGGCGACTGGGTGCGCATCCCCGTCGCCGGCCTGCTGCACCGCGACGTCGGCCTGGCCCGCCGACGCAGCGGCCGGCTGGCGGCACCGGCCCGGGCGTTGCGCGAGCTGCTCGTCGAGCTGGTCGCCGCCGAAGCGCCCCGCCACCCGGGCGTCGATCTCCCCGAGTCGTGATGAAGCGCCCGATTCCCGGGCGGATGGCACCGTGACAGGTGTCGTCAGCGACCGGAGCGCATAGTCTCCGCCCTGACCCAACGAACGACCCACCAAAGGGGCACGACGCGTGGCCGAGTCCATCACGATCACCGACAATCGCACCGGCGAGTCCGTCGAGATCCCGATCGAGCACGGGGGCATCAGCGCAGAGGGGTTCCGCAAGCTGCTGCCCGGCATCTGGTTCGAAGACGTCGCCTTCACCACCACCGCGGCGACCAGATCGGCCATCACCGAGATCGACGGTGACAACGGCATCCTGCGCTACCGGGGCTACCCCATCGAGCAGTTGGCCGAAAACAGCACCTACCTCGAGGTCGCCTACCTGTTGCTCTTCGGCGAGCTTCCCACCGCCGACCAGCTCGACTCGTGGACGCACGACATCACGTACCACACCTACATCCACGAGAACATGCGCAAGCGGTTCCTCGAGGGCTTCCACTACGACGCCCACCCCATGGGCATGTTGGTGTCGTCGGTGGGCGCGCTGTCGACCTTCTACGACAACGCCAAGAACATCCACGACGCCGAGGTCCGCTACAAGCAGATCATCCGGCTCATCGGCAAGATGCCGACGCTGGCCGCCGCCGCGTACCGGTTCAGCGTGGGCATGCCGTTCGTGTACCCCGACAACAGCCTGAGCTTCGCCGCCAACTTCCTGTCGATGATGTGGAAGGTCGCCGAGCCGCGCTACGACGCCAACCCGGCGCTGGCCAAGGCGCTCGACGTGCTGTTCATCCTGCACGCCGACCACGAGCAGAACTGCGGCACCACCGCCATGCGCGTCGTCGGCTCCAGCCACGCCGACCCCTACTCGGCCACGGCCGCAGCCGCCGCCGCCCTGTACGGCCCCCGCCACGGCGGCGCCAACGAGGCCGTCATCCGGATGCTCAACGAGATCGGGTCGATCGACAACGTCCCCGACTTCGTGAAGTCGGTCAAGGAAGGTCACGGCCGCCTGCAGGGCTTCGGCCACCGCGTCTACAAGAACTACGACCCGCGGGCGAAGATCATCAAGCAGCACGCCGACGAGGTGTTCGAGGTGACGGGCAAGAACCCGCTGCTCGACATCGCCCTGAAGCTGGAGGAGGTCGCGCTGAGCGACGACTACTTCACCAGCCGCAAGCTGTACCCCAACGTCGACTTCTACTCCGGCCTCATCTACCAGGCCATGGGCTTCCCCATCGAGATGTTCACGGTGCTGTTCGCCATTCCCCGGACGTCGGGCTGGCTGGCGCACTGGGAGGAGCTGCTCGAACAGGACCAGCGCATCGCCCGGCCCCGCCAGCTCTACGTCGGTCACGGCGAGCGCGACTACGTGCCCCTCGACCAGCGCTGATGCACGCGGTCACCATCGTCGACAAGGCGCTGCGCTGGGACGAACGGCCTGATCCCCAGCCCGGCGCCGGCGAGGTGCTCGTGCGGGTGCGGGCGGCTGGCGTGAACTCGGCGGACCGCCTCCAGGTCATGGGCTTCTACCCCGCTCCCCCGGGGAGCCCCGACGACATCCCCGGGCTCGAGCTGGCCGGTGAGGTCGTGGCGCTCGGGCCGGGCGTCACCGCCTGGAACGAGGGCGACCGGGTCATGGCCGTGGTCGGCGGCGGCGGCATGGCCGAGCTGGCCGTGGTGCACGAGCGCCACCTCCTGCCCGTGCCCGACGCCCTGGGCTGGGAGCAGGCCGGCGGCTTCGCCGAGACGTTCACCACCGCGCACGACGCCCTGTTCTCCCAGGTCGGCCTGTCCATGGGCGAGCGCGTCTGCATCCACGGCGCCGCCGGTGGTGTCGGCACCTCGGCCGTGCAGCTCGCGGCAGCCGCCGGCGCCCGGGTCACCGCGACCGTCCGCAACACCGACCACCACGACGCCGTGCGCCAGCTCGGCGCCGACCGGGTGCTGGTCCCCGACGACTTCGTCGACGCCGGTCCCTTCGACGTCATCCTCGAACTGGTCGGGGCACCCAACTGGCCGGGCAACGTCGAGGCCCTGGCCACGTGGGGACGCATCATGATCATCGGCGTGGGTGCCGGCCCCAAGACCGAGCTCAGCCTGGTCGACCTCATGCAGAAGCGGGCCACGATCCGGGCGTCGACGCTGCGCGCCCGCCCGCTCGAGGAGAAGGCGGCTGCCGCGCAGGCCATGATCCGCCACGTCGTGCCCCTGGTCGAGACCGGGCGCCTCCAGGTCCCGGTGGAGGCCACGTTCCCGATGGCCGAGGCCGACGCCGCGTTCGACCGCTTCGCCGCCGGCGGGAAGCTGGGCAAGATCGTCCTGACCGCGGGATGAGCGCCGACGAGCTCCGGGCCCGCAAGTGCTGGCGGACGCTCGAGCCGTACCACGGGTTCATCTACTTCGCCGACGAGGCCACCGACGAGTACGCCGGCCTCGGCATCACCGGACGGTCCGGCTACTTCGTCTCCCGCGCGGCGGCCATGGGTCGGGTCACGGCGTCGACCGTCATCGCCACCTTCTACAACTTCCACCCGGCGCTGGTGCGCGACGCGCTCGCCGCGGCACCGGAGTGGGACCCTGAGGCCGTGACCGACGCCCGGTACCGGGCGGTCGACCGCGTCGTGCACGACCGTCTGGGCGACGACGTCGGTTCCGAGGCGATGCAGCGGGCCGCCGAGCTGGCCACCGCCGCCACGATCGATCTCGAACGCCACTGCGGGGGTCGGCCGCTGGCCCTCGGCCATCTCGACCAACCCGTGCCCGACGAGCCACACCTGCGGTTGTGGTGGGCCGTCACCGCGCTGCGCGAGTTCCGCGGCGACGGGCACGTGGTCGCGCTCGCCGACGCCGAGCTGAGCGGCATCGAGGCGCTCGTCATGCACGCGGCATCGGGCGAGGTGCCGGCACACGTGCTTCGCACCACCCGCGCCTGGAGCGAGGACGAGTGGCAGGCGGCGGTCGACGCGCTCGCCCGGCGCGGGCTGGTGCACGCCGACGGGTCGCTCACCGACGAGGGCAGCGGGCTGCGCCAACGAGTCGAGGACCGCACCGATCGCCTGGCGGCGCCGGCCTGGTCCCGGCTCGATGACGAGCAGGGTGCCGAGCTGCGGGCGATCGTCCGGCCGTGGTCGCAGGCGCTGTTCTCGGGGCGAGGCCGCTGAACCGAGGAACCCTCGGCGTGCTCAGGCGGGTGCGCCGGGCGAGCGGCACCAGGCGGCCAGCTCGGCGACGTCGTGGGTCAGGCGGAGGCCGTCGCGCTCGGTCAGCCACGCCTGGTTGCGGACGTGCAGATCGTCGTCTTCGTCGAACCGGTTGAGGAAGACCGCCGTGGGCGTCGGCGCGAGTGCGTCGGTTGCCAAGCGGACGGCGTCGATCGTGCCCAGGCCGGCGTCGGCGACGACGACCACGAGATCGGGATCGAGGAGACGCACGAGGTCGCGGCTGTCGCCGTCGTCGGCCACGGGTGAGCGCACGCCGCCGACGGTCTCCACCAGCCCCAGGGTGACGGTGTCGGGCCAGCGCAGCTCGCCCAGCAGCTCGGCGCAGGTGAAGCGGTCGCCACCGAGGCGGTCGACGGCCATCGGGGGCGCCATCGGGACCGGCAGCCACCGATGTGGTGGGCAGACGTCGTGGGGCCGGTCGCCGGTGGCCGTGGCGAGCACCTCGGCGTCGGTCTGCTCGTCGGCATCGGGGTCGAAGGACTGCACCGGCTTGCGGGCGACGACGTTGTGGCCCCGGGCGCGGAGGACGTCGGCGATCCTGGCCGTGACCCACGTCTTGCCGACTTCGGTGGCCGTACCGCAGACCACGACGAGCCGGTCGGGCCCGGTCATCGCCGTTGTCCCGCGCCGGCGGCGGAGCCGGCAGGAAGGAGGTCGACCGCGGCCAGGCCGTCGAGGAGCTCGTCGAGCATGGCGTCGGTGTGCAGGGCGGACAGGGCGACGCGCAGGCGCGAGGTGCCGGGCGGAACCGTCGGTGGCCGGATGGCGGGCACCAGCAGCCCGCGTTCGAGCAGCGCCGCCGAGGCGGAGACGGCGTCGCCCTCTTCACCGGCGATCAGCGGCACGATCGGTGAGGGGTGCCCCGGCACCAGACGATCGACTAGATGGCGCAACCGGCTCCGCAGCTGGTCACCCTCGGGTCCTCGGACGATCCGTAGGGCAGCCAGGGCGGCGGCGGTGTCGGCCGGGCTCGAACCGGTGGTGAAGATGAACGGCCGCGCCCGGTTGACCAGCAGGTCGACGAGCGGTGCCGGGCCGCAGACGGCGCCGCCGAGCGCGCCGAGCGCCTTCGACAGGGTCAGGACCCGGAGCACGGTGAGCCCGGGCACGGTTTCCCGCGCGTCGGTGTCGGGACCGAGGACGGCGTGGGCCTCGTCGAGCACCAGGAGCGCGCCGTGGCGGGCACAGCACGCGGCCAGCTCGGTGACCGGGGCTTCGTCGCCGTCCATGGAGAACACGGCGTCGCTGACGACGATGGCCCGCGGGGAGGTCGATGCGCGCAGCAGCTCGTCGACGTGGGCCACGTCGCCGTGGCGGGCCACCGCGACCTGGGATCGGCTCAGCCGGCAGCCGTCGATGATCGACGCGTGGTTGAGCTCGTCGCTGACGATGAGGCAGTCGGGCCCGCCGAAGGTGGCCAGGACGCCCAGGTTGGCCATGTAGCCGGTGGGGAACGCGACGGCGGCGTCGGTGCCCTTCCAGTCGGCCAGCTCGCGCTCGAGCTCGTGGTGGACGGGTCGGCTGCCGACCACCAGTCGGCTGGCCGTGGCGCCGGTCCCCCAGCGCTGTACCGCCTCACGGGCGGCATCGGTGACCGCCGGGTGCGCCGAGAGACCGAGGTAGTCGTTGGAGGCGAAGGACACGACGGTGCGACCGTCACGGACGCCTGCGGGGCCGAGCGCGTCGAAGCTGTGGACCTCGCGCCACCGGCCGGCAGCACGGATCGACCCGAGCTCGGCGTCGACCCACTCCGTGAAGGTCACGTCGCCTCCTCGACGACACCCGCCATCGCGGCGGTGACGGCGTCGATGTCGTCGGTCGAGCTGATGTAGGGCGGCATGGTGTAGAGGAGCCGCCCGAACGGTCGCAGCCACACGCCCCGGTCGAGGAGGGTCCGTTGTGCTGCCGCCATGTCGACCGCCTCGTGGAGCTCGACCACACCGATGGCGCCGAGCACTCGCACGTCGGCGACGGCGGGGTGCGCCCCGAGGGGTGTCAGCCCGTCGCGCAGCCCCGACTCGATGCCGGCCACCTCGTCCCGCCACGGACGGGACAGGAGCAGACGGACCGACGCCAGCGACACGGCGGCGGCCAGGGGGTTGCCCATGAACGTGGGGCCGTGCATGAGCGCACCGGACTCGGCGGCGCTGACGCCGGCCGCCACCCGCCCGGTGCAGAGCACTGCGGCCATGGTCAGGTAGCCCCCGGTGAGGGCCTTGCCCAGGCACATGATGTCGGGGCGGACGCCGGCGTGGTCGCAACCGAACAGCTCGCCGCTGCGACCGAAGCCGGTGGCGATCTCGTCGGCGATGAGCAGTACGTCGTGGTCGTCGCAGAGCCGGCGCACGGCGGCGAGGAAGCCGGGGGCGTAGAAGCGCATGCCGCCGGCGCCCTGCACGACCGGTTCGAGGATCACGGCGGCGATCTCGTCGTGGTGGTCGTGGAGCAGCGCGGCGAGCTCGGCGATGTGCTCGTCGCGGAACTCCTCGCCGTACGCCGGCTGTGGCTCGGGTGCGAAGAGCTGTTGGGGCAGGACGTCGGCGAACATCGAGTGCATCCCGTTCACCGGGTCGCACACGGACATGCAGCCGAGCGTGTCGCCGTGGTAGCCGGAGCGGACGGTGAGCAGCCGGGTACGGCCCGGCCGGCCCGTGCCCCGGGCGTGCTGCAGCGCCATCTTGATGGCGACCTCGACCGAGACCGACCCCGAGTCGGCCAGGAAGACGTGGTCGAGCCCGGCCGGCGTGACGTCGACGAGCAGCTCGGCCAGCTCCACGGCCGGTGCGTGGGTGAGCCCGCCGAACATCACGTGGGCAGTGGCGTCGAGCTGGCGACGCACCGCCTCGTCGAGGACCGGATGGCGGTAGCCGTGGATCGACGCCCACCACGACGACATGCCGTCGACGACCTCGCGCCCGTCGGCCAGTCGCAACCGCGTCCCCTCTGCACCCACCACGGCCACCGGCGGCGTGGCGGGTGGCATGGGCGCGTAGGGATGCCAGACGCGCCGGACGTCGCGCGCGACCAGGTCGTCGTGCCGGTGATCGTCGGAAACGGACAGAACAGGCATCGCAGCGACGGTAGTTGCGGGTGCCGGTGGGGTCCGAGCCCGCGTCAGCGCGCGAGCGCGAGCCGCTACGGCACCAGTTCGTCGAGCAGGGCGCGGTACCAGGTGGTGACGTCGTCGCAATCGGCGACGAGGCGGCGGGCGCCGGCGGCCGCTGCCTGACCGGCGGCGTCGAGGTCGGCGAGCGTCTCGTCGAGCGCCGCATCGAACGCCGGGACCTGCTCGGGCGTGAAGCAGCGCACGACGCCGTAGTCGGACTCCATGCGACCGAGGTAGCCGTGGACGGGTCCGACCCAGGACGACAGCCGCAGCGCCGGAGTGCCCAGGACGGCGGCTTCGGCCGCCATGGTGCCGCTGTCGCCGACGTAGAGGTCGGCCGCGGCCAGCAGGTCGTGGATGCGCTCGGGCCCGAGCCGGTAGCGCAGCGGCTCGAGGGCGCCGGGCAGGGGGCCTTCGCTGGAGATCACGACCCGTCCGAGCGAGCCGAGCCGCTCGACCAGGGCGTCGCGCTGCCCCGTGGCGAGCCCGACGCTGTGCAGGTCGTGCATCGCGTCGTTGGCCACGGACCGAAGGACGAAGAGCCGCTCCTCGGGACCGACCCCGAGTGCCTGGCGGATGCCGGGGTCGGGACGGAAGCGACCGGGATGGAGGTAGGCGAGCTCCTTGGGCCCCCGGTAGCGGCGGTGCCGGCGGCCGTAGTCCTCGTCGAGCCAGCTGGGCGAGGTGATCACGTGCGCGAGCGGCGCAGACAGCGAGAAGTGCACCCGCGCCGCCCGTCCGTCGACGGTGTCGAACACGGTGGTCGCGCCGACCAGCCGTCCGGCGTGGACGCCGACCGGGTTGCGCGTGCACACGACGTCGGGCCGGAACCGGCGGCTCAGGCGGGTGACGAACACGTCCCTGGCCACCAGCTCGGCCGCCCGGGCCGGCAGCGACTTGGCGCCGGCGTGGCCCGACCACTCGTACGGGATGCCGAACGCGTCGAGCAGCTCGAGCGTGACCTCCTTGTCGCGAGCGACGACGAGGGTGTCGTGGCCGTCCGCCCGGAGCTCGTCGTGCAGGTGCCGGTAGAAGTGGACGTGCGCCGGGTGGACGATGTCGAACAGGACCCGCATCAGCGGCCCTGCGACGTCACGTAGCCGTAGCGCCGGCGGAGGGGTGCGGTGAGGGTCGAGACGGTCCGCCGGCGGGCCGTGGAGCTGACGCTCGACCACTCGGTGTCGGGCTCGATGCGGACGTCGCCTCGTTCGAAGCGTCTCGGGTTTCCGCCGATGAGGTGCGCCGCCGCCAGGTGCACCGTCCGATCGTCGACGAACCCGGCGTCGGCATCGGGGATGCCCAACCAGTCGCCGAGGCCGGCGACCTCGGCTCGCGGGTCGGCGACCAGGTCCTCGTAGCGCAACCGACGGAAGCGGCCAGCGGGGAGCGGCCGCCGGGCCAGCTCGGCGGTGGCGTTGCGCGCCGTCCACGACAGCGACGTGTGGACCGCACCGAACCTCGGCAGCTCGGGTTGGCCGATTCCTCCCTTGCGGCGCTGGTAGCTGTGGGCGACGGCCCGGGGGTCTCGCACGAGGTGCAGCACCCAAGGTTCGACGCCGGGCACCTGCCCGAGCACCGCCGGGGGCAGCGGCCACTTCGACGAGTCGACCAGCGTGTCGGCGTCGAGCTCGTGGGCCAGGGCCTGGTAGAGGCGCCCCATGATCTCCCCGAGCTCGTGATCGGCGTCGCGTCGCACGCCGGCCAGGAGCCGGGGCAGCTGCGGCCAGGCCATGACCTTGGACTGGAGCTGGTCGACCCGCGCGAATCGCTCGGGGCTCAGGTCGCCGACCGCGGCTTCGAGCGCCGGGCGCCACACCGGGCAGGACCGCACCGGCTCACCGCAGGCGCAGAGGTACCCCTCGCCGAGCGCGCGCGACCACAGCAGGCGGACCTCGCCCAGAGAGGCGACACCGGGCATCGTGCCCAGCACGTCGTCGAGCAGGGTGGAACCGCTGCGCCCTTTGCCCACCACGTGCACCACTCGCAGGGTCACGAGCGGATCCCCGGTGCTGGTGCGGACGTCAGCTTGCTCACAGGGCGACGAACCTACCCGTCGTCCGAACACCGCCCGTGCCGCTGCGGCGGCCGGATCGACCGTCGTCGCGGCCGGCCGGTCCCGTCGCGAACTGCGGCCGGCGGCACCGCACGACGTAGCGTCGGACCATGGACTTCTCGTGGACGCCGGAGCTGCTCGCCCTCGCCGACGAGGCCCGTCAGGTGGGACGCGACGCCGCCGAGGGTCGCTGGTTCCAGGAGGACTCCTGGATCGCCCAGCCCGACAAGGACTTCTCCCGCGAACTTGCCCGCCGGGGCTGGATCGGCATGACCTGGCCCACCGAGTACGGCGGTGGCGGCCGGTCGGCGCTCGAGCGGTTCGTCGTCTACGAGGCGCTCATCAGCGAGGGCGCCCCCATCGCCAACTCGTGGTTCGCCGACCGCCAGATGGGCCCGACGCTGCTCCAGTTCGGTACCGACGAGCAGCGCGAGCGCTGGCTGCCGGGCATCATCTCCGGCGAGTCGATGTGGTGCATCGGCATGTCCGAGCCCGACGCCGGCTCCGACGTGGCGTCGCTGCGCACCAACGCCGTACGCGACGGAGACGAGTGGGTCATCAACGGCCAGAAGATCTGGAACTCCGGCGGTGCCGAGGCCGAGTGGTGCTACCTGATCGCCCGCACCGACCCCGAGGCTCCCAAGCACAAGGGCCTGTCGGAGTTCATCGTCGACATGTCCTCCCCCGGCATCACCGTGCAGCCGATCCGCGACATGACCGACGACGACCACTTCTGCGAGATCTACTTCGACGACGTACGGGTGCCGGCGGCGAACCTCGTGGGGACGGAGAACAACTCGTTCAAGCAGGTGATGCGCCAGATGGAGCACGAGCGGGGCGGCATCGACCGGCTCGTCTCCAACAAGCGCCTCTACCTCGACTGCGTCGAGCACCTGCGCACCCACGGACGCGCCAACGATCCCCTGGTCCGCCAGCAGATCGCCCGATTCGAGACCGCCTACCGCATCGGCCGGCTGCTGGTCCTGCGCGAGACCCTCGAGCAGGCACCCCGCGGGTTCTCGGCGGCGACCAAGACGTTCGGCACCGAGTTCGAGATCGAGGTGGCGAACTTCTGCGGCCAGGTGCTGGGCCCGCACGCCACGCTCGCCGACCAGGGCCTGCGCCGGCGGGTCTCCCGCAACATCTGCTACGCCCCCGGCTACACGATCATGGGCGGCACCACGCAGATCCTGCGCAACATCCTGGGCGACCGGGTCCTCGGCTTGCCCCGCTGACGACCCATCCGGTCGCCTTCCAGCAACACGGCGACCGGGCCCTCGGCCTCCCCCGCTGAGCCCGGTCGAACACCTCGAACCTCGGAGACCCCCCTCAGTGCCCATCCTCGCCAAGATCGCCCCTCTGCTGCTTGCGGTGCTCCTCGTCGGCGGCTGCAGCAGTGCCGACGCTGGCGACTCCGGCGCCGCCGTCCCCGCCGGGATGACCGCCGTGACCACCGACATCGGCACCGTCGCCCGACCCCAAGGGTGGAACCCTGCCGACGGGCCAATGGATGCCGACGAGGTCGCGGCCTTCTCCATCGAGGACGACGAGGGCCAGATCGTGGGCCGGATGGACGTGATCGTCGGCCGGATCAGCGCCGGCACCGAGGCCGACGCCCTCGCAGGAGCCATCCAGGGCGCCCGCATGCAGTACGCCGCCGACCTGCGGCACACCCGCCGCGAGTTCAGCGAGGTTCCGGGAGCGGACAGCGCGTTTCTCACGGAGAGCACCTACACGACTTCCGACACCGGCGAGCACGCCCGCAGCCTCGACCAGGTCGCGGTGAGCGCAGACGGTCGCTACCTGCTGGTGCGGATCTCGTCGGCTGCGACAGCCTTTGATCCCGACCTGTTCCAGCAGATCGTCGACACGATGCGCCTGGGTGACGAGTCGGCGTGACGCACGGCGACTCGACCAGCCGTGGGCTCGCCGGGGCTCAACCCACGGCTGCGAGCAGCAGTACGGCCCCGACCACGGCGGCGACGAGACCAGCGCCGCCGAACACGATCGGGAAGATCCGGGTGGGGATGTCGCGGTCGATGGTCGCTGTCGAGTCGGGGTCACCAGGGTCGTAGCGGACCTGCACCGTGCCACCGACATCGGGGCTGAACGTGGTGCCGCTCGGCTGCCAGAACCGGCAGGTGCGGCCCTCGTGGTCCACGAACTCGACCTCGGGCGCCTGGTAGATCGCGGCCACGCTGTTCACGTGCCAGTCGGAGGCGACTATCCGTCCTTCGGTGACCATGCCGCTGCTGCGACGGTGCCGCTCGTAACGGATGTTCCCCCAGGCGAGCACGAGCAGCACGCCCCCGACGAGCAGGGCTCCGGTGGCGGCGAGGACCTCCATCGCCGGCGATCCTGCCACGGAGCTGACCGGCGCCGGGGTCAGATGTGGCGGACGGGGGTGTCGTCGTCGTCGGGGCGCACCTGCGACAGCATGATCTGCACCTCGACCACGTCGGCGCCGTCGTCGCGCAGGATCACCGGGTCGCACACCAGCTCGCCGATCTCGGGAGCGGCGTCGACGATGGCCGCCAGCGAGCGCACCAGATCGATCAGGTGCGAACGAGCGGCGGCGTCGACCACGACGTCGAGGCCGGATTCGTCCACCAGCTCGGCCGCGCCCAGGTCGGTGAGCGGGAGGACCCGCTGAGGAGCGGCGGCGTAACGCCCGGCTCCCCCGCCGGGACCCACCTGCATGACCGGTCCGACGACGGGATGGGTCTCGACCGCCACCCGCACATCGGTGCCCGGCGTCACCATCGGTTGCAGCAGCATCGGCCAGGCGTCGTCGCCCAGGGCGTCGGCGATGGCGCCCATGGCCTCGTGCACCGCGTCGTGGTCGGGCAGGTCGAGGGCCACGCCTGCGGACTGGGTCGTGGCGCCCCGCCGGTGGTGCTCGGCCTTGAGCGCGACGCGTCCGTCGACGGTGGTGCCAGCGAGATCGTCCGGGCCGCCGAGCACCGCGACGGGCACCGACGGCACGCCGCCGACGTCGAGCAGCCGGCGGGCCTCGTCGGGGTCGAGGGTGCGGCGGCCCTGACCGGCGAGCATCTCGTGGGCCACGATGGCAACCCGCTCGGGGTCGCCGGCGACGCGCACCGTGCCCGAGCGCTCGCTCGCCAGCCAGAGGCCGTAGCGGGTCACCCGCCCGAGCGCCAGGGCGGCGTCGTCGGGGAAGTCGAAGACCGGCACGCCGCCCTCGGTGATCGCAGGGTGGTCGCCGTAGATGCAGGCGACGAGGGTGGTGTCGGGGTGTCGGGCGGCCACATCGTCGAGCACCGACACGATGCGGTGCTGGTCGTCCCGGTCATACGGGGCGTGCGCGACGAGCGCGACGTCGACGCCCGGATCGGCGAGCACGGCGTCGAGCACCTCGGTGTACTGCTCGACGCCGGCGTCGTACTGCAGGTCGATGGGGTTGGTGGACGGTCGTCCGTGGAGACGGTGGCGGTCGATCGCCTCCTTGGTCGCCGGTGCCGGGTCGACCAGCGTCAGGCCGGCGGCCACACAGGCGTCGGCGGCCATCGATGCGCTGCCGCCCGAGTTGCCGACCACCACCACGCCGGGCCCCCCGGGGATCGGTTGGTTGCTGGCCACCAGCCCGGCGTCGAGCAGCGCCTTGACCGTTGGGACGCGGATGACCCCGGTCTGGCGCAGCAGCGCGTCGATCGTACGGTCGTCCAACCAACCCTCGGCCGGGTCCCCCGCCGGTTCGTCCAGCACGGCGCCCGACCGCACCGCGAACACCGGCTTGCGGCTCGCCACCTGGCGCACGTTGCGGCCGAATCTGCGTGGGTTGCCGAACGACTCGAGGTACAGCAGGACCACGTCGGTCCGGTCGTCGTCGAGCCAGTACTGGAGCATGTCGTTACCCGACAGATCGGCCTTGTTGCCCACGGCCACGAAGCTCGAGATGCCCAATCCGGCACGCCGTGCGGCCTCGAGGATGACCGCACCGAGGGTCCCCGACTGGCTGAGGAGGCCGACCCGACCGGGCAGCGGTTCGATCTCGGCGAAGGTCGCCTGCAAACGGATGTCCGGATCGGTGTTGATCACGCCCAGGCAGTTGGGACCGAGGACGCGCAACCCGAAGCGCCGAGCGGCGGTGAGCAGGCGTTCCTGTTCGGCGGCGCCCTCGGGGCCGGTCTCGGCGAAGCCGGCGGAGATCACCACCGCGGCGCCGACGCGCGCCCGCCCGCAGGCCTCGATCACGTCGACCACCTCGGCGGCCGGGACACAGATCACCGCGACGTCGACCTCGTCGGGGACGTCGCCGATCGCCGGGTACGCCCGCACGCCGGCGACGGAGGAGGCCTCGTGGTGCACCGGATAGACCGGACCGCGGAACGGACCCCGCAGCAGGTTGCGCAGCACGCGGTGCCCGATGGCGCTGGGGTTGCGGCCGGCACCGACGACGGCGACGCTGCGGGGTTCGAGCAGGCGCACCACCGATTGCCGCTCGGCGTGACGGGCCCGCTCCTGCATCGCCGCCGCCGCCTCCTCGCTCGGCTCGATGTCCATGGTGACCTCGATGACGCCGTCGGCGAACGTGCTCGTGGCCTCGAACCCGGCCTGTCGGAACACCCCGGCCATCCGGCGGTTCGACGGCAGCACCTGGGCTTCGAACCGGTCGATGCCCACCTCGCGGGCGTAGGCGGCGAGGTACTCGAGCAGCAACGTGGCGATGCCCCGACCGCCCATCCGGTCGTCGGTGAAGAAGGCGACCTCGGCGACCGACTTGCCCGCGTAGCGGTCGTAGCGGGCCACCCCGAGGAGCTCGTCGCCCCGCTCGACGATGAACGCCATGCGGTCGAGACCATCGACGGTGGTGAGGTGGCGCACCTCCTCGTCGGACAGGCGTGGCCTCGGGCTGAAGAACCGGAAGTAGATCGACTCGCTCGACTGGCGCTCGTGGAAGGCGACCAGGGCCTCGGCGTCGGTGGGCGCGATCGGGCGGATGTGGATCGTGGTGCCGTCGGTCAGGACGACGTCGTTGGCCCAGCGCGGGTCGTCGGGCTCGGGCGTTGACGGTCCGGCGGTCGTCGGGGTGCCCGTGGATGCCATGAGGCGCAGGGTAGGCCCGCGGCCGCACGGGCGCGACCGCCCGCCGCCGCCGGACCGGCGTCCCGCTCCCGATAGCGTCAGGAACATGCGACGGTGGCCGGTGCTCGTGCTCCTCGCGGTGGCGGTGCTGGCCACCGGTTGCCGCCAGTCGTCGCTGACCATCTCTGCCACCGAGGACCCGGCGGCCCCCGGAATGTCGGCTCCGGGCCCGGTGGTCACCGATCCCGACGACGTGGTGGCCCTGGCCCTCGACGACCTGCGGTCGTTCTGGCAGGCCGAGATGCCCGAGCTGTACGACCGACCCTTCACCCCCCTGCGGGGCGGCTACGTCGCCTACGGGCCCCGGAACCCGCTGCCCGCGTGCGGCGAGGAACCCATCACCTACCAGGACATCGCGGAGAACGCCCTGTACTGCCCCTCCGAGGACCTCATCGCCTGGGACCGCGTCGGCCTCATGCCCCAGCTCCTTCGCGACCACGGGGCGCTCACGGCTGGCATCGTGATGGCCCACGAGTTCGCCCACGCCATCCAGGCCCGAGCCGACGTGTCCGGCGCCACGGTCACCCTCGAGCTCCAGGCCGACTGCTTCGCCGGCGCCTGGGTCGCCGACGTCGACGACCGCCTGGCCACGTTCGCCACGGCGGGCGACGCTCTCGATCAGGCGCTCGCCGGCCTGCTCGACCTGCGCGACCAGATCGGCGTGGCCGCCAGCGACCCCCAGGCGCACGGATCGGGCTTCGACCGCATCAACGCCTTCCAACAGGGCTTCGAGCAGACCACGTCCGCCTGCGTCGGCTACGAGGAGACACCGCCAACCGTGGTCGCCACGACCTTCGGCACCTACAAGGACCTGAACAACGGCGGGAACCTCCCGCTCGACGAGCTGGTCCCACCGTTGCTCCACGACCTCGAGTCGTTCTACGACGAGCTGTTCTCGACCATGGGCCGCACGTGGGATCCGGTCGATCACTTCGACCCGTTCCGTCCGGCCGAGGGCGCCATCGACTGCGGCGGCGACACGGTCTCGGGTGCCGAGCTCGACCTCGCGTCCTTCTACTGCGCGTCCGACGACACCATCTACATCGACGCCACCGGGCTCGTTCCCGCGCTCGACGGCATCGGCGACTTCGCCTTCGGCGGCGAGGTGGCCCACCTCTACGCGGTGGCCGCCCAGAGCCAGCTCGGCATCACCGACCGCGACGTCGACGGCCGCCACGCCGACTGCCTCACCGGGGTGTACTCGGCGGCCGAGTTCGAGCAACGGATCGCCGATCAGAAGCTCCAGCTGTCTCCCGGCGACCTCGACGAGATCATCATCGCCTTCCTCACCTTCGGCGACGACACCGGTGTTTCGGCGTTCGAGCGCACCGACGCGTTCCGCACCGGCTTCTCCCAGGGCGAGGGCGCCTGCGACGAGTTCCTCCGCTGACGGCCGCGCAGCGGGTGGCGGCTCAGAAGCCCCGCTCGGCGCGTGCCCGGCGGCTCTGCCGGTACGCGAGACCGCCGATGACCAGGGTGCCGCCCAGGATGATGAAGAACATGGCGGCCTGCAGCGCGCCGCCGCGGTCGCCCGGATCTTCGGGCGGCACCCCCTGGTTGGGTCGGGGGATGGCCCTCGGCGTCGGCACGGCGGTGACGGTCGTCTCCGTGCTGGGTGTGTCCTGTGCCGGAGCGGCACCCGCGGGCATGGCCACGACACCGCCGAGGACGACGGTGAGGACCAGGACGATGACCACGAGACCTCGGCGCATGTTCCCCATGCTCACGGATGGACCGCTGCCACCACCAGTCAGCCCCCCTCGACTGTCACCCGGACGCGACTCGGACCGGCCAGTGGCCGGTCCGGTCACGTCGCGCTCGTGGTTGTGGGCCGATCAGCGATCGGCACCAGTCACCGCTTGAGCTTGGGGGCCGGCGAGTCGCCGTTCACGACCTTCTTGTACGCGGCACCGACGCTGACCTTGGGGACCTTCTTGGCCGGCACCTGCACGGTGGCGCCGGTCTGCGGGTTGCGAGCCGTGGTCTTCTTCTTGCTCTGGCGCTCGAACTTCAAGAATCCGGTCCAGGAGATGGGCTCCTTGCCGGCCTTGGTCGTGGCGAGCACGACGTCCTCGAAGGCACCCAGCACGGCGCTGGCGGTCTTCTTGTCGACCTCGGCCTGCTTGGCGACCTTCTCGATGAGCTCGCTCTTGTTCATTGATTCCTCCTCGAGGAGTGGGTGGTGTGGCCCGCAGTCTGTCCAACCGCGACCGCCAGCGCGCGGATGCTCCTTGCCACGCCTGGGATTCCGGCTACCGCGCGGTCATGGGTCAGCCCTGTGACAGCTGCACGCCCAGAAACAGCGCGCCGAATGCAGCGAGGAACGCCAGCGCGCCACCGAGGGCCAGCACGAGCTTCGACCGGGTGAGGCTGTGTACGGCCGCGGCGGCGCCGGACACGCCGACCAGCACCAACTTCACCATGAGCGTCGCCAGGTAGGCGCCGTCACGATCGGCGAGGTTCACCTCGAACAGGTTCCACACGCCCGTGGCCACCAACAGCGCGAACGCCGGCCAGGCGATGAGGTTGAACCGTCGGGCGACCAGGCGCGGCGCGTCGGGATCGAGCGCACGCAACCCCGGCACCAGGCCGGCCAGCGTCAGCTGACCACCCACCCACACGGTGGCGGCCAGGACGTGGAGGAAGACGCGCAGCGTGTCGACCGAGGCGGGGAGCACGTCGGTGGAGTCTGCCCCATGCCAACAGACACTCCAGCGCCGTCACTCCACGATGTCGGCACGCCCGGCACGGCGGGCGCGCAGCGCGCCTGCCACCACCACCGCGGCGGCCGCCGCGGCACCCAGCGCCAGCCACCACCGCGCTCCCCGGCCGCCGTCGTCGGCGGCGCCGGGCTCGAAGCGGAACTGGTGGGCTTCGGACTGCTGCGCTCCGTCGGTGGCGACGAACGTGTAGTCGACCTCGTAGGTGCCGGCGTCGACCAGCGGGTCGAAGGTGCGCTCGACCGTGTCGGGCGCGGTCATGGTGGCCGGCGCCAGACCTGGCACCGGCTGGCCGTCGGGCCCGCGGACGACGACGTCGGGGGTCGGTACCACGGGGTCGAGGAACTCGAGGACGACGCGATCGACGACGCCCGAGACGGTCTCGCCCGGTCCGGGTTCCGCGCGACGCACGGCCGTGTGGGCACTTGCCGACGTGGCGAACCACGCGACGAGGACGAGGGCGAGCAGGAGCGATCGGCGAACCACCAGCGCTCAGTTCACCTGGCGGTCGCGACCCTCCCAGTACGGCGCGCGCAGCTTGAACTTCTGCAGCTTGCCGGTGGCGGTGCGGGCGAGCTCATCGCGGAACTCGATGCCGGTGGGGCACTTGTAGTGGGCGAGCCGTGAGCGGCAGTGCTCGATGAGCGCGGCCTCGTCGGCGGTGGCGCCCGGCGCCAGGACGACCAGGGCCCGCACCGTCTCGCCCCACTTCTCGTCGGGTACGCCGATGACCGCGACCTCGGCCACGTCGGGGTGGGAGAACAGGCAGTCCTCGACCTCGATCGACGACACGTTCTCGCCGCCGGAGATGATCACGTCCTTCTTGCGGTCGGAGATCGTGAGGTAGTGCTCGTCGTCGATGTCGCCACCGTCGCCGGTGTGGAACCACCCGCCTTCGAGCGCGGCGGCGGACGCATCGGGCTGCTCCCAGTAGCCCTCGAGCACCACGTTGGACCGAGCCAGCACCTCGCCCGTGTCGCTGATGTCGAGCTGCACGCCCAGGCCCGGTGCGCCGGCGCGGGAGAGCTTCTGGGCCCGCTCGCCCGGGGGAAGGTCGTCCCACTCGGCGCGCCCACGGTTGATGGTGAGGAACGGTGAGGTCTCGGTGAGGCCGTAGATCTGCACGAACTCCCAGCCGAGATCGCGCTCGACCGCCTCGATGGTGGCGGTGGGCGGCGGCGCCCCGGCCATCACCCAGCGCACGTGCCCGCGACCGGGCACGGCGCCGCCCAGGCTCTTCGCCGCGTCGAGCACCACGGACCCCACCGCAGGCGCACCGCAGAGCATGGTGACGTCGTGCTCGTCGACCCGGCGCAGGATCTCGGGACCGTCGACCTGGCGCAGCACGATGTGCTTGGCCCCCATGCCGGTCATGGCGTACACCATGCCCCACCCGTTGCAGTGGAACATCGGCAACGTGTGCAGGTACACGTCGCGGTCGTTCACACCCATGTGCCAGCCGAAGGTGGCGGCGTTGATCCAGAGGTTGCGGTGCGTCAGCTGCACGCCCTTGGGCCGTGCCGTGGTGCCGCTGGTGTAGTTGATGGTGGCGGTGGCGTCTTCGTCCCGCTCCCACTCGCGAGGCTCGGCGTCGGACGAGAACAGCGCCTCGTCGCTCTCGGAACCGAGCACGAACTTGTGCTTCGCGTTGACGTCCCGGAGGTCGTCCTCGAGGGCCGGGTCGATCAGCAGCACCGTCGCCCCGGAGTGCTCGATGATGTAGGAGATCTCGTGGGCGTTCAGCCGGAAGTTGATCGGGACGAGGATGCGGCCGTAGCCGCTGACGCCGAAGAACGACGTGAGCAGGCGCGCCGAGTTGTGGCTCACGATGGCAACGCGCTCGCCCTGGCCGACGCCGAGGGCGTCGAGCGACGCCGCCTGGGCACGGGCCAGCTCGGCCATGCGCCGGTAGGTGACCTCGCCCCAGGAGTCGGCCGGCTGGTCGGGTTCGTCGACGAAGGCGATCCGGTCGCCGTAGACGAGCTCGGCCCGATCGATGTGGTCACGGACGGTCAGCGGGACACGCATGAGATCTCCCCTTCGGCGGCCTGTGCGACGGAGCCGGACCCTAGCCACACCGCCGTCACGGCGCGGGTCGTCCGCGGCTGGAACACTGGGGGCCGTGCCGGACACCTCCGCCCCGACCGTGCTCGACCGGATCCGCGCGCTGGGACCGGCGCTGCGAGCGCGCAACGCCGAGATCGACCAGCTGCGCCGTCTCCCCGACGACGTGGTCGACACCCTCGTCGACGAAGGCCTGTTCAAGCTCTGGGTGCCGGCGGCCTACGGCGGCGCCGAGATCCCGGTGCTCGACGGGCTCGAGGCCTTCATCGAGCTGGCCCGCAACGACACCGGCGTGGGGTGGTGCGTGTTCATCGCCAACACCACCGCGCTCACCGCCGGCCTGCTCGACCCGCACTGGGCCCGCGAGCTGTTCGGACCTCGGGACGCCGTGGCCGGCGGCTTCGCCGCTCCGGCGGGTCGGGCCCGCCCGGTCGAGGGCGGGCTGCTGGTCACCGGCCGGTGGCAGTGGGGATCGGGCACCCAGCACTGCACGGCCATCGGGGGTGGCGTGCTGCTGGTCGGGCCCGACGGCACGCCGGCGCCGCGGGCCGACGGGCTGATGGCACCGTTCGTGTTCCTCGACCGCGACGACGTCGTCTTCCACGACACGTGGCACGTGCTGGGCGTCCGCGGCTCGGGCTCGGTCGACTACGAGGTGACCGACGCCTTCGTTCCCGAGGGCCGCTGGAGCGACCTGGCCTCGTCGCCGCCCCGGGTCGACGGAGCGCTGTACCGGCTGTCGTTCTTCGGGCTCCTCGGCGCCGGCGTGGCCTGCGCATCGATCGGCGTGGCCGAGCGGGCGTTGGAGGAGTTCCGGACCCTGGCGCTGGCGAAGACTCCGCAGGGATCGGGGCGCACGCTGGCCGAGCGGCCGTCGGCCCAGGCCGATCTGGCCAGGGCCGAGGCAACGGTGCGCAGCGCGCGCACGTTCCTCTGGGATGCGTTCGGTGACGCCTGGGACACGGCCTCCGCCGGCGACCCGGTCTCGGTCGAGCAGCGCCGGCTCATCCGGCTCGCCATCACCGACGCCACGCAGCGGTGCAGCGACACGGTCAGCCGCCTCCACCGGGTGGCCGGCGGCGAGGCGGTGTACGAGCGTAACCCGCTCGAGCGGCTGTTCCGGGACGCCAACGTGGTGTCCCAGCACGCCATGGCTGCCGAGCGGACCTACGAGCTCGCCGGGCGGTTGGCGTTCGGCCTGGAGACCGACACCAAGACGCTGTAGGCGCCCGGGTGCCGGTCTCGAGGCCGGGGTCGCTCAGAGGACCCGGTGGCAGGACCAGGGGCTCCAGCCCTGCTGGTCGTACATCCACTTGGCGAACACCGAGTTCCAGTACGGGTCGTAGACCTTCGACCAGGGCTGGCCGGTGACCTGCTCGAACTCCTGGCGGTGCACGGCGTTGATCTGGAACAGGCCGTGGTCGTTGGTGGCGCTGACCGCGTTGGGGTCCAGCTTCGACTCGCACTGCGCCACGCGGTTGGCCTGGTCGACCAGGCGGGTGTCCTGACCGTCGGCGCCACCGAAGACGAAGGCGATGTTGGCGCTGGGGGCGCACGCGGTACCGAGCAGACCGAACGCCACGATGGCGATCGTCAGCAGTCGGCGCACGCGGCGAGGGCGGGGATTCGAGGTCACGAGGGCCTCCTACGGTTCGGCTGGGCGAGGCGCGCGTGACGGTTCCGTTGCGGAACAAGTCGAGTCGTCGGCGAACAAGACCCAGTGCTTGCTTGGGGGGTGCCACTGTTCTACCAGCACTCCGCAACGAAACCGCAACATTCGGCGGGTGACCTTGGTCACCCGCCGTGGTGGCCGGAACGCGCGGGGCGCTGTCTACAGGTAGCCGAGCTGGCGGGCCTCGTGGGTGAGCTCGTCGCGGAACTGCGGATGGGCCACCGCGATCAGCGCCTGGGCGCGCTCGCGCAAGGACCGGCCCCGGAGAGCGGCGACCCCGTACTCGGTCACCACGTGGTCGATCGTGTTCTTGAGCGTGGTGACGACCGAGCCGAGCGGCAGCTGTGCAGAGATCCTCGACTTGGCGCCGTCCGAGGTCGTGGAGCGCAGCACGATGAAGCCCTGCCCGTTCTCGGAGTACTGGGCGCCCCGGGCGAAGTCGGTCTGTCCGCCCGAGCCGCTGTAGTAGCGGCCTCCGATGGTCTCCGACGCGGCCTGCCCGAGGAAGTCGATCTCGGTGGTGGCGTTCACCGAGACGAAGTTCGGCTCCTGGCCGATCACACGAGGGTCGTTCACCCAGTCGACCGGCAACAGTTCGAGCGTGGTGTTCTCGTCGATGAAGTCGTAGAGCTGGCGGGTGCCGAGCGCGAACGTGGCCACCATCTTGGTGGGCCGCCGACGCTTCTTCGTGCCGTTGACCACGCCGGCCTCCACGAGCGGCACGATGCCGTCGCTGAGCAACTCGGTGTGGACCCCGAGGTCACGGTGGCCGGACAGCTGCTGGAGGATGGCGTTGGGGATCGAGCCGATGCCGATCTGGATGGTGGCGCCGTCGGGCACGCGCTCGGCGACGAGCGCGGCGATGCGCTCGTCGACGTCGGACGGCTCGGCCGGCGGCACCTCGGGAAGGGGGCGGTCGGTCTCGATCCAGCCCGACACCTGGCTCACGTGCACCTGGTTGCGCCCGAACGTGCGGGGCATCTGCGCGTTGGCCTCGAGGAAGAACGGGACGCGGCCGATGAAGCCGGCGACGTAGTCGGCGTTGGTGCCGAGGGAGAAGCAGCCGTGCCGGTCCATCGGTGACGCCGCCGCCAGGACGATGGTGGGCCCGTCCAACTCCTCGAGCAGCTCGGGCACCTCCGAGAAGTGGCACGGGACGAGGTCACAACCGCCCTCGTGGAAGGCACGGCGGGTGACCGGTGACAGGAAGTAGGCGCGGTAGTCGAGCTTGCCCCGGTTCGCGCCGTGCAGGAACGGACGGTCGTGGAGCCCGTGCATCTGGTGCACGGTGACGCCGTCGAGGTCGTCGGCTGCGTCCTGCACCGCATCGAGCAACGTGACCGGTTCGCCGGCGGCGAGCGGCACGATGATGTTCGTGCCCGGCTCGATGCAGTCGAGCACCTCGGAAGGCGCCGAGCAGGGTCGGGTCGGGCTGTTCGGCATGGATCGCTCCCTGGATCTGCGCACGTGGTGGGACGGAGGCGCCGGATCGGTGGCGGCCTCGCCGTCACCGACCCGGCGTCCCGGCCGTCTTCGGGGATCGGTCGTCCTCGAGGATCAGTCGTCCTCGGGGATGGCCTCCCACCACTGGCACCACCAGTCGCCACCGACGAGGATCCGCAGCGTCTGGTGCCAGCAGTACGAGATCTCCTCGTCGGGATCGAGGTAGTACAGGCAGTTGTCGCAGCGCTCATCGTTGTAGGGATGGCCACGCAGCGTCGCCCGCTCCATGACGTCCTTCAGCTCGAGCCACTTCTGCGAGTCGATTTCCTTCGGTTCGGGAGGTGGGATCTCGTAGTCAGACATGCCCGGGACGCTAACGAGTCGGCGGCCACGTCACAGGTTCTGTCCCGTCGTTTCGTCCGCGGCCCCGCGTCTGCGGGCGGTGCCGGCGGGGTACGACGCGAACCATGCTCTCCGAATCCGTCGGCACGAACGTCTGGGTCATCCCCGAGGGGTACCTCCCCGACTGGAGTCACGGGCCCGAACCCGAGCTGAAGAGCCACGGCAGCCTGAGCATGTTGAACACCGGGCCCGATGACGCCCACGTCGAGGTCACCGTGTACTTCAGCGATCGCGATCCCGTGGGTCCCTACCGGATCGACGTGCCGGCACGACGCACCAAGCACGTCCGGTTCAACCAGCTCGAGGATCCCGAGCCCGTGCCGACGGCCACCGAGTTCTCCTCGGTGGTCGAGAGCGACGTGCCGATCGTGGTGCAGCACACCCGGCTGGACAGCCGCCAGGACGCCAACGCCGTCATGACGACGTTGGCGTGGCCGGCTCCGTAGACCCGTTTCCTGACGGAACGATCAGGACACCGAACCCGGGCGGGTGCCGACGGTGATCGTGAGGATGCGCTTCTGACCGTTGCGGTCGACGGTGAGCGTCGTCTGCTTGCCGGACTCGACGGCGGCGACGAGGTCGCCGAGATCCGACGGCGTCGTGACGGTCGATCCGTCGAAGCCGGTGATGACGTCGCCGGGACGTACGCCGGCGTTCTCGGCCGCGGATCCCGGGGTGACGTCCACGACGAGTGCCCCCTCGGTGGCGTCGATGCCGGTCTGGGCACGCACCTGATCGGTGATCGGGGTGGTCTGCACCCCGAGGAACGGCCGGGCGGGCACCTCACCGCGCTCGAGCGAGCGGATCACCGGGAGGGCGTCGTCGATGGGGATGGCGAAGCCGATGGACTGGGCGTTCCGGGCGCCGGCGCTGTTGATGCCCACGACCCGGCCTTCGGCGTCCACGAGCGGTCCGCCCGAGTTGCCGGGGTTGATGGCCGCATCGGTCTGGATCATGTCCCGCAGGACGTTGGTGCCGACGTCCACGTCCCGCTGCTTGGCGGACACGATGCCGGTGGTGACGGTCAGATCACCGTCCAGGCCGAGGGCGTTGCCGATGGCGACCACGGGGTCACCGACCCGCAGGTCGCTCGAGCTGCCGAGCTCGAGGGCGGTGAAGCCGGAGCCGTCCACCTTCAGCACGGCGAGGTCGTGCGTGGCGTCCTGAGCCACGACGGTCGCGTCGTGGCGGGACCCGTCGGCGAACTCGACGGAGATCGACTGGGCACCTTCGACGACGTGGCTGTTGGTCACGATCGTCCCGTTCGGGTCGATGACGAAGCCGCTGCCGGCCGCCTCGCCGCGCTGGGGCGTGCCCATCGGGCTGGCCGACACCAGCTCGGTGCGGATGGCCACCACGGCCGGCCGGGCGACGTCCAGGACCGCAGCGACGTCGACGCCGCTGGTGGTCGCCACCGGCGGTGGTGCGGCGGCGGTCGCCGCATCGGCCGCAACCGCGGCGGCGGCCGGGGCCTGCTCGTGGTCGAGCAGGAGCGTGAGCGGGGCCGAGACCGCGGCGCCGGCGATGGCGCCGGCGACCAGCGTCGAGAGCAGGCGCCCCCGCCGACGCTCGGTGGCGGGAGCGCCGTCTTCGCGGGAAGGCTCGTTCGTGGGTGCGTCGTGTTGGGGCGATTCGTGTGCGTCAGCCATGCGATGCACGGTACGAACGCCCTGCTGGCGCCACGCCCAGCGTCACGCGAGCCTTGTGTCAAGGTTCTGCAAAGGCCGCCGGGAGCCCCCGGAGCCGCCGGGAGGCCGCCGGTACCCTGCCGCACATGAGCCGGCTGCTGGTGGTCGAGGACGACGACGCCATCGCCCTGCCGCTCGTCCGGGCACTGTCCGCCGAGGGCTACGACGTCGAGCACGTGGCCTCCGGAGAAGCAGCGGTCGAGCGTGTCCTCGCCGGCGGCGTCGACCTGGTCGTGCTCGACCTCACCCTGCCCGACCGCGACGGACTCGACGTGTGCCGCGACATCCGCGCCCACCGCGCACCCGTGCAGGTGGTGATGCTGACGGCGCGGGCCGAAGAGCTCGACCTGGTGGTGGGGCTCGACGCCGGTGCCGACGACTACGTCCGCAAGCCGTTCCGTCTCGCCGAGCTCCTGGCCCGGATCCGGGCCCGGTTGCGTGCCGGGCCGGCGCCGCCCGAGGACGACGTCGTGTCCGCCGGCGGCGTCCGCATCGACCGGCGGGCGCACCGCGCCTTCCAGGACGAGCGCGAGCTGGACCTGACGCCCACCGAGTTCGACCTGCTCGCCCTGTTGGTGACCGAAGCGGGCAGCACCGTGTCGCGCGACGACATCATGGCGGCGGTCTGGGGCGAGAACTGGTACGGCTCCACGCGGACGCTCGACGTGCACATCTCCGCGTTGCGCCGCAAGCTCGGCGACGACCCGTCGGATCCTCGGCTCATCGCCACCGTGCGGGGCATCGGCTTCCGGTTCCAGGGCTGACGTGCGCCGCCGGCTCCTCCTCTCCACCGTCGGCATCGCCGTGGTCGTCGCCGTGCTCCTGGGCGTGCCGATGGCCGCCCTGCTCGACCGGCTCGCCTATCAGAGCGCCCGCTCGCAGGCCGAACGCCAGGCGGTGAGCATCGGCCTGGCCCTGGAACCTGCGCTGGTGTCCGGCCGCGTGCCCACGCCGGCGCTGCTCGCCGACATCCTCGGCGAGCACGAGCAGCTCTCGCTGATCACCCGGCAGGGACTGCGGGTCAGCGCCGGCGACGTCGGCGGCTCGGCGATCACCGTCGCCGCACCGGGTCCGGCGGGGACCACCGTCGTCCTGGCGACCGGCGACCGCGATGTCCGCGACGAGATCCACAGGTCGTGGCTGGCGCTGGTCTCGGTCGCGCTGCTCGGCATCACGGCCGCTGTGGTGCTGGCGTTGCTCCAGTCCCGGCGGCTCACCGACCCGCTCCTGCAGGTCCGGCGACAGGCCGAGCGCATCGGCAGCGGCGACTTCACCGCCACCGCACCCCGTGCCGGCGTGGCCGAGATCGACGCCATCGCCCGGGCGCTGGACGAGGCCGCCGCCCGGATCGCCGGCCTGGTCGCAGCCGAGCGCTCGTTCTCTGCGAACGCCAGCCACCAGTTGCGCACGGCTCTGACCGGCCTGCTGCTGCGCCTGGATCTGCTGGCCGGCCACGACGACCCCGCAGTGCGCGAAGAGGTCGCTGCCGCCATCGGTCAGGCCGAGCGGCTGCAGCGGACCGTCGAGGACCTGCTCCAGCTGGCCCGGACCGGCCGGGCCGGCGAGCGGCGACCCACCGATCTGCGGGCACTCGTCGGCGAGCACGTCCGCGACTGGCGCGAACGCTTCGAGGCCGAAGGCCGGACCATCGCGACGATCGGTGACGGGGTGGCGACGGCGTCCGTCTCCCCCGGCGGGGTCGGCGAGGCGCTCGACGTCCTCATCGACAACGCCCGCATCCACGGGGCCGGTGACGTGCGCGTGACGGTTCGCTCCGATGGCGGACACGCCGAGATCGAGGTCAGCGACGAAGGACCGGGCGTGCCCGATGGCGTCGACGTGTTCCAGCGACGGCCCGACGACGCAGGCCACGGCCTGGGACTGTCGTTGGCCCGGACGCTGGTCGAGGCCGACGGCGGCGCGTTGGAGCTGGCCGACCGGGCCCGCGCCTCGTTCCGGATCCGTCTGCCGGCCCAGGCGGCGGACTGAGCCGCTCAGGTGGCGGGAGGCGCCGCCGGCGGCGTGGCGGCGGGGGTGGGCACGCGCCGGGGACGGTCTTCGTTCTGCGTGGCCGCCCACCGGAAGAAGATCACGACGATGATGCTCCACATGACGAAGCCGGCACCGATCTTCATCACCACGCCGGCGGCCTGTGTGTCCTGGAGCGGCGTGACCCCCCACAGTCGCGGTGCGTTGGCGTAGCCGTCGTAGAAGGGGGTGTCGGCCCAGGTGAGGAACGACGCCGGCACCGTGGGGATGATGGACGACAGGAACAGGTAGCCCATCTGCAGGGGTGCGGTGAGCTTCTTGTAGAGGTGGGGTGCGTTGTTGACGATGGGCATCCAGAAGATGAGTGCCGAGGTCACCCAGACGACGTGCATGAGGAAGTGCACGAACTCGCTGCGCAGGTACAGGTCGACCAGCACCGGCCAGTGGCTCACCACGAGGACACCGTTGAAGAGCAGGAGGGCGACGACGGGACGCGACACCACCGTGACCAAGCGACGGATCGGATGTGTCAACTCGGCGAGCAGCCAGCCGGGGATGCCCGAGAGCAGGAGCGGCGCCGCCACGAAGGACATCAGCAGGTACTGCACCATGTGCAGGCTGAACAGGTACCGGTCGCCGATGGTGTCCAACGGCCACGACACGGTGATGGCCAGGACGACGAGGCCGCTCAGGAACAGCGCCCGGCGGCGGGGCGTCTCCGACAGCTCGTCGGCGTCGGCCAACCGGGGCCCGAGGTTGCGGAGCGCCCAGAGATAGCCGAGCGCCAGGCCGGCCACCAGGAGCCAGGCATCGGGACGGAACTCGAAGGGGACGTGATCGAGGGTCGCGACAGCTGCGACGTGGCGTTCCACCCCACCAGGATCACCGCCGACCGACGACGATCACAAGTCACCGACCGCTCCGCATGACGATTCACTCGACGAACCGTTACGCTTTCGCAACACACGACCGACCCCGTGCCTCCTGGTGCGGGCCGATCCCGATGGGTCCCGTCATCTCCTCGCTGCTCTCGCCCGCCCGACCACTGCGGATCGGCGTCGTCCTCGCGCTGGTCGTCGCCGTCCTGGTTGCCCCGTCGGTGGCACGTGCCGACACGAAGGCCGATCGGGACGAGGTCCAGCGGAAGCGAGCCGCGGTGGCCGCCGAGATCGACACCCTCCGCGCCACCGACCAGCAGGTCGAGGCCGCCCTGCACACGCTCGACCAGAACGTGGCCGCCCGCACCGCCGAGCTGCACGACGCCGAGCGACAGTCGGCCGACGCTGATGCTGCCCTTGCCGCTGCGACCGAGCGCGTCCAGGCCAAGCAGGCCGAGATCGCCGACCTGGAGCAGGCGGTGAAGGACGTCGCCGTCGAGGCCTTCATCCGCCGCCCGACCTCCGCCGGCATCGTCGATGCGTTGGCCACCTCGAACATCGGCGAGGCCGAGCTGAAGCAGTCGTTGCTCGCCGCACGGTCGACGAGCCAGCTCGACGTGCTCGACCAGCTCGAGCGGGCCCGCGAGGATCTCGAAGCAGCCCGCTCCGCTGCGGCTGACGCCGCCACCGCCGCCCAACAGCGACGCGACGCGGTCACCTCGCAGCTGGCATCGGTCACCCAGGCCCGCGACCAGCAGCAGTCCGTCGTCGCCGACGTGCAGGACCGGCTCGACCGGCGTCTGGGTGAGGCGCAGTCCCTGGCCCGTCTCGACAAGAAGCTGGCCGCCCAGATCGAGGCCGACCAGCGGCGGATCGCCAAGCAGCTGGCCGACCAGCAAGCCGCCGCCGACGCAGCGGCCCGCAAGGCCGCTCCAGCGCCGACCACCCGGTCGGCGCCCGATCCGGATCCGGCTCCCTCCGCCGCTCCGAGGACCGTGTCCATCACCGGGTCGGGCAGCATCGTGTCCGTGCGGGGCATCCAGGTGCACCGCAGCATCGCCGACAACCTCGCCAACATGCTGGCGGCGGCCGACCGAGCCGGCGTCAGCCTCGGCGGCGGCGGGTACCGCGACCCGTCCGGCCAGATCAACGTCCGTCGCAACAACTGCGGCACCAGCTACTACGCCGTGTACCAGATGCCGGCGAGCAGCTGCCGCCCGCCCACCGCACGCCCGGGAACCTCGATGCACGAGCGCGGTCTGGCCATCGACTTCACCGCCAACGGGTCGCTCATCCGCTCTCGCTCCACGTCCGGCTTTCGGTGGTTGGCCGCCAACGCCGCCAGCTACGGGTTCTACAACCTGCCCAGCGAGCCCTGGCACTGGTCGGTCAACGGCAACTGAGCTGAGGCACGCCGCCTGCGACGTCGGTGTCCACGGAAGCGCCACCTCGGAGCGACAACGCCAGTTCAACGAGGTACAGCGGCGGCCGTTGAGATGTCGCTCCGAGGTGGCGGAACGCTCCCGTGGACGAGTGGCGGACCATGAACGACAGAACCCCAGGCCTCGAGCCTGGGGTTCTCCGAGTGGGCCGTAAGGGATTCGAACCCCTGACGTTGGCTCCCCTCTTGGCTCCCTCGAGAACCGTCGGTCGACGCGCTCGATCCAGTCGCGAGGTCGGCGACGGTCGTGGGCAACGGCGACGACCATCAGCTCGTCATCCGAGGCGATGTACGCGACGTAGTAGGGAAACCGATCGATGGGTACGCGCCGCACCACGGTTCCGCTCGAACCCTGTGCCACCTGCTGACCAGCGTTCGGCCACTCCGCCGCCGAATCGAGGGCCGCCGCGACGGCGGCCACGAAATCCCTGCCGAGTCCTCGGCGGCGAGCCTCGAGCCAGTCGCCCGCCTCCTCGATCTCGAGCGACGCGGCGGAATCGAATTCGATCCGACGCGTCAACGCGGTGGAAACTTGGCGAGCAGCCGTTCCCTGACCGTCTCCCAGGGCTCCGATGACGACGTGCCAGCCTCGATCGCGTCGACCCGGCGCCGAAGTTCCTCGGCCCACTCGGCGGCTACGAGGTCGGGATCGTCGTCAGGTTCATCGAGGCTGGCGAGAAGATCGGCGGCGAGCCGCGGACGCTCGCCGTCGGACAAGGCCAGCGCCTCGCGCAGAAGATCATCGGCCCTCATCGCCATGTGATACAGGGTACCGGCACGCCCGACTCACAGACGAGGGTCGACGGGCTCGGACTCGAGCGCCAGCACGCATCCAGGGCACCGAGCCGTTCGAGCCGAGCGACCTCGACGGCCTGACCGACAAGCAGATCCTCTACGTCGGCTCACACCGATACGCGCTCGACTCGGCGACAGCGGTCACGCTCGTCGCCGAGGACGGCGGAGCGCAGGCAACGCTCCCGATCGCAACGCCCGGCGCGATCGTGGTCATGAAACTCCACGCCATCGAGGATCGACGTCCGAGCGGCGGGATGGACAAGCGCGCCGGCGACGCTTGGGCACTCACCTGCTCGGCGCAGATCCCCACTGAAACGAACACGGCGTTGAATCCCCGCCGAGCCGGACGCGTTCGGGGACGCCTGCGATGAGCATTCTGGGACACGTAGCTGGCGCGCGAATCGCCTTCAACCCGGCGGTCGGGGCTACCTCGGCATGAGGCGACGGACGCGTGATCTGGGACACGTCCGTCTTGGACCGCCGCCGAGCAGATCGCCGATTCGGACGCGGCGCAACGACCTGCACGACGAGGTGGTCATCCACTCCCATGCGCACTCGGCCAGACTGGCGAGGATGTGCTGGAACATCCGCTCGCGGTCATGCCATGGATGACCTAGGAGATCTGGACGCGGTTCGTGCTCGGCTCTGTCGCCTCACAAGCGACGGGTGGCTCGTCGACCTCGACGACGCTCAGGAGCTCCTCGAAGACCGTCATCTCTTGACGCTCACTGCTGATAGCGCCTTGCCGAGCTTGTTCGGAGCATGCGAACCAGTGGCGGACCCAAACGCTCGCGGCTTCGCTGCATGGCCGGAGGACAAGTGGTGGTGGGACAACGCGCTGGGCGAACGGCCGGGATGCATGAAGACGAAGCTGCACCGCGGCAAGGTGCTGTTTCTCGACACCCACGCGGCGCGTGCCGCGGATGTCCTCTGCCGCGAGGAGGAGGCTCGCACGCTGACAGGCGACCGGGGGCCCGATGCCCAGCGACTCGCTGCGTTCCTCGACGAGGTCGGCCCGACGCTCCTCGACGACGTCAAGTCCAACACCGGATTGGGCGCCAAGGAGCTGCGAGCCCTGAGGGCGCGGCTCGAGCCGCTGGGCGTAGTTGTCAGCCGCGAGGTGACCATAGATGCCGCGTCCGGAGGGCACCGGCACATCAGCGAGTTGAAGCTGTGGTCGCAGTGCCAGCAACAGTCTGCACCGGCGGGCGGGCTCGACGAACTCCTCTACTTGGCGGTGCGAGCGGCGGTTCTTGCCCCTCGCTCCGAGGCCAAGCGCTGGTTCTCGTGGACCGTGAACGACACGTTGATCGACGACCTCGTCGAAGGGCGCCGGCTGTACGAACCCGAGCCCGGCTGGCTGGCAGCACGGCAGTAGCTCGCCACGCCGCCCGCGCAGATCGACGGTTATCGCGCCTCCTGACAGGCGCTGGACTGCCCCCGGACGCGCGTGCACATCGACGTGGGACATCGCCACGGATGTGCCGGTCGATGTCGCCTCGGCCGGGTGCCCCAGAACGTCGTCCGCAATGGCGCGGTTCCCTCCGCGGTTTGCGTGCGGGCTAGCCAGCCCGTATGGCGGTGCTGTTGAAGACATGTTCGCTCACCCCGCGTTCCGACAAGCCGGTTTCCGGCTCGAGGCGGGCAGCGAGCTCGCGGCCGGTCTCGATCGACTCGAGCCGCCAACCCGTGGTCTCGTGGAGATGTTCGATTCGTGAAGGGCTGGACCAGTGGAGCGTGGCTTCGCCCGTCTGGCGCCAACGCACACGGACCGCTGCGGAGATCAGCACGCTGATCATCGAGGAGGCTCCTCCGCCTTGCGCGGTGAAGTTCGCCGACACAGTGGATCCCGTCGCCGCAACCGCCCCCAACGAATGCCAAAGAGCGGTTACGGATTCTTCGTCGAGGTACATGGTCACGCCCTCCACCAGAACGTGGCACGACTCGGTGGTGTCGAACCCTGCGGCCAGCAGAGCGGCTCCGACGTCATCGACAACCAGATCCGCCGGGATGAACCGTACGTCGACGCCGGCCGATGCTGGAGGCGCTACCTGTCGCTTGGCCTTCTGTGTCGCGGGGTGGAGGACGTCATAGAACGTGACACCTGGCCCCGCGAGGCGCCAGGCACGAGCGTCGTAGCCGGCACCCACATCGATGATCTGTGTGACACCGTGCTCGATCGCGTCGACGGCGAGCGAGTCGAAGAACACGGTGCGGGCTGCGAGGTAGGCCATCGATGGCGACCTCGCGAATCGACGCAGGCCGGGCCAGCCGAGCGCCCGGACAAGCGCAGCGCTGCCGCTCGAGAGCATGCCAGCCGAGAACGGGTCGTCGATGATGCCCATGCGGTGGAACGTCGCCCGAGCCGCCAACACAGATTGCGCAGAGGCTGAGGGTCGATCCGTTTGCATCGGAGCCAGTCTGACCCAGCAACGCCATCCTGGACGTCCGTTTGAGCGTCGACGTCCGTCCCCTACCGACTATCAGTGCCCGGCGGCACCGTGTCACGAATGTGCCGTTATCTGGAGTCCGCTCATCGGGTGGGCGTCTGACCAGCAGTCTTCGTTGAGGACATGTCTCCGACGAAGCGTTCAGCGGTGGAGTCGGTGCTCGCCGAGGGTCGGGCGACCTGCTCGCGAGCACGGCGTTCTCGGCCCAGAGGTTCGATCTCGTCGCGAGCGCCGGCGAGTCGCTGTCGGGTCGATTCCTCGTAGCGCGCTCTGCTTGGCCAGAATCGGCACGGCCGTTGCGCGCTCACGGAGACGGTTGATGTCGGCGAGGAGCTCAGGTTGTTCGTAGAGCCAGCTGCGTGAGACACCGGCGCTGTGGGCGACGACGGCGACGCAGACGGGAGCGCCGGTGCGAGCGAGCTCTTCGATGACTGACGATGGTGCGGCGAGTGGCGGCGTCGCGCTTGTCGGCGGCGGCGCGGCAGCAGGTGGATGGTGTTGTCGGCGCGGGTCACGACGGCGGCTCCTGGTCGAGGGCTTCGAGGGCGGGGATGATGTGGTCGAGGCTGTCCTGGACTCGTCGGAGGTAGCCGGCGAGGCGGAAGTGGCCGTCGGCATCGGCGCGGGCGATGAGCTTGCGGTTCCGTGTCGGCTTGCTGGCGGTGGACGTGGAGGAACTCGAGGGTGGTCTGGAAGTCGGGGCAGGTCAGGCAGGCGTTGGGGTGCGGGCAGTCCTGCTGGGGTGGCCGGCCGCAGTAGCCGTTGGGGAGGCTGTCCTGGACCCGGGACAGGTTGTGCTTGATCCACTCGGCGCGGCGGTGGACGCTGTCGGGGTCGAGGGCGACGACGGTCGCCGGCGATGATGACGCGCGGCTGCTGGAAGTAGGCCTCGAAGACGAGCGCGGACGGTGGTGTCGTGGATCTGGGCATAGTGGGCGGTCATGTCGGGGGCTGGCGTGGCCGAGCACCATCTGGATGACGTGTTGGGGCACGCCGGCGTTGATCAACCGGGTGCCGACGGTGTGGCGGAACTGGTGAGCAGTGGACCGTGCACGGGTTGGCCGGCTTCGTCGTGCAGGCCGATCTTGATCTGCCATCGCCCGATCTGGCCGCGTCAGGCTGCCGTGGGCGTAGGGCTTGGCGCCGTCGGGCGTTGGCGGGCAGCTCGGGGAACAGCCACGGCGATGCCGGTGGGCCACGTCGTCCCGGACGTGGTCTTGTTGGTCGCGGATGGTGTCGGCGGCCTTGGCCGAGAGCGGGATGAGTTGGTCGACGGCGACCTTGGAGATGGCGAAGCGCAGGCAGGGCCAGCCGGCGCTGTCGTTGAGGTCGGGTTGAATCGAGCAGCGCGCAGGCGTCGTCGCCGCGCATACCGGTCTCGACAACAGGATCACCAGGTGCCGGGCGCGTGAGGCTGGGCAGCAGGGCGAGGTTGTCGGGGTCTTCGAGTTGGGCCATCACGAACTCGGGGATGAACTTGGGGCAGCTCGTCGGCGGGGCGGGTGACTTCGTCTTGGTAGATCACCGCGTCGGCGTGGGATCTCGGGCAGCCGGTGTCGTGGCGGCGGCCCCATTCCAGGAAGCCCTTGACGAAGCTCAGCGGTGTTCGACCGGGTCGCTGGTCGCCAACGAGCTGGAAGACATCGACGACAGGAACGCTTCGATCAGCTCGCGGGTCAGATCACGGACGCGTCGACCACGTCGGGTCGGCTCGGCGAGGAACTGGGAGAAGCGGGCCATGTGCTCGGCGGTGGCGCGCAGATCGTCCTGAACGAGTAGCCGGTCGCCGAGCCGGAACCGGCACCACGGCTTGGTCGCCTCGCGCAGCCAGTCCTGGTCGATGCTGGACGAAGCTCGCGACGGTGCGGCCCCGCCGGGCGCGGCGATGCCGAGCCGTCGCGTGCCAGCAGGTCCTTGGCGAACTCGGCCTCGACCGCGATCCGCCGGCCCCGGCAACGATGCCGGGCCGTCGCCTCGAGGTGACGAGCGGTCCCGGCATCGACCCATCAGATCGCCTGTGGTTGTCCTGGTCGATCCCAGACACCGGCGCGGTGCAGGGCCTCGCGGATGTCGGCGACATCGAGGTGCACGTAGGTCTGGCTGGTCGTGATCGACGAGGAGTGCGTCAACAACTGGGCGACCACGTCGATGGCCACCCCCGAGCGGATCATCTCGGTCGCCTGGGTGTGGCGCAGCATGTGCAACGTGAACTCCACGCCCGTGCACCGCCCGGATGCGGTCGACGAGCTTGCGCGACCGCCGTCGTAGGTCATCGGCGACGCCGACGCGGCCGACCCCACAGGTTCACGAACACGTAGTCGGAGTCGAGGTCGCCGTACTCGGTGTGCAGGTAGTCCGAGTAGCAGCGCACCAGCGACGCCGTGACCGGGATCGTCGCCGGTGACCGCAGTCTTGGCCCGGGCCCCGTTGGCGTTGTCGGCTCGGGGCACGATCTGGACCTGCTTGGCCCGGGACACGAAGTCGGCGTGGCGCAGCCCGAGCGCTTGGCCGACCCGCATGCCGGTCTCGGCCAGCAGCGCGAACAAGAACCTGTCCCGCAGCCCGAGCCGGCGCGCCGAGCACCGCGACCACCTCGCTCGGTGGTGAGCGTGCGCGGCGCTCGCCGCGGGACCGCGCAGCTTGACCGGCCGGGTCGCGATCGGGCGTGCCGCTGGTGACGTGGTGCAGGAACGGCTTGTAGGAGCCCCGGCCGATCCGCTTGCCACGCCACCAACTCCGCCGCCACGTCCCCGCCGGCAGCGGGCGTGGTGCTCGTAGAACGCCGAACACCGCGGCCAGATGCCGGTTCACCGTCGCCGGCGACCGCTTCGCCGTGCCGTCATCGAGGACGACCACGTTCGGCGCCGGTGCCCGCAGCCACGCCACGAACCGGGCCACATCGTCGACGGTCACCGCCGCCCACTCGACCTCGACCGCGGCGAGGAACTCGAACCACAGCTTCAAGCTCGTCGCGTACGCCCGCTGCGTGTTCGGCGACCGCTCGATCGCCGACAAGGTAACGCCAGGAACGACTCGATCGGCTCGACCGCCGAGCCGTCATCATCGAGCACCGTCCACGACTCGGCCTCGGTCACCGGCATGACCACCCGCTGCAGCATCACCGAGGGACACCCGTCTGGTCGTACGCGGGACGCTACGACTCCACCGAGAACAAGCACGCGGATGCGTTGGAGACACACTCCAGATAACGCGTCCCCAACGACCATCACCAGAACCCGCGGCTACGTCGCGGAACTCCGATCATGACTGACAGTAAGTGCCGCACGGGGCGAGGGCGTCGAACTGCCCCCGAAGGACGGACGGTTCCGGATCTCCCCAAATGAGTGCGAACCCGGGCAGCCCGACGCTTGTGGCCGCCGAACTTGGCTCCCCTTTGGCTCCCCTCGCCGGCTCCGGGCCCGGACGCGACGAATCCCCAGGCCGTTGACCTGGGGATTCTCGGTGGGCCGTAAGGGATTCGAACCCCTGACCCCCTGCGCGTCATGGGTTTCTGGGGTGTTCGTGGGGGTCCGCCGAAGCGCGAAAGTCCTGGTCACAGCGTTGCGGGGTCCACCGGCGTTCGCCAGTGTTCGCTGGCGTTGGCTCCCCTTTTGGCTCCCCCTCGGAGTCCGCCGAAGCTCCCCGGATCCCCGGCACCAGCCCGTATACGACCTCCGGATACGTGAGCGTCGTTGGCTGCTGCGCGCCACGTCGAGCGAAACCGTCGAAACGGCTCGCTAGCTGCGGGGTCCGAGCTCTCACTCCTCGAGCAGCCCGTCGGCATCGTCTTCGGCTTCCTGCTGCAGAAGGGCTCCTCCTCCTCCTCCTCCTCTGCGAGCCGGCGTAGGACAAACGCCTCCACGTCCTCGTTGAGCTGGTCCCACTCGGGCAGCTGAGCGTGCTCGTCGGCGAGCTCGACGACTCGGACCCTGTCGCATCCTCTCCGAACCAGCTCGCAGAGATCTCCACGCGGTACGCCGTATCGAAGCCGGAAGATCTCGAGCCGGCGATGCAGCTGGTCCCTGACGGAGTCATCGTTGAGCTCAGCCGCGAGGAACTCGACGACGCTGGTGAGCACCCACGGTATGAGCTTGTCGAGATCGAACTGCACCGTCTGCCACGTGTCTCGGTAGGCAGCGTTGATGTCTGCAGCGGGAACCCCCTGCAGCCACTGTGTGAGGACGTCCTGTAGCTCGACCGGATCGACGTCACGCCACTGGCGCAACACCTCTGCCGCAGGAGCCACGTTGCAGGTCAGCTGCAAGAGCCACTGATCGGGCTTGAACTCCGAAGAGCTGAGATCCACGGCCAACGCCGTTGCCAGCGGGCGAACGGCCTCGCGCAAGGCGACGCAGGATCCGAGAGGAAGAGCGGTGCGGTAGAAGGCCTTCTGCCACCGGTCAGCCCCGAACATAGCTTGCACTCGCTTGGCCCTCGTCGAGGCAACCGTGAGTAGGGCGCTTCGGCGGGCAACGTCAGCACCGACCGCCCACAAGGTGTGGCCCAGTAGCGCTTCGAGTTCGGCTTGGAGGTCGCCGTCGACGATCGCCCCCTCGACGAGGGCAGCCAGGATCAGAGCGTCTGCAGCCGCGAGCAACTCATCGTTGCTCGCAGGGTCGATCAGTTCGAGGGTGCCAGCGAGGGCGTGCAGGTGCTGGAGTGCGGTCGTCAGTGCGCTACACGTTGGTGGGAGCTCTGACGGAACGCTCGGAACGAGGAGAGCGCCTTGGTGCGGTTCGGGGTCACGACAACAAGTCGTCCGGACGCAAAGCGTCCGCCTCGACCGGCTCGTCCTGCCAGGTTCCGAAGGCGGGCGATTTGCGGCTTGCCGTAGCTCTCAGGCGGGTAGGCAGCGATGACCGTTCGGGCCGGTAGGTCGACTCCCTCGAGTAGCGTGGGCGTGCACACGACGCAGCGCAGGAAGTTCTTGCGGGCGGCGATCTCAACGATTCGCCGCATGTCGGCCGGTACCTGCCCATGATGTATGCCAACGCCGAGCTGGAGCGCGTTGACACACTCCGGAGCGACACGCCTCGCCCGGTCGAGGAGTTCCGCCGGCACCGTGGGCGGGCTTCCGTCGTCAAAGGCAGCCGTCACGCGCTCGCGAGCTGATCCATGTAGCGCCTCTGGTTGCTGAAGACGAGAACGAGACCGTCCTGGGCCTGCCGGGTTGCCAGTGCAGCCGCTTCCGCCGCCCGGTTCCTGGCAACCAACGATGAACCGGGCGGAGGTGTGGGCTTCAGCTCGAAGGCGGCGTCCGGTGCTCCGTTCTCCGCCTGCAGGTAGCCGGTCTTCTTGTCCTCTGAACGGAAGTACACGAAGCGCTGCAACCAGGCGGGCGACCAAGGTGACTCCACAGCCGGGCCCCCCAACCATGCACCGAGCGCGCTCGGGTAGGGAAACTGGCTCGACATGAGCACCACTCGGATACCCCGGCGGAGAGCTCTGGCTACGACGAGTTCCAGACCCGGGCCGCGTTTGCTCTCGTCGAGCAGGTGAGCTTCGTCTGCGATCAGGATCTTGATGTTGCCCAAGAGGTCCGAGTCGCCCGCCGTGCTCACTCTCCGCCATTCGAGGTCAAAGCGCTCGGGCGTCATGACAGCTACCCCGGCGTGGGTGATGGCGCCCAGCTCCTCCGGGTCGTCCGTGTCGAAATCGAAGCCACCGTGCGACGACCGGACCGACACGCTCTGAAGCCCCAGTCGCAGGCTGCGAGTGAGCTGGCCAACGAGGGCGTTGGTGGGTCCGAGCACGATGACTGCAGCGTTTGCGTCGCCGTCCAACGTGTCCGCTGCTAGGAGCTCGATCAGCTTCGTCTTCCCGGCGCTCGTCGGCATCTTGAGGACCAGAGACGGAGAACTGCGATCGAGCAGCCCCGCTTCGATTGCGCGGGCCTGGGACGGCCAGAAGGCCTGTCGCAGTTGCTGCATGCGCTGGACTATGTGGGTGACGTTGGGCCCGACGGCGCCGGCGGCCTCGACGAGCGTTGCCGGATGCCGCGTCAGACGGTGGATGTTCGCCGCGGCGACGTAGCGCAGAGCCATCTCGCGTTCGGCGTCGTGGAGCTCGCTGATGGTGGCATCAACGAGCGCAGGGATAGAGGCGGGCGTTCGAGTGCGGTTCCATGCCTCAGTCAGCGCCCCGGCCAAGCGGACGAGCGGCTCGTGACCCGCGAAGTTCCTGCGAGCAGCGCCCAGCGCGCCAGTGAGAAGCTCGGCGAAGCCACGGTCAACGGGGTTGGACGCAGCGTCTCGGGCAGCTGAGGCGCGTGCGTGCGCCATCCCGTCCCAGTCCGCAAGCTGCCAGAGCGCCGCTTCAATGACCCCGTCCCTGCTCTCGTCCCTGCGTAGCCGCACGGCGCGCTTCGCTTCCGTGGAGCTGACGGGCGCAGATACCCCCGGCGTCAGCACACGACCCGAGGGACTTGGGGGTGCGTTGGATGCGAGGTCGGAGTATGCAAGCTTCTCCGCTGCTGTGTAGACGTTCTCGATCACCTTCTCGACGTCACCGAGCTCGATGACGTGCAACGTCGTGACGGGTGGTGCGTCACCCCAGTGCTCCTCGACCTTGGACACCGAAAGGGTGTTTGCGTCGGTGATGATGACGGCCTGCCGTTCGTGGGGCGGAAACTCGCCCGCGGGAGACGCCAATTGGGCAAGAAGCTGAGCGGCGGAGAGCGCGTATTGCTTCTCGAACTCCGGGTGGGACTCCATCAGGCCCACCGCGGCCATCCATGCCGAGAGGAGGTAGTCGTCGTCGACGGCTGCGAGCGACGACTTGATCGTAACCAGATCCTTCTTCGGGCTGATCTTCGGACGGGTCTTGACCTCGACGACGACCGGCGCGGGAGGGTCGCCGTGTTCAAGTGTCAGGGCGAGAATGTCCGGCCCATGTTGCGTCGCCCCCGCCACGGGCTTCGAGGCGACCTTCTCGAACGGGACGGTACGTCCAATCCGACGACTGAACAGGGTGGCAGCGAGAACCTCGCCGAGATCACCCTTTCGAGTCGTTCCCGCAGCGCCCGGCAACCGAGGCTTGAGGGGCCAGTCTGGATGCTGCAGCCTCTGCATCGGTGAGACGTAAGCCTCGCCGAGCCGCCTTGCCGCTGTGTCCACGAAGCCGGCAGCGCTCCGGTCCATCGTACACGGCAAAGACGGATCCGGTCTCGGCGAGGCTGAGATCGTAGCGAGATGGAGATAGGCGCGGAGCTGGGTTGCCGCGGCCGCTGGCGATTGAGACGTCACGATTCCGCCTGTGGGTTCTGCCTGTAGCGATCCGCGCCGGGTGCAGGTCCGTTATCAGCCTGCCGCAGAGCGACCGCGTTCGTGCGGACGCAACCTCACGCGGTCCCAGGTGCCTCTGATCGAGAGGCACCAGCAAGGGTGTGTTTGCGGGAGGGGCGGTGACGATGAGGTCGGTCGGGGCCACGTGTATGAGTCCGCGGACGGCGGACATCGTGGGTCGGGAGGAACTACTTCGCTGGGAGCTCTTCGATCGCGCTGGCGTCCAGGGCCTGGCCGAATGCGGTCGAACACGCTCATCGTGAGCCGATCCGGCGCTCATACTCGGCGCTGCGCTCTCACACATCGACTCATACACGCGCTCATACATCGAGAAATCCGGGATGTGTGAGAGAGGAAATGCCCTGCTCAGCGGCCTAGTAGGGCATGACAGAGCACCATCGACGAGCACGACCGGACGACCACGGACGACGCCGAGAACCTGAGCTACCACCCGCCTCCCCGCACCGGGCCTCCTCCGCCGACTCCGCCGCAGGCACCCGCCGACAGCCCCCAGCGACGGCCGATCCGACTCACACTCGAGCCGCCGATCACGCTCATCCTGAGCACCCCTCCAGCAAACACACCGTTGCAGCTTTCCCTCACGGGAAAGCTGGCGGCGCCACCGACGACCCCACCGGGCCCGCCCCGATGCTCGTCACGATCCCCGAGGCCGGAGCGATCCTCGGGCTGAGTCGGACGACGATGTACGAGCTCATCGGCGCCGGCGACATCGAGGTCGTCCACATCGGACGAGCCGCCCGGGTGCCGGTCGACTCGCTCGCCGGGTTCATCGACCGACTCCGCTCGGTGTCGCACCCCGCCGGTACGGTGAACTCCTCGCCCTGCGGGAGCGACTCGCAGCATCGGCTGCCTCATCGGACATCGAGGCATGTTGGAGATCTGCGATGAGCCGCCGAGGCCACGGCGATGGGGCCCTGTTCTACGAAGAAGAGCGCGACCGGTGGGTCGCGCTCGTCGAGCTGCCGCCGGACGGCAGCGGACGACGACGCCGACGCAAGGTCGTCGGTCGAACCAAGACCGAGGCGCGCCGGAAGCTCCGCGAGATCCAACGCCGCGTCGAGGACGGTCGACCGACCGGCGACGGGTCGATCACCCTCGGCGACTTCCTCGAACGCTGGCTCACCGACGTGCTGCCCGGCCGGAGCCGGGTCCAGGCGAAGTCGACCGTCACGAACTACCGATGGGCAGCCAGCCACGCCATGCGAGGGCTCGGGTCGACGGCGACTGAACGAACTCACGCCCGGAGGACGTCGAGGCACTGCTCGGGCACCTCGCCGGCCGGGGCATGGCCCGCAACAGCGTGATGCGGGTCCGATCGGTGCTTGTGATGGCGCTCAAGCATGCGCAGCGTCGAGACATCGTGGCCCGCAACGTCGCCGAACTGGCCGAGATGCCCACGGTCGCCGGGAGCCGCGATCCGGCCGGTCGCTCACCCCGGAGCAAGCCCGCCAACTCCTCGACACCGCCAAGGGCGATCGGCTCGAAGGGCTCGTGACCGTCGGCGTCATGCTCGGCCTCCGGCCCGGCGAGCTGTGCGGCCTGCGCTGGGAGGACGTCGACCTCGAGGACGGGCGTCCTCGCCGTCGAGCAAGCCCGGAAGCGCACCACCGACGACGAGGGCCGCGAGACGCTCGTCCTCGGCGCGCCCGAAGACGCGCAAGTCCCGTCGAGCGCTCGTCCTCCCCCAGCCCGTCCTCCAGGCGCTCCGTGCCCACGAGCAGCGCTACACGGCGGAGCGAGAGGCCGCTGGGGATCGGTGGGAGGACTTCGACCTCGTCTTCCCGACGAACGTCGGCACGCCGATGAGCCCGAGCAACCTCCGCCGAGACCTCGCCCGCCTCACCGTCGCCGCCGGCCTCGGCCGCTGGTCCCCGAACGAGCTGCGCCACTCGGCCGCCTCGCTGCTCTCGGCCTCGGGCGTCCCGCTCGAACAGATCGCCGACGTGCTCGGCCACACCGACACCCGGATGCTCCTCAAGCACTACCGCCACCCGATCTCCCGGACGATCGACGCGGCCGCTGCTCCGATGGAGGCGCTCTTCGGCGACCGAAACTCGCGGGGCCGCGGCGTGGAGCGATGAAGACACGCTTCGTCCGACCCGACGACCACCTCGACGATGACGAGGAGCTGATCCTGCGTGGTGGCGAACTCGACCCGACGATCCTCCGAGCGGATGCCCAGCGGATGTTCGACATCTACGGCGTCTACGGCATCTCGGTCTTCGCGCTCCGAGGAGCGACGATCGATGAACTCGCCCAGCAGACTCCGCTGATCCGCTTCCCGCACTTCACGGTGATGACCGTCGGAGCGATCCGCGCTGCGGGTCTTCGACTCGAACCAACCGGGCGGAACCCGCGGCACTACACGGTCATGTTCGACGACCTCGACGACGTGGACTCGCTGCTCGCCGCCGAGCACCAGGTCTGGACCAACCCGTACCATGAAGCCTGAGCCGAACGGAGGGCTCGACATGGACCTCGCACTCGACATCACCGCCGACCTCAACGCCCAAGACGACGACGGCCTCGGCTGGTCCACTCTTGCCGACGCTGCCGACCCCGGTCGCGTCGTCCCCGGGGCGATGCTCCTCGCTGGCAACGCTGCTGGCGTCGCTGTCGTGCGAGTCGTAACCGTCGACGACGACGGGCAGGTTCACTTCAGCGTGCTGCCCGGATCCGTTGAGAAGAACCGCCACCTTCTCGGGCCAGCTTCCGCCTGAGCCCCTGCGTTGGGCGACCACGATCTGTCGTTGAGCGCACCTGGTGTGCGCACCATGCTCTACTAGTCTCCTAGTACACATGAGACACTGTGGAGGTGCGGCCGATGTTCCGGGTCGATGCTGGGAGCGGCGTTCCGATCTATCGCCAGTTGGTCGAGCAGGTGCGTCGGGACGTGATGATGGGGCGCTTGTCGCCAGGCGATCAGCTCCCGACGCTCCGGGAGGTGGTCGATGCGGTCGCGATCAACCCGAACACCGTCGCCAAAGCGTACGCAGAGCTCGAGCACGAAGGGCTCGTCGTGCGACGCCAAGGGATGGGGACCTTCGTGGCCTCCGCGCCACCCTCCGACGTGCTCGAAGCCCCTCCGGCACTCCGCAACTCTCTCCTTCGCTGGGTACGGCGAGCCCGCAGCGCAGGACTGAGCAATGAGCAGATCCGGATTCTTGTGTCGGTGGCACTGGATGACGACGCCGCCGATGAAGCGAGAGGGAGTGCCGGGTGACCGGAGCATTGTCCACGGTCGGCCTCGGCCATCGATATGAGCGTGACCGGTGGGCCCTGCGGGATGTGACGATCGAGGTGCCGGCTGGGCAGATCGTCGCGCTCGTGGGCCCCAACGGCTCCGGGAAGACCACACTGCTGAACCTCGCGGCCGGACTTCTCGAGCCGAGCGCCGGGGCCGTGGAGATCGCTGCTGAGCCTCCGGCCCGACGGCTCGACCGGATCGGCTACGTCGCGCAGGACGCGCCTCTGTGGCCCCGGCTGCGAGTTGCCGAGGTGCTCCGGATCGGCGCGTGCGCGAATCCGCGCTTCGACGCCGATCTCGCCAAGACGCGCGTCCGTTCACTCTCGATTTCTCCGGGCGCTCGCATCAACACCCTGTCTGGTGGGCAGCGTGCGCAGGTGGCCCTCACTCTCGTCCTCGCAAAGCGGCCGCAGGTCCTGCTGCTCGACGAGCCACTCGCAAACCTCGATCCGCTCGCGCGACGCGACTTCCTCACCTCCATGTTCAACATCTGCGCCGACGACGGAATCGCCGTGCTGTTCTCCTCGCACGTGATCGCTGAGCTCGAACGCATCTGCGATCACCTGATCCTGCTCCGGGCCGGCCAGGTGCAGCTTGCCGGAGACATCGACGAACTCCGCGACGGCCACCGAGTCGTCAGCGGTCCACGCCACTGGGCCGAACGAGCAGGAGCCGTCGTCGTGAGCGCTGCCGATACCGCATCCCGGACCACCGCACTCGTCCGAATCGAGCCCGGGATCGAGATCGGTCCCGGCCTGGACGGGACCCCACCGACGTTCGAGGAACTCGCTCTCGGCTACCTCGCCGAACCTCCGACCGAACACAGCGAGGACGCCTCGTGAGGTGTCTGCTCTGGCTCCAACATCGCGGACAGCTGCTGTGGGTCGGCGTCCTGCTCGCCATCGTCTGTCTGGGCTCCGTGGCCGTCGCCCACAGTGCCGATCGGTGGCTCGACGGGTACGACCAGTGGGTGGTGCAGATGCAGGATGCCGGCTGCCCGCTCCCGACCAACCGCGTCGAGAAGCCGCCCCCGAACGGCTCCGACCTCGAGACGACGCCGGCTCGCTGTGCGCCGCTTCGATCCCGCTACCCGTCGGGGCAGCAAGCGGCGTTCGCCAGCTCGTTCAACTACACGGTCGCGGTCTTCGAGGAGGGAATCCCTCTGCTGATGGTCCTCATCGGGGTTCTCGTCGGCGCACCCCTCGTTGCACGGGAGGTCGAGCAGCACACGCATCTGGTGTCATGGACACAGTCGATCTCCCGTCGCCGTTGGTACTTCACGAAGACGTGCGTGCTCGGGGTCGTGCTGCTCGGGGTCGGTGGAGTCGCCGGGATCGCCAACGACCGCGCGCAGATCCCGCTCACCACCGGCGGCCTCACCAGTTCGCGGTGGCCCTGGTTCTTCTCGATCGATCTCTCTCCAGCTGCCCAGATCCTCCTTGCCTTCGCCATCGGCATCGCGGCCGGCGCCGTCCTCCGCCGCACGATCGCCGCGATCGGCGCATCGCTCGTCGGCTTCCTCATCCTGTTCCTCGCGACCGGATGGGTGGTCCGATCGCTCACGCCGGTCTCCCGAGCCGTTGGTGAGCGCGGCGCACCCGACGACGCCTGGCTCATCGGCGGAGGCCAGTACCACCCGGCGAGTCAGTACTGGACCCTCCAGGTCGCCTACGCGGCGATGCTCTTCGCACTGGCATGCGGCCTCGTGGCGATCGGGTGGCTGGCCACTCGTCCCCGAAGCGAGGTGTGAGCGCCACCGGCCGAGGGCGGAATGGCTCCCCGTTGGCTCCCCTTTTGGCTCCCCTCGCCGGCTCCGGGCCCGGACACGACGAATCCCCAGGCCGGTGACCTGGGGATTCTCGGTGGGCCGTAAGGGATTCGAACCCCTGACCCCCTGCGCGTCATGCAGGTGCTCTAGCCAACTGAGCTAACGGCCCTCGGGAGCGGGCACTGTAGCAGCGGGTCTCGGCCGCCTGGAACCGCACGGCACTCCGGCAGCTCGAGCAGGGTGCGGCCTGCGTCGTAGGACCGGCACTGTGGTAAACCGCCGAGTCGTGTCTCCGGTGATCGACGACCTTGACCGGCGCCTGCTCCAAGCCATCGCCGAGTCACCACGGGCCGGCGTCATGGAGCTGGCGCGGCAACTCGAGGTGGCGCGCGGAACCGTCCAGGCCCGACTGGAGAAGCTCCAGAAGAAGGGCGTGGTCGTGGGGTTCGGGCCCGATCTCGACCTCCCGGCGCTCGGCTATGACGTGCTCGCGTTCGTGACGCTGGAGATCGCCCAGGGAGCGCTCGAGACCGTCGTCGCCCATCTGGCGACCATCCCCGAGGTGCTCGAGGTCCACACCACCACCGGCGGCGGCGACCTGCTGTGCCGGGTCGTGGCGCCGACCAATGCCGACCTCCAGGCGCTCATCGGCCGGATGCTGGCGTCCGGTGGCATCGAACGCACCACCACACAGATCGCCCTCACCGAGCAGATCAGCTACCGGGTCCTCCCGCTCATCACCGGCACCGGGGACACCGAGTGATCTCGGCGATCCTCGCCCACCAAGGTGGTTGGGACGAGGCGGTCTTCGTGATCGCGCCGCTGGTGATCTTCGGTGTCCTCCTGCTGCTCGCCCGCCGGCGGGTCGACCGGCTCGATGACCCGGATCGACCGGAGACCGGGGCATCCACACCCGACGATCCCGATCGTTGAGGCGGTGTCGGTGAACCGACTGCCCGAGTTCGACGCCCTGACCCTCGATGTCGGCGGCGTGTTCGTCGTCCCCGATCACGCGACGCTGTCCGACGCCCTCCTGCGCGCCGACCTCCCCATCGACCGGAACCGGTTCTGGGACGGCCACTACCAGGCGATGCACGGCGTCGACGCCGCCCAGTCGCCGGCGGAGACCTTCGACGCCTACGTGCCGGCCTTCTGCCACCACCTCGGTCTGCGAGGCCGGGACCTGCAGGCTGCGATCGACGCGCTCGGACCGTTGTTCGGGCCCTCAGGGCTGTGGCGAGAGCCGATCGCCGACAGCGTGACCGCCGTACGCGAGTTGCACGACGCCGGCATACCCATGGCGATCGTCAGCAACGCCGACGGCACGGTGGCCGAGATCCTCGCCGCCGCCGGCGTCTGCCAGGCGGGACCCGGACCGCTCGTGCCGGTGATCGCCATCATCGACTCGGGCGCCGTCGGGGTGGCCAAACCCGACCCGGGGATCTTCGACCTGGCGCTCGACGCGCTGGGCACCGAACCCGTGCGCACGCTCCACGTGGGCGACTCCGTGCACTACGACATCGAGGGCGCGGCGGCCGCGGGGATGCCGGCGGCCCACTTCGATCCCCGCCGGCTCTGCGAGCGCGACGACCATCCGCACCTCAGGTCGCTGCGCGAGCTGCTCGGCTGAGCGCGGCGTCGAACCCGAGCGCGCCCACGATGGCCGCGCCCATGATCACGCCGAGCGACACGCGCAGCGACGATGCGCCGGCGACCGCACCGACCACCGGCGGCGACGCCAGGAAGCCGAACCTGGCGCCGATCGACATGAAGCCGACGCCGAGACCAGAGGGCACGCCGGGACTGTCGGCCGCCCGGAGGTAGATCGCGGGGAAGAGCACCGACACGCCCAGACCGATCACTCCGAACCCGACGATCGCCACCGCCACCACCGGCGACAGCACCACCAGCGTCAATCCGCACGCCACCGTCGCGAGGGCGCCCCGGAACAGACCGGCCGCGCCGAGTCGGTCGGTGACCCGGTCGCCGAGCAGTCGGCCCACGACCATGCCGGCGGTGATGGCGAAGTAGCCCATGCCGGCGACCCCCGCAGCGGCGCCGTGGACGTCGCGACCGAACACGGCGGCCCAATCGCCGGGTGTGCCCTCGACGACGGCGACCAGCCCGGCGGTGGCGGCCAGCAGGATCAGCAGGGGACGGCGACGATGGCCCTCCGGAAGCGGTGGCGGCGGATCGTCCTGCGCCGTCAGCCCGGTTCGGCTCGCCACGGCCACGCCGGCCAGCAACAGGGCCGTGACCGACAACTGCCAGCCCAGCCCGACATCGGCGGCGGCGGCGATGCTGCCGACGCCGCCGCCGAGCAGCGTCCCGATGCTCCAGATGGCGTGGAAGCGCTGCATGACCGAGCGCTCGGACCGGCGCTGCACCGCCGTGGCCTGCACGTTCATGCCGATGTCGGCGACCACGTCGACGGCACCCAGGCCGACCAGAACGACGGCCAGCGCGAACCCGGTCGGGGCGACGGCGATGAGCGGCAGGCCGGCGCACACCGCAAGACTCCCCAGCACGCTCGAGCGGCGGCTGCCCAGGCGGTCGACCAGAGCGCCGGCAGCGACGCTGGCCAGCAGTCCTCCGAGCCCGGCGCCGAGCAGCACGCCACCCAGCTCGGCGAGGGTGAGACCCAGGCGGTCCCGGACCTCGGGAACGCGTGGCAGCCAGGACGAGAAGGCCGCGCCGTTCACCAGGAACAGAGCGGCGACCGCGACGCGCTGGCGCCGCAGCACCGGCGCTCCGGTGCTCAGATCGACTTCCCCGGACGCCCTGGACCCTCGGCGTCGTCACCGTGCATGTCGGCGTTGGGACGGGCGTCGGCCATCAGCCGGGCGACGACGTCGCGCATGTCGGTGGGGTCGTCGACGTTCTTCGTGGTCGGCCCGCGGTGCCAGGACTCGGCGATGGCGATCTCCTGGCCGGCCACCTGGAACACGCGACCGGTGACGTTCTTCGACTCGGGCGACGCCAGCCACGTGCAGATCGGGGCGATCCAGCGCGGCGAGCTCGCCTCACGCTCCTCCTCCGACGGTGGCTCGGCCCGGAGCGGCTCGGTGAGGCGGGTCAGCGCGCCGGGCGAGATGGCGTTGACGGTCACGCCATAGCGGGCCAGTTCGAGCGCGGCGATGATGGTGAACCCGGCGATGCCCATCTTGGCGGCGCCGTAGTTGGTCTGGCCGATGTTGCCGTAGATACCCGACACCGAGGTGGTGTTGATGATGCGGGCGTCGTTGGTCTCACCCGCCTTCGAGCGGTTGCGCCAGTACTCGGCGGCGTGGCGAGCCGGCGCGAACGTGCCCTTGAGGTGGACCTTGACCACGGCGTCCCACTCGGCCTCGGTCATGTTCACCAGCATGCGGTCGCGCAGGATGCCGGCGTTGTTGACCAGTACGTCGAGACGGCCGAACTCGTCGACGGCCTGGTCGACCATGCGCTTGGCGCCGTCCCAGTCCGAGACGTCGTCGCCGTTGGCGACGGCCCGACCGCCCATCTCCTCGATCTCGGCCACGACCTGCTGGGCCGGCGTGAGATCGGTGCCGCTGCCGTCGGGCGCGCCACCCACATCGTTGACGACGACGGCTGCGCCGTGCTCGGCCAGCATCAGGGCGTGCTCCCGACCGATCCCCCGGCCGGCTCCGGTCACGATGGCCACCCGTCCGTCACACAGTCCCATGTCTGGATCCTTCTCCGTATCGATCGACGACGGGCGGCAACGTAGCGGCTGCTGACGTCTTCGGGTTCTTCCTCAATCTCCGCCTTCGGGGCGCCGATGAACACCCGAGACGATGCCGAGCGACCCCGAAGGACCGATCGCGATGTTCCAACCCGTCACCCGCCGCCTCCTCGTCGCGCTGGTCGCGACGGCGACCGCGATCGGTGCCGTGAGCTCGACCGCGGGAGCCCAGACGCCGCCCGGGCGGGCCGCGGACCGGCCGCCCCAGGTGCTCGACCACGACCGCCACGGCGAGGACGCCATCCGGGCGCTCGGTGACCGCCTGCCCGAGGTGGCATCCATGAACGGCAAGACGGCCGCCCAGCTGCGCAGCGCCCTGCGAGCGGATCCGGAACTGTGGGTCGGCCAGACCGGCCGACTCCTGTTCGTCGACGACCATCTCGACCAGGGCGCGACGGCGACCGGCCCCGAGAGCGCCGCCCTCGCCGACGCACCGCTCAGCGACACCTTCGTGCTGCACAGCCGTCCCGGTTCGAACCGCGTGATCTACCTCGACTTCGACGGCCACGACTACTCCGGCAGCGGGTGGACCTACGGGCCCGGCGTCGCCGAGCCCTACAGCCAGGACGGCGACCCGACCACGTTCAACGACAGCGAGCGGGCAACCATCCAGTCGATCTGGCAGCGCATCGCCGAGGACTACGCCCCGTTCGACATCGACGTGACCACGCAGGATCCCGGGGCCGGCGCCATCCGGCGGGACAGCTCGTCGGATCTCACCTACGGCACGCGTCTGGTGGTCACCCCGACCAAGACCTACGACTGCTCGTGCGGAGGCGTCGCCTACGTCGGCGTGTTCGACTCGACCGGATCGACCCACGACTACTACCAGCCGGCGTGGGTGTTCACCGGTGGTGTCGGCACCGGCGCCAAGACCGTCGCCGAGGCCGCCAGCCACGAGATCGGCCACAACCTGGGCCTGTCCCACGACGGCACGCAGACGACCGGGTACTACAGCGGCCAGGGCGACTGGGCGCCGATCATGGGCGTTGGGTACTACAAGGCCATCACCCAGTGGTCGCGGGGCGAGTACGCCGGCGCCGACAACACCGAGGACGACTTCGCCGTGATGCGCGGCCACGGCGCGCCACTCATGACCGACGACCACGGCAACACGGCGGCCAGCGCCACGCCCGTGTCGGGTCCGACCTTCTCGGTGGACGGGCTCATCCACACAGCGGCCGACGTGGACGCGTTCACGTTCACGACCGCTGGCGGCGCCGTGACGCTCCAGGCAACCCCGGCACCGGTGAGCCCCGACCTGGACATCGCCATCACGCTGCGGGACGGCAACGGTGCAACCGTCGCCGTCGCCGACCCCCGCTCGGGATCGACCTCGGGTGACGACGCCACCGGCCTCGACGCCTCGCTCGACCTGACGCTGGCGGCCGGCAGCTACACGGTGCTGGTCGACGGCGCCGGCGCCGGCGACCCGCTGAGCACCGGCTACTCCGACTACGGCAGCCTGGGCCGCTACACGCTGACCGGCACACTCCCCGACGGCACGTCCTCGACCAACCAACCGCCGACCGCCACGGCAGCGGCCCTCAGCGACACCTCCGGGCCGGCTTCGCTGACCGTGACCGTCACCGGCGACGGCTCCACCGACCCCGACGGCGACACGCTGAGCTACCGGTGGACGCTCGGCAGCACCGATCTGGGGACGGCGTCGACGGTCTCGCACACCTTCGACACCCCGGGCACCTACGAGCTGGTGCTGACCGTCAGCGACGGCAGCGCCACCGACACCGACTCGATCCTGGTGACCGTCACCGATCCCCAGGTGGCCACGCCCCCCTCCGCCCCGACCGACGTGAGTGCGACGGCATCCGCCGACGCCGTGACCGTGTCGTGGGTCGACAACGCCGTTGACGAGACCGGGTTCGAGGTGGTGCGCGAGTTCCTCCACAAGAACGGTCAGTGGCGGGGCACGACGGTGGTCGGCACGGTTGGGCCCGACACGACCACCTTCGACGACACCGGGGTCTCCACGGGCAGCTACCGGTACCTCGTTCGGGCGGTGAACGGCGCCGGCAGCACCGATTCGCAATGGAGCGCGCGGGTCGACGTCACCACAAGCGGTGGCGGTGGCGGCGGCAAGCCGTCCGGCAAGGGCAACGGCAAGGGCGGCAAGGCCTGAGGCAGACCGGGGAGTCGGGGTACGGGGGACGGTAGATTGGCGACTCACCCCCTTGCCCCGACCCAGAGGAGACCCGTGGCAAAGAACAACGACATGATCGTGATGGAGGGCGTCGTCAACGAGTCGCTCCCCAACGCGTCCTTCCGAGTCGAGCTCGACAACGGACACGAGGTGCTGGCGCACATCTCGGGCAAGATGCGCCGCCACCGCATCCGCGTGCTGCCCGGCGACCGCGTGCAGGTCGAGCTCAGCCCCTACGACCTCACCCGCGGCCGGCTCACCTTCCGCTACAAGAACTGACCGTCACGCGATCGTCACGGGCCGCTGGTCTTCGCCGCCGACGCCCGGGGTACGTGGTCCGGCATGGAGATCATGCGGACGGAGACCACCCCGGGCCAGCGCCCCGACGACGACACCATCGCCGACCCCACGGCACGGCGCATCGTCATCGAGACCGATGACCACGAGCAGATCGACCTGGTCGCCGCCAGCGACGCCGAGCTCGACGCCAAGCTCGACGACTTCCTGACCTGGGCGTCCTGACGCACCGGCGGCCGGCGCACCGGGCCGGGTGCTGCGGTCAGGCCCGAGTGCGCGTGCGACCCCAGTGCGCGGCGGCGCCGGCACGCTGGAACCGCTCGGGGCGATCCTCGGGACCGAGCACGTTCGTGGCCAGCCAGAGGCGCTTGAGGAACCGCACCTTCCCGGCGGACGGGTCGTCCACGTAGCCACGACGGCCGTGGAGCACGTGGTAGTTGTTGATGAACTGGATGTCGCCAGGGTCGAAGCGCATCTCGACCTGGAGGTCGGGGTCGGCGACGATGGCGTCGAGGGCGTCCATGGCTTCGAGCTGGAGATCGGTCAGACGCGGCGCATCGGCGTGGCGCTGTGACGCCTGGATGTAGGGCCGGATGTAGCGGATGAACAGCCGATCGCCGTGGCGGGTGAACACGGGCACCGAGTAGTACGGCCGGCCACCCTCGGGCTGCTCGCCCCGGAAGTCGTACGGCAAGGGCTCGTAGAGGGCGCCCGCCAGGTCGGGCCGTGTCCGCACCAGCTCGTTGTGGGCGGCCAGCGCGTTGGCGATGACGCTCTCGCCGCCCTCCACGCCCGGGTGCAGGCACAGCAACCCCACCAGGTCGGACCCGTCGGAGTGGAACGTGAGGGCCGAACCGCCGATCTCGTTGCCGCGAGCCGTGGGATCGTCGGGACGCTTGCCCTGGTCGCGCACGTCGCCCAGCAGGTGCCCCTTGTGGTTCTGCGGCCACGGGTCGCCCAGGTGGACGCCGATCCCCCAGTAGATCCACGAGGCGTCCTCGTAGCCGAGGTCGTCGACCGGCAGCCCCGAGATGCGGGCGAAGCCCCGGCCGTTGACCAGCTCTTCCTCGAGCGCCCCGATGCGTGCCGCCAGGGTCGGCAGTGGGAAGTCGTCCGCCGTGATGTCCAGGAGGTCGTCGCTGTGCGAGCGGGCCACGTCGAGCGCGGCACGCAGCTCGGCGATGTCGTCGCTGGACAGACGCCACGTCCAGGCCTCGGCGTCGGCGATCTCGGGCGCTCGCCAGGCCGCATGCGGCTCCAGGGGCTCGAGTCGGTCGGCGGTTGTGGTGCTCATGGCGTGCTCCCCCTCGTCGGCCCCCACCCTAGAGAACCGGGCCCGGGCGCGCCGGTGGCCGGCTCCCGAAGGAGCCGGCCACCTGGTGTGGTGACTCGCTCAGCCGATGGTCACTCGACGATGACCTTGCCCTGCATCCACGGATGCGGGGTGCAGAAGTACGGGTACTCGCCCGGCTCGTCGAACGTGTACGACCAGGTCTCGCCCGGGTCGACGTTGCCGGAGTCGAACGTGCCGTCGGGCTTGCCGACCGTGCCGTTGGAGGTTCCTGCGGTCACCGTGTGGAACACGGCGTCGTTGTTCGTCCAGGTCACCGTCGTGCCGGCCGCCACCTTGATGACCGGCGGGTCGAACGGATCGACCTTGGCCGTCGGGTCGAAGGCGTTCTTCATGATCGTCACCGAGTCCGTGGCCACCGGTTCGGCGGAGGTGCCGCCGGAGGTCGAGCCGCCTTGGTCCGAGCTGGGCTTGGCCACCCCGCTCGACTCACCTGCGGCCGGGGCGTCACCCGTCGTGAAGATCTCCGGATCGGCGTCGCCCTCGATGACCACCTGTCCGAGCGCACCCTTGTAGAAGGTGCGAGCGAGGGCATGGTCGACGAGCAGGACGGTGCTGGGCACGTAGCCGACCAGCTCGGTGATCGTGCCTCCACCGGTGGTGACCAGCGTGGACTGCGATCCCCGGATGGGCACGTTCCCCTTGGCGGTCGCCGCCTCGGGGTACACCACGTCCCACTGCGAGCCGATGGGGTGCCAGTTCGAGTTGAGCGCCAGGCCCTCGTTGACCATGTAGATCCGCGACCGCTCGCCGACCTGCATGTGCAGCGCGTTGTCGTCGATGAGTGCGTCGGTGCGACCGTTGAAGGTCACGTACCGGGGGTTCTCGTCGGTGAGCGCCTGGGCGTCGTAGGCGGCGAGACCGTTGGCGTCGGGTTCGCTGACGTACCACTCGGACTGCATCACGGCCCACTCGTGGTCGACCTGCGGGAGCGGGGTCTCGGGATCGACGATGAACATGCCGTACATGCCATGGGCGATGTGCATGGGCACGTCACCGAAGGCGCAGTGGTACATGAACGCACCGGGGTAGAGCAGACGGGACTCGATCGTCGCCGACTCGCCTGGGGCGACGGTGAGGTCGGCCGCGCCACCGCCCTGGCCGGTCACGGCATGGAAGTCGATGTTGTGCGGGTTCTTGTTCGCGGCGTTGTTGGTGAGCGTCAAGCGGATGACGTCGCCGACCCGACCGCGGATGACCGGCGCCGGGGTGCCGCAGGTGACCTTGTCATCACCGTTGACCCGGAAGCCCCACATCTCGGTCTCGACCCCGTTGGCTGGATCGAGCGGGCACACGCCCTCGATCGACTCGAGGTGGATGTTGAAGATGCGCTGGTCGGTGCGATCGACGGGCTTGGGCACCTGCGGGGCGTAGGAGATGTGCTCTTCGCTGGCGTCGGCGGTCGCCATGTCGGCGATCGGCGTGAGCTCCGGCGTGACGCTCTGGGTGATCGCTTGCGACGGGTTGGCCGACGCACCCGACGTCGGGACGCTCTGAGCTGCGCTGCTCGACCCGCAGGCGGCCAGCACGAGCGCCGCTGCGGTCACGGCGGCGGCCATTCGGATCCGAGTCATCGTGGTTCTCCGACTCTCGAGGGCTGATCTATTAGTCATTGACTGCAAGACTAGAAGTCCCTCGGAGAGGCGACCAGGGACCTTCGTCCCAATCGAGCCGGGTGCCGGACGCGGCCGGACCGGCGGTTCAGCGACTGCGCCGGGGCTGCCAGATGGCGGTGTGGAAGGCGCTCCAGACGGCGCGCTCCCCCGCAGTGATCTCCACCCACACGTCCACGAATCGATGTCCCTTGTGCTCGCGCTCGTCGGCCACGGCCCCGCGCACCTCGAGGCGATCACCGTGGCGTACGAGGCCCCGGTGGTGGGCGCGGGTGCTGACGTGGATCCACGGCCCCAGGCGCACGCTGCGGGACAGCACGTAGTTGGCCTGCCGGGCGAGCAGACCGGGATGGCAGATGTCACCGGCCTGGTAGACGGCACGGTCCTCGCGAACGGCATCGAGGTACTCGGCTCCGCCCTCGCGGTCGTACACGAGCTCGAGGGTGCCCAGAGTCGTGCCGGGAACCAGCAGTTGAGCGGTGGCGGCCGGAGGGTCGGCGGAGCGTTCGGCGACGCCGATCTCCCGCACCGGCGGCGGGTCGGCCAGGGCAGCCTCGCCACGAGCCCGCACCTCGCTGTCGGGTCCGACGACCTCGACGGCGCCGGCGTCGTCGAGCGTCGCCCGCACGCGCTCGCCGTCGTACACCGGCGCGAGGAACCGCGCCTCGAGCATGCCTCGCTCGAGGAAGTCGATGCCCCACCGGTCGACGCACGGTCCGGTGAGGTAGGCCCACACGTCGACCCCGGGCACGAGCCCACCACGGAACCCGTAGGTCTGGGCGACCGCATCATCGTGCATGCGGTTCGTCGACTGCGTCGCCGTGTTGAAGGCCTCGACCTCGTGCTCCCAGATCACCGGGCGCACCCTATGGGCTCAGCCGCTGACGCGGCCGTAGCCGACGATGGCGTCCCAGTAGTCGATCGAGTTCTCACGGACGGTGGAGCCGCTGTGCGGGGCGTGGACGATGGTGCCGTTGCCGACGTAGAGCGCCACGTGGTGGATCGGCGACCCGTAGAACACGAGGTCGCCCGGCTGCAGCTGGCTGCGGCTGATGCGGCGGGTCACCCCGTACTGCGATCGGGACGAGTGCGGAAGCGTGACGCCCCCCTTGCGCCAGACCCAGGCGGTGAAGCCCGAGCAGTCGAAGCCTTGTTCCGGGGTCGAGCCGCCGTAGCGGTAGGGCGTGCCGATCTGGCGGTAGGCCTCGTCGATCACGGCCTGGACGTTGCCGGAGGTGTTGGGCGGCGGCGGTGGCGGGGGTTCGGTGCGGCGAGGCTCGGCTGCCGTCTCGGCGACCCGGCGGGGCAGCGTGGCCGTGGTGCCCGTGGTCTCGGTCACCGACGGTGCTGTGTCGGTCGCGGCGGTGCTGCGGGCGGTGGCGGCGGCCTGCTGGCGAGCGCGCTCCGCCTTGGCCTGGTCGAGGTTGCTCTGCGCGGCGTCGAGGCGTCGCTGCGCGGCCTGCACCTGGGACTCGAGCTCGGCCTTGGTGTCGGCCAGCTCCTTGCGCTTGGCGTCGGCCTCGGCCCGCTTGGCCTGCAGTTCTGCGATGTGGAGGTCGGCGTCCTGTCGGGCCGCCGCCAGGTCGTCCATGACCTGCTGTCCGTCGCCGAGCGCCACCTTGGCGTAGGTGCGCCGGCGTTCGATCACGTCGGGTGTGCTCGAGAGCATCGAGTCGACCGCGCCGACGGTCGAATCGTGCACGAAGGACGCCACGGCGAAGTCGCGGGCGTCGGCTTGGCGCTTCTCCAGCTGGGCTTGCGCCTGCGCCACCGCCGCCGTCGTGGCGGCGAGCTCCTGGTCGAGCTTGTCGAGCTCGATCTTGGCGACGTTGTAGTCCTCGTCGAGCGCCGACACCCGGTCGAGCAGCGCAGCGAGATCGCTGTTGGCGGCGTCGACCGCGGCCTTGCCTTGGTCGACCTGATCGGCGCCCGCAGGCAGCGCGAGGACGCTGACCACCAATCCGATGACCAGGAGGACGGCGCCGAGGCGCGAACGGCGAAGAGACGGCGGAGTCACGAGCGCGCAAGTGTTGCGAACCGATGACGGTGATTGCAAACCGGTGACGGCTGCGCCGGTGCCCCCGACGTCGTGGCGCCACCTCGGAGCGACAACGCACCGGCTGCCTGGTACCGAACCCGAGGATCCTCGCCCAACCAACGCCGGCGACACCGAACGCGCGGATCCTCGCCGACGGCGCAGTGGCCACGGGGCGCTGTCAACCCGAGGATCCTCGCCCAACCAACGCCGGCGACACCGAACGCGCGGATCCTCGCCGACGGTGCGGTGGCTGAGGGCGACCGCTGTCGCTCCGACGTGGCGGTTCGGGGCCACCAGCGCCAGCCTCGACGACCTGGGGTTCTGCCAGGTCATCGGATTGGATGGATGGAGGCAGCGGCGGGAATCGAACCCGCGTACAGGGATTTGCAGTCCCTTGCCTAAGCCACTCGGCCACGCTGCCAGGGACGGGTCACCCTAGCCGACACCCCCGAGGCCTCCCAGGGGCCCGGTGGCCGCCGACGGCCCAGCGACGGCCGGCACCGGTAGCGTCGCGACGATGGTCCGCACGCCCCCTCCCCCGGGGCCACCGCCTCCCCACTACCGACCACCGGGCACGCCACGACCTCCCACCGGGCTGCCCGGGTCGCCGTACGCGCCCGGGCCCACACCCCCCGCCGATCGGGGCATCGGCCCCGGTGCCGTCACCGTCGTCGCCGTGGCGACACTGGTGATCGGGCTGCTGGTCGGCTTCTTCCTGGGCCGCACCTACGAGAGCTCGGCCGCCGACGACGCCGCTTCGGCGCCGCTCACCCTGCCGCCGGCGCCGTCCACGACCCGTCCGCCGGGCGACACGATCCCCCAGACCGCACCGGAGCCGTCCACGTCGATGCCTCCGGGCACCGAGCTCGACCCGGCCACCATCGGTTCCTTCGACGACCCGATCCCCGTCGGGCAGTCCTACGTCCTCGGTCTGTACGAGATCACGGTGCTCGGCGTCGACCGTGACGCAGCACCCGAGCTGTCGGCATTCGACGCCGGAAATCCGTCCCCGCCGGCCGGCCAGCGCCACGTCCTGGTCGAGCTCAGCGTCCGGGCCTCGGGGTTCGGCAGCCCGGCGCAGATCCCGTTCTTCGTGTCCGACGGGTCCGGGCAGTGGTTCTCCTTCGAAGGCTCCTGCGGCAACGTCCCCGACGACCTCGCCGAGATCGGGTTCGTCGAGGACGGCGACGAAGCGACCGGTCAGGTCTGCTTCACCGTCCCGTCGGAGGCCGTCGATCAGCTGGTCTTCGGCACCGAGGGGATCGCCGCACCGCTCTACTTCGCCCTCCCCGACTGACCACGACGGCGCCCGATGGGCGAGGATGGGCCCATGGAACGACGACGGCTCGGCCGCACCGGACACCAATCCAGCGTCGCCATCCTGGGGGGTGCCGCCTTCGGGCGGGCGACGCCGGAGCAGACGGCGAAGTCCTTCGACCAAGCGCTGCGCGCCGGCGTGAACCACCTCGACATCGCCCCCTCGTACGGCGACGCCGAGCGCAACGTGGGCCCGCTCCTCCCCGAGGTGCGCGACCGGCTGTTCGTCGGCTGCAAGACGCACCGGCGCAACGCCGACGGCGTCCGTGCCCAGATGGCCGAGAGCCTCGAACGGCTCGGCATCGACCACTTCGACCTGTACCAGCTGCACGGCGTCACCGACCTGGACGACCTGGACTCGCGCACCGATGCCGACCGAAGCCGTCCTGGCCGCCCGCGACGAGGGCATCACCCGGTTCGTCGGCATCACCGGCCACGACCTGGGCACCGCCAAAGCCCAGCTCGAGGCGCTGAAGCGCTGGGACCTCGACACGGTGATGTTCCCGCTCAGCCCCCGCCTGTGGAGCGAGACCTCCTACCGCGAGGACGTCCAGGCCCTGCTCGCCCACTGCCGCACGAACGACGTGGGCGTCCAGATCATCAAGTCGGTCTCCTGGCGGCCGTGGGGCGAGGCGAGCCCCGACCTCGACACCTGGTACCGACCCCACACCGACGAGGCGACCATCGCCCGCGGGGTCGAGTTCGTCCTCTCCACGCCGGGAGTCCACTGCCTGGCCACACCCGGCGACCGTTCGCTGCTGGCGCCCGTGCTGGCCGCCGCGAACGGGGCCGGGTTCGTGTCGACCTCCCGACGCCGGCAGATGGTGCAGGACGCCGCCGACGAGCCGCTGATCTTCCCGCTGGCCGAGCACGCCAAGGCGCGCAGCTGAGCCCAGGCCGGCGTCAGTCGAGATCGTCGGGCAGGTGGGAGAGGACGTCCTCGTGGCGGGCCGCGGTGGCCCGCACCATCTCGGGGTGGGTGAAGATCCAGAACCGCTCGGCACGCACGGCGTCGAAGACGCGCTGGGCGACCTCGGCCGGCGGCAGGCCCGACTCGATCACCTCGCGCATCATGTCGGCCTGCTCGGCGGGTCGGGGCGGGCGGTCGACCGTCAGTGACTCGGGCCGGTTGCGCTCCGACTCGTGGATGCGGGTGCGAACCCAACCCGGACACAGCGCCGACACGTGCAACCGGGTGCCGGCCAGCTCGGCGCGCAGCGACTCGGACAGCGCCACCACGCCGAACTTGGACACCGAGTACGGGCCCATGTTGGGCGGGGCGAAGAAGCCGGCCATCGACGCGGTGTTGACGATGTGGCCGTCGTCGCCGCCGGCGAGCATGCGGGGCAGGAAGCTGGTGATGCCGTGGATGACGCCCCAGAGGTTCACCCCGAGCACCCACTGCCAGTCGTGCAGCGTCAGCTCGGCCATCGGTCCACCGCCGCCGACGCCGGCGTTGTTGCACAGCAGATGGACGGCGCCGAACCGGTCGTAGGCGGTGTCGGCCAGGGCTTCGACGTCACCCGGTTCCGAGACGTCGCAGCGCACGACCTCGACCGTCGCGTCGAGCTGGTCGGCGACCCGCTCGAGGCCGGCGAAGTCGACGTCGGCCAGCACGAGCTGCATGCCTTCCGAGGCGGCATGCTCGGCCAGGGCGTGTCCGATCCCGCTGGCCGCGCCGGTGATCACCGCCGTGCGTCCCTGCAACCTGTCCATGCCGGCTCCCCTTCGTATCGATGCGGGAGCGGAATCTAGGCGCCGAGCTCGGTCACCCGGAACGTGGGGTGCTTGGCACCGATCGCCGCCAGCTCCTCGTCGCTGGCATCGGGGCCGACGCCGTCGAAGAACTGACCGACCTCCCACTTCCACCGCTGCAGGTAGGCCCGCAGGACCGCCACCTGCTCCGGTGAGCCGGTGATCTCGGCGGCGGCGAAGCGGCGCACGCGCCGACCGACCCGCAGCTCGCCGCTGCCGGCGGCCCGCAGGTTCCGCACCCACTGGGTGGTGCCACGAGGTGCCACCAGGAAGTCGCCGTCGAGGTCGACGCGCGACCCCTCGGTGAGGTTCACCGGCACCTCTCGCCACTGCCCGCTGCGCCGGCCCCGGACGCGCAGGACGCGGGAGCCCCAGACGCTGAGACCGCGCCGGGTCAGCCAGGCCACGACCGGGTTCATCACCCGGCGGGTGAAGGCGTCGGGCGCCAGGTAGCGAGCCGGAGCCGGGGCCGCGGGTGCCACCGGGGCGGCGGTCGCATCGAGTGGTGCGTTCGTGATGGTCATGGCAGTTCCTCCGTCGTTCTGTGAGCAGTGCTCTCGTTGTGGAGCAGTGCTCACTTTCGCACCGCCGACGGCGGCGTGTCAAGAGCACCGCTCACATTTCAGAGCGCCGCTCTCGTAGGCTGCTGACCATGACCGACGACCACCCGGATGACACCGCGCATTCCACCGTCGACGCCCCCACCGGCGCCCGGGCCCGCGCCCGGACCGAGCTCACCGCCGAGATCGTGGAGACCGCCCGACGGCAGCTGGCCGAGGTGGGTGCCGCCTCGCTCTCGCTGCGCGCCGTGGCGCGAGAGCTGGGGATGGTGTCGTCCGCCGTGTACCGCTACGTGGCCAGCCGCGACGACCTGCTCACCCGGCTCATCATCGAGGCGTACGACAGCCTGGGCGACGTGGCCGAGACGGCGTCGGCGGAGCACGCCGACCAGCCCGCCGGCCAGCGCTGGGTCGCCGTCGCCGAGGCCGTGCGGGGCTGGGCGGTGGAGCGACCGCACGAGTGGGCGCTGCTGTACGGATCGCCGGTGCCCGGGTACGCGGCGCCCGAGGACACCGTCGGCCCGGGCACGCGCGTGTCCCTCGCACTGGTCGCCATCGTCCGGGAGGCCGCCGACGCCGGCCTCGTGGCGCCCCGGCCGGCACGAACGACCGTGCCCGACCTGGGATCGTTCGCCGCGGTGGTCGATCTCGACGTGGACGACGACATCGCCGTGCGCCTGGTGGCCGCCTGGACGCAGCTGTTCGGCCTGATCAGCTTCGAGCTGTTCGGACAGACCAAGGGCCTCGTGACCGACCACCGCACGACGTTCCGGGCGGCCAGCGAGTCGATGGCCGACTGGCTCGGCTTGCCGTTCTGAGCCCCGGTCCGGAGCTACGCTCCCCCGCCATGCGAATCGCGGTCGTCTACGCCAGCCGAACCGGAAACACCCGCCGGGCCGCGGACCTCATCGGTGCCGCCTTCGAGGAACACGGGCACGACGTGTCGGTCCAGTCCGTGGACACCCTCGACTTCAAGGCACTGGCCGATGCCGATCTGGTGGTGCTGGGCACCTGGGTCGCCGGCCACTTCGTGATCGGGCAGAAGCCCGGCGACGCACGCCGGCTGGCCAAGGTGCCCAAGCTCACCGGCAAGCCCGTGGCGCTGTTCCTCACCTACGCCATCAACCCCGGCGGGGCGCTGGGCAAGTTCCAACGCCTGCTCGAGCGCCAGGGCGCCGAGGTCCTGGGGGGCTTCGCCTGGAAGCGCACCGCGCTGCCCGCCGGCGTCGAGGACTTCGTCGAGACCGTCCTCGACGCCGCCACACCCACCGCCGCGTGACCCCGGGCTGGTTCCAGCACACGCTGGCGCTCGAGCCCGAGTCGCGCCGCGTCGCCTGCCGCGGCACCGACATCCACTACCTCGCCTGGGGACAGCCGGGTGCGCCGGGGCTGGTCTTCGTGCACGGCGGGGCGGCCCACGCCCACTGGTGGAGCTTCCTGGTCCCCCTGCTGGCCGACCACTACCGCGTCGTGGCCATGGACCTGTCCGGCCACGGCGACAGCGGCCGGCGCGACGACTACGTGCTCGCCGACTGGGCGGCCGAGGTCATGGCCGTGGCCGGCGACGCCGACATCGGCGGCCGGCCCGTGGTGGTCGGCCACTCCATGGGCGGCTTCGTCAGCATCGGCACCGCCGCCTTCTACGGCGACGATCTGGCCGGCATCGTGATCCTCGACTCGCCGGTGAGCGCTCCCGACCCCGAGCTCGAGGCCGCCCGGCAGGGCAACATCTTCGGACCGCTGAAGGTGTATCCCGACGTCGAGACGGCGCTCACCCGCTTCCGCACCGTGCCCGAGCAGGACCACTACCTGCCCTACGTCATGGACCACGTCGGCCGTCACTCCCTGCGACCGGTCGAGGGCGGTGTGAGCTGGAAGTACGACCCGGCCATCTTCGTGCCCGGCCGCAGCGAGCCCCGCCAGCTGCTCTCCGAGGTCAGCTGCCGGGTGGCGCTCTTCCGCGCCGAGCACGGGCTGGTCACGCCCGAGATCGGCGAGTACATGTACGACCTGCTCGGGCGGGTGGCGCCCGTGGTCGAGATCCCCGAAGCGGGGCACCACCTGATGCTCGACCAGCCGCTCCTGTTGCTCACCGCGCTGCGCACGCTGCTCGCCGATTGGGAGCACTCCTCGCCGCTCACCACCCGCTGAGCGTCGACCCACGCTCCCCCGGCCCGGGGATGGAACCGATCGCCCCCGGGTAGGGAGCCGGCGATCTGCCCGCCAGCCCGGGTCCGAACCGTGGTGAACTCCCAGAACCAGTCAGGTGCCGAGCGCAGCTCCGATCTGTGGTGGAAGCACGCCGTCATCTACTGCCTCGACGTGGAGACCTTCGTCGACAGCGACGGCGACGGTCACGGCGATTTCGACGGCCTGCTCAGCGCCATCGACTACCTGCACTCGATCGGCGCCTCGTGTCTGTGGCTGCTGCCCTTCTATCCCAGCCCGAACCGCGACGACGGATACGACATCAGCGACCACTACGGGGTCGACCAGCGGTTCGGCACCCTCGGTCAGTTCGTCGAGGTCGTCCGCACGGCGAAGGACCGCGGCATCCGGGTCATCGTCGACCTGGTCCTGAACCACACCTCCGACCAGCACCCCTGGTTCCAGGCCGCCCTCGACGACCCCGAGGGCCGCTACCGCGACTTCTACGTCTGGAGCGACGAGCCCCGCGACGACCTCTTCGACGGTGTGATCTTCCCCGGCGAGGAGACCAGCAACTGGGAGTACCACGACGGCACCGAGCAGTACTACCTGCACCGGTTCTTCGCCCATCAGCCCGATCTGGACATCGCCAACCCCGACGTCCGTGACGCGTTCGCCGAGATCGTCGGGTTCTGGCTCCAGCTCGGGGTCGATGGCTTCCGCGTCGACGCGGTGCCCTACCTGCTCGAGACCGACGGCCTCGACACCGGCCTCGACAACGGCGGCGACCAGGACGAGTGGCACGGCATGCTCCGCGACCTGCACCGGTTCATGCGCCGGCGCAACGGCGAGGCGGCACTGCTCGGCGAGGTGAACCTGCCCGTCGAGCAAGCCACCCGCTACCTGGGCGGTCACGGCGACGAGCTCAACCTGGCGTTCAGCTTCGACGTCAACCAGGCCATGTGGCTGTCGCTGGCCCGCCAGGACGCCCGCCCGCTCCACGAGGCACTCGCCGAGCTGCCCGAGCTCGACGACGAGGTCCACTGGGCGAACTTCGCCCGCCTGCACGACGAGGCGAACATCGGCCGCCTCAGCGACGACGAGCGCGCCGAGGTGTTCGACGCCTTCGCTCCCGAGGATGACATGCAGATCTTCGGCCGGGGCATCCGACGGCGGCTGGCGCCGATGATGGACGGCGACCAGGATCGCATCCGCCTCGTGCACAGCATCGTCCTCACGCTGCCGGGCACGCCGGTCCTGTACTACGGCGAGGAGATCGGCATGGGCGAGAACCTCGAGCTCGAGGGCCGCATCAGCACGCGCAGCACCATGCAGTGGAACGACGGACCCACGGGTGGCTTCGGACCACCGGACGGGGCCCCGTCCCGGCGGCGGCATCCCGACGGCCGCTACGGACCCGAGCACGTGAACGTGGCCGACCAGCGGGCCGATCCGGACTCGATGCTCAACTGGGTCACCCGGGCCGTGCACACCCGGCGCCAGATCCCCCAGCTCAAGTCCGGCACGCTGCACCTGCCCAAGACCGACGACGACGGCGTGCTCGCCCACGCCTGCTGCCTCGGCGATTCCTGGTTCGTCGCCGTGCACAACCTGTCCGACGAGGAGCGCACCGCCCGAGTCGAGATCGACGCGGCACACGAGCTGGGAACCTTGCTCGCCTCGGACGGCGCCGGCAGCTCGGCCGACGACGGGGCCTTGCACGTCGAGCTGCCGGCCTACGCCCACCTGTGGCTGCAGACGGGCGACCCGCTGCACCACCTGGCACGGCCGTCCCTTGCCTGAGCCCGAGGAGGAACCATGACCACCGATCTCACCCGGGACGATCCCACCACCGTCGACGACGAGGGCACCGTGCACGTGACCGTGCCCCCTCCCGACGACGACCGGCCGCCGGGGTGGGACCAGAACCCCAGCGCCTGGTCCGAGCGGATCCCGATCGTGGTGCTCGCCCTGGTCGGACTGGCCGCGTCGGTCTGGCTGGCGCTCTACCAGCAGGAGGTCGTCAACTCGGTCTTCGAGCCGTTCTTCGGGGACGGCACCAGGCAGATCGTGCGCGAGTCGGGCTTTTCGAAGTTCTTCGAGCGCTTCCCCATCGGTGACGCCACGCTCGGCGCCATCGGGTACCTGCTCGATGCCGCTACCGGCGTCATCGGCGGCACCAAGCGGTGGCGGACCATGCCCTGGATCGTGATCATCTTCGGGGTGTTCGTCGGGCCGTTCGGCGTCATCAGCGTCACGCTCGTGGTCATCCAACCGGTGCTGTACGACGCGTTCTGCACCCTCTGCCTGGTTTCGGCCGTCATCTCGCTGGCCATGATCGGGCCGGCCGTCGACGAGGTCATGGCCAGCATGCAGTACCTGCGTGACGTCCGCGACGAGGGCGGTTCGGTGTGGGCGGCGTTCTGGGGACGCGAGCAACAGCTGTCCGGCACGCCCTCGGAGGTGACCGCATGAACACCCGCACCCTCGCCCGCCTGGCCACCGTCGCCATCGGCATCTGGCTCGAGGCCGCCTCCGCCGTGCTCTCCTACGGGTCACCGGCGTCGGACATCGACCGACTCCTCGGTCCCATCGCCGCCGGTGCGGCGTTCATCGCGCTGTGGGACGTCGTCCACATGCTCCGGTGGGTGACGATCCCGGCCGGAGTCCTGCTCGTGCTGGCGCCCGTCCTCGGCTACCCCGCCGTCGCCACCGTCAACAGCATCGCTTGCGGGGTCGCCATCACGGCGCTGGGCTTCCTCGGCCCGGCTCCCGACGCGCACTTCGGTGGGAGCTGGAGCGTGATCTGGAGAGGACGGCAGCGCCACCCCGCTGACGCATCCCGCTGATGGCCGACGTCGCCCTGTTTCTGGCCGGCGCCGCCCTGTGCCTGGTCGTGCTGATCGACCTGGTCGCCACCACGGTCTCGCTCAGCTCGGTGGCCGGTCCCCTGTCCGGCCGCTTCGCCGCGCTGGTGTGGGGGCTGGCGTCGCGTGCGAACCGTCGGCCGATCACCATCGTGAAGCGCAGCGCCGGCCCCCTCCTGATCGTGGTCACCCTCGCCGGCTGGCTCGGCGCGCTCACGTTGGGCTGGACGCTCATCTTCACCGTCGACGGGGCGCTGGAGAGCACCACGTCGAACGCCACGCAGGTCTCCCACGTCCGCTTCGTCGACGCGCTGTTCTACGTGTTCGGTTCGCTGGTCGGCCGCGGGTCGTCCGGGCTGGCTCCCCACAGCGTCTGGTGGTCGTCCGTGCAGATGCTCATGGCGCTCAGCGGCGTCGCGCTCCTGACGCTGTCGCTCGCCTGGATCCTGCCCATCGTCTCGGCGGTCGTGCAGAAGCGATCCATCGCCGCCCAGCTGTCGGCGCTGGGCCGCACGCCCGTCGACGTGATCCGCAACGGGTGGAACGGCCGGGACTTCGGCGACCTGCACCTCTACCTGGTGCCGTTGGTCAGCGGACTGAGCATGCTCGCCCAGCGCCACCTGGCCTACCCCCTGATGCACTACTTCCACAGCGCCGATGCGCGCACCGCGATCGGGCCGCGCGTGGCGGTGCTCGACGAGGCATTGACGCTGATCGAGGCGGCCGGCTTCGACGACCCGGATCGAGGCCTGGGGCTCGGCACCTCGGCGACCGTCCCGCTGCGCCAAGCCATCGACGACTACCTGGCCACGCTCGAGAAGGTCTTCATCTGCCGGGCCGACCACGCGCCGCGCCTGCCCGAGGTCACCGGGCTGGGGACGATCGGCGACACCGACGAGGAGGAGGCCGCCCGGGAGCTGGAACGACTCTGCGAGCGGCTCGAAGGACGGCGGTCGCTGCTGCTCGGCTACCTCCACCACGACGGCTGGGCGTGGGATCGCGTCATGGCCGGTTCGGACAGCTGATCGCCGACGATACGGTCGATCCCGTGCCCCGCCTCGTCCTCGGACCGATCCAACGTGGCCTCGGGACCACCGGCGTTCGCATCTGGGTGGAGACCGACGCACCGTGCACGGTCGAGGTGCTCGGCCACCGTGGCGACACGTGGGAGGTGGCCGGCCACCACTACGCCTTGGTCGAGCTCGACGGCCTGCCCCCGGGCACCGACACCCCCTACGAGGTCCGCCTCGACGACGAGGTCGTGTGGCCCGATCCCGACAGCCAACGGCCCGCTCCACGGGTGCGGACGTGGGACGGCGATGCACCCGTGCGGCTGATCGTCGGGTCCTGCCGGCAGGCGGCGCCGCCGTCGTGGCTCGACACGGTCGAGAGCGAACAGGATCCGCCCGGCATCGGCACCGACTCGCTGGCCGCACTGGCCGACCAACTGGCGCGCGGCGACCGCAACCCGGTGCACGGCCTGGTCCTGCTGGGTGATCAGGTGTACGCCGACCAGCCCGACCCCCGCACCACCGAGGCCATGCACGAACGCCGCGGCGGTCCGCCGGCGGACGGCCGGCCCGAGGTCGCCAGCTTCGAGGAGTACACCTGGCTGTACCAGGAGGCCTGGTCGATGCCGTCGATCCGGTGGCTGCTCGCCTCGGTGCCGTCGGTCATGATCTTCGACGACCACGACATCATCGACGACTGGAACACCTCCGACTCGTGGCGGCGCGAGATGGAGGCGACGTCGTGGTGGCAGGGCCGGATCCAGGGTGGCCTGATGGCGTACTGGATCTACCAGCACATCGGGAACGTGGGCCGGACCGAGCCACAGGACGCGGAGTTGCTGGATGCGGTGCGGTCCGAGGGCGAGGCGCCCCTGCGAGCCTTCGCCCAGCGGGCCGACCGCGGCACACCCGACGACGTCGGCCACCGCTGGAGCTACTGCTGCGATCTCGGTCGCAGCCGGTTGGTGATGATCGACTCGCGCAACGGCCGCATCCTCGAGGAGGACCGGCGCTCCATGCTCGGCGCGGCCGAGTGGGAGTGGCTCGACCAGCAACTCACCGGCGACGTCGACCATCTCTTCGTCGCCACGTCGGTGCCCTGGCTGCTGCCCCGGGCGGTGCACGATCTCGAGACCTGGAACGACGCCCTCGTCGGCGGCGCATGGGGCCGGCTCGCCGTCCGGCCCGCCGAGGCCGTCCGCCGCCAGATCGACCTCGAGCACTGGAGTGCGTTCGGCCGGTCGTTCCAGGACCTGGCCGACATGATCCGTGAGGTCGCACGAGGCGATCGTGGAACGCCACCGGAGACCGTCACGGTGCTGTCGGGCGACGTCCACTTCGGCTACGTCGCCGAGGCGGCGTTCGACGGCACCAGTCGGGTCCGCCAGGTCGTCAGTTCGCCCTTCCGGCAGGCCACTCGCGCCTTCGAGCGCTGGGTCCAGCGCCAGACCATGCACCCGATCGCGGCCGACTGCTCTGCCGCGCCCTCGTGTCCACGACGCCCCACGCCCGCACCGACCTGGACTGGACGGTCACCGACGGCCCCTGGTTCGACGACCATCTCGTCGAGCTGCGGGTCGATGGGCGCAGCGCCGAGGTCACCTTCGAGGTCGCCGGGCTCGACGAGGACCAGCACCCGACCCTGACGCCGGTGGCCACACGCTCGCTCTGAGCCGCATTGGGCGGCGAACGCGGGTCAGGCGCCCGCTGGGGGCGCCTGACCTGCGGATTCGATGGAGCGGGCGACCGGGATCGAACCGGCGACCTCAACCTTGGCAAGGTTGCGCTCTAGCCAGCTGAGCTACGCCCGCAGGGAGCGGTCACCATAGCGCGCGCCGCTGCACCGACGGAATCCGCCGACGGCTCAGGACGGGCCGGTTCCGGATTCCGCCAGGCTCCGGGCAGCGCGGTCGACCAGGTCGAGCGCCGACGCATCCAGGCCCAGGGTTCCGACGGCCGCGATGGCCTCGGGGCTCATCTTGGCCATGGTCCGGGCGAGGACGTCGAGCATCTTGTCGTCGCCGAGGCGCTCGCGGAGCTCGCGGAACTGGGTGTCGAGGAACACCAGGCAGAGGGCGTCCTCGTGCGTCTGGGTCGCCGGGTCGGAGAGGTCGGCCTTGCGCACGATCGCAGCGACACGGTCGATCTCGGCCGCTTCGTACCCGGCGGCGACGAGCAGTTCGCTGACGGCGGCGACGTGGCGCTTCTTCTGCTCGGTGCGCCAGCGCAGGTAGCCGCGACGACCCTCGGGGTAGTCGAGCGCGTGGCAGCTCCCATCGCCGCAGGTGGTGGGCACGCGCGGCCAGGAGCTGCAGTTCGTCGGCGAGCGGATCGAGCTCCAGCACCCGTTCGCACATGAGCCGGGCGTGCGTGAGCTCCTTCGGTTGTTCGGTGCCGCCCACCGTGATGGTCTCGGGATCGTCGGCGTTGGCGTCGTCGATCGCCCGGATGGCCGCGGCGAACCGGGCGCTGCGACCCCCCAGGAGCTCGGCGTCCGTCATTCCTTGGGCCGGAGGTCCACCGTGAGGGTCAAGATGCCGTCGTCGAGCGTCGCCTCGGCGTCGGCGATGAGGGCGTAGTCGAGGTAGTCGACCTTGGCCTGCTCGATGAACCGGGTGCGTTCCTCGCCCGCCACCGGCGGAAGGTTGCGGCGCTTCACGGCCGCGGCGCGCTCCTTGAAGCGGGCGATCATCGCGTCGACGTCGAGTGACTCGGCCATGGCGCCAACTTACCGACGAGCAGCAGCCCTGCAGCACTCCCCGTCATCGGTCCGTGCGCCGGCGACCCGGCGATGACGGGTCAGGTGTTGCGGAACACGGTGGAGACGTCGGGCAGGTCCTCGTCGGCGGCCTCGGGCCGGGTGCGCATCCAGAACCGAACGGTCCACGCGGCGATGAGCGCGGCGACCGCCACCAGCCCGGCGACGATCAGCCAGATGAGCGTGCGCTCGTCGACGCCCTGCTGCGAGGAGACGTTCACGACCGTGGTCGAGGTCGTGGTCGTCGACTCGGCGCCCTCGGTGCCGTCGCCGGCCACCAGCAGGTCGAGCGCTGTGGTGGTCGTGACCTCGGCCGTGGTCGTGGTGGCCACCGGCTCGTCGCGTGCCGTGGTGGTCGTGCGGGCCTCGGTGGTGGTCGAGCGCACCGCCGTGGTGGTCGTCGTGGAGCTCGTGGTGGTCGATGATCCGATCGGCAGCAACGTGGTGGTGGTCGTCGGCTCCGTCGTACTCGAGCTCGACGTCGTGGTGGAACTCGACGTCGTGCTGGCACCCGCCGTCGTGGTGGTGAGCAACGGCGGATCTTGTTGGACCGGCGCAGCGTCGGCGCCACCGCTGAACCCGAGCATTGTCACCAGCACGACCGCGGCGAGCAGCAGCCGCAGGACGGCGTACCGGCGTCGACGGGAGGGGTGGTGCGCCGGCGACATGGAGTGGCGAATCTACCGACGGACCGGTGCCGGGACCCAGGCAGCCACGTGTCTCACCGCTGGTGCTCCGGACAGCGGTAGGTGGTGCGACCGCCGACGCGCAGGCGGTCGAGCGGCGCCCCGTCGGCCGGGCACGACGCACCGGGCTGCCGGGCCGGCTGCAGCTCGCCGGTGTGGCTGCCACCCCGTCGGCTGAGGTCGGCGACGGTGTCGCGGATCGTCGCGGCCAGCGCATCGATCTCGGCGGCGGCCAACCGGTCGCACGGGCGCTCGGGATCGAGGCCGACCCGCCAGAGCGTCTCGTCGACGAGGAGGTTCCCCAGGCCGGCGATGCGGTGCTGGTCGAGCAGCCTCGACTTGAGGGGCGCACGCGATCGCGACAGGGCGTCGGCCAGTTCGGGGGGCTGGATCGACGCGGCGTCGGGGCCCAGGACGTCCACGTCGGGGTCGATCTCGACACCACCGAGCCGGCGGGGATCGCGGATCCGCATCTCGCCACCGTCGGCGAAGCGGAAGACGAACCGGTCCCAGGCCGGGTCGTCCCCCTGGCCGCCGTACTCCAGGCGGTCGATGCCGGCACGGCCGTCGACCAGCAAGCGGCCGGTCATCCCGAAGCGCAGGCCGATGACCGGTCCGTCGGTGTCGAGCAGCAGCAGCTTGCCGATGCGCCGCGCCGACCCGACCGTGACCCCCTCGACCTCGGCCCGCAAGGCATCGGGCTCTCGGTTGCGCAGCCCGACCTCGTCGACGACCGGCACCGCCACGATCCGCCGGCCGACCGCGGCTTCGGCCTGGCGCCGGTAGGTCTCGACCTCGATCAGCTCGGGCACGGCGCCGGTTCAGAGCGCGGCGAGCAGGTCGGCCACCACGTCGTCGGCGTGTTCGAGGCCGACCGAGATGCGCAGCAGACCGTCGGGGATGCCCATCGCCTCGCGTTCGTCGGGCCGCAGGGTCGCCGCCGACATGGAAGCCGGGTGGGTGATGAGCGTCTCGGGGCCTCCGAGCGACACCGCCGGGGTGGCCAGCTGCACGCGCTCCACCAGCCGGACGCCGGCGTCGTACCCGCCCGCGAGATCGACGACCACGATCGAGCCGCCCGAGCGCATCTGGCGCATGGCCAGCTCGTGCTGTGGATGCGACGGCAGTCCCGGGTAGCGGACCTCGGCGACGCGGTCGTCGCCCTCGAGCCGTTCGGCCAGGGCCTGGGCCGTCTCGCACTGCTGGCGCTGCCGGGCGTGCAGCGAGCGCAGCCCTCGGAGTCCGAGGAAGGCGTCGAACGGGGACGCCACCGCCCCGTGGATCACGTGGTGACCCCAGAGCACGTCGATCAGCTCGCGCTCGCCGGTGACCACCCCGAGCAGGGCGTCGTTGTGCCCGGCGATCGCCTTGGTGGCCGAGTGGAACACCAGGTCGACGCCGAAGTCGTGCGGGTTCTGCACCGCCGGTGACGCCAGCGTGGAGTCGACCACGGTGAACGGCCCGACGATGGAGCCCAGCACCTCGAGGTCGACGATGCCCATGGCCGGGTTGGCTGGCGTCTCGCACCACACCAGCTGGGTGGGCTCGGCGGCGACGGCCGCTCGCAAGCGCGTCGGCGTCGCAGGCGTCGCACACGTCGACGTCGATCCCGAAGCGGGCGCAGGTCTGGGTGAGCAGCTGCGTGGTGACCGAGAACATCGAAGCCTGGGCCACGATGCGGTCGCCGGGCGAGCACATGGCGAAGACGATCGTCGACGCCGCGCCCATCCCCGAGGCGAAGGCGAGTCCGGCCTCGGCGCCTTCGATCTCGGCCACGGCGTCGGCGAACGCCTGGGCGGTGGGCGTGCCGTTGCGGGCGTAGAAGCCGGTGGTGCGTGGGGTCGTGGCCATGCGCGCGCTGACCTCGAGGTCGCGCAGCTCGTACGCGGTGGACGGCCAGATCGGTGTGGCCAAGGACCCGTAGCTGGCGTCGCGCCCCGCGCTGATGGCGCGCGTCTCCCGGTGTCGAGGCGGCGTGTCGTCGGTCATCCGTGGCTCCTGTCGAGGGCGAGTTCGGGGTCGTCGAGGAACGGCACCACGATGTCACCCACCGCCTCGTGCTCGATGAGGAACGCGTCGTGGCCGTGGGGGCTGTCGAGCTCGCGGTAGCCGGCCGGCACGCCGGCGGCCACCGCCTGGGCGGCCAGGGCGGCCGACTGGTGCGCGGGATAGAGGATGTCGCTGGTGACACCGACCGCCAGGAGCGGGCAGCGCAAGCGCCGCATCGCGGCCTCGACACCTCCGCGTCCGCGTCCCACGTCGTGGAGGTCCATGGCCTTGGTGAGCACGAGGTAGGAGTTGGCGTCGAAACGTCGCACCAGCTTGTCGCCGTGGTGCTCGAGGTAGCGCTCGACCTGGAACCGTTGCCACAGCTGGAAGCCGTCGAGCGGCTCGACCAGCTCACGGCCGAACCGGTCGGTGAACACATCGTCGGAGCGGAACGTGATCTGGGACACCATGCGGGCGAGTGCCAGGCCCTCGTGGGGGCCGTCGCCCGGTTCGGCGTCGTAGTAGTCGCCGTCGCGCCACGCCGGGTCCATGCGGATGATCCGCCGACCCGTGGACCACCACGCGATCTGCTGGGCGGAGGCGGCCAGACACGAGGCGATCACGACCAGGGAGCCGACCCGCTCGGGGTACATGATCCCCCACTCCAGGGCCTGCATGCCGCCCATCGAACCGCCGATCACCGAGTGCCACCGGCGCACGCCGAGGTGGTCGGCCACCGCAGCCTGGCTGCGGGCCATGTCGCGGACCGACACCACCGGGAACCGGGCGCCGTAGGGGCGGCCGTCGTCGGGGTGGGCCGACGCAGGACCGGTCGAACCCTGGCAGCCGCCGAGCACGTTGGCGCAGACCACGAACCAGCGGTCGGTGTCGATGCCCCGACCCGGCCCGATCAGCCCCGACCACCAGCCCGGCGACGGGTGGGCGACGCTGGACTCGCCGGCCACGTGGCTGTCGCCGGTGAGGGCGTGGCACACCAGGATGGCGTTGGAGGCGTCGTCGTTCAGGGTGCCGAACGTCTCGTAGGCGACCACCGCCCCCTGCAGGAGACCGCCCCCCTCCAGGGCGAACGGCCGCCCGGAGGTCACGGGGGCGAAGCGGCGGTTGCCCGGATCGTCGCCCTCCTGCCACGCGCCGGTGGCCGGGAGCGCGCTGGGATGGGCACGTCGGCCGAGATCGGCCAGGGGGCGGTCGGGGTCGGCCACACCGGAGAGTGGTCCACCGGGCGCGCCCGGGCGGCGTGCCGCGCCGTCAGCTGCCATGTGGTCCACCTCCCTCGGGAGGGACGGACACCCAGATCAGTCGGGGCGGGCCCGGACCTTTGGTTGCCCCAGCGGGGCCGCATCCCCACCCGGAGGAGGGAGGCACCTTGGGTGTCCGATCCCAGGTTGCCGGACCCGGTCGCCCGGGCCACTCGTGATGCTCTCGTTCGGGCGGCAGTGTAGGACGCGGGCCCGGCGCTGGACACAACCCATTGGGGCGCCGGCCCCGCCCAGGCTGCTCTCAGCGAGTTGTGAGCGTTCTCCCAGCTTGGCGGGGTTCACTGTGGACATGGATGGGCCCACCGTGCTCGTGGTCGACGACGAGGTCTACATCCGCGACCTGGTCTCCAGCGCCCTGCGGATCGCGGGCATGCATCCGGTGACCGCCAACGACGGAGCCGCCGCGCTGCACGCCGTCGAGCACGATCGACCCGATCTGATCGTGCTCGACGTGGGCCTGCCGGGGACCGACGGCTTCGAGGTGTGTCGCCGGCTCCGCGACCGTGGCGACGACGTGCCGGTGGTGTTCCTCACCGCACGCGACGACAAGGAGGACATGCTCCAGGGCTTCACCAAGGGCGGCGACGACTACGTCACCAAGCCGTTCAGCCTCGACGAGCTCATCGCCCGCATCCGGGCGGTGCTGCGGCGCGCCGGCACCCGGAACGAGCAAGGCACGACCACCACGACGCTCTCCTACGACGACCTGCGCCTCGACGAGTCGACGATGCGGGTGTCGCGCGGCGACGAGGCGGTCAGCCTGTCGCCCACCGAGTTCAAGCTGCTGCGCTTCCTGCTCCGGAACCGCGAGCAGGTCGTGTCCAAGCAGCAGATCCTCGATCACGTCTGGGAGTACGACTTCGACGGCAACGCCAGCGTGGTCGAGAACTACATCTCGTACCTGCGCAAGAAGCTCGACCACCGCGAGCCGAAGCTGATCCACACGGTGCGCGGCTTCGGCTACGTCCTGCGCCGCGAGCCGTAGGCGGAGCCGTGATCCGTCACCGCCTCGTCGCCATCGTGAGCGTGGTCAGCGCCGTGGCCGTGCTGCTCGGCAGCTGGCTGGTGCTGCTTGCGCTCGAGGACCGCCTGGTCGACAACCTCGACCGCGACATGCGCCGTGGGAGCCTGACCGCGGAGATCGGCGACATCCTGCGACAACCACCTCCCGGCGTCTTCCAGCCCCGGCGGAACCGCTTCGATCCCGTCGACGACGTGGCGGTCGTCGTGTACGAGCCCGACGGCACCATCCGCCATGCCCTGCCCGCGGGGCGGGCCGAGGAGCCCGAGCCCCTGCCCGCCGCCGCCGGGCTGGAACCCGGCACCGGGCTCACCACCGTGGGCTCCGACGGCGGGCCCCGGTACCGCGCCGCGGCGTTCCGCACCGCCGACGGCGGCAAGGCGGTGATCGCCCGGTCGATGGCCTCCATCGACGAGACGATCGCCGACGCCCGCCGGATCCTCGCCGTGTTCGGGGTGGCCACGGTCGCGGTGATCGCCGGCGCGTCGTGGCTGCTGATCCGCCGGTCGCTGTCCCCCATCGAGGGCATGGTGGCCACCGCCGATCGGATCGCCGCCGGGAACCTCACCGAGCGGACGAACGTCCAGGACGACGGCTCCGAGGTGGGTCGGCTGGGTTCGGCGCTCGACACCATGCTCGACCGGATCGAGGAGGCGCTGCGGGCGCGCACCGAGTCGGAGGACCGCATGCGGCGCTTCGTGGCCGAGGCGTCCCACGAACTGCGCACGCCGCTGACCTCGGTGCGCGGCTACGCCGAGCTGTACCGCCAGGGTGCCGACGACCCCACCGAGGTCGCGGTCGGCATGGCCCGCATCGAGGACGAGGCCACCCGCATGACGCGCCTGGTCGAGGACCTGCTGCTGCTGGCCCGGATGGACCAGTCGCGTGAGCCGGTGCGCCAGCAGGTCGACCTGGGCACGATCGCCGGTGAGGCGGTGGATGCGGTTCGCGTCGTCGACCAGACGCGCAGCTACGACCTGCAGGTCCCGCCGGGCGAGGTCATCACCCTCACCGGCGACCCCCACGCGCTGCGCCGGGTCTTCGACAACCTGCTGGCCAACGCCCGCACGCACACGCCGGCCGGGACCACCGTCACGACCACGGTGGGCCGGAACGACGACGGGCTGGTGGTCGAGGTCGCCGACGACGGTCCCGGCTTCTCCCCCGCCGATCGCGAGCACGCCTTCGATCGCTTCTGGCGTTCGACCCGGACCGACGAGAACCCGGTACCGGGTACCGGATTGGGGCTGGCCATCGTCCAGTCGATCGTCCATGCCCACGGCGGCGACGTGGCCCTCGACGACGCTCCGGGCGGCGGTGCCCGATTCACCATCACCCTGCCCGTCGAGCGCCGCTGACCTACCCACTCCCCCACCGCTTCCGGGGTACGAGTTCTGTTCTCGAGAACAGAACTCGTACCCCAGAACGCTGGCCCAGGGCCGGGAGCCGGGCGGGGCGGGCCGGGGCGGGGGGTCAGCGACGAGGGAGGCGGTCGAGCCACCACCGGCGAACCTCGGGGCCGGTGAGGCCGTAGGCGGCGTCGGCAGCCTCGGCGAAGCGGTCGATCACGGGCTCGCCGGCGGCCGCCCGCCGGGCGAGGACAGCCGCCCGGTCCCAAGCGGCGGCGTCGACGGGCAGTGGCAGCGCGGCGAGCAGCGCAGCGGTGGGGCGGCAGGCGTCGGCCGACAGGGCCGTTCCGGCGCTGCGGCGCAGGAGCCACGCCGACGTCGCCGGCGCCTGCAGCAGGGCCAGGACGTGCCACAGCTGCTGCGGATCGTTCGGCCGGACGACCACCACGGGAACCGAGCCGAGAAGCTCCCCGGCGGGGTCGGCCACCGCCTCGAGCACCTTCGTCTGGGTGGCGACCAGCACCTTCGGCTCCTGCTGGAGCGCGGCCCATCGGGCGGCGCGGCCGACGACGGCCGTGATATCGACGCGCGGATCGTCCCACGCGCCGGCCGCCGAAGCGCTGGGGGCGGTCGAGCAGCCGGAACGGATCGATGGCGCCGGCGGTGACCAGGCGGAGGCCGGCACCGCCCTCGGACACCGCGTCGACCAGTCCGTAGTACTCGTCGCGGAAGCCGGCGTGGACGTCGGCGAGCCGGCCGAGGGTGTCGCCCGCAGCCAGGTCGACGGACGGCACGCCTCGGGCGTCGGCGAGCGGCCCCACCCAGTCGTTCGTGGCTGGCGCTCCAGCGGGCCGCCGGCGGCGCTCGAGCACCGGCGCGCACACGGTCACCGATGCATCGAAGGCTCGCCCGTCGTCGACGAACGTGTCGACGAGGCACGCCCGCTCGTCGACGGCGCTGCGAACGGCGCCCGCGTCGCGCGTCGCGAGGAGCGACTGCGGCTGCACCAGCACGACACGTCCTCCCGGCACCACCGCGTCCACCGCGGCGAGCAGGAACAGCCAGGCGAGATCGGTGTAGGGCCGCACGGCGTCGCCGAACCGCCGGCGCAGCTCTCGGCGACGATCCTCGTCCACGGCGGTCGCCGCCCGGAGCTGCCCCAGGAACGGCGGGTTGCCGACCACCGCGGCCGTGGGTCCCCCACGCCGGACCCGGTGAGTGCGTCGTCCACCACCAGGCCGGCGCCGGCGACCACCGGCTCGCCGCGGCGCGCCGACCACCACCACAGCGCCGCCTCGGTGACGGCCACCGCGTCGGGATCCAGGTCGCGGCCGCGCAGCCGACCCACGGCGTCGGTGGGCACGTGACCGAGCTCGGCCAGGCGGTCGGCGGCGGCCAGCAGGAACGCCCCTCCACCACACGCCGGGTCGAGCACGGTCCCCAGCTCGGCCACCTCGGAGCCGGGGATCGCCCGGGACACCAGGTCCGCGGCCAGCCACGTCGGCGTGTACCAGGCTCCGCGGCTGGTCCGGTCGGGCCCGATCAGCAGGCGCTCGTGCGCCGGGCCCAGAGCGTCGGGACCAGGCAGGGGTTCGGCGGCCGGGACACCCAGCCCCCGCCGGAGGATCCGCAGGCGGGCGTCGGGCTCGAGACCGTCGGCGAGCACACCGGCGACGAAGCCGCCGACCAGCGCGTCGAGTGCGTCACCCATTCGGTCCATGGTCGCCGCTGACGACGACGTGGTCGCGGACGCCGTCCGCGACCGGCCGATCACTCGTCGGACATCGGATCCCAGCCGGTGAGATCGGCCAGGCGGGGATCGTTGGAGAACACCTCGACCATCGGGTGGTCGTCGAGGCCCAGGCGGCGCTGGAGCAGCTTCACCTGCATCTCCTCGTCCCACAGGATGAGGGTGACGGCGACGCCGGCGGTGCCGGCGCGGGCCGTACGTCCCGAGCGGTGCAGGTAGGTCTTGTGGTCGGGGGCGGGATCCCAGTGGACCACCGTGTCGATCTCGTCGATGTCGAGGCCACGGGCGGCGACGTCGGACGCCACGAGCGCCTGGAGCTTGCCCTCGGAGAAGCGATTCAGCGCCTTCTCGCGGGCCCGCTGGGGCAGGTCACCGTGGATCGCCGACGCCCGCACGTCGAGCTTGCCCAGCTCGTCGGAGAGGCGGTCGGCGGCCCGCTTGGTGTTGGAGAAGATCAGCGTGCGGTTCCCGTTCTTGACGATGCTGGCCACGACCTTGGCCTTGTCCATCTCGTGCACCTTCAGGAACCGGTGGTGCATCTGCTCGACCGTGACGGTCTCGGAGACGACCTCCTTGGTGACCGGATCGGTCTGGTAGCGGTCGACCAGCGCGCCCACCGAGCCATCGAGCGTGGCCGAGAACAGCAGCGTCTGGTGGCCGCCGGGCACGTGGCGCAGGACCCACTCGACCTGCGGGAGGAAGCCCATGTCGGCCATCCGGTCGGCCTCGTCGACGGCGACCATCTTGACCTCGTCGAGGTGCACGTCGCCCCGCTGGAGCAGGTCGATCAGGCGACCGGGCGTGGCCACGATGATGCCGGTGCCGTCGTCGATCGACTTGATCTGCTTCTCGATCTTCTCGCCGCCGTAGACCGCGGTGATGGTGTGGCCCTTGAGCTTGGCCAGCGGCTCGAGCACCTCGGCCACCTGGAGCGCCAGCTCGCGGGTGGGGCACAGGGCGAGACCGGCCGGGCCGTGGTGGATGTCGTCGGGCTCGGGCAGGGCCATGACCATCGGGAGGCCGAAGGCGAGCGTCTTCCCGGAGCCGGTCTTGGCCTTGCCGCACACGTCGCGGCCGGCGATGGCGTCCGGAATCGTGAGTTCCTGGATGGGGAACGGGGACTCGATCCCCTGCGAGGCGAGGCAATCGACCAGGTCTTCGTCGATGCCGAGTTCTGCGAATGTCGTCATGCTGCGATCAACGCTACCGGTGGGCCCTGGCGAACTCGCGATCCGGCGACGCCGTGCTCATCGGTTCGTGCTCAACGAATGGTGGTCAGCGCCGACGCATGCCCCGCACCCGACGAGCGCCCACATCGACCCCCTCGGCGACGAGTCGCCGGCGATGTTCGTCCTCGTGGCCGGGAACGAGACGGCCGTCGGCAGCGACGACCCGCCACCACGGCAACGCCCCGTCACTGGTGGCCATGATCCGCCCGACCGCTCGGGCGGCGCCGGGCCTGCCCGCCTCGGCGGCGACCTCGCCGTAGGTGACGACCTCGCCGGGGCGCACGGCTCGCACGACCGCGTGCACCGCAGCCTCGAACGAACCGCCACCGGTGGGGGCTGTCTGCCGTGGCACGCCGCCCTGCCTACCATCGTCGGCATGCGCACGCTCACCGACGCAGATGCCGACCGGCACGCCGCCGAGATCGACGACCAGGGGTTCACGGTGGTCGAGGACGCCTTCGACGACGTGTTCGCCAAGTCGGTGCTCGATCGCCTCGACGCCATCATCGAGGAACGGGGCATCCGGCCGGCGGACAACTCCTTCGAGGGTTCGTCCACGTTCCGCGTCTACAACCTCCTCGTGCACGGTGAGGTCTTCCAGCGGATCCCCGTGGCCCCGTCGGTGCTGCCGGTCGTCGAGCGGGTGCTCGACCGCGAGTGCCTGCTGTCGTCGCTGTCCTCCATCGACATCCGCCCCGGCGAGTCCGCCCAACCGATCCACTCCGACGACCAGGTGATCGGGCTGCAACGGCCGCACCCGTCGGTCGTCTGCAACACCATGTGGGCGATCACCGACTTCACCGAGGCCAACGGCGCCACCCGCCTGGTGCCCGGGTCGCACCGGTTCGACCACTGCCCCGAGTACGGCCAGGAGTACGACTCGGTCCCCGGCGAGATGCCGGCGGGCAGTGTGCTCATCTGGCACGGCAGCCTGTGGCACGGCGGGGGCACCAACGCCTCCGACGACCGCCGCGTGGGCATCGCGTCGAACTACTGCGCCGGCTTCATCCGCCAACAGGAGAACCAGCAGCTCGGCATCCCGACCGAGGTGGCCGCCACCTTCGGCCGGCGCTTGCTCCGCCTGTGCGGCTACGGCACGTACCGCGGGCTGATCGGCCACATCGACAAGCGCGACCCCCTGACGCTGCTCGACCCCGACACGTCCACGTCGATGCTGTGGGACCACAGCTGAGCCCCCTGGACCAGATCCAGGGGTGGGACGTCCCCCACGTCGCCGCCGCGGTCGTCGGGGCTTCCGGCATCCGTGAGCAGCACGGCGACGTCCACCGCCCCTTCCCGCTGGCGTCGGTCTCGAAGGTGCTCTTCGCCGTCGCCGTGCACATCGCCATCGAGGAAGGCACCGTGGCCCTCGACGACGACACCACCGGCGTCGGCGGCCCCACCGGCGCCACGGTGCGGCACCTGCTGGCCCACGCGTCGGGGCTACCACCCGACGGTGACCGCACACCGCTGGGTCCGCCCGGGCGCAAGCGCATCTACTCCAACGTCGGGTTCGAGGTCCTGTCCGACCACTTGGCCGAGCGTTCGGGCATGGCGGCTGAGGAGTACGTGCGAGCGGCCATCGTCGAGCCGCTCGGCCTGGCCGCCACCGACGTGAACGGGTCTCCCGCTCACGCCTACCGCTCCACCGTCGCCGACTTGGCGACCCTGCTCGGCGCCGTGGTCGACGGCTCGCTGCTCGCCACCGCCACGCTCGCGGCGATGACCACGCCGGCGTTCCCCGACCTCGCCGGCGTGCTCCCCGGCTACGGAGCCCAGGACCCCAATCCGTGGGGCCTGGGCGTCGAGGTTCGCGGTCGCAAGTCGCCGCACTGGACCTCACCGGACAACAGCCCGGCCACGTGGGGGCACTTCGGCCGGTCGGGGACGTTCCTGTGGTGGGACCCCGCCGCCGAGCTGGGCCTCGTCGTGCTCACCGACCGCGACTTCGGCCCCTGGGCCATCGACGCCTGGCCACCGCTGTCGACCGCCGTCCTCAGCGACCGTCGCTGACCGCGCCCGGCTGGCGTTCTGGCAGCCGATCGTGATCAGGCGGCGGTGCGGTACTTGGACTCGGCCAGAGCGAAGACGCCGTAGGCCATGAGGCCGGCTGCCGCGACCCACAGCAGGATCTGACCCCAGCCCTGACCGGCGAGCTCCTGGAGCGCACCCGACATGCCCTTGGCCTTCTGGGGGTCGTAGGTGATGGCGGCCTGCACGAAGAACCAGCCGATCATCACGTAGACGATGGCGCGGAAGCCATAGCCGAAGCGACCGAACGTGGTCACCCAGTGGTCCTTGCCGACGCGTAGCCGCTCGGTGAACTTCTGGTCGAGGGCATGGGCCTTGACCTGGTACAGCGCGTAACCGATCACGAACAGGCCGATGCCGGCCACGATCCAGCGGCCACCCGGCCACTCGAGGACGGTGGCGGTGGCACCCGAGTTGCCGCCCGAACCGGACGAACCGGAGCCGCCCGAGCCGCCGGACGACCAGTTGCTGATGGTCACCGACAGGGACGTGACGGCGAGCGACAGGTAGATCAGGGCCTTGACGGCGTAACGGACGCGGTCCTTGGCCTCGTCGCCCTCGACCGGGTCACCGACGAACGTGTCGAGCGCCCGCCAGGCGGCGAGGGCGAACAGCGACAGCGTCAGGGCGACCAACAGGACCTTGCCGAACGGCTGGGAGCCGACCCACGCGAGCGCACCCTTCTTGGAGGCGTTGGCCGCGTCGCCCGATGCGAGCTGCACGGCGAGGAGGCCGACGACGGCGAACATCACGCCCTTGCCGACGAGCCCGACCCTGCCGAGCGTCTCCTTCCAGTCTCCCCGACCGGGTGCGGACGGCAACGGTGGTGTGCGGGTGATCGTGCTGGTGCTCACGGCTGGCCTCCTGGGTCTGGGGAGGCGATACCCGTTCCGATCAGCCGGGAGAACCCGTCAGAACTGCGTGGGCGTGAGCGCCATGAGGTCGTCGAAGCCGGCGGTGACGGCGCCGACGAGGCCCCGGGCCTGGGGAAGCAGCTGCGTGGCGTAGAAGTGGGCGGTCGTGTACTTGGCCTCGAGGAACTCGTCGCTGAAGTCGCCGTCGCCGTCATCGAGCAGCGCTTTGGCCTCGAGCACCGACTCGGCCAGCAACCAGCCGCCGGCGACGATGCCGAACTGGCGGAGGTACGGCGTCGCGCCGGCCAGCGCGTGGCGAACGTCGGCGAGCCCGTTGGTCATCAGCCAGTCGGTCGACTCGGTGAGCGACTCGAGCGCGTCGGCGAGGGCGTCGGCGATCTCGTCGTAGCCGTCCCCCGCCGCGCGGACCCGCTCGACCGTCGCGCCGACGTCGGCGAGGAAGTCCTTCACGACACCGCCGCCGCGCATGGGCAGCTTGCGGCCGACCAGGTCCATGGCCTGGATGCCGTTGGTGCCCTCGTAGATGGGGGCGATGCGGGCGTCGCGGAAGTGCTGGGCCACGCCGGTCTCCTCGACGTAGCCCATGCCGCCGAACACCTGGATGGCCGTGGAGGCGATCTCCACACCCAGGTCGGTGCCCCAGCCCTTGCAGATGGGGATCAGCAGGTCGACCCGCTCCTGGGCGGCCGTGCGGTCGTGCTCGTCGGCGGCCTTGTGGGCGATGTCGATGTTCTGCGCCGTGCGGTACATCACGCAGCGCATGGCCTCGAGCTGGGCCTTCATCGTGAGCAGCATGCGGCGGACGTCGGGGTGCTCGATGATCAGGGACTGCACGCCCGGCTCGGCGCCGACGGCGCGACCCTGCGGCCGTTCGTTCGCGTACTGGACGGCGTCCTGGTAGGCGCGGGACCCCACGGCGAGCCCCTGCAGGCCCACCGACAGACGGGCGTTGTTCATCATCGTGAACATGTAGGCCATGCCACGGTTCTCCTCGCCCACCAGGTACCCGGTGGCGCCGTCGTAGTCGAGGACGCAGGTGGGGCTGGCCTTGATGCCGAGCTTGTGCTCGATCGACTGGCACACGATGCCGTTGCGCTCGCCGAGCGAACCGTCGTCGTTCACCAGGAACTTCGGCACGATGAACAGCGAGATGCCCTTGGTGCCGGGAGGAGCGTCGGGCGTGCGGGCCAGGACGAGGTGGACGATGTTGTCGGCCATGTCGTGCTCGCCCCACGAGATCCAGATCTTGGTGCCGGTGATCCGGTAGGAGCCGTCGTCCTGCCGTTCGGCCCGCGTGCGCACGGCACCCACGTCGGACCCGGCCTGGGGCTCGGACAGGTTCATGGTGCCCGACCACTCGCCGGTGACCATCTTGGGCAGCCACGTCTCCTTCTGGGTCTCGTCGCCGTGCTCGAGCAGGGCGTCGATGGCGCCCTGGGTCAGCAGCGGCGCCATGGAGAACGACTCGTTCGAGGCGGTGAGCATCTCTTGCATGGCCAGGCCGACCAGCCACGGGAAGCCACCGCCACCGTAGGCCTCGGGGAACGGGACGCCGCCCCAGCCGGCGGCCACGTACGCCTGGTAGGCGTCGATGAACCCGTCGGGCGTGGTGACCGTGTTGAACGAGTCGCCGCCTTCCGCGGCGTGCCAGACGCTGGTCTGCTCGTCGCCGACCCGGTTGAGCGGTGCGACCTCGTTCTCCATGAACCGGGCGCACTCCTCGAGGATGCTGACCACCATGTCGGGTTCGGCGTGCTCGAAACCCTCGTATCCCGAGAGCTCGCCCAACCCGGCGATGCGGGTGAGCACGAAGCGGATGTCGTCGAGGGGCGCGGAGTAGTCGGCCATGGATCCGAGCCTACCGACGGGTAACCAGCCGTCCGCCTCAGGAGACGACCGGCAACCGGACGGTGAAGCGGCATCCGTCGCCCTGGTTGGCGACGGTGATCCGGCCCCGGTGGGCGTCGACCAGGCCCCGGGCGATGGCCAGGCCGAGTCCTCCGCCGCCTCCGTCGGCGCCGCGGGAGACGTCACCGCGGAACGCCAGGTCGAACACCCGGCCGATGTCGTCGTCGGGGATGCCGCCGCAGGCGTCCTGGACCCACACCAGCGCCTCGTCGCCGTCGACGGCCATGTCCACCACGATGTCGCCACCGGGAGGCGTGTGGCGGATGGCGTTGTCGAGCAGGTTGCGCACGACCCGGGTCATCTCGGCGGGCGCCAGCCGAAGGGCGCGGTCGTCGGCGCCGTCGGCACGGTGCACGCGCACGCCCTTCGCGGCAGCCACGGGGTGCACGCCCGCGACCGCTTCGGCCACCACGTCGCCCAGCGTGACGTGTTCGAAGTCGAGCTCGAGGGCCCCCGCCTCGATCCGGCTCAGCTCGAACAGGTCCTCCACCAGCATGGCGAGGCGTTCGGTCTCTCCCCGGATCGTGCGGTGGTAGGAGGCGACGTCCTCGTCCTCGACCACCACACCGTCCTCGAGGGCCTCGACCATGGCCCGGATGCCGGCCAGCGGCGTGCGCAGATCATGCGACACCCAGGCGATGAGCTCGCGGCGCGACGACTCCATCGCCCGCTCTCGGCGGCGGGCGTCGTCGAGCCGCTCGGACGCGGTGGCCAGCTCCTCGGCCAGCCGACGCAGCTCGACCGCGACCGGGACATCACCCACCAACAGCACGTCGCCGTCGCCCAGCCGGCGGGCCAGGTCCTCGAGGTCACGGCTGGCCGTCCCGATGCGGGACCCGAACCCGGCCGCCATCACCACCGCCACGGTGGCCGACGCGGTGAGCACGACCAGCAGCGCACCGAGGTCGTGGGAGGAGACGAACATGGCGTTGGCGGCCAGGACCACGCCGGCGGCGATCCCGAGGGCGGCAACCAGCGCCACGGCCACCGCCTGCGCCCGGAGCGACGCGGTGCGCATGGCCCGCAGCACGACGAAGCCTGCGGCCGCGGCCGTGAGCGCTCCCCCACCCGCCAGGCCGAGCAGCGCCAGGGTGTCACCGCCGGGCATCCCCAGCAGCCAGGCCAGCAGCACGGTGAGGAAGATGCCGCCGGCGGCGACGGCCACCTGCGAGCGTGCCCTCATGGCTCGAACCGGTAGCCCACGCCCCACACCGTGACCAGGTGCCGGGGCTGGGCCGGGTCGTCCTCGATCTTCTCGCGCAGGCGGCGCACGTGCACGGTGACGGTCGAGGTGTCGCCGAACGTGTAGCCCCACACCCGCTCCAGCAGCTCCTCGCGGCGGAAGGCCTGCCGCGGGTGGCGCATCAGGTAGGCGAGCAGTTCGAACTCACGAGCGGTGAGGCCCAGAACCAGACCCCGCCGGCGCGCCTCCCTGGCGGCCACGTCGACCACGAGGTCGCCGGCCTCCATCCTCGGGTCGGCGCCGGCCTCGACGGTCTCGAGCGCGCCGCTGACCCGGCGCAACACGGCCTTCACCCGTGCGACCAACTCGCGCGGCGAGAACGGTTTGGTCAGGTAGTCGTCGGCCCCCATGTCGAGCCCGATGACCCGGTCCGACTCGTCGCCTCGCGCCGTGAGCATCACGACGGGCACCGGCGCGAGGGCACGCAGGCGGCGGAACAGCTCGAAGCCGTCGATGCCGGGCAGCATCAGGTCGAGCACCACCAGGTCGGGCGGATCGGCGAGCAGCGCATCGAGCGCCTCGCCGCCGTGGCGGTAGGCGCTGACGTCGAACCCCTCCTTGTCGAGGTAGCGCGCCACCACGTCCGCGATGGCCATGTCGTCCTCGACCACCACGACGCGGGCACCTGCCGTCACGGTGGCGATGCTACGGAGGCCGATCGCCGTCGGGGGCGCCGGCAGCGCTGTTCAGCGATTCGTAAGCACCTGACCGCCCGGGAACGCCGGTGTCCGTCGCTACCGTCCGCAGCGTGTTCGTGCTGGTCGTCGCCAAGGAGCCCGTGCCCGGGAAGGTGAAGACCCGCCTGTGCCCGCCGTGCTCACCGGCCCAAGCGGCGAGCCTCGCCGAGGCGGCGCTGCACGACACCTTCGACGCAGCGATCGCCTGCGGCGCCGACGAGGTGATCGCCGCGCTCGACGGTGCTCCCGGGGCGTGGCTGCCCGAAGGCGTCCGCATCGTGGCCCAGCCGCCACTGTCGTTCGCCCAGCGCCTGGAGGCGGTGTGGTCGGCCACCGAGGGACCGGGCGTGCAGATCGGCATGGACACTCCGCAGGTGTCGGCCGAGCTGCTCGACGACGCCATCGAGCGTCTCGGCGAGACCGGGACCGATGCCGTCCTCGGTCCAGCGACCGACGGGGGATGGTGGGCCATCGGCCTGCGGAGACACCAGCCCGGCGTGTTCCGCGGCGTGCCCATGAGCCGGCCGGACACCGGCCGCCACCAGCGCCGGCGGTTGGTCGAGCTCGGCCTGCGCGTGCGACCGCTCCCCCGGCTGCGCGACGTCGACCACTTCGACGACGCCCGCTCGGTCGCGGCCGCTGCGCCGGCCAGCCGCTTCGCCGCCGCCGTCCGGGCCCTCGAGCTCGAAGGCACCCACGAACGGGTGGGCCGGTGACGTCGATCCCCGGCACCGTCCGGTTGGTGACCGACTGCGGCCTCGAACTGGCCGGCGACACCGGCAGCTGGTTCGATGAGCCCGACGACCACGACCTGGCCGCCATCGACGGCCTCGACGAGCCCGTGCTCGACGTGGGCTGCGGGCCGGGGCGCATCGTGCGCCACCTCTCGGCGTCCGGCGCCACGGCGCTGGGCATCGACGTGAGCACCGCCGCCGTCGACCACGCACGCCGATCCGGCGCCCCGGTGCTCCAGCGTTCGGTCTACGACCCCTTGCCGGGAACGGGACGGTGGGGCGCCGCCGTCCTGCTCGACGGCAACATCGGCATCGGCGGCGACCCCGTCGCCCTGCTGCGCCGGCTCGCCGAGCTGGTGCGTGCCGGTGGGCTGGTCGTCGCCGAGGTGGGTGCGCCCGGCACCGGCACCCGCAGCGTGCGTGCCCGCTTCGACCTCGGCGACGGCCAGACCGAGTGGTTCCCGTGGGCGATCGTCAGCACCGACGGGGTTGCGGCCATGGCCCGAGATGCCGGGCTGCGTTGCCTGTCCGTACGCCGCTCGGGCCGGCGGTGGTTCGCCACGCTCCTGCGGGCGTAGCCCCCGGGCGCCGCAGCACCGGCCGGACCGGTGCCGTGGCAGCATGCAGGAGGCATGCGCGACGACGCCGTCTCCGTCCAGCGGGCGAGGTTCGTGGACCTCGACAACCGCATCCTGCACGACCTGTTGCAGCTGCGCTCCGAGGTGTTCGTGGTGGAGCAGGAGTGCGTGTTCCTCGACATCGACGGGCGCGACCACGAGCCCCGAGACCGAGCACCTCTGGGTCGCCGACGACCACGGTGTCGTCGGGACGCTGCGCCTCCTCCACGAGAACGGCGACGTGTGGTCGATCGGCCGCGTGGTGGTCCGGACCGAGGCACGCCGCAGCGGCGTCGGCGCCGCGCTCATGCAGGCCGGGCTCGACCGGCTGCGCCGGCTCGGCGCCCGAGAGGTCGTGATCGGCGCCCAGTCCCGGCTCGCCGACTGGTACCGCCAGTTCGGCTTCGAGGTCAACGGCGCCGAGTACGTCGAGGACGGCATCCCGCACGTTCCCATGAGCCGACGGGTGGAGCCGGCATGAGCCTGGTCCCCCTCGACACCGGCGTCTACGCGTGGCTCGCCGAGCAGCCGGGCGACGGCCACCCCAACGCCGGCCTCGTGATCGACCAGGACGCGGCCACGGCCGTCGACACGCTCTGCACACCATCACAGGCCCAGGCGTTCGTGGCTGCGGTGCACGACCTCGACCAGCGCGTCCGGCGGACGGTGCTCACCGCCTCGACCATCGAGTTCGTCGGGGGCACGTCCTTCTTCATCATGTCGGGCATCTACGGGCGACGGCAGACCAGCCTGCACCTCGACCAACCGCCGACACCCGATGTCTACCGGCGGCTCCTCCCCGACGTGGCCGACGAGTTCGACGACGAGATGACCACCAAGCCGGTGAGCCACGTGGTGAACGAGGCCGTGCAGCTCACGCCTGCCGTCAGCCTGCATCCGTGCAGCGGTGCGCAAGACGAGAACCTGGTGGCCGTGGTCGACGGCGCCGGCCTGTGCTTCGCCGGCGCCATGGCGTCCTTCGGGGTGACGCCGCTGTGCTACCAGGGCGATCCGGCCCGCTGGGCCGACGAGCTCGACGCCATCCTCGAACTGGCGCCGGTCATCGTCCCCGGGCACGGGCCCATCGGCGGCGAAGAGGAGGTGCGCGACCTCCAGGGCTACCTGCGCGCCTGCGTGGCGGCCGAAGGTGACCCGGCGGCCATCCCCGCCGGCCCGTGGGACAGCTGGCGACACCGGGAGCACGACGCGGTCAACGTCGAGCGGGCGGCCATGCTGGCTCGGGGTGACCGCACGATCCCTCCGACCATGCTCCGAGCGGCGGGACTGGCCTGAGCGGCGAGCCGCCGCGGAGCCGCATCAGCGGTCGAGGTTGCGCTCGACGTGCTCAGCGACCCAGCCGGCGACCCGCTCGGGCTGCGACACGGGGAGCCAGTGACCGCCGACCACGTCGAGCCGGGTCAGCTCCGAGCAGTGCCGGCCCACGTCGTCGAGCAGCGCTGGCGTCACGAACCGGTCGTCGGTGGGCACGATCACCTGCACGGGCACGTCGGTGGTGCGGGTGCGAGGGCGACGCACCCGCTCGGGGACGTTTCGCCGGTACAGCTCGATGCCCCGGGCGCCATCGGCCGCCAGCGACGGTGCCGGGTGGTCGGCGGGATCGATGCCCTCGACGGTCTGCAGATGACGCCGGACCGCTGCTGGCGCGACCGTGCGCCACGCCAGAGGAGCCAGACCGGGGAGCTGGAACGCGGCGACGTACCACGAACGTCGGCCCTGCCCGAGCAGCTCGCGCCACTGCCGCGAGGCGCGCCGGTCGCGCATCCACTGGGCCACGTGATCGAGGCTCGGACCCGAGATCGACGTGAACGAGGCGATGCGACCGGCGAGGCGGTCGGTGGTGACCGCCTCCCACGACTGGATCGAACCCCAGTCGTGGCCCACCAGGTGGAACGGTCGCTCCGGCGACGTGGCGTCGGCCACCGCGGCCAGGTCGGCCACGAGGTGCTCGAGGTCGTAGCCCTCGCGCGACCGGGGCACGCCCGAACGGCCTGCGCCACGCACGTCGTAGGTCACGACGTGGTACCGATCCTCGAGTCGCTCGGCCACGGCGTCCCAGACGCCATGGGTGTCGGGATAGCCGTGCACCAGCACGATGGTGGGCCGGTCGGGGTCGCCGCGCTCCCACAGCGCCAGATCGACTCCGTCGCCTCGCACGGTTCGGTGCAGCACCGTCATCGGCGCTCCTCGGAGGTGTGCTGGCGGGTCATCAGACGGTGGGCATCATGACGAAGCGCTCGGCGAGGCGATCGCTGCCCCAGCCGGCGGCCTCGGCGTTGGCCGTGTTCCACTGGCGGACGCGTTCCTCGGCCGCGTCGTCGATGAGCTGGCTCACGTGGCACCGCAGCGCGGCCATCTTGCGGTCGAACGTGTCGGTGATGTCGACGAAGGTCCCGGCGTCGTTGCCGCCCATCATCCACAGCTCCTCGACCGTCCACGCCTCGAGCCCCTCGGCGGCCAGCTCGGTGAAGGTGAACGGGTTGCGCGAGTCGGGGTACACGGCGCAGCACGCGGCCTCGCCCGCGGCGAGGTGATCCGGGTGGTTGCGGTACACGCTGTCGGCCGTACGGATCGGCGACTGCGTGACGACCCGACGCGGCCGTACCTCGCGGATGACCCGGGCGATGTCCCGGCGCAGCTCGAGGGTGACCTCGAGGATGCCGTCGGGGTAGCCGAGGAAGTGCAGCTCCTCGACGCCGACCTGCGCGGCGGCGTTGGTCTGCTCTCCCCGGCGGATGCCGGCGATGGAGCTGCGCGGCACCTCGGGATCGAAGCCGCCGGCGTCGCCGTCGGTGACGATGCAGTACACGACCTCGGCACCCGCATCGGTCCACCGCGCCACCGACCCGGCGACGCCGAAGTCGACGTCGTCGGGGTGCGCGGTGACGATCAGGACGCGTTCGACCTCGTCATCGGCGAGCATCCGGTCACGCTATCCCGGCCCTAGCCTGGGCCCCATGCCGCTGTTCGGTCGTGACAAGACATCGATGATCTCCCCCGACGAGGCGCTCCCGGGACGCGACCAGACCATGCCGGTCGCCGAGCGCCACGTCGTGCTGGACACCCCCCTGCAGGGCCCGTGGCCCGAGGGTCACGAGATCCTCTACGTGGCCATGGGCTGCTTCTGGGGCGCCGAGCGCATCTTCTGGCAGATCGACGGGGTGTACTCGACCGCCGTGGGCTACATGGGCGGGTGGACGAAGAACCCCACCTACGAGGAGACGTGCACGTCGCGCACCGGGCACACCGAGACGGTGCAGGTGGTCTACGACCCCGACCGCGTCGACACCGACGAGCTGCTGAAGGCGTTCTGGGAGAACCACGACCCCACCACACCCAACCGACAGGGCAACGACGTCGGTACGCAGTACCGCTCGGCCATCTACACCACCACCGACGAGCAGCTCGCCGCGGTCAAGGCGTCACGCGACCGCTACCAGCAGGCGCTGCGTGCCGACGGTTGGGGCGACATCTCCACCGAGATCAAGCCGGCGGCCGACGCCGGCGACGGCACCTTCTACTACGCCGAGGACTACCACCAGGGCTATCTGCACAAGAACCCGATGGGCTACTGCAACCACGGCTTCTGCCAGGTCGCCTACTGAATCTGGCAGCCGCTGCGTCACACGGCGCGCCCTGCCGGCAGCGCCCCGGTGTTACGTACGGGCTGCCAGATGCGTTACGGGCGGGCTGCCAGATTCCCTCGGGGGGTCAACTGGCGCCGACGATGCCGCCGTCGACGGCGATGGTCTCGCCGCACAGGTAGCTGCCCGCCCGGCTGGCCAGGAAGATGGCCGCGCCGGCCATGTCGTCGGACCGACCGATCCGGCGCATGGGCACACCGCTGGCCACCATCTGCTTGCCCTCGTCGGTGCCGAGCGCGAACGCCATCATCTTGGACTCGAACGGTCCGGGGGCGATGGCGTTCACGTTGATGTGGTCGCGCACCAGGTTCTTGGCCAGGTGACGGCTCAGCGCAAGGATGCCCGCCTTGGTGGTGCTGTAGGCGTAGGTCTCCATGCCGGGGTTCTTGATGCCGTCGACCGAACCGACGTTGATGACCCGGGCGGGATCGTCCTCGGTGCCGCTCGTGCGCAAGGCGGGCAGGAACGCCTGCGTCAGAAGGAACGCACCCTTCACGTTGATGTCGAACAGCTTGTCGAACGCCGACTCGGGGTACTCGTCCAGCGGTGCGCCCCACGTGGCGCCGGCGTTGTTCACCAACACGTCGAGGCGGTCGGTCCGCTCGAGCACGGCCGACACCAGCGCGTCGACACCTTCTTGCGTGGACAGGTCGGCGGGGATCGACGTGCACGAGCCGAAGCCCTCGCCGCCGAGTCCGTTCAGCTCGTCGGCGGCCGCGTCGCACTGCTCGGCCTTGCGGGCCGAGATGAACACGTCGGCCCCGGCCTCCACGAACCCCTGGGCGATCATGTAGCCGATGCCCCGGCTGCCGCCGGTCACCACCACCTGCTTCCCCCGTACGCCGAACAGTCGATCGAGCACCTCGGTCATGGGCGGGCAACCTACACACCGCTGCGCCCCCGCCCGCCACAGCGCCCCCGGTTGCCCGCCGAGCGGCGTTCCGTCAGGCTGCGCAGGTCACGTCCCGCGGCGATGCCGCCCCACGGAGGGGGATCCCACATGATCCGACTGAGCGTCCTGTACCCGAAGACCGACGGTGCGAGGTTCGACCACGACTACTACCGCGACAACCACGTCCCGCTGGCCTGCCGCACGTGGGGCCTCGATCCGTCCAAGGCCGAGATCGACAAGGGCGTCGACGGTCCCTACGAGGCCGCCGTGCACTTCACGTTCGACTCGCTCGAGGCGCTCGGCGCCGCCATGGGCGGCGAGAACACCGGCGAGGTCATCGCCGACGTCGCCAACTACACCGACATCCAGCCGGTGATGCAGACGAGCGAGATCGTCGGGTAGGAGCGATCCGGTTCAGTCGGCGCGCCTCCGTGGGTACGTACCGGCCGACCAGCAATCCCCTGCGGCCGCGGGACCCGGTCGGCACACGCCGGGCACCCGCGGCCGCCGCCCAGGGAGCCTCATGGACGTCGTCGAACGAACCGATCGGTGGTGGCGGGCCGCCAACTACCTGTCCGTCGGCCAGCTGTACCTGCGGGACAACCCGCTGCTGGCCCGCCCGATCGAGCCGGCCGACGTCAAACCCCGCCTGCTGGGCCACTGGGGAACCACGCCCGGCCTGAGCTTCCTGTGGGCCCACTGCAACCGGGCGATCCTCGACCACGACCTCGACATGGTGTTCGTCTGCGGTCCCGGCCACGGTGGCCCCGCCGTGGTGGGCGCGTCCTGGCTCGAGGGCAGCTACGCCGAGCGCTACCCCGAGGTCGACTGGTCGGTCGAGGGCATGCGCCGTCTCTTCGCCCGGTTCAGCGCGCCCGGTGGCGTGCCCAGCCACGCGGCGCCCGAGACGCCCGGCTCCTTCCACGAAGGCGGTGAGCTGGGCTACAGCCTCGTCCACGCGCAAGGCGCCGTGTTCGACGATCCCGACCTGATCGCCGTGTGTGCCATCGGCGACGGTGAGGCCGAGACCGGCCCGCTCGCCGGCAGCTGGAAGGGGCATCGCTTCCTCGACCCCGTCACCGACGGCACCGTGCTGCCGGTGCTGCACCTCAACGGCTACAAGATCGCCAACCCGACCGTGCTGGCCGCCGTTCCCGAGTCAGATCTGCGGTCGCTGCTCGAAGGTCACGGCTACGAACCCGTCTTCGTCCAGGGCAGCGAAGCGCGCGACATGCACGAGCAGATGGTGGCGGCGTTCGACCACTGCGTGGAACGGATCGCGGACATCCGGTCGGAGGGACGGTCCCGGACGCCGCGCTGGCCGATGATCGTGCTCCGCTCGCCCAAGGGCTGGACGGGCCCGACCGAGGTCGACGGCCAGCCCGTCGAAGGCCACTTCCGCTCGCACCAGATCCCGCTGCCCGTGCCGCCCGACGACGATGCCGCCCGGCGACGTCTGGAGGACTGGATGCGCAGCTATCGGCCGGACGAGCTGTTCCACGCCGACGGCCGACCGTACGACGATCTCGTGTCCGCCTCGCCCGTCGGCGACGCCCGCATGAGCGCCGATCCGAGGACCAACGCCCGCGGCGGCGGGCTGCCGCTCACCGTCCCCGCCGTGCAGGACCACGCGGTCGAGGTGCCCGAGCCAGGACACACCGGCGACGAAGCCACGCGAGCGGCCGGCCGGTACCTGCGCGACCTGATCGAGCGGAACCCGACGACGTTCCGGCTCTTCGGTCCCGACGAGGTCGCCTCCAACCGCCTCGACGCCGTCTTCGAGGTCACCGGCCGGCGCTGGCCGCTGGGCGGTGACGTCCCCGACGGACACCTCTCCCCCGACGGGCGCGTGCTCGAGGTCCTCTCCGAGCACCTCTGCGAGGGATGGGCCGAGGGCTACACCCTGACCGGACGGCACGCCCTGTTCACCAGCTACGAGGCGTTCATCCACATCGTCGACTCGATGTTCAACCAGCACGCCAAGTGGATGGAGTCGGCGGCGCGTGTGCCGTGGCGGGCGTCGATCCCCTCGCTGAACTACCTGCTGTCGAGCCATGCCTGGCGCCAGGACCACAACGGCTTCACCCACCAGGACCCGGGCTTCCTCGACGTGGTGGCCAACAAGGGTGCCGGCGTGTCGCGGATCTACCTGGCCCCCGACGCCAACTGCCTGCTGTCGGTGCTCGACCACTCGCTCCGCAGCCGCGACCACATCAACGTCATCGTGGCCGGCAAGCAGCCGCAGCCCCAGTTCCTGGACATCGACAGCGCCATGGAGCACTGCCGGCGGGGCGCATCGATCTGGCCGTGGGCCGGCAACGAGGACCCCGACGGCGGTGCGCTCGCCGAACGTGGGCCGTCCGACCCCGACGTCGTCCTGGCCTGCGCCGGCGACGTCCCCACGATGGAGACCCTGGCCGCGGCCCGCTTGCTGATGGCCGACACCGACCTGGTGGTGCGCGTGGTCAACGTCGTCGACCTCATGACCCTGCAGTCGCCACGGCGCCATCCGCACGGCATGGACGACGAGCACTTCGATGCCCTCTTCACCGTCGACCGCCCGGTGGTGTTCGCGTTCCACGGCTACCCGTGGCTGGTCCACCGACTGGCGTACGACCGCACCAACCACGCCGGCTTGCACGTGCGCGGCTACGTCGAGGAGGGCACGACCACCACGCCGTTCGACATGGTCGTGCGCAACGAGCTCGACCGCTTCCACCTTGCGATGGAGGCCATCGACCGGGCGGACACCGACGGCCGTCGCCGCGACGTGCATGAGCGGTACGCCTCTCGACTCGACGAGCACCATCGCTACATCCGTGCGCACGGCGAGGACCTGCCCGATCTGGACGAGTGGCGGGCCACACCCCTCGAGCTCCGGCCCTGACCGCGTGACGCAGCGGCTGCCAGTTTTCGGGCGCCCGGCCCGGCGGACCCGGTTCGGGAGCAGGTCACCAGGTCCTACCGGCCAGGCGTCCCGGGTAGGAGCCAAGCCTGGTGACCCGACACGCGACCCCGCAACCGAACCGATGACCGACACCGCTGAGCGACTCGAGGAGATCGGCGACGAGTACCGCGCCGACACCGACGACGACCGCCCACTCGCCGCCTACAGCGGCCTGTTGGGCACGTACCTGCTCACGGTCGTGACGCTCGGGGTGATCGGCCGTCGTCGGCTGCCGGGCCGGCTGGCACCGGCCGACCTGGCGCTCGGCTCGCTGGCCACGTTCAAGATCGCCCGGGTGTTGAGCAAGGACCCCATCACCAGCCCGTTGCGGGCTCCGTTCGCCCGCTTCGAGGGGGCCGCCGGACCGGCCGAGGTCCACGAAGACGTACGGGGACGGGGCTGGCGGCACGCCGTGGGCGAGTTGCTCACCTGCCCCTTCTGCGTCGGGCAGTGGACGGCCACGTTGCTGGTGATCGGCATGACCGTGTTGCCCCGAGCGACACGGACCTTCATGTCGATCCTGGCCATGGTGACGGCGTCGGACGTCCTGCAATTCGCATACGCACAGATCGAGGAGTCGGTGGAGGACTGACATGGACAACGCACACGGATCACGAGTCGTCGCGGTCACGGGGGCCAGCGGCGGAGTCGGTCGGGCCACCGCCCGCGAGTTCGCCTCCCGCGGCTGGGACGTCGGCCTGATCGCCCGCGGTGAGGCCGGGCTCGAAGGCGCCGCCGACGAGGTCCGGTCGATGGGTCGCCGGGCGCTCGTGGTACCCACCGACGTCGCCGACGCCAAGGAGGTCCAGAGCGCCGCCGACCAGATCGAGCAGGAGCTGGGTCCCATCGAGTGCTGGGTCAACGACGCCATGACCACCGTCTTCGCCCCGGTCAGCGAGCTCGACCCCGACGAGGTCAAGCGTGGCACCGAGGTGACCTACCTCGGTCAGGTGAACGGCGCCCTGGCCGCGCTCGACCGGATGAAGCCACGCGACCGAGGCACCATCGTGTTCGTCGGCTCCGCGCTCGCCTATCGGGGGATCCCCTTGCAGGCCGTGTACTGCGCGGCCAAGTTCGCGGCTCGCGGGTTCTACGAGTCGCTGCGCACCGAGCTCATCCACGAGGGCAGCAACGTGCGGGCCACCATCGTCCACCTGCCGGCGGTCAACACCACGCAGTTCAACTGGTGCCGGGCCAAGGTCGACAAGCACCCGCAGCCGGTGGCCCCCATCTACCAACCCGAGGTGTGCGCGGCGGCCATCGCCGACGCCGCCGAGACCGCGCCCCGTCAGAAGATCCTCGGTACCTGGAACTGGCTGATCGTCCAGCTGGCCCAGATCATGCCGGGTGTCGGCGACCACTTCATGGGTCTGTCGGGCGTCAGCGGACAGCTCACCGACATCCCGATCTCGCCGGACCGTCCGAACAACCTGTTCGAGCCGGTCGACCAGCGCGAGGACCACGGGTACCACGGCATCTTCGACGACCGGGCCAAGGGAGTCATGACCCCCTCCTTCCTCAAGCAGCTGCCCAGCCAGGCCAAGACGTTCCTCCAGGCCAGCCGCGACCGCATCGCCGAGGTGCGCGCCCGCCGGGCGGCCTGACAGGGCGCCGTTCCGGGCCCCTGCTCCGGTCCCGCCGGCGGGGCGGTCACCACACCGCTCGGTCCACCCCGTCGGCGAGGGCTTGGGGTTCGGAGTCCTTCGATGGCGCGAACCGCAGCAGTCGGCCGTCCTCGGTCACCAGCAGGAAGGTGGTCGCCTTCTCGTCGGCGTCGACGCTGCGGAAGCGTTCACCGTCGGGCGGGGCGTCGTAGAGCACCTCGGTCGGCTCCAACGTCTCGCGGTCGATCTCGACCAGGTCGGTGGAACCGTCGGCCCGCTGGACGATGGCGGCGATCGTGTCGGCGTGCGGGGTGGCGTCGACGTAGCGCTCGACGTCGGCGGGGGCGCCGGCGGTTGCCGCCTGATCGAGTGAGTCCGACCGGTCGGTGTCGAGCCGGAACAGCGTGTGGCCGTCGTCGGCGATGCCGAACAGCCGGTTCTCGAAGGGACTCAGGACGAGGTCGTCGATGCTGGCCAGGGCGCCGCCGGCGGCCTCGATGACGTGCTCGCCTCCGGTGGTGAGGTTCTCGACCGTGACCTGGTCTCCGCCGTCGCCGTCGGTCACGAACGCCATCTGCTCGGCGGCCGGACGCGGCACCGTGCGGGGCAGCTGCGGAAACGCGATGGGGCCGATCGTGGTCGCTCGACCGGTGTCGTGGTGCACCTCCTCGCCGCTCTTGAGGTGCACGAGATCGATGGCGCCGTTGTCGAAGGTGAGGTACGCCGACTTGTGACTGGCGGTCGTGTCGAGCACCGACACCGAGCCAGCGTCCTCACGACGAACGACCTCGGAGACCTCGCCGGTGCGATCGTCGAGGATCACGAGCGACCCGTCGTCCTGGAGCGCGACGATCCGGTACTCGGCTCGCACGACGCCCGGGGTACCGGTGTCGGCCCGCTCGTTCGGCGGTGGATCGAAGGGCGCGAGCTCGAACGCCACGACCGCCGCGACGGTCAGCAGGACCATGCCTGCCAGCACGAGGATCCACCCGCGCCCCTCTTGCTCCTGCTGCTCGTCGCTCACGACACCGCCTCCGGGGCGCGCAGCGGCGGACCCATCGAAGGAGCGGTGTCGGGCCCGAGCCAGCGGATGAGCTGGACGACGGTGGCGAGCAGGTAGACGAGCCCGCCAGGTGTCCACATGAGGAGGCCTCCCAGATGTTGGTCGTCGAGCTGACCGGCGAGCGTTTCAGCGGCGACGTGACCGCCGTAGAAGCTGATCGGGCTCAGCGAGAGCGTGGCGCCGAGGAAGCCGGTGGAGATGGTGACCAGGAAGAGACCGACGATGCTGGCGCCGACCCGGCGGCGCTGTGGCGCCACCGCCGACCAGAACCACAGGCCGGCGGCGAGGATCGTCAGGTGCTCGACCACGTGCACCAGCTCGTTGTCGACGGCGGCGCCGTAGAGGACGGGGACGTGCCAGGCGTACCAGGCGGTGATCATGGCGACCGTGGGCGCCTTCATCGACCGGGGTGGGGTCAACAGCCGACCCGCGTGCCGGCGCAACGACCGGCGGTGCGCACCGTCGAGCGCCCACGGCAGCAGCTCGGCTGCGCGCCCGGCGACGATCAGGAGCGGCGCGAAGAGACCGACGATCAGGTGCTGGCCCATGTGCGCAGCGAAGGTCCGCTCGGCGACCTGCGACGTGACCGGCGCCAGCGCAGCGGCGAGGAGCACGAGACCGACCGCGGCCGAGATCAGGGACCACGGCCCGACGGCGTGGGAACCCGAGGCCCGCAGGCGCCGCCGGCCGACGACCAGCGCGACGAGCGGCAGCACCAACCAGGCGAGCAGGAACGCTGCGTTGGCAGCCACGTCCATCAGCGACACACCCCGATCCACCCGTGCATCAGGCCCTCGCCCACGACGAGTGCGAGCGACCCGAGGTTGGAGATCAGCGCGATCAGACCGAGCGTGCGAAAGCCCAGCGCCTGACTGTCGTCGCGGCCCTCGAAGCGGTGCATGATCCGCCACGACACGACGGCACCCGCGACGCACACCGCGCCCGTGCCGGCGGTGAGCGCGTCGATGACCCACGGGACGTCGTGGGCGCACACGGTCGGCACCAGTGCGCCGCCGCCGACGAGGTGGATCATCCAGGCCGTGATGCCCGATGCCAGGGCGAACCACAGGACGAGCGTCGACGGTCGCCCGCCCCCGGTCGGCGTAGTGGCCTCGGTGGCCTCGGAGACGTCGGTGTCGCTCATGGAAGTGTCACCGAGAGGTAGAGGGTCCCGTACACGAAGACCCACACGGCGTCGACGAAGTGCCAGTACAGGATCCCGCACTCGAGACCGGTCGTGGAGCCTCGCTCGTACCGGCCCGCCATCGCCCCGATCCACAGGTAGCCGGCGACGATCAGACCGATGATGAGGTGCAGCGCGTGCAGTCCGGTGATGGTGTAGAAGAGCGACCCGTACGCGTTGGTGGTGGGCGTGAACTCGTGGGCCAGGTGGAACCACTCGATGAAGTGGCCGACCAGGAACAGCGCCCCCATGATCCACGCGATGCCCAGGCTCCAGCGGAGCTTTCGCTGGTAGCGGGACTTGGCCGCCTTCTCGGCCAGGATCATCGGAATGGTGCTGGCCAGCAGGACGACCGAGCGGATGCCGGACTTCACCAGCTCGGGATCGCCGATGTCTCCGAGGGGCCATCGCTCGGCGTTGATGCGCAGCTGCGTGTAGCCGAACAGCAGCAGGGCGAACAGCACCGACTCGGTGATGATCATCGTCACCGTGCCCCAGTAGCCGACCGACTTGCCGCTGCCCTCGCGGATGCCGGGCGGCGCCAGCTGCGTGTCTGCGACGGTGCTCATGAGCCGATCTCCCGTTGCCAGACGACGAGTGCGACGACGAACGCGGCCAACCCGACACCACCGACCAGGAACGAACGCCCGAGGACACCGACGGCCATGGTGAACATGCCGATGCCGACCACCAGCGGCCAGTAGGACGGAGGTGGCATGGTGATGACCTCGACCTCACCGGCGTCGACGGGCGAGCTGAGCAGGGTCCTGTGCTCGCCCTCGGCGGCGACGGTGAGGTCCTCGCCGCCGAGCTCGGTGATCCGGGCGAGGGCGACGCCGCCGGCCGCGTCCCACGCGGGCGTGTTGCTGGTGACGACCGGGAAGCTGTCGAAGTTGTTGTCGGGCGGCTTCGACGAGACGGTCCACTCGAGCGACTCGCCACCCCACGGATCGGCCGGCGCCGGCGCCCCCCGATACCGCGACACGACGAAGTTGACCGCCATGATCACCATGCCGACGGCGATCACGAACGCGCCGATCGAGCTGATCAGGTTCAACGTCGACCACCCCGTGGACTGGTCGTACCAGTAGATGCGGCGGGGCATGCCCTGCAGACCGAGGATGTGCTGGGGGAAGAACGTGACGTGGAAGCCGATGAAGATGAACCAGAACGCCGTGATGCTGGCCGTGCGGTGGAGCATCCGGCCGGTCATCTTCGGATACCAGAAGTGGAGCCCGGCGAAGGTCGGGAAGACCGTGCCGCCCATGAGCACGTAGTGGAAGTGGGCGACCACGAAGTAGCTGTCGTGGACCTGGAAGTCGAACGGGATCAGCGCCACCATGACGCCCGTCATGCCGCCCATGACGAAGGTGACGAGGAAGGCGATGGCGTAGAGCATCGGCGCCTCGAAGCGCGGCCGCTGGGGGGCACGGACGATCGTCATCACCCAGGCGAACACCTGCACGCCCGAGGGGATGGCGATCATCACGCTGGCCGCCGAGAAGAAGCTGGCCACCAGCAACGGGAGGCCGACGGCGAACATGTGGTGCACCCAGAGGCCGAAGCTGATGAACCCGGTGGACACCAGTGCGGCGATCACGTAGCGGTGGCCGATGAGGCGCCGGCGGGTGAACGCCGGGATGACCATCGAGATGATCCCGGTGGCGGGGATGAAGAGCAGGTACACCTCGGGATGACCCCAGATCCAGAAGAAGTGCTGGAAGAGGATCGGGTCGCCGCCCAGCTCGGGGGTGAAGAAGTGCATCCCGAGGCGGTCGAGCTCGAGCAGCACGCCCGACAGCGTCACGGAGGGCACCGCGAACACGATCATGCAGGCCATGGTGAGGATGCCCCAGCAGAAGATGGGCAGCCGGGCCAGCGACATGCCCGGTGTGCGCATGCGCAGGATCGTGACGATGAAGTTGATGGCGCCGATGGTGGTGGACACGCCGAGGAACACCTGGCCGATGGCCCAGAAGTCCATGCCGGCGCCGGGCAGGAAGCGGTCGTCGGTGAGGGGCACGTAGGCGAACCAGCCACCGTTGGGGATGTCGCCGATCAGGAAGCTGCTGTAGGTGAAGGCGCCGGCCAGCACGAAGATCCAGTAGCTGAGGGCGTTGAGGCGCGGGAACGCCATGTCGCGGGCCCCGATCTGCAACGGCACCAGGTAGTTGCCGAAGCCGGCGAACACCGGGGTGTTGAAGAAGAAGATCATCGTCGTGCCGTGCATGGTCATCAGCGCGTTGTACGCATCGGCGTCGAGCACGCTGTTGCCGGCGTGCGCCAGCTGCGTCCGCATGAACAGCGCCTCGATGCCGCCGAGCAGGAGGAACACGAACGCCGTGACCAGGTACCGGCGGCCGACCCGCTTGTGGTCGACGCTGGTCAGGAAGCCGACGATGCCCGGCGAATCGGCCCACACCGGCTCGAGGGGGGCGACCTCCCTCTCGGGCTCGAGCTTCGGGGGATCTTCGAGCAGGGTCATTCGAGGGTCTCCAGGTACGCGGCGATCGCCTCCACCTGGGCGTCGGTGAGGGGCAGCTCCGGCATGACGATGTGGTCCTTGACGTCCCACGTGTGACCGATCCACCGCCGCATGTTCTCGGGGGTGTTGTCGATGGTGACGGCCCCGAGGGTTCGTCGGGACGCGATGTGGGTGAGGTCGGGCCCGAGCCGTCCCTGCGCCTCGGTGCCCCGGACGGTGTGGCAGCCGGCGCAGCCCTGGCTGGCGAACAGGTGCGCTCCGTCCGAGCCGGTGTCACCCTGGGCCGTCGCCTGCTGCTGCTCGACCCAGGCGGTGTAGTCGGCCTCGTCCTGCGCGATGACGAGCAGACGCATCTTGGCGTGCTGGATGCCGCAGAACTCGGCGCACTGGCCCTTGTACGTGCCGGCGTGGTCGGCCTGGAGGATCATGGTGTTCTCGTGGCCGGGGACGAGGTCGTGCTTGCCGGCGAGCTCGGGCACCCAGAACGAGTGGACCACGTCGTCGGAGCGCAACGTCAGCTCGACCTTCTGGCCGACCGGGATGTGCAGCTCGTTCGCGGTCTCGAAGCCGCCTTCGCGGTAGCCGTACTCCCACCAGTACTGATGACCGGTGACGTCGACGTGCAGCACGCCATCCTCGGGCTGGTCGATGATCGACACGCTGAAGCCGATGAGCGGCAGGATGACGACGACCGGGAGGATCACGCCTCCGCCGAGCAGCCACCGCACACCGCTGCGCTCGTCGTCGTCCTGGGCGCGTTGGCGGCGGACGAGGCCGTAGACCAGCAGCGCGAACACGCCGGCCGTGACGACGGATGCGGTGATGATGAGAGCCCATCCGAGGGTGGCGACGCTGCCGGCCTCGGGGCTGGACGGATGGAGCACCGAATGCTCGGATGAGCAACCCCCGAGCGCGAGGGCCGCGCCGATCGCTGTGATCATCACCGTCTTGGGTCGAGCCACGCTCACCGAGCCCTGGGTCGTCTGCCGTGTCGTGCGTCCTTCCCGCGCCGTCGCTAGGCGCGGACCGGGCGGACATACCCGACCGATCACCCGCTCAGAACGGATCTTCCGAGATCGAGGTTCTGCGAGGTTGACCGGCCGGGTACGGGGCTCCGTCGGATGCATGCGCGCGCTCGATCCCTCCTCCCCCTGCTGGCCACGGTCGCCGGCGCCCTGATCCTGACCATCCTCCGAGGACCTGTCGACGCCGGTGCCGCACCCGCCGGCGCTGCCGCGGCACCGCCCAAGGCCGGGCAGGAGATCTGGTTGCGCGACTGCGCCGTGTGCCACGGCGAGGACGGCTCCGGGTCCGATCGTGGTCCCAGCGTCCAGGGATCGGGTGCCGCAGGTGTCGACTTCATGGTGACCACCGGCCGGATGCCCGTGACCGATCCGTCGACGAACGCCACGCGTGGGCCGGTGAACTACGAGCCGGCCGAGATCGACGCGCTCGTCGAGTACGCCGCCACGATCATCGCCGGACCCTCCGTACCCGAGATCGACATCACGGGGGTCGACGTACCCACCGGTGGCGAACTGTTCCGCACCAACTGCGCCTCGTGCCACCAGATGGCCGGGCAGGGAGGCATCCTGCCCAACGGCCGCAACGTGCCATCGCTGGGTCGGGCCGACAGCGTGCAGGTCGTCGAGGCGATCCGATCCGGGCCCAACGACATGCCGCCCTTCTCCGAGAAGCAGCTCGACGAGCGCGAGGTGCGCGAGATCGCCGCGTACGTCCAGGAGATCGACGATCCGAACGATCGCGGCGGTTGGCCGATGGGCCACTGGGGGCCGGTCTCCGAGGGTGCGGCGGCCTTCATCTTCGGGCTCGTCCCGGCCGTTCTGTTCACCCGCTGGCTCGGCGACCGGAACCCACCGCCCGCACAGGAGGACGAGATCCGATGAGCGACGGAGCCGCCCGCGAAGCCGAGCTCCGCCGCGCACGGCACACCATCATGTGGGCGCTGGGCATCTCGGTGGCGGGAAGCGTCGGGCTGCTGATCGCCTACTGGGGTGACGCCGGCACCCAGGCCGAGGGCATCGGCCTGGCCGTGGCGATGGCCGGGCTCGCGCTGGCGGCGGGCGTCTGGGGGAAGAAGGCGGTCCCCGATCGCATCGCCGTCGAGCACCGTCCCCGCATGGCCTCGTCCCCCTCGGCGCGCGCCGGGGTGCGAGAGACCGCCGAGCTGGACGAGGTGGGCGTGGGCCGCCGCCGCAGCCTGTTCGCCATGCTCGGCGTCGCCGGCGCCGCGCTCCTCGCCGCACTCGCCTCCCCGTTCCGGTCGCTCGGGCCGTCGCCGTTCCCCGAGCGCCGGACCACCGGCTGGCACGCCGGCCGCCGCCTGGTCGACAGCGACGGCGTGCCCATCCACGTCGACGACCTCGACGTCGACTCGATCGCCACCGCCTTCCCCGACGGTCAGAAGGGCAACAAGCAGGCGCGCGCCCTGTCACAGGTCATCCTGATCCGCACCGCACCCGGAAGCCTCCACCTGTCCACCGATCGAAGCCAATGGACACCCGAGGGCTACATCGCCTACTCGAAGGTCTGCACGCACGCCGGATGCCCGGTGGCGCTCTACGACGCCACCGAGAGCTCGCTGCTCTGCCCGTGCCACCAGTCGGTGTTCAAGGTGAGCGAGGGCGCCAAGCCGGTGTTCGGCCCCGCCGCCCGCTCGCTCCCCCAGCTGCCCCTCGACATCGACGACCAGGGGTACCTCATCGCCAAGGGCGACTTCTCCGAACCGGTCGGCCCCAGCTACTGGAGCCAACCATGACCAGCGTCACCCGCCGGACCGGTCGCTGGATCGACGACCGCACCGGCTCGGCCAGCTGGGTGCGCAGTGCGCTGCGGCACGTGTTCCCCGACCACTTCAGCTTCATGTTCGGCGAGATCGCCGCCTACGCGTTCATGATCCTGGTCGCCACCGGCACCTACCTGACGCTCTTCTTCGAACCCAGCTCGGCCGAGACCGTGTACCACGGCGACTACGCCCCGCTCGTGGGGCTGAAGATGTCCGAGGCCTACGCGTCGACGCTGCGGATCAGCTTCGAGGTCCCCATGGGCCTGGTCATCCGCCAGATCCACCACTGGGCGGCGCTGGTGTTCCTGTTCACCATCGTCCTGCACATGGGCCGGATCTTCTTCACCGGCGCGTTCCGCAAGCCCCGCGAGCTGAACTGGCTCGTGGGCGTCACGCTGTTCCTGTTCGCTCTGGCCAACGGGTTCCTCGGCTACTCGCTGGTCGACGATCTGCTCTCCGGCACCGGGTTGCGCATCGCCTACTCCATCGCCGAGTCCATCCCGGTGGTCGGGTCCTGGGTCGTCACGCTGGTGTTCGGTGGCCCGTTCCCGGCCAAGGAGATGATCCCCCGCATGTACATCGCGCACGTGCTGCTCGTGCCCGGTGTCATCTTCGCCCTGCTCGGGGCGCACCTGTCGCTCGTGTGGCGCCAGAAGCACACGCAGTTCCCCGGCCCCATGCAACGCGAGGACAACGTGGTCGGCTCCCGGCTCTGGCCGACCTACGCCGCTCGTTCCACCGGGCTGTTCCTGGCGCTGTTCGCCATCCTCGCCGCGCTCGGTGGCCTGGTGCAGATCAACCCGATCTGGATCTGGGGACCGTTCGAGCCGTGGGCCGTCACCACCGGCGCCCAGCCCGACTGGTACGTCGGCTGGCTCGAGGGCGCGTTGCGCCTCTTCCCGTCGTGGGGGTTCACCCTGTTCGACCACCGGGTCCCCGCGTTGTTCTTCCCCGGTGTCGTGCTGCCCCTGCTGACCTTCGCCGCGCTCTACGCCTACCCCTTCATCGAGAAGCGCATCACCGGCGACACCGACGAGCACGAACTCCTCGAACGGCCGCGGAACCGCCCCGGCCGGGCGGCGTTCGGCTGCGGCGCCCTGGCCTTCTACGTGGTGCTGTTCATCGCCGGTTCCGACGACATCCTCGCCGCCTGGCTCGGGCTCACCATCGAGCGGATGGTGTTCGCGCTGCGGATCCTCCTCGTCGTCCTCCCGCTGGCGGTCGCCGCCGTCGCGTGGCGATGGACCAGCGACCTGCGCGAGATCGAGCACAGCGACGACCCCGAACCCTCCGAGGTGACCCCCAGCCCATGAGCACGCCGCCCGCCGACCCCCGGTACCCCGCCATCGAGGACCACGGCATCATCGGCGACGGCAGGGCCATCGCGCTCATCGACAAGCACGCCACCATCGACTGGCTCACCCTGCCCGAGGACGTCGAGCGCGTGATCTGCGCGTCGCTGCTCGACCCCGACACCGGTGGCCGGTGGACGCTCGCGCCGACGGGGCCCTACGAGGTCGAGCGCCACTACCTCGACGACGCCGCGGTGCTGCGCACGACGTTCCGGACCGCCTCTGGCACGGTCCACGTCGACGACGTCTTCAACCTGCACAACGGAGCCGTCCTCCCCTGGGTCGAGCTCGCCCGACGGGTGGTCGCCGACGAGGGCACGGTCGAGCTCGACTGGGAGCTGCGGGCCAACGGCCGCCTGGGCGGTGAGTTCGGGCGCTTCGATACCCACGCCGGCAACGTCCGCTGCCGCATCGACGGCGTGACCATCGCCGTGCAGGCGCACGGCGCCACCACCTGCGAGTCCGCCGAGCACGCCGCGCGCGGAACCATCTCGGTGTCGCCGGACGAACCCGAGGCACTGTTGGCCCTGCTCGTCGTGATCGACGAACCGCTCGTCCACCCCGACGTCGACGAGCTGATGGCACGGGTCGACCGCACCACGCAGAACTGGCGTGACTGGAGCAAGGCCCTCGAGCTCCCCGAGCGTTGGTCCGAACCCGTTCGCACCAGTGCCTTCGCCCTCAAGCTGCTGATCCAGCAGGGCAGCGGAGCGCCGCTGGCGGCGGCGACGACATCGCTCCCCGAGCGCATCGGCGGGGCGCGCAACTACGACTATCGCTTCTGCTGGGTGCGCGACGCCTCGTTCACCGTCGACGCGCTGCTGCACGTCGGTCTCGTCGAGGAGGCGCACTCGGCGCTGCTCGCCCTGCTCGACATGGCTCGGGAGACCGAGCCCGACCTGGTGCCCATGTACACCGCCACGGGGCAGGTGCCGGGCGGGTCCCAGGAGGTCGAGCTGGCCGGGTACCTCGGCTCCAAACCTGTCCAGGTCGGCAACAAGGCCAAGGGCCAGCTGCAGCTGGGCAGCTGGGGTCACCTGCTCGACGCCATGTGGCGCTACGTGGAACACGGCAACGAGCTCGACTTCGCCACCCGGTCGCTGCTGCGTTCGCTCGTCGACCACCTCTGCAGCGTGTGGACCGAGGCCGACGCCGGCATCTGGGAGCTGCCCAGCACCGAGCAGTACACCAGCTCGAAGATGGCGGCGTGGGCGGCGCTCGATCGCGCGCTGCGCCTGGCCGAGCACGGCGAGCTCGACGGTGACGTCGAGCGGTGGAGCAAGGAGCGCAGCGCCATCCGCCAGTTCGTCGAGTCCAGCTGCTGGTCCGACGAGCGCAACGCGTTCCTCATGCATCCCGGCAGCGACGCCATCGACGCTTCGTGCCTGCTCGGCGGCATGATGCGCTTCACCTCCGACGACCAGCTGTCGGGCATGGCCGACGCCGTCCGCAACGAGCTGTGCGACGGACCCTGGGTGTACCGCTACACGGGCATGCAGCAGCGCGAGAACGCGTTCATCGCCTGCTCGTTCTGGCTGGTCGACGCCCTCACCCGCCTGGGGCGCCTCGACGAGGCCGTCGAGCAGTTCGAGGGCACCCTGGCGGCCACCAACGATCTGGGCCTGCTCAGCGAGGAGCACGACCCGGCCACGGGGGCGGCGCTCGGCAACTTCCCCCAGGGCCTGAGCCACCTCTCCCTGATCAACGCCGCCACGCTGCTGAGCGACGCCCTCGACCGATGACCACCTCGGCAGGCCGAAGGGGTCGTTCGCCCCTGTCGCGGGCCAGGACGGGTCCGCGACCCTCCCTGTAGAGGGGCCATGCCCACGAACGAGGAGACGGTGACGTGACCGACCACAGCGAGAGCGTCCGGTGGTTCGAGGATCTGGACTCCGGTGACACGCCGATCGTCGGAGGCAAGAACTCCTCACTCGGCGAGATGGTGCAGCGGCTCGCCGCCCAGGGCATACGGGTGCCGCGCGGCTTCGCCACGACCGCCACCGCCTACCGCCGCTTCCTCGAGGCCAACGAGCTCACCGAGCGCATCGCCGGACACATCGACGACCTGCACGACGGCACCGACCTGGCCGAGGTCGGCAAAGCCGTGCGTGCGCTCTTCGTCGACGCCGAGTTCCCGCCCGACATCCGCCAGGCCATCGTCGAGGCCTACGGCGAGCTCGCCGGCCGTCTCGGGCGCGACGATCCCGACGTCGCCGTCCGGAGCAGCGCCACGGCCGAGGACCTGCCCGAGGCCAGCTTCGCCGGCCAGCAGGAGACGTTCCTGAACATCCGAGGCGCCGACGCCCTGCTCGATGCGTGCAAGCGCTGCTACGCCTCGCTGTTCACCGACCGGGCCATCGACTACCGCGAGAGCCGCGGCTTCGACCACCGCGAGGTGGCGCTGTCGGTCGGCGTCCAGGAGATGGTCCGCTCCGACCTGGCCTCGGCAGGCGTCATGTTCACCATCGACACCGACAGCGGGTTCCCGCGGGTCGTGCTGGTCAATGCCGCCTGGGGCCTGGGCGAGTCGGTGGTCGCCGGCGAGGTCGACCCCGACGAGTACCTGGTCTTCAAGCCCCTGCTCGACGACCCCGACCTCGTCCCGGTCATCTCCCGCAAGACCGGCCGCAAGGAGACGAAGATCATCTACCGGGACGGCGGCGAATCGCCGACCGAGACCGTCGACACCACCGACGACGAGCGCCGGGCCGCCGTGCTCGCCGACGACGACGTCGTCCAGCTCGCCCGGTGGGCCGCAGCCATCGAGCAGCACTACGGGCGGGCCATGGACATCGAGTGGGCGAAGGACGGCAACACCGGCGAGCTGTTCATCGTCCAAGCCCGACCCGAGACGGTGCAGGCCCGCAAGGAGGCGTCGTCGCTGCACACCTACCGGCTGACCGAGTCGGGTGAGCGGCTGGCGAGTGGCCTCGCCATCGGCGACGCCATCGCCACCGGCCCGGTGTGCAAGCTCGACAGTGCCGATCAGATCGACCAGTTCCGCGACGGCGCCGTGCTGGTCACGGGCGCCACCGATCCCGACTGGGAGCCGATCATGAAGCGGGCGGCGGCGATCGTCACCGACCACGGTGGGCGGACCTCGCACGCCGCCATCGTGAGCCGTGAGCTCGGCCTGGCCGCCATCGTCGGTGCCGGCGACGCCACGCAGCGGCTGACCGAGGGCGACGAGGTCACGATCTCGTGCGCCGAGGGCGACGAGGGCGTCGTCTACGCGGGAGCGCTCGAGTACGAGGACCGCGAGATCGACATCGACCAGATCCCCGAGACCGACACCCACATCATGCTCAACCTCGCCAACCCGGCGGCCGCGTTCCGGTGGTGGCGACTGCCGGCCGACGGCGTGGGTCTGGCCCGCATGGAGTTCATCGTCAACAACCACATCAAGATCCATCCGATGGCGCTCGTGCACTTCGACGAGCTCGAAGACGCCGACGCGCGCGACCGGATCGCCGAGATGACCGCCGGCTACGAGGACAAGTCGGCGTACTTCGTCGATCGACTCGCCCACGGCGTCGCCCGGATCGCAGCCGCGTGGTGGCCCGACCCGGTCATCGTCCGCATGAGCGACTTCAAGACCAACGAGTACGCCCGGCTCATCGGGGGCGAGGCGTTCGAACCCCACGAGGAGAACCCGATGCTCGGGTGGCGGGGCGCCAGCCGCTACTACCACGAGGGCTACACGGAAGGGTTCGCCCTCGAGTGCCGGGCCATCCGGCGGGTGCGCGACCGCATGGGGCTCACCAACACCGTCGTGATGATCCCGTTCTGCCGCACGGTCGACGAGGCCGACCGGGTCCTCGAGGTCATGGCCGAGCACGACCTGGTGCGGGGGCGCAACGGTCTCGAGCTCTACGTGATGGCCGAGATCCCGGCGAACATCATCCTGGCGGCCGACTTCGCCGAGCGCTTCGACGGCTTCTCGATCGGCAGCAACGACCTCACCCAGCTCACGCTTGGCGTCGACCGTGACTCCGAACGTCTCGCTCCCCTGTTCGACGAGCGCAACCCTGCCGTCACCCGCAGCATCGAGACGCTCATCGCCGCGGCACACGACGCCAATCGGAAGGTGGGTCTGTGCGGGCAACGCCCGAGCGACGACCCCGGCTTCGCCCGCCTGCTGGTCGAGGCCGGCATCGACTCGATCTCGGTCACGCCCGACAGCTTCATGGTGGTCAAGGAGAACGTCGCCGCCGCCGAGCGCGGCCGTGGAGCAGGGAACGGCTGAGCGCTGGGTACCATCCGACGCATCCGCCCCAGCCACCACGGAGGACGACGTCGATGGAGCTGAACCTGAGCGAGGACGACATCGAGCAACTGCGCAACGTGCTCGACTCGGTCGTCCGAGATCTCAGCCACGAGATCGCCGACACCGACAACTCGGGCTTCCGGGCCAACCTCAAGCAGCGCCGAGACACCCTGCGCTCGATCCTCGATCGCATCGGCGGCCCGCTCCCCGACAGGCCCTGACGTTGCCGGGTCTGGTCCGCCGGGCCGGTCCGGACGTTCTCGCCGCCATCAGTGCGGGGGGCATGCTCGGCGCCTCGGCCCGCTATGGGATCGCCCGGGCGCTGCCCACCACCGACGGGGCGTTCCCGTGGGCGACGTTCTGGACGAACGTGGCCGGCAGCTTCCTGCTCGGGCTCGTGATGGTCGTCCTGCTCGAGCGCTTCCCGCCGTCCCGCTACCTGCGCCCGTTCGTCGCCATCGGGTTCCTGGGCTCGTTCACCACCATGTCGACCTTCCAGGTGGAGACGGTTCGCCGGCTCCGTGACGGTCACGTCGGCATCGGACTGACGTACGGTGCTGTTTCCGTGACGGTCGGCCTGATGCTCGCCGCCGCCGGTCTCGTCGCCGGCCGTTTCCTCGTCGGCCGGACCAAGGAGCGCCCCGCATGAGGCTCGAAGGACGCCAGCAGCGCCTCACCATCTACATCGGCGAGTCCGACCGGCACGGTCACACGCCACTCGCCACCGAGATCGTCCATCGCGCCCACGCGGCCGGCCTCGCCGGTGCCAGCGTCTTCCGGGGCATCGAGGGATACGGCGCCTCGAACCACATCCACACGACACGGATCCTGTCGCTGTCCGAGGACCTGCCGGTGGCGATCGTCATCGTCGACCGGCCCGACGCCATCGCCGACTTCCTGCCCCAGCTCGACGAGCTCATCACCGAGGGCCTGGTCGTCGTCGAAGACGTCGAGGTCGTGAAGTACGTCGGCCGCGCCGGCGACGGATGACGCCACTCGCCTGGGTCGCCTTCCTCGTCGCCGCCGGCATCGGTGCCTCCAGCCGCTACCTGGCCGGCATGTGGGCGCAGGAGCGACTGGGGGGCGCGCTGCCCTGGGGGACCTTCGTGGTGAACGTCACCGGGTGCCTCCTGCTCGGGATGCTCACCGGTCTCGGCCTCGATCACGGGCTCGACGGCACGGCACAGACCATCGTCGGCACGGGCGGCTTCGGCGCCCTCACCACCTTCTCCACGTTCACGTACGAGGCGGTCCGCCTGGCGGAGGACGGCGCCTACGCCGAGGCAGGGCTCACGGTGGGCGCCGGCTGGGTCGTCGGGCTCGCGGCCGCATGGGTCGGTCTGGCACTCACGTGACCTCGAACGGAGGCGGGCCGAGACCGCGGATGTGGATCTCCTCCTGAGCGGTGTCGTCGTCCGTTTCGATCACCGCCCGGTGCTGCCCGCGGTCGTCGAGCTCGAGGACGACCTCGGTGCCGTCGGTGAGGTCGACGACGACATCACCCGGACGGAGGCGCCCGGCCCACCACCGGAAGCCCTCGGCGATCTCGCCGCCCACGCTGTGGTGCTCCCGCCCACCGACGAGATCGATCTCGATCTCCTCGAGCGCTCCGCCGGGCCAGCGGATCGTGGCCCGGCAGGTGAGCTCGGTGGTCTTGCCCCAGCCCTGCTGCCCGGTGTGTTCCATGTCCATCGCCTTCGTCGGATGGTGTCGGAGCGGCGCGTTCGACCGCTGGCCTTCTCGGTACCTCCCACCGTGCGCCTGGACGCGCGCACCGGCAAGGGCCGATCGTCACGTCCGGCGGCGTTCGTGCTGCACGTGCTCCTGGACCTCGAGCCGGTGCGCGATCCAGCCGGACAGGTGCCACCCGAGCTCGAGCACGGCGCAGGCGATGGCTGCCGTGCCGACACCGGCGAGGAGCACCACGACCGGTGGGAGGTGCAGCGCGAAGAACGATCGGATCGCCGGAACGGCCAGCACCACCAGGAAGGCGGCCACCATCGAGCCGACCAGCAGCCGCCGGAACGCCGTGTACGGGCGGGCCAGCATCCCGAGGACCCAGAGTGCGACGAGGAACAGCACGAGGGTCGCTGTCGTCCGTGCCTCGTACAGGTCGACGCCGGGCTGCTCGCGCGCCAGTGCGTACCCGGAGAACGTGGCCGCGGCCGCCACCGTGCCGGCCGGCACCGCGAACCGGAGCACCCGGGCCACGAACCCGGGATGGGCCCGGGCCGGGTTCGGCGCCAAGGCGAGGAAGAAGGCCGGGATCCCGATGGTCAGGCTGCTCACGATCGTGAGATGCCGCGGGTAGAAGGGGAACGGTAGGCGGGCCACGCCGACGGCGATCGCCAGCAGCGTGGCGTACACGGTCTTGGTCAGGAAGAGGTTGGCGACCCGTTCGATGTTGGCGATGACACGCCGACCCTCCGCCACCACCCCGGGCAGCCGGGCGAACGAGTCGTCGAGGAGCACGACCCTGCCGACCGCGCGGGTCGCTGCGCTTCCCGAGCCCATGGCGATGCCGAGATCGGCGTCCTTGAGCGCCAGCACGTCGTTGACCCCGTCGCCCGTCATGGCCACGACGTGGCCGTTCTGCTGCAGGGCGTGGACCATCGCCCGCTTCTGCACCGGCGTCACACGCCCGTACACGACCGAGTGCTCCAGCGTCCGGGCCAGCTCGACCGGGTCGTCGGACAGCTGCCGTGCGTCGACCGGCCCGCCGTCACCGACATCGATGCCCACCCGCGCCGCCACCGCCGCGACCGTCGCCGGATGGTCGCCCGACAGCACCCGCAGACCGACGCCCTCCTCGGCGAACCACGCGACGGTCTCGGCCGCATCGGGCCGGATCTGCTCCTCGAGCACCACGAGGGCGCGCGGCACGAGCGGCGCGGGGAGGCGCTCGCCTTCGAGCGCCTCGGCACTGGCCACGAGGAGGACGCGCCGACCGGTCGACGCGACGGCCTCGACGCGCTCGGCGAGCTCGGCGCGCTCGGCCCGCTCCGGCTCGGCCGCGGTCAGCAGCACCTCCGGGGCACCGAGCACCCAACAACCGTGCCCGGCGATCTCCACGGCGCTCCACTTGCGCGCCGACGAGAACGGCACCCGCGCCCCGATCGACCACCCGGGGTCGGGGAACGCGTCGTTCAGGGCCCGCAGGCTGGCGTTCGGTGTCGCATCGGCCGCCGCGAGCGCCCCGAGCGCGTCGCGCGCTCCGCCACCCTCGAGGTCCTCGAAGTCGGTCACGGTCAGGCGACCTTCGGTCAGGGTGCCGGTCTTGTCCAGGCACAGCACGTCCACGCGCGCCAGACCCTCGATCGCAGCCAGCTCGTCGACCAGCACCTGCTGGCGACCCAGTCGCACCACACCGACGGCGAAGGCCACGCTGGTCAGCAGCACCAGACCTTCGGGGATCATGCTGCCAACGCCGGCCACCGATCCACGGATCGCGTCGGGCACCGAGGCGTTCGAGACCAGCTGGCTACCCACCAGCAGCACCGCCGCCGGGAGCATCAGGTAGGTGACGTAGCGCAGGATCCGGTCGATGCCGGTGCGCAGCTCCGAGCGGACGAGGTCGAACCGCTGCGCCTCCTGGCGGAACCGTGCGGCGTACGCGTCCTCGCCGATCCGGATCGCCCGGACGTGGCCCGATCCTCCGGCCACGAAGCTGCCCGAGAGCACCTCGTCGCCCACCGCCTTGGCGACCGGCTCGGACTCTCCCGTCAGCAGCGATTCGTCCGCTTCGAGACCGGTCGACTCGACGACGACCGCGTCCACGACGATCTCGTCGCCGGGTCCGACCCGGAGCAGGTCGTCGACGACCACGTCCTCGCGTGCGATCGTCTGGGGCGTGCCGGCCCGGATCACCGTCGCGCGCGGGGTGCTCAGCAGGGCCAGCCGATCGAGCGTCGCCTTGGCCCGCAGCTCCTGCACGATCCCGATGACCGCGTTGGTGACCAGCACGATCCCGAACAGGGCGTCCTGGATCGGCCCGACCACCAGGATGACGGCCAGGAGCGAACCGAGGATGGCGTTGAAGCGGGTGAAGACGTTCGCCCGCAGGATGTCGGCGACCGTGCGGCTGGTGGTGCGGGGGACGGTGTTCGCCCGACCCTGCGCAACGCGCTCGGCGACGGCGCCGTGGTCGAGACCGGTCAGGTCCGGACGTTCATCGAGGTCGTCGTCCGTGGCCACGCCGGAACGCTACGGCGACCACGACGCCGTCTGGGCGCAGCGCTACAGGTACTGGCCGGGTGGCCGGTTCTGGGAGGACTGGGTGAGCTGGCGCTGCATCTGCTGGAGCTGCTCGGCCGGACCGACACGCCGGGCGAACATGGCGGCCTGGATGCCCTGGAACAGCCCGTTGAGCCAGCCGACGAGCTGGGCCTGGGCGATTCGGAGCTCGGAGACGGAGGCATCGTCGTTCTCGACCGGGAGCCCGAGGTTCTCGAGCTCACTGTCGAGGTCGTCGGAGACGACGTCCTTGATCGCCTCGACGGCTCGCCGCTGCACGTCGAAGAGCCGGCGACGGCCGCCCTCGTCGAGGGTGACCTCGTGGACCTCGACCATCAGCGCCTGGAGCATGTTGGCCAGACGGATGAGCTCGGCCGGGTCGGAGACGATGGATTCCTCTTCGTCCTCACCACCGGCATCGGCGTCCTCGTCTGGTTCGGGTGCGGAGGTCTCGCCGTGATCGGTCATCGCCCGAGCTTGCCCCGCCGGAGCCGCCGGTGTCGATGGCACCGCGACACACTGAGTCGACACCGCCGCCGACAGGAGCGAGGATGCGATGCAGTACGTGAAGTTGGGACGCACGGGTTTGGACGTCTCCCGGATCTGCCTCGGGTGCATGAGCTTCGGCGAACCGGGCCGGGGGAACCACGAATGGACGCTCGACGAGGACGCCAGCCGACCGTTCATCCGCCAGGCGATCGAGGCCGGGATCAACTTCTTCGACACCGCCAACGTGTACTCACTCGGGAGCAGCGAGGAGATCGTCGGCCGCGCACTGGCCGAGTACGCCCGGCGCGACGAGGTCGTCATCGCCACCAAGGTGTTCGGCCCCATGCGCGATGGACCCAACAGCGCTGGGCTGTCCCGCAAGGCGATCATGGCCGAGGTCGAGCACAGCCTCCGGCGGCTGGGCACCGACTACATCGACCTGTACCAGATCCACCGCTGGGACCGGCGCACACCGATCGAGGAGACGATGGAGGCGCTCCACGACGTGGTGCGCAGCGGCAAGGTCCGGTACCTGGGCGCCTCGTCCATGTGGGCGTGGCAGTTCGCCAAGGCCCAGCACACCACCGAACGCAACGGGTGGACGCCCTTCGTGTCGATGCAGGACCACTACAACCTGCTCAACCGCGAGGAGGAGCGCGAGATGCTGCCCTTGTGCGCCGACCAGGGTGTCGGCGTGATCCCGTGGAGCCCCCTGGCGCGGGGGCGCCTCGCCCGTACGTGGGACGCCGAGACCGAACGGTCACGCACCGACGAGTTCGGCAAGACGCTGTACGACACGTCCGACGGCGACCGCGCCATCGTCGATGTCGTCGGCGAGATCGCCGAGCGGCGAGGCATCACACGAGCGCAGGTCGCCCTGGCCTGGGTCCTTCACCAGCCGGTCGTCACCGCGCCGATCGTCGGGGCGACCAAGGTCCACCACCTCGACGATGCCGTCGCCGCGGTCGACGTCGAGCTGTCCGACGACGAGATCGATCGGCTGGAACAGCCGTACCGGCCTCACCCGGTGGTCGGCTTCTCGTAGCGCCCGGGCATCAGTCGTGCCGGCCGGCCGTCTGGCCGGCCGCGTCGAACTCCGTCGTGTCGTCCGGCTCGGACTCGGCTTCGGACTCTGGCTCCGCACGTCGTGAGGCGACGATCGTGACGGTGAGCACCACGCCCACGACGACCAGCGACGTCCACGACGGGATCTCCACCAACTCGCTCACGAAGAACTTCGCCGAGATGAACGCCAGGATGACGGCCAGGCCCTTGTTGAGGTAGCGGAACCGGTCCTCGAGGTCGTCGACGAGGAAGAACAGGGCGCGCAGGCCGAGGATGGCGAACGCGTTGGAGCTGAAGGCCAGGAAGGTGCTGCGCGTCACGCCGAGCACGGCGGGCACCGAGTCGACGGCGAACAGGATGTCGGCCGTCTCGATCGCCACCAGCACGGTCACCAGCGGCGTGACCTTCAACCGACCGTCGTCGCGGACGAAGAACCGGTTCTCGCGGTACTCCTCGATGGACGGCAGGAAGCGGTGGACGGCCTTGACCACCGGGTTCTCGTCGGGGTGCACCTCGACGTCGTCGTGCTGGAAGACCTGGTAGGCGGTGAACAGGAGGATCGCACCGAAGCCGTACACCGCCCAGTGGATGGTCTCGAGCAGCGCGACACCGCCGAAGATGAACGCCGCACGGAAGGCGAGCGCCCCGAAGATGCCCCAGAACAGGACTCGGTGCCGGTACTCGCCCGGCACGCTGAAGTAGGTGAAGATCAGCGACCAGACGAAGACGTTGTCGATCGACAGGCTCTTCTCCACCAGGTAGGCGGTGATGTAGTCGGTGGCCGCCTCGCCGCCGAGCCACAGGAACACCACGCCGGTGAAGGCGACGCCGAGACCGATCCACACGGCGCTGTAGAGGACGCCCTCGCGCCGGCCGATGCGGTGCGGCTCGCGCATCACCACCTTGAGGTCGAGGACGAGCATCATCACGATCGATCCGAGGAGGGCGGCCCACGCCCACGGCGAGACGCTCATCGCAGGGCACGGCGGAGGTCGGCCACGCTGCTCCCATTACCCGAGGTCGGCCGGCGCCATGCGCCGAGGACGTCGCAGCGCAGCGCGTGCACCCGCAGACGCTTCCCGTCTCGGCCGCCTACTGTCTCGCCCCATGTCGATCGCGATCACCGAAGAACACCGCTCGTTGGCGGAGACCACCGCCGACTTCTTGACCAAGCGCGAGGCGCGTGCTGCGAACCGGGCGCTGCTCGAAGCCGACACCGAGGCGTTGCCGCCGTTCTGGGACGAACTGCGCAACCTGGGCTGGCTCGGACTGCACGTGCCCGAGGAGCACGGCGGCTCGGGCTACGGGCTCGAGGAGCTGGCCGTCGTGGCCGAGGAGATGGGCCGGGCCGTGGCGCCGGGGCCGTTCACCCCGACCGTCATCGCCAGCGCCGTGCTGGTGGCCGCCGGCGACGACGCCACCAAGAAGCAGTTCCTCCCCGGCCTGGCCGACGGCTCGGTCGTGGGTGCCGTCGCCCTGCGCGGCTCGGTCGAGGTCTCCGGTGGCAAGGCGTCGGGTTCGTTGCCCGCCGTGCTCGGTGGCGGTCTGGCCCAGGTGCTGGTGGTGCCCGCCGGCGACGACGTCGCCGTGATCGAGGTCGGTGACGGCGTCGCCGTGGAGGTCCCGGCGAACCTGGATCCGAGCCGCCGCACGGCCAAGGTGACCGTGGACGGCGCTGCGGCCACGGTGCTGTCCGGTGCCCGGCGGGCGCTCACCGACCTGGCCCGGGTGATCCTGTCAGCCGAAGCCGTGGGCGTGGCCCGCGAGGCCACCGAGCTGGCAGCCGCCTACGCCAAGGAGCGCGAGCAGTTCGGTCGCCCGATCGCCATGTTCCAGGCGGTCAAGCACCACTGCGCCAACATGGCCGTGGCCACCGAGCTGGCCACGTCCGCCACCTGGGACGCCGCCCGTGCCGCCCAGACCGGCGGCGACCAGCTCACCTACGCCGCTGCGGTCGCCGCCAGCTTGTCGGCGCCGGCAGCCGATCTGTGCGCCAACCTCAACACCCAGGTGCACGGCGGCATCGCCATCACCTGGGAGCACGACGCCCACCTCTACATGCGCCGGGCCACCTCCCTGCTCGCACTCATCGACCACGAGGACGCCGCCGCCGAGCTCACCGACCTGGTCCGCCGGGGCGTGCAGCGCGCCAAGGCCGTCGAGCTGCCGCCCGAGGCCGAGGCCATCCGCGACGAGGTGCGAGCCTTCGCCGAGTCCATCAAGGACCTCTCCGACGACGACCAGAAGGCCAAGCTCATCGAGACCGGCTACGTCATGCCGCACTGGCCCAAGCCCTACGGACGCGCGGCCGGTGCCGTCGAGCAGCTCGTGATCGAGGAGGAGTTCGCCAAGGCCGGCGTGAAGCGACCCGCCTACGGCATCACCGCCTGGAACATCCTCACCATCATCCAGCACGGCAACCAGGACCAGCTCGACCGCTGGGTCATGCCCGCCCTGCGCCAGGACGTCATCTGGTGCCAGCTGTTCTCCGAGCCCGACGCCGGCTCCGACGCCGCCGGCGTCAAGACCCGGGCCACCCGCGTCGACGGCGGCTGGCTGGTCAACGGCCAGAAGGTCTGGACCTCGGGCGCCCACTACGCCGGCATGGGCTTCGCCACCGTGCGCACCAACCCCGACGTCCCCAAGCACGACGGCATCACCATGATGGCCATCGACATGCACGCCGAGGGCGTCGAGGTCCGACCGCTCAAGATGACCACCGGCAACTCCGAGTTCAACGAGGTCTTCTTCAACGACGTGTTCGTGCCCGACGACGACGTCGTCGGCCCCGTCGACGGCGGCTGGACCGTCGCCCGCGCCACCCTCGGCAACGAGAGCGTCAGCATCGGCGGCGGCACCGGCGGCATGGCCATGCCCGCCTCCGGTCTCATCGAACCCTTCGACCAGCACCCCGACCGCCTCTACGGCGGCGCCGCCCGCATCGGCCGCTACGCCGCCAACCTCCAGGCCATGGGCCTGCTCAACCTGCGCAGCGCCAACCGCGCCGTGCAGGGCAGCGAGCCCGGCCCCGAGGGCGCCATGACCAAGCTCGTCATCTCCGAGGTCGGCCACGAAGCCGCCGCCATCTTCACCGAACTGCTCGGCCCCGACGCCCTCTACATGGAAGGCGCCGGCGCCATGAGCAACGCCCTCGTCCTCATGCACCGCGGCATGTCCATCGCCGGCGGCACCAGCGAGATCAAGCGCAACCAGATCGGCGAGCGCATCCTCGGCCTCCCCCGAGACCCCCTCATCAAGTAGGCGGTCCGCGCCGTCCTGCGGCCCAGAATCCCGGCGGGGACGTTTGTATCGTGCAAACTCCCCGCCAAGCTGGGTCGCATGGACGCCGAGGCAGACCAGCTGCAGACCGACGACCGGTACCCGTGGATCGCCATGGGCGTGGTGCTCATCGGGACCTTCATGGTCATCCTCGACACGACGATCGTGAACGTCGCCCTCCCCCAGATCGGCATCGCCCTGGACCGGCGCAACGGCATCGAGTGGGTCGTCACCGCCTACCTGCTCGCCGTCGGCGTGGCCCAACCGCCCACCGGCTGGCTGGCCGACCGCTTCGGCCGCAAGCAGCTGTTCATGGTGAGTCTGCTGCTGTTCGGGATCGGGTCGATGCTGGCTGCCCTCTCCCCCACGCTCGAGCTGCTGGTCGGTGCGCGCGTCGTACAGGGCCTGGGCGGCGGCGCGCTCATGCCCGTCGGGCTGACCATCGTCTACGAGCTGTTCCCGCCTCACCGGCGCGGCACCGCCCTCGGCGTCTGGGGCGTGGCCGCCATGGCCGGTCCTGCGTTCGGGCCGGTGATCGGCGGCTACCTGGTCACCACCGTCAGCTGGCACTGGCTGTTCCTCATCAACGTCCCCATCGGCGTCATCGCCATCGCTGCGTCGGCTCGACTCCTCCGCGACACCGGCTACCGCGAGCGCCGGCGCTTCGACGCCATCGGGTTGGTGCTGGCCACGTTCGGGCTCGTGTCATGCCTGTTCGGGTTCGCCCGCGCGAGCGACTGGGGCTGGTCCTCCGGCCGCACGGTCGGGTTCCTCGGCGTCGGCGTCCTCTTCCTGATCGCGTTCGTGCTGTGGGAGCGCCGGGTCGAGCACCCGGCCATCGACATCGCCATGTTCGGCGTGCCGATCTTCAGCCTGACCATGGTCGTCATCGCCGGAACGGTCGTCGTGCAGTACGGGATCCTCGTGTTCCTGCCCCTCCAGCTGGAGACCATCCGCCAGTTCTCCGCCCTTCGGGTCGGGACCATGCTCGTGCCGATGGCGGTCGCCGCCGCCATCACGTTCCCGCTGGGCGGTCGACTCACCGACCGCATCGGCCCGCGCATCCCGGTCATGGTGGGCATCGCACTGCTGGGCACGTCGGCGTGGATCCTCGGGCACCTGTCACCCGACTCGGCGACCTTCACCATCGAGCTGGCCATCGCCGTGCAGGGCCTGGGCTTCGGGTTCGCCATGATGCCCAACTCGGTCACAGGGATGAACGTGCTCCCCAGCCGGTTCGTCGCCCAGGCCTCCGCCGTCCGACAGCTGAACGTCCGCGTCGCCGCGTCGTTCGGTGTCGCCGTGCTGGCCACGATCCTGGCCACCCAGATGGGTGCCGTCGAGCCGACCGGCGCCACCGGCGCCGCCGCCGTCGCCGCGCAGGACGCCTACAACACGATCTTCCTCATCGCCGCCGGCGTTGCCGCGGTGGCGTTCGTGCTCGCCGCGTTCCTCCCCGGCCGCGAGCGCAACCGCGCCATCCAGGACGAGCGAGCCGAGGAGCACCGGGAACTGGCGATAGAGATGGGGTGACGTGACGTCCTCCCCCGAGCACAGGAGCGATCGATGAAGGCACTCCAGTTGACCGAATGGCAGCACCCCGCCGAGCTGCGCGAGGTTCCCGAACCCGAGCCCGGACCGGGCCAGGTCGTGATCCGCGTCGCCGGCGCCGGTGCCTGCCACTCCGACCTGCACCTGATGGAGTTCCCGGGCGGGGTGCTGCCCTACGAGGTGCCCTTCACCCTCGGCCACGAGACCACCGGCTGGGTCGAGACCGTCGGCGACGGCGTGCGCTTCGTCGAGGTCGGCGAGCCGGTCGCGGTGTACGGACCGTGGGGCTGCGGCCGGTGCCGCACCTGCCGGTTGGGCATGGAGAACTACTGCGAGCGGCAGGCCGAGATCGGCGCCTCGGGCGGTGGCCTCGGCCTCGACGGCGGCATGGCCCCCAAGATGCTCGTCCCCGACTCCCGGCTGCTCGTCCCGCTCGGCGATCTCGATCCGGTCGATGCCGCGCCGCTCACCGATGCAGGCCTCACGCCGTACCACGCCGTCAAGCGCTCACTCCCCCTGCTCGTGCCCGGCTCCACGGCCGTGGTCATCGGCGTGGGCGGACTCGGCCACATGGGCGTGCAGTTCCTCCGGGCACTGAGCTCGGCGAAGATCATCGCCGTCGATCAGCGCGAATCGGCACTCGACCTGGCCCGTCAGGTCGGTGCCGACGAGACCGTCGTGTCCGGACCCGATGCCGTCGACCAGGTGCGTGAGCTCACCGGCGGCCTCGGCGCCGAGCTGGTGGTCGACTTCGTCGGTGCCGACGCGACCATGGCCCTGGGCGCCGGCGTCGTCCGGCCGATGGGTCACCTCACGATCGTCGGCATCGCCGGTGGGACGCTGCCGTTCAGCTTCTTCGGCGTGCCCTACGAGGTGTCGGTGGCCACCACGTACTGGGGCAGCCTGCCCGAGCTGGTCGAGGTGATCGCCATGGCCCGCGCCGGGCACGTCCGAGCGCATGTCCAGCGCTTCCCGCTGGACCGAGCGACCGAGGCCTACGACGCCATGCGAGCCGGCTCGCTCGAGGGACGAGCGGTGATCGTGCCCGACGCCTCCTGACCGTCGGCGCCTGCGTTGTCGGGCGCGCGCCGCCACGTCGGAGCGACAACCGAATGAGCAGTCAGTGGTCGGGATGCGGAACTTCGATGACCTGGAGTCCGTCGATCCCTGCGAAGTCGGCCGGGTTGCAGGTGTGGACGGGGAGCCCGTTCGCAATGGCAACGGCGGCGACCATCGCGTCGTAGGCGCGTGCCGCCGGTTTGCGCCCGGCCCGTCGAAGGGACGCGGCGACCTGCCCGAAGCTGCGCGCCGCCAGCGCGTCGAACGGCAGCGGATCGAAGTCGGCCTCCGCCTGTTGGACGTGGGCCTGCCGTGCGGACCGATCGGCGTCGGTGGCAGCGACGAGTGGTCCGACGGAGAGCTCGGCGAGGGTGATCGCCGTGATGAGGGGTTCGTCGGGCAAGGCGTCGGTGGACTCGATCCGTGCGAGCAGGATGAGCGTGCTCGTGTCCAGGATCCCCTCAGCCACGTCAGAGCGCGGCGTCGATGACGGCGTCGATGTCGTTGCGCAGGGCGGCGGGATCGACGACAGGAAGCCGAGCCCACCGCTTGCGCAGTTCGTCGAGCGGTACGGGTGGGCGGCGAATCGCGGAGAGCTCGGCAACGGGCTTGCCAGCGCGGGTGATGGTCAGTCGTTCGCCCCGTTGGGCGCGCCCCCCATTCGCTCCTGAGGCGCTGGACACGTGCTGCTGGTTTCGTCGGCGGGCCCGTCGCGCCACGTCGGAGCGACAGCGCCGTCCCGACCGCCAGTTCGGCTGGCGTCGATGAGCCCTCAACCGGCCTCACGGCTCACCCGTTCTGGAGGCGCTCGAGCACGCGAGCTTCAACCGTGTCCCAGCCCTCTCCGGAGATGGACGTGCGTAGGAGCGGCCGTCGCTCGCGAATCTCGACGCGTTCGGTGGGAGCCTTTCTGCTTTCGCGTCTCCACTCGGGCATGCGTGTACTCGATCTCGGGTGCGGTTCCGGCTCGATCACCGCTGGGCTCCCGGCCGAGTGATCGGTGTGGACGCCCATCCCGTTCCCGTTTCGGCGATCCCATTGGTAGGCGGCGATGGCGCCGCGCTGCCGTTCGCCAACTCGACGAGCTCGGCATCTCCGACGCTGACGAGATGGCACAGATCGCAGCTGCCTGGGGCCGATGGTCTGCTGACCCCGCGGCATGCGCCATCGACCATGGTTCACTGCGCTCGGATGGTCACCGGACCTCTGAGATACCAATGGTTCAGGCGCTGCGATGACTTTCAGGCCGCGACGTCGTCTGTACCGATAACCCGTGAGCCGAAGTGAGCCGATCAACGGAAGGTCAGCACATGGACAGCATCAACCTGGGCGTGAGCGACGGTCTGCCGCCGGTGGACTGGACCGCCACCGTCGACAAGCTCGAGGCCGGATCGGCGCCCGACCCGGACGCCCACAACGCGAAGACGACCTGGTTGACCACGGTCAACGACGACGGCAGCCCGCACGTGACCGCGGTCGGGGCGGTCTGGCTCGACGGAACGTATTGGTCCCAGACCGCGCCGACGTCCCGGAAACACCGCAACGTCATCGCCGAACCTCGCTGCGCGATCTCGGTCTCGATCCGCGACGCCGATGTCGTCCTCGAGGGTGTTGCCGAGCGCGTGGTCGATGAAGAAGAGCTCGGACGGGCCGCCAGGGCCTGGGCCGACGGTGGCTGGCCCGCCGAGATCGACCCGAGCGGCGAGGGGATCACCTGATGGTGACGCGTTCTCTCGCCCGCCAGATGTTCGAGCTCGTCGAGCCGATCGGGGCCATCCCGTATTCGGCCGACGAGCCGAACGAAGCCATGTACGCCCTCGGGTTCACCGACTACTGGGACACCTACTTCGCGGGACGGGCAGCACCCCTGGGCCATGTCCCTGCGGAGGTGGTCGACGCGCTCTTCTACAACTTCGCTCCGGGCGAGGTTGCCCGCCACATCCCGAGGGTCTGGCGCGCCACCACGCCCGAGGCCGCCATCGCCGCCCGACAACGGGGGTGCGCAACGGCGCTGCGAAGCATCTTGGGAGACCTCGTCGACGCCCCTGTCGTGGAGCGCACGGTCGAGCTGCTGCTCGAGGCTGCGACGAGCGCGCCGGTCCAAGGCCGTCCGATGTACGCGGCGCTTCGGTCGATCCCGATCCCGGAGGACGTGGTCGAGCGACTGTTCCACGCCGCCTCATTGCTGCGCGAATACCGCGGTGACGGACACATCGCCGCGCTGATGGTCGAGGACATCGGCGGCCTCGAAGCGCACGTCCTCGTTGCGCTCGACATGCGGTTGCCCGCATCGAAGTTCGGACGTCTCCACCACCTGCCCGGACCGCAGATCATCGAGGTGAGCGACGGACTACGCGGCCGCGGACTGATCGGCGACGACGGCTGGCTGACCGAGGCGGGCCGCGCCGTCAAACAGCGCATCGAGGACCGTACCGACGACCTGGCCGCATGCCCCTACGAGACTCTCGAGCCCGAAGAACTCCATGAGCTCATCGAGGCGCTCCGCCCGCTCGCCGCGCGGCTCGTCGTCACCCAGAAGTGGCAGTGACATTCGGGGCACCCGCCGGCCGCGTCATCGACCGGCACGTTGGTGATGCCTCCCGAAACCTCGTCCTCGAGCTCGCTCGGCAGCAACTCGCAACAGGAACGCAGGTTACCTTGCCATCGGGGAGCCCGGCAGGTTATCCTTGCTTCGTGGAGTCGGAACTCATCGTCCTTCCGACCGCCTACCGACACGACTGCACCGAAGACCAGATCGGCACGCCCTGACATACGTGATCGACGTCTTCGAGGACCAAGGCGACATCCCGCTGACCATCATCACCGGGTCCGCCAACGACAACGACGACACCGTCCTCGAGATCGGGTTCGAGGTCTCCGACTCCGGGAACGTCGTCGTGTACCACGCCAAGCCCGCCCGACCGAGGTACCTCACCCCCGACGAGACGAACGAGGAGTAAGCCGATGCCACGATCCACCGCCGACATCATCCGTCACGCCGAAGAGCTCGCCGACCGGGTCGAGTCGGACGAGGTCACTCTCGACCGGGCGTCGCCCGAGGTCACCCGCGCCTACAAGAAGTTGCTCGCCGCCGTGATCGAACGGGGCCAGGCCGAGGAGCACGTCACTCAGGCTGTTGCTGAGCTGCGGGAGGCTGGGGGTTCCTGGAACCTGATCGGCCCCGCCCTCGGAGTCTCGCGCCAGTCCGCCCGCGAGAAGTACGCGCTCGTCGACGACAACAGCTGACCTCGGCGCGCCTTCACCGGGGTGACCCCGAACGCGCGCCGGGCTCCACCGCGGAGAACTGCCCCCGACCGCCGGGTCCTCGACGACCTCGGTGGCGCGGTCGGGGACGACGATCTGGGGCACCTGGCCAGGGCGTCATCGACCAGCACCTCGGGGGCGGTGCACCGGAGCCGAATCGTCGGCGAGGATCCTCTCGTTCGGTACTCCCGGTGCACCGTCGGCGAGGATCCTCTCGTTTGGTCCCAAGGCCATCCCCGAAGACGTTCTTCGCGGTGATCGACAAGGACCCGGTCGAGGTCGTGGCCGCAGACATCTTCGACTTCGTCGCTGATCAGCGCGGCGACCGCAGCGTCGTTCGGATCAGTGACGGCGAGTCCGGGTTGTCGGCCCGGACGATCGCCCGCCGGCTGTCGTCGATCTCAGGGTTCTACGCCTACCTGGTCGCCCGCGGTGACACGCCGGTCGCGTCGAGCCCGGTGCCGCGTGGGTTGTCGACTCGTCGACGTGGTGGCCGGCGCACGCAGGTGCCGTTGGTGCGGGTGCCGCGGACGCTCCCCAAGATCCTGTCCCCGGCTGAGGTGGCCGCACTGTTGGGCTCGTTGCGCACCGACCGGGACCGGGCGATGGTCTTCGCGATGGTGCTTGGCGGGTTGCGCCGCTGCGAGGTCCTCGGTCTTCGCCTCGTCGACATCCAGGTGCCTGAGCGGTCGTTGTTCATCGCCGAGGGCAAGGGCGGCCACCAGCGAGTGATCCCGATCTCGAACACGTTCCTCGCGTCGGTCGGCGACTACCTCCACCATGAACGGCCACGGGACTGTGCGACGGATCGGGTGTTCGTGACGTTGAAGGGCCCGAACCGGGCCAAGCCGATGACGGCCAGCGGAGTCGACAAGATCCTCCAGGCCGCCCGTTCTCGGGCTGGGTTGGAGAAGGCGACGTGTCATCAGCTGCGCCACACCTGCCTGACCCGACTGCGTGAGGCCGGCATGCAACTCGAAGCGGTCCAGGCCCAGGCCGGGCACGTCTCGATCGAGTCGACCCGCATCTACTTGCACCTCACCGACGACTGGCTCGCCGGCGAGTACCGGCGTGCCACCGAACGGATCGACGCGGATGCCGCTTCCGAACTCGTCGCGATGCAGGCGATGAACCGATGATCGCGGCGCCCGCTATCGAACAGGTCGAGCCGTGGTTCCCGTCGAACGCGTCGAACCGCGAGTGGGCGGCGCTGTCGGCCCAGGCGCCGCAGCTGTCGGCGACCATGCGCCGCTACCTGCTGCAGCTCACCACGTTCCTCGCTCCTCGCAGCGTGGAGATGGCCGACGCAACCTTGCGTCAGCTCGCCCGCTGGCTGACCACCGAGACTGACGTGGTCGTGGTCAACCAGATCACACGCAGCCACGTCGAGGACTACAAGGTGTGGCTCGCCGGGCAGCCTGGCCGAGCCGATGACTCGACGCTGGCCAAGAACACCCAACGGCATCGGCTGCGGATGATCCGCATCTTCTTGGAGCGGCTCATCGAGTGGGACTGGCCCGACGCCCCCGGACGGAACCCGATCCTGCACGGTGACATCCCACCCCGCTCCGAGCCGATCCCGAAGTTCCTCACCGATCAGCAAGCCGCCGCGTTCATGGCCGCGGCGAAGGCTCACCGGCTCCCGCGCTATCGACTCGTCGCCCAAGTTCTGGCCCGCACCGGGCTGCGCGCCACCGAGCTCTGTGAACTCGCCGCCGACGCGGTCACTCGGATCGGCAACGACGGCTACTGGCTCCGAGTCCCGGTCGGCAAGCTCCGCAACGACCGCATGATTCCCATGCACCCCGATGTCGTCGAACTGTTCGCCGAGTGGACCGCGACCAACGCAACCCACATCCGCGCCAGCCGCCGTCTGCTCTCCGATGAGCACTCTCAGATCGACCGCCGGACCGTTCACCGCATCGTTCACCAGATCGGCAAGAACGCGGGGATCGACGACATGCACCCTCACCGTTTGCGTCACACGCTCGCCACTCAAGCCATCAACCGCGGGATGCGCCTCGAGGCCATCGCCGCCTTGCTCGGCCACCGCTCGATGGAGATGACCCTCGTCTACGCCAAGATCACCGACCGGGTCGTCGCCGACGAATACGCGTCCGTGTGCGAACAGATCGACGCCCTCTACAACACCGCCGCCACGCCCGGCGCGCTGCCAGCAGAGATCGAGACCCAGGCCATGGCTCGGCTGCGTCAGGAGAGTCACGCCCGCATGCTCGGCAACGGCATGTGCACCCGCCCCGTCGAACTCGACTGCCGCATGGAAACCATCTGCGAGACCTGCGCCTACTTCGACACCGGCCCCGAGTTCGTCCCCGTCCTCCTCCGCCAACGCGACCACGCCAAGGCTCACCACCAGACCCACCGCGCCCGCCTCTACGACGACCTCATCATCCGAGCCGAAGGAACATCTCCTTGACAGCGATCCTGCGTATAACGCCGGGTCGGTGGTGACCGCATCCCCACACGAATGCGTGGAGATCGTGGGCAGATCGAGACGCCAGCCCGCCGAGTCAGCAGCGCTTTCCAAGGCAGACGACGTGGGCGCGGAGGGACTCGAACCCCCGACATCTTCCTTGTAAGGGAAGCGCTCTAGCCAGCTGAGCTACGCGCCCGGAAGGCGCGAACGGTAGCGCTCCCCACCGAACCATCCACGATCAGCGCCGGCCACCTGGCTACCGTCGATGCCGTCATCGGACACGCGCCGAACCGTTCCGCAGTGGGGGGCCGGCGTCGATCGCTCAACCGTGGAGGTAGGAGTGGCCGGTCCAAAGCGCAGCGGGCACCGAGGGGCACGAGGACCCGACGACCTCGTCGGCCGGTACCTCTCCGACATCGGGCAGTACCCGCTGTTGACCGCGGCCGAGGAGATCGAGCTCGCCCAGAAGATCGAGCTCGGTCGGGAAGCCGAGCTCAAGCTGGCCGAGGGCGTCGACAAACCCGCCCTGCGGGCCAGCCTGCGGCGCGACCTGCGCGAGGCCGCCAACGCCAAGCAGCGGTTCATCCAGTCGAACCTGCGCCTGGTCGTGTCCATCGCCAAGCGCTACCAGTCCACGGGCCTGCCGCTCCTCGACCTCATCCAGGAGGGCAACCTCGGCCTGATCCGGGCGGTCGAGAAGTTCGACCACCGCAAGGGCTTCAAGTTCTCGACCTACGCCACGTGGTGGATCCGCCAGGCCATCGGGCGCGGCATCGCCGACAAGGGTCGCACGATCCGCCTCCCCTCGCACGTGGTCGACACGCTCTCCACGCTGTCGAAGGCGTCCGGTTCGCTGCTCAAGGAGCTGGGCCGCGAACCCACCGCCGAGGAGCTGTCCGATCTCACCGGGATGCCCATCGACCGGGTCGAAGCCGCCATGCAGGCCACGGCCGACGTCATCTCCCTGTCGGTCGGCGTCGGCGAGGACGCCACCGAGTTCGGCGACCTCCTCCCCGACGAGAAAGCCGACGTCCCCTTCGACGTGGCCGCCGCCAACCTCGAGAAGGTCGAGCTGCGCAACCTGCTCCGGACCCTCTCCGATCGCGAGCGCGAGGTGCTCGAGCTGCGGTTCGGCCTGGTCGGCGAGCGACCGCTGACGCTCGACGAGGTGGGCCGGCACTTCGACCTCACCCGCGAGCGCATCCGCCAGATCGAGGCCAAGGCGCTCACCAAGCTGCGCCACCCCTGCTCTCCCGCGCAACGCCGCGGACGGGCCGCCCTGGCGGTCTGATCAGTCGAGCCGGGGCCAGACCGGCGCCGGTAACGGATGCTGCACGGGGTGATTGGCCGCACGCGCCAGCGCCACCAGCGCACCGGCGGTCTCGAACTGCAGCTCGGGAAGCGCATCGGGGAGGAACCAGCGGGCCTCGACGATCTCGGCCGAACCCGGCGTGATGTCTTCCCTCGGGCCGCCGGCGACCGGTCGGCACCGGAAGATCACGTCGACGCGCTGAGGATCGGCGTCGACGACCACCGCCGGCTCGCCGAGCAGTTCCACGTCGAGACCGACCTCCTCCATGACCTCGCGCCGAGCGCCCTCCTCAGGCGCCTCGCCTCGCTCGAGCAGACCCCCGGGGACGCCCCAGCGTTGGCGGTAGGAGTGGCGGACCAGCAAGAGGGCACCGTCGTCGCGCTCGATGAAGCACATCGCGCCCACCGTGAACGACGGCGAGACCAGCCGGACGAGACGGCGGCGAAGACCGACCGGCATGCGGCGGTACACCTGGAGCGCAACGTGGTACAGGGGTCCGGCCACTGGCCGGCAGCCTACCGGCGGGGGTTCGCGTCCCGACCGTCCGGATCGTGCGGAACGGGCGGGTCGGGCAGCTCGGGGTCGTCGGGCCAGCGGAGCCGGCGCCGGGCGTCGACCAGCTCGTCGAGCAGCTCGTGCGTCGCGGCCGCCACCGGCGTGCGGCGCTGTTCGTGGCCGAGCACCAGCAGCTCACGATCGAACGCGTCGACGACCGGCACGCCGACCTCCCGGCAGACGAGCAGGCCGGCGGCGTAGTCCCACGAGCCGTGGGCGCTGGGCGAGCAGTCGACATAGCCGTCGAGGACACCCTCGGCCACCGCGCACAGGTCGAGCGCCACGGCACCCAGCGCCCGGAACTGCTTCCACCCCAGGTACTGGTTCGGGTAGCCCGAGAGTCCGACGATCGACCGGCGCAGCTGGGTGGCGCCGCTGGGTCGGAGCTCCCGGCCGTCGACCGTGGCGCCGGCACCGCGGACGGCCTCGTAGCGTCGGCCGGTGGCCTGGTTGGCGACCAGGGCCACCCGGGGTCCGTCGGTGTCGACGGCGCAGAGGCTGGTGGCGAACCACGGGATGCCGCGGTCGGCGTTGGTCGACCCGTCGACCGGATCGACGATCACGACCACGTCGCGGCCGAGGTGCTCGGTGCCCGACTCCTCCGAGAGCCAGCCCAGGCCGGCGTCGTCGAGCACGGCCAGGCAGGCGTCGTCGGCGGCGAGGTCGCTGCGGTACTGGCCGGCCCGGGTGCCCGCCAACCCCCAGTCGTCGAGGCCGTCGAGCGCCTGGCGCACCGCGTCGGCCGCAGCGCGCAGGACCGCCAGCAGATCGTCGTCGTCCATCTCCCGACGGTACAAGCGGACGATGCCGAGCCCTGCGCCGACCCGTGGCAGGCTCTGTGCATGGCCTCCATCGACGTCGCCGGGTTCGTGGCCGACCTGAAGGACCACGCCGTCGACCACGGGTTCCACGTCCACGACGAGCGCCACTTCGTCGAGACGTACTCCCTCCGCCAGGCCTGGGAGGTCGACCTCCACCCCGAGGAGGCGTGCGGCGGCCCGCTCGACCTGCACCTCGCGCTCGACGTCGACCCCCGCATCCTCCTGTCGTTCGAGGACGTGGTCATGTCGATCCCCGAGGACGAGGACCCGCCCGACGAGTTCCACTTCCCGCTGATCTTCACCTGGTCGCTCCCGCCGCTGCCCAAGGGCCCCGACCTGCTGGTGCTGGCCACCGATCTGGCCGGCGAGGGCGGTCCCGACCTGCCCCTCGAGGTGTCGGCCATCGACTCGTTCGGCGCCGTCACCGACGCACCCGAGCGGTCGTTGACCATCGTGGCCCGGGTCGACGTGTCACTTGCCCGCGTCTTCCTCGGCCAGGAGCAGCTCTGCGAGACGCTCGACCGCTGCCTGGCGGTCAGCCACTTCCTGCTCGACCGGGCCCCCGCCTGGCTGGACGACCTGTAACCCCGGACCATCCGAGAGGAGGCCACCGATGACCGAAGCTGCGCAGTGCCCGTTCTGTGAGCTCCGCTTCGTCGCCCGGTGGGAGCTCAAGCTCCACCTCGACGACGAGCATCCCGGACGCATCAAGGACAAGGACGACTCCGAGCTCGTCGTCCTCATCGAGGAGAACGACCCCAACCACCCCAAGCCTCTCGGCTGACGGGACGGTGCAGACCCCGGCCACCCGAGCACTCGACGACGCGGACGTCGGCTACGAGGTGACGGCGTACGACCCGCCGGACGGTGGTGGATACGGCGACGGTCTGGTCGCCGTTCTCGGCTTCGACCCCGACACGGTGGGCAAGACGCTCGTGGTCGACCTGCAGGACGGCCGGTTCGTGCTCGCCGTCGTCCCGGTGAGCGCGACGCTCGACCTCAAGGCGCTGGCCGCGCTGACCGGTGTGAAGCGGGCCTCGATGGCGACGCGAGCGGACGCCGAACGGCTCACGGGCTCGGTCATCGGGGGCATCTCCCCCTTCGGCAGCCGCCACCCGCTCCCCGTCTTCGTCGACGAGCTCCTCGCCGCACTCGACGTCGTCCACGTGAGCGGCGGACGCCGTGGCCTCGAGCTCACCCTGCGGGGCGCCGACCTCGTGAGCGCCAGCGAAGCGACCGTGGGGCCGATCGCCGGCTGAACCACTCCCGTCCGTCACCGTGAGAGCATGGGGCATGGCCGAGCAGCCGGCGCCCGGCGCCGCCGAACCCGCCGACCAGGACCTGCTGGTCGACGAGACCGTGGCCCTCGTCGAGCGGTGGCTCCGGGCGGCGGAGGACGCGGAGACCCGAGGCGACCGGCGGACCACGAAGCGACTGCACCAGCTGGTCGACGACCCGGCCGGTGTGGCCTTCACCATGCAGTTCGTCGATCGGGTGATCAGACCCGACGATGCACGCGTCGCCGCCCACCAGCTCCACGAGCTGGCCGCCGGGGGCGCACCGCTCCCCCGCTTCCTGTCGACCCTCGATCGCCTGCTCCTGCGGGCCGGTGCGGCGTTGGCGCCGCGGCTGCCGAGGCTGGTCATGCCGCTGACCCGCCGGCGGATGCGACAGATCGTCGGTCACCTGGTGGTCGACGCCCACGACCGGCCGCTCGAACGCCACCTGGGCGCCCGCCGCCGGCAGGGGTTCGACCTCAACGTGAACCTGCTCGGCGAGGCCGTGCTCGGCGAGCGCGAGGCCCAGCGCCGCCTCCAGGCCACCATCGACCTGCTCGACGACGAGAACGTCGACTACGTGTCGGTGAAGATCTCGGGGATCGCCTCGCAGCTCAACCATTGGGCGTGGGACGACAGCCTCGACCGCATCGCCGAGCGTCTGCGCACGGTGCTCCGCGCCGCTGCTCGGTCGGGCACGTTCGTCAACCTCGACATGGAGGAGTACCACGACCTCGAGCTGACCGTGGCCGCGTTCTGCCGGGTGCTCGGTGAGGACGAGTTCCTGGCCACCGAGGCCGGCATCGTCCTCCAGGCGTACCTTCCCGACGCGCTCGGTGCGCTCGAGCAGTTGGTGGACTGGGCGGGCGGCCGCCACCGCCGGGGTGGCGCCGACATCAAGATCCGGTTGGTCAAGGGGGCCAACCTGGCCATGGAGCGGGTCGACGCCGCCATGCACGGCTGGACGCAGGCGCCCTACGACACCAAGGCCGAGACCGATGCCAACTACAAGCGTTGCCTCGACTGGGTCTGCACGCCCGTTCGCCTGCGCGCCGTCCGGATCGGCGTCGGCAGCCACAACCTCTTCGACGTGGCGTGGGCGTCGCTGCTCGCCGACCGGCGCGGGGTCGCCGACCGGGTCGGCATCGAGATGCTCGAGGGCATGGCCCCCGCCCAGGCCCGCGTGATCCGTGATGCCCGCTCGTCGCTGCTGCTGTACACGCCGGTCGTGGACCCGGCCGACTTCGACGTGGCCATCGCCTACCTCTTCCGTCGCTTGGAGGAGAACGCCGCCGCCGGCAACTTCCTGCGGGTCCTCGGCGACCTCCGTCCCGGCTCCACCGAGTTCGCACGGCAGGCCGACGCGTTCCGCCGGTCCGTGGTCACCCGGCACACCGTGACCAAAGGGTCACGACGCACGGTCGACCGGGAGCAGCCCCCGGCGCCGGTGGGTCTCGCCCCCTTCTCCAACGAGCCGGAGTCAGACCCGGCGGTTCCCGGGACCCGGCGGTGGGCGCTGCGCCAGCTGGCGAGCGAGCCGCCGGAGCCGCGCACGCCCGTGGTCGACGACGCGGCCGGCGTGGACGGCGCCATCGCGCGGGCACGGGCCGCCCACCACGACTGGATGCACCGTCCGCCCAGCGAGCGTCGGCACGTCTTGCGGGCCGTGGCCGACGAGCTGGCCGGCCGGCGTGGTGAGCTGCTGGCCGCCATGGCCCACGAGGGTCGCAAGACCGTCGCCCAGGCCGACCCGGAGATCTGCGAGGCCATCGACTTCGCCCGTTACTACGCCGACCGCGCCGTCGAGCTGGACGCCGACCACGCCTGGTTCGAACCCTTCGGCGTCGTCGCCGTCGTGCCGCCGTGGAACTTCCCGGTCGCCATCCCCACCGGCGGGATGCTGGCGTCGCTCGCCGCCGGCAACGCCGTGTTGTGCAAGCCCGCTCCCGAGGTGCCCCGGTGCAGCGAGGTCGTGGTCGAGGCGTGTCACGCCGCCGGCGTCCCGCAGGACCTGCTCCAGGTCGTGCGGGTACCCGAGAACGATGTCGGCCGGCACCTCGTCACCTCGGTCGATGCCGTCGTCCTCACCGGCGGGTACGACACCGCCCGGCTGTTCCGATCGTGGCGACCCGACCTGCGCCTGTTCGCCGAGACCTCGGGCAAGAACGCCATGGTGATCACGCCCAGCGCGGACCTCGATCTCGCCGTGGCCGACCTGGTGGCGTCCGCCTTCGGCCACGCCGGGCAGAAGTGCTCAGCAGCCAGTCTGGCCATCTGCGTGGGCGACGTGTACGACAGCCCACGCTTTCGCCGGCAGCTGTCTGACGCCGTCGAGAGCCTCGCCCTCGGACCGCCCCACGAGCCGACCACCACGGTCGGGCCGATCATCGGGGCCCCCAACCCCCGCCTCGATCGCGCCCTGCGCACCCTGGACGAAGGCGAGCGCTGGCTGGTGGAGCCGCGTGCGCTGGACGAGTCGGGCGAGCTGTGGCGGCCCGGCGTCCGGCTCGGGGTGACGGGCGGATCCTGGTTCCATCGCACCGAGTGCTTCGGCCCGGTGCTCGGCCTGATGCACGCCCGCGATCTCGACGAGGCCATCCGGCTGCAGAACAGCAGCGAGTTCGGACTCACCGGTGGCATCCACTCCCTGGATCCGGCCGAGATCGAGCAGTGGACCGATGCCGTCGAGGTCGGCAACGCCTACGTCAATCGTGCGATCACCGGCGCCATCGTGCGCCGTCAGCCCTTCGGTGGCTGGAAGCGATCCAGCGTCGGTCCCGGTGCCAAAGCCGGCGGACGCAACTACGTCGCCCAGCTCGGGACCTGGCACCCCACCGGGCCGCTCGAACCTGCGGTGTGGCAGGCGAGCGACCGTCACTGGTGGGATCGAGAGTTCGGCGTCGAGCACGACCCGACCGGACTGTTCTGCGAGTCGAACCTGTTCCGCTACCGACCGCGCTCGGGCGTCGGCCTCAGGGTCGGCGTCGGTGCCGACGACCGGGAGGTCGACCGCGTGCGGGACGCAGCCCGCACGTGTGGCGTCTCGCTCGTCGAGTCCCGCACCGATCAGGAGGACGACGACGCCTTCGCCGGCCGGCTCGGCGAGCTCGGCGTGGAGCAGGTCCGCGTCGTCGGTGCCGTCTCGGAAGCGATGCGCGTGGCCGCGGCGGCTGCTGGCATCCACCTCGCCGACGAGCCGGTCACGGCCGACGGGCGCATCGAACTGCGCCACTACCTGCGCGAGCAGTCGGTGAGCCGCACCCTCCACCGCTTCGGCAACCTGGTGGGCGAGTGACCAGCTGACGCCGGAGCGTCAGAGCACGAGCGTCGCACCCACGGCCACGAGCACCGCTCCGCTGATCCGTGTGGCGATGGCCCGGGGCCGGTCGCCGAGCCGGCTGGCGAAGCTGCCCGAGGCCACGGCCAGGCTCGTGTGCCAGACGGCGGACGCGGTGACCAGGCCCGAACCGAACAGGACGAGCGTTCCGGGGGATCGCCAGGACGCGGGCAGCGCCAGCGCCACGCCGGCCCATGCCGTCATCGACAGCGGGTTCACGATCGTCATGGCCGCCAACGTCGGGACCGGTCGACGGATGGCGGCCACGGCCCGACGGGTGTGGGACGCAGCCAGCAGGGTGAACAGACCGATCGCACCGAGCCCGACGCCCATGACCACCTCGAGCAGGTCGAGCGCCGCCGGGTCGATGCGCTGCAACGCGCTCGCCGAGCTGAGCGCCACCGGCATGCTGACGAGGTCGGCGAGCACGACGCCCCCGGCGCCGGCGAGCGCCGCCCGACGTCCCCGCTCGGCGCCGAGTCCGAACAACGTCAACGCCACCGGACCGACCGGCGCGACCAGCGCCAGGCCGGTGACGAAACCCACGAGGATGATCATGACCACAGGATCACCCGTAGAAGGCTGTATGTGCTCCCGAATCAACGGGACCGACCGCCACCAGACAGTAGGATCTTCGGCCATGGACAATGTTGACCGGACGCTCATCGGGCTGCTCGTGGAGGACGGCCGCCGGTCGGTCACCGACCTCGCCGAGGCCGTGCACCTGAGTCTGTCGGCCACCTCCGAGCGGCTGCGTCGCCTGCGTGCCGAGGGCACCATCGAGCGCTTCACCATCCGCGTGGGCGCCGAGGCCGCCGGTCGACCCATCGACGCGCTGGTCGATCTCCAGCTCACCCCCGGGTCGCCCTGGGACGGCGTCGACGACGCCCTGCGTCACCACGACGACGTGGTCGACGCCGTGCACCTCACCGGCGGGTTCGACTACCAGATCCGGGTGCGGTCGAGGACCATCGCCGATCTCGACGATCTGCTGCGGTGGTTGAAGGAGTCCCTCGGCGTGCGCGAGACCTCCACCCGCCTGGTGCTGCACACCGTCGAGGGGTTCCCGAGAGAGCCCACGGTCTGACCGTCATCCTTGGCAACGCGCGTTGTCAGTACCATCGGATCCGTGGCGGACACCTCCCGCACCCGCACGCCGTCCCGATGGAACGGGCTCACCACCGAGGAGCGCCAGCGCGAGCGGCGCCGGCTCCTGGTCGACGCCGCGTTCGAGCTCCTCGCCTCCGAGGGCTCGTCGGGCACCACGGTCCGGGCGGTGTGCGCCAAGGCCCGGCTCAACCCGCGCTACTTCTACGAGAGCTTCCCCGACCTCGATGCGCTGGTGGTCGCCGTCTACGACGACGTCATGCGCCAGCTGCGGCGGCGACTGGCCGACGCCGTCGACGCCGCTGCCGACGACGACGCCGCCATGCGCGCCGCGGTCGAGGCCACCGTGACCTTCGTCGACGAGGATCGCCGACGTGGGCGCGTGCTCTACATCGAAGCGCTGGGCAACGAGGCCCTCAACGTGCACCGCGTGCAGACCGGTGCCGGCATCGTCGAGCTCGTCCAGCGCGACCACTCGCGCCGGCGCCGCGGCGGCGACGACGCCGACATCGGCCGTCTCGGTGCCGCCGTGCTCGTCGGCGGGTTCTCCGAGTTGCTGGTGGCCTGGCTCGACGGTCGCATCGGACTCAGCCGGCAGCAACTGATCGACGACGCCACGCAGGTCTTCCTGGCCATCCGCGACGCCACCCAGGACCTCATCGTCGCCCGGACGCGCTGACGGTCAGGGCCGATCGGGCCCGTCGGCGAAGCGGGGGCCGGCGACACCGACGTGGCTGGCCACCTCACGGCCCACGGCAGCACACGCCAGCCGCGCGGCGTCGATCAGACCCGTGACCGACACGCCGGTGCGCACGCCGCCGGCGTCGAGGGCGTGGGCCAGGTCCTCCAGCGCCAGGTTGCCGGACGCCCCGGGGGCGAACGGGCAGCCGCCCAGCGCACCGACGCTGCCGTCGACCCGACGCACGCCGGCGTCGATCGCCGCCAGTGCGTTGGCGACGCCGAGCCCGCGCGTGTCGTGCAGGTGGACGCCCACGGGGACCGGGGTCGCCTCGGTGACGGCGGCGACCAGCTGGCGCACCTCGCCGGGCACGGCCACCCCGATGGTGTCGGCGAGCCCGATGGAGGTCACGCCGGCGTCCTCGGCGGCGCGGGCACAGGACACCACCCGGTCGACGGCGATGCGGTGCTCGAACGGGCACCCGAACGCGGTCGCCAGGGTGACCTCGACGTGCGCGCCGGCATCCTCGGCCAGACCGCACACCTCGGCAAGACCGACCAACGCCTCGTCGGTGGACCGCCCGGCGTTGTGGCGCGAGTGGGTGTCGCTCACCGAGACCACGTACTGCAGGTGGGCGAGCCCGGCGGCCAGGGCCCGCTCGGCACCACGGCGGTTCAGCACCAGACCCCAGCGCACCACGGCGTCGTCGCTCGTGGCCGCGCAGAGCGCCTCGGCGTCGGCCATTGCCGGCACCCGGTCGGGCCGCACGAACGAGGTCAGCTCGAGCTCGGTCACGCCGGCGGCCACCAGCGCCTCGAACACCGCCAGCTTGGCCTCGGTGCTCACCGGCTGCTCGTCCTGCAGTCCGTCGCGCAAGCGTCACGTCCCGCAGGATCACGTCGGTCACGTCGCACCTCCCGAGGCGGTCTCGAACAGGTCGGCCACGCCCCCGGCATCCGACAGCCGCTGCAGCAGCGCGTCGCGACCCTGGAGGACGTGTTCGGTCATGAGCCGCCCGGCCCGGGCCGGCTCGCCGGCCGCCACCGCCTCGGCGATCAGGCCGTGGAACATGCTGGACCGGGCCAGCTCGCCGGCGTCGAAGCGCTGCAGGGCCTGGAAGACCAGCGGCGCGTCCACCGCGCCGGCCACCAGCTGCTGGATGCGGTTGTGCCGGCTGGCGACGTGCAGACGGTGGTGGAAGGCGGCGTTGGCGGCGTCGAGCCGTCGCACGACGTCGAGCTCTTCCGGCGCCGGCTGCGCCGAGCCGCCGCGCCGCCGGGTCCGCTCCCCGACGGCGTCGTCGAAGGCGGTCGACGGCGGCCCGCAGTGCGGCCAGGTCGCTTGCGTCGGCGCGCTGGGCGGCGAGCTCGGCGCCGTAGGCCTCCAGCCGCGCCCGGACCTCGTACAGGTCGCCGATCTCGGCCTCGGTGAGCGGACGCACGTGTGCCCCCCGGTTGCGCTCGACGACGACGAGCCCCTCGGACTCGAGCCGCCGGAGCGCCTCGCGCACGGGCGTGCGCGACACGGCGAGCTCCTCGGCCACTCGTTGCTCGACCAGGCGCGACCCCGGCGGGAACCGCCCTTCGACGATCGCCCGGCGGATCCGGTCGTAGATGCCGGCGTCTGCGGTGGCCGTGGCGGTGCTCATCCGTCCGCCGTGATGCGCAGGATGCGGTCCTCGGCCTCGTCGACACGCACCTCGACGATCCGCTCGTCGACGTCGTCGAACTCGGTGCGCAGGGCCCGGGACATCACCGCGTGCTGGAGGTAGAGCGTGGTGATGTAGGTGAGCTCGAGCAGCTCGACGTCGCCCAGGTGCTCGTGCAGCTTCTCGAACAAGACGTCGGGCACCCGCCCGCGATCGAGCACCAGGCAGTCGGTGTAGGCCAGGACGAGACGCTCGACCTCGTCGAAGCAGTCGGCCGCCGGCCAGTGGGCGACGGCGGCGATCTTGTCCTCGGGCACCCCGAGGCCCCGCAGCGACTTGCAGTGCTGGGAGAACACGAACTGGCTGCCGGCGGTGTAGCCGGCGCGGGTCTGGCCCAACTCACGCAGGACCGGGTCGAGCGCACGCTTCGGGCTCTGGTACAGGGCGAAGCCCTGCACGGCGTGCTGGAGCACGTCAGGGCTGTTGGCGAACACGGTCCACCAGTCGCCCGGGGTGCCCGTCGCCGTGCCGGGCTCGTGCACCGGGTCGCGGTCCTCGAACAGCAGGTCGTACATGGTGGTGACGATGCCGGCCTCGGCCTCGTCGCGGTCCACCTGGTGCAGTCTCGGCATGTCGGCTCCCTGTCGGTTCTGCGGCGATCGGCGACCTGATTGTGTGCAATCATGCCGCTCGGCGTCCAGTCCGCACCGCCTTCGCCCGTCGATGGGCGGCTTTGGTACACAATGACCATGGAGACGAACACGACCGGTCCCCTCGCCGGTGTCCGCGTCCTCGAGCTGGGCAACTTCATCGCCGGCCCCTTCGCCGGCCAGCTGCTGGGCGACTACGGCGCCGAGGTCATCAAGGTCGAGGCCCCCGAGACCGGTGATCCCATGCGCCGCTGGGGCGTCTGCACCGACGACGGCGACAGCTTGTGGTGGCCGACCATCGCCCGCAACAAGCGGTCGGTCACCGCCGATCTCCGACGCCCGGACGACCAGGAGCTGGTCCGTCGGCTCGCAGCCGAGGCCGACGTCGTGTTGGAGAACTTCCGCCCCGGCCGCCTCGACGAGTGGGGTCTGGACTACGACTCGATCCGGGCGACGAACCCGGGGGTCATCCTGGTCCACGTCTCGGGCTTCGGCCAGACCGGGCCCCGCGCCGAGGAGGCCGGCTTCGGCTCCATCGGCGAGGCCGTCGGCGGCATCCGGCACACGACGGGTGACCCCGACCGCCCGCCGGCCCGCTGCGGCATCAGCCTGGGCGACTCGTTGGCCGCCCTCTTCGCCGTCATCGGCACGCTCGCCGCCCTCCACGAACGGGACCGCAGCGGCCAGGGCCAGGAGGTCGACGTCGCCATCTACGAGGCGGTCGCCGCGCTCATGGAGTCGTCGATGGCCGACTACGAGGTCGGCGGGGTCCTCCGGCACCGCTCCGGCGGCACGCTGCCCGGCGTCGCCCCCGCCAACGCCTACCCCACCGCCGACGGCTCCGAGGTGCTCGTCGCCGGCAACGCCGACACCGTGTTCCGGCGGCTGTGCCAGGCGATGGGCCGTCCCGAACTGGTCGACGACGACCGCTTCTGCGACCACCAGGCCCGCGGCGACCACGCCGGAGAGCTCGACGGTCTGGTCGCCGACTGGACCCGCACCATGCCCTCCGACGAGCTGCTCGACCTGCTGTCGGCCCACGGCGTGCCCGCCGGCCGGGTCTACACGGCGGCCGACATGCTGGCCGACGAGCACTACGCGGCCCGCGAGATGGTGCTGCGGGCCACGGCTCGGGCCGGGTTCGACCTCCCGATGGCGGGCGTGGTCCCCCGGTTCTCGCGCACCCCCGGCACGGTGCGCGACGTGGGCCCCGCCCTCGGCGAGCACGACCGCTCGGTGCGAGACGAGCTCGGCCTCTGAGCAGCCGTGCCCGCCTGACCGGTTCGGTGGGGTCGCTCAGCCCGTGGCGTCGGCCAGGTCGTGCGGGCCCGCCGCCGGGTAGCCACGCTCGAGGCGGATGGCGTCGGCCCATCGGCCGAGCACGTGCACGAGACGATCGACGTCGTCACCCAGGGCCTCGACGATCGGCCGGCATGCCCGGTCGGTGTCCACCTCGAGCTGCTCGCGGAACGCCCGGCCCTCGTCGGTGAGCTGCCGATCCTCCAGCAACCCGCGCTCGCCGAGCACGGCCTCGGCGGCGTCGTAGTCGTCGCCGCTCCACATCCGCGTCCGCGAGTACGAGCGTGCCGGCAGACCCCAGTAGAGCTCGCTCAGCACACCGATCTGGCAGGCGTCGAGTCCCGCCGCGGTCCACACGGCCACGTGGGCATCGCCCCGGTACTCGCGGAGGCGGTCAGCGAGGCGCCAGCAATCGGCCAGCGGATCGTCGAAGCGCGGCTGCGCGGCCAGGCCGGCGAACAGCGGCTTCCCGTAGGGCTCCAGGTCGCCCTGGGCGCGCTCCAGCAACGCCCGGGCGTCGTCGACACCCTCGGGTGCGTCGCCGAGGATGCGTCGCAACTGACCGACGGCGCCGTCATCCCGGGCCCGGCAGATGGTCTCGGCATCGGTCAACTCCCATCCCTCGGCGACCGCCCGCTCGACCGGGCCGTGCTTGAAGACCCCGAACGCGGCGGCGATGACCGACCCGTGGACCTGGCCCATGACCGAGCCGCGACTGCAGAAGTACGACCGCATCTCGGGGCCGGCCACCCCGGAGAACGCTCCCGGGCTCGGTCCGAACCCCAGCGCCTCGTAGTTGGCGTGGCACTCGGGCGAGAAGTACACCTGCCCGGCCACCGGTTCGACGGCGGCGGCCACGGCACGGGCACGGCGGCTCAGTTCGTCCATGCGTCGACCCTAGGTGGCGCTCGTCGTAGGGCGGGTGGGGATCGAACCCACGACCAAGGCATTATGAGTGCCGTGCTCTGACCACTGAGCTACCGCCCCGGGGAGGGCGACGGTAGCCCGTGGTGCCACGGGCATCGCGCTGCTTCGCTACCGTCCCGGCGGCATGGAGCTGGACCTGGGCAGCGCCGGTTCGATCACGGACCCGACGGCGTACTTCGGTCCGTGGTTCGAGTTGGGTGATGTGCATCCGCACCGCTCGCCCCGGGGTTGGGCGGTGATCGGCCACCAGGCGGTGACCGACGCGTTCCGCGACAGCGACATGCTGTCAGCCGACCGGATCACCGTCCTGGAGCGGGTGGCGTCGCAGCGATCGGAGGAGTTCCAGCTGGTCGTCGACCTGCTGCGGGGATGGATGATCTTCCGCGATCCCCCGATGCACACCCGGCTGCGCGTCCCCGTCCGGTCGGCATTCACGCACCGCCGGGTGAGCGGCCTCGCCGGCATGGTCGAGTCGATCGTCGACGAAGCCATCGACGACATGCTCGACCACGCCGCCGACGGTGTCGCCGATCTCACCGAGCACGTCGCCCGGCCGGTGCCGGCGCTGGTGGTGGGGGCACTCCTCGGCGTCGACCGAACCGAGCGGCCGCGGCTGCAGACGTGGTCGGACGACCTGGCGGCGCTGGTCTTCTCGACCCGCCCGTCGGAGACGCCGCCGGCCGGCGTCGTGCGGGCGGCACGTGCCTTCCACGACTTCTTCGGCCGCCTCGTCGACGACGCACAGGGCCAGGACGACGACTCACTCGTGGCCCGGATCGCCGCCCTCGACACGTCGTTCTCACGCACCGAGCTCATCGGACTGTGCACGATGCTGCTGTTCGCCGGGCACGAGACCACGACGTCGTTGATCCAGCAGATGGCCGCCCTGCTGCTGGAGCGACCGGACCTGGCGGAGGCGCTCCGGGCTCCGGACATCGACCTCGAGCGGGCGGTCGACGAGTTCCTCCGCTGCTACGGCCCCGCCCGGACCATGGTCCGCAAGGTCTCGGTGGCGCACGAGCGCTCAGGCGTGACGCTCGAGGCCGGCGAGACCGTGCTGCTGTCGATCGCCGCGGCCAACCACGACCCCCGGGTGTTCGAACGTCCGGAGGAGCTCGACCTCGCTCGCGATCCGAACCCGCACCTCGGCTTCGGGTGGGGCCTGCACCACTGCCTCGGTGCACAACTCGCTCGCCTCGAAGCGACCACGTTCCTGCGTCGGCTGCTCGACCGCTTCGCCGAGCTGCGACCCGCCGGCGAGATCCCACCGTTGGTCGGTGCGGTGATGGGGTTCGGCCGGGGTCCGGTGCGTCTGCGGGTGGACGGTGGCGCTCAGACCACTCGGCGCACCGACCGCGGCTCGGGCCCACGCGTCAACAACCCGTCGATCACGTCCGGCGGCTCGGGACGGGCGTAGAAGTACCCCTGCCCGAACGTGCAGCCGGCGTCCTGCAGGAACGCCACCTGCTCGGCCGTCTCGACGCCCTCGGCCACGGCGGTCAGGCCCAGCTCCTGCGAGAGGCGGATGACCGCACGCACGAGTGCTGCATCGGCACCGGTGGTGCTCAGGAACGACCGGTCGATCTTGATGATGTCGATCGGGAACCGCTGGAGATGCGTCAGCGACGAGAACCCGGTGCCGAAGTCGTCCAGTGCCAGGCGCACACCCAACGCCTTCAGCTCGGCCAGCGTCTGCGCCGACGCGTGGGTGTCCTGCAGCATGGCGGTCTCCGTCAGCTCGAGCACGATGTGACGAGGCTCGACGCCGTGCCGGCGCAAGGCGGCGTCGACCTGGGCGACGACCGCGCCCGAGCGGAGCTGGCGCGGTGACACGTTGACCGACACGGTGAAATCGTCCGATCGGCACCGCTCGGACCAGCGGCGGGCCTGCCCCAGCGCTCGGTCGAAGACGAACCGGCCGATCCCCTCGATGACCCCGGTGTCCTCGGCGGCCCCGATGAAGCCTTCGGGCTCCAGCTCGCCGCGGACCGGATGGCGCCATCGCACGAGTGCCTCGAGACCGGCGATTCGCCCCGATGCCAGCTCGACGACCGGCTGGTAGGCCACCCAGAACTCACGCTCGACGTCGGCGGCGCGCAGGTCGCCCTCCATCTCCAGGCGGGCCACGGCCTCGGTGTGCATGCCGGCGGCGAAGAGCTCGTAGCCGCCCTTGCCCTGGCGCTTGGCCGCGTACATGGCCAGGTCGGCGTTGCGGAGCAGCTGCTCGGAGGACATGCCGGGCTCGGCACAGGCGATGCCGATGCTGACCGACGCGATCAAGGCGCGGTTCTCGATCCGCACGGGCTCGCGGAAGCGGCTGATGAGGCGCTCGGCCACGTGGGTGGCCTGGCGCCGCCCGTCGCCGGCCTCGAGCAGCACGGCGAACTCGTCGCCGCCGAGGCGGGCGGCGGTGTCGGCGGCCCGTACGCACGACGACAACCGCTCGGCGACGGCCAACAGCAGGTCGTCACCGGCCCGGTGCCCCAGGCTGTCGTTCACGCGCTTGAAGTCGTCGATGTCGAAGTAGAGGACGGCCAGATCGGTGCCGTCGCGCGACGCCCGGTCCAGCGCGTGGGCCACCCGATCGCGGAACAGGGCCTGGTTGGCCAGTCCGGTCAGCGAGTCGTGGAACGCCTGGTGCTCGAGCTCCTCTTCCAGCTGCTTCTGACGGGTCACGTCGTGGAAGCTCCACACCCGCCCCACCACCTGGCCGCCCACCCGCTGGGGCGTCGAGTACCGCTCGAAGACGCGCCCGTCCCGGAACGTGAGCACGTCGAAGCTGCCGGATTCGGCGTCGGCGTAGCGGGCCTGCGTTCGGGACTCGAAGTCGTCGGGATCGACCAACTGATCGCGCACGTGCCGGATGGCGGCGTCGTCGTCGCCGCCGGCCATGACCTCGGGCGGCAGCTGCCACATCTCGACGAACCGCCGGTTGTAGCTGGTGATGCGGCCCTGGAGGTCGACCACCAGGATGCCGTCAGCGGTTGAGTCGAGGGTCGCGTTCAGCAGTGAGAGCATGTCGCGAAGGTCCTCCTCCGTGGCCGTGCGCTCGCTGACGTCGTGGCCGGTGACCACCAGACCACGCACGGTCGGGTCGTCGAGGAGGTTCACGATCGACAACTCGTAGGGCACGTGGCTGTCCGTACGAGCGTCGCGAAGGGAGACCTCGACGCGGTCCGCGCCCGGACGGGACTGCGGAGCGCGCCGGGCCCGGTCCAGGGCGGCCCGCAGCCGTGGCCGCTCGTCGCACGTGACCAGGTCCTCGAACGGTCGCCGCTCGATCTGACCCTGGTCGTACCCGAGTGCGCGCGTGATCGCTCCCGAGCTGGCCATGATGCGACCCTCGGCGTCGACCAGCACCAGCAGCGTCGGCGCGTGGTGCACCAACGTGCGCAGCTTGGCGGTTTCGTCGCCGGCGACCTCCCACCGGCGTCGTTCGGTGAGGTCGCGGAGGGTGAGCACCACGCCGCCGTCGCCCCCGTCGATGGGCGACCCGAGCACCTCGGCCAGGCGCCAGCCGTCGCTGGTGCGGATGCGCACCTCGATCAGGGTGCCCACCGTCTTGGCTTGCACGCTCTGCAGGGCGAGCAGCGCGGCCGGAAGGTCGTCGGGGTGGATCAGGTCGAGGCAGCTGGTGCCCACCATCTCCTCGATCGGGACGCCCATCTGCCGCACACCTGACGGGCTGACCCACACGATGTCGCCCGCGCGATCGACGAGCACCGTCGCGTCGGGCAGGTTCGCGAGGATCCGGGCGCCGGAGGACTGGGTCACATCATCATCGATCGAGCGGGTCACGCAGCCACCTCTGCTGCTTCGACGCTTCTGTCCCCCTTCATCGGCAGGATTCTCCCAGAGTTGAGGCGGTGGGCCGAGTACCCCCGAGTTCCCCGGGGCTACGTTCCCGCCGATGGCCGACGAAGCGACCCCGCACTACGACCTCACTCCCGACGGAGTCAACCGGATGATCGCCGAGCAGTTCTCCGGCACCGGCAACCGATGCGTGGCGCTCGGCCCGGCCGAGGCGGTCGCTCGGCTCGACGTCGAGCCCCAGTCGATCCGACCCGGCGGGTTCATCTCGGGTCCCACGCAGTTCGGGCTGGCCGACGCCGCGCTCTGGTACGTGGTCTTCGGCGCGATCGGACGGGTCGAACCCATGGCGCTCACGTCCGAGCTCTCCATCCGGTACCTGCGGCCGGCCCAGGGCAGCGTCCTGTGGGCCCGCGCCACCCTCGACGCCGCCGGCCGGCGCAACGTCGTGGGCACGGTCCGGGTGTGGTGCGACGATCGGGAGGACAAGCCCACGGCGGCGGCGCAGGGCACCTACGTCGTGCCGAGCCGCTGACCCGCGGCCTTGATGGCTCCGGGGGTGGGGCTCGAACCCACGACCCACTGATTAACAGTCAGTTGCTCTGCCAGCTGAGCTACCCCGGAAGGAAGCGCCGACGATAGCAACTCCCCTCGCCGGCTCCGAACCTCCCACACCCAAGAATTTCGTCTGTTCGTCAGACCTGTCCTGACCAGCTGACGAAATTCTCCGCTCAGGACTCGAGGTAGTCGCGCAGCTTGTCGGAGCGGTGCGGGTGACGCAGCTTGGCCAGCGTCTTGGACTCGATCTGGCGGATGCGCTCACGCGTGACGCCGAACTCCTGGCCCACCTGCTCGAGGGTGCGGGCCTGGCCGTCTTCGAGCCCGAAGCGAAGGCGCATGACCGCCTGCTCGCGCTCGTTGAGCTCTTCGAGGGCTTCGAGCACCGCCTGGTTGAGCAGCTTGCGGGCAGCGGCCTCGGCCGGGGCGTCGGCGTTCACGTCGCCGATGAAGTCGGCCAGGTTCGAGTCGTCCTCCTCGCCCACCGGCGAGTCGAGCGAGAGCGGGTCCATCGAGATCTGCTGGATCTCGCGCACCCGAGCCGGTGTGAGGTCGGCGCGTTCGGCCAACTCTTCGACCGTGGGCTCGCGCTCGAGCTCCATGAGCATCTGGCGCTGGATGCGGTGGACCTTGTTGATGGACTCGACCATGTGCACCGGGATGCGGATGGTGCGGGCCTGGTCGGCGATGGCCCGGGTGATGGCCTGGCGGATCCACCACGTGGCGTAGGTGGAGAACTTGAAGCCCTTCGTGTAGTCGAACTTCTGCACGGCCCGCATGAGCCCGAGGTTGCCCTCCTGGATGAGGTCGAGCAGCTGCATCCCCCGACCGACGTAGCGCTTGGCGATGGACACGACCAGGCGCAGGTTGGCCTGGATGAGCTCGTCGGTGGCGCGGTCGCCGTCCTTGGCCGTGCGCTGCAGGGCGCGGCGGTCGTCGAAGGGCAGCTTGTCGAGCTCGCTGGCGGCGGCCAGGTCGGCCAGCTGCCCGGCGGCCACGGTGCCGGCCTCGATGCGCTTGGCGATCGAGACCTCTTCGGCGGCGGTGAGCAGCGGCACGCGCCCGATCTCGCGCAGGTACAGGCGCACCGAGTCGCTGCTGCCCCCGGTGGGGGGCTTCACTGCCTTGAGGTTGCGGGACGCGATGCGGCGGCGCCGCGCCCGGCTGAGCTCGTCTTCGGTAGCTGCCTCGGCCTCGTCGTCGCTGGCATCGGTCTCGACGCCTTCGTCGAGGGTGACGCCGGCGAGCGCGCACGCCCGCTTGATGCGGGTGAGCACGTCGGCGGTGAGCTCGACGCGCAGCTTCACCAGGGCCGCGTCCAGCTGCAGGACGCCGTCGTCTTTGGCGTCGGCGACCAACGCCTCGAGTACATCGTCTGGGACTGTGGGCTCGTCAGCCACGTGGCTCATGGATTGCCCCCCGTTCCGGAAGCAAAGGTTAGCAAGTCGCGGGCCGCAGCGAGCCCGGCCTCGTCCCGCCCGATGGCATCCACCAGTCTGGCCAATGCGGCCAGGCGATTCAGGTCGGGCACCTCGGCGCTCTTCTCCACGGCGAGCAGCCGCCGTCCCGTGCCCCGCAGGACGAGCAAGACGGGGTCGAGCGCATCCTCGACCGGCTCCTCGACCGCCAGCCGCGAGAGCAACGCCGCCACCTCGGGCGATGCCGACTCGATCGCCTCGTGGATCGTGGGGCAGGCCACCAGCTGACGGAACGTCTCCACGTGCAAGGGTTCGTCGAACAGGCACTCGTCGAGCCAGTCGACGACCGACTCGGGGCGGTTGACCGCCAGCCGGAGCACCTCGAGCGCCGGCGACACCCCGCTGCGAGCCGTTCGGCCCGTTCGGGGACCCACCTGCCCTCGACCGCCGCCGGGCTCGACGGGGCCGGGATCGCCGTCCGGCGAGGGGCCGGGGTCGCCGTCGTCCGCCGCATCTCGTTGCTCACGCTGCTGGGTGGCCCGACGCTTGCGCAGCTCGTCGGGGTCGGGCCGCTTGCGCACGTCGCCGGAGGCGACCCGCTGGCGGAGACGGTCGACGTCGAGCCGGCAGCGGTCGGCCACCCGCATGAGGTACTGGTCGCGGACCAGGTCGTTGGGGTGCTCGGCGATGACCGCCAGGGCGTCCTCGGCGGCACGGGCCCGGTGCTCGGCCGAGTCGAGGTCGGCACCGTCGAGGATGCGGGAGAGCCGGAACTCGAGGAACGGCCGGGCCGTGGCGACGACGTCGCGCAGCGCATCGGCGTCGCGCGCGGCCAGGTCGGCTGGATCGACGCCCGGTGGGAGGTCGGCGACCACGACGTCGAGGTCGAACCGGGACTCCCACTGGTAGAAGCGATCGGCGGCCGCCTGCCCGGCGGCGTCGGCGTCGAAGGCCAACACGATGCGACGGGCGAAGCGCCGCAGCAGCTGCACGTGCTCGTCGGTGAGCGCGGTGCCGCACGTGGCGACGGCGCGGGGCACGCCGACGCGGAAGAAGGCCGTGACGTCGGTGTAGCCCTCGCACACCACGACCTCGTCGGCCTCGACGATGCCGGTCTTGGCCCGATCGAGCGCGAACAGCACCCGTGACTTGTCGTAGAGCTGCGTCTGGGGCGTGTTGACGTACTTGCTGCCCTCGGCACCGGGAAGGATCCGGCCCCCGAAGCCCACCGGGTTGCCGTCGGCATCGTGGATCGGGAACAGCACGCGCCCCCGGAAGTGGTCCTGGGCCCGGCCCCGCCGGTTCTCGAAGCCCAGGCCGGCGGCCTTGAGGTCGGTGACCGACACCCGCAGCGCCTTGGCCAACTGGTCCCAATCGTCGGGCGCCCAGCCCAGCTTCCACGCCCGGACCTCGTCTCCGTCGAACCCCCGGTCGCGCAGGTAGCGGCGGGCGCCGGCGGCATCGGGCGCCGACAGCAGTCGGTCGTGGTACCAGTCCTCGGCCCGCTCGAGCAGCTCGACCAGTCGGCGACGTTCCTGCCGGGTCTTGTTCTCGCCCGGCTTGTCGTAGGTGAGCGAGATGCCGACCCGGCTGGCCAGGCGCTCGACGGCCTCGACGAAGCCCACGTGCTCCTGCTCGCGCACGAAGGTGATGGCATCGCCGGACGCCTGGCAGCCGAAGCAGTGGTACAGGCCATCGACGGCATTGACGTAGAAGCTGCCCGTCTTCTCGGTGTGGAAGGGGCACAGTCCGCGCCAGCGTGAGCCCACCTGGCGCAGCTGCACGTACTCGCCGATGAGGGCGACGATGTCGGTGGCCGCCCGGACCCGGGAGATGTCCTCGTCGACGATGCCCATGCCCTAGTCCACGTCGCTCGGTCGTCGGTCGGCGTCGTCGTGGTGCGAGCCCAAGATGCCGTGCGCTGGCAGCTCGAGCTCACCCTCTTCGGGAAGGGGACGACGGATGGACAGGCCGATGGACACGGCCAGGACCACGGCGATGACGCCCAAGGAGACACCGGTCGGCAGGTGGTACTGCTCGCTGATGAGCATCTTCACGCCGACGAACGCCAGCACCACGGCGAGGCCCTGTTGCAGGTAGCGGAAGCGGTTCCGCAGGTCGGCGAGCAGGAAGTACAGCGCCCGCAGGCCGAGGATGGCGAAGGCGTTGGAGGAGAAGACGATGAACTCCTCCCGGCTGACGGCGAGGATCGCCGGGATCGAGTCGACGGCGAAGATCACGTCGGACGACTCGACCACGACCAGCACGGCGAACAGCGGCGTGGCCAGATGGCGACCGCTGACCTTGGTGAACAGCTTCTGGCCGTCGTACTCCGTGGTGGAAGGGACGACCTTGTTCACCGCTCGCAGGACGGGGTTGTCCTCGGGATGCACGTCGCCGTGGGACGGCCGCAACAGCTTGATCGCGGTGTAGACGAGGAACGCCCCGAACACGTAGATGACCCACGAGAACCGGTCGAGCACGGCCACGCCACCGAAGATGAAGCCGGCACGCAACACGAGCGCACCGAAGATGCCCCAGAACAGCACCCGGAACTGGAACGCCTGGGGCACGGCGAAGTAGCTCATGATGAGCGCCCACACGAACACGTTGTCGATGCTGAGCGACTTCTCGATGAGGTAGCCGGCGTAGTACTCGCCGGCGGCGTCGCCGCCCTGCCAGGCCAGGATCACCAGTCCGAAGGCCAGGCCGATGCTGATCCACACCGCCGACTCGATCGCCGCCTCCTTGGTGGTGATGGCGTGCGCCTCGCGGTGCACCAGGAGCAGGTCGGCGACGAGCAGCGTGGCGACGAGCGCGACGAACGCTGCCCAGACCCAGAGCGGCACGTCGAAGTCGGTGAACGACGCGGCGCCGGACGCGGCGGCGAGGGTCAGGGGCACCGCGGCGAATCTACTGGCGGGGTGGGACGCTGCCGGCGCAGCAGCAGGCATTCGACGGCGAGCGCCGAGTGACGTTACTGTGCGTAACATGCTGGGGATCGCACTGGGACGGGCAACGGAGACGACGGGCACCCTCGGGGGGAGCGCCCTCGCGTCGTGGAACCCGCTGATCGGCTTGCTGGCGGCGTACGCCGTGGTGGTCGCCGTCCTGTGGAGGTTGGGTTCGCCCGCCCCGGGCGACAAGTACCCGCTCGGCGCGCTCCAGCGCATCGGCCGCGGTCTCACCCGGCTCACCGGTCTGCCGGGCTGGGCGGCGATCGCCGTGGGCCAGTCGCTGTACGCGCTGCTCGTCGCCGGCGTCGGCTTCTACAGCGACGTCGCCTGGCACGTGGCGCTGGGCCGTGACGAGACCCTGATGACCGCCCCCCACACCCTGATCCTCCTCGGGCTCATCGGGATCCTGTCGGGTGCGGTGCTGGGCACGGTCGTGGCCACGCTCGACCGCTGGGAGGGCGGCTGGCACGTCGCCGGCTTCCGGGTCCCGTGGTCGATGATCCCGCTCGGCGCCCTCGGCATCGGCGCCGTCTCCGGCTTCCCGATGGACGAGGTGTGGCACCGGGCGTTCGGCGTCGACGTCACCATGTGGAGCCCGACGCACATGCTGATGATCCTCGGTGCCAGCTTCACCGGGCTCGCCGGCTGGCTCGTGCTCGCCGAGACGGGCGTGCATCCCGAGGACAGCCGCTGGGCGGGGTTCCTGCACGGTCTGGCGGCATGGCTCACGTTGCAGGGCCTGGTCGCCAGCCAGGGCGAGTTCAGCTTCGGCGTGCCGCAGTTCGCGCAGGTCTTCCACCCGCTGCTGATCTCGATGGGCGCCGCGCTCGGCCTGGTGGCCATCCGCCTCGTGCTCGGCCCGGGTCGCGCTGCGTTGCTGGCGGTCATCTACGCCGCCACGCAGTTCGCCCAGCTCGGTCCCGGCAGCGGTCCCGTCGAGACCCGGCACGGCGCCACCTTCGTCGTGTCGGCGCTGGTGGTCGAGGCCGTCGCCGGCGCCGTCGGCGTCACCAACCGGCTGCGGTTCGCCGTGCTGAGCGGCATCGGCATCGGCACCATCGGCCTCGCCGGCGAGTGGGCGTGGAACAGCGACCTGTTCTTCGCCGGCGCCCACCAGGCCTGGAACGCATCGCTGCTGCCCTACGCCGTCGGGACCTCCGTCGTCGCCGCGACCGGGTGCGCCATCCTCGGCACCGGCTTCACCCGCGCCTTCCGCTTCGTGCCGGACCGACGCCCCATCGGCACCGCCGTTCTGCTCCTGGGTGCCGTCCTCAGCGTCGCGCCGGTCGTCGTCTTCCTCGGCCGCCACGTCGGCGACGTGACGGTGGCCATGACCCTGGAACCCGTCGGCACCACGACCTTCGGAGCCGACGAGGTCGAGGCCCGGGGCGCGTACATCGCGGCGACCTTGACGCCACCCGATGCCGCCGACGATGCCCACTGGTTCCAGGCCAGCTCCTGGCAGGGCGGCGGACTGGTGGTGGCCGACATGGTCGAGGTCGAACCGGGCGTGTGGCGCTCGGAGGACCCGGTGCCGGTCGAGGGGCACTGGAAGACGCTCCTTCGCCTACATCGCTCCGGCGACGAACTGATGGCGGCTCCGATCTGGTTCCCCGCCGATCCCGACATCGGCGAGCCCGAGATCCCGGCGGTGGACCGGACGGTGCCGTTCGCCTCGGAGTCGCAGTACCTGCTCCGCGAGACCGACGAGGGCGACACGCCCTGGCTCTCCCCCGTCGTCCACGGCTACCTCGTGGCGTGCTGCTCGCCTGGGGAGCCGCCTTCGTGGTCGGTGTTCGCCGGATCGGCCTCAGAAGCCCAGACGCTCGGCCAGACGGTCGCGCAGACCGTCGATCGGAACCCGCTCCTGCTCCATCGAGTCGCGCTCGCGGATCGTGACCGCCCGGTCCTCGAGCGTGTCGAAGTCGATGGTCACGCAGAACGGGGTGCCGATCTCGTCCTGGCGCCGGTAGCGCCGGCCGATGGCCTGGGTCACGTCGAAGTCGCACATGTAGTGGGGCTGCAGCAGCCCGAGCACCTCGTCGGAGACACCGACCAGGTCCTCCTTCTTGGACAGCGGCAGCACGGCCACGGTGTAGGGCGCGATGCGCGGATGGAAGCGCAGCACGGTGCGCTGCTCGTCGTTGACGATCTCTTCGTCGTAGGCGGCCATCAGGAAGGCCATCGCCGTGCGCGTGGCGCCGGCGGCCGGCTCGATCACGTGGGGCACGTAGCGCTCGTTGGCCTGCTGGTCGAAGTACTCGAGCTTGGTGTCGGAGTGCGTGGCGTGCTGGGTGAGGTCGTAGTCGCCACGGTTGGCGATGCCCTCGAGCTCGTCCCAGCCCCACGGGAAGAGGAACTCCACGTCGGAGGTGCCCGAGGAGTAGTGGGACAGCTCGTCGGCGTCGTGGGCGCGCAGGCGCAGCTTGTCCTTGGGCATCCCGTGCTCGACGTACCAGTCGTAGCGCTCCTTGCACCAGTACTCGTACCACTGCTCTGCGTCGGCCGGTGGCACGAAGAACTCCATCTCCATCTGCTCGAACTCGCGGGTCCGGAAGACGAAGTTGCCGGGCGTGATCTCGTTGCGGAACGACTTGCCGATCTGGGCGATGCCGAACGGGGGCTTCTTGCGCGACGTCTCGAGCACGTTCTTGAAGTTGAGGAACATGCCCTGGGCCGTCTCGGGCCGCAGGAAGACCTCGTGACCCTTGCCCTCGACGGGGCCGGCGTGGGTCTTGAACATGAGGTTGAACTGGCGGGCCTCGGTGAAGCTGTTCTTGGCACCGCAGTTGGGGCAGGTCTCGGGATCGTCGAGCTTGTCGAGGCGGAACCGCTCCTTGCACTCGCGGCAGTCGACCAGCGGATCGGTGAAGTTGGCCAGGTGGCCCGACGCCTCCCAGACGGGCGGTGGGGTCAGGATCGACGCATCGAGGCCGACGATGTCGTGGCGCAGCTGCACCATCGAGCGCCACCACGCGTCCTTCACGTTGCGCAGCAGCAGCACACCGACCGGGCCGTAGTCGTAGGTGGAGCGGAAGCCGCCGTAGATCTCCGCCGACGGGAACACGAACCCCCGTCGCTTGCACAGGTTCACGACCTTGTCGAAGAGTTCGGGCGCTTCGCTCATAGGGGCGGCAGCCTACCGACGCGCCGGGCGCGCCCCGGAAGCCGTTCCGCCACGGTTCCGTGCGCCCGTCGCCGGGGCTGCCGCCCCTCGACGCTCTGGTAGACCGGCGCCGTGACCGCGTCACCGCCGCCCGGGTCGTTCCCGCACGGACCGGACCCCACCACGACACCCGGCCGCGTCACCCTGCCGGGCGATCCCACCGCCGACCCCACCGCGGTGATGGGTCGCCGTGCCCTGGCCTGGGTGCTCGACCTGCTGCTGTTCCTCGGCTTGGCGGTCGGCCTCTACGCCGCCCAAGCCGAGTACGTCGACATCCCTGCGGGCGTCGGCGACACCGCGTGCCAGCAACTCGAGAGCACCGGCGGAAACCAGGTGGCCAGCTGCGCCGTCTTCGGCGACCGGGCCTACGTGCTCTCCGACACCGAGGTCGCCACCCAGACGCTGGCCTCGTTCGGGTGGCTGGTGCTGTTCATCGTGCTCCAGGGCGTGGCGGGCGGGTCGCCGGGCAAGCTTCTGGCCGGCGTCCGGGTGGTCGACGAGCAGGGGCAGCGACCCGGCATCGGCAAGAGCCTGGGCCGCACCGTGCTCTGGGCCGTCGACGGCGCGCCCTGGATCGTGCCGATCGTCGGTCCGATCGTTGCCCTGACCACCACCGGTCACCGGCGCGTCGGCGACATGGCCGCCGGCACCTACGTCGTGGCCCGCGCCGACGCCGGACGACCCGTCGTCGTCGCCGGACCGGCCGCCCCACCCGTCGGACAGGCGCAGTGGGGTGCGGCGCCGTCGGAGTGGCCCGGTGGACCACCCGTCGCACCGCCCACGCCGAGCCCCGAGTCCGGACCCGGATCGCAGCGGCCGGCACCGCCGGAGCCCGAGCTCGACATCCGCTCCCTCGACGTGCCCTCGGTGACCGAGCGGGTCGACCAGAGCGCCCCGACGGTCGATCCCGATCCGGCGTGGTGGGACGACCCGTCCCGACCGGTCGAGCCACCGACCACCGACGAGCCGCCAGGTCTCCCCGACGACATCGCCCAGCCACCGGCGTGGGAGCCGCCAGAGGCGCCCGACGTCACGGACCCGATGGACGAGTGGGAACCACCGACCGCACCCGAGGGGCCGGCCCCGTTCGTCGCTCCCGGCGCCGAACCGTCGGCACCCGGCGCCTCACCGACCGACCCATCACCTTCCGCGGCGCCGACCCACCACGAACTGCCCCCGCCCCAGTGGGATGAGGCCCGCAACACCTACCTGCAGTGGGACCCGAACCAGCAGGCCTGGCTGCAGTGGGACACCCAGCGCGAGCAGTGGAAGCCCCTCGACACGTGATATGGCGGTCTGCTTCGCAGCGCCGCGTGCCGGCTGCTCGCTGGCGCTCCCGACGCCGGCCATCCACTCCGACACGAGCGCAGCACCGCGCGCCGGCTGCGGTCAGACGTCGCGGAGCACGCCGGGCGAGCGGAGCCGACGCTCGAGCAGCTGCTCGACGGCCTCGGTGGCGATGGCCGACACCTCCGACACCGCCGGTGACGGCTCCTCGGCCAGCACCCCGGCCAGCCCGCCACCCAGCACGGCCCGCAGGAGCCGCAGCGCCTCGGCGGACACGGCACGCCCCTGACGGCATGACGGGCACAGCATCCCGCCGCTGAGCTGGTCGAGCGCCACCAGCGGATCGCCGGCGCCGCACGCCACGCACTGCTGGACCTCGAGGCCCAGTCCCTCGTGCGCCAGCAGCTTCAGGAAGAACGCCGGCAGCACCAACGGATTGTCGTTGTCGGCCATCGTCCGCAGTACCCCGACCAGCATGCGGAAGCGGGTCGTGTCGGGTTCGCGCTCCATCGAGACCTGGTCCATGACCTCGAGCACCGACGTGGCCGCCACGTACCGCTCGAGGTCGTCGCGGATGGCGCGGAACGCGTCGATGCCCTCGGCCTGGGTGACGATGTCGAGGTTGCGCCCCTCGTAGAGCTGGGCCGAGATGTGCGACAGCGGCTCCAGCCGGGCGCCGAACTTCGACTTGGTCTTGCGGACGCCCTTGGCCACGGCCCGGACCTTGCCGTGCTCGGCGGTGGCCAGCACGACGATGCGGTCGGCCTCGCCCAGCTTGTAGGTGCGCAGCACCACGGCCTCGTCGCGGTAGAGGCGGTTGCTCACCGGCTCATCTCACGTCGACGACTCGAGGCCCCCGAACCGGCGGGCCCGATCCTGGTACTCGCGCACGGCGTCGAAGAGGTGCTCGCGGCGGAAGTCGGGCCACAGCACGTCGGGGAAGGTCAGCTCGCTGTAGGCCAACTGCCAGAGCAGGTAGTTGGAGATGCGACGCTCGCCCGACGTGCGGATCATCAGGTCAGGGTCGGGCATCTCGGGGTCGTAGAGGTGTCGGGCCACGACCTTCTCGTCGATCTTGTCGGCGGCGATTCCCGACTCGACGATGGCACGCACCGCATCGACGATCTCGGCGCGTCCCCCGTAGTTGAAGGCGATGGTGAGGGTCATGCGGGTGTTGTGCTGGGTCAGTTCGGCAGCTTCGTCCATGCGCCGCAGCACCCGCTTGGGCACCCGCCAGCCCCGCCGCCCGATGAAGCGCATGCGCACGTTCTCGTCGTGGAGCTCGTCACGGCGGCGCAACAGCAACGACTCGTTGAAGTTCATGAGGTAGCGGACCTCGTCCTTGGGACGCCGCCAGTTCTCGGTGGAGAACGCGTACACCGTGAACCACTCGACGCCCAGGTCGAGACAGCCGTAGGTGGCGTCGAGCAGGGCCTCCTCCCCTGCTGCGTGGCCGTCGGTGCGCGGCAGGCCCCGTCGCTGCGCCCACCGCCCGTTGCCGTCCATGACGGCGGCGATGTGGCGCGGCACCCGTGCCGGATCGATCCCGTCGACGACCATGTGGCTGACGCTACCGCTGCGATCGCGCCCCGTCGCGGTCTCGGAGCACGCCGGGCGGGAGTCAGCGGTGCCTGACCGGGGTAGGAAGGGTGACCGTGAAGGAGCGACTCCGGACCGTGCCCGTCATCGGATGGTTGCTGCGTGTGCAGGAGCGCTTCGGCGAGGTGAGCGGCACCGCGCTGGCCAACGGCATCGCCCTGCAGGCGTTCCTGTCGATCTTCCCCTTGCTCATCCTGGCCGTGTCGGTCGTCGGGTTCGTGTCGTCCAACGACATCACCTTCACGCGCGACCTCATCGACGCCCTCGGGATCCCGCCTGGTGACCAGCTGGCGCAGGACCTCACCGACGCTGTCGCCAACGCGCAGGACTCACGCGGCGCCGCCGGCGTCATCGGACTGCTCGGTCTGCTGTGGACCGGCCTCGGCGTGGTGATGGCGCTGCAGCGTTCGGTCGATCGGGTGTGGCAGTCCTTCGGTGCCGGGTTGAAGGACAAGGCCAAGGCGGTCGGCGTCATCCTCGGCGGTCTGGTCGTGTTCGCCGGTTCGTTCGCCCTGAGCATCCTCATCAACTTCCTGCCCGGCTTCTTCGCCCCGGTGTCGATCATCGCCGGCCTCGCCGTGAACACGGCGCTGTTCCTGTGGCTGTTCACCGCACTGGGCCGGCTGCCGATCGGCCTGAAGGCGCGCCTCCCCGGTGCGGTCTTCTGCGGCGTCGGCCTCGAGATCCTCAAGCTGGTGGGCTCCCTGTACGTCCCCCGGCTGGTGGCCAACTCGTCGGCCATGTACGGCTCGCTCGGCGTCGTCGTGGCCATCATCGCGTGGCTGGCTCTGTTCGGCCGCCTGTTCGTCTACGGGTCGGTGGTGAACGTGATCCAGTGGGAGCAGGAGCACGGCACCGTCCAGATCCCACTGGAAGCCCCGCGCGTCGACCATGCCATCGCGCTGGGCGCCAACCGCTCCGGCGCCGTCATCGACCGGCTCGAGGAGTAGCCGCAGGCTGTCAGAGGCCGGCTGTCAGAGGTCGTCGGCATGCTCGGGGGATGACCGCATCCGCCGCCGTCGACGCACCGTCCCACTACGTTCGGGCGGTGCCCGACACCGCCGCCACCCTGGCCACCCTGGTGGCCGAGCTGCCCGGCGGCGGCGAGGTGCGCGACGGGCAGCGCCAGATGGCCGAAGCCGTGGCGGCCTCGCTCGAATCGGGGCGACACCTGGTGGTCCAGGCGGGCACCGGCACGGGCAAGACGCTTGGGTACCTGGTCCCCGCCATCGAGTCGGGAGCCCGCGTCGTGGTGGCCACCGCCACCAAGGCGCTGCAGGACCAGCTCGGCGAGAAGGACCTGCCGTTCCTCGACCAGCACCTCGGCGGCTTCCGGTGGGCCGTGCTCAAGGGCCGGTCCAACTACGTGTGCCGCCAGCGCGTGGCCGAGCTGCTCGCCGACCGCGAGGGCCGCCTCGACGTCGAGACCGACGACCCCGGACTGCGGGCCGTGCTCGAGTGGGCCGACGAGACCGAGGTCGGCGACCGGGCAGAGCTGGCGGTCGAGCCCCGCACCGTGGTGTGGGAGTCGGTCAGCGTCAGCGCCCAGGAGTGCCCCGGCGCCGCCAAGTGCCCCAAGGGCGAGACGTGCTTCGCCGAGGCGGCCCGCCGCCGGGCGGCCGAGGCCGACGTCATCGTGGTCAACGCCCACCTCTACGGCACGCATGTCGCCGCCGGCGGCGTCGTGCTGCCGCCCCACGACCTGGTCGTGCTCGACGAGGCCCACCGCTTCGAGGAGGTCATCTCCGCCACGGCGGGCACCGAGCTCACCCCCGGCCGGGTCAGTGCCTGCGCCTACGCCGTCGGCCGCGTGCTCGCCGACGACGCGCTGGTCACCGACCTTCTCGCCGTGGGCACCAGGTTGGCCGACGTGCTCGACGGGCTGGTCGGCACGCGGCTCGACCCCCCGCCCGGCGCCCTGGTCGACCAGTTCGGTCAGCTCCGCACCAAGCTCGACGCCGCCGCAGCCGCCCTGCGCGCCGTGCCCGACGCCAATCCCGACGTGGTCGCCCGCCGCAACCGTGCCCAGCAGCTGGTCAGTGGGCTGGCCGAGGACCTCCTGGTGGCTTCGGTCATCCCCGCCGGCAGCGTCGGGTGGGTCGAGGGGCGCGCTCGGTTCGGCCCGGCTGCGCATCGCGCCCATCGACGTCGCCGGCCTGCTCGCCGACCAGCTCTGGTCCGAGACCACGGCCGTGCTGTGCTCGGCCACCATCCCGCCCAAGCTGGCGACCCGCCTCGGGCTCCCCGCCGGCAACACCGACGAGCTCGACGTGGGCAGCCCGTTCGACTACGAGGCCAACGCCCTCCTCTACTGCGCCACCCACCTGCCCGACCCCCGCCAGGACCGGGCCGACGCCGTGCACGACGAGATCGCCTCGTTGGTCGAGGCCGCCGGCGGGCGGACCATGGCGCTGTTCACGTCGTGGCGGGCCATGCAGGCGGCCGTCGAGGCCCTCCGCCCGCGGCTCGACACGCCGGTGCTCGCCCAGGGCGAGCTCCCCAAGCCGGCGCTGCTGCGCGAGTTCACCGCCGAGCCGGCCACCAGCCTGTTCGCCACCATGTCGTTCTGGGAGGGCGTCGACGTGCCCGGCCCCTCGCTGTCGTGCGTGATCATCGACAAGCTGCCCTTCGCCCGGCCCGACGACCCCCTGCTCGAGGCCCGGCGAGAGCAGGTCGGCCCCCGGGCGTTCGAGCTCATCGACCTGCCGCGCGCGGTCACCTTGCTGGCCCAGGGCGCCGGCCGGCTCATCCGCACCGCCGGCGACCGCGGCGTCGTCGCCGTGCTCGACCCACGACTGGCCACCGCCCGGTACCGGTGGGACCTCATCCGCGGCCTCCCGGCCATGCGCCGCACCAAGGACCCCGACGAGGTCCGGGAGTTCCTCCGCTCGCTGCGCTGAACCACCGCGGCGCGCCGGTACGGTGCCGCCCGTGCGCAGCGTGTCCGCCGTCGCCACCCTGTCCGGCCCGATCGTCCTGTCGGCGTACCTCGTCGGGTCGCTGACCGCTACGTGGCTGGTGCGCGACGACGAGCGCCCCCGTCCGGCCGACCACGTCCTCGAAGCATTCGTCGCACTCGCCGTGTCCACCGCCGCGTGGATCGCCATCGAACAGGTCTCACCGGGCAGCCGGTTCTCACGGATCGGCTACTTCTCGAACCAGGTGCTGTCCCCGTGGCAGTCGGTGGCGCTGTGGTCGGGACTCGCGGTGATCACCGGCATGGTGGCGCCGGTGTTCCGTCGCTTCCACGGCACAGCGGGGGTCATCCCCGCCGCTGCCCTGCTCGCGGTGCACTTCCCGTGGTTCCTGTTCGCCGTCATCGGCGCGGCCGGCATGGCGTTCGGCCTGTCCCGATCCATGCGGCTGGCGCACGGCGCCGCCATCGGCGCCCTGCTGCCGGCGGCGTGGCTGGGGTGGGTGCTCGAGTGGTTGCCCGCCTGGGGCCTCCCACCCGGCCCGGAGGCCACGGTCTGGGCCATGGTGGTCACCATCGTGCTCGGCACCCGCTGGTGGCACGACCGACCGTTCGGCGCCGCGTGGTGACCCCGTGGGCGCGGTCCCGTACCGGGAGCGCTCAGAAGCCGAGGTCGTCGAGATCGGTCGGGCGGCGCTGCCAGTCCTTCTTCACCGTGACCTGAAGCTCGAGGTAGGCGCCCTCCTTGAGCTGCTGGCGCACCTTGGTGCCCACCTGTTTGAGCACGGACCCCTTCTTGCCGATCACGATCCCCTTCTGGGAGTCGCGCTCGACCATGATCTCGACCCGGATGTAGGGCCACTCGAGCTCGGTGACGCGGGTGGCGATGGAGTGGGGCAGCTCGTCGCGGGTGACCGCCAACAGCTGCTCGCGCACCAGCTCGGCCACCCAGAAGGCGTCGGGCTGATCGGTGATCATGTCGTCGGGGTAGTACTGCGGACCCTCCGGCATCCGCTCGACGAGGTGGTCGAGCAGGTCGCCGACGCCCTCGCCGGTACGAGCCGACACGGGGTAGTAGGACTCGAATCCGTGCTCGCCGGCGGCGGCGAGCTGGGCCAGGACCTCTTCGGGCGTCGCCCTGTCGGTCTTGTTGACGATCAGCACGGCGTCGGCGGGAAGCCGGTCGGCGATGAAGCGGTCGCCCCTGCCGAAGGGCATGGTGGCGTCGATCAGGAAGCACACGACGTCGACGTCGCGCACGGTCTCGGTTGCCGTGGCGTTGAGCCGCTCGCCCAGCGGCGTGCGCGGCTTGTGGATGCCCGGCGTGTCGACGAACACGACCTGGGCCTGCTCGCCCGATCCATCGGTGCGGTTCAGGACGCCGCGGATCTGCGAGCGGGTCGTCTGCACCTTGTCGGAGACGATCGAGACCTTCTCGCCGAGGATCTGGTTCAACAGGGTGGACTTCCCGACGTTCGGTCGTCCGACCAGCGACACGAAACCCGACCTCATGACCGTTCCCCCGACCTGGAGGAGCGACGCTCGGCCGGCCCACCCGACGCCACACCGTCGTCGGCCCGGTCGAGCTTGTCGATGCGCACCAGACCGATGCGCCGGCCCTGCACCCGCGCCGCCGTGAGCCGATGTGCGCCGAGCTCGACGGACTCGCCGTTGGTGGGCACGTGGCCCAGGCTGGCGAACAGCAGGCCACCCACGGTGTCCCAGTCACCCTCGGGCAGGTCGGCGTCGAGCAGGTCGTTGACCTCGTCGAGGGGCATGCGGGCGTTCACCCGATAGGCCCCGCCGGGGAGCGGCTCGGCCATCGGGTCCTCGACGTCGAACTCGTCGACGATCTCGCCGACCAACTCCTCGATGAGGTCCTCGAGCGTGACCAGGCCGGCGACGCCGCCGTACTCGTCGACCACCACGGCCATGTGGAACTGCTCGCTCTGCATCTCGGGCAACAGAGCCGAGACCCGTTGCTGCTCGGGCACGAACCGGGCCGAGCGGACGTGACCGGCAACGGGTTCGTCACCCCGACCGTCTCGCTCGGCGCGCATCAGGTCCTTGGCGTAGGCGATGCCCACCACGTCGTCGATGCCGGCGCCGGTCACGGGGATGCGGCTGTAACCGTTGAGGATCACGACCTCCATGACGTCGCTGACCCGCCAGCTCGACTCGACGGTGATCATGTCGGGTCTCGGCACCATCACCTCACGCACGATCGTGTCGCCGAACTCGATGATCGAGGCGATGAGCGCCTGCTCCTCCTCCTCGATGGCCTCGGCTTCGACGGCCACCTCGGCGAAGGCGAGCAGCTCCTCCTCGGAGACCGTGGGACGACCCTCCTCCTCGTCGACCCCTCGGGTGGAGTGACGCAGCCGGCGACCGATGGCCTCTGCGATCAGGCCGAGCAGGGGAAGCCGGCTGACGAAGCGCGCCACGGGCACGACACGGCGGGCGATCCGATCGGTGCGCACCAGCGCCACCGTCTTGGCCACCGCCTCGATGGTGACGAGACCGACCCCGAGGCCCACCACGACCGCCGCCCAGACCCAGGGCTCGGGCGAGTATCGGTCGGCATAGGCCAGGACGGCGACGACGACGGCGATCTGCGCCAGCAGGCGCACCACGACCAGTGCCGAAAGGTTGGTCTGCCGCCGCGCCAGGAGCGCCACCAGATCGTCGGCGCGCGGCACGCCCTCGTCGGCCAACGACGCCGCCCGCGCCCGCGTGGTGTGGGCGACCACCAGCTCGCACAGCGACACGACCGTGATGATCGCGACGAGCGCGGCCACGAGGACGACCGTCAGCGGCCAGGTCACGACGGGTCGTGGAACCGGGCGAGCAACTCGCGCTCGCGGCCCTGCATCTCGGCTTCTTCGTCGGGACTGGCGTGGTCCATGCCCAGCACGTGGAGGATGCCGTGCACGATGAGCAGCGCCAGCTCGTCGTCGAGGCTGCCACCGTGGTGGGGGCTGCCGGCGTGCTCGGGAGCCTGCCGGGCGGCCACCGACGGGCACACGACCACGTCGCCGAGCAGCATCGGCATGTCGTCGAGGTCGGCCGGTGGCCGGTCGGGACCGCCGGTGCCGTTGTCGGGCCAGCGGCCACGCTCGATGCCGTCGTCGTCGATGGGGAAAGCGAGCACGTCGGTGGGCCCGTCGGCGCCCATGTGCCGCTCGTTGAGCTCGGTCATGTTCGCCTGGTCGACGAACAGCAGCGACAGCTCGGAGGGACGGCGGACGCCTTCGGCGGCCAGCACCTGCTCGGCGAGGCGCACCCAGCGGGCGACGTCGATGGGGTGGTCGTCCTGCTCGTCGACCCCGAAGACGGAGACGGCCATCTCAGCGCCCCGAGCTCTGGTCGTACGCGTTGACGATCGCCTGCACGATGCGGTGGCGGACGACGTCGCGTGCGCCGAGGTGCACGAAGGCGAGCCCTTCGATGCCCTGCAGGATGCGCTCGAGATCGGCGAGGCCAGATCGGTTGCCTTGCACGTCGACCTGCGAGGTGTCGCCGGTGACCACGACCTTGGATCCGAACCCGATGCGGGTGAGGAACATCTTCATCTGCTCGGGCGTGGCGTTCTGGGCCTCGTCGAGGATGATGAAGCTGGCGTTGAGGGTCCGGCCACGCATGAAGGCCAGGGGCGCCACCTCGACCAGGTTGCGGTCGAGCAGCTTCTGGGCGCCCTCGGGGTCGACCATGTCGTACAGGGCGTCGTACAGCGGGCGCAGGTACGGGTCGATCTTGGCCATGAGGTCGCCGGGCAGGAAGCCCAGGCGTTCGCCGGCCTCGACCGCGGGGCGGGTGAGGATGATCCGCTCGACCTCGTTGCGGTGCAGGGCCTGGACGGCCATGGCCACGGCCAGCCACGACTTGCCGGTGCCGGCGGGCCCCAGACCGAAGGTGATCACGTTGTCGCGGATGGTCTCGATGTAGCGCCGCTGACCTGCCGTCTTGGGACGCACGGCGTTGCCCTTGGCCGAGCGCAGGATCTCGGTGGCCATGAGCTCGGACGGGCGCTCGTCGTGGTCGACCATGTCGATGGCCCGGCGGACACCTTCGGCGTCGAGCACCTGGCCGGACGCCACCAGCAGGACCAGCTCCTCGAAGACGTGGGCGGCCTGCGTGGCGGCGGGCCCGTCGAGGGCGATCTCGTTGCCACGCACGTGGATGGCGGTGTCGGGGAACGCCTCCTCGACCAGCCGCAGGAGCCGGTCTCGATGGCCGAGCAACCCCGCCATGAGGTGGTTGCCGGGGACGTTGACGACGACTTGGGTGTCCGACACGAGACCGCTGAGCCTACCGTCGGAGCCCGTGAATCGGCCCACCGACCACACCGGAGGACGCGAACAGCCGCCGTCGGGTCGCCAGGCGTTCCCGCCGCCAGCGCACCTGGATCCGTCCGGCGTCCTCGGCGGCGCCACCTCGTTCGACCAGGCGCTCGCCCGCTGGGCCGCCGACGCCGCGGTGGACGACGCCGCTCGAGCCCGGACGCGCGAGCGTTGGCTCCGGATCCAGGCCGAGGAGGAGGCCAGCCTCGCCGGGGTCCTGCTCGACCTCGCCGAGCAGGGTCGTCCCGTCGTGCTCGAGGCCGGCTCCCACCGCCTCCGCGGCCATCTCGTGGGGCTCGGGATCGACTTCGCCGCCGTCCGGACGGAACAGGAGCAGGACGTGTTGGTGCGTCTGGCCGCGTTGGACGCGGTGCACACCGAACCGGGTGGTCGGCCGGTGGTCGGCGACCGCTCCCCTGCGCTCGACGTGGACCTGGCCGGCGTGCTCGGCCCGGTCGCCGCCGAACGCCCGCAGGTCGTCGTCCGCACACGATCCGGCACGGCGGTGCGCGGGCAGCTCCGCAGCGCGTCGGCATCGGTGATCCGGCTGCGGACCGACACCGATCCGCCGGCGGCAGCGTGGCTTCCGTTGGAGGCGATCACCGTCCTGGTGCTCGGCCCCTGATCCGCAGCACCGCACCATTTGGTGCGTTTTGTGACTCAACTCGGCGCGGAACGTGCCGATCGACTAGCTACACGGCGGGTCCGATACGTCGCCGTGCAGGGAGAGGAGGCCGTCGCGCATGGAACACGCGCCAGACCTCGAAGCGACGCGTGCCGAGGTCGCTCCCCCGCCGGCGCCGCCGCTGGCCGAGGCGATCGCGCCCGGACTGTTCCGGTTCCGCGATCAGCGGTTCGAGCGACTCGTCGAGAGCCTCACCGACATGGCCGGCGTGCTCGACGCGCAGGGCCGCTGGGTGTGGGCGTCGCCGGCCTACCGCAGGTTCCGCGGTCCAGGACCCGACCGAGGCGACACGGTTCGGCGGTTCGTGCATCCCGACGACCAGGAGATCGTGCGACTGGCGCTGGCACGCGTCCTCCAAGGCGATCAGGCGCAGATCACGGCGACCTACCGGGCGTGGTCCGGCGCCGACCAGCGTTGGGTCTGGCACGAGACCACCTGCGTCGATCATCGCGACGATCCCCTCGTGGAGGGCCTCGTCCTGTCCACGCGCGACGTCACCCGCCGGGTGGAGGCCGAAGAGGCGCTGCGCCAGCAGGCGTTGCACGACAGCCTCACCGGTCTCCCCAACCGGACCCTGCTGCGCGACCGACTCGAGAGCGCCGGCACGCGGGCTCGCCGGCACGCCCGGCCGTTCGCGCTCTTGTTCTTCGATCTCGATCACTTCAAGGAGGTCAACGACTCGCTCGGCCACTCGGCCGGCGACGTGCTGCTGGTGACCGTGGCCGAACGGCTGCGCGCCGCCGTGCGCGACGAGGACACGCTGGCCCGGCTCGGCGGCGACGAGTTCGTCCTCATCACCGAGGAGCTCCACGACCGCACGGTCGACGACGAGGTCGAGTCGTTGTGCGAGCTGGTGTCGACCACGGTGGCCGAGCCCGTCCGTCTCGGCGACCGGCTGGTCGGCATCGGCGCGTCCATCGGCGTCGTCGTCTCGCACGGGTACGACTCGGTCGACGACGTGCTGCGCGACGCCGACGTGGCCATGTACGAGGCCAAGGACGCCGGTCGCGGTCGCTGGGTCCGGCACGACTCGTGGATGTCCGAGCGGGCCCAGGCCCACTTCGAGGCCCGCACATTGCTGGCGTCCGCCGTCGACGGCGGCGCCGTCGAGGTCCTCTACCAGCCGGTCGTCGCCCTGGCCACCGGCGAGATCCGCGGCGTCGAAGCCCTGGCCCGCATCCGGCGTCCCGACGGGACGCTGCTGGGCGCCGACGCCTTCATCGACATCGCCGAGGAGACCGGCGCCATCCTCGAGCTCGGTGCCGATGTGCTCGGCCAGGCGACCAGCGCCATGGCGTCGCTGTCCGCCGACTGGTGGATCTCGGTCAACGTGTCGGTCCGACAGCTGGTCGACTCGGACTTCGAGCTGACGGTGCTGGAGATGCTCGGCCGCTCGGGGCTCCCGGCCGACCGGTTGGTGCTCGAGATCACCGAGACCGCCATTCTCGGCCTCGACCACACCGAGGCCATCGAGACCGTCGACCGGCTGCACGCCGAGGGCGTGCGCTTCGCCCTCGACGACTTCGGCACCGGCTTCTCGTCGGTCGACCGGTTGCGGCACCTCCCGGTGGAGTTCATCAAGATCGACCGTTCGTTCATCGGACGCGTCGCGGTCATCGGCTCGGGCGACCTCGCGGTCGTGAAGGCCATCCTGGGCATGTCGGGCGCCCTCGGGCTGCAGGTCATCGCCGAGGGTGTGGAGGACCGTGTGCAGGCCGAGGTGCTCGACCACTTCGGGATCGGCCTGGCGCAGGGCTACCTGTTCGGCCAACCCCAGGCCGACCTCTCCGCCTTGACCGTTCCGGCGGTGCGTTGACGGCCGGCAACCGGCCCGACGACCGGCTGCTCAGGCCTCGGCGTCGGCGTCGGCGTCGGCGGATGAACGGGCGCCGGAATCGGGATACAGGTGCTCGAGCGTGCCCGGTTCGATGCGGGACGCCTCGATGAAGGCGTCGACGTCGGTCTGCTTCACGCGAATGACCCGACCGAAGCGATAGGCCGCCAACTCGCCCTGGTCGATGAAGCGATACAGCGTCCTCGGCGTGATGCCCAGTGCCTTGGCGGCGTCAGCGGTGGACAGCCACTCCACGTTTCCGGTCATGGCAGCCACCTCCGGTTGTGCGCGGACACGGACCTTCGTTCACCGTACTCCCGAAACGCTGCGCGTGCCAGCATCTCGGCAAATCTCATGTCCTCTTCGTCTACGGATACGAAGCAGCGAGGATGATCTCACCTGTTTTCGCAACTCTCGCGTGGTCTTGATCGTTCTGGTGTCATCGGATACTGACACGCGGTGTGTCAGGAATACTTGAGCATGGGCGCAGGAACCGGCAGCCGCGACCACGAATCCGTCGAAGGTGACGGGAGTGCTGAGCCGGAGGAACGGGCACCGGCGGGACCACGAGGTCGTCGACGACGGACCGCGCGTGCAGCGTCGCCGAGGGCTGCCGTCGGGGCGGGCGGTCGTGGGCGGGCTGTTGATGGCCCTCGCCGCCGTGGGGACCTTCCTCGCCTACGCGGGCGCCAACGCCGACCACACGGTCGACGTCCTCGTGGCCTCGCACGCGCTGCGCACCGGACACGTCATCACCGCTGAAGACGTGGAGCTGGTCGCGGTCGAGGTTCCCGACCGCGTGCGGGGGCTGTTCGGTGCGCCGACGGCGGCCATCGGCAGAGTCGTCGTTGCGCCGGTGGACCCGGGCGAGTTCCTGCTGGCATCGGCCACGGTCGTGGAGCCCGACGGCGCCGACACGCTCGAGCTGTCCGTCAGCGTCCCGGCCGGCCGCGCCGTCGACGGCCTCCGTCCGGGCGAGCGCGTCGACGTGTTCTCCACCTGGTCCAGCGACGTCACCGAGCTCATCGCCGTGGACGCGCGCGTGCTCGACGTGCGAGGGGCTGCGGGCGGTGTGCTCGACAGCGGAGGATCCATCGTGGTCCGGCTGGCACTGCGCGACTTCGCGCAGGTCGAGGCGCTGGTGCACGCGCAGGCCGCCGGCGACATCACGATGATCCGCGCCAGCATCGGTGGCGACGTTCGCGACGTCGGCCGGCAGTACCGACCCGTCTCGTCGGGGCGTGCCGGCGGCTCGGGGAGCGACGACCCATGACGGCGGACCGTTACGTGGTGCTCGGCCTGGCCCGGGCACGGGCGCCGTGGTTCACGGACGTCGCCCGGTGGGCCACCTCCGGACTCCTCGGGATCGACTTCGTGAAGGCCGTCTCGGCGGACGAGGTGCGGGCCCGTCTCCGTTCGGGTCGCCGCTTCTCGGCGCTGCTGGTCGACAGCGGTCTGCCCGGCGTCGACCGAGACCTTCTCGAGCTGGCGACCAGCCACGGGTGCGTGCCGGTCGTCGTGGGCGACCACGGTCGCGACTGGACGGCGATGGGCGCCGTGGCCACCATCCCCGCCAGCTTCGGACGATCCGACCTCGAGGCGGCGCTGGCCGAGCACGCCCTGGCGCTCCGCAGCGTCGACGAGGTCCCCGGCTCCGTACAAGCCCCGGTGTTCGAGACCGGCTTCCGGGCCCCCACGGTCGCGGTGACCGGCAGCGGCGGTGTCGGGCGGTCCACCGTGGCCATGGCGCTGGCCCAGGGGCTCGCACAGCAACCCGCGCACAGCGACACGGTCGTCCTCGCCGACCTGTGCCTCCACGCCGAACAGGGGCTGCTCCACGACGCCGGTGACGTGATCCCCGGCGTGCTGGAGCTGGTCGAGGCACATCGGGCCGGCGTCCCCCGCCCGGAGGAGATCCGGTCGTTGACCTTCGACGTGGTCGAGCGTCGATACCGGCTGCTGCTCGGCCTGCGCCGCCACCGCGACTGGACGGCCCTCCGGCCACGCTCGCTGCGGGCCGCGCTCGACGGCCTCGCTCGGTCGTTCACGATGCTGGTCGCCGACGTCGACGCCGACCTCGAGGGCGAGGCCACCACCGGATCGGCCGACGTGGAGGAGCGCAACGTGATGGCTCGTACCGCCGTGGCGATGGCCGACGTCATCGTCGTGGTCGGGGCGCCCGGCGTGAAAGGGGCCCACGCCTTGCTCCGCGTGCTGCGCGACCTGCTCGCCGCTGACGTCGAGCCCGAGCGTCTCGTGCCCGTGGTGAACCGTGCGCCGAGACAGCGCCGGGCACGTGCCGAGCTGAGCACCAGCATCCGCGAGCTTCTCGAGGCCTCACACCCGGGCGCCGGCATCCTCTCGCCGGTGCTGCTGCCCGACCGACGCGGGCTCGACGAAGCGTTCCGCGACGGCGTCCCGCTTCCCGACGCCGTCGTCAGACCTCTGACGACGGCGGCGCTGTCCCGGTTGGACGCGCTCGGCGACCACCCGCGGGCGGATGCTTCCGACGCCGTCGAGCCGGTCCCCGTCGCTCCGGGCTCGCTCGGCTCCTGGTCCGACGCGGAAGGAGCCGCCGGATGACGGCGATGCCGGCGGAAGCCAGTCCGCTCCAGCTCATCGAGCAACGGGTGCTCGAGCGGGCCGCCGACATCCGGCTCGACCTCGATGCCGAATCGGCGGCCGCCCGTTTGCGTCAGCTCATCGTCGACGAGGTGCAGCAGTGGTCCGCCGACCATCGCCGCGGACTGCGCAGCCACGACCTCGCCGACCCCGACGCCGTCGTCGAGCGCGCCTACCGCAACCTGGCCGGCTACGGCCCGCTCGAACGGCTGCTCGCCGACGACGACGTGTGGGAGGTGATGATCAACTCACCTGCGGCGATCTTCGTCAAACGCCACCGCGGCCCGTCCGGCTACCACGACGAGGTCTTCCACGACGACGACCACGTCATCCGCACGCTCACCAAGGTGCTCGACGATGCGTCCGGCGCCCACCGCAAGCTCGACCCCACCGAGGGTCTCCAGGACGCCCAGCTGGACGACGGTGCCCGGTTGCACATCGTCCACGGCGACGTGGCGAGTGGCGGTCACGTGATGGTCAACATCCGCAAGTTCACCGGTGTCGCGTTCCGCAGCCTCGGCGAGCTCGTCGACCGTCGGATGCTCTCGTCGGCGGCGGCCGACTTCCTCCGTGCCTGCGCCCGGGCGCGGCTCACGGTCGTCTTCGCCGGTGCACCGGGCTCGGGCAAGACGACGTTGCTCTCGTGCACCGCGGCGGAGCTCGACCCCTCGCTGCGGGTGGTCGTCGCCGAGGAGGTGTTCGAGGCCGACGTCCCGCTGCCCAACGTCGCCAGCATGCAGACACGTGCAGCGCGTGCCGACCGTCCGGCCGTCGACCTGAGACGCCTCGTGGCCGGGTTCCTGCGCATGGCCCCCGACGTCGCCATCGTCGGCGAAGTCCGGGACCGAGAAGCGCTTCCCTTGCTGTTGACCCTGTCCTCCGGCGTCAAGGGGTTCACGACGATTCACGCCGGATCCGCCCGTCAAGCACTGTCGCGCCTGAGATTCGTCTGCCAGCTCGCCGATACCAACGAGATCCCGATGGCGGCGCTCAACGGTCTCGTGTCCGAATCCATCGACATCGTCGTGCACTGCGCACGCGAGTCCGACGGACCACGCGTCACCGAGATCGTCGCCGTCGAGGATCTCGCCGCCGGACCCGAGTCGGCGCAGTTCACGGTCACCGACCTGTTCCGGCGAAACGGGCGCGACGCGCCGCTCGAGTGGAGCGGACTGTTCCCCGTGCGGCCCGCCCGTGCGCTCGAGGAGGCCGGGTACGACCTGCACGACCTGCTCGGCCACCCCGCCGTCGCCGGGCGGCCTGCACCCCAGGGCGTGGTGGCACCATGACCGCGGCGGTCGCCGCCGCCCTGGCCGCGGCGGGCGTGTACTACCTCTACACGGCGGTGGCGCTGGGATGGCGTGGCCTCGGCATGGCACCGGCGACCACCGAGCACCGCCACGGTCCGTCCCGCGTGCAGCAGTGGCTCGTGCAAGCCGGACTCGCCGAGATCCGCCTGCGAGACTTCGGTGCCGTCGTCGTCGCCCTGTTCGTGGTCGCGACCGCGGTCACGTACGTGCTCTTCGGCGCGATCGTCCCGGCGCTGGCGGTGGGAGGGTTCGCGGCGTCGACGCCCATCGCCTCGTACCGGGTGCGGCGTGCAAACCGTCGAGCGCGAGCCCAGGAGGCCTGGCCCCGGATGCTCGAGGAGATCCGCGTGCTCACCAACTCCCTCGGCCGTTCGATTCCGCAGGCACTCTTCGAGGTCGGCCGACGGGCGCCCGACGACATGGCACCCGCATTCGACGCCGCCCACCGCGAGTGGCTCATCTCCACGGACTTCGCCCGGACGCTGTCGGTGCTGAAGACCGGTCTCGCCGATCCCACCGCCGACGCCACCTGCGAGACCCTGCTCGTCGCCCACACCGTCGGCGGGAGCGACCTCGACCGGCGCCTCGAAGCGCTGATCGAGGACCGCATCCAGGACACGCAGGGACGCAAGGACGCACGCTCGCGCCAGGCCGGTGCCCGCTTCGCCCGTCGCTTCGTCGTCGTGGTGCCCTTCGGAATGGCGCTGGCCGGCATGTCGGTGGGCAACGGGCGCGCCGCCTTCGCGTCCGCCACCGGGCAGACGCTGAGCCTGGCTGCCGTCGCCGTCATCGTGGCGTGTTGGGCCTGGGCGGGACGCATCCTGCGCATCCCCGAGGAACAACGGGTGTTCCACGAATGACCAGGATCGCGGTGCTCGCCGGACTCGTGTTCTGGGTCGGAGCCACCCTGGCGCTCAGCGGGCGCCGGTGGTTCGCCCGCCGCTCCCTGACCGAGCGGCTCCGCCCGTACGAGCCAGGAGGGCTGGCCGCCGGTCGGTCCGGCGCCGGGATCCTCTCGGTCGACTCCTTCGCCGAGGTGGTGGGACCGCTGGCCCGCACGGTCGGCGAGCGGGCCGCCCGTCTGGCCGGGGTCAACGAGGAACTGACCGTTCGTCTGCGCCGGGTGCACGCCTCGTACGACGTCACCAGCTTCCGCGTCCGCCAACTCGGCTGGACCGCAGTCGCCCTGCTCGTCTCGGCATCGCTCGCCACCGCCCTCCGGCCGCCTGCGCCGGTGGTCCTGTTGTTCCTCTTCGGCGGGCCGGCGCTGGCCTTCCTGTGGGTGGAGCAGCAGCTCGCCACCGAGTCGGCACGCCGCAAGCGACGGCTGTTCCTCGAACTGCCCGTCGTCGCAGAGCAGCTCGGGATGCTGGTGTCCGCCGGCTTCTCGCTCGGCGCCGCCCTCCAGCGGCTCGCGACGCGCGGTCACGGCGCCAGCGGCGAGGACCTGCGCCGCGTGCTGGCCCGGATCCGCCAGGGCGTCAGCGAGGTGGACGCCCTGCGCGAGTGGGCGGCGGTGGCCGATCTCAACGCGCTCGATCGCCTGGTCGCCGTGCTCGCGCTCAACCGCGAGGCCGGCGACCTCGGTCGCCTCATCGCTGAGGAGGCGCGAGCCATTCGTCGCGAGGTCCAGCGCGAGCTGGTCGAGCAGATCGAGCGACGCAGCCAGCAGGTCTGGATCCCGGTCACCGTCGCCGCCCTGGTGCCCGGCGCCATCTTCATCGCCATCCCGTTCCTCGAGGCGCTGCGCGCCTTCTCGCAAGCCTGACCTCCCCGTACCCGAGCCCATCAAGGAGCCGACATGTCCACTTCGTCCACCGACCACCCGTCCGTCCGGGCACCTCGCCGTGGCGATCGCGGCGAAGGTGTCATCTCCACGGCGATCGCCGTTCTCGTGATGGCCTTCCTGGGCGCGGCCATGTGGATCACGTTCAACAGCGTCTGGAAGGACACCGCCCAGAACACCGAGAACCAGGTCAACATCATCGGCAGCGACGCCGGCGGGTCGCCGACCGGCCCCTGATGCGCCCGAGGTTCCGTGGTGACCGGGCCACGGGCGTGTTCGGCTCCAGCTTCGCGTTCACGGTGTTCCTCGTCTTCCTGCTGTTCGCCGTGCAGGTGCTCTTCGGCCTCTACGCACGGACGACGGTGACCGCGGTGGCGAGCGACGTCGCCCAGCGGGCCGCCAACGAGGGTTCGGCGCTCGACGCCACCCGTCTGGCCGGGTACGCGCAGGAGGGCAAGGACCGGCTCGGACGCTACGGCGACGACACCGACTTCACGGTCTCCGTGAGCGACAGCGACGGAGATGGTGTGGCCGACACGGTGGCGGTGCGGGTCGACGCCGACCTGCCGATCCTCCTGCCGGTCCACTGGTCCGGCTACAGCCCGGCGCGGTTCACGCGGACGGCGCGTGCCCGGCTCGAGGTCTTCCAGGAGCCGACACCGTGACGCCACCGGTGATCACATCCGGCTGCCAGTTTCGGACGGGCGGGCGTGGCGAGCGGGGCCAGGTGGCGGGCATCGAGGTGCTGCCGTTCGGGCTGCTCATCTTCGTTGCCGGGGCGCTGCTGGTCTCCAATCTGTGGGGTGTCGTGGACGCCAAGTACGCCACCGACGCCGCATCCCGGGAGGCGGCCCGCTGGGTGGTGGAGCGAGCCGGCGCCGGCGTCGACCTGCAGGCCGGGGCACAGCAGGTGGCCGAGCAGACGCTCGCCGACCACGGGCGGACGGGCCCGTCGACGGTCGAGGTGCTGGCTCCGGCGGCCGCGGTTGCCCGCTGTGATCGCGTGACGGTGCGGGTCACCGTGCACGTGCCCGCCATCCGCATCCCGTTCCTCGGTGGGTTCGGCGAGGCGTTCGAGGTGGCGGCATCGCACTCCGAGCTGGTCGACCCCACGCGCAGCGACGTGCCCGGCGAGGCGGTCTGCATCCGATGACGCGGCGGCGGACCGCCACCGGCACACGAGGCTCGGTGTTGCTGCTCATGCCCGCCGGGGTGCTGATCGTGCTCCTCCTCGGCGCCGTCGCCGTCGACTCGGCAGCCGTGTACCTGAGCCAGCGACAGGCGTACAACGTGGCCTTCGACGCGGCGAACGACGCGGCCGGCGCCGGCATCGACCTCGGCATCGCGCGCGGCTCGGGCGAGTTCGTGCTCGACCCGACGCGGGTGCACGACATCGCCGCCTCGACCGTGGCCGCATCCGGTGGCGAGGGCATGACCCTGGTCGAGGCCACGATCGCCGGCGACGAGGTCGTGGTCACGGTGGAGGCGACCGTCCGGCACGTGTTCGCGCCGGCGTTCGGGCGGCCGTCGCGCGAGACGATCCGGATGACCGCCCGGGCGGCGGGTGAGATCCGCTCCCCCTGACCGGATCTGTCGTCGATTGGTCAGCACAGGTGTGACCAGCTGACGAAATTCCCAGAGAGGAGGGGGTCAGGCGGAGCGTTCGCGGACGGTGGCGGCCAGGTCGAGGCGGCGCATGGCCCGCAAGCCGGGCCACTGGCTGAGGACGGCGACCAGGAACACGGCGCCGGCCGAGGCGATCAGCGTGCGGGGCTCGACGATGAAGGCGAAGGAGAACTGGTCGGTGGTGTAGGTGCTCATCATCGCCCGACCACCGAGCACGCCGAGCACCAGACCCGGCACGACGCCGAACGCCGTCACGATGAGGTTCTCGGCGGTGATGAGCCGGGCGATGCGGCCGGTGGCCACGCCGGAGGCCCGGAGCGTGGCCACCTCGTTGCTGCGCTCGGAGATCGACACCGACGCCGTGGTGAACACCATCGTGGCCGCCAGCACGCCGCCGACGACCAGCATCAGGGTCACGAAGCCGACGAGCAGCGCGGTGGCGTCGTCGACCATCTGCTGGATGCTGGCCGTGGCCTGGTACTCGGCGACGTGGTCGAGCGCCTCGATCCGATCCCGCATCACCGAACCATCCACACCGGGCGCGAAGCGGACCAGGGCGCTGTTCACCGGCGGTGCCGCCGTGCCGAGCTCGGCGGCCAGCCCGTCGAGCGTCGTGTAGGCGAAGGTCCCCAGCGTCTCCTGGACGAAGCCGACCACCGGCAGGTCCATGGTGGCCAGGGTGCGGCCCTGTTCGTCGGTGGCGGTGACGGTGACCGTGTCGCCCAGGGCCACGCCGATCTGGCTGCGCAGCGCCGCTCCGACGACCAGCCCTCGTCGGCCCGAGGTCGGGGACACGCCGTCGGTGACGTGGAAGGTGCGCAGCTGCGTGTCGGCCGGCAGGCCGCGCAGGATGGTCGCGTACGTGCCGTCCGGCCCCTGGATGCTCACCGGCACGATGGCGCTCGGTTCGACCAGATCGACGCCGTCGACGGCGCGGAGCTGGTCGAGGTCGGCGCCGGTGGCCAACCCGTCGAACACCACCTGGGCGTCGGACTTGTCGTACGTGCCGTACTGGTCGTCGAGGTTGCCCTTGATCGTGTCGAGCATCGACCACGAAACGAGGATCAGCAGCAGCGACAGGGCCACGCCGCCCATGGTCATCGCCGTGCGGCGCCGGTTGCGCGAGATCGATCGCACCACCAGCCGCGACGAGGCCGACAGGTGCGACGAGAACGGCACCATCCGCTCGAGGAGCGTGCGACGTCCGCCGCTGGCGGGCACGACGCCACGCATGGCCTCGGCCGGGGCGATCGACGCCGCCACCCGTGCCGGGCCGAGGGCGGCGAGCGCGCCGGCGACGAGGCCGAAGGCGATGCCGATGACGAGCGTCTCGGGATGGAACGACACCGCGGTGATCGGCAACGACAGGAACCCCACGTAGAACCGGGTCATGACCCGCGCCAGCCACAGCCCGAGCACGATGCCGGGCACGGCACCACCGAGACCGGCGATCACGCCATAGCCCAGGTAGTGCCGCAGGATCGTCCGGCGGGCCACACCCTGGGCCCGGAGCATCCCGATGACCGATCGCTCGGACCGGATCCGGCGCGACAGCAGGGTGTAGGCGGCCATGCCCGCCGCGGTCAGGAACAACAGCGGGAACAGGAACGCCATCTGCGAGAAGCCCTGGATGTCCTCGGACAGGGCGGCGTTGGACGGCTGCTCGGCGCGGGTGAACACGTCGGTGGCGCCCAGCTGGTGGACGATGGGCTCCAGGTCCGAGAGCACCGCGTCGGTGCTCCGTCCCGACGTGCGGACCAGCACCTGGTTGGGTCCGGTGCCGGTGATGGCCTGGGCCACGGAATCGGGGGCGAACACCACGCCGAACTCGTCGGGGAACGCGATCAGCTCCTGGCGGTTCCGTGCCAGCCAGAGGAACTCGGCGCTGGCCGCCCGGCCGGTGACCGGCAACGGCGTCCACGAGCCGCCGACGAGGACCTCCACCGTGTCGCCCGGGTGCAGCCCGAACTCCTTGGCCAGGTGGTCCTCGGCCAGCACGGCGCCGGCCGCGTCGGGTTGGGGCCGTTGACCATCGGTCACGTAGACGTCGTTCACGACCGGGTCGCCGGCGAGGCCGAGGACACGCCCGGCGAGCTTGTGGCCGTCGACCCGCATGGGCACGTCGACACGGACGCGCGTGGTGACCTCGGAGACACCGTCGACCCCGGCCACGCGATCGGCGATGGCGGCCGTGTCGCCGCCGCCGATCCAGATGTCGGCGAAGTGGGTCTCGGCGAAGACCCGGTCGTAGGAACCGAGCAGGTTGCGGTAGGCGTCGAAGGACGCGCCGAACAGCGCGACGCCCAGCAGCATGGTGACCGCCACGGCGATGAACGGTGCCCGCTGACGACCGAGGTCGCGGAGCAGCTTGCGGTGGAGGAGGCGGTTGGAGGTCGACGGTGATGCCATCGTCGTCACCACTGCAGCTCGCCGGCGTCCACCGGCGAGTCGTTGTACTCGTCGGCGGAGATGGCGCCGGAGCGCATGTGCAGCACGCGGTCGGCCATCCGGGCGATCACCGCGTTGTGCGTGACCATCACCACGGTCATGTCCCGGTTGCGGTGCAACCGCTGGATGAGCTCGAGGATGGTCCGCCCGGTCTCGAGGTCGAGCGCACCGGTGGGCTCGTCGCAGAGCAGGATCGGCGGCTCCTTGGCCAGGGCGCGGGCCACCGCCACGCGCTGCTGCTGACCGCCCGACAGCTGTCCGGGGAAGTGATCGGACCGGTCGGCGAGACCGACCTCCGTGAGGACCCGGTCGACGTTGCCGGTGTCGCCGCCGGTGAGCTCCAGCACCAGCTCGACGTTCTCGCGGGCGGTGAGCGTCGGGATCAGGTTGAAGAACTGGAACACGAAGCCGACGTGGTCGCGACGGAACGCGGTGAGGGTGGCGTCGTCGGCACCGTCGATCCGGGTGCCGGCCACGGTGAGCTGCCCGCTGGTCGGTGGCTCGATGCCGCCGAGCGCGTTGAGCAGCGTCGTCTTGCCCGAGCCCGACGGTCCCAGGATCACGACGAGCTCGCCGGCGGCGATGTCGAGGTCGGTCGGCGCCAGGGCGCGCACGGCCGCTGCGCCGCTGCCGTAGGTGCGGGAGACGCCTCGGAGGGAGATGACCGTGCTCTCGGACGTGCGGGTGGTGACCGGTGCGGTCATGGGTGCTCCTCGTGCGATCGGTCGGTGGATTCGGGTCCCAGCAGGTGGACGAGGGCCCGCATGTGGGCGGCCACGTCGAGGCTCGGGTCGGCCAGGAGGTGCAGCTGGAGGCCGTCGAGGGTGGCGGCGACCAGCCCGGCGATGACCTCGGGCGGCTCCAGCGGGCAGGGGTGGTCGCGCCGGATCGACGCGGCCAGTGCCCGCCGGAACCGGACGAGCAGGTCGGCCAGCGCCTGTTGGATGTGCGGGTCGCGGGTGGCGGCGGGCATGACCTCGTAGACGAGGTTGGCCACGTCGGTGCCCGGGGCGTAGTCCTCGGCCGTCGCCTCCGCCGCCGCCTCGATGAGGTCGCGGGGCGGAAGCTGGGCAGCGAGGTCGACGAAGGGATCGAGATGGGTGGACAGCGTCGAGATCGCCGCCTCGCGGCGCAGCTCGTCGACCGAGCCGAAGTGGTAGTGCACGACGCCCGGCAGGACCCCGGCCTGCTCGGCGACGGCGCGCGTCGTGACCCCACCCCAACCGCGCTCGAGGATCACCGCCACCGTGGCGTCGAGCAGCGACTGCCGGGTGTCGTCACCTCGTCCGGGTGCCACTGCGTACCTCCTGCCGCATCGATTTGGTCGTTCGCCCAAGACAGTTTGGGCGATTGCCCAAGACATGTCAACCCCACTTGGTTCTTGATGTATTTCGTGCAACTTCGCTAGGCTGGCGCTCGTGGTGATCGCGGTCCGCACCGAGGAGGTCGACGGCGACCTCGTGGTCGTGAAGGAGGCGCGCACCGAGGGCGATGTCGCCCGCCTCACCCGTGAGGCCAGCATGCTCACCCGGGGTCGCCATCCCGGTGTGGTCGAGCTGGTCGGCATCGACGAGCGGGCCATCCGCCTGCGCCACTCGGGCACCGCGCTGTCCCGCCTCGGACCGTTCCCGCTCGACCAGGCTGCCGGCGTCGTGTCGGCCGTCGCCGACGTGGTCGACGCGCTGCACCGCCAGGGGGTGGTCCACGGCGACGTCGACGGGCAGCACGTGGTGGTCGACCAGCGGGGCCGTCCCCGTCTGTGCGGGTTCGGGCTGGCTGCCGAGCACACCGAGGCCGGAGCCGCCGCCGACGTCGCTGCCCTGGGCCGGCTGCTCGCGTCGCAGATCCGGCTGTCCGAAGGTGTGCCGTGGGCTGCTCCGCCACGAGGGCTGCGGTCCCGCGCCCGTCGCCGTGCCGCGCGCCGTGAGCTCGAGGCGCTCGCCACCCGGGCGAGCACCTCCGATCCGGCATCCCGGCCCACGGCCCGCCAGTTCGCCAAGGCCATCCACCTGGCGGTGCCGTCGCTCAGCCTGCCCGCGCCCGGCTCGACACCCGCCCCGCCCACGTCGTTCGCCGAGATCCCGGCCGACTTCGACCCCACCGCCGATCTCGGCTGGACGGCCGACGACCTGTCGTTCCTCGCCGCCGACACCACGTACGACGCCGACCCCGACCTCGAACCGGTCGCCGCTCCCAGTGCTGCCGCCGGCCTGCGCCGAGCGAGCGTGGCACTCGCCGACGCCCCACCGCCGCCGACCGATCTGCCGACCGTCCCCCTCCGCGAGCCCGAGCCGTCACCGATCGGCGCCCGCCGCAGCAGGTGGTTGGGCCGCACCGCGGTGCTGGCGGTGGTTCTGGTGGGCGGTGTCCTGGCCGGCGTGGTGGTGACCCGGGCCATCGACCCGTTCGGCGGCCAGCAGCCATCGGTGACGACGACCACCACGACGGTGGCCGACGCCGAGGCCACCGACTCCCCCGCCAGCTCGGTCGCACCAGCCGCGCCGACACCGGTCACCTGGCCCGCCCGCTGCTCGCTGCCCGATCCCACCGGCCCCGACGTCGACGGCGACGGATGCCCCGAGCCGATACAGCTCGACGGCCGCACGGCGACCATCGGAAACGTGACGGTCACGCTCGGGACCGAGGGCGACCTCGTCGCGCTGGGCGACTGGGACTGCGACGGCGTCGCGACGCCGGCGCTTCTGCGTCCGACCACCGGCGAGGTGTTCGTCTTCGCCGACTGGTCCTTCGACGAAACGGTCGAGGTCACCGCGTCCGAGGTCGTCGAGGATGCCGCTGCCATCGCCAGCAGCAGCGGCGCCTGTCCCGTCCCGGTCGTCACCACGCCGTCCGGTCCCGTCCGGGTGACGCTGCCACGATGAGGCGCTCCGCACGCACGGCGAGCTGGTTGCTCTTCGTCGGCTTGTGTGCGTGCGCGCTGCACATCGCCGGCACCGGTCGGCTCGCCCCGCCACCGGCCTCCGCCGGCGGACTGCTCGACTGGGTCGACGCACGCACGCCGTTCGCCGCGGCCGTCGGCTTGGTCCGCCTCGCCGCCGAGGCCACGGCGTGGTACGTGCTGGCGGTGTCGGTGGTGCGCGTGTCCGCAGCATGGAGCGGAGGTGCCGCGCTCGTCCGCGTCGCCGACGCCCTCACCCTTCCCGTGCTGCGCGGCGTCCTGAGCACGACCATGGGGGTCGGCCTCGTCGTGACCCCGACGCTGGCGCCGGCCGTGAGCCCGGGGGCGGCCGTGGCCGGCGCATCGCTGACCGGCGACGACGTCTCGGGCGCACGGGTCGGTGGCACGGCCACCATGCGCCCGGTCACCCAGGCACCACCCGAGGTCGGCCGTCCCACGGGTACGGCGACCATGCGACCGCACATCAGCGCCCGCGACGAGACGGAGCCGGACGACGGCGACCCGGACGACACGGTGCCGGCGCCGGCCGGGCCGGCCGCTCGCGCCCCCGTCGCCTCCACCTGGACCGTCGACCGCGGCGAGTGCTTCTGGTCCATCGCCGCCGACATCGTCGCCCAGCACCGCGGACGGGCGGTGTCCGACGCCGACGTCGCCCAGTACTGGCGCCGGCTGATCGAGGTCAACCGATCGCGCCTGGTCGACCCCGACGACCCCGACCTGCTCCACCCCGGCCAGGTCCTGGAGGTACCGGCGCCCGACCCGGCATGACCACGTTCAGCGCAACCGGAGCGATACCTCGTTGGCGAGCAGGCGCCCCGCGGCGGTGAGCACGATCCGCTCGTCGGCGACCTCCACCAGGCCGGCGAGCGCAGGGTCCTCCAGATCGAGCGCATCGGCGGGAACGCCGCTCCGTGTCCGCAGGGCGAGCTGCAGCGACTCGATCCGGCGTTGCTCGACATCGAGCGTCTCGCCGGCGGCCTCGGTGCTGGTTCCGGCCTCGACGGCGGCGACGTAGCGCTCGGGCGTGCGCAGGTTCCACCATCGGCGTCCCGACCGGTGGCTGTGTGCGGCGCAGCCGAACCCGCGGTAGTCGCCGGCGGCCCAGTACAGCTGGTTGTGGCGGCACTCGTGTCCCGGGCGGGCCCAGTTCGACACCTCGTACCACTCGAGCCCGGCGGCACCGAGCCGCTCGACGGTGCGCAGGTACTTGGCGGCCTGGTCGTCGTCGTCGGGGTGGCGCGCCGCGTCTGCGGCCAGCGGTGTCCCGGGCTCGACGGTGAGGCCGTAGGCCGACACGTGCGGCGGATCGAGGGCCAGTACGGCGTCGAGCGTGGCCTCCCAGTCCGCGGGTCGCTCCCCGACCGCGCCCATGATCAGATCGAGGTTGAAGGTGTCGAACCCGGCGGCGCGCGCCCACTCGACGGCCCGTCTCACGTTGTCGGGGTCGTGGGTGCGGCCGAGCGAGGCCAGCACGTGCGGCACCATCGACTGCACCCCGAACGACACACGGGTGAACCCGCCGTCGCGGTAGGTCCGCAGCGACTCGGCGGAGACGGTGTCGGGGTTGGCCTCGAGGGTCAGCTCGGCGCCGGACACGGTCGGGATGTGGGCGACCACGGCCACCAGCGCCTCTGCGGGTACCAGCGACGGCGTGCCGCCACCCACGAACACGGACGTGGCCGCCGGCAGACCAGCGTCGACCGCTCGGTCGATCTCGGTGGCCACGCCCGTCAGGTACCGGTCGATCAGGTGCTCGCGGTCGGTCCAGGTGGCGAAGGCGCAGTAGTCGCAGCGCCGGGCGCAGAACGGGATGTGGACGTACGCGCCGAAGGACGGCGCCGCCGCGGTGGTGCCGGTGTCGCTCAGCGCCGCGGCGTCACACGCCGGCCCGACACAGGCCGAGCTGGTCGAGGCGGTCGAGCGTGCGGTCGGTGGACACCCCGAGGATGCAGGCGATGGCGCGGACGTCGTCCTTGCGGATGGTGAGCATCCGGCCGTTGAAGTCCTGGCGCTGGATCTGGATGGTGCGGATGTAGCGGTTGAGCATGGCGCCCTCGGGGCCGCCCATCTCGGACAGCATCTGCAGGTCGAGGATCAGCTGCGACTCGGACTGGCGGGCGATGGCCCGGTCGGTCAGGTCGATCACGTCACCCTCGTCGTCGACGGGCAGCAGCTGGTCGACGGGCACGTCGTAGAAGCCGGCCAAGCGGTGCAGGCGCGGCACCGAGATCGACCGCTCTCCCCGCTCGTAGGCGCCGAGCACCGACGCCTTGAACTCGGCGTCGGACGCGGCTTCGACGTCGTGCAGGCTGAGACGCTTCTGGCGACGGATCGCTCGGAGGCGGTCGCCGACCTTGCGGCTGTACTCGAGGCTCGCCTCGTCGAGATCCAGGTCGGTCGTCATCGGGGCGTCCCTCCTCGTCGGGTGTTCATCGGTCACGGTAGGTAGGCGATACCCACCCGGCAATGACCCAAAGTGGTGATCGGCCAGGGTTTTCACGCGCGGGGCGTCGTTTTTCCGATTGTCCTGACGATTCCGCTACGAAGCGAGACCATGACCGCACCAGCGGTAAGTGCGGCGGTCTCGGCACGCAGGACGTTGTCCCCCAAACCCACCGCATCCGGAAGGGCGCGGCGCTCGTCGTCGGTCCAGCCTCCCTCGGGTCCGACGGCCACCACGGTCTCGGTGCCGCGGGGTGGCGGCGCCCCGCGATCGAGCCGGTGGGCCCCACGCGCGGCCAGGGCGTCGACGTCGGCGATGTCCTCGACCGTCGGCAGCCAGCAGCGGCGAGACTGCTCGGCCGCCGACCGGGCGATGGCCCGCAGACGGTCGAGGTGGCGAGCCGCCTTCTCGTCGGTCCAGCGCACCACGGACCGGTCGGCCCGGAAGGGCACGATGCGGTCGATGCCCAGCTCGGTCAACTTCTGCACCGTCCAGTCGGGGCGCTCCCCCTTGGTGAGGGCGAAGGCCACGGTCAGCTCGGGCACCGGACGGGGCACGTGCTGCACCCCGCCATCGGGCTCCAGCTCGGGCACCCCGGCGAAGGTGCACCAGCGCCAACCACCGGCGCCGTCGGTGACGGTGCAACGGTCGCCGGCCCGCAGCCGCCGCACCCGTGCGAGGTGGTGCAGCGCCTCGTCGCCGAGGAACGGCCTGGCGAGGTCGGCGACGACGACGTGAGGATGCCCACCGTCGGGCGGATGGCCGTCGGTCACTTGAACGCGGTGCGCAGCTTGGAGAAGAAGCCGCCGGCGTCGGTGCTGACCTCCTCACCACGCAGCTCGGCCAGCTTGCGGACGAGCTCCTCCTGCTCCTCGGTGAGGTCGTGCGGGAGGTCGATGACCACATGGACGTGGAGGGCCCCGCGCCCACCGCGGTTGACCACCGGGACGCCCTTGTTGCGGAAGCGGAACGTGTGCCCCGTGGGCGTGGCCGGCGGCACGGTGATGTGCTCGACGCCGTCGAGCGTCTCGAACTCGACGTCGGCGCCCAGCATCGCTTGCGTCACGGGGATGTGCAGGTCGGCGTGCAGATCGACGCCGTCACGCCGGAACACCGGGTGCGGTGCGATGCGGAACTGCACGTACAGGTCGCCTGGCGGGCCGCCCCGGGGACCGGCCGCGCCCCGTCCCTGGAGCCGCAGCGTGGAGTTGGCGTCGACGCCGGGCGGGATGTCGACGGTGAAGGTCTTGTCCTCGAGCGTGCGGCCCTCGCCCGAGCACACCTGGCAGGGGTCGGCGATGACCTGGCCGGCGCCGCCGCAGCGGGGACAGGCGGCCGTGGTGACCATCTGGCCGAGCAGCGACTGCCGGACGCGCCGCACCTGGCCGGCGCCGCCGCACTCGGCACACGTCGTGGGCGACGTACCCGGCTCGGCGCCGGTGGCGTCGCACGTCTCGCAGGGCACGGCGGTGCGCACCTCGACCTTGTGCTGGGCGCCGAACACGGCCTCGGTGAACTCGAGCTCGGTGACGACCTCGAGATCGGGTCCGCGTGGCGGACCCGACGAACGACCTCCGCCGAACGGGCTCTGGCCGCCGAAGAAGGCGTCGAAGATGTCGCCGACGCCGCCACCGAAGCCGAACGGGTCGCCGGCGGCCTTCTCGTAGTCGGGCCCGAACCGGTCGTAGTTGCGGCGCTTGTCGGGGTCGCGGAGCGTCTCCCAGGCCCGGGCGACCTCCTTGAACCGGTGCTCGGCCTCGGGGTCGTCGGGGTTCTGGTCGGGGTGCAGCTCGCGGGCCTTGCGGCGGTAGGCCCGCTTGATCTCGTCCGCGGACGCGTCGCGGGTGACACCGAGCAGCTCGTAGTAGTCGGCCATGTCTCCGATCTGCTCCTCAGCTGGATTCGGTCAGGTGGTTGCCCAGGCGGCGGCTCACGGCGGCCACCGCGGCCAGGGCCTCTGGGTAGTTCATGCGGGCCGGCCCGAGCACACCGATGGAACCGGCGCGCTCGCCGTCGACGCTGTAGGGCGCCACCACCAGCGCGGCGTCGGCCAGGGTCTCCATGCCGGTCTCGGAGCCGATGGCGACCTGCAGGCCCCGGTCGACGACGTCCTTGAGCAGCGTGACGACCACCAGCTGCTCCTCGAGGATGGACAGCACGCGCTGGACGGTCTCGACCGCGTCGAACGCCGACGCCACCCGCGAGGCGCCGCCGACGAACACCTCGTCGGCCGTGTCGGTGGGCGTGCTCCGACGGAGCACGTCGAGCACTTCGGTGACGACGTGGTCGGTGTCGACGTCGCCGGTGGCGAGCACCATGCCGGGCACGGCGGAACGCATGGTGCCGTCGAGCTGGCCGGCCAGGTGGGCCGACGCCGCGTTCACCCGCTCGTCGCCGATGTCACGGCCGAGCTCCACCGTGTGCTTCTCGACGGTGGCATCGGCCAGGACCAGGACGACCAGCGCGACGCCGGGTGCCAGCGACACGACCTGCACCGACCGGATGGCGACGTCGGCGGCCGACGGGGGCACGACCACGCCCGTCCACGCCGTCAGTCCGGACAGCAGCCGGGAGGTGGACTCGAGCATCTCCTCGAGCTCGCCGTGCGCCCGGGCGAAGAACGACCGGACCTGCTTGGCCTGCTCACCGCGGAGGGCGCCGGGCGAGCCGATGGTGTCGACGAAGTAGCGGTATCCCTTCTCGGTGGGCACCCGTCCGGCACTGGTGTGAGGCTGGGCCAGGTAGCCCTCGGACTCGAGCACGGCCATCTCGTTGCGCACCGTGGCCGAGCTGACGTCGACACCGGGCGCCTTGGAGATGCGACCCGATCCGACGGGCTGGGCGGTCTGGATGTACTCCTGCACGACGGCCCGCAGGATCGAGGCTTTCCGGTCGTCGAGCATGCGGTCACCTCCCGTGGATGGGCACGCGGACTGGCACTCGATGATACCGACTGCTAACCGGACGGCTCCGATCAGGCGGCGGCCTCGATGGCGACGAGCTCGTCCTCGAGGTGGTCGAGCAGTCGCTGGAGGTGGGGCACGTTGCGCCGGCAACCGAGGATGCCGAAGTCGAGGCTGCCGTCGTAGCTGGTCGTGGTGATGTTCAGCGCCTGGCCGTCGACCAGCAGTGAGACCGGGTAGTTGCCGACCAACTTGGCGCCGTTCCAGTACAGCGTCTCGGACGGTCCGGGCACGTTGGAGATGGTGATGTTGAACGGGGGACGCACCAGGCCGTAGTCGTTGCCGAGGCGGCCCAACGGGGTCAGTTGCAGGGCCATGGGCGCCATGCTCAACGCGCTGAGGGCCATGATCTGGCCGGGCGTGAGCCCTTCGAGGCGGGACTTGTTCTCGCGCATCGACGCCTGGATGTGCACGAGCCGGTCCGGGGCCCGGTCGAGGTGGGTGCCCAGCGAGCACAGGATCGCACCGACGGCGTTGCCGGCGTCGTCGCCGGCGCCTCGGGCCTTGAGCGAGACGGGGACCATGGCGATCAGCGGCTCGTCGGGGAGCGCGTCGTGCTCGAGCAGGTACGAGCGCAGCGCACCGGCGCTCATGGCCAACACCATGTCGTTGACCGTGGCACCGAAGGGCTTGGCGGCGGCACGGATGCGCTCGATCGACCACGAATCGGCGGCGAAGCGACGGGCGCCGGTGATCGGCACGTTGAGCATGGTCCGGGGTGCCCGCAGCGCCGCGCCGAGGACCTGGTCGCGGAAGCTGGCCGCCAGCGGTCCGACGTGCTCGGCGGCGTCGACGAGCCCGCCGACCGACGAGGCCAGGGTCCGAAGGCCGTCGGTGAGCAGCGACGTCCACGTGTCGTTGCCGGTGGACGACACGGGCCTCGGCGATGCGGCCGGATCGTTGTCGGACGGGCGCCGCTCCCAGGGCATCGGCATGCCGATCTCGTCGGGGTCGGTGCTCATCGACGCCGCCAGCAGGCGCATGGCGGTCACACCGTCGACCAGGGCGTGGTGGATCTTGGTGTAGAGCGCGAAGCGACCGTCGGCGAGTCCCTCGATCAGGTGCGCCTCCCACAGGGGGCGGTTGCGGTCGAGCAGAGAGCCGTGCAGGCGCGACACCACCGTCAGCAGCTCGCGCACGCGCCCCGGCTCGGGCAGCGCGGAGTGCCGGAGGTGGTACTCGAGGTCGAACTGGTCGTCGACCTCCCACGTCCACGGCCCGAGGCCCCCTGGCCGGTGCAGCCGACGTCGGAACAACGAGCGGACGTCGCCCTGCGAGGCGACGGCCTCGCGATAGAGCTCGTACAGGTAGTGCCGATCGGCGTCGGGCGGTGTCTCGAAGAGCGTCAGGCCACCGACGTGAGCCGGCTTCTCCCGGGCCTCCATGAGCAGGAACAGCAGGTCCTGCGGTGCGATCATCGCCATGTCGACTCCCTCGTCGGCGTCCTGCGCGGGGACCATACCCGCGGCTCGCGCGGTCATCGGCCGGGCTGCCGCGGGCTCAGGAGGATCTCGCGGCGTCGTAGCGGCGCAACGCCTCTTCCCGCTCCTCGCCGTGGTCGACGACGGGGGCCGGGTAGGCGGCCGGCGGCCCGTCCGGGCAGCGCCACGGCTCGTGCACCCACCGGTCCGGGACCCGCGACAGCTCCGGCACGTAGCGGCGGACGTAGCTGCCGTCGGGATCGAAGCGCTGCGCCTGGGTCGTGGGGTTGAACACGCGGAAGAACGGGGCGGCGTCGGTGCCGGTACCGGCGGTCCACTGCCACCCGTGTTGGTTGGAGGCCAGGTCGCCGTCCACGAGGTGCTGCATGAACCAGCGCGCCCCGCGCTGCCAGGGCAGGTGCAGGTCCTTCACCAGGAAGCTGGCCACGATCATGCGGACGCGGTTGTGCATCCAGCCCTCGGCCTGCAGCTGGCGCATCCCGGCATCGACGATGGGGAAGCCGGTGCGTCCCCGGGTCCACGCGGCGAAGCGCTCCTCGGCATCGGAGCCGTGGTCCCAGGGCATCCCACCGACCCGTTGGTCCATCGAGTCCCGGGCCGACTCCGGTCGGTGGAACAGGACGTCGGCGTAGAAGTCACGCCAGCACAGCTCGGTTGCGAAGGTCCGCTCGCCTTCGGTGCGGCCGAGGCGGGACAGGATCTGGCGCGGGTGGAGCACACCCCACTTGAGATCGGCGGACAGCCGGGACGTGGCGTCGTCGCCCGGACGGTCTCGGGCGTCGGCGTAGTCGTGCACCTTCGCCCGCACGAAGTGGTCGAGCCGGTTGGATGCCGCGTCCTCGCCGGCGCGCGCCAGTTCCACCCCGTCGAGGTCCGGATCGTCGGGGATGTCGTCTCCGGGCACGCTCCTCCACGGGATGTGGGCCGGCTTGCGGACGGGGTCGGGGACGCCGTGGTCGCGCCACGCCCGCGAGAAGGGCGTGAACACCTTGTACGGGTCACCGGCCTTGGTGAAGATCGTGCCCGGCGGCACCGCGTAGGGCGACCCGGTGCGGACGAACGCGATGCCCGCCTCCGCGGCTGCGGCGGCGACCGCCTCGTCGCGCTCGCGTCCGTACGGCCCGAAGTCCTCGGCGACGTGGATCGACGACGCCTCGACCTCGGCGGCCAGACCCGGGATCACCTCAGCCGGGTCGCCGGAGCGCACGACGAGGTTGCCGTCCATCGACTCGTCGAGCGACCGCAGACACCGGTACAGGTAGGCCCGACGGACGGCGCCGGCCGGGCCGAGCAGCCGCTCGTCGAGGCAGAAGACGCCGACCACCCGGCCGTCGTCCGTCGCCACGTCGTGCACGGCGGCGACCAGGGCGGGGTTGTCCGACAGGCGGAGGTCGCGCCGGAACCAGAGCACAGCGGTGGACATGCGAGCCTTCCTCGTCGCTTCTGTCGTTTCTCCGTCACACCTGTGGTGACCAGATGACGAAATTCTCAGTGTCCGGGCAGCAGGGCGCGGACGGTGTCGATCGTGTCGGCCTCGTCGGGGTCCTTGTCGTGCCGGTAGCGCACGACGCGAGCGAAGCGCAGCGCCACGCCGCCGGCGTAGCGGCTGGACGTCTGGGCGCCGTCGACCGCGATCTCGACCACCTGTTCGGGGCGCACCCACACCGTCGAGCGCGTCTCGCGGATGGCCAGCTCGCGGAACCGCTGCGTCTGCCACGCCAGCAGATCGTCGGTGAGGCCCTTGAACGTCTTGCCCACCATCACGAAGTCGCCGGTCTCCGGTTCGCGAGCGCCCAGGTGCAGGTTGGACAGCAGCCCGGTGCGCCGCCCGTGCCCCCACTCGACGGCGAGCACCACCAGGTCGAGCGTGTGCACGGGCTTGACCTTGCGCCACGACTTGCCACGGCGCCCGGCCTCGTAGGTCGAGTCGGCCGCTTTGACCAGGACGCCCTCGTGCCCACGGTCGAGCGACTGCTCGAGCATCGACTCCGCCGTGGCCACATCATCGGTGATCACGAAGGGGATCGTCCGCGTGCCGGCCAGGGCCTCCAGGCGCTCGCGTCGTTCGACGAGCGGTGCGTCGACCAGGTCGTCGCCGTCGAGGTGGAGCACGTCGAAGAACCACGGGACGAGGCGTGTGGGATGGTCGGTGCCGTCGTCGCGACCGAACCGGCTCATGGTGTCCTGGAAGGCCTGCGGTGGCTCCTCGGGACCGAGGAACCCGAGCACCTCGCCGTCGAGCACGAAGGTCTCGGCATCGAAGCCCAAGGCCGCCTCGACGACCTCGGGGACCCGGTCGGTGACGTCGTTCAGGTTGCGGGTGAAGACCCTGACCTTGTCACCGGCCCTGTGGACCTGGATGCGGGCGCCGTCGAGCTTCCACTCGACGCTGGATCGGCCCAGCTCCTCCACGGCGTCGGCCACCGAGGTGCTGGTCGAGGCCAGCATCGGCTGCACGGCACGCAGCGGTTGCAGGGTCACGGCGGTGACCGCGTCCGTGCCATCGGTGAGCGCCAACCGGGCGATCACGCCCAGGTCGCCGGCGAACATCACGGCCCGGCGGACCTTGGTGGCCGGGATGCCCGACGCCTGGGCGACGGCGTCGGTGACCACGCCGGCGAGCGCACCGGTGCGGATCTCGCCGACGAACAGACGCCCCAAGAGGTCGGCCTCGGGTTCCGTGGCCCGGACGAAGAGGTCCTCGAGGAGCTGCCGGCGGGCGGCCTGCGAGCCGGGCCCGGTGGTGGCAGCGAGGTGGGCAACCGCTGAGTCGACGTCGGCGACCGACAGCGACGGGTCCGATGCCGGGGTGACATCGAGGCCCGAGATGGTTGCCCACCCGATGCCGATGCGCCCCTGGCGCAGCTCCCCCACCAGGAACCCGACCACCGGCTCGATCTCGTCCGGTTCGAGTCGTTCGAGCAGCTCGGACAGCGCCTGCTTCTTGGCGTTGCGCTTGGTGGTCGACGCCACCACGGTTGCCGTGGCGGCGACGTCGGCGAAGCCGGTCATGGTCGGCGGCTCACGGGATGCACCAGTCGACCGGTTCCCGACCTGCGTCCCGGAGGGCGGCGTTGGACCGGGAGAACGGACGAGACCCGAAGAAGCCCCGGTGGGCCGACAACGGGGACGGGTGCGGTGACTCGATCACCGTGTGGCGGCGGCTGTCGATGAGCGCCTTCTTCCGGCGAGCGGACGATCCCCACAGGATGAAGACGACCCGCTCGGGCTTGTCGTTGACGACCTCGAGCACCCGGTCGGTGAACGTCTCCCACCCCTTGCGTTGGTGCGACGCCGCCGATCGGGCCCGCACGGTGAGTGTGGCGTTGAGCAGCAGGACCCCCTGCCGAGCCCAGTGCTCGAGGTTCCCGTGGTCGGGGCGGGGACAGCCCAGATCCGATTCGAGCTCGGTGAAGATGTTGACCAGCGACGGGGGCACGTCGACCCCGCGACGGACGGAGAAGCACAGTCCGTGGGCCTGCCCGGGACCGTGGTACGGGTCCTGGCCCAGGATCATCACCTTGACGTCGCGGTACGGCGTGAGGTGGAGGGCGGCGAAGACCTCGTCGTCGGGCGGGTAGACGGTGTGGCGTCGGCGCTCGGCCTCGACGAAGGCGCGGAGCTCCTTCCAGTAGGGCTCCTGGAACTGGTCACGCAGGAGCGGGTTCCAGTCCGTCTTCATGGCGCCGGACCCTAGCGACGGTCGACAGCTGCGCCGACGGCTGTCGGGCCTGGCATGGCGCTCGCCGGCTCAGGATCGCCGGAACCGGCGCATGAACTCCCAGCCGTCGCGCGTGGCGTCGACGGCGGAGGCTGTCTTCTCCGCGGTCGGCCAGGCGTGTCCGGCGCCCAGGACGATGTCGAACTCGACGTCGGCGCCGGCCGGGCAGTCGTACACGCGCCGGACCGCCTGATCGGACAGCTCGGTGTCCTGCGGGGTGGGTGCGCAGCCGTTGCGAGAGGCGAAGGCCGCCACCGTCGCCGGGAACCCGGGACCGTCGAGGTCCACGGGCGGGCGGGTCGTGCTCGAACCCCCTTGGAGCCCGGGGAGGTTCACCCCTCCGTTGAAGAGCAGCACGGGGTCAGCCGTGCCGTGGAAGGCGATGAGCGGCACGGGCTGGTCCGGAGCGCAACCGGCGACGTCGATGACGCCCGAGACGGGCGCGGCGGCAGCCAGCACGTCCGAGCGCTCGCAGAGCAGCGTCGACGTGAACATGGCGCCGTTCGAGAACCCGGTGACGTAGATGCGCGAGGTGTCCAGGCACAGCTCGGCACCGAGCTCGTCGACCAGGGCGTCGAAGAACCGCAGGTCGACGTTGCCGGGATCGGGCGACGCGTCCCAGTGCAGTGGGTTCCCCGTGCCCTCGGGGAACACGGCGACCACACCGTCGCGCTCGGCGACCGCCGAGTAGCCGGTGCGGGCCGCCTCGACGTCGGCGCCGTCGGTGAGGCCGTGGAAGTCGAACACCACGGGCAGGGGCGTGTCGCCGTCGTGGGCGGTGGGCACGGTCAGCAGGTACCGGCGCTCGACCCCGTCGACCGCCAGCTGGCGCTCTTCCTCGACCACGGGGGCCTGTTCGCTGCCGCCGCAGCCCGATGACGCCGCAGCGGCCGGTTCCTGCGGGTCCGGCGAACTCGTGGTGGAGGGTGCGGTGGAGGTCGTCGTCACGTCGGCGCTGGGCTCGACGGTACGCCCGTCGTCGCTGCACGCGGTGGCCAACAGCAGGAGGAGTGCTGCGACAGCTGCACCGCCGAGGCGACGCCGCCCCGTGCCACGGGCGCGTCGCCTCACGGTGCCGCCAGCACCTCGCCGTGCAGCACGGCGAACCAGCCGGACGGTGCGTCGACCCAGGCACGGAACGCATCGGCGAGGTCTTCGAGCTCGGCCGAGGTGACCAGACCTCGCTCGCGTGCCTGTTCGGCGAAGCCCGACGACACCACGCGCTCGGCCCACAGACCACCCCACCACGCCCGCTCGGCGGGTTCGGTGAAGCACCACACCGACGCCGAGGCGTCGACGCGCGAGAACCCCGCCTCCAGCGCCCAGCCCTTCAGGTACCGACCGGCGTCCGGTTCGGCGTCGTTGCCGCGCGCCACGGTCCGGTAGAGGGAGAGCCACCGATCGAGACGGTCGTCGTCGGGCGCCCACGAGAAGGCGCCGTAGTCGCTGTCGCGGACGGCCACGACGCCGTCGGGTCGGCACACCCGCCGGGCCTCCCGGAGAGCGGCCACCGGGTCGGACAGGTGCTGGAGCACCTGGTGGGCGTGGACGATGTCGTAGGCGTCGTCGTCTGCGTCGAGGGCGTAGACGTCGCCGACGGCGAAGGACACGTTGTCGGGCAGTCCCGCCTGTGCCGAGGCGGTGGCGACGACGTCGTCGCTGCGATCGATGCCATCGACCCGGCCGGGCGCGACACGGCGGGCGAAGTCGGCCGTGATCGTCCCCGGACCGCATCCGAGGTCGAGGATGTGCATCCCCGGGGAGAGGTGGCTGAGCAGGTACGCCGCCGAGTTCTCGGCCGTACGCCAGCTGTGCGAGCGCAGCACCGACTCGTGGTGACCGTGGGTGTAGACGTCGTCGGGCACGCCCGGAGCTTGGCAGGATCCGGCGCCGGATGCGCGGCACATCACCGGCCCAGCCGAGCCGTGCGCGCTCAGCCCCCGAGCAGCGACCCCTCGGCCAGCGCCGTGTCGAGGCGCCCGAGCAGGGCACCATCGTGGTCGTCGCCCGGGTTGTCGGTGGTGAGCAGCCGGTCACCGAGGAAGATGCTGGCCGCACCGGCGTGCAGGCACAGCGCCTGGAGCTCGTCACTCATCTGGTTGCGACCGGCGGAGAGCCGGACGACGGACCCGGGCATCATGATGCGGGCGGCGGCGATGGTGCGCACGAGCTCGAGGCCGTCGAGCTCCTCGACGCCGTGCAGCGGCGTGCCCGGCACCTGCACCAGCAGGTTGATCGGCACGCTCTCGGGGTGGGGGTCGAGCTGGGCGAGTTGCGCGAGCAGCCCGGCACGCTGGCGGCGGCTCTCGCCCATGCCGACGATGCCGCCGCAGCACAGGCGGACTCCCGCCTCGCGCACGTGCTCGATGGTGTCGAGCCGATCCTGGTAGGTGCGGGTGGTGATGATCTCGCCGTAGAAGTCGGGCGACGTGTCGAGGTTGTGGTTGTAGTAGTCGAGCCCGGCGTCGGCCAGGCGGGCGGCCTGTGTGTCGGTGAGCATGCCCAGCGTCACGCAGGTCTCCATGCCGAGATCGCCGACGGCGGTGATGGCCTCGGCCACCCGCTCGACCTGGCGGTCGTTGGGTGCCCGCCACGCCGCCCCCATGCAGAACCGGGTGGCGCCAGCGGCCTTGGCCCGCTGAGCGGCGGTGACGATCTCGTCGGTGGCCATGAGCTTCTCGGCATCGAGGCCGGTGTCGTAGCTGGCCGACTGGGGGCAGTAGGCGCAGTCCTCGGGACATCCCCCGGTCTTGATCGACAGGAGCATCGCCCCCTCGACGACGTCGGGGCGGAAGGCCGACCGGTGGACCTGCTGTGCCTCGTGCAGCAGGTCGTGGAAGGGGCGCTCGAGCAGGGTGAGGGCCTCGTCGGTGGTCCAGTCGTGGCGGGGGGCGGTCTCGACCATGGCCGCCACATTGCTGGATCGGACGGGCGAGGCCAAACCCGACGATTCAGGCGCCCGTCACTCGGTCGTGGTGGGCGCCGCAGATGAGCACGGCGAGCCGGGCGGGAACGTCGCCCCGGTTCGACCACCGGTGACGGGTGCCGTTCTGCACCACCGTGTCTCCCGGCCGCAGCGTGACGGTGGCGCCATCGTCCAGCTCGAGCGTGACCTCGCCCTCGAGCACCACCTCGAAGTCGACCGTGGCCGTCGTGTGCATGCCCGGCGCATCGGGCTCCATGTGCCCCGCCAACCCGGGCAGCTGGTCCTCGAGCTCGGCCAACGCCGCCTCGACGTCGAGGTCTTCGGGGGCACCGCGCCCTGCGTCCGGCGGGATGGTGAAGAAGCCGAACCGGAAGCCACCGACGGGCGGGAAGTAGCCGGTGTGCTCGGGCATCGCACCGTCGTCGGGGAAGTGCGGAGCCGCATCACCACCCCACAGCCGGTGGAACTCGCTTCCGGGCAGCAGCTGCGGTGCCACCGGTGCGACGCGCTCGTCGGAGACAAACACCGCCTTGCCGTCGCCGTCGTGGCCCGTGACCACCCGTCGGACGTCCATGATCGCCACTCCCCCTCGCATCGGTTCTCGCGGTCGCAGCGAGGCTACGGCGCGGACCAGGAGGGCGCTGGAACAGTGCTGCACCTCGTGTGGTTGGGTGCGGGTATGCGCATCGATGTGTGGTCCGACGTCGTCTGCCCGTGGTGCTACCTCGGCAAGAAGCGGCTGGAGGCAGCGCTGGACGGCCTCGACTTCGCCGACGAGGTCGAGGTGAGGTGGCGAGCGTTCCAGCTCGACCCGACGGCCACCAGCGAGCCCAAGGACCTGCGCGCCGCCATCGACCGCAAGTACGGGCCGGGCGCGTTCGATGGCATGCAGAAGCGGCTGGGTGCGCTGGGCGCCGAGGTCGGCATCGAGTACCGCTTCGACCGGGCCCAGCGGGTGACGAGCGTGCCGGCACTGGCGCTCGTCGCCTGGGTGGAGGGCGAGCTGGGACCCGAGGCCGCCGCCCGGCTGCACGACCGGTTGTTCCAGGCCTACTTCACCGACGGCGCCAACATCGCCGACCCGTCGAACCTCGTCGACTGGGCGGTCGAGGTGGGGGCCGATCGCGAGCTTGCCGGTGAGGCGGTGGCCACCGGTGCCGGCCGCGACTCGGTCGTCGCCGACCTCGAGGCCGCCGCCGAGCGTCAGCTCACCGGTGTGCCCGCCTTCGTCATCGAGGACCGGCACCTCATCCCGGGTGCGCAAGACGTGGACACGATGCAGAAGATCCTCGCCCGGGTCCACGACAAGCTCGCGACCGGCTGAGCGCGCGCCCCGGCCCGACGTACCGAAGGCGAGGATCCTCGCCGGCGATGCAGCTGGCGCATGCAATGCGAGGATCCTCGCCGGTGGCACGGGCCTCAGCGCCCTTCGTCACCGGCACCGACGTCGCCTACGGTCGGCGCCCGTACATCTCCCACGAAAAGGATGGTCCCCCGATGAGCGACGGCCCCCTCGGCTTCGACACCATGCTCGTCCACGCCGGTACCGAGCCCGACCCGGCCACGGGTGCGGTGCAGGTGCCGATCTACCAGAGCACCTCGTTCGCCTTCCGCGACGCCGAGCACGCCGCCAAGCTCTTCAACCTCGAAGAGGTCGGGTTCATCTACTCGCGCCTCACCAACCCCACGGTGTGGGCGTTGCAGAACCGCTTGGCGGCGCTCGAGGGCGGCGCCGGCGCGGTGTGCTGCTCGTCGGGCCACGCTGCCCAGATCCTGGCGTTGTTCCCGCTCATGGGCCCGGGCAAGAACGTCGTGGTGTCGACCCGCCTCTACGGCGGTTCCATCACCCAGTTCTCCCAGACCATCCACCGCTTCGGGTGGTCGGCCACGTTCGTCGACTTCGACGACACCGACGCCGTGGCCGCCGCCTGCGACGACGACACGCGCGCCATCTTCTGCGAGAGCATCGCCAACCCGGGCGGCTACATCACCGACCTGCCGGCCATCGCCGCCATCGCCGACGACAAGGGCGTGCCCCTGATCGTCGACAACACCTCGGCCACGCCGTACCTCTGCCGGCCCATCGAGCACGGCGCCACGCTGGTCGTCAACTCGCTCACCAAGTACCTCACCGGCAACGGCACGGTCACCGGCGGCGTCGTGGTCGACTCCGGGACGTTCGACTGGAAGGCGTCCGACAAGTTCCCGTCGCTGTCCGAGCCCGAGGAGGCGTACCACGGCCTCGTGTTCGCGGACACGTTCGGTCCGATGGCGTTCACCTTCCACGGCATCGCCATCGGCCTGCGCGACCTCGGCATGACGATGAACCCCCAGGGCGCCCACTACACGCTGCTGGGCATCGAGACGCTGAGCCTGCGCATGCGCAAGCACGTCGACAACGCCGTCGAGCTGGCCACCTGGCTCGAGGGCCACGACCACGTCACCGAGGTCACCTACGCCGGGCTGCCGTCGTCGCCGTACCACGACCGCATCGAGAAGATCTGCCCGAAGGGCGCCGGTGCGCTGTTCACCATCCGACTGAAGGGCGGCTACGACGCCTGCGTGAAGTTCGTCGAGTCGCTCGAGCTGTTCACCCACGTGGCCAACCTCGGCGACACCCGCTCGCTGGTCATCCATCCGGCCTCGACCACGCACCGCCAGCTCTCGGACGACCAGCTCGAGGCCGCCGGCGCCGGCGCCGACGTGGTCCGCCTGTCGATCGGCATCGAGGACGCCGCCGACCTCAAGGCCGACCTCGACCAGGCCCTGAACGCCGCCCACTAATCGTCGAGGCGGAGGGCGGAGACGAAGGCTTCCTGGGGCACTTCGACGCGCCCGATGTTCTTGGCCTTCTTCTTGCCTTCCTTCTGCTTCTCGAGCAGCTTGCGCTTGCGGGTGATGTCGCCGCCGTAGCACTTGGCCAGCACGTCCTTGCGCTTCGCCTTCACCGTCTCGCGGGCGATGATCTTGCCGCCGATGGCGGCCTGGATCGGCACGTCGAACATCTGGCGCGGGATGAGCTCCTTGAGCTTCTCGGCCATGCGGCGCCCGTAGTCGTAGGCGTTGTCGCGGTGGACGATGGTGGAGAAGGCGTCGGCGGCCACGCCGTTGAGCAGCACGTCGACCTTGACCAGGTCGGCGCGCTCGTAGCCGACCAGCTCGTAGTCGAGGCTGGCGTAGCCCTGGGTGCGTGACTTGAGCTGATCGAAGAAGTCGCGGACGACCTCGGCCAGCGGGATCTTGTAGGTGATCTCGATGCGCTCGGGCGACAGGTACTCGAGGCGGGTCTGCTCGCCCCGCCGGTTCTCGCACAGCTCGATGATCTGACCCACGTAGTCGGCCGGCGACAGGATCGTGATCGAGAACATCGGCTCCTCGATCCAGTCGATCTCGGTCGGCTCGGGGAGCTCGGACGGGTTGTCGACCTCGATCCGCTCGCCGGCCGAGGTGACGACCTCGTAGGCCACCGACGGGGCGGTGATGATGAGGTTGAGGTCGAACTCCCGCGAGAGACGCTCGCGGATGATCTCCATGTGCAACATCCCGAGGAAGCCACACCGGAAGCCGAAGCCCAGCGCCTGCGATGTCTCGGGCTCGTAGGTGAACGACCCGTCGTTCAGGCGGAGCTTCTCGAGGCTGTCGCGCAGGTCGGCGTACTCGTCGCCGTCGACCGGGTACAGGCCGGCGAACACCATCGGCTTGGGGTCTTGGTAACCCGACAGCGCCTCGTCGGCGCCGTGGCTGACCGTGGTGACCGTCTCGCCGGAACGGGCCTCGGCCACGTCCTTGATGCCGGCGATGAGGTAGCCGGTCTCGCCCGGACCGAGCTGGTCGACAGGGGTCGGAACCGGGTTGCGCACGCCGATCTCGTCGGCCTCGTGGGTCGAGCGGGCCTGCATGAAGCGCAGCTTCTCGCCGGTGTGCAGCGTGCCGTCCATGACGCGCACCGAGGACACCACGCCGCGGTAGGTGTCGTAGTGCGAGTCGAAGATCAGTGCCCGCAATGGGGCGTCGGGATCGCCGACCGGGGCCGGGATGCGCTCGATGATGGCGTCGAGCAGCTCGGTGACGCCGGCGCCGGTCTTGCCCGACACGTGCAGGATCTCCTCGGCGGGCAACCCCAGCACCGACTCGATCTCCTCGGCCACCCGGTCGGGCTCGGCAGCGGGGAGGTCGATCTTGTTGAGCACGCCGATGATCTCGAGGTCGTGTTCGAGCGCCTGGTAGCAGTTGGCCAGCGTCTGGGCCTCGATGCCCTGGGAGGCGTCGACGAGGAGCACCACGCCCTCGCATGCGGCCAACGAACGGGACACCTCGTAGCCGAAGTCGACGTGGCCGGGCGTGTCGATCAGGTTGATGACGTGGCCGCGCCAGTTGAGACGAACCGACTGGAGCTTGATGGTGATGCCCCGCTCGCGCTCGATGTCCATCGAGTCGAGGAACTGCTCCTTCATGTCCCGGGACTGCACCGCGTCGGTGAGCTCGAGCAGGCGGTCGGACAGCGTCGTCTTGCCGTGATCGATGTGGGCGATGATCGCGATGTTGCGGATGTGATCGTGCCGGGGCGGAGACGTCACGGGGCGAGAGCTGCTCATGGGGACCTCGAAACGCTACCAACGGCATCGCGGGGTGCCCCCATCGCCGGTCCGGGCGCCGACGGTGTCAGCGGCAGGCGGAGAGCACCTCACGCAACACGCCTGCGACCACCTCCGGCGACTGCTCCTGGGGCGCGTGGCCGATGTCGTCGAGCAGGTGGAACGTCGCCCCGGTGGGCGCCACCACGTGGCCGAGTGCCTCGGGCGTCACGATGCGGTCGTCGGCGCCGGCGATGACGGTGACCGACAGATCGAGCTCACCCAAGCGGGCGGCGACCGCCGGCGGCCGCCACGTGCGGGTCAGGTGCCACATCGCCGCCGCCGTCCCGCGCCGCCGCAGCAGGCGCCCGGTCTCGGCTGCGGTGGCGTCGGTCAGCGCGGTCCGGTGGCGTCCGCTGACCCGCAGGAACGGCTCGGCGCCGAGCAGCGCCAACCGCAGGGCCGCGGGCCCCAGCGCCCCCGTGCCGGGGAGGCGGGCGAGCGACCGCACCAGCGGCGGCGGCTCGCTGGTCAGCGCCGGAGCGACGAGCACCAGCGCATCGGCCCGGACGCTGCCGGCCAGCAGCGCTTCGACCGCCAGCAGACCGCCGGCCGAGTGCCCGACGAGTACCAGAGGCCGTCCGGGAGCGGCCAGCGCGTCGACGACGGCGCCGAGTTGGCGACGTTCGGCGGCCGGTCCGTAGGGGTCGGCGGCACCGCTGCCCGGCCGGGGCCGGTCGCTGCGGCCGAACGGCGGACGGTCCCAGGCGACGAGGCGCACATCCGCCGACAGCGACGGGGCGATGCCGGCCCACGTGAACGTGCCCGAACCGAACCCGTGCAGGCAGACCAGTGTTGGGGCGTCGTCGGGGCCGGCAACCTCGGTGTGGAGCCCCACGCCGTCGACCTCGATGCGCCGCCGGTCGCCCCACTGCAGATCCACGCCGTCAGTCTGCCGGTTGTGGCGCACCGGCCCGGGACCGCTACCATCTCCCGATCTGTGCCCGTCCTGCGGGCGCGCCCCGATCGAAGAATCCAACCCACCCCTCGCCGGGGTGCGGCGAACGTAGAGGTCCCCCACGTGGCCAACATCAAGAGCCAGATCAAGCGCAACCGCCAGAACGAGAAGCGGCGCCTCCGCAACCGCTCGGTGCGTGCCGAGATGCACACGCGCACCAAGGCGGCGCTCAGCGCCGCCGAGAACGGCGAGGACACCGCCGAGGCGCTCCAGGCGGCCATCCGCCGCATCGACACCGCCACCTCCAAGGGCGTGCTCCACAAGAACACGGCGGCCCGCAAGAAGTCGCGCCTGATCAAGCGCGTCCGCCAGCTGGAGGCCGGCGAGGAGAGCTGAGCCCTCCTCCCCCGCAGCACTCACGGCCCCGCTCCGGCGGGGCCGTTGCGCGCTCAGCGGGCGGTCTTGGCGATGCGGGCCAGGCGGGCGACCAGGATCTCCATGCTGAGCTCGGCCGGCCAGTCGACGGTTCCCTTGAGCTCGAGATCGGCACGGGAGAGCAGCGCCATCGACTCGGCCACGCGGCGGTGGCCGAGCTTGCGGGACTGCGCCAGGGCCTTCTTGGCCGGGAAGGTCGAACCCTTCAGCCCGAGCACGGCGGCCGCTTCCTTCTCTCCCCGCACGACCGCGCCCTCGAGCCGCAGGATCCGCTGGAAGTGGGTGTGCAGGGTGGCCATGACCTGCATGGGGTGGCGCCCGGCGTTGAGCATGCGGGTCAGCGTGGTGATGGCACCGGGGATGTCGCCGCGGTCGATGGCGTCGGTGAGGTCCCAGGGCGGGACGCCGCCGGCATCGCCGAGGAAGGGTTCGATGTCGGCTGCGGTGAGGCGAGCGCCCTCGCCGTAGGTGGAGGCCAGCAGGGCGAGCAGGCCCGGGAGCATGCCGGCTTCGTCGCCGAGCCAGTCCACGACCCGGCGGAGCGCGTCGCGATCGGGCCGCAGGCCGTTGTCGGCGAACCCCTTGGCCACGAAGTCGTCGAGCTTGCGGCCCGGGTCGGTCGAGATCGTCTCTCCGCCGGCGGCGGTGACCGCCTCGGCCAGCACCTTGGGCACCCGGCCGCTGCCGCCCCACTCGAGCACCAGCACCGTGGTGGGCAGCGGGTCGGCCAGGTAGGCGAGCAGTGGGGCGAGGTCGTCCTTGGCCTTGAAGCGCTCGACGTTGCGGCCGACGACCACACGGTGATCGGTGAAGAACGGGGACGTCTGGGCGGCATCGACCAGCTGGCGCACCTCCCATTCGTCACCTGCGAGCTCGTCGACCACCAGCGTGGCGTCGGCGTCGCCCACCAGGTCGGCGACGAGCTTCGTGCGTGCCGAGGCGCGCAGGATGTCGTCGGATCCCTTCAGGAGCACGACCGGCGGCCTGCTCATGCCGCTCGTGCCTCGAGCAGGCGGGCCATCACGTCGGCGACCCGGCGGGTGGCGCGCACGTCGTGGGCGCGGAGGACCCGAGCGCCCTGGGCGATGCCGAGCGCGTGGGCGGCGTTGGTGCCGAGCTGACGGTCGCCGACCTCGGTACCGAGCAGGTCACCGAGGAAGCGCTTGTTCGACGCCGACAGGAACACCGGCCAGCCGAGGCGGGTGAGCGCGTCGTGGTGGCGGAGCAACGTGAGCGACTGTGTCTCGGTCTTGCCCAGGTCGAGTCCGGCGTCGATCATGATGCGCTCGCGCGGGATGCCGGCCGCCTCGGCGCGTCGGGCCCGGTCGGTCAGGAAGGCGCACACGTCGGCCACGACGTCGTCGTACACGGGGTTGGGGTCGGCGACCCGCGGCCGGAGCCGTATGTGCGTGGCCACCACCGAAGCACCCGCCTCGGCCGCCACGGTGAGGTAGTCGGGGTCGTCGAAGCCCGAGATGTCGTTGCCGACCACGGCACCCTCCGCGAAGCAGGCCCGAGCGACCGAGGCCCGCCACGTGTCGACGGAGATGGGCAGGTCGAACCGCTTGTGCAGCTCGACGACGGCGGGGACGACCCGCTCGAGCTCCTCGTCCTCGGTGACCTCGGGTCCCGGTCCGGCCTTGACCCCGCCGACGTCGAGGAAGTCGGCGCCGGCGTCGACCAGCGACTGGGCCTTGCCGAGGAACTCGTCGAAGTCCCAGTACTGGCCGCCGTCGAAGAACGAGTCGGGCGTCCGGTTGAGGATGCCCATGACGACGGCCCGGTGGGTGATGTCGAACTGGTGGGGCCCGAGCGCCAGGAGCACGGGGCGAACCTACCGCCACACCGCGATCGGGCAGCGATCCCGCGACCTGTCCCACCGCGCCCGACCACCCGATCCGCACATCGAGCACGGGGTCGGTGCCGGCGACGTCGACCACGAACCCCCCGACGCGGGCGCGGTACCCGGCGACGGGTGTCCGTGCCCCGGCGACCGGGCAGCCGTCGGGTCCGAGGACACCGCCGACCGGGAAGCGCGCCCGGATGGCATCGACCGCCGCCGCCAGCTCGGGCCGAGGCGAACGCACGACGACCAGACCCACGGCGCGCACCTGACGCCGGCGGAGGACGTCGAGCACGTCGACCGGGGACGCACCGGTGTCGAGATCGACCACGGCCACCGGGCCGTCGGTCCACACCGTGGCCGCCCAACCCGCGGGCGCCGGTCCCCGTGGCACGGGTACGAGCAGGGGCAACACGAGTACGACGACCGCCAAGGCACCGGCGGCGACCCGGGTGACCGGGCGCCGGAGCTGCCACAGCAGCGTTGCGGCACCCAACACGGCGAGATGGCGCAGGTCGACCTGGCCGAGGGGCAACGAGGCACCGGCAGCCGCCACCGCCTCGAGTGCCGCCAGCCCGACCGCCGTGGGCCGCTGGAGCAACCAGGCGACCCAGCCGCCGGCGATACCGGCGACCAGGCCGGCGCCGACGCCCCACACCATCAGCGCGCCGGCGATCGGACCGGCCAGCACGTTGGCGGGCAGCGCAGCCAGCGGCATGGGGCCGAACGCCGGCACCAGCACCGGCGCCACCGCCAGCTGCGCGCCGGTGGTCACGGCCAGGCCCTCGCGCAGCCACCGGGGCCCGCGCAGGTGGGCGGCCACCACCGGCGACAGGACCAAGACGCCGACGCACGCCGCCACGCTGAGCCGGAACCCGAGCGAGCGGGTGAGCAACGGATCGGCCACCAACAGCACGACGACGGCGAGCGACAGGTGCCGCAGGCCACCACTGGGCCGGCCGGTGGTGGTTGCCCACAGCGCGACCGTGGCCACCACCGCGGCCCGGACCACCGACGGCTCGAACCGGGTGACGAAGGCGAAGGCGGCGACCAGCCCGACGGCCAACAGGAACCGCGGCCACAGGCGGACACGACGGAGCAGGGGCGAGGCCACCACCAGGAGGAAGGCCACGTTCTGCCCGCTGACGGCGAGCAGGTGCGTCAGCCCCGACGCCCGGAAGTCGGCCGCCAGCTCGGGCGGTTGCGCCCGGTCGTCGCCGAGGGTGAGCCCGGCGAGCAGGGCCCGCTGGTCGTCGGGCAACGACGACGCGCCCCGGTCGAGCAGGCGGCGCAGCTCGTTGGCCAGCGCGGCGTGGGGCGCACCGTCGCCCACGGCTTCGACCGACTCGACCGTCAACCGCCCGGCGAGGTGCCGCGCCGTGGCCCACGCCCGCCGATGGGTGAACGGCGCCACCGCTCCGCTCACCACGGCACGCTCTCCGGCCAGCCTGGGGGCCAACGCCTGCACGGCGGCCGGTGCGCCGGCCTCGGCGGCGAATCGCCGGCTGCCGAGCCGGGCCTCGAACCGCAGACCGCCATCGGGCGTCGGCTCGGGGTCGGTGAGGAGCGTGACCGTCGCGTCGACGTCGTGGCGACCCGGCGGGTCGAGGCCGTCGAGCGCTCGGGCGCCGAGCAACGACGTCAGCGCCGCCAGGGCGAGGCACCACGCCAGCACGCTGACCCGCCGGCCTCGACCAGCAGCACGACCGGCAGCACGACCGGCACCGCGGAGGGCGGACGGACCGTCGGCGGGCGGGTGGGCCAGCCGGCGCAGCCCGGTGGCGAAGACCGAAGCCACGGCCAGGGACATCGCCAATGCGGGTCGGGCGACGGAGGCGCCGACCCAGGCGGCAACGGCGAGCGCCACCACCGGCAGGTCGGCGGTGTCGAGGCCACGCCCGTCAGACACGGACCAGGTCCCGCAGGGAGGCGAGCTTGGCCTCGCCGATCCCCCGCACGTCGAGGAGGTCGTCGACCGACGTGAACGGACCATGCCGCTCGCGATGGTCGATGATGGCCGCAGCGGTCGCCGGCCCCACCCCGGGCAGGGTCTCGAGCTGGGCGGCGTCGGCCGTGTTCAGGTCGATCGGCCCGGCGGATGCTTCACCACCGGCCGGGGCGGCGCTCTGCGGGACGGCCTCGCCGACCCGAGGGACGTACACCTGCGAGCCGTCGACGAGCTCGGCGGCCAGGTTGATTCGGTCGGCGTCGGCGTCGGGGGCCAACCCGCCGCTGGCCTCGACGGCGTCGATCACCCGGGAGCCGGGCGGCAGCTGTCGCACCCCCGGGTCGAGCACGGCGCCGGCCACGTGGACGACCACCGGTGCGGGCGCCGCCGTGGTGGTGGTGACCGACGAGGCATCGACCAGCGGGAGCCGGGCTTCGACCGGCACCGGGCTCTGGCGACTCAGCCACCACAGGGCACCGAGCACCACGCCGACGAGCGCGACGCCGACCAGCACCGCACGTGGCGCGGTGCCCGTGGCGTCGAGCACCTCCTCGATGCGGGCGCGCCACCGCGCCGCGACCGAACCGGCGCCGTAGCCGTCTTCGTCCATGACTCCCCTCCCGGGGAACGGCGGCCCGACCGAGCGCGGTCGGACGCGGAACCGGGGGAAGTCGGCACCGACTCTAGCCGGGCGCCCGGTCCCACCCCGGGGGTCGCGGCGGTGAGAGGATCGCGGCGTGCGATCACGCGGCGGACGCGACCGAACCCGCACGCCGGCGTCGGTCTACGAGGCACTCGCGCCTGCGGTGCTCGGCTACTTCCGCTCCCACCGCATGGCCGACCCCGACGGACTGACCGGCGACGTCTTCGTGGCCGTGACCGAGCGGTTGGCCGGCTTCGAGGGCGACGACGGCGCCCTGCGGCGCTGGGTGTTCACGATCGCCCACCACCGCCGGGTGGACGAGATCCGCCGGATCGCCCGTCGACCGGTCCGGGTGGACACAGAGCCGGACGCCGGTGCCGTCACCGATCCCGAACCGATCGATCCCGAGCTCGTCGCGGCGCTCGCCGCCCTGACCGACGAGCAACGGGAGGTGGTCGTCCTGCGCTTCGTCGCCGATCTCTCGGTCTCCGCCGTCGCCGCGGTCACGGACAGCAGCGAGGGGTCGGTCAAGATGCTGACCACGAGAGGGCTGGCGGCGCTCCGGCGGCAACTCGGTGGGTCCGACGAACTCGGCGAGGGAGGTTCTTCGACCACCCCGTGACCTCCGTGGGTGCTCGGGCGATCACCAGGGTGATGACCGACGACCACGTGACCGATGCCCTGACCAGCCGGCTGCGCGACCTCGGCACCCCACCGGTGCCCGACACGGTCCGGGCCCAGCACCTGTCCCGCATGGACGCCGCCGTGCCCGCCCTTCCCCGTCGAGAGAAGCGGTTCGGTCGCCTGGCCGTGGCCGCGGCGGCGATCGTCGGCTTCTTCGCCGGCTCGACCGGACTGGCCATGGCCGGTGCACTCCCGGGCCCTGCACAGGGCGTCGCCCACGACGTGCTGTCGGTGGTGCAGGTCGACGTGCCCGACCACCCGCAGAACCACGGGAAGTGTGTCTCCGAGGCGGCCCACGCCCACCCGAACGACCCGGTCGCCAAGAAGGCGGCCATCGACGCGTGCAGGACGACCCCTCCAGGCAAGAGCGGCGACGCGCCAGGACGATCCGGTGCGACACCGGGACGGTCCGGCGACGCACCCGGCCGCAGCGGCACCGCCGGCGTCAAGGACAACGACCCGTGCAAGGGCAAGCCGCCGTGGGCGGGCAACAAGACGATGGACCCGGCGACGCGGACCTCGCTGCAGGACCAGCGGGCGGCCTGCGCCGACGACGGCGACGAGGCGGACGAGCCTGACGACGAGATCGACGACGAGCAGGCGCCGGCCGAGGCCCCCGACGCCGACAAGACCGAGGAGCCCGCGGAGTCGGAACCGGCTGGCTGAGCCAGTCGGAGGCGGGCACGGCCGGCCAGCGGGTCAGCGCTGGCCGGCCACCTCGCGCCTGGCGCGCCACTCGGCCCGGATCTCGAAGCTGATGCGCAGGTACGCACCCCGGTGGTCGTGGCGCCGCAGCCGCCACCGCAGGTACTCCCCCAGGTAGCGCACCAGGAAGCGCACCCGCCCCAGGTCGTGGAACTGGAGCACGTGCTCGTACTCGTGACGACGCAGGTGCGGCGTCAGCTCCGCTCCCCGACGCACGAACACCGTCTTGCCCAACGTCGTGGCCGTGGCCCCGGGCGCGGCGACGCCGCGCACGATCCGGATGTCGTCGATCGCCGGCGGGGCACCACGCCCCATGACCGTGTGCGCGGAGCCCGGCCTAGAAGAGCGCCGCGCTCAGCTTCTTGCGGTACTCGGCGGTGCGGGGATCGGCCGGCCCCATGAGCTCGAGCGTGTCGAGGTACTCCTGCTTGGCGTCCTCGTCGGCCTTGACCCGCTGGAGCAGCCCGTCGAGACGGTCTTCGACGTCGTCGGGCACGTCGGGGTTGGCCGACCGGGCCTGGGCGGCGATGAGGCGGGTCTCGTCGGTCTCGGGGATCTTGGCCAGCAGCTCGAGCGCCTCGGCCTTGCCCTCGGACGTTCCGCCCTCGACGAGCACGGCAGCCAGTCGGGTGATGGCGTCGGCGTTGTCGGGGTCGAGCTCGAGCGCCTTGCGCAACGAGTCCTCGTCGCCGGCGGCGATGAGCTGGTTGACCTCGGACTCCTCCTCGGAGGGCAGCAGGTTCTGCACCCATGCCTGCACCTGCTGCTCGGGCTGGGCGCCGATGAAGCCGTCGACCACCTGGCCGCCCTTCAGGGCGTAGACGGCGGGGATGGACTGCACCTGGAAGGCGCGGGCGATGCCGGGGTTGCTGTCGACGTCGACCTTGGCCAGCACCACCTTGCCGCCGGTGGCATCGACCACCTTCTCGATGATGGGACCGAGCGTTCGGCACGGCCCGCACCACTCGGCCCACAGGTCGACCACCACCGGCACCTGGGTGGACCGGTCGATGACCTCGGCCTGGAACGTCGCATCCGTCACGTCGACATACGCCATGACTCGCAACCTATCGCCGCCGTCCCGGACGGCCGCACTCTTGCCGCCACCCCGGAGGCCGGTAGGTTGCGCCTTCCATCGACGCCGACCCGGAGGGCACCCAGACGTGGGGGACGTACAGGGAATCGACCGCGAGAGCGTGACCGCCTGGTACCAGGAGCACGTGCCCGGCACCACCCCGCCACTGGAGTTCGACCTCATCGCCGGCGGTCATTCGAACCTCACGTTCCTGGTCACCGACGCCGCCGGCCGGCGCACCGTGCTGCGCCGGCCACCGCTCGGCCAGGTGCTGGCCAGCGCCCACGACATGGGCCGCGAGCACCGCATCATCGCCGCCCTCGCCGACACCGACATCCCGGTGGCGCCCGCCCTGGGCTACGTCCCCGACGACAGCGTCAACGGGGCGCCGTTCTACGTCATGGACTTCGTCGACGGCCACGTCCTGCGCGACCGGGCCGCTGCCGAGAAGCTGCCGCTCGATGCCCGCCGGAACTGCGGCGACTCGCTCGTCGACGTGCTGGCCCGCATCCACGCCGTCGACGTCGACGCCGTCGGGCTCGGCGACCTCGGCCGCAAGGAGGGCTACATCGAGCGCCAGCTCAAGCGCTGGTACGGCCAATGGGAGAAGTCCAAGACCCGCGAGCTGCCCGCCATCGACGAGGTCCACCGGGTGCTGTCGTCCGACGTGCCCGAGCAGGGGCCGGCGGCCATCGTCCACGGCGACTACCGGCTCGACAACTGCATGGTCGACGACGCCGGCGACGTCATCGCCGTGCTCGACTGGGAGCTGTGCACGCTCGGCGACCCCCTCGCCGACGTCGGCCTGCTGATGGTCTATTGGAACGAGGCCGGCGACCAGCCCGGCGCACTCGGCGGCGCCACCACCGCCGACGGCATGCGCACCCGCCAGGACCTGCTCGACCGCTACGCCGAGGCGTCGGGCCGTGATCTGTCCAGGGTCGACTACTACGTGGCGTTCGGGTACTGGAAGCTGGCCTGCATCGTCGAGGGCGTGTACGCCCGCTACATCGGCGGTTCCATGGGGGACCGCGACGTCAGCGACTTCGACGGGTTCAAGCTGCAGGTCGAGGCCCTGGCGAACCGGGCGCAGGCCGCGGTCGGTCGGCTGGGCTGATGGCGCTGTTCGAGCTCCACGAACGGCCGTTGCTCGACGGACCGGTGCTGCTCGTGGCGCTCGAGGGCTGGATCGACGCCGGCGCCGGCGCCGCCCGCGCCGTGGAGACCATCATCGGTCAGGTCGACACCACGCTGGTGGCCACCTTCGATGCCGACGCGCTGCTCGACTTCCGGGCACGGCGGCCCACCATGCACCTGCTCGACGGGGTGAACACCGGGCTCACGTGGTCCACCACCGAGCTGCACTCGCTGCAGGCACCAAACGGCACCGACATGCTCCTGCTCACGGGCGTCGAGCCCGATCACGCCTGGAACGCGTTCTGCGATGCGGTCGTCGGCCTCGCCGTCGACCTCGGCGCGCGCATGCAGCTCGGGCTCGGGGCCTTCCCCGCCGGCGTCCCCCACACCCGGCCGGTGCAGCTGTCGGCCACCGCCTCCACCGAGGAGCTGGCCGGCTCGGTCGGCTTCGTGCGGGGCACCATCGATGTGCCCGCCGGGGTCGAGGCCGTCCTCGAGCGGCGGTTCCACGACGCAGGCCTGCCGGCGGTCGGCGTCTGGGCCCAGGTGCCGCACTACGCGTCGACCATGCGCTACCCGGCGGCCGCCGCCCGGCTGCTCGACGCCGTGAACCAGCTCGCCGGCACCGACTTCTCGGTCGAGCCCCTCGCCGACGAGGTCGCCGACATGCGCTCGCGCATCGACTCGCTGGTCGACGACAACCCGCAACATCGGGCGATGATCCGCCAGCTCGAAGAGTCCTACGACGCCCAGCGCCAGGCCGACGAGTCCGCCCTTCCGTCGGGCGACGATCTGGCCGAGGAGCTGCAGCGCTACCTGCGCGAACAGGGTGATTGACAACTTGACCGATCGGTCAAGTTGCCTATGATCGGCGCATGAAGATCGACGGTGGCATCGGACTCGACCTGACCAAGGCTGCGGCGGAGGCGCAGGAGGCCGAGTCGTTCGGCTACGACGGCATCTGGGTGCCGGAGACGTCGCGCGATCCGTTCCTGCCGCTCACCATCGCCGCCGAGCACACCGAGCGCATCGAGATCGGCACCTCGATCGCCGTGGCGTTCGCCCGCTCCCCCATGACGCTGGCCAACACCGCGTACGACCTCACCCAGTTCAGCCAGGGCCGCTTCATCCTCGGCCTGGGCAGCCAGATCAAGCCTCACATCACCAAGCGCTTCTCGATGGAGTGGTCGAAGCCGGCCGCCCGCATGCGCGAGATGGTGCAGGCGATGCGAGCCATCTGGGACTGCTGGATGAACGGCACCAAGCTCGACTTCCGCGGCGACTTCTACACCCACACGCTGATGACCCCGTTCTTCAACCCGGGCCCGCACGAGTACGGCATCCCGCGGGTGTTCCTGGCCGGCGTCGGACCGCTGATGACGCAGGTGGCCGGCGAGGTCTGCGACGGCTTCTTCTGCCACGGCTTCACCACCGAGAAGTACCTGCGCGAGGTCACCATCCCCGCCCTCGAAGAGGGCCGGTCCAAGGCGGGCAAGACGCTCGAGGGCTTCGAGATCTGCGGCCCGAGCTTCGTGGTCACGGGCACCACCGAGGACGAGCTCGAGGCGGCCAAGGTCGGCACCCGCCGCCAGATCGCCTTCTACGGCTCCACGCCGGCGTACCGGCCCGTGCTCGAGTGCCACGGCTGGGGCGAGCTGCAGACCGATCTCAACCGCTTGTCCAAGGAGGGCAAGTGGGAGGAGATGGGCACCCTCATCGACGACGAGATCCTCGAGACCTTCGCCGTGGTCGGCGAGCCCGAAGAGATCGGTCCCGAGCTGCAGAAGCGCTACGGCGACGTGGTGTCGCGCATCAGCTTCTACGCCCCCTACGCCAGCGACCGCGACCGCTGGCAGAAGGTGATCGCCGCCATCCGAGGCTGAGGACAGGCTGCAGGGAGGCGCCAGCCGACCGGTCACACGAGACGTGGCCACCTGCTCCGTGCACACGGGCCGGTGAGGACAGCGACGAAGGAGCCGACGAACCGGCGAGAGTTACGCGTTCAGGAGCAGCAGCAGGCCGGAGACGGTGTAGACGACCATGACGCCGAGCAGGGGGTACTGGCTGCGCACGGCGATGCGGTGGTCGTAGCGCTCGACCGCCCGGTCGTGGGCGGCGACGACGCCCATCACGTGTCCGATCACGATGGCAGCCACCTGGACGTAGGCGATCTGGTTGGTGGTCACCGCCGCGTAGTCGATCCGGTTGTCGGCGGTGCCGAACAGGTTCCAGCCCTCGCCGAGCGGATCGGACAGCAGGGCGATGAAGTTCTGCCCCTCGAACACCAGCAGCGAGAAGTAGTGGGCGATCGAGTAGGCGAGGACGATCGGGATGAGCGTGGGCGCCCACCGCCGGGCGAACTCGATCGGGTGCCGGGGATCGGCGGCCAGCGTCCCCACGACGCGGGTGGCGAGCACGAACGCCGCCGACACCACGAGGATGGTGAGCGTCATCCCGATCGTGTTCACGAACGTGTGCGCCCACTCCCGGCGGGTCCCGAGCACATCGCTCCAGAACTGCGTGCGGCCCACGCCGTCGAAGGTCGTGCCACCCAGCGCGACCAGGATCACGGCCATGGTGCCGTCCCGCGTCTCGACGGCGGCCAGGCCCGAGCCGGGGATGCGCGTGCGGAGGTGCCCCTCGTCGTCCCGGAAGAACGGCGAGAGGTGGCCGAGGAGCGAGAAGAGCACGGCGAAGCCGTCGCCGTTGCGCACCCAACCGGCACCGAACCGGACCGCGCCGGCCAGCACGGCGCCGCAGTAGACGGTGAGGAAGAGCGCCACCGCGGTGAGCGACGACGGCTCGTGGTAGGCGAGCTCGAGCCAGAGGAAGGCGGCGAGGCCGATGGACGCCGGCCAGTGCGACGCCCACCACCCGGTGGCGCTGGAGGTGTCCGGGTGACGTCCACGCAGCCGGTCGATGCCGGCGGCGAGGAGCCACAGCGGGTTCACCGTCCGCCAGATGTCGCCGAAGACGGCGCTGACCACCTGCATGCCGACCCAGAAGGTCACGAACAGCGCCGTCGGGGCGATGTTCAACGCCACCGAGTCGACGCCGAACCAGGCGGCCGCCATGGTCACCACGAACAGCGCCAGGGCCACGGCCTGGAGAGCGACGACGAACACACGGGCCCCGGTGTCGGCCCACGACGGCGATGCGTGACCGCGCGCCGCCTCGGCCAGCAACGGGCGAGGCCACAGCAGCCGCAGGGCCACGAACGAGATCAGGAGCGCGAACGCCGCCGAGTAGGCGAAGAGCCAGGCCGGCAACGGCAGATCGGCTCGGGCACCCACTCCGTGGGCGGCGGCGGGTGACGCCGACGCCGCGATGGTCGCGGCGGCCAGCGCCGCGACCATCGCCAACCGTCCGACCAACGAGGTGATCGGACGGGACGTCACGAGACCTCCAGCTGGAGCAAGGACACGGCGCTCTGCTCGAGCTCGACCTCGAACACACCTGGGATGTCGGCGGTGAAGCGGATCTCGGCCGGTTCGCCGGGTGCGACGGCTCCGCTGACGTCGTATCCGTGGACGTGCACCTCGTCGGCGACGTCGCTGGTCACCGACAACACGACCTCGGTTCCGAGCGCGACGGTGTGACGTCCACCGCCATCGACCTTCCCATCGAGAACGGACACCTCGATCGCCTTCGCCTCCGCATCGGTGGCGGCATCGGAGGGAGCCACGGTCACGGTGGCGACGTCCTCGACCGGCTCGCCGGCGGCCAGGTACGGCACGTGGTCGTTCGTGTTGAGCTCCACGCGGAACTCGTGCGGGCCGGCAGGCAGGTCACCGCCGAAGTGGAACCACGGTCCGTAGAGGCGGGCGACCTTGCGTCCGTCCACGTACAGGTGGGCGTGACCCTCGCCGGACTCGGTGTGCATCGTCGAGGCCTTCTCGGGGCTGAACGTGAAGTCGCTGGCCTCGACGTGCACGTTCCAGCCCGACATCGGATCCTCCGTGATCGTCATGGACACGGAAGGGTACGGCAGCGCCGCTTCGAAGCCGCCGGAGTGGCTGTGCGCGTCGGCCGGCTCCGGGACCTCGACGGTGGCCGTCGCCTCGATGGGCTCGCCGTGCACGAGCAGTGGCGAGTGGTTGTTGGCGTTGAGGTCCACGTGCACCTCGTGGGTGCCGGGCTCCAGGGCCAGGTGCATCCACTCCGTGTAGACGCGCCCGACCTTCTCGCCGTCGACGTAGACGTGGGCGTGGCCCTCACCGGCCACGGGCGCCGTCGAGGCGTGCTCCGGGGCAAACGTGAAGTCGGTCGTGCGGACCCGAAGGTTGACGCCGGCCTTGGCGTCGGGCGTGGCCTCGATGGCCAGCGTCGGAATCGGCGACGTGTCACCGATCTCGATGCCGTGGTCGTGGGAGTGCATGGCCTCGCCAGCAGGAGCGCTGGTCGTGCGGGAGGCCTCGGTGGTCGCGGTGGTGCTGTCATCGCTGCAAGCAGCAAGGACCAGGGCGGCAGCGAAGAGCGCGCCGCCCGAACGTCGCAGACGGTGCTGCATGGGAGTTCTCCTGTTTCGTTCGTCGTCGGAAGCGCGCGGCGGTGCCGCGCACGGGAATTCAGCGGAAGACGACGGAACGAGGAGGTGCCCGAGAGCCGACCCGGACCGTGGCCAGGGACGACCGCAGCACCGCCGGGACGATGGTCGGGAGCTGGGGGACGAGCAGCCGCGGGAGCACCCGCGCCCCCGGACGGATCGAACGGACCGTGCGCCGCACCCAGGCGACGGCCCGAGTGCTGGCCCACGCCACCAGCAGCTGGGCGGCCAGACCGATCCACACGCCACGCTCGGTGAGTGCTCCGGTGACGGGGATGCCCCCCACACCGCGCTCGCCGACCTCCTGGAGGAGGAACAGCGCGATCTGGGCGGCGGCCAGGTGGCGCACCTGGATCGTGCCGGCCAGGCCGAGCTCCCGACTGGTGCGGATCGCCCAGACGAGGGCGGCGACGACCCCGACCGGCACCAGCACCGAGGCCGCGACCGGGAGGTAGGCGTGACCGCCGAGGGCGGCCTCGCGAGCGGCAGCGTCGGGATGGGCCACGGCGTAGCCGGCGAGGTGCCCCACGGCGACACCAGCGACGGCGAGCAGCCAGAAGGCGATGCGGCGCGGGTCCATCGGCGCAGGAGGCTAGCGGTGCGCGATCGCCGGACCCGCAACGGCATCCAGCCACGTCGCGCGCACCACATGCCACCATGTCGCCTGTGCAGCCCGCCGAGACCGCGAAGGACGACGCCCGCCGCTTCCTCGACGACGTCGCCGACGAGCTCGTCTCGGTCTCCCATCAGATCCACGACCGACCCGAGCTCGGCTACGAGGAGCGCTTCGCCGCCGGCCTGCTGGCCGACACCCTCGACGACCACGGCGTCGCGACCGAACGGGGTGCGTACGGACTGGAGACCAGCTTCGTCGGCCGGGCCGGTCACTCGGGTCCCCACGTCGTGGTGTGCTGCGAGTACGACGCCCTGCCCACCGTCGGGCACGGCTGCGGGCACAACGTCATCGCCGCCGCCGGGCTGGGCGCGGGTCTGGCACTTGCTCGACTCGCCGAGGACTGCGACGGGCGAGTCACGGTGCTGGGTACGCCGGCCGAAGAGCTCTCGGGCGGCGGCAAGATCCGCCTGCTCGAGGCCGGCGCCTTCGCCGACGCCGACGTGGCCATGATGATCCACCCCGAGCCGGGAAACGTCGAGCGCGTCCCCTACCTGGCCAACGACGTCCTGATCGTCGAGTTCCACGGGGTCAGCTCCCACGCCAGCTCGTCGCCCTGGCAGGGCCGCAACGCCCTCGATGGGTTGGTGCTCGGCTACCAGGCCGTCGCCGCGCTGCGGCAGCACCTCCGGCCCGACCACAAGGTGCACGGGATCATCACCGACGGTGGTGAGGCCGACAACATCGTCCCTCACTTCGCGGCGGGGCGCTTCCGTGTCCGGGCGCCGTCCGAGCGGGCGCTCGACGACCTCAAGCAGCGGGTCCTGTCGTGCTTCGAGGGCGCCGCGGCACAGTCGGGGACCCGCCTCGAGCACCGGTGGCTCGGCGGCTACGCGGACCTGGTGGCCAACCGTCCCCTGGCCGCCGCGTTCCGCCGCAACGGCGAGGCGCTGGGACGACGGTTCGTCGACCCCCACCTGATCCCCGCCTACGTCGCCGGCAGCACCGACATGGGCAACGTGTCCAAGGCCGTCCCCGCGATCCACCCGGTCGTCGAGGCCTGTTCGCTCGGCACGCCGGGCCATTCGCACCAGATGCGAGAGGCTGCGATCTCACCGTTGGCCGACGCCGCTGTGGTCGACGGCGCCAAGGCGCTGGCGATGACCGCCATCGACGTGTGGACCGACGCGGCGCTCCGCAAGCAGATCCGGGCCGACTTCGACAAGCGGGTGGTCGGCGCCGGCTGACCGACGGGTACGCGCCGACTGCCAGAACGTCAGGCGTGGACCAGGTCGAGCTGCCCGGCGAGGTAGCGCGTGCGGCACAGGCCGCGCTGCAGCTTGCCGCTGCTGGTCTTGGGGAGCGTGCCCGGCGACACCAGCACGACGTCCTTGGCGGGAACGCCGGTGGTGGCCCGGACGTGCTCGTGCACGGCGGCGCGCACCGGGTCGAGGCCGTCGGCCTCGCGCGTCTCGGCCACCACGACCACGCCTTCCTTGCCCTTGGCCGTCTCGACCCCGAACGCGATCACGTTGCCCGGACGCAGTCCCGCGACATCGTTGCACGAACGTTCGATGTCCTCGGGGAACACGTTGCGGCCGGCCACGATGATGACGTCCTTGATCCGGCCGCACAGGACGAGCTCGTGCTCGCCGTCGACCTCGATCACGTACCCGAGGTCGCCGGTGCGCAGCCAGTCGTCATGGAAGAGGTCGTCGTTCAGCTCGGGACGGTTGTAGTAGCCCGAGCACACCGAGGTCCCCCGGATCTCGAGCTCGCCCACCTCACGATCGCCGAGCTCGTGGCCCTCCTCTGGATCCACGATCCGGATCTGCAGGCCGGGCACCGCCCGCCCGAGCACGGCGAAGCTCCGGGCGTTGTCGGCGTTCGGGTCGGCCGGGGCGGCGTAGCGCTCGGTCTCCAGCACCCGACGGTCGACGGCGTCGACCACCATGCCTCGCCCGGGAGGCGGGAACGTACCGGCGATGGCGACCTCGGCCATGCCGAAGGCGGGGAACGCCGAGCCCTCTGGCATGCCGAACGGGCGACCGGCGTCGAGGAAGTCGCGCACGGTGCTCGGGTCGATCGGCTCGGCGCCGTTGAGCACGACGCGCAGGCTCGTCAGGTCGAGCGACGCACCTTCGGAAGCGGCCCGGCGCAGCGCCCGGGTGGCCAGCACGTAGGAGAAGTTCGGGCCGGCGGTGGCGGTGCCGCCGTACTGCGACATCCACTCCATCCACCGGGCCGGACGGGCCAGGAAGTCCTGCGGGGCGCCCAGCACCAGGCGGGTGCCGGTGGTCATCGACAGCGAGAGCAATCCGACCAGGCCCATGTCGTGGTACAGCGGCAGCCACGACACCAGCACGTCGCTGTCGACGTCGAGCTCGGCCGCGCCGATGATGGCATCGAGGTTGGCGCACACCGCCCGATGCGGCAGGACGACCCCCTTGGGGTCGGACGTGGACCCGCTGGTGAACTGCAGGATGGCGTGGGCATCGGGGTCGGCCGGCGGTGCGGCGAAGGCGCCGGCGCCGTCGAGGTCCTGGAACCCGATCATCGGCGGGTCGCCCGGCTCGGGCGTGACGAACGCAGCCAGCTCGGGGTCGGCGACCACCAACGCGATGTCGGCACGGTGGATCCGGTCACGGGTCTGGCGGATGAACTCGTCGAGGCTTCCCATGCGCATCGGCAGCGGGAGGACCACCACGGTCGCTCCGGCCAGCCAGACGGCTTGGATGCACGTGACCAGCTCGCGGGAGGTGGGCCCGAGGATGGCGACGTGGTCGCCGGGTCGGATCGTGCGTGCCTGGAGCCCGGCCGCCATGGCCGTCGCCTCGTCGTGGACCTGGGCCCACGGCACGGTCACGTGGACGTCGCCGGAGACGAAGGTCACCTCGTGTCCGAGGGTGGCGCCGGCGGCGATGCGTTGCTGGAGGGTCTGCACAGCGATGTGACTCCGAACATGGCGGTTCGGTTACGGGGCGGGTGCCCATCCTTCTCCCTCTACGCTGTCGCCGATGCGCGCCCTGACCCCCCGAAGCCTCGAATGGACCGACACCGCCCCCGTGCGGGCCAGCGCCAGCCGGCGGATCCTTGCCGACGCCGATGCGGTGTGGGCGGTCATCGCCGACCACCCCGGCTGGGCCGAGTGGTTCAAACAGATCAGCCGCGTCGAGCCGGGCACACCGGCCGAGGGCGTCGGCGGCACGCGCACCGTGCAGACCGGGCCCGTCACCGTCGAAGAGGAGTTCCTGGCGTGGGAACCGGGCCGGCGCTTCGCCTTCACCGTCACCCACTCCAGCCGACCCGGGATCCACTCGATGAACGAGGACATCCGCCTCACGCCCGACGGCGCCGGCGCCACCACCGTGACCTACACGATGGCGCTCGAACCGATCGGCGCCCGCGTCCTGCGGCCGGTGCTCGAGCCGGTGCTCCGACGGACGTTGCGCGACGCCCTGGCCGGTCTGGCGAAACGCGTCGAGAGCTGAGCCTCGCGCGCGGCCAAGCTCGGAGCATGCGCGCCAGCGGAGGCACCCGCATCGAGTGGCTGGACATCCCGGACGACGTGCGCGCCGAGATCGAAGCGACGCTGGGGGCCACGGTCGTCCGAGCCACCAACGAGCGAGGTGGCTTCTCCCCCGGGCTCGCCGCTCGCTGCCTGCTGGACGACGGCCGTCGTCTCTTCCTCAAGGCGGTCTCGCCCGACCAGAACCCCACGGCGTGCCGGATCCACCGGCGCGAGATCGAGGTGGCGTCGCAACTTCCGCCGGATCTGCCTGCACCCCGCCTGCGCCATGTTCACGACGACGGGCACTGGGTGGTGCTGGCGCTCGACGAGATCCCGGGACGCCAGGCCGCCGAGCCCTGGACGTTCGATGAGCTCGACGTCGTCGTACCGGCCATCCAGCGCCTCGCCCGGGCCGCCACGCCCACACCCGTCCCTTCGCTGCAGACCGTCGCCGACCGCCAACACCAGAACTTCCGGGGTTGGCGACGCTTCGCCGGTGGCGACGGGGACGTCGACGCCCTGCCGACCTGGGCACGGGCGCAGCTCGAGACGCTCGCCGACGTCGAGGCCGGATGGGACCAGGCGGCGACCGGCGACACGCTGCTGCACTCCGACCTGCGCGCCGACAACATCCTCGTCGACGACCACGGCACCGTGACCTTCGTCGACTGGCCCTGGGCCTGCACCGGCGCCGCGTTCGTCGACCTGGTCATGTTCCTGCCCTCGGTCGGTCTCGGTGGCGGCCCCGCGCCGGCGGACGTCGCCGAGCACCACGCGCTGTTCGCCGACGTCGACGGCGACGCGGTCGCGGCGGTGCTCGCTGCGCTGGCCGGGTTCCTGGCCCGCAGCGCACAGGACCCGGCGCCGCCAGGCCTGCCCCGGTTGCGCGCCTTCCAGCAGGCGCAGGCCGACGTCGCCCTCACCTGGCTCCGCCAGCTGCTGACCTGACCGCCCCCACCGAATCTGTCGTCAGCTGATCACCGCGGGTGTGACGCAGAAACGAGATGTTCGGTCAGGGGACGATGTTGACCAGCTTCGGCGGCCGGACGATGACCTTCCGGGGCTCGCCGTCCAGGTACTGCTGGACGGCCTCACTCGACAGCGCCAGGTGACGGGCCTCGTCCTCGGAGATGTCCGGCGACACGTCGACGCGGTCGCGGACCTTGCCGGCGACCTGCAGGACCATGGTGACCGACTCGACCGTGAGCATCGCCGGGTCGTGCTCGGGCCAGGACTGCTCGTGGATGTGCGTACCGTTGCGCAGCTCCCACAGCTCGGCGGTGACGTGCGGTGCCATGGGCGCCAGCAGCTTCAACAGCGTGTCGACGGCGAAGTCGGTCTTGCCCTGCTTGTACAGCAGGTTGGTGAACTCCATGAACGCCGCCACCGCGGTGTTGTACGACCAGCGCTCGAACTCGTCGGTGACCCGGGCGATCAGCCGGTGCGCCTCCTTGTCGACCGCCACCGCGTCGTCGCCGGTGGCATCGGCCACGGCGTCGGAGCCCGGGTAGGCCAGGCGCCACAGGCGACCGATGAACCGGGACGTGCCCTCGATGCCCACACCCTCCCAGTCGACGTCGTCGGCCGGCGGACCCACGAACAGCTGACCGAGACGGAGTGCGTCGGCGCCCTCGCGGTCGAGGATCTCCTCAGGTGCGACCAGGTTGCCCTTCGACTTGGACATCTTGGCGCCGCCCAGGCGGATCATGCCCTGGGTGAACAGCCGCTGGAACGGCTCTCGCAGCTCCTCGGGCGCCACGCCGATGTCGGCCAGTGCCTTGGTGAAGAAGCGGGCGTACATCAGGTGCAGGATGGCGTGCTCGACCCCGCCGATGTACTGGTCGACCGGCATCCAGCGCTCGGCGGCCGCCTGGCTGAAGGGCTGATCCTCGTTCGTCGGGTCGGTGAAGCGCAGGAAGTACCACGACGAATCGACGAAGGTGTCCATGGTGTCGGTTTCGCGCATGGCCTCCCCACCGCACTGCGGGCAGGTGGTGCGCAGGAAGCCCTCGTGGTGCTTCAGCGGCGACTCACCCGTGGGCAGGAACTCGACGTCGTCCGGAGCGATGACCGGCAGCTGATCGTCGGGTACGGGGATGGCGCCGTCTCCGTCGATGCCGGGGCACGTGGCGCAGTACACGATGGGGATCGGACAGCCCCAGAACCGCTGACGTGACAGCAACCAGTCGCGCAGGCGGAAGTTGACCTTGTGGGTGCCGATGCCGTGCTCGGTCAACCAGTCGATCGCCTTGGCCTTGGCCTCGGCCATCTCCAGGCCGTTCAGGTCGAGCACGTCGCCGCGCACCGTCGTGCCAGCGCTGTTGATGGCCGGCCCGGTGCCGGTGTATGCCCTGCCGGTCTCGAGGTCGTGGCCGTCCCAGTCGTCGGGCGGCTGCACGGTGCGGACGATGGGCAGGCCGTAGGTCTTGGCGAAGTCCCAGTCGCGCTGGTCCTCGCCGGGCACGGCCATGATGGCGCCGGTGCCGTAGGTGACCAGCACGTAGTCGGCCAGGTACAGCGGCACGGGTTGACCGTTGAACGGGTTCTGCACGTACGCCCCGGTGAACACGCCCCGCTTGTCCAGCGCACCCTCTGACGACAGGCGGTCCATCTCCGACGTCGACCGGGCCTTGGCGATGAAGGCCTCGACGGCGTCGCGCTGGTGGTCCGAGGTGACCGTCAGGGCCAGCTCGTGCTCGGGGGCCAGCACTGCGTACGTCATGCCGAACGCCGTGTCGGGCCGGGTGGTGTACACCTCGACGGTGGCGCCGCTGGGATGGGCGCTGCCGTCGGCGTCGACCACCGGCATGGAGAACTGGGCGCCCTCGGACCGACCGATCCAGTTGCGCTGCATGGTGACGACGCGCTCGGGCCAGTCGACCAGCTCGAGGTCGTCCAGCAGCTGCTGGGCGTACTCGGTGATCTTGAAGAACCACTGCTCCAGGTCGCGGGCCTCGACCAGGTCGCCGGAACGCTCGCACGTGCCGTCGGCCAGGACCTGCTCGTTGGCCAGCACCGTCTGGCAGCCGGGGCACCAGTTCACCGGCGCCTTGCGCTTGTAGGCCAGACCCCGCTCCAGGAACCGCAGGAAGATCCACTGGGTGAACCGGATGTAGTCGGGCGCGTGGCTGGTGACCTCGCGACGCCAGTCGTAGACCGCGCCGATCCGGGTGATCGACGACTTCAGCTCGCCGATCTTCTCGTCGGTGTGGATCCGGGGGTGGATGCCCGACTTGATGGCGGCGTTCTCCGCCGGCAGGCCGAAGCTGTCGAAGCCCATGGGGGACAGCACGCCGTAGCCGTTCATCGTCTTGTACCGAACGATCAGATCGCCGAACGTGTAGTTGCGCACGTGCCCCATGTGCGCCGGCCCCGAGGGGTACGGGTACATGTTCAGCACGTAGTACTTCGGCCGTGGATCTTCGTTGTCGATCTCGTAGGTGCCTTCGTCGCGCCACCGCTGCTGCCATTTGGCCTCGACGGCCTGCGGGTCGTAGTCGGGGACCCGTCCTTCCTGGTGATCAGCGGCGGTGACGGCCATGGAACCGAATGGTAGTGACGGGCCGGCGATCCACCGATTCGAGTTCCGCCCGGGTGATTCGTCGTCGGCTCGCGGATGATCTACTGTGTCCGTCCCCACGGGGCTATAGCTCAGTTGGTAGAGCGCTTCCATGGCATGGAAGAGGTCTGGGGTTCGATTCCCCATAGCTCCACGGCAACCCTTCGGCCGCTGGGCGGCCTCCGGGTTGCATGACGAATGCTTCGCATTCGTCCGACCCGGGCTCGCCGAGCTCGCCACCACGATGGCTGCCGATCTCTCCCGCCCCGACTTGCTCATCGCGTTGCCGGATGGGCGGCGGGTGGCGGTGGACGACCGGGGAGATCCCGACGGGGTGCCGGTGCTGTACCTGCACGGGACGCCCGACTCGCGACTCGCCCGGCATCCCGACGACGGCGTCGCGGCGTCGCTCGGTGTGCGGCTGATCGCCCCCGACCGACCCGGCATCGGCGACAGCGACGCCGACCCGGCAGCCACGCCGGCCTCGGTGGCCGACGACCTCGTGCACCTGCTGGATGCGCTCGGCATCGATCACGTCGGGGTCCTGGCCTGGTCGGCCGGATCGATCTTCGCCCTGGCGCTGGCCGGTGCCCACCGGGACCGGATCTCGAACCTCGTCCTGGCCGCGCCCCTGATACCCGTCGACGCGTACGGCCACCCGGGTGTGCTCGACGGTGCCGACGAGAGCCGACAGCTGTTCGCCGATGCCCTCGGCGACCATCCACCGGACGAGATCGCCGCCGAGCTGGCGCCGTGGCTGGTCCCACCGGAGATCGACGAGCCGACGGCTCGAGCGATGCTGGCCGCCAGCCTCGAAGCGCTCACCGACGTCCCCGGCGCCGGCCGTCGGCTGCTCGACGCGCTCCAGGCGTCGGTCGCCCACGGGATGACCGGCATCGAGCGCGAGATCGCCGCCCAGGCCACACCGCTCGCCGGCCTGCTCGATGCGGTCCGCTGCCCGGTTCGCATCCACACCGGCACCGCCGACACCGTGGCGCCGCCGGCGATGGGCGCTTGGCTCGCCCGGCGGCTCGACGCCGAGCTCGCGGTGCACGACGCCGAGGGGCACGCCCTGGCCATCCTTCGGTGGGAGGAGCTGCTCCGGGCAGCAGCCGACCCGGCCGGGTCGGCAACGCCCGATCAGGCCGTGGCCTCGGCTCCTTCGTCGCGCGAGTCTTCCCAGTCGACGACGGGCACGTCGGACCAGAGGCGCTCGAGCTCGTAGTACTGGCGGGCGTCGGTGTGGAACACGTGCACCACGAAGGTGCCGTAGTCGCCGAGCACCCACTCGCACTCGTCCAGTCCCTCCATCCGGGCCGGGCGTGGGCCGCCCGCACGGCCGACGGCGTCCTCGATCTCGCGGGCCACCGTGCGAACCAGACGGGGGTTCGTCGCCGATGCGATGACGAAGTAATCGGTGATGGCGAGGACGTCGCCCACCTGCAGCACCAGGATGTCGGTGGCGCCCTTGGCATGTGCCGCCTGCGCCGCGATCACGGCGAACGTGGGATCGAGGATGTCGTTGGGGTCCTCGGTGGCGAGGGAGCCGGAGGGGGCGGAGGGTTCGAGATCAGTCATGGTCGGCACCGAGCGTAACCGTGATGTCGGCCACATCGCTTGGTCGCGGGTCCTCGATCACCTCGCCGTACCCGAGGGCGTCGCGCACCGCCTCGGCATCGTCGCGGTGCTCGGGCAGCACGTAGGCGATCGTCGTGCCCTCGTGGTCGAGCGACGAGGCGTTGCCGACCATCACCACCTCGACGCCGGCGGGCGGCAGCTGCGGGGCCACCGTTTGGGCCACGGACGTGTCGGACGTGCCGTTGAGCACCCGCACGCGTGGACGCACGCCGGGACGCGGCGATGCCGGGAACGGGATCAGCCGGGCCACGAGGTCGGCGATGCCCTCGACGTCGGCCTGGAAGGTCGGCTCGTCGCCGAACTCGTCGGAGGCGGACTCGGTCACGGGCAGGGTCTCGTACACCGTCGGCCCCTGGGAGAGCGTGCGCACGAACCGACCGATGCCGCTGGAGAGCTCGCCCGGCACTGCATCCGGACGATCGGACGCGGCGACCGCCTGGATCCAGGCCTGCCACACCAGCTGGTGGCGATACAGCCGGGCGAGGTCGGACTCGCCGGGGACCCGCAGCTCGAGGTACTGGGCCACCTGATCGGCCTCGAGGGCGATGTCGCCCACCGGGAACACGACCTCGCCGTCGACCTCGAGGTTGTCGGGGTTGTCGATGTGCAACGGGGCCACCGGGGCGACGAGACCGGCCCAGCGGTCGGCATCGACCACCGCGGTCTCCTGGATGGCGGCGTTGAGCAGGTCGCCGACGGCATCGGCCTGGACCGACGCGGTTCCCATGTCGTAGGCCGCCTCGATCGGAGCCGTGCCGAGCACCGGGATGTCGACGACCACCCGCGTGGGGACGAAGATGACGCCGCCGCCACCACCGTCGGGGTCGGGCAGGGTCAGCACCGTGATCGAGTCGATGGTGCCGTCGAGGTCGTGGAGCACCGCCAGCGTCGGGGTCGGGTCGAGGATCGCTTCGTAGCCCGGGGCGGTCGGATCCTGCACGTCGGTGACGACGTCGCCCTCGGTGCTGGAGCGGATGACGGTGGCGCCGGCCCACACGAGACCCCCGCCCAGGGCGAACAGCACGATCAGGATGGCGGCCGAGACGGTCTGTTGGGTCCGCAGCCGCGTGGCGCGACGAGCGGGCGGCGTCGACGCCGGCGACGGTCGACGTCCGCTCGACGACGGCGGGCGATCGCCCCCGTCGGCCGTGTGGTCGACGTCGACGGACAGCAACTGGCGCAGCCGCGCCTCGCGATCGTCCGCCGCACCGTCCTCCGTCACGTCGACCCACGATAGAGGCGACGTTCGTGCACGCAGGCGATGACGCCGGGCGGGAGCAGGTAGTCCAGCGGCCGGCCCTCGGCGACACGGTCCCGCAGATCGGTGGACGACACCTCCAAGCGGGGGACGACCGCGTGCACCCACGACCACCCGTCGGGGACCGCGCTCGGTGGCACGCCCGGACGGTCGACCACGACGAGCGTGGCGCCGGTGCGCACCTCGTCGGCCCGTTCCCAGGTGGCCAGCCCGGCGGCGGCGTCGGCACCCAAGATCAGGAACAGCTCCGCCCCCGGCGAGCGTTCGGCGAGCGCGGCGAGGGTGTCGGCGGTGTAGCTGTGGCCGCCCCGGTCGATCTCGAGCGACGACGCCTCGAGCCCCGCCACGCCCTCCACCGCCGCCTCGACCATGGCCAGCCGGTCGGCCGCCGCACTGATCGGGCGGGTGCCCAGCTTCTGCCACGGCTGGTTGGCGACGACCAGCAGCACGCGATCGAGACCGAGGTCGTGGCGCACGTTCACCGCGGTGACCAGATGGCCGACGTGCGGAGGGTCGAAGGTGCCCCCGAACACCCCGATTCGCTCACCCATCCGGACCTCCCGGCCGCTCCGAAGACCTGTCGGCGCCCGTGGTCCCACGGGCCCGGCCGACCCTATTCGACCCCCCACCCCCCGGTGACCGACCGAAAATCATTAGCAATAAAATCCCGAACCCCGGAATGGTCTACGGGTCACGTCCGTTGGGTAAGGGACGTAGGACGGGTGCCCTGTGCTCCCACCGGTGACGGGCGTCATGAACCCGGGCCGGAATCTTTCCCCCGCAACCGTCGTTGGAACAGGTGCAATGAGCGACTCCGTTGGACAGTATCTGAACGAGATCGGCATGGTGCCGCTCCTCACCGCAGAGGAGGAGCGCCAGCTCAGCCAGATCATCGAAAAGGGCCGTGAGGCCCAAGAGCGACTCGATGCCGGCGAGGCGCGCACCCGCGAGGTGCGGCGGGCCATCGCCGACGCCGCCGCCGCCAAGGATCGCTTCATCCGGGCCAACCTGCGCCTGGTCGTGTCGATCGCCCGCCGATACCCGCTGCCGCCGTCCATGGAGCTGCTCGACCTCATCCAGGAGGGCAACCTCGGCCTCGAACACGCCGTCGACAAGTTCGACTGGCGCAAGGGCTTCAAGTTCTCGACCTACGCCACGTTCTGGATCCGGCAGGCCATCGGCCGTGCCCTCGACCAGAAGGCCTCCCTCGTGCGCCTGCCCGGCGATCGCTCCGCCAGCCTGCGCGCCGCCCTGCGCCACTCTTCGGGCGAGGGCTCCGAGCTCGACGACGAGCACGCCCGGCTGCACCGGCTCACCACGCCCACCTCGCTCGACCGCACCGTCGGCGACGACGCCGACGGATCCGAGCTCGTCGACCTGCTCGCCGACTCCAAGCCCGGCCCCGAGGCGCTCACCCTCAAGGTCGCCGAGGACGAGTTCGTCACCGGCCTGCTCGACGTGCTCGAACCCCGCGCCCGCTACGCGGTCGAGCAACGCTTCGGCCTCAACGACGGCCGCAGCCGCAGCTACCGCGAGGTCGGCGAGGAGCTCGGCGTCACCGCCGAGGCCGCCCGCCGGCTCGTCAAGCGCGCCGTCGGCGCCGTTCGCGAAGAAGCCGGAGCCCGCGGCGCCGCCTGATCTCCCCCACCACAGATCCGCAGGTCGCGCCACCGCCCCCTCCCCCCCGAGGCGGCGCGATCTGCCCGTTCGGACCGCCTTCCCCCGGCGGTCCGAACGGCTTTTTGCCCAACCCCCAGGACGTGCGAGGCTGATGAGCGTGACGACGTGGAATCCGGCCTCCTGGCGGGCACGCCCTGCCCACCAGCAGCCCGAGTGGCCCGACGAGGGCGCGCTCGAGGCTGCCCTCAAGGAGCTGGCCACGTATCCGCCGCTGGTCTTCGCCGGCGAGGCACGCGACCTCACCGCTCAGCTCGGCGACGTGGCCGAAGGACGTGCGTTCCTGCTCCAGGCCGGCGACTGCGCCGAGTCGTTCGAGTCGTTCTCCGCCGACGCCATCCGCGACAAGCTCAAGGTCATCCTGCAGATGGCGGTCGTGCTCACGTACTCGTCGGGCGTCCCGGTGGTGAAGGTGGGGCGCATCGCCGGCCAGTTCGCCAAGCCGCGATCGAAGCCCACCGAGACGGTCGACGGGGTCGAGCTGCCCTCGTTCCGCGGGCACATCGTCAACGACATCGGGTTCACCACCGCCTCCCGCCAGGCCGACCCCGGCCGGTTGCTGCAGGCCTACCACCAGTCGAGCGCCACCTTGAACCTGCTGCGGGCCTTCACCAAGGGCGGTTTCGCCGACCTCACCCGGGTGCACCAGTGGAACCAGGAGTTCGTGGCCTCGTCCCGCGAAGGTGAGCGGTACGAGCGGGTGGCCGACGACATCGAGCGCACCCTGCGCTTCATGCGCGCCTGCGGCATCGACACCACCGAGACGCCCAACCTGCACGAGGTCGACTTCTTCACCTCCCACGAGGCACTGCTCCTCGGCTACGAGGAGGCGCTCACCCGCAAGGACTCGCTCACCGGCGACTGGTACGACTGCTCGGCCCACATGCTCTGGATCGGCGAGCGGACCCGCCAGCTCGAGGGCGCCCACGTCGAGTTCCTGCGCGGTGTGCAGAACCCGCTGGGCTGCAAGGTGGGTCCCACGGCCACGGCCGACGACGTCCTCGGGCTGTGCCAGGCGCTGAACCCCGAGCAGATTCCCGGGCGCCTCACGCTCATCAGCCGCATGGGTGCCGACAACGTCGCCGAGCTCCTGCCCCCGCTGCTGGAAGCGGTCCGCGACGCCGGCCATCCGGTGGTCTGGGCGTGCGACCCGATGCACGGCAACACGTTCACCTCCGAGTCGGGTCGCAAGACCCGCCACTTCGAGGACGTCGTCCGAGAGGTGGCTGGCTTCTTCGCTGCCCATCGCCAGGCCGGCACGTGGCCGGGCGGCATCCACATCGAGCTCACGGGCGACGATGTCACCGAGTGCCTCGGTGGTGCCGAGCAGATCGCCGACAGCGACCTCGGCGACCGGTACGAGACGATGTGCGACCCCCGCCTCAACGGCCGGCAGTCGGTCGACCTGGCCTTCCGGGTCGCCGAGCTCCTGGAGGCCGAGCGCTCCTCCGCCGGCGGACCCAACCGGCACTAGCGTCCCGGGCGTGGCGGGCGCCCCCACCCTCGAGGACCTGCTCGGCGCCGTCGTGGTCCTGCGCGACGCACACGGGCGGCGAGCCCGCTTCGTGATCGACCACGTCAGCGGCACCCAGGCGGTGTGCAGCTACGTGTTCCGGGGCCGTCACACACCGCCCACCCGCTGCGCTCCGGGCGAGCCCGTCGAGCTCGGGACCGCGGGCGAACACGGTTGGATCGTCGCCGCCGGTCAGGTGCAATCGGCGGGGGCCTCGGCATCGGTGACCGTCGACGTCGACGAGATCACCGTGGTCCAGCGGCGCAGCGCCTACCGCGAGGAGGTGGTGCTGCCCTTCGTGCTCCGCACCGGAGATCCACCCCCACGCCGCGGCCGGACCGACAACCTGTCGATCGGCGGCTTCGCCGCCCGCATCGAGGGCCTCCCGGTGCGCGACGGTGACGAGGCGTGGGTCACCTTCGACATGCCCGAAGGCGACGAGCTCACCCTGGTGTGCCGCAAGGTGGCCGGCGACCTCCAGCAGCGGTTCGGGTTCGTCGACCTCGACCGACCCACCGAGGATCGGTTCGCCCGACTGGTGCGCGGTGTGGAGCTGGCCAAGCGGCGGGCGCGTCGGCTGCACGACTGACCCCGGACATTTCGCCGGAGAGATCCAGTCAATTGGGAATGTTGATCTGTTGAGTCAGGTTTGACACACTCGTCGAAGCAAATCCGACCCACCTGGTCAGGATTCGACCCGCAGCCCGCTCAGATCGACGAGGGACCCCTCCCATGCAGAACCACGAGATCGTCCTCGATCCCGCCCAGGCGGCCGACATCGCCAAGTTCGAGGCCCAGCTGGCCGCCTACCTCGACGGCTCGTTGTCCGAGGACGCCTTCCGGGTGTTCCGACTGACCAACGGGGTCTACGGCCAGCGACAGGGCGGCCACAACCAGATGGTCCGCGTGCGCATCCCCTACGGCAAGGTCGACCCCGAGCAGCTCGACATGATGGGCCACATCGCCGAGCACTACAGCCGGGGCTGGGGCCACATCACGACCCGCCAGAACATCCAGTTCCACTACGTCCAGCTCGAGCGCATCCCCGACCTGATGCGCGACCTGGCCACCGTGGGGATGACCAGCCGTGAGGCGTGCGGCGACACCAACCGCAACGTCCAGGGCTGCCACCTCGCCGGTGCGTGCCCGCACGAGGTCCTCGACATCACCGCCTGGGCCCAGGCGACCACGGACCACTTCCTGCGCAACCCGCTGGTCCAGCGGCTCCCCCGCAAGTTCAAGATCAACTTCTCGGGCTGCGCCACCGACTGCGGCCAGGCCATGTTCAACGACGTCGGCGTGATCGCCACCACCCGCGTGCTCGACGACGGCGCCGGCACGCCGGTGATCGAGCCCGGGTTCCGCGTGTTCGTCGCCGGCGGCCTGGGCGCCAATCCCCACCCGGCGCTCGCCCTCGAGGAGTTCACCCCGCGCGAGCAGCTCCTCGAGACCATCGAGGCGATCCTGCGGGTCTTCTCCAACCACGGCAACCGTGACAACAAGCTGCGGGCCCGCATGAAGTGGCTGGTCGACACGATGGGCTGGGACGAGCTGCGCGAGCGCATCCTCAAGGAACGCACGTTCCTCGTCGCCTCGGCCAGCTGGCCCGGCGGGGTGCCCGAGCTGGTCGAGAAGTGGGGCGACGGCCCGGCCGGCGTGGCCGCCGGTACCGCCGCCACCCCGGTCGGTCAGGGCAGCCCGGTGGTGCTCCGGCGACGGGGCGCCTTCGACGCCTGGAACGATGCCAACGTCGTGCGCGGCGTCGCCAAGGGCACCGTGTCGGCATACGCCTGGGCCCGCCTGGGCGACATCACCGCCGAGCAGTTCCGGGCGCTGGCCGGCATCCAGCGCGAGCTGGGCGCCGACGTGCGCGTCACCAACCGCCAGAACCTGGTCTTCCGCGGCCTGTCCGAGGACGACCTCCGCACGCTGTTCGACCGCCTGTCGGCCATCGGCATGGCCGAGCCGGGCGCCGAGCTCTCCCGCGATGTCGTCGCCTGCCCCGGCGCCGACACCTGCAACCTGGCGGTCACCCAGTCCCGCGGCCTGGCCGATGCCATCGGCACCGCCCTGGAAGAGGCCGGCCTGGCCGAGGTCGGCGGCATCCGCACCAACATCTCGGGCTGCACCAACTCGTGCGGGCAGCACCACATCGCCGACATCGGGTTCTTCGGCGCCGAGCGGCGGGCACACGGCCGATCGGCCCCGGGCTACCAGATGCTGCTGGGCGGCTACGTGGGCCAGGAGCAGATCCACTTCGGCGACAAGGCCCTCCGGCTGCCGGCAAAGAACGCGCCCGAGGCCGCGGTCCGGGTCGTGCGCCGGTTCGCCGCCGAGCGACAGGCCGGCGAGGACTTCCGCAACTGGCTCGAGCGGTCCGGCGGCGCCAAGGCGATCGCCGGCGAGCTCGCCGACCTCGACGAGTTCCCCACCTTCGAAGAGCACCCCGAGTTCTACGTCGACTACGGCGAGACCGGGCCCTACGTGAAGGAGATCGGCGAGTCCGAGTGCGCCACCTGACGCTCACGCCGTCTTCGATCGCCACCACGTAGAGAGCCCTCCCCCATGACCGCCACCCTGCCCTTCCCGAGCCAGCGTCAGTCGTTCACCGACGACGAGCTGCTCGCCATCAACGACGAGCTCGAGACGGCACCGGCGTCGATCGTCATCCGTTGGGCCGTCGACCACTTCAGCCCGCACCTGTGCCTCACCGCGTCCATGAACGACGCCGTGCTCATCGACCTGGCCGTCCAGGTCGACCCGGCCATCGAGGTGGTGTTCATCGACACCGGCTTCCACTTCCCCGAGACCCTCGACACCGTGGAGACGGTCCGACGCCGGTACGGCCTGAACATGAAGATCATGAGCGTGCCCGACAACGTGGGTGAGCTCTGGAAGACCGACCCCGACAACTGCTGCTCGGCGCTCAAGGTCCAGCAGCTCGATCGCGCCCTGGCCGGCAAGGCCGCCTGGATGAGCGGCATCCGGCGCGGCGAGGCCGACACCCGCTCCAACGCCCACATCGTCGGGCGCGACCTACGGGGCCTGGTGAAGGTCAACCCCATCGCCAACTGGACCGACCTCGACGTCGAGACCTACATCCGCGATCACGACGTCCCGGTCAACCCGCTCCTCGGCCAGGGGTACGGATCGATCGGGTGCATGCCCTGCACCGAACCCGTGGCCGAGGGCGAGGACCCCCGTGCCGGTCGGTGGCGGGGACGTTCCAAGACCGAGTGCGGGCTGCACCTGAGCTGATCGGACGGTCGTCCGGTGCGGCGGGCACCGGGCGGCCGTCTGCACACCGGCGGATCGGGTACGGCGTGCCGTGGCATGTCCTCCCCACCTGCTCGCCTGCTCCGCCTCGGCATCATCTGCCTGGGCGCCGTCCTGCTGGCCTATGTCGTGATCCGGCCGGGCGGATCCTCGCCCACGGTCGACCGACCCGGTGATGGCAGCGCGAGCGCCTCGTCCGCCGTCGTCGCGTTCGGTCCGGTGCCGGCCAGCGGTACCGGCGTGGTCCGCACCGCCGGAGGCGCGGTCCTGCCCGTCACCGGCGGCTCGGACGGCGCCTGGCAGGTGCTGACGCCCTGTGCCCACACCGCCGTGGTCGACGGCCCCCGGTTGGGCGGCGCCCACGTCGTCCTCGATCCCGGCCACGGCGGCCGCGAGACGGGCGCCGTCGGTCCGGGGGGCCTGGTCGAAGCCGATCTCAACCTCGACGTCGCCCGGCGGGCCGCCGCCATGCTCGAGGACGCCGGTGCCACCGTGGCACTGACGCGCGATGCCGACCTGCGGGTGACGCTGGCGACACGAGCGGCGGTGGCCGAGGCGTTGCGGCCGCTGGCGTTCATCTCCATCCACCACAACAGCGGACCCACCCATCGGTCGTCACGGCCTGGCGTGCAGGTGTACCACCAGCACCGACGCAGCGAGGCCGGTCGGCTCGGACGCCTCCTCTGGGAGCAGCTCCGGCACACGTTCGGATCGTTCTCCACCACCTTCTCGGCCGGCAACGCCACCGGCGTGCGGGCGCGCCTCGGAACCGACGGCGCCGACTACTACGGCGTGCTGCGCGACGCGCCTGACGTCCCCGCCGTGCTCGTCGAGGCGCTGTACCTGTCGAGCGAACCCGAGGCCACCCTGCTCACCCGGGCCGACGTGCGCGACGCCGAGGCACGGGCCATCGCCGATGCCGTCACCGCCTGGCTCACCACCGATCGCGATGGCAGCGGTGAGCTCCCACCCCTGGAGGCGACCGAATCGGCCGGCGGCGGTGGCGGCACCAAGGGATGCGTCGACCCGCCCGGCCTCACCGGCTGACTACCGTCGGCCCCGATGGCACCGATGAGCTTGCTCGCCGCGCTCGGCGACGTCAACGACATCGTCCCCAGCGCCGAAGCCGTGTGGCGCTTGGTGGTCGCCGCCCTCCTCGGTGCCGTCGTCGGCTTCGAGCGTGAGGTCGCCGACCAACCCGCAGGCCTGCGCACCCACCTCACCGTCGCCCTCGGTGCCGCCGTCTTCGGCGTCATCTCCACCGTCGGCTTCGACGAGTTCGTCACCGACGTGAGCGGTACCAACGTGCGCGTCGACGTGACCCGCGTCGCCTCCCAGGTGGTGGTCGGCATCGGGTTCCTCGGCGCCGGCATCATCTTCCGGTCGGGCTCCAAGGTCCGCAACCTGACCACCGCGGCCAGCCTGTGGGCCACCGCCGCCGTCGGCCTCGCCGCCGGCGTCGGCGACCTCGGCATCGCCGTCACGGCGACCGTGGCCCTCGTCGTGGCGCTGCTGCTGGTCAAGATCCCCCGGGACGCCGTCCGGGCCCGACTGACGAAGACCCGTCTCCACGTCGCCATCACCGCCCGACGCCACGTCGACGCCGAGGAGGTGCTGGCCGCCGTCCACGCCCTGGAGGGCATCGCCGTCAGGCGCGTCGGCTGGGGCAAGCACGACGGCCACACCGTCCTCCACCTCACCATCGAGGGACACGCGAGCATCCACCCCGAAGGCCAGTTGGCACCCATCGTCGCCCGTGACGACGTGCTGTCGCTCGAGACCGACCGGGCCGTGGTCGAGAGTCACGCCGACAACGGCTAAGCGAACCCTTCGGGTTCGGCTCCGTCGGCCGCAGAGCGGCCTCGTCGCGGACGAATGCTTCGCATTCGTCCTGGCGGCCAGCTACCGACCGTTGACGCTCCAGGCGAACCCTTCGGGTTCGTGACGAATGCTTCGCATTCGTCCTGGCGGCCAGCTACCGACCGTTGACGCTCCAGGCGAACCCTTCGGGTTCGTGACGAATGCTTCGCATTCGTCCTGGCGGCCAGCTACCGACCGTTGACGCTCCAGTGCCAGGCTTCGCTGGGCAGGTTGTAGAAGCCGTAGCTGGACGCGTGGGCCCGGAGCCACTGGTAGGCCGGCGACGAGTGCGAGCGGATGGCCCGGCCGCCGTAGGTGAAGTCGATGGCCAGGCCCCGCTCGTGCATGGACGTGCCCGGACGAGCCGTCGGGGGGTGACAGGCGCTGGGCGACATGTAGTACACCGCGTAGTTGCTGGTACCGCAGTTCTGGCGGCGCAGCGCGACCTGGCGACTCGGGTCGCGGTAGCCGCCGCCACTCAGGCTGATGCCGTCGTTCTCGGCGGCCTGCAACATGGCGGCCAGCTTGCTGGCGATGCTGCGGTGCACGCGGATGCCGCGCACCGAGACGATCTCGCCCGACCCGGTGATGCTGATGGGGCCGCCACCGCCCGAACGGCGCTCGGCGGCCAGCTGGGCGGCCAGGCGGGCCTGCTGGGCGTTGAGCTCGTCGCTGAGCTGCTTGTCGAGCGCAGCCAGGTTGGCGGCCTCACCCAGGCGGTGGTCGAGCCGGGACTGCACCTCGGACGCCACCTTGGCCTGCTGGTCGCGGGCGACGGTGACCTCCTGCAGGCGGCCGTCGACCGCGGCCCGCTTCTGCTCGGCCACCGTGGCCGCCTCGGCGGCCTGCGAACGGGCGAGCTCGAGATCCTGGCGGGCCCGCTCGAGCAGGTCGAGGGCGTCGATCTGGGACGCCGAGCGGGCCTCGAGGAGCGCCTGCTTGAGCTCGGCCTCGCCGATGTTCTCCGACTCGAGCGAGTCGACGATGCCGTTGGAGGCCTGGGGACGGATGTAGGCCTCGACCGCCAGATCCTTCACCGCCTTGTCGAGCGCGGCGATCTCGGCCTCCTTCGCCTGCACCTTCTCGGTGGCCCGTTGCAGGGCCGCTTGGGCATCGGCCGCCTCGCGCTGGGCGTCGCGCAACGCCGCCGTCTGGCTGGCCACGTTGGCGTTCAGCGTGCGCAGCGCCGACTCGACCTGGGCGTCGGTGGCCTTGAGGGTGTCGATCTCGGCGGCGAGCGCGGCCCGCTTGCGACGGACCTCGGCGCGGTCGGAGCGGGTGTCGGCGCCGGCGGTGCCGGAGACGAACAGGACCGACGCCACCAGGGCGAGGGTCAGCAGGACCGGAGGGAGTGAGCGTGGGGTGCTGAGGTGGCGCATGAAGGGGTATGAGGCGACGGAGCGCGGTCGGCGGTTCACTCGATCTCGAATGAACGTTGCGAAACCGTAACGGAATCGCGCGTGCTTGTCACACTTCGACGCACCGTAGTGGCCTTCCTGCACGCCAAGGTGGACCTGTGCCGACCTCGATCGACGACCTCGCGCTCCTCTCCGACCTGCAGACGGCCGCCCTCGTCGACCGGCGTGGCGCCGTGGTCTGGGCGTGCTTGCCCCGATTCGACTCCGGGGCCTGCTTCGCCTCGCTGCTCGGCGACGACATCGACCACGGCGTGTGGCGCATCTCCCCCACCGACCCGGGTGCCGAGGTCACCCGGCGGTACCGGCGGGGGCTGGTCCTGGAGACCACGTGGGTCACCGAGACCGGCACCATCCAGGTGATCGACTTCATGCCGGTCCGCAACCGGATCCCCGACCTCATCCGACTCGTCATCGGCGTCGAGGGCACGGTCGAGTGCGAGGCCGAGCTGTCGCTGCGCTTCGACTACGGCTCGATCGTGCCCTGGGTGCGCCGGGACGACGACGGCGACCTGCTCGCCATCGCCGGCCCTGACCGGGTCCGACTGCACACCCCGGTCGACCACCACGGCCAGAACATGCACTCGCGCGCCGAGTTCACGGTGGGCGCCGGTGACCGCGTCCCGTTCGTCCTCGACTGGCGACCCAGCCACGAACCGGTCGGACCGCAGGTCGACGCCGAGGAGGCGCTCGAGGAGACCATGGCGTTCTGGGACGACTGGATCGCCGAGAGCGACTACCAGGGTGACTACGCCGACGAGGTCCACCAGTCGCTCGCCGTCCTCAAGGGACTCACCTACCTGCCCACCGGCGGCATGATCGCCGCCCCGACCACCTCGCTGCCCGAGGTCGTCGGGGGTGGTCGGAACTGGGACTACCGCTTCTGCTGGCTGCGCGACACCACGTACACGCTCCTCGCCTTCCTCGAATCCGGGCACATCGAAGAAGCCGAGGCGTGGCGCAACTGGCTGCTGCGCGCCGTCGCCGGCGACCCCGAGCGGGTCCAGATCATGTACGGCCTGGCCGGCGAGCGGCGGCTGACCGAGCAGACCATCGACTGGCTGCCCGGCTACCAGCGATCCGCACCGGTGCGGATCGGCAACGACGCCCACGACCAGTTCCAGCTCGACGTCTTCGGCGAGGTCATGGACGCCCTCCACCACGCCCGCGCTGCCGGCATCACCACCGACGAAGACGCGTGGAACCTGCAGAAGCTCCTGATGGACGTGCTGGCCGAGCGCTGGCGGGAACCCGACGAGGGCATCTGGGAGGTGCGCGGGGCGCGCCGTCACTTCACGCACTCCAAGGTCATGGCGTGGGTCGCCGCCGACCGGGCCGTCAAGGCCGTCGAGCGCTTCGACCTGGAGGGACCCGTCGACGACTGGCGCCGATTGCGCGACGACATCCGCGACGAGGTCCTCCGCAAGGGGGTCGACGACCGGGGCGTCTTCACGCAGTCGTACGGTTCCGACGCGCTCGACGCCAGCGTCCTGCTGATCCCGCTGGTCGGGTTCCTGCCGGCCGACGACGAACGGGTGCAGGCCACGACCCAGGCGATCATGGACGACCTCATGGAGAACGGACTGGTGCTGCGCTACCGGACCTTCGAGGGCATCGACGGGGTCGACGACGACGTCGAGGGCGCCTTCCTGCTGTGTTCGTTCTGGCTCGCCCAGGTCCTCGCCCTCCAGGGCCGCGAGGACGAGGGCCGCGAGCTGTTCGAGCGGCTGCTGGCGCTGCGCAACGACGTCGGCCTGCTGTCCGAGGAGGTCGACTGGGACACGGGCGCCCTGCTGGGCAACATGCCCCAGGCGTTCAGCCACGTGGCCATCGTGAACACCGCCATGCAGCTGTGCGGCGCCACCGGCGACGCGGTGGGCACCCGCGCCGGCGAGGGCACGTGACGGTGCCCGGCTCGGGTCAGCGCTAGTCCAGCACCTCGACGAAGCGTTCGAGTTGGCGCAGGTTGCGCACCTCGAACACGCCGTCGCAGTGGGCGGCGTACTCGCTGATGATCGAATCGCCCGTGTCCCAGTAGGACTTGGGCTCGGGGTTCAGCCAGTACACGTGCCGGGCCCGGTGCTCCATCTCCTTGACCACCCAGGCCTGGGCGGCGTGGTAGTTGTTCCGGGCATCGCCCAACAGCAGGACCGTCGTCTTCGGTCCGACGTCTTTGCCGTAGGTGCTCCAGAACACCTCGAAGGCGTGCCCGTAGTCGGAGTGACCGTCGACCCAGACCACGTCGGCCTCGGTGTTCACCCGGTGGACGGCTTCGGCGATGTCGTCGATGCCCTCGAACAGACGCGTGACCTCGTCGATGCCGTCGATGAAGACGAAGGCCCGGACCTTGGAGAACTGGTTCTGGATGGCGTAGACGAGGTGCAGGGTGAAGCGGGCGAACGACGCCACCGACCCTGAGATGTCGGCCACCACGAAGATCTCGGGCTTGGCCGGCCGCGGATAGCGGAACTTCGGCTCGGCGGGCACGCCGCCGTACGACAACGAGTGACGGATCGTGCTGCGGAAGTCGAGCGGCCCCTTGCGGCCGTGCCGGCGCTTGCGGGCCAGGCGCACGGCCAGCTTGCGGGCGAGGGGCTGCAGCGCCTTGCGCAGCAGCACCATCTCCTCCCGGGACGCGTGCATGAAGTCGATGTCCTCGGGCAGCGGCTTGCGCAGCGTCCGGGCCATGGCCTCGACGCCTCGGTCGGCCACCAGGCGCCGGCGGATCTCGGACTCGATCTCCTGCTTGAGCTTGTCGATGCGGGTCTCGTACTCGTCGCGCTCGAGGCGCTCCTCGAGCGCGCTCAGCGGCTCGGGCGACTGCTGCCGGGCCTGCTCCATGAGCTGCTCGAGCAGGTTGTCGAGGTCGAGGTGCCGCAGCGTGCGGTACAGGTAGTACGTGCCGCCCACGGGGCGCCCGGGCTCCATGCCGGCGAAGCGCTTCACCGACTGGCGGGCCACGGCGCGCATCATCCCCTGGTCGCCGTTCTGGAGCGCCTTCATCAGCATCTGGGCGATCTCCTCGGGCGTCATGGCGTCCATGGCGCCACCGCCCCCCTGCTGCTGACCCTCGTCGCCCTGATCACCCTGGAGCTGCTCCATGAGCTCGTCGATGGCCTGGGCCAGGTCGCTGTCGGGGTCGAGCTCGTACTCGGGTCCCCGGTAGCTGAAGTACACCTCGAAGACCGTCTCGAAGGCCTTCCAGTGGGCGCTGTTCTTCACCAGCGTGGCCGCCAGGGCGAACTTGAACGCCTCGCGGTCCTCGAGCGGGATGTGCTTGATCGCCTCCATGGCGTCGAGGTTCTCGGTGAGGCTCACCGGAAGACCGGCCTCGCGCAGCTCCTGGATGAAGCCGGCGAGCAGCTCGCTGAGCGCAGACCCCGCGCCGAGCTCTGCCTCGGACAGCCCGGTCGGTGCGATCTCTGCGTCCGGTCCGGGCATGTCAGGAGGTCGCGGCGGCCATGTCGGACCGGGTGTCCTCGAGCTCGCGCATCGCCTTGACGATGTCCGATTGGTACTTGAGCAGGATGTTGATGGTGCTGCGCGCCGTGTCGGCGTCGATCTGGTTGACACCGAGCAGCAGCAGGGTGCGGGCCCAGTCGAGGGTCTCGGACACCGACGGCGCCTTCTTCAGCTCGAGGTTGCGGATCGAGCGCACGATGCGGGCCACCTGGTCGGCGAGCGACTCGGTGATGTCGGGCACCTTGGTGAGCACGATCTCCTTCTCGCGGTCGAGGTCGGGGTAGTCGACGTGCAGGTACAGGCAACGCCGCTTGAGCGCCTCGGAGAGCTCGCGGGTGTTGTTCGAGGTGAGGAACACCAGCGGGATCTGCTTGGCCTGGATCGTGCCCAGCTCGGGGATCGAGACCGTGTAGTCGGAGAGGATCTCGAGCAGCAGCGCCTCGGTCTCGACCTCGACCCGGTCGACCTCGTCGATCAGCAGCACGACGGGATCGTCCGCGCTGATGGCCTCGAGCAGCGGGCGGGTGAGCAGGAACTCGTCCGAGAAGATGTCGCTGGACAGGTCGTCCCAGTCCTCGGTGTCGTCGGCGTTGCCCTCGGCCTGGATGCGCAGGAGCTGCTTCTTGTAGTTCCACTCGTACAGCGCCTTGGACTCGTCGAGGCCCTCGTAGCACTGGAGGCGGATCAGGCGGGCGCCGGACATCTCGGCGACCGACTTGGCCAGTTGCGTCTTGCCCGTGCCGGCCGGGCCCTCGACCAGCACCGGCTTGCCCAGACGGTCGGCGAGGTAGACGATGCCAGCGATGCCCTCGTCAGAGAGGTAGTCGACCTTCTTGAGCGCCTCGCGGACGGCGGGCACGGACTCGAATCGGGGATCGGCCATTCCCCGACCCTATCGGCTGTCTTGACCGGACGGTCAAGGCGAAACCGCTACTTGCGCCGCCGGGACTTCTTGGCCGCCGCCTTGAGCTTGGACTTCATGGTCGAGGCGATCGACTGGAGCAGGTTGTGGTCGGTCTCGGTGTTGTTGATGATGAGGGTCGTGATCGTCTCGGCCTCCTCGGGGGCCAACCCGACGGCGACCGCATCGCCGCGCGCCACGGCCTGCTGGGCCTCCCCGGGCAGTCCGGCGCCGGCCTCCTCGATCGCCTCCATCGCCTCGTCGAGCAGGTCCTCGTCGGCCTCACCCGGACGGTCGGCCACGAGGTCGAGCAGCTCCTCGGCGACGTCGCGCTCGAGGAACACGACCCGTTGGTCGTCTGCTGGCATTGGTTCCTTTCGTCGTCAGCGGCGACGCCCGTCGCCCCGCTGATGGCTGTTCCCTTCGGGCGTTACCCGATCGACCACGTCCCCAGAACCGATCGATCGGACCCGAACCGACCTTGGAACGTGCAGCCGCCCGAGGTCAAGCCGGGATCAGCCCCGGGTCTGGCCGGTCCCCCGGACGACGAACTTCTCGGTGGTGAGCTGACGCAGGCCCATGGGCCCCCGGGCGTGCAGCTTCTGGGTGGAGATGCCGATCTCGGCGCCGAAGCCGAACTCCTCGCCGTCGACGAAGCGCGTCGACGCGTTCACCAGCACGGCGGCGGCGTCGACCTCGGTGGTGAAGCGGTCGGCCGAGCGCAGGTCGCGCGTGATGATGGCCTCGGAGTGGCCGGAACCGTGTCGGGCGACGTGATCGATGGCGTCGTCGAGCGAATCGACCACCGCGATGGCCAGCTTGAGGTCGAGGAACTCGGTGTCCCAGTCGGCGTCGGCGGCCGGGTCGACCCCGGGGACGATGGCCCGGACCCGTTCGTCGCCGAGCAGCTCCACGCCGTCGAGGGCGGCGATGACCTGCGGCAGGAACGACTCGGCCACGTCAGCGTGGACCAGGAGCTTCTCGGCGGCGTTGCACACCCCCGGTCGCTGCGTCTTGGCGTTGACGACGATGTCGGTGGCCATGGCCAGATCGGCCGAGGCGTCGACGTAGACGTGGCAGTTGCCGTCGCCGTCGATCACGTACGGCACGGTGGCGTTGTCGAGGATGCTCTGGATCAGCGAGCGCCCGCCCCGCGGGATGAGGCAGTCGACGAACCCCCGCAACTGCATGAACTCGACCGCCGCCTCTCGGCTGACGTCGTCGACCAGCACGAGCGCGTCCTGGGGAAGGCCGGCCTTGGCCAGTCCCTCGCGGAGGGCGGCGGCGATGGCGGTGTTCGACTCGATGGCCGCCGAGGACCCCCGCAGAAGGGCGGCGTTGCCCGACTTGAGGCACAAGCCGAAGGCGTCGCTGGTGACGTTGGGGCGCGACTCGTAGATGATCGCCACGACACCCAGCGGGACGCGCACCCGGTTGATGCGCAACCCGTTCGGCCGTGTCCAGCCCTCGGTGATCTCGCCGACCGGATCGGGCAGGGCCGCCACCTGACGCAAGCCGTCGGCCATGGCGCCGATGCGAGCCTCGCTGAGGCGCAGGCGATCGAGGAGCGCCGGCGCCATGCCGGCGGCGTCCTCACGAGCGACGTCACGCCCGTTGGCATCGAGGATGCTGTCGGCGCGCTGCACGAGCAGATCGGCCGCGGCCGTGAGCGCTGCGTTCTTCGCCTCGGTCGATGCCGTGGCCAACAGGCGCCCGGCCGCCTTGGCCCGGCCCCCGAGCTGCTGCATGGCGGTGGGCGCCGGCTGCGTGGAGGGCTGATCCGAGGGCGTGCTGGCCATGTCCGAAGTGTAGAGGGACCCTCGCCGGAGGCTCCGAGCCGGTGCGGCAGACTCGCGCCGTGCACCACGACCCCGCGCTCGAGGACGCCGTCGCCGCGTTCTGCGACGCGCTCGGGCCCCGCATCCGCGAGCTGGCGGCGTCGGTGCGCGGGGTCGACGGTGAGCGCCTCGAGGCCGACGTGCAGGTCGAGGCGTACAACCTGGCCGCCGCATTCATCGATGCCGACGGGCTGCACACCGACGCCGAGCTGCGGGCGTTCATCACCACGTTCGGACCCCGCTTCGGTGGGAGCCTCGCCAAGGCCACGCCGGCCGACCTGCGTGCGGCCCGGCTCCTCGCCCACCGCCGCGCCTTCCTCGACGAACCCTCCGAGCTGGCCGAGGTGCTGCTCAGCGCCGACCGTCGCGACGGCACCGAGCTGGCGAGCCTGTACTACGACCGCGCGGTGGCCATCGGCTTCGCCGTGGCCAGCCTCGACCAGCTGGCCTCACCGGTGGAGTTGGCCGCCATCGAGTCGTTCCGCGGGCGCCTGCTCGACCGGATCGCCGACACCCGGGGCATCGACCGCCAGGCGGCAGCCCGGTCGGCCGCCGCACCACCATCACCCGCCGCAGACGAACGGCGTCCACCAGCTCGGCCGGTGGACGAGGTGCTCGCCGAGCTCGACGCCCTGATCGGCCTCGACGCGGTCAAAGCCGAGATCGCACGCGTCGCCGACCTCACCCGCGTACAGCAGCTCCGAGCCGAGCGGGGACTGCCCGTCCTCGAGCAGTCCCGGCACCTGGTCTTCTCGGGCAACCCCGGCACCGGCAAGACCACCGTCGCCCGCCTACTGGCCGAGATCTACCGCTCCCTCGGGGTCGTCGCCTCCGGTCACCTGGTCGAGGTCGACCGTGCCGGGCTGGTGGCCGGTTACGTGGGCCAGACCGCGCCGAAGGTCACCGCGGTCTTCGACGAGGCCGACGAAGGCGTGCTGCTCGTCGACGAGGCGTACTCGCTCGTGCGGGGCAGCGAGTCCGACTTCGGACGCGAGGCCATCGACACCATCGTCAAGCTGGTCGAGGACCGACGGGACCGCATCGTCGTCATCATGGCCGGGTATCCCGACGAGATGGCCGAGCTGGTCGCCGCCAACCCCGGGCTGCGGTCACGCTTCCCCAAGACCATCCACTTCGCCGACTACACCACCGACGAGCTGATCGCCATCTTCCGCATGCGCTGTGACGGGGCCGGCTACGCGCCCACCGACGAGGCGCTGGCCGCGGTCCGAGGCCAACTCGAGGCTGCGCCTCGCGACAAGGGCTTCGGCAACGGTCGCCTGGCCCGCAACCTCTTCGAGGACGCGGTGGCGCGGCAGGCCTCGCGGATCGTCGTGCTCGACGAGCCGACCGACGAGCAGCTCACCACGCTCACCGCCGCCGACATCGCGCCGCTGTCCGGCGACGCCGAGCACGCCACGTAGCCTCTGCCCGTGAACCGCCGCCCGAGCGATCCCGCTCCCACGGACACCCTTGGCGCCGGCACCGCCGACGACGGCGGCGGTGACGACGACGCGCTGGGTTCCGGCGCCGCCCACGTGGGGGCGGGCATCCTGCTGTCCCGGCTGGCCGGCCTGGCCCGCGAGGTCATCACCAACAGCTTCCTCGGGCTCGGCATCGCCGCCGAGGCCTTCCGCGCCGCGCTCCGCATCCCGAACCTGATGCAGAACCTGCTCGGCACGGGCGTCCTGTCGGCGTCGTTCATCCCGGTGTACTCCCGACTCATCGACACCGACGAGGAGGAGGCGGGCAAGACCGCCGGAGCGGTGGCCGGCCTGCTGACGGCAGCCACCTCGGTGCTCGTGCTGGTCGGCATGGTGCTGGCCAGGCCCATCACGCTGGTGCTGACGCCGGGATTCGCCAACGAACCCGAGAAGCTCGACCTGACCGTGAACCTGATGCGGATCATGTTCCCGGGCATCGGGCTCCTGGTCTTGTCCGCCTGGTGCCTGGCGGTCCTCAACTCGCACCGCAAGTTCTTCCTCTCCTACGTGGCGCCCGTGCTGTGGAACACCGCCCAGATCGTCGCCGTCGCGGTGGTCGCCATCGGGGGCAGCACCGAGGAATCCCTCGCCAACGCCCTGGCGTGGGGCGTGGTGATCGGTGGTCTCCTGCAGTTCGTCGTGCAGCTGCCGTCGGTGTTGCGCCTGGTCCCCGACCTGCGCCTCAGCCTCGACCGCCGGCGACCCACGGTGCGCGACAGCCTGTCGCGCCTCGGCCCGGTCATCTTCGGGCGGGGCATCGTGCAGATCTCGGGCTACGTCGACCTGTTCCTGGCCAGCCTGCTGGTGACCGGGGCGCTGGCGGCCGACACCACGGCGCAGTTCCTGTACATCCTCCCGATCTCGCTGTTCGGCATGAGCATCGCCGCCTCCGAGCTGCCCGAGCTCTCTCGCATCGCGGCGCGGGATCCGGGGCCGATGCGCCGTCGCGTGGAACGGGGCCTGGCCCGTGCCACCTACTTCGTCGCGCCCACCGCCATCGTCTACGTGGCGCTCGGCGAGCTGCTCGTCGGCGCCCTGTTCCAGCACGTCAACTTCGGCCCGAGCGACACACGCCTCGTGTGGTTCTCGCTGTCGGCGTACTCGCTCGGCCTGGCGGCCACGACGTTCTCCCGGCTGCTCCAGAACACCCTCTACGCCCTGGACGACCCTCGCACCCCCGCCCGGCTCGCACTCGTGCGGGTCGTCGTCGGCACCATCGTGGCGCTGTCCCTGATGTTCTGGTTCGACAACTTCGTCCTGGTCGGCACCACCGTGCGCCCCGAGGGTTCCGTGGCCGACACGGCAGGTCTGCTGCACCTCGGCGTCATCGGCATCGCCATCGGGTCTTCGGTCGCCGCCTGGGTCGAGTTCCTGCTGTTGCGCATGGCGCTGGCCTGGCGCATCGGACGCGTGTCGGTCGCCGGCGGTCGGCTGACCTCCACCGTGGCCGTCGGACTGGCCGCGGCGGCCGCCGGTCGTGTGGTGGCGTTCGTCATCGGCGACCCGCCCGCGCTGATCGCCGTCTTCCCCGTCTTCGGTGTCGCCGGCGCCGTCTACCTGGCCGGCACGGCGGCGCTCGGCATGGACATCCGCAAGGAGCTGGCCGGGCGCTGACCCGGCGCCCGCCGGGTCAGGTCTACGATCGCCCCATGATCAAGTTCCTCAGGCGTTGGTGGAAGTACACGGTCGCTCGAATGAGCGGGTCGTTCAACGAGAACGCAGACCCGAAGGTGCAGCTCGAGCAGGCCATCGCCGAGGCCCACGAGCAGCACAAGCGGCTCACCCAGCAGGCGGCCAACGTGATCGCCAACCAGAAGCAGACCGAGATGCGCCTGAACCGGGTGATGGAGGAGCTCGAGAAGGTCTCCAACAACGCCCGGCAGGCGGTGCTGATGGCCGACCAGGCCACCAAGTCCGGCGACAGCGCCAAGGCGGCCGAGTACACGCAGGCGGCCGAGTCGTTCGCCAACCGGATGATCAACCTCGAGGCCGAGGTCGAGGACCTCAAGTCCCTGCACTTCCAGGCCTCCGAAGCCGCCGACCAGGCCAAGCTGGCCGTGCAGCAGAACTCGACCGCGCTGCAGCGCAAGCTCTCCGAACGCCAGGCTCTGCTCGGCAAGATCGATCAGGCCAACATGCAGGAGGAGATGAACAAGGCCATGACCCAGCTGTCGGCCACGGTCGGCGAGGACGTCCCCAGCCTCGAGGAGGTCCGGGCCAAGGTCGAGGCCCGCTACGCCAAGGCCAAGGGCATGCAGGAGCTGCAGGGCGCCACGGTCGAGGGCCGGATGCTCGAGGTCGAGCAGGCGGCGATGAACGTCGAGGCCAAGGGCCGCCTGGCCGAGATCAAGGCCCAGCTCGGCATCGCCCCCGCCGAGGACGAGTCAGCCCCCGGCGAGGTCGGCGAAGGCGAGCAGCAGACAACAGAGCGAGGGCCAAGGCAGCTAGCGGCGAGACCACCGCTCCGAGCATGTGCCGCGAAAACTGGCAGGCGCTGCGTCACACCTCCGGCGTGACGCAGCGCCTGCCAGTTTTGGTTGGGGCTTACGGGAGGACGACGAGGTCGTCGCGGTGGACGACCTCGTGGGGGCTGCCGTCGGGTAGCTCGTGGGTCTGCGAGCCGGCGATCGCCCGCAGTCCGGCGGCGTCGAAGCGGGTGAGGCCCTTGGCGAAGACGACCCCGTCGGGTCCGGCGATCTCGACGGCGGTGTCGGTGCCGAACCCGCCCTTGACCCCGACCACGCCGGCGGGGAGCAGCGACACGCCCCGCTCGACCAGGGCGTGCTTGGCGCCATCGTCGACCACGACGGTGCCGGCGGCACCGACCGCGAAGGCGATCCACAGCTTGCGAGCCGGCAGTCGGGTGGGACGTGGCTGCACCACGGTGCCGACGCCGGCCACGCCGGCGACCGCCTGGGCCAGCACGTCGGAGCGGGTGGCCTGGGCGATGACCGCCCGGACGCCGGACCAGGCAGCGATCTTGGCCGCGGCGAGCTTGGACGCCATGCCGCCGCTGCCCCGGTCGCTGCCGGCGCCGCCGGCCAGCGCCTCGAGGCCCTGGTCGACCTCGACGATCTCCTCGATGAGCGACGCCGAGGCATCGAAGCGGGGGTCGGCGGTGAGCAGGCCGGGCGCGTCGGTGAGCAGCACCAGCAGGTCGGCCCGGATGAGGTGGGCGACCAGGGCGGCCAGGCGGTCGTTGTCGCCGAAGCGGATCTCGTCGTCGGCGATGGCGTCGTTCTCGTTGACCACCGGGACCACGCCGAGCTCGAGCAGCCGGGTGAGCGTGCCCCGGGCGTGGAGGTACTGCTCGCGCACCATGAAGTCGAGGGGGGCGAGCAGCACCTGGCCGGCCACGTACCCGCGCTCGGCGAGCTCGCGGTCGTAGACGGCCATGAGCCGGCTCTGGCCGACCGCGGAGACGGCCTGCAGGGTGACGCCGTCGCGGGGGCGGGTGTCGAAGGACAGCGTCGGCAGCCCGGCGGCGATGGCACCGGAGGTGACCATCACCACCCGGTGACCGGCCTCGCGCAGCCCGGCGACCTCGCCGCAGAACTTGGCGATGGCGCCGGCGTCGATCGACCCGTCGGCCGCGGTGATGGACGACGAGCCGATCTTGGCGACGATGATCTGGCCGGCGCCCGGGCTCACGCCGACACCTTGGCGTCCGACCGGCGGATCGGTCGAATCGGCTCCGACCAGCCGGCGTCGACCTTCACTCGGTGGCTCACTCGGCCTCGTAGTCGAACTCGAGCTGCCCGATGCGCACGGTGTCGCCCTGCTTGGCGCCGGCACGCGCGAGGGCCCGGTCGATGCCGAGGGCGTGCAGGCGCCGGTGCGCTTCGTCGAGCGCCTCGGGGTTGGTGAGGTCGGAGAAGGCGACCGCTCGGATCGCCTCACGGCCCCGGATCTCCCAGTCGCCGGCGTCGTCGCGGACCACCTCGTACCCGGAGCCCTCGAGACGGTGGACCACGAAGCTCTCGTGCGGTGCGCGGGCACGGCGCTCGTCGGTGACGGCCTGCACCATGCGGCCGACGAGCTGGGGCACACCGCCGCCGGTGACCGCACTGACCCGCTCGCCCTCCCACGACCAGGTGCCGTCGTCGAGGTCGGCCCGGGACCCAACGACGATGCGCGGGCGGGTCAGCAGGGCGGGGTCGTAGTCGGTGAGCTCGCGCAGGAGGATGTCGACCTGCTCGTCGGGCGGGTGCATCGCGGTGGGCGACAGGTCGGTGAGCACCACCAGGACCCGGGCCCGCTCGACGTGGCGCAGGAAGCGCCGGCCCAGACCGCGGCCCTCGCTGGCCCCTTCGATGAGGCCGGGCAGGTCGGCGACGACGATCTCGACGCCGTCGTCGGTCCGCACGACGCCGAGGTTGGGCTCGAGCGTGGTGAACGGGTAGTCGGCGATCTTGGGACGGGCGGCCGAGATCACCGAGATGAGCGTCGACTTGCCCACGCTCGGGAAGCCGACCAACGCCACGTCGGCGAGCAGCTTGAGCTCCATGCGCAGCCAGCGCTCCTCGCCGACCTCACCCTGCTCGGCGAAGCCCGGCGCTCGGCGGCGGTTGGACAGGAACTTGGCGTTGCCCCGGCCACCTCGGCCTCCCTCGGCGGCAAGGAAGCGGTCGCCGGTTCGGACCAGGTCGGCCAGCACCACGCCGTCCTGGTCCTTGATGACGGTGCCCTCGGGCACGGGCACGACGGCGTCGTCGCCCCGCTTGCCGTGGCGCTTCTTGCCCATGCCGTGGGTGCCGTCGTCGCCCCGGCGGAAGGGGTGGTCGCGGAAGGCGAGCAGCGACGCCACGTTGTGGTCGGCGACCAGCCACACGTCGCCACCGCCGCCGCCGTCGCCACCGTCGGGACCGCCGCGGGGCACGTGGGCCTCGCGACGGAACGACACCGAACCGGCGCCACCGTCACCACCTTTGACGTGGAGACCGCACTCGTCGACGAACTGGGACATCCTGTCGAGACTACGGCCTGCCGTGCCCATCGCAGCCCTGCACGCATGAGAGACTCGGATCCACGATGCAGTCCCCCGACCTCACCGAACGGCAGCGGCGCTGGGCGGCCACCATGGGCGGCCACGATGCCGGCTCGGTCCGCCACGCGCACGCCGACACCCACGCCGGGGTGGGCGACGTCGAGCTGGCCGACCGGGTCGCCCGCGAGTCCCGCGACGACGAGCAGCTCGCACCAGGCGCCACCCGGGCGGCGGGCGCTGGCAGCCGGGCCGTGGAGGAGGAGCCCGACCCCTGGCGCACGTGCTTCGAGCGCGACCGCGACCGCATCGTGCACGGCACCGCGTTCCGACGCCTGGCCGGCAAGACCCAGGTGTTCGTGTTCCCCGACGACCACCAGCGCACCCGCCTCACGCATGCCCTCGAGGTGGCCCAGGTCGCGGTCTCGGTGGCCCGCGCCTGCCGGCTCAACGTTGCGCTGGCCGAGGCCATCGCCCTGGGTCACGACTGCGGGCACGGTCCCTTCGGCCACGCGTCCGAGGACGCCCTCGCCCCGTTCGTGGCCGGCGGCTACGACCACGCCACCTGGGGCGCCGACGTCGTCCTGCAGCCGCTGAACCTGTGCGCCGAGACGCTCGACGGCATCCGCAACCACTCGTGGTCGCGGCCCGCCCCGGCCACCCCCGAGGGCGAGGTCGTCTCCTGGGCCGACCGCATCGCCTACCTGTGCCACGACTTCGAGGACGCGGTGCTGGCCGGGGTCGTGCGCCCCGACGACCTACCGGCCGTCGTTGCCGAGCGCTGCGGCCGCGATCGGCGCTCGCAGCTCCACTCGTTCATCCAGGCGCTGGTGCGCACCACGGTGGCCACGGGCTCGGTCGGCATGGACGACCACCACGCCGAGGCCCTGACCCAGTTCCGGGCCTTCAACTACGAGCGGATCTACCTGCGGGCCGACTCCCAGGACCAGGCCGGCGCCGTCCACCGGCTGCTGCGGGCGCTGGTCGACTGGTACATGGCCGACCCGTCCCGGCTGGCGGCCGAGGGGCGGGTCCTGCCCGCCGACGCCGACCCGGTGCGCGAGGCGGTCGCCTTCGTCGGCGGGATGACCGACCGCTTCGCCCACGATCGGGCGATCACCCACCTGGGCTGGTCGGCCGCCGATCTCCCGATCGGCCTCGACTCTCCCGATCGGTGACGCCTGGGCCGTTCGGCCCACGAAATCGGTGGAATCCGGAAAAATTGGTGCAGATGCACCAATCCCCGCACGCGAACGCCTCAGCACGATCAGTAGCGGCGCACCTGCTGCGTCGCGCTCTGCGTGGTCGATGTCTGAGGCATGCCAGGACGAGACCCCTCCCGCATCGGACTCACGGCCGGCGGTCTGGCGGCCGTGGCCCTGTTCGCCGTCGCTGCCCTCGCCGGCACCGACGCATCGGCTGCCGTCGGTCCCCACCCACTCGAACGGGCCGGGACCGCGCCGACCACGCTGGTCGACACCGTGCCGGTGGTCCGGGCCACGCCGACCACGGCGGCCGCCCCGGCCGCGCCTCCCCCGCCGGCACCCAGCACCACCGCCGCACCCGAGCCGGCGGCAGCACCCGCGCCGACCTCACCCCCGACGACGGCACCCCCGCCGCCTCCCCCGCCGGCCCCGACGACCACCGCGGCGCCCGAGCCGGTCGCCGCGCCGGCGCCCCAGGCGGCCCAGGAGGCGCCCGCGGACCGGGTGCAGCGTGTGTACCTCGCCGCCGTGCCCGGGGTGTGGCGCGACGACATCGCTGTCCGGTTCCGGATCATCGAGGGGTCGACGTCGTGGGGTCACGGGGACGGTCTCATCGAGGTGGCCCGCGCCCACGTCGACGCCAGCGAGGCGTACCTCGCCGATGTGCTGGCCCACGAGTTCGGCCACCTGATCGCCTTCCGGTACGGCACCAAGGCCTACGCCGGCGCCGCCCCCGAGGGGTGGCCGGCGCCGCCGCAGTCGCCCGCCGAGGCCTGGGCCGACTGCGTGCAGACCGCATTCACCGGACGGTCGAACCCGTCGCACGGCCTGCCGGCCTGCGCCGGCGAGCAGCTCGACTGGGCCGCCGCCTGGGTGGCCCAGGGACCCCCGCCGGCGCCCGAGCGCGAGACGGCGTCGGGCGAGCAGCCGGCGTGACTCAGCGCGAGGGGGCGGCCTCGACGGTGCGCTCGCCCACCGGGTCGCCGGCCCCGCAGACGCCAGCCTGGGGCAGCAGCAGCGACACCGTGGTGCCCTCGCCGGGCGTGCTCTCGATGGCCAGCCCACCGCCGGAGTACTCGGCCACGGCGCGCACGACGGCAAGGCCGACGCCCGAACCCTCGCCGGTGGACTTGGTGGTGAAGAAGAGCTCGCTGGCCCGATCGACGACGTCGGCCGACATACCCGGACCGTCGTCGCCCACCGACAGCACGCCGTAGGTGCCCGGGGCGACCCGGGCGGCAGCGGTCCGCGGATCGCCGTCGTCGAGCGTGACCCGCCGGTAGCCGAGGATGACGGTCCCGGCGCCGGCCCCGAAGGCGTCGCGGGCGTTGAGCACCAGGTCGATCAGCGACTGCTCGACGCGCAGGGCATCGCCGCGCAGCTCGACGAGGTCGTCCTCGACATCGAGCTCGACGGGACCCCGCACCATGGTGGCGGCCAGCGCCACCACCCGTTCGAGCACCGGACCGGGCTCGAAGCTGGCCGTGCGGGCGGACGAGCGCCGCGACAGCCCGAGCAGCTGCTGGCTGAACTCGACGCCCTGCGTGGCCGCGCGGCGGATGGCCTCGAGTCCGGCACGATCAGGGGTGCGACCGTCGTCGATGGCGTCGAGGGCCAGCTGCACGTGACCGAGCACGATCGTCAGCTGGTTCTTGAACCCGTGGACCATGGCGCCGGATGCCAGCGCCATTCGCCGCGATGCGGCGAACAGCTCGCCCGGAATCTCCTCGCGGTCCTCGCACCCTCTCCCGTCGTTTCGTGGCATGTGCCACCCCACTTCCGTCCGCACGCTACGTTGTCGACCCGTCACGAAAAGTATGACACAGGCGGTTTCGGCACAAGTGCCACACTCGGGACATCCCGGAAGCGCCGGCCACAGGAACCGCGGGAGCACACGACATGTCCGATCCCCCAGCGACGCCTGCACCGATCCGGTTGGTGCTCATCGAGGACCACGAGATGGTCGCCAACGCCCTCGGCGGGGTGCTCCAGGCCCAACCCGACCTCGAACTGGTGGCCACGGCGGCCACGATCGCTGCGGGAATCGCCGCCGTCGAAGCCCACCGCCCCGACGTCGTCGTCACCGACCTGCGGCTCACCGACGGTCTGATCACCGACCACCTCGCCGAACTGCAGTCGGGATCCGACGGACCTCACGTGCTCATCATCACCGGCGCGCCCACCGAGAAGGCCCTGCTCGACGCCCTGGCCGCCGGCGTCACCGGCTTCATCGCCAAGGCCCAGGCCATCCCCGACCTCATCGACGCCGTCCACCGCGTGGCCCGGGGCGAGATCGCCGTGGCACCCGAACTGCTGCACGTGCTGGTCGACCGCATCGATCGTGGACGCGACGGTCACGCAAGTGCGCTCACCCGCCGCGAGGTCGAGGTGCTGCAGTGCCTGGCCGCGGGTCAGAGCACGGAAGACATCGCCGAGCACCTGCACCTGAGCCAGAACACCATCCGCAACCACGTGTCGCGGATCCTGCTCAAGCTCGACGCCCACTCCCGCCTCGAGGCGGTCAGCGAGGCGACCCGCCGAGGGATCATCTCGCCGTTTTGATCGGCGTGTTCTCGCTCCGGGTTACTCGGGGAGGATGTCGACCAGCTTGCGGCCGTTGCGGGAGCCGAACTTCACCACGCCGTCGGACGTGGCGAACAGCGTGTCGTCACCACCGCGGCCGACGTTGAGGCCGGGGTGGAACTTGGTGCCGCGCTGGCGCACGAGGATGGAGCCGGCCGACACGACGGTGCCGTCGAAGGCCTTGACCCCGAGGCGCTTGGATTCTGAATCTCGGCCGTTCCGGGTGGAACCGCCGCCCTTGGTCTTGGACATGAGGGTCCTCCGGGTGGCTCAGCGGCTGATGCCGGTGATCTCGATCTGGGTGTACTGCTGGCGATGGCCCCAGCGGCGACGCTGGTTCGTCTTGTTCTTGTAGGTGAAGCCGTTGATCTTGGGCCCCTTGGTCTCGCCCATGACCCGGGCGGTGACCGTGGCCGATCCGAGATCGGTCGGGGTGGACAGGACGGTCTCCCCGTCGACGACGAGCACGGGCCGCAACTGGACCGAATCACCCTCGGCGGCCCCGAGACGCTCGACCTCGAGGACGTCGCCTTCGGCGACCCGGTGCTGCTTCCCGCCGGTGGCGATCACTGCGTACATAGAGTTCGACATCTTACGAGGCAGAAGGGGCGCCGACCAACCCGCGACGCTTGCTGCTTCGTCGCAAGCTCCTCAGCAGCCCGTGTGCACGGAGCTGTTGGTCACGTGTGGGGTACCCGGTCGCCTAGCGGCTCCCTCGGGACCCTTCTCATTCGTTCAACAGCTCGCGGTCGAAGACCACGCCACGGCCGTTGCAGGTGGGGCACTCCTCGGTGAAGCCGACCAACAGGCCCTCGCCGATGCGCTTGCGGGTCATCTCGACCAGGCCGAGCTCGGAGATGTCGAAGACCTGGGTCCGCGTCTTGTCGCGGGCCAGCGCCTCCCGCAGCACCCGGCCCACGTCGTCACGGTTCTTCTTGATCTCCATGTCGATGAAGTCGATGACGATGATCCCGCCGATGTCGCGCAGGCGCAGCTGGCGGGCGACCTCCTCGGCCGCTTCGAGGTTGTTCTTGTAGACGGTGTCCTCGAGCGAGTCCTTGCCGACGTTCTTGCCGGTGTTCACGTCGATGACCGTGAGTGCCTCGGTGTGCTCGATGATGAGCGAACCGCCCGAGGGCAGCCACACCTTGCGGTCGAGGGCCCGGTGCAGCTGCTCGTGGATCTGGTAGCGCTCGAACAGCGGCAGCTTCTCGGCGCCGGTGTCGTAGAACTGCACCCGGTCGGCGAGCGCCGGCGTGATGCCCGAGACGTAGTCGTTGACCTCGTCGTAGAGCTCACGGTCGTCGATGATCACCGAGCGGTAGTCCTTGGAGAACTCCTCGCGGATGACCCGCACGGCCATGTCGGGCTCGCGGTACAGCAGCGCCGGAGCCTGCGACTTGCCGGCCAGGGCGTCGATCTTGTTCCAGAGCGCCACCAGGCGCTGGACGTCGTTCTCGATCTCCTCGGCGGTGACGCCCTCTGCTGCGGTGCGCACGATCACGCCGTGCTGCTCGGGCTTGACCCCGTCGAGGATCTTTCGGAGCCGCTTGCGCTCGTCGTCGGGCAACCGCTTGGAGATGCCGTAGGTCGAGGAGTTGGGCACCAGCACCACGAAGCGGCCGGGCAGGCTGACCTCCTGGGTCAGTCGGGCGCCCTTCACGCCGATGGGGTTCTTGGTGACCTGGCAGATGATGGTCTGCTTCGGTCGCAGGACGTCTTCGATCTTGGGCTTGCCGCCGCCCTCGACGTCGTCGGGGTCGTAGGCCACGTCGCCGCGGTAGAGCACGGCGTTCTTCGGCGTACCGATGTCGACGAAGGCCGCTTCCATGCCGGGGAGCACGTTGGCGACCTTGGCGACGTAGATGTTGCCGTGGATCTGGGACACGTCGTCGGCGGGACGTGAGACGTAGTGCTCGATCAGCTGGCGGCCTTCGAGCACGGCGATCTGGGTGGCCTTGTCGCTCTTGTGCACCGCCATGAGGTACCGCCCCACGGGCTTGCCGTCGCGGTGCTTGCCCCGTCGGGCCTCGAGCTGCGCTTCGTCGAGCTCGACGGCGTCGATGCCCGCACTGTCGAGCTCGACCGGGCGGGGCTTGTCACCGCCGCCCTTGTTGCGGTTGCGGCCGCCGCGGCGTCGACGCCGGCGCCCGCCCTTGTTGCCACCGTCGTCGTCACCGGCCTTGGCGTCGTCACCGTTGGAGCGCTCGTCGCCGTCGCCCCGGCGGCCGCGGTTGCGGCTGCGGGACTTGTTCGTCTTCGGGGCTGGTGGGGCCGCCCTGGTGTCTCCGATCTGGGGTTTGCGTGGTTGTTCGTGTTCGGTCTTCGATTCAGCCGCCGGGGCGGCGCCGTCCTGGCGCTCGTCCGCCGGCGTCGACGACCCGCGTTGGGTGTCGGACATGGTTGGGATCCCTTCTCATGACGCACGCACCGTGGCGTGCGCGACCGTCGGTCGCGCGAGCCCGTGCTCCGGCCCGGGGGTCTCCCCGAGCGGGATGGGTTCGCGGCGAACGCCGTCGGTCATCGTCCATTGGTGGATCCGGACCACCCGTCCCTCCTCGAGCGTCGGATCGACCGCGGCGAGGAGCTCGGAGGGCCGGCAGGCACGCGGGTGCGTGGCCAGCTCGGCCCGGAGCAGCACGCCGGCCGGCTGCCAGTCGGCAGCGGGCGGGCGCTCGTCGGGGTCGGCGACTCGGAGGGTGCAGACGGCGGGGCGGACGTCGTCGGTGACTTCCTTGCCCTTCCGCTTCCGGGTGACCGGGAGTTCTGTGGCAGCGAGTGCGCCGGCGACCAGGTCGTCGGCTCGCTGCAGGGTGAGGTCGGGCACCTCGACCAGCCAGTCGCAGGAGGTGACGGCCTCCTGCAGGCTCGGGGTGCCCGGTTCGACCGGTGCCACCGCCTGCACGGCCATGCCGGGCGGCAGCGTCGGGGTGATCAGGTCGGCGAGGGTCTCGAGATCGGGGACGGATCCGTCGGACAGCGAGCCCGGGACCAGATCGACGTCGAGGTACTCGCCGAAGGATTCGTGGGCGGTGGCCAGGGCCAGGCCGAAGCGCAGCCGTGGCCGGGGCGAGAAGCCCTCGCTGTAGGCGACCGGCAACCGGCTGCGGCGCAGGCTGCGCTCCCAGACCCGGGCCACGTCGCGGTGGGAGGTGAACCGGATGCGGCCGAACTTGGTGAACCGGATCCGGATGCGCTCGTTGCGCGGCGCGTTCAACGCTCCGCCCTCCGAGACGACAGCGTGACCGGCACAGACGAGTGAGGCGCAGCCGAACTCGTCAAGGAACTCAGAGGCCGCTCAGCGGCCGGCGGAGTTCCCGTTCCTTGACTGCCGCCGGCGGGCGGCGTGGCCGAGGCGACGATGTGCTCGATGGAGTAACCGGTGCAGGCGCCGCAGTCGTAGCAGGGCGTCCAGCGGCAGTCGGGCAGGCCGACCTCGGCCAGCGCGTCCTGCCAGTCCATCCACAGGAAGTCCTTGTGGAGCCCGGCGGACAGGTGGTCCCACGGCAGGACCTCGTCCTCGGTGCGGTGCCGGTGGATGTACCAGTCGGGGTCGAGACCGCACTCGGCCATGGCGTCGAGCCACAGGTCGAGCGAGAAGTGCTCGGACCACTCCTGGAAGGTGCCACCTCGGCGCCAGACCAGCTCGATGACCCGTCCGAGCCGGCGGTCGCCACGGGAGAGCAGGCCCTCGGCGGTGGTGGCGCGGGGATCGTGCCACTTGAGCTGGACACCGCGCATCTTGCGGGTGGCGTCGCGCAGCAGCCCGATCTTGCGGCGCAGCTCGGATTCGGTGTTCTGGCCGAACCACTGGAACGGCGTGAACGGCTTGGGGACGAACCCGCCGACGCTGACGGTGACGCTGGGGTTCTTGTGGTGCTCGCGGCCGAGCTCGACCGCGTTCTTGGCCCACTCGGCGATGCCGAGCGTGTCCTCGTCGGTCTCGGTGGGCAGCCCGGTGAGGAAGTACAGCTTCATGCGCCGCCAGCCCTGCGAGTACGCCGACTGCACGGCGCCGTAGAGGTCTTCTTCGCGGATGAGCTTGTTGATGACCTGGCGCATGCGCCAGGTGCCGGCTTCGGGGGCGAAGGTCAACCCGGTGCGACGGGCGTTCTGGATCTTGTTGGCCAACCCCACGGTGAAGGCGTCGACGCGCAGCGAGGGCAGGCCCAGGGTGATGGGCTGCTGGGACTGCCGGTGTCGAGGCCCATGACGGCGTCGACGGTCTGTTCGATGCCCGAGTAGTCCGCCGTCGACAAGCTGGTGAGCGTGACCTCGTCGTAGCCGGTGCGGCGCAGCCCCTGGTCGATCATCGACCGGACCTGCTCGGCCGGGCGCTCGCGCACCGGGCGGGTGATCATCCCTGCCTGGCAGAACCGGCAGCCTCGGGTGCAGCCACGGAAGACCTCGACGTTGAGGCGGTCGTGGACGACCTCGGTGAGCGGCACGAGCTGCTGCTTGGGGTAGGGCCAGTCGGCGAGGTCGGCCACCGTGCGCTTCTCGACCCGTTCGGGCACGTCGGGGTACCGAGGGGTCACCTCGGCGAGGAACTCGCCGTCGTAGGAGACGTCGTACAGCGACGGCACGTACACGCCCTCGACGCCGGCGAGCGCCCGCAGGACGTTGGTGCGCGAACCCGGGGCCTTGCCCTCGGCCTTCCAGGCGGCGAGCACCTCGGTGATCTCGCCGACGACCTCTTCGCCGTCGCCCAGCACCACGACGTCGACGAAGTCGGCGAGCGGCTCGGGGTTGTACGTGCAGTGGCCGCCGATCATCACGAGCGGGTCGTCGTCGGCGCGGTCGGCGCTGCGAACCGGGATGCCGGCGAGGTCGACGCAGTTCAGGACGTTGGTGTAGACGAGCTCGGCCGACAGGTTGAAGGCGATGACGTCGAAGCTGGCTGCCGGCGAGTGCGTCTCGACCGAGAAGAACGGGATCCGCTCCCGGCGCATGATGGCCTCGAGGTCGGTCCACACGGCGTAGCCGCGTTCGGCGAAGGCGTCGTCGCGCTCGTTGAGGATCTCACGCAGGATCTGCAGCCCCTGGTTGGGCAGGCCGATCTCGTAGGTGTCGGGGTACGACAGCAGCCAACCGACCTTGTGCGGGGCGCGCGGCGACGCCGGCGCACCGTCCTCGAGCCCGATGTAGCGCGCCGGCTTGGCGACCTTGGCGAGGTGCGGTTCCAGCGCGGACCACAGGTCCGTGGGACGTGCGGCCGTGCCCGTTTCGTGGTGGTCAGGATGCGGGTGCGCGGCGGTCACGGTGGCCCCAGGCTATCCGAGATGGGCGCCATCTCCGTGATCGTCGGCTCGCCCACCGGCGACGTGCAAGGGTGCGTGCGTGCACCTCATCCGCATCCACGAGGGCGACCGGGCGCTGGTCGTCGACGTGTCCGACGGGATCCCCGCCGTCGTCCACTGGGGCCCCGATCCGGGCGACACACCCGCCGACCCCGGTGCGCTGCTCGAACGCCCGGTACCGCCGGGATCCCTCGATGTCGACCAACGGGTGAGGCTGGTGCCGCTCGGCGGCGACGGGTTCGCCGGCCGGCCCGGGCTCGAGGGCCACCGAGACGATGGCACCGCCGCCTGGCCCCGCTTCCCCGACGCCCGCTGGTCCTCCCACGGCCGATCATTGCGGGTCGACGCCGACGATGCCGACGCCGGCCTGCACCTGAGGCTCGACCTCACCGTCGATCACACCGTGAGGCTGCACGCTGAGCTCACCAACACCGGTGACACCACCTACCACCTGCAGCGCCTCGCCGTGACGCTGCCACTGCCGGACGAAGCCGACGAGCTGCTGCGCTTCGACGGCCACTGGGCCAAGGAGTTCACGCCCCGACGGGCGCCGTGGCCGGGTGGCACGCAGGTCGTCGAGAACCGTCGTGGTCGAACCTCGCACGACCACGTCCCGGTGGCCTTCGCCGGCACCACCGGCTTCGACGAGGCTTCGGGATCGGTCCACGGCATCCACCTCGCCTGGAGCGGCAACAGCGAGCTGCGGTTCGAGCAGCTGGCCGACGGGCGCCGCATCGTGCAGGTCGGCGAGCTCCTGGCCCCCGGCGAGGTGGTGCTCGCTCCCGGCGAGACCTACCGGTCCCCCACCGTGCACGCCGTGTCGGGCACCGGCCTCACCCAGGTGAGCCGAGCGTTCCACGAGGTGGTGCGCCAGACGGTCCCCGACCGCCCCCGGCCGGTGCTGCTCAACACGTGGGAGGCGGTGTACTTCGACCACGACATGGAGACGCTGCGTGCGCTCGCCCAGCGCGCCGCCGATGTAGGCGTCGAGCGCTTCGTGCTCGACGACGGCTGGTTCGGCGGTCGCCGCCACGACCGGGCCGGTCTCGGCGACTGGTGGGTGTCGCCGGAGGTCTACCCCGACGGCCTGGCGCCCCTGATCGACCACGTCGTCGGGCTCGGCATGGAGTTCGGCATCTGGGTCGAGCCCGAGATGGTCAACCCCGACAGCGACCTGTACCGATCGCACCCCGAATGGGTGCTGGGCGACCCGACCGTGCTCGGGCGCAACCAGCTGGTGCTCGACCTGTCGATCGACGCCTGCTGGCAGTACCTGTACGACCACCTCGACCGCCTCCTCGCCGACCACGACATCGCCTACGTGAAGTGGGACATGAACCGCGACCTCGTGGGCGCCGGCGCCCACGCCCAGGTCGAGGCGCTGTACCGGCTCCTCGCCGCCCTGCGGAGCGCCCACCCAGGCGTCGAGATCGAGTCGTGCGCCTCGGGCGGGGGCCGCGCCGACCTCGGCATCCTGCAGTGGACCGACCGCATCTGGACCTCGGACTGCAACGACCCGCTCGAGCGCCAGGTCATCCAGCGGGGCTTCTCGCACCTGTTCCCGCCGGCGGTCATGGGCGCCCACATCGGCCCGCCCCGGGTGCACACCACCGGCCGATCGCAACGGCTGGCGTTCCGGGCGGCCACCGCCCTGTTCGGCCACCTGGGCATCGAGTGGAACCTGCTGGAGGCCTCCGACCGGCACCTGGACGCGCTGCGCGAGTGGGTGGCGCTGCACAAGCGCCTGCGCCCGCTGCTGCACGGCGGCGACGTCGTGCGCCTCGACGTGTCCGACCCGGCCGCCCTCGCCCACGGTGTGGTGGCCCGGGACCGCAGCGAGGGCGTGTTCGCCTACGTCCAGCTGACCCAGTCGGTGCACTCGGCACCACCACGCCTGGTGCTCCGCGACCTCAACCCCGACCGCACCTACACCGTCGAGCACGTGCAGGTGCCCGGCGAGGTCCTCGGCCTGGCGGCACCGCCCGCCTGGATGCGCGAACCGGTGGAGGCGACCGGCCGCTGGCTCACGACGGTGGGCCTCCAGATGCCCCTCCTCTTCCCCGAGTCCGCCGTCCTCCTGCGAATTTCGTGACTGGGTCAGGACAGTCCTGACCCAGTAACGAGAAGTTCAGGGGACCTCCGGAGCGGAGCGCCAGCGAGCGGTCGTCCCACCGTGACCACCTGCTCCGTGCACACGGGATGCTGAGGACAGCGACGGAGGACCTCGAAGCTGAAGCGTCGCATGTGGACGTTCTGGACCAGGCCGAGGCCGGCGAACATGGCGATCGTCGACGATCCGCCGTGACTGACCAGGGGCAGGGGGATGCCGGTGATGGGCATGATGCCCATGGTCATGCCGGCGTTCTGGAAGATCTGGAACACGAACATCGACAGCACGCCGACGCACAGGAGCATCCCGAGTTGATCGCGCGACAACTGGGCTATTCGCCAGACCCGCCAGACCACGATGACGAACAGGACGAGCAGCAGCGCGGCGCCGACGAAGCCGAGCTCTTCGCCGACGGCGGTGAAGATGAAGTCGGTCTCCTGCTCGGGGACGATGTTCAGTTGCGTCTGGGTGCCGTTGAACAGTCCCTTTCCGAACACGCCGCCCGAGCCGATGGCGATCTTGGACTGGTTGAGGTTGTAGGCCTCGGCCTTCAGCCCGGCGTCCGGGTTGATGAACACCGTCAGCCGGTCCTTCTGGTAGTCCTCGAGCAGGCCCGAGTTGAGCACGCCGACGAGCGCGGTGAGCCCGAACAGCGTGAGGGCGGCGATGTGCTTGGCCCGCACGCCGGCCACCAGCAGCAGGCCCATGGTGAGCGCCACGATCACCATGGCCGTGCCGGGGTCGGGCTGGAGCATGATGAACACCAGCGGGATGCCCGGGGCTGCCAGCAGCACGCCGAGCCGCCGCACGTCGATGTCGGTGCCGAAGTGGGCCCCCAACGACGCCAGCGCCAGGATCACCGCGATCTTGGTGAACTCGGAGGGCTGGAGCTGGAAGGGACCGATGGCGAACCAGGCCTGGGCGCCGTTGACCTCGGTGCCCAGCGGTGAGATGACGGCGAGCAGCAGCAGGCAGCACGCCCCGTAGAAGATGGGTGCCCAGTCCCTCCAGCGCCGGTAGTCGACCATGGCCACCAGCGCCATGGCCGATCCGCCGGCGGCCAGGAACACCAGGTGCCGTTGCAGCACCGCCGTGTGCACGACGCCGGGCTCGGTGCCCCGGGTGGCCGAGAACACCTCGACCGTGCCGATGAGGGCGATCAACGCCACGGAGATGAGCAGGACCAGGTCGACGTGACGCCACGGGGCGGCGGGGTTGCGTCGCAGCGACGCGGCCCGGGTGGTGCCCGGCCAGCGGTTGGCGAAGGTGCTCATCCGGTCGTGCCTCCGGCGGCGACTTCGGCGGTGTCTCCGTCGGGGTTCTCGGGCGACGGGAACTTGAGCGCACCGCCCGGTGCGACCTGGGGCTTGGGCGTGATGCCGGCGAACACGTCGAACAGCGCTCGGGCGACGGGCGCGGCGGACGTACCGCCGAAACCCGACTCCTCCATGATGATGGCCACCTCGTACTGCGGGTCGTTGACCGGCCCGAACGCGCTGAACACGGCGGTGTCGGCCTTGCCTTTGACCTGGGCGGTACCGGTCTTGGCGGCGACCGGGTACGAGTCGAGCGGAAAGCCGACGAAGTTGCTGTGGGCGGTTCCGTGGGGGTCGGCGGTGACACCCATGAGGCCGTCGAGGATCGGTCCGCGCACCTCGGGCGGCAGTTCGAGCTTGCCGTTGATGCGTGGCTCGAACGTGCGCGTCACCAGATCGGGGTTGCCGCCGCGGGTGACCTTGGTGGCGATGTTGGGGGCGAAGCGGGTGCCGCCGTTGGCGAAGGTCGCGTAGGCGTTGGCCAGCTGGATGGGTGTGACCGCGACGTCGCCCTGTCCGATGGCCATGTTGACGTTGTCGCCGGTGAACCAGTTGCGCTCGAGGAACAGCCCCGGGTTGGCGTCGTACTGGTGCTTGCGCTGCTCGGGCGTGGGGATCCGCCCGTCGGCCTCGGAGGGAAGCGGCACGCCCGTCTGCTGGTCGAACCCGAACTCGCGAGCCACCTCCTGCAGCGCCTCTTCGCCGAGCCGGCCGCGGTTCTTCCAGAAGTCGGCGCCGATGGAATAGAAGTACGCGTCGGACGACACGGTGATGGCCTCGGGCAGGTCGACGGAGCCATAGGCCCGCGAGCCCGCGTTGCGGAAGGTGCACTGCCCCGTGCAGTCGTCGAGCGTGAACGAGCCCGTGTCGACGAACGGGGCGTAGGGCTGGCGCAGGCCGGTTTCGAGCGCGGCCGCGGCAGTCACCAGCTTGAACGTCGAGCCCGGCGCGTACTCGCCCTGGATGGCGCGGTTGAGGATGGCCTCGCCGTTGGCCTTGTCGGTGAGGTAGGCCCAGCGCGAGCTGGAGATGCCGTTGATGAAGTCGGCCGGGTCGTAGGTGGGGTAGCTGGCCATGGCGATGACGTCGCCGTTGCGGGGGTCGGTGACCACCACGGCACCGCCGGTGCCGCGGTTGGGATGGTTGCCGGTCCGGGTGACGCGGTCGCGCGCCTCCTGCAGACCCTGGGCCAGCAGGTCTTCGGCGAGGGACTGGACGCCGATGTCGACGGTGAGCCAGACGTCGTCGCCGGGGATGGGCGGCTTCGAGAGATCCTCGAGCACGCGCACCGGATGTCCCTTGGCGTCGACCTCGAACACCGTCTGCCCGGGCGTGCCCCGGAGGTCGTCCTCGTAGATCCGCTCGATGCCGGTCTTTCCGATCTCGCTGCCCCGGATGTAGGTCTTGGGCTTGTTCTGGCGCTCCTGGAGCTCGGGGTCGGAGATCTCACCGACGTAGCCGATGAGGTGGGCAGCCCGGGAACCGAACGGGTAGCGGCGCAGCGCGACCCGCTGCACGGCGACCGACGGGAACAGGTCGGCGTGCTCCTCGATGTAGATCTTGAGCTCTTCGGTGACGTCCTCGGCCACCGGAACCGGCGCGTAGCGCGAGTAGCGCTGGTCGTTGACCCGGTCGATGAGCTGCTCGACCGTGGCCGGGGACCCGTAGCGAGACAGCTCCTGGGCCAGGCGGCGCAGCATGCGAGCGGCCTCGGTGTCGTCGAGCCGTGCGTACTCGACGCGGTCGACGGTGACCACGATGGACACCCGGTTGTCGACCAGGACCACGCCGTTGCGGTCGAGGATCCGACCGCGCGGCGCATCGACCTGCACCACCCGGATGCGGTTGGCCTCGGCGGCGCGTTCGAAGCTGTCGGAGGACAGGACCTGCAGGTACCACAGGCGGGCGAACAGGGCGGCGAACAGCGCGAAGGCGACGATGGCGAGCACGCCGAGGCGCAGGCGGGGGGACTCGGAGGCGCCGGTCACCAGGACGCCCTCGCCCCGCCCAGCATGCGATCAGGGGCGGCCCGCTCGATCCAGCTCATGACCCACATCGCCGGGAACACGAGCAGCGCGTTCATGAGCGAGGTGACGACCACGATGCGGGGCAGCGACGGCACACGGAAGTGCTGACCGACCAACTGTCCCAGGATCACGTAGAACACGATGCCGAGGGCCGTGGCCACGAGAGCCACGACGACGGGGATCCACGGCGCGGACCGCAGGACGCCGGCATGCACGGCACCGACGACGTATCCCACCGCCAGGTACGCCAGGGCCGAAAGCCCGAGCGGGGTCAGCAGCACCAGGTCGATGGCCATGCCGGCGATGAACCCGACGACCGCACCGCGCAGCGGCCCGGCGACCAGACCGGCACCGATGGTGACGAGCAGCAGCAGATCGCCGGTGACGCCGAAGGGGCGCAGCTCGGCGAGCCAGGTCGTCTGGACCGTGAGCACCACGACGAGCACGAACGAGAGGCGGGCGGCGCGCAGCATCAGCTCACCGGGGTCGTCAGCAGGACGTTGACGAACGACAGCTCGTCGAGGTCGGCGATGGGCTCGGCGAACACCTCGAGGGTGAGACCGCCGTTGGCGGGGCGTGTGCGGGTGACCGTGGCCACCGGGATGAACGCCGGGAACGACGACCGGTCGTCGATGCCGGAGGTGTTGATGATCTCCTTGGCCGGCAGGTCGGCGTCGGCGTCGCCGGGCTCGATGCCGGTGTCGATGCGCAGCTCGCGTCCGCTGCCCTGACCCGGAGGCCGTGCCGAAGCGCTGGCTGGTGACCAGCCGCACACCGACACGGAACTCGGGGTCGGTGAGCAGCTGCACCGACGAGCGGTCGGCGGCGACGTCGACGATCTTGCCGACGAGTCCGTCGCCGGTGACCACCGGCATGCCGACCCGGATGCCCGCGTTGCCGCCCTTGTCGATGACCACGACGTGGGAGAAGGAACTGGCCGGTTGCTGCACCACCCGTGCGGTGGCGGTGCTGAGATCGCCGATCCAGGGGATGTCGACCTGGTCGAGGAGCTGCTCGAGCTGGGCGGCGGCGTCGGCGTCGCGGGCGACGGCGCCCTCGAGCTCGTCGACGCGGGCACGCAGCGCCTCGTTCTCGGCGGCTCGACGTCGTCGTAGCGGGTGATGCCGTTCCAGGTGTTCTGGAACGGTGTGGCCGCCCAGTCGGCCGCACCCTGCAGCGGGCTCAGCGCGGTGCCGACGGCATGGCGGGCGTCACGCACGATGCCCACGTCGCGGAAGTCCAGGGTCAGCACCGTGACCGAGGTCAGCACGAGCAGGAGGATGGTCAGCCGGGATCGACCGCTGCGGCGGGGAGACGTCATGGCCATCAGAGGCCCTCAGGCATGCGTGAGCTCAGTGCTCGGGCGGGTTGTTGAAGAGCACGTCCTTGAGCGCGTCGAACTCCTCGAGCGCCAGGCCCGAACCGAACGCGACCGCGTGGAGCGGATCGTGCGCGATGACGATGGGCATGCCGGTCTCGTGCTCGAGCCGGGCGTCGAGCCCGTGCAGGTAGGCGCCGCCACCGGCGAGGACGATGCCCTTCTCCATGATGTCGGCGGCCAGCTCGGGCGGCGTCTTGTCGAGCGTCACCTTCACGGCGTCGACGATGGCGGTGACCGGCTCCTCGATGGCCTCGCGGATCTCCTCGGTGGAGGTCACGATGGTCTTGGGGAGCCCGGTGATGAGGTCGCGTCCACGCACCTCGGCGTAGAGCTCCTCTTGGAAGGGCCAGGCGGAGCCCATGCCCATCTTGATCTCTTCGGCGGCCCGCTCGCCCACCGCGAGGCTGTACTCCTTCTTGATGAACTGGACGATGGCGTCGTCGAGCTCGTCGCCGGCGACGCGCACCGACTGGCTGGCCACGATGCCGCCCAGGGAGATGACCGCGACCTCGGTGGTGCCGCCGCCGATGTCGACGATCATGTTGCCGGTGGGCTCCTGCACGGGCAGGCCGGCGCCGATGGCCGCGGCCATGGGCTCTTCGATGATGTGGGCGGGCTTGCGGGCGCCGGCGAACTCGGCGGCTTCGAGGACGGCGCGCTGCTCGACGCCGGTGATGCCCGACGGCACGCAGATGACCATGCGCGGCTTGGCCCAGCGGCGCTGGTGCACCTTCTGGATGAAGTAGCGCAGCATCTTCTCGCAGATCTCGAAGTCGGAGATCACGCCGTCCTTGAGCGGCCGGATCGCCTGGATGTGCGACGGCGTGCGGCCGATCATGCGCTTGGCCTCGGTGCCCACGGCCAGCGGACGGCCGTCGCGGACGTTGACGGCGACGACCGACGGCTCGTTGAGCACGATGCCACGGCCGCGGACGTAGACCACGGTGTTCGCCGTGCCCAGGTCGACGGCCATGTCACGGCCCATCAGAGATGTGAAGACGTTCTCGGACATGCGTTCCCGATTCCGTCGGGGACCTGGTGCGTTGACCCGGTCAGCGTAGCGGAATGCCCGAGACTAGTTCGCTGTCACCAAACCGCAACAGTCGGGCTGGAGGCGAAACCGGTCGGCGCCGGTGCCGGAGTCGTCCGGAGGGAGCGCCAGCGACCGGCGACCCCACCCGTGGCCAACAGCTCCGTGCCAACGTGGACGCTCCCGCAGCGACGCAGGAGCAGGAAGCTCAGAGACGGGAACCAGAGGCCGATCTCCCGAGCGGCGGATTCGTGGCCGTCGGAGCCGTGGACCAGGTTCTCGGTGGTGGTGGTGGCGAAGTCGCCGCGGATGCTGCCGGGCTGGGCGTCGTCGACGTTGGTCTTGCCGATGAGCGTGCGGCACAGGTGCCAGGTGTTGTCCGCCGGACCCTCGACCACCATGGCCATCACCGGACCGCGAGTGAGGAAGTCGACCAGCTCGCCGAAGAACGGCTTCTCGGCGTGCTCGGCGTAGTGCTCCTCGGCCAGGGCACGGTCGGCGGTCCGCAGCTCGGCGGCCACCAGGGACAGGCCCTTGGCTTCGAGGCGGGCGATGATCTCCCCGACGAGGCCGCGCTCGACGGCGTCGGGCTTGCACATGACGAAGGTCCGGTTCACGGGCGGCGACGGTAGCGGCGGCACCTCGAGCGCGACGAACGCCACCCGCACCCGGTTCCGGGACGCGAATCGCCGTGTCCTGAACAGACCTCGCGGCCCAGAGCGTCAGCGGTGGAGGACGCCGAGCGAGCGCAGCGTCGCACGGGCGTCGCCGGCCACGTAGGTGGACCCCGCGATCACCAGCGCCTCGTCGTCGCGCAGGAGCTCGGCGCCCCGGCGGACGGCCTCGCCCACCTCGTCGTAGGCACGCACCTCGGTGGCCGCCGAACCAGGTCGGTCGACCAACGCCCGGGTGACCGCCTCGCGGACCTCCTCGGCCGGCACGGCACGGGGCGAGTCGGGGGTGGTGCAGATCACCCGCCTCAGCCCGAGCGCCAGCAGGGGCTCGAGGGTGGCGGCGACGTCGCGGCCACCCAGGAAGCCGACGACGAGCGTGATGTCGCCCTCGGGGGTGAACTCCTCCTGCAGCGTGGCGGCCAGCGCCGCGGTGCCGTCGGGGTTGTGGGCCATGTCGACCACGATCAGCGGGGAGCGGCTGCAGACCTCGAAGCGTCCGGGCAGCTCGACGCTGGCCAGCGCTTCGGAGACCACGGCTCGGTCCAGCGGACGGCCGAAGAACGCCTCGACCGCGGCGACGGCGATCGACGCGTTGCGGGCCTGATGTGCGCCGTGCACCGGCAGGAACACCTCACGGTGGCGGCTCCCGGGTGTGTACAGGTCGACCTGACGCCCACCGACGGCAACCAACGACGACGCCACGCCGAAGTGCTCGTCGCGGACCCAGTGGAGCGCCCCGCCCTCGTTGCGGAACACCTCGACCAGTGCGGGATCGGTCTCGCCGATGATCACGGCGGAGCCCTCCTCGATGATCCCGGCCTTCTCCTCGGCGATGGCCCGACGCCAGTCGCCCTTGCCGTCGGTGTGATCGCGGCCCACGTTGGTGATGACGGCGACGTCGGCCTCGACGACGTTGGTCGAGTCGTAGCGACCGAGCAGGCCGACCTCGATGACCATGACCTCGACCGCCTCGCGAGCGAACCACGAGAACGCCGCCGCGGTGAGCAGGTCGAAGTAACTGGGCCGATCGGGGAACAGGGGCTCGAGGCCGGCGATCTCGCTGACGACCTCGGCGAAGGCCTCTTCGGAGATGAGGTCGGCGTTGCGCCGGATCCGCTCGGTGATCGACTCGAGGTGGGGGCTGCCGTAGGTGCCGACGGTGAGACCGTGGGCGCCGATCAGCGCCGAGATCATGCGGGCGGTGGAGCCCTTGCCGTTGGTGCCGGTGACGTGGATGACCGGCGCGCTGGCCTGGGGGTCGCCGAGCACGTCGACGATGCCGCGCATGCGGTCGAGCGACAAGCCGTGGACCGCACCGGCGACGGGGCCGCCCTTGGTCGACTCCAGGTTGACGTGCTCGTCGAGGTAGGCGAGCGCTTCGGCGAAGTTCAACTGGCGGCGCGCTTGGGCCGGTCCTGCTTCGACCGGGGCACGATCGTCGGGTTCACCTTCTTCTCGACGACCTCGCGGTCGACGACGACCTTGCCGACGTCGGTGCGGCTCGGGATGTCGTACATGATCTCGAGGAGGACCTCCTCGAGGATGGCCCGCAGACCGCGGGCGCCGGTGCCACGCAGCAGCGCCAGGTCGGCCACGGCGTCGAGGGCGTCGTCGCTGAACTCGAGCTCGACGTCTTCGTAGCTGAAGATCTTCTGGTACTGCTTGACCAGGGCGTTCTTCGGTTCGACGAGGATCTCGATGAGCGCGTCGCGGTCGAGGTGGTTGACCGCCCCGATCACCGGGAGCCGGCCGATGAACTCGGGGATGAGACCGAACTTCACCAGGTCCTCGGGCCGGACCTCCTGCAGCAGCTGCGCGGAGTCGGCATCGGTGCTGGACCGCAGCTCGGCGGCGAAACCGACGCCGGTGCGTCCGAGCCGCGACTCGATGATCCGCTCGAGCCCGGCGAACGCGCCACCGCAGATGAACAGGATGTTCGACGTGTCGATCTGGATGAACTCCTGGTGCGGGTGCTTGCGCCCGCCCTGGGGTGGCACCGACGCCTGGGTGCCTTCGAGGATCTTCAGCAGTGCCTGCTGGACGCCCTCGCCCGACACGTCGCGGGTGATCGAAGGGTTCTCGGACTTGCGGGCGACCTTGTCGATCTCGTCGATGTAGATGATGCCGGTCTCGGCCTTCTTGACGTCGTAGTCGGCGGCCTGGATCAGCTTCAGCAGGATGTTCTCGACGTCTTCGCCGACGTAGCCGGCCTCGGTCAGCGCCGTGGCATCGGCGATGGCGAAGGGCACCTTGAGCAGCCGGGCCAGGGTCTGGGCGAGGAACGTCTTGCCCGAACCCGTGGGGCCGAGCAGCAAGATGTTGGACTTGGCGACCTCGACGTCGTCGTGGACGGTGTGGTGGCCGAACTGGATCCGCTTGTAGTGGTTGTAGACGGCCACCGACAGGATCTTCTTGGCCGACTCCTGGCCGACGATGTACTCCTCGAGGAACTCGAAGACCTCGCGTGGACGCGGCAGGTCCTCGAAGGAGAGGTCAGAGGACTCGGCCAGCTCCTCTTCGATGATCTCGTTGCAGAGATCGATGCACTCGTCGCAGATGTAGACGCCGGGGCCGGCGATCAGCTTCTTGACCTGCTTCTGGGACTTGCCGCAGAAGCTGCACTTGAGGAGCTCGCCCCCGTCTCCGAACTTGGCCACGTTGGTGGAACCCCCTGGTTGCTAGCTCGCCCGGATGGGCCCCGACGTGTCCGCGAGTGCCCGACGGCTGATCACTTCATCGATGATGCCGTACTCGAGCGCTTCCTGCGCGGTCATGACGAAATCTCGGTCGGTGTCGGTCTCGATCTTCTCGACGGACTGACCGGTGTGCTCGGCCAGTATCTCGTTGAGCAGATCCTTCATCCGCATGATCTCACGGGCCTGGATCTCGATGTCGGTGGCCTGACCGCCGCCCTGACCCCACGGCTGGTGGAGCAGGACACGGGCGTGGGGCAGGGCGAGGCGCTTGCCCTTGGTGCCCGCGGCCAACAGCACGGCCGCGGCGGAGGCCGCCTGCCCGTAGCAGATGGTGCTCACCTGGTTCTTGATGAACGAGAGCGTGTCGTAGATGGCGAACAGGGCGGTGATGTCACCGCCGGGGCTGTTGATGTAGATGCTGATGTCCTTGTCGGCGTTCTCCGACTCGAGGTGCAGCAGCTGGGCGCAGATCAGGTTGGCGACGGTGTCGTCGATCGGGGTGCCCAGGAAGATGATGTTCTCCTTGAGCAGGCGCGAGTACAGGTCGTAGGCCCGCTCGCCCCGGTTGGTGGACTCGACCACCGTGGGCACCAGGTAGTTGCGGATCACACCCGTGTGCTCGGCGACCTGCTCGGGATTCATTCAGCCGTCTCCTCAGGCTCTGCGTCGGCGTCGTCGGTGGTGTCGCCGTCGTGGTCGTGCTCGTGGTCGTGCTCTTCGGGCTGCTCGTAGAGGCTGCGATCGACCGGCGCACCGTTCTCGTCGACGATCTCGACGTGGTCGAGCAACCACTCCAGCGCCTTGCGCTTCGTGATGTCCGAGCGTACCGCAGGCATCTGGTCGTTCCGCTCCAACTGCTGGCGGACCTTCGCCGGCTTCTCGCCGACCCGCTCGGCGACCTCGAGGATCTCCTCCTCGAGGTCCTCGTCGGTGCAGTCGATGCCCTCGGCGACCGCCACGGCTCGCAGGCCGAGGTCGACGCGAGAGGAGGTCTCGGCGGCCTCGCGCAGCTCGTCGACGAGCTGCTCCTGGCTGCGACCGGTCATCATCAGGTACTGCTCGAGCTGCATCCCCTGGGCCTGCAAACGCATCGCCAGGTCCTGGAGCCGGTTGTTCAGCTCCATGTTCACGAGTGACTCGGGCAGCTCGATGTCGACGAGCTCGGCCAGGGCCTGGCCGACCTTCTCCTGCAGCTGGCTGGCACCCTGGGCACGCCGCACCTGGGTCATGCGGTCGCGCAGGTCGGCCTGCAGCTCCTCGACGGTCTCGAACTCGGAGTTGTCGGCCGCCCACTCGTCGGTGAGCTCGGGCAGGACCTTGGCCTTGACCTCCTTCACCGCGATGTCGAAGTGGAGCTGGCGCTCCTCGTCCTCGTCGGGATGGGTGGCATCGAAGGACAGCTCGTCGCCGGCGGAGGCGCCGGTGAGGTGCTCGTCGACCTCGGGGGTGATGATCCCGGACCCGACCTCGTAGTGGTAGTCGTCGGTCGTGAGGCCGTCCTGCTCCTCGCCGTCGAGCGTGCCGACGATGTCGATGACGACCGTGTCGCCCTCGTCGGCGGCCCGGTCGACGGTCTCGACGGTGGCGTCGAGGTTGCGCATGCGGTCGATCTGGGCCTCGATCTCCTCGTCGGCCGGCTCGGGCGAGGGCATGGTGACCCGGAGCCCGTCGTAGCCGGCGACGGTGACCACCGGTCGGGTCTCGACGACGGCGTCGAAGCTGACCGGGCCTTCTTCCTCGCCGCCGGTGATGTCGATCTCGGGGGCGGCGATGACGTCGACGTCGTGCTCGACGACGGCTTCGGAGTAGTACTTGGGCAGCGCCTCGCGCAGCGCTTCCTCGCGCGCCACGGCGGTGCCGAGACGGGCTTCGAGCAGGCGGCGCGGCGCCTTGCCCCGCCGGAACCCGGGGAGGTTGACCTCCTGGGCGATCCGCTTGAAGGCCGCGTCGATGTCCTGTTCGAACTCGTCTTCGTCGACGGTGACGGACACCTTGACCTTGTTGCCCTCCAGGGCTTCGACGGTCGAGTTCATGAGCGGACCAGCTTCTTCCGTGCGGACGTGTGCATAGGAACGGCGGAGTGTACCGAGCAGCCCTGGAGCCCCGAACATCCCCGGCGGGCCTCCCCCGGATTGGCCGGAAACGCGGTGGTCGACGGAAATGACCCGATCGTGCCATCGACCGCCGTCACGACGCTCCGTATCGTTCTCGCTACAACTCTCGTCCCGCCGCCGCTCCAGTTCTGCCGGAATCGGCCGATGCAAGGAGGACGAGCACCTCGACTGGAACTGCGATGCCCGAGGCCGAGCGCCCACACCCCTGCACGCCCGACCACCCGTTGACGCGACGCCGCCGGGCCGGCCGCGTCCTGACCGCCGCGCTGATCGTGCTGGTGGCCGCGCTCGGCCTTCCCCAGGTCGTGTCGGCGGCACCACCGCCGACGCCGCCACACGGACAGGTGGCCGCGCCGGCGCTGACCCCGCTCATCGTCGACGGCTTCGCCGGGGATGCGTCCGGGCCGGCCGCTCCGGCGGAGCAGGCTGCGCTCACGGCATCGGTCGACGCACCGAGCACGTCCGGCGCTGCGTTCACCGCACCGGCGAACACCGACTTCGCGCTCGACTTCGACACCAACGTCGACACCGCCACCCGTCAGGTCGTGACCGCTGCCGCGGGGATCTGGTCGTCGGCGCTTGCCACCAAGGTCCCCATCACCGTCCACGTCCACATGGACGCGCTGGCTCCGGGCATGCTCGGTGCCGCCGGGCCGACCACCGCTCAGTTCGGCGAACCGTCGTTCCCCCGGGCCGACGTGCTGTACCCCGTGGCGCTGGCCAACCAGTTCGCCGGCCGCGACCTCGACCCCGCGCTGCCCGACATCGACCTGGTGCTGTCGTCGACGATGGCCTGGGACAAGAGCATCGACGGTCACATCTCCCCCACCGGCCAATCGATGCTGTCGGTCGCCGTCCACGAGATCGGGCACGGACTCGGACACACGTCGTGGGTGCGCCAGTCGGGCACCGACTGGCTGGTCAACTTCGACATCAAGGGCGTCACGCTCGCGCTCGCCTACGACCGCCTCGTCGGCACCGCCTCGGGCACGTCCATCGCCTCGCTCGGCGGTACGTCGCTCAGCCAGGCCTTGACCTCGCCGATGCACTGGCTCGGTCGGCGCGGGACGACGGTCGCCGGCGGATCCGGTCCCCGCCTCTACAGCCCCTCGACGTTCGCGCTGGGCTCGTCCATCGGCCACCTGGACGAGGCCACCTACGGCTCGGCGGTCATGACCCCGTTCCTGGGCCGGGGCGAGTCCCACACCACGGTGCCGGCGCTGACCCAGGCCATGCTCGCCGACATCGGCTGGACGCTGCAGTCCGGAAGCACCGCCTCGACATCGACCACCTCGACGTCGACCACGTCGTCCACCTCCACGACGACCCCGACCACCACGCCCACCGGGACCACGTCGACGGCGGCGTCGCTCGCCGAGGCGTTCGTCGATGCGGTGGCACGGAACTTCGTCGGGCGGGCGGCCACCACCGCGGAGCGCACGCGCTGGCGCGACCACCTCCTCGCCGGTGGGTCCCGCGGTGACGTCACCCGGGCGTACGCCTACTCCGACGAGTGGATCGGGGTGATCGTCGACGGCCTGTACCGCTCGACGCTGGGACGGGCAGCCGACGCCGGCGGACGAGCGTTCTGGATCAACGTGATCCGCTCGGGAGCCACACCCGCCGAGGTCGCCTCCCACTTCTACGCGTCCGACGAGTACTTCCGCCGCAGCGGAGGCACCGCGGACGCCTGGGTGCGTGACCTCTACTCGGAGATCCTCGGCCGCGACGTCGACGCCGGAGGCCTCGCCTTCTGGGTCGGACGCAGCACGGCGGTCCCCCGCGACGCCATCGCCTACGACTTCTACCAATCGCTCGAGTCGCGCCGTGACCGCGTCGCCGACCTGTTCGAGCGGCTGCTCGGCCGGGCGCCCGACGGGGGCGGCTGGGCCTACTGGGCCGGGATCCTCCAGAACGGTCGCGACGTCGACCTGGCGGTCTTCCTCGCCGCCAGCGACGAGTACTTCGGCCGAGCGACGGCCCGGACGAGCTGAGCTTCACGGGCATCGCCGGCACGTTCGGCTCGGGGCAGCGGCGACCGGTACGCTGCCCGCCGGTCGACGGGGAGTGGCGCAGTCCGGCTAGCGCACCTGCTTTGGGGGCAGGGGGCCGGGGGTTCGAATCCCCCCTCCCCGACCATTCCCGAAAATGTTGCATTTGTATTACGGGCTCGGGGTAGAGGTGGGTTGGCGGCGGGCATCCGATCCCAGCGGATCCCGACCCGAGGAGCACCCATGCAGACCATCACCGGTTCCACCCTCTACACCTCGTCCGACGACAAGGTCGGCGAGATCGTCGACATCGTCGGCGCCCACGGACCGGAGCTGACGCCCGACTGGGTCACCGTGAAGACCGGCCTGCTGTCCCAGCGACTGGTGCCCTACCGCCTGATCCAGCCACGCGACGCCGAAGCCTTCGTCACCGACTGCACCATCGAGCAGATCAAGTCGGCTCCGAAGGTGGCGGCCCACATCGAGCCCAGTCACCACGAGGTCGACGAGCTGTGCGCCCACTACGGCGTGCAGCCGCCCGCTCGCCACTGAGGCTGACGAGGCTCCGGACCGGGGACGACCCCAGGGGTTGGGTCGTCCCGGGTTCGGGGTCAGTGCGGCGCGGGCATACCGAGGACGCGCTCGATGGCTCGCGTGAGCTGCCGGCGCTCGGGTTCGTCGAGCAGCGGGTCGACGACGGCGCGCAGCAACCGGATGCCGTCGTCATCGACACCGTCGAACTGGGGCAGCAGGTACCCGAACAGCGCCTCGTAGCGGACCCGGGAGGGGCTGACGCCGTCTTGGGCCCGGCGGGCCGCGAAGGTGGCGGCATCGAGGAAGACGGCTGGACCCAAGTCGCGCAGTCCGCGCAGGGCCAGCATCGGCGCCACCAGCTCACCGGGACCGGCGAGCATGGCCGCCAGCTCCTCGTCGTCAGGCGCCAGCACCTCGATGAACGCGAAGCGACGCATGAGCGCGTACGAAAGGTCGTGCAGCGTGCGCTTGTCGAAGTCGTTCATGGTGGCGATGATCCGCCAGTGCACCGGCACGTGGATCGGCTCGGTGCCATACGGCTCACCGGCGCCGGCGGGCACGATGGAGAGCGGGCGCCCCATCTCGTGCCTGCGGTGGGGCAGCACCACGGCCTGGCCGCCGAGCACGGTGAACAGCGCACCGAACGCAGCGTCGATGTTCGCCCGGTTCATCTCGTCGATGACCAGCCAGCGACCCTCGTCGAGGGCCTGCACGAACGGACCGGGACGGTAGACCGGCCCGCTGTAGGTGGGGACGCTCTCGCCGATGGTGTCGGCCGAGGTCCACGAGCCGGTTGCCGTGGTCGGTAGGAAGCCCCCACGTCCGGCGGCGAGCTCGGCGGCGAGGTGGGCCATCGTCGTCTTGCCCGTGCCGGGAGGCCCCGTGAGCATCAGGTGACGACCGGCTTCGAGCGCGGCCACGACCTGCCCGGGCAGGTACGCCGGATAGTGGATGCCGAGTTCGCGGGCGCCCTGCATCAGGGCGGCGGCGGTCAACGCGCCGAGCTGCCGACCCGACTCGGGGACCCGGGATGATCTGACCATGGGTTCCGCCACGGGCCGATCGTACGGCTCGCCGACCCCTCGGGCCAGCGATGTCGTCAGTCGGCCAGCTCGGCGAACACCGCCGGCACCTGGCTGGGGCCGGACAAGGTGGCGAAGCGGGCCCCGACGGCGCGAGCGAACGCCTCGGCCTCGGCCGCGTCGTCGGCGGGGGCGATCACGTGGAGCTCGTCGAGGCGATCGACCTCGCGCTCGGGCTCGGTGCCGGCGGTGGGCCGGCAGTCGGACAGCAGGATGACCCGGCGGCGCTGCGAGGTGGACGTGGCCAGCTGGTCGGCGGCGACCCGCAGCGCCAGCGCCAGGTCAGTGGGACCATGACCCCGGAGGCGGAACACGTCATCGACGATCTCGTCGACCGACCGCCGCTGGTCCTGGCCCTTGAGCACCAGGACCTTGTCCGAGAAGGCCAGCACCGAGAAGTCGTCGGGCGCCCGCTCGGCGACGGCCGCCGCGGCCACGGCGGCGGCGGCCAACCGGTCGCCGGTCATCGAACCCGAACGGTCCACGACCAGGCACAGCGCCGTCTCGGGACGGGCCCACGTGCGCACCGACAGCTCGTCGTGGCGAGGCGCCACGCCCGTGGCCGAGGCCAGCTGCAGCGACTCGATGCTGGCGTCGAGGTCGAGGTCGCCGCCGGTCTCGTCCATGGGCAGCGACCGCATCTTCCCGATGCCCCGCCGACGGGAGGCGTCGGCCCGGGCGATGCCGATGACGAGCCGGGCCGCCAGCCGGCGGGCCAGGGCCCGCAGCTTCTCGTCGGTGGCGCCGGCCATGTCGGCCAGCAGGCTCAGCGTCTCGTCGGGTCGGTCGGCCAGCGACTCCTCCACCGCCTGCTCGTCGAGCACGCCGAGCTCGGGCGAGAGCTGGTCGAAGTCCTCGTTGGCGCTCAGCTCGCGGCGAGAGGTCGTGCGTCGCGATTCCTCGCGCAGCTGCTCCTGCGCCGCCTCTTCGTCGAGGGTCTTGTCGCGGTCGTCGTTCCTCCCGGCGGGATCCGGGAGGGTCAGCCTTTTCCCGGGTCGTCCCCGGGGCCACCCTCGCCGTAGTCGACGGTGGTGCTGTAGAGGTCCCACAGCTCGGCGATGATCTCCTCGGGCGTGCGGTGGCACGACTCGTGGACCCTGATCCGGCCCGACAGCGCCATGCACGCGGCGTCGAGCGCCGTGGTGTCGTCGACCCCCGTCGGCGTGGGCTCGGCACCCCGTAGCTCGGCCAGCTCGGAGGCGATGAGCACGAGGTCGATGGCGCCCCGGACCGAGGAGCCGATGCGCACGTCGGGGTGCTCGCGCGTGCCCCGCACGACGCTGACCGCCCGGCGGACGAAGTCGTCGTCGACGCCCAGCTTCGAACCGCCCGCCTCGTGGAACACGATGGACAGTTCGTCGTCGATGGACTGGTAGCCCATGGCGACCCGACAGACGCGGTCGTAGACGGCACCCGAGATGCGGGCGGTACCCACGGCGTCGTAGGGGTTCATGGCCGCCACCATCCGGAAGCTCGGCGAGGCCACGACCCGGCCGAGCCGGGGCACGGTGAGCTCGCCCTCGGACATCACCGTGATGAGGAGGTTGAGGGTCTCCTCGGGCACCCGGTTGATCTCCTCGACGTAGAGGAGGCTGCCCTCCCGCAGCGCGCGCACCAGCGGGCCGTCGACGAAGACGTCCTCGGCGTAGCCCTCGTTGAGAACCCGCGCCGGATCGAAGTGGCCGGCCAGGCGGGCCGGCGTCAGCTCGGCGTTGCCCTCGACGAAGACGAGGTCGAGCCCGGCCCGATCGGCGATGGCACGCAACAGCGTTGACTTGCCGGTGCCGGGTGGACCCTCGAGCAGGACGTGGCGGGCGGCGGCGAGGGCGGCCGTGACCAGCTCGAGCTCTCGTCGCCGGCCCACGACCTCGACCGCAGCGCTCTCGACGAGCGCCCGGTCGAAGCCGTGTTGCTGGGCGGTCTGCTCCGCAGCGCCGCGTGCCGGCTGCTCGCTGGCGCTCCCGACGCCGGCGGTGCCCACGAGTCTTGCGTCAGGCTCGGACGGTTCAGTGCTGATAGCGGACGAACCCACGGATGTTGTTGCCGTTGTTCATGTCGTCGTAGCCCTGGTTGATGTCGGCCAGGTCGTACTCGCGGGTGATGAGCTCGTCGAGCTTGAGCTTGCCCTCCTGGTACAGGCGCAGCAGGCGGGGGATGTCGTAGCGCGGGTTCGCCGATCCGAAGATCGAACCCACCAGCTGCTTCTGCGACAGGGTCAGGTCGAACAGGTTGAGCTGCACGTCGTTGCGCTCCATCGGGGCCACCGAGGTGTGCACGACGCGTCCGCCCTTGGCGGTGAGACCCATGACCGGCGCGATGAGGTCGCCGTCGCCGACACCGACCGTGATGATCGCCTTGTCGGCGTTGGCGCCCCAGGTGATCTGGCCCACCAGCTCGGTGGCCTCCTCGAGGGACGAGGCCGTGTGGGTGGCACCGAAGACCATGGCCTGCTCGCGCTTGAACTCGACCGGGTCGACGGCGATGACGTGGCGGGCCCCGGCGAGCGCCGCGCCCTGGATGGCGTTCTGGCCGATGCCGCCGGCGCCGACGACCACGACGGTCTCACCCGGCTGCACGTCGGCGGCGTAGGTGGCCGAGCCCCAGCCGGTGGTGACGCCGCAGCCGACCAGGCAGGCCTTGTCGAGGGGGATGTCGGGCTCGATCTTGATGCACGAGGCCTCGTTGACGACGGTGTACTCGCCGAAGGTGCCCAGCAGGCACATCAGGCCGAGGTCCTCGCCGCTGGAGGAGTGGTGGCGGGCGGTGAAGTCGGCGATCTGGCGACCGGCGAGCAGGAAGGCGCCGTAGTCACACAGGTTCGACTTGCCCTTGGCGCACGACGGGCACTTGCCGCACGCGGGGATGAAGCCGAGGACGACGTGGTCGCCGACCTGGATGTCGGTCACGCCCGGGCCCACCTCGACGACCTCGCCGGCACCCTCGTGGCCGCCGATCATCGGGAACTGCTTGAGGCCGAGCATGTCGGCGGTCTCCTGCGGCACGACCATGTCGCCGGTGCGCAGGTGCTCGTCGGAGTGGCACAGACCGGACCCGGCCAGCTTGACCAGCACCTCGCCCGTCTGCGGCGGATCCAGATCGATCTCCTCGACGCTCCAGTCTTGGTGCGTGTCCCAGAGAATGGCGGCTCGGGTCTTCATGTGGGGATCCCCCGGTTCAGGTCTTCGATGGACGGTTGTGGCGCCAACCTACGCGCGGCGACCACCGCTCGCATGCTCAACCTGACTGGTCGGTCAAGAAGGCCTCGAGGTCGTCGACGAGGCGGTCCAGCAACCGGTGACCCTCCTGCGCCGACGCGCCGGTCGCGTCGCCGAGCACACCGTTGCCGGCGACCGCGGCCACGCCGCCGGCACGCATCCTCGGCAGCAGCTCGGGAAGCGGGTCGGTCGCCCCCACCGGACGCACCTCCCCCACCACGTCCGGCGCGATGGTCAGCAGGAGCGACGTCTCCGTGTGGCCGGCGTGGAGGTCACCGCCGGCGATCCGCGGTGACCACGACGTCGCCGGTCGACCCTCCGACTGCAGCGCCTGCACGGCAGCTCCCACCGCCTCGTGGTTGCCACCGTGGCCGTTGACGAACACCAGCCGGCGGTAGGGCCCGACGGCCGGTCGCGGCGGGAACGCCGAGCGTCCGAGCTCGACGAGCAGCGTCGAGAGCGCGGCGGTGCCGATCGACAGCGTGCCGGCGAACGCCTGGTGCTCGCCGGACGCGCCGTAGGCGACCGGAGGCGCCACCCAGACGTCGTCGCGACCGGCGGCCACGCCACTGGCCACTGCCACGGCGATACGGGTGTCGGTGTCGAGGGGCAGGTGCGGACCGTGCTGCTCGCAGCTGCCCACCGGGACCAGCAGGATCCGAGGCGGCATCGAGTGGACCCGAGGCCACGTCGCCCGACCCAGCTCGGCGCCGTCTGCAGCCGTTGCCGACTTCGAAGAATCGGGGGTGGCCATGCCTACCATGATCGTCTCCGACCGGATGAGGTGAACGGATGGCACACAAGTGGTTCGAGACCGTCGAGATCGCACGGCAGCGCGCGGCCCGGACGCTGCCGCGCTCGGTGTTCTCGGCGCTGAAGGCGGGGTCGGAAGCGGGTCACACGCTCACCGACAACGTCGCCGCCTTCGGTGAGCTCGGGTTCGTGCCCACGGTGGCCGACAAGCCGGCCGAGCGCGACCAGGCCACCACCGTCATGGGGCAGTCGATCTCCATGCCGGTGCTCATCTCCCCCACCGGCGTGCAGATGGTGCATCCCGAGGCCGAGCTGGCCATCGCCCGCGCCTCGGCCGCCCGCGGCACGGCGCTGGGTCTGTCCAACTTCGGCTCGACGCCCATCGAGCAGGTCGTCGCCGAGAACCCCCAGACGTTCTTCCAGATCTACTGGTGCGGTACCCGCGACGAGATGGCCGCCCGCCTCGACCGGGCCAAGCGGGCCGGCGCCGTCGGCCTCATCGTGACGCTCGACTGGTCGTTCTCCCACGGGCGCGATTGGGGTAGCCCCGACATCCCCGAGCAGCTCGACCTGCGCACGTCGCTCAAGCACGCGCCCGAGCTCATCACCCGCCCGAAGTACGCCTGGCACTACGTGAAGTACGTGTTCGAGCACCGGGCCCTGCCCGATCTCCACGTCCCCAACATGGTCCCCGAGGGTGAGAACCCCCCGGGCTTCTTCGAGGCGTACGGGCAGTGGATGGGTACGCCGCCACCGTCGTGGGACGACCTGGCCTGGCTGCGTCAGCAGTGGGACGGGCCGTTCATGCTCAAGGGCATCATGCGGGTCGACGACGCCAAGCGGGCGGTCGACGCCGGCTTCAGCGCCATCAGCGTGTCGAACCACGGCGGCAACAACCTCGACACCACGCCGGCGCCGATCCGGGCCCTGCCGCTCATCGCCGCAGCTGTCGGCGACGACATCGACATCCTCATGGACGGCGGCATCCGCCGCGGCAGCGACGTCGTCAAGGCCGTGGCGTTGGGCGCCAAGGCCGTGATGATCGGCCGGGCCTCGCTGTGGGCGCTGGCCGTCGGCGGCCAACCCGGCGTCGAGAACGTGCTCGACGTGCTGCGCAACGGCATCGACTCGGCCATGCTCGGCCTCGGCAAGCAATCGCTGGCCGACCTCGGCCCCGGCGACATCGTCGTCCCCGAGGACTTCTCCGACGCCGTCCGCCAAGCCGGCCTCTAGGCGAACTGGCAGCCGCTGCGTCACACCTCCGGCGTGACGCAGCGGCTGCCAGTTTTCGCTCAGGGCTTGCGGGAGAGGGTGACCGGGACCGACGCGCCGGGGACGGCGGCGCCAGGGCGGCTGTGGTCCTGCGAGGGGCGGGGTACCGAACCGGCGCCGACGGCGGCGAGGGCCTCGTCGGCGTGGCCGTGGACGCAGTCGGGATCGGGGCCGTCGAGGGGCAGGCCGGTGAAGAACTTGGTGGCCATGCAGCCGCCCTGGCATGCGTCGTAGGACCCGCAGGACGCGCACGCGCCGGCGCTGGTGGGCTGGCGCAGCTCGGTGAACAGCTCGGACTGGCGCCAGACGTGGGCGAAGCCACCCTGGTCGCGGACGTTGCCGGCCAGGAACTCGTCGTGGATGACGAACGGGCAGGCGTAGACGTCGCCGACGGGGTCGATGAGGCACACCACCCGTCCGGCGCCGCACAGGTTCAGGCCGGGCAGGTTCGGGTCGCCGGTCTCGGTGGTGAGGGCGTTGAGGTGGAAGAACGAGTCGCCCGTGAGCACGTCGGGGTGATCGAGGATCCACCGGAACACCTGCCGCTGCTGCGGGTTGGTGAGGCGCAGATCGTGGTAGCTGTCGACGCCCCGGCCCGACGGGCGCAGGCGGGTGATGCGCAGCTGGGCGCCGTGATCGTCGGCCAGCGCCTTGAACTCGTCGAGCTGATCGACGTTGTGGCGGGTGCAGACGATGGAGATCTTGAAGTTCTCGAAGCCGACGTCGCGCAGGTGCCCCATGGCCTCGAGCGCCTTGGCGTGGGAGCCCTCGCCCCGCACGGCGTCGTTGACGTCGGGGGTCATGCCGTCGAGGCTGATCTGGACGTCGAGGTAGGGCAGCTCGACCAGACGCTCGGCGGCGGCCCGGTCGAGGTAGGTGCCGTTGGTCGAGAACTTCACCCCGACGCCGTTGGTGACGGCGTGCTCGACGATCTCGAAGAAGTCGCGCCGGAGCATGGGCTCGCCGCCACCGATGTTCACGTAGAAGACCTGCAACGCGGCCAGCTGGTCGACCAGGTCCTTGGCCTCGGCGGTGTCGAGCTCGTCGGGGTCGCGACGCCCCGAGCTGGACAGGCAGTGCACGCAGGCCAGGTTGCAGGCGTAGGTGAGCTCCCAGGTGAGGCAGATGGGGGCGTCGAGGCCCTGCTTGAGCTGCTGGGTGAGCGGTGGTGTGCGGGGGATGGTGGTCATGCGGTCTCTCGCATCGGGGGGACGTCGTGCAGCTCGATCACGCCGGACTCGTGCAACGACGCCAGCGCGGCGACGTACGCCGACCGGCGGGCCGGCGACGGGTCGACCACGGCATCGATGGCCGCGTCGGCGCAGGGCTGCTGCTCGAGGGCTCGGACGAGGTCGACCAGCTCGGGCGACTTCAGGAACACGAGCCGTCGGGTGTCGTAGTGGTACGCCAGGGCGCCGAAGGGCTCGGGCCGCAGTCCCACCCGGAGACTCAGCCGGTAGGGCGCCGTGGCGTCGAAGGGCATCAGGTCGCTTCGGCGGCGATCAGTAGACGCCGCACATCCCGTCGATCGAGATCTCCTCGACGAGCAGCTCGTCCTCGACCAGCTCCTCGGCTACCTCGGCGTCGGCGTGCTCGGGGGCGTCGACCACGTCGCGTTCGGTGGCGGGGGGCGTGGAGTCGGTGACGGTCATCGGAGCACCTCGGGGATCGGGATCGGTCGGGTCTACGCTCGTCGGCCGCCGTCGCTCGGGGCGGAACCTCGAGGAGGGACATGGCCGGGAGGTTTCCCGAATCTATCGCACTGCGCCTGGACCCCAGGACTCGACGAAGCCACGACGGTCGGTCGTTGTTGGGCGGCGCACCGCTGCGGCTGCTGCGTCTCTCCCCCGCCGGCGCCGGCGCGCTGGACCGCCTCCTGGCCGGCTCACCCGGCGGACGCACGACCGCGGAGTCGACCGTCGCCCGCACCCTGGTGGACGCCGGCATCGCCCATCCCTGCCCGAGCGGTGGCGGTGCGCGGACCGTGGCGTTGGTCGTGCCGGTGCGCGACCACGCCGACGACCTGGCCCGACTGCTGGACGCCGACCCCCTCCCGGGCGGACCCGTGGTCGTCGTCGACGACGCCTCCGGCGACCCCCACGCGCTCGAGGACAGCGGTGGCGGGACGGGCGAGCATCCGGCGCCACGACACGAGCACCGGGCCCGGCGTCGCCCGGAACACGGGGTGGGTGGCGACCGAAGCCGAGATCGTCGTCTTCCTCGACGCCGACGTGCTCCCCGATCCGGGCTGGTTGGCGCCGCTGCTGGCCCACTTCGAGGACCCGGCGGTGGGCATGGTCGCTCCCCGGGTGCGCAGCCGCGTCGAGCAGGGGACGTTGATCGAACGCTACGAGGCCGCCCGATCTCCCCTCGACCTGGGCGACGCCGAGGCCCGGGTGGCCCCCCGCAGCCGAGTCACGTACGTGCCCACGGCGGCCCTGGCGTGCCGGCGAACCATGCTGGACGAGCTCGGCGGCTTCGAGGACACCATGCGGGTCGGTGAGGACGTCGACTTCGTGTGGCGGGCCGTCGAGAGAGGCTGGACCGTCCGCTACGAGCCGGCGTCGTCGGTGAGCCACCGGCCGCGCGCGTCGTGGGCGGCGTGGTTCCGCCAGCGCGTGACCTACGGATCGGCGGCGGCCGACCTCGACGACCGACATCCCGGCCAGGTCGCGCCGGTCGAGTGCAACGCCTGGAGCCTGCTGGCGTGGGCGCTCGCCGTCCTCGGTGGACCGGTGGGCGTCGCGGCCGGGGCGATCACCACCACCGGGTCGACGGCTGCATTGGTCTCCAAGGTGCGCGGCCGATTCGACCGCCCGGTACGAACTGCCGTCGTGCTCGCCGGCGGAGGGACGCTGCGTGTGGGCGAGTGGCTGGCCCGGGCCGTGTGGCGCGCCTGGCTCCCGATCGCCCTCGGTGCGTCCGTCGTCAGTCGCCGTGCCCGCCGCGCCACCGTCGCGGCAGCCGTGGTCCCTGCGTTGATCGACCGCAGCGCACGGCGGCCGGCCGTCGACCCGGTGCGCTGGATGGTGCTCCACGCCCTCGACGACGCTGCCTACTGCGTCGGCGTCTGGCGTGGCGTCATCCGACGACGCTCCGCGCGTTGCCTCGCGCCCAGGCTGTCGGGCATTCCGGGCCTGACCGGCAACCGAGCCGTGACATCCGTCGCTGGTGGGCCGCCGACGGGCGCAAACCACGGTCTGCGAGCTGACGACAGCTAGCGTCGAGGCGTCCCGCGGGTGTAGCTCAATGGCAGAGCCCCAGCCTTCCAAGCTGGTCATGCGGGTTCGATTCCCGTCACCCGCTCCATCCCCAACCCTGACCCCCTCCGACGGAAGCGCTCGACGTGACGCTCGCATCCAGGATCCTGCTCGGTGTCGCCGTGGCCCTGCTGGTGGTCGGCGTCGGCTTGGCGGTCCTCCAACCCGGCTCGCTCGGCGACGGCTCCAATGAATCGGCCACGGGCACCTCGACGACCACGGCCGTCACCTCGTCGACCACGAGCGAGCCGACGACGACCGCACCCACGACCACGACCACGTCGTCATCGACGACGTCGAGCACGAGCGCACCGGGTGGCTCCACGACCTCGTCGAGCTCGCCGTCGACCACGACACCGACGGGCGCGACCACCACGACGACGACCACGACCGCCAGCGGCGGCGGAACCGGAGGCGGCGGCTCGGGCTTCGCTGACGGCAGCACCGCCGAGCCGTCCGACACCTCCGACGGCCTGGCCAACACCGGCGGCCGCTCGTTGATCTTCGCCGGCATGCTCGCCGGCGCCGCCGGGCTCGCCCTGCGCCCCCGTCGCCGGGTCTGAGCGGACAAGAGGCGCACGTCAGGAGCTGCGAGGCCCAGCCGAGCAACTCCAAGGTCGACGAAGTCGACCCGTGCCCCCGGCAGGACTCGAACCCGCAACCGGACGGGTAGAAACCGTCTGCTCTATCCAGTTGAGCTACGGAGGCCGGTCCGGCAGGTTACGTCGCCGCGAGTGACGGTGACGCACGGGCTCGTCACTCGTCGTCGGCCCAGATGTTGCGGGCCTGCCACAGGCGACGGGCGAACGGACTGGTGATGTCGAGTTCGCGGGCGAGCTTGCGCACCTTGCGCAGGGCGTGGGCGGCGGCCTGCTGGTGCTCGGGGTTGTCGTGGTACGCCTCGCGCAGGACGTCGGCGGGGATGGCGAACTCGCGGATCATCTGGCGCGACGGTTCCAGCATCATCCGCCCCATCTCGCCGAGGATCAGGGGTGTGCCCACGGCCAGCGCCGCCTTGCGCACCCGGCTGAGCTGATCGACCCGCTCCTTGAGGAAGTGGCGGGCGAAGCTGAGGTGCCTGGCCTCCTCGGTGACGTGGATGCGCATGATCGTCTCGAGCAGCGGGTGGCTGTCGCCGGCCTTGAGGGCCTCGCGCTGGACGTGATCGATGGGATCCTCGCCACCGAGCACGAACAGGAAGAACAGCTCGGGGAACACACGGCCGAGCAGGACGACGAAGCGGGAGCCGATGCGGGCGTCGAGCGGCATGCCGGCCGGATCGATGCCGGAGCGGTTCACGAACTCCTGGAACATGAGCTGGTGCTGGCCCTCCTCGATGAGCTCGTGCATGGCGTAGCGGTACTCGGGTGCACCGTTCGGGAGCGTGTCGACGAATTCGAGGATCCCGCGGCTGAGCACGTTCTCGAACTGCAGGCCGGTCTTCATCTTGGAGACGGTGGCGTACAGGCCGAGCCGCGCCCGCTCGGGCTGGGGCAGCGACCGGTACCACTCGGTGCGGGCCAGCGGATCGGTGTCGGTGAGCTCCCAGCGCGGGTCGGAGGCATCGATCTCGTACTCGTCCCAGGGCACGTCGACGTAGGCATCGAAGTGCTTGCGGACCGACTGCTCGGAGAGCCGGTGGACCAGTGCATGGAACGCGGCATCGGTGCGTTCCGCCTCGGGCGTGGTGGTGGCGGCATCGGTGGGCATGCGTGGCTCCTGTGCAGGTCGGACGGGCGGGTCGACGATCTTGTTACCTGAAGTAACTATACCACTGGTAACAGTCGTTGTTGCGCCGAGATCAACGTGTCGTCCGTCACGTGCCCTGCGGGAGCGTCGACATGGGTTTTCGCCACGGCCACGGCCCAGGCCTAGGATCGCCGATCCTTGGTGGCCGTAGCTCAGTTGGTTAGAGCGCCAGGTTGTGGCCCTGGAGGTCGGGGGTTCAATTCCCCTCGGTCACCCCACGCGGCGATACATTCGGCCGCCACGAAATCGCAGCCGGCCCGGCGCCGGCGGCGGCATCTGCCCCTCTAGCTCAACTGGTTAGAGCATCGGACTCTTAATCCGCAGGTTCTGGGTTCGAGTCCCAGGGGGGGTACAGGTAAAAGCGCAGGTCACAGGCCTGCGAAGCGGATGGGCCGGAGCTTCGGCTCCGGCCCATCCCCCCAAAATCCCCCCAAAATTTCCGGGTTCTTGCTACTGTCCCCCGCATGCGAGGCAGTCTCCGGGAGAAGGCTCCGGGCCGTTGGGAGCTGCGGGTCCCGCTGCCGCCCGACCCGGTGACCGGCGAGCGGCGGCGCCGGAGCGCCTCCTTCGAGGGCACCAAGCGACAAGCGGAGCGAGAACTCGCACGACTCGTTGCACAGGCCGACGACGACCGCGGCGCGGCGCAGAGCCACACGCTGGAGCACCTGCTCGAGAAATGGTGGGAGCAGAAAGAAGCCCGCCTCTCCCCCACCACCGCCCGCGAGTACCACCGCATCATCGAGAAGCGGCTGGTGCCCACGATGGGGTCGCGGAAGGTGAGCTCGATCGCTCCCGCCGACCTCGACACCTACTACCTGCGGCTGGCCAAGGACGGTCTGGCCCCCGCCAGCATCCGCCAGGTGCACGCCGTGCTGAGCGGCGCACTGGGCCAGGCGGTGAAGTGGCGGTGGATCACGATGAACCCGGCACGGGACGCGACCCTGCCGAAGGCCTCACGTACACCGATCGATCCACCGACGCCCGAACAAGCGCGCCGGCTGCTCGCGCTGGCCGACGAGCACTCGGCCGAGATCGGCACGTTCGTTCGACTCTCCGCCGCCATGGGGTGCCGGCGCGCCGAGGTCTGTGGGCTGCGATGGATCGACATCGATCATGCCCGCCGGACGGTGAAGATCCGTCGGTCCGTCGTCGACGTCGCCGGCCGGGTGATCGTCAAGGACACCAAGACGCATGCCCAACGAGTGATCGCCCTCGATCCGGGGACGATGGCCCGGCTCGCCGCCCATCAGGAATTCGCGGCCGACCGAGCGGCAGCGTGCGGGACCGGGCTCACCCGGGATGCCTTCGTGCTCTCCCACGCCGTCGACGGCTCGAAGCCGCTCCGCCCGGAGCACGCCACGAACGTGTTCCGGACCCTGCGCGTCAAGGTCGGCGTTCCCAACGCACGCCTGCATGACCTCCGCCACTTCGTCGCCACCCAGCTCATCAGCAGCGGCCACGACATCCGCACCGTCTCCGGTCGTCTCGGACACGCAAAGACCTCGACGACGCTGGACATCTACGCCGCCTTCCTGGAGCCGAACGACCGCCACGCAGCCGATGCGCTCGGTGAGCTTCTCAGCGACGACAACGACGTGTAGCGAACCAGGCCGATCGCCGTTCATCCGTCGGGAGTCCATGACGATCAGCGCCGAGCGGTTCAGGGACGCCATCCCTCGGGATTTCGGGCCGCTTCAGCTTGAAGAACTGCGAACCGTGGCCGGCCGGGGACGGCCCGACAAGTCCCCTGTCGTTATGTGGCACTTCGATGCGCGAATACGCGACGTTCGGTGCTCTCGACCATTCGGAGACCGTCCCGTTTCAGGCGCCTGACCCACGATGTTCGCTGGTGCCGCTCACCGGCACCTTGGATGACCGGGCTGACGTCGATGCACGAGAGGGCGGTCCGCCCACTCGACCTCGACCGAGGTGTACTATTCTCCTAGTACACATGTGGGAGTGAGGAGGTGCGGTGGTGTTTCGCGTCGACGTGGGGACCGGTGTCCCGATCTACCGTCAGTTGGTCGAGCAGGTGCGCCGTGACGTGATGTTGGGGCGGCTGTCACCCGGTGATCAGCTGCCGACGCTCCGGGAGGTGGTGGACGCCACCGCGATCAACCCGAACACGGTCGCCAAGGCGTATGCCGAGCTGGAGCACGAGGGCTTGGTCGTGCGTCGTCAGGGGATGGGGACCTTCGTGTCGTCGGCGCCGTCGGCGGCGATTCTCGAGGCGCCGCCAGCGCTGCGGAACTCACTGGCGCGCTGGCTCCGGCGGGCTCGCGAGGGAGGGCTCAGCATCGAGCAGATTCGCGTTCTCGTCGACGTCATGCTGGTCGAGGCCGGCGCTGACGATGCGGCGGGAGGCGTGGCGTGACCGCGGTTCTGTCGCTGGTCGAGCTGGGTCACCGCTACCGGGCTGGCAGTTGGGCCCTGCAGGACGTGACGGTCAGCGTGCCCGCCGGCCAGATTGTCGCCCTGGTCGGACCCAACGGCTCGGGCAAGACCACCTTGTTGAACATCGCCGCCGGCCTGCTCGAACCGAGCAGCGGAGCAGTGGAGGTCGCCGGTGGGCCGCCGTGGCGTCAGCTCGCGCGCATCGGCTACGTCGCGCAGGACGCCCCCCTGTGGCCTCGGCTGCGCGTCGCCGACGTCCTCGAGATCGGGGCGTGCACGAACCCGCGCTTCGACGCGGAGTTCGCCGGACAGCGCATGCGCTCGCTCTCGATTCCCCTGGGTGAGCGCGTCCACACCCTGTCCGGTGGCCAGCGAGCGCAGGTCGCCTTGACCCTCGTCCTCGCGAAGCGGCCGGACCTCCTGCTTCTCGACGAGCCCTTGGCCAACCTCGATCCGCTCGCTCGTCGCGACTTCCTCACGTCCATGTTCGACGCGTGCGCCGAGCACGGCATCTCCGTGGTGTTCTCCTCCCATGTGATCGCCGAGCTCGAACGGATCTGCGACCACCTCGTCCTGCTCCGAGCCGGCCGAGTGCAACTGGCTGGCGACATCGACGAACTCCGTGCAGGCCACCGAGTCGTCCGCGGCCCGTTGCACTGGCCCAACGGTGCGGGAACCACCGTGGTCCACGCCACCGAGCACTCCGGACACACGGTCGCACTCGTCCGAGTGGAACCGGGGCTGGAGATCGGTCCCGGCCTCGACGAAAGTCCCCCGACTTTCGAGGAACTGGCGTTGGGCTACCTCGCCGAACCCGAGACCGCTCGCATCGGAGCCGTCTCATGAGATGCCTGATCTGGCGCCAACACCGCGGACAGCTCCTCTGGATCGGCGTCCTTCTCCTCGTTGTCTGTCTCGGTGCAGTGGCGGCCATCCACAGCGCCGACCGCTGGCTCGCCCGGTACGACCAGTGGGTGGTGCAGCTGCACGACGCCGACTGTCCGCTCCCCAGCGATCGAGTCGAGGTCGTGCCGCCTTCGGGATCGGACCTCGAGACGGTCCCCGCCAACTGCGCCGCGCTGCGCTCGCGCTATGCCCATGGTCCGCAGGAAGCGTTCGTCCACTCGTACAACTACGCGGTCCCGGTGTTCGAGGAAGGGATCCCGTTGCTGTTGGTGCTCATCGGCGTGCTGGTCGGCGCACCGCTCGTCGCACGGGAGGTCGAACAACGCACACACCTCGTGTCATGGACCCAGTCGATCGCTCGACGACGTTGGTACCTCACCAATATCGGCGTTCTCGGCGCCTCACTGGTCACCGTCGGCGCCGTCGCCGGGTTCGTCAACGACCGCGTCCAGATCCCACTCACCCGAGGCGGGCTCACCAGCTCACGCTGGCCCTGGTTCTTCTCCATCGACCTCGCCCCGACCGCGATGATCTTGCTCGCATTCGCGCTCGCCGTCGCCGCCGGCGCCATCCTGCGCCGAACCATCGCCGCGATCGGGGCGTCCCTCGTCGGCTTCTTGTTCCTGTTCCTGGTCACGGGTTGGGCCGTGCGAACGCTCACGCCGGTCTCACGCGCGGTCGGCGACCGAGGAACACCCGACGATGCCTGGCTCCTCGGCGGAGGTCAGTACCACCCCGCCAGCCAGTACTGGCCCCTGCAAGCCACCTACCTAGCCCTGCTTCTCGCTGTCTCCGCCGGACTCCTCACGCTTGGGTGGCGCGCCACCCGACCCCGACGCGTGGTCTGAACCCGCCGTGTCATGCCGAACCCTCGGCGTCACCGCGCCCGAGGGCATTCGCAAGGACAGCCCAGCCAGGCTGTCATCCAAGGCCAGGTCGTGGACGCACCTGCACGGCTGATCGGCGAGAGCCCGCTCGCGGGTCTGGCGCCGCCCATCGGCCACAACCGTGCCCTGTCCCTCGGCCAAGACCTGACTGAGGTCATGCGCCCGACAGCACGGACCCGCCTGGGTGACCTGCTGGATCGTCTCCACCGCAGCTACGGCGGCGTTCGCGTGGGCGATGTCCGCAGCTGGTTGGAGTGGCCGGGCTATCGGCGGGTCGCCACGGCAACGGGACTCCTCGCCGCCCTGGTAGCGCCGGTTGTCGTGGAGGGTGAGGTCGTGGCGACGATCGAGGCGTTCCGCCGAGGCCGCTCGCGGTGGTTGCCAGCAGACATCGCGGTTGCCAAACGCGCGCCGGCCGACGCCGCCCGGTTGCTTGACGGCGACGGCGGAGCCCGGGGTGAACGGGCGCTGCAGGCTCGGGTGACGGTGGAGGCGGCGAAAAACGGTTGACCGAGAGTTTGGAGATCTCGGCCGACGAAGCGTTGCTGCGACTCCGGACCCGAGCGGCAACTGATGGCGTCCGGCTGGTCTCGGCTGCTCAGCGCGTGCTTCGTAGCTGAGGCGCTGGCGCATGAGCACCGGTCCCGTCGAGGTTGTTTGGGCAGTTCGTCTGCCATATGTCTGCCACTTCGGTGTTGGGGTTCGGCGAGCCGTGAGTGGGCACGATCAGCTCCGGGTCGACGCGTCGAACAGGTCGAGCTGCGCGTCTGAGTGGGGAGCTCGGGTTCGGCGTCGTGGACGGGGTGCGTCGGAGGACTCGAGCGTGTCGCTCACGTCAGGAGACGCCGTCGGGATCTCGGGAGCGGCCGGCAGGGTCAGCGGCCCGCCCACCATGTCCTCGAGCGCATACCGCGAGACGCGCAGGACGTTGCCGAGGTCGAGGACCGGCAACCCCGACGCGCCGTCGGTGGCGCGCCATTCACGGGCGAGGTCGTAGGCCTTGGTGCGGCCGATCCGCAACACGGCGGCGGCTTCCTCGACCGTCAACAGATCCGGCACCTCATCGACTGAACGCATACGTCGACCTCCCAACGACCAAACAGAGTACACGCGGCTCAACGATTTGGCTAGTGACTCGTTCTTATCGTTGGGTTAGGGTGCCGGCATGGCCACACGGAAGCTCGGCGTGCGTCGCACGATGACCCCCAACCAGATCGTCGCCCTCAACGTCGCCAAGGCCCGCGCCTTGCGAGGCTGGACCCAAGAAGAAGCCGCCGAACAGCTCGCCCCCTACCTCGGCGCCAAACTCTCCGGGGCCAGCTTCTCGGCCCTCGAACGCTCCGCCTGGAAGGTCGACCGGATCAAACAGTTCTCCGCCGACGAACTCCTCGCCCTCTCCAGAGCCTTCGACCTCCCCATCGGCTACTTCTTCGTCCCGCTCCCACCCGCCTCCGACGCCGCGCTCCACGCTCCTGACGCCGGCATGAAGGGCCTCGACCCCATCGTCATCCTCGACGCCGTCCTCGGAACGCCCGACAACCTCGGCTACTGGGAGGACGAACTGCGTGAGTACTCCGCCAGCGTCGCCCCCCAACCCCGCAGCAAACGGGAGAAGCCCCACGTCTCCCCCAAGGACCTCGCCGACCGGCTCCAATCACTCGGTGCGAGCCGGGCCCGGGCCATGCTGCGCCAAGCGTTCGGTGATGTCACCGATGCCGCCGAAGTCCTCGAACGCCTCGCCGAAGCCATCCGCATCCTCGACGAAGATGCGCCCAGCGACACCGCCGACTGACAACTCGGTCGCGCAGGAGACGAGAACTCGCGTTTGTAGACTTCTCGATTCGAGCGTATTATTCTCTCGATATGGAGCGAGAACACCTCGAGGAAGCGCTCGCAACGCTGGGGGACCTCCTCGCCGAGCGCGCCCAGGCGGCCGAGATCCTGGTGATCGGAGGGAGCAGCCTCCTGCTGCTCGGGTTCATCGATCGGCCTACGGCCGACGTCGACGTCGTCGGGTTCCCGGGAGCAGATGGCTACTCCAAGGCCGGCGCGCTCCCGCGTTCCTTGCCGAGGCCGTCACCGACGTCGGCGACGCGCTCGGGCTCGGACCTCGCTGGCTGAACGTCGGTCCGGCTGGACTCATCGACTTCGGGCTTCCTGCCGGTCTCGAAGAGCGGGTCACGATCCGTCGCTATGGCTCGCTCGAGGTCCACCTCCCCGCCCGCGAGGATCTCATCTGCTTCAAGCTGTACGCGACCGTCGACCAGGGCCCACGCAGTAAGCACCTCACCGATCTCCGGCGGCTCGACCCCTCGGAACAGGAGCTGCTCGCCGCCGCCCGGTGGACCCGCACGCATGACCCCTCGGACGCGTTCCTCGGAGAGCTCCGGGGCGCGCTCCGGCTCCTCGGCGTGGAGGTCGACCATGACGACCTCTAGTACCGAGCCGACTCAGCGGCGCCCGGCGCCGACGTTCTTGGATCAGGGCCTCGCGCTCGCCTGGGGCAGTTGGGCCGAGCTCGGCGTCTCCGGATGGACCGCCACCCACCAGGACTGGGCCATCGATCCCGAACCGCTGATCGTGTTCACCGCCTTCCTCGCCGACGCCGACCCGAGGCTGAGGGACGAGGCCACCGACTGGTGCATCCGCAACTGGCGGCACGTCTCCAAGACGCGGCTGAAGAACCTCGTCGCCGGCCAGCCCGCCGCGGGGCAGGAGGCCTTCGGCGCCCTCTCGGCCACGGTCAGCACCCACGCCGGCGTCTCCTGGCCTCATCAGACCGAAACACGCCCGTTCACGGTGACCGGGCGCTCCACCGCGCCACCGCTCGCCCAGCCCTCGATGGTCTGGCTGCGGTTGCGAGCCATGTTCGGACTCGGCGCCCGCGCCGAGATCATGCGCTACTTCCTGACGACCGATGCCTCGCCGCAGGCCAGCGTCGCCGCCATCGCCAGTGCCATCCAGTACACGAAGCGAAACGTCGCCGACGAGTGTGAAGCGCTCGCCGACGCCGGGATGCTGGCTGTCCGAACCGTTCGCAACCGCTACCTCTACTCGCTCGCCAAACGCGCCGAGCTGGAGGCCCTCGTCGCTCCCCTGCCCACCATCCGGCCGAACTTCTCCACCATCCTCGACGTCGCCCGAGAGCTGATCGAGCTGGAGGAGCAGGCAACCAGCTCGGCTGTTCGGACCCTTCCGGTCAAGGCGCGCAAGGTCCTGGACCGGATCGAGGACGACCTCGACGAACTCGGGATCGAACCGCCGACCGCGACCGGCTCCGACCTCTGGGCGGCGATGCAAGAGCTCGGGACCGGTACGCTCGGCGCCTGGTCGCTGGGCCGCTGGAACCTGCCCATCTGACCGGAGACCTGTCCCCCGTTTGTCCCCCCGTCCCTGACCTGAACGGCGGATGGGTCGGGGCTCCGGTTCCGGCCCTGAGCGGGCACAGCTCCGCAACCGCCCCCAGCACAGCCGGGTAGCGGAAGTGTCCGGTGTCCGGTAGCTACCGGACACCGGACACACATGGGTAGGCTGGGTGCATGCCCCGCCTCCGGTCTTCGCCGGCGCATCAGCTCGAGGACGCGATCGAGGACCTCGTCACGATCGGACTGAGCGCAAGAGGAATCAACCTCCAACGCGCCTCCGACGACAGCGTGACCATCGAGGTGGGCCGACAGGCGTGGCCGGCGAAGGTGATCGCCCGCGACGCGGTGTCGCGCCGGGACGTGGAGGAGCTCCTCGCAACTGAGGCTCGAGGTTCGAAGATCGTGGTCGCCAACCACATCTCGACCGACGCGAAGGACCTCATCGAGCGACGGAACGCGGAGCAAGCGAACTTCTGGTGGAGTTGGCTCGATCGGCGAGGTGATCTACAGCTCAACAACCCACACGGTTCCGGTGTGGTCGACTTCGACGCGACGGCCCTCGGGGGTCGAGCTGCCCTCCCGGGCGGCTGGCGTCTCGCCTCCCCGCGCTCCGACGGCCCGATCCGTGGGCGCGCCGGCGTCGGCTACGCCGCCGCGGTCCTCCTCGATCCCGAGCGCCGCCCGTCGATCCGAGCGGTCGCTGCCGAGGCAGACATGTCGCACGGTGCCGTCGGCGACGCGTCGAAGCTGCTCCGGGAGGCCGGTCTCGTCCTCCCGTCGGGCGAACCACAGACGCCGGAGCTGTTCTGGGCTCTCGCCGATGCCTGGGGACCGACCCGCATCACTCCCGTGCACGCTCTACCGACGCACAGTCAGGCGGAGCGCCTTCGAGCGAACGTGGTCAACCTCAACGAGCCCGGATGGGCCGTGGGAGGCGACGCCGCCGCGTCGGCGTGGGGCGCGCCCGTCTTCGCCGCCGAGACCAAGCCTTGGGTCTGGGTGCCAACCGAGGCTGATGCCCGGAGGGCAGAACGATCACTCGAGCCGGCGACCTGGCAGGACTACTCGGCGGTCATCGCGGTGACACCGACGCTGGTGGCCAGCCGCCATCGCCTGCAGCCGTCATCGGCCACCGACCCCGCGTTCCTGCCGACACTCCATCCGCTCTTTCTCGCCCTGGAGCTGGCCCAGGACCCGGCACGAGGACGCGAGGTCCTCGACCAATGGACGCCTGACGCGCCCGAGGTCCACCGTGTCTGGTGACCTCGAACCCATCGTTCTCCACGACCACAGCCGAACGCTGCTCGATGCGGCCCGAGCGGTGCTCGCCACCCCAGGCTTGCCACCGGTTGTGCTCGTCGGCGGTCTCGCGGTCACCATGCGGATCAGTGCGGCCGGAGCAGGGCACCGCGCAACGGTCGACATCGACCTCGTCACAATCGAGACCGAGCCCGAAGTCGTCGAGGTGCTCGCCGAAGCACACCAGACCGATCGGCACCGGCTCCTCATCGAGGGTGTCGCGGTCGACGTGATCCCCACGCTGGCAGTCGACCGCGATGACCTCGACGGTCTCGAAGACACGGACCGCCTGTTCCTGGCGGGACACCGGTGGGCATTCGACGAGGGCGTGACCGCAGTTCTCACCGTCATCGGGTCCGAACCGCTCGAGGTCCGGGTGGCGACCGCCGCCGGCCTGGTGGCGACCAAGTCCCACGCCATCGGATACCCGAGCTCGCGGCGACGAGCAACCAAGATGCCGTCCGACCTCCTCGACCTCTACCGACTGGTCGAGCTGTACAACACCGACGGCGAGTTGAGCCAGGAGCTGCGGACGGCACCCGGCGGAATCGCTCGGATCGTCGCCGACATCGCCGAGCGAGAGATCCTCGCCAACCCGGCCCGAGCGACGAACAAGATGGCGTCGTCGTCGCCGGCTCCGATCGACTGGGCGGATGTCGAAAGTGTCATCGCCCCCTTCGTGTCGGAACTACGTGAACCGTGATCCGGGCTCGCCCAGCGCGTAGGTTCGCGAGCGAGGCGAAGCAGGTGCGCTGACGGAATCGAGCCGGTGATCTGTCCCCCCGATTGTCCCCCCAAATCGGCGATACGAACCGGTACGGGGGATCACGAGGCAACAGCGCCGCCGTTGAAAACCCGTATCTACCAGGACTTTCGCGCACGAGAGGACACCAGGCGGACGGCCATCAAGGGACTCTTAATCCGCAGGTTCTGGGTTCGAGTCCCAGGGGGGGTACCGGTAAAAGCGCAGGTCACCGGCCTGCGAAGCGGATGGGCCGGAGCTTCGACTCCGGCCCATCCCCCCAAGACCGTCCCGATTCCTGCGACTGGCCCCGCCTCGGCGGTGGCTCAGCAGGAGAAGTCGACCGACACCGTGACCTGCTCCTGCAGCTCGAGGTTCTCGAGGACCACGTCGCTGGCCGAGACGCCTCCGTCGACCGAGACCGTCCCGTAGTCGAGGAGCTCGTTGTAGCTGACCGAGTCTCCGGGCTCGCCGATGTCGATGACGAACAGGTCACCGGGACTGCCGGTGTCCTCGGCCTGGCGCGTGATGTCGACCAGCACCGGTTCGCCGGCGGCGTTGGTGCCGTTGGCCTGCACGTTGAACTCGAAGGTGCCGCCGGCCGCCGACTCCTGCTCCTTCAGGTAGCAGCGGCTGCGGTCGAGCGTGATCTCCTCGTCCCCGAACACGAGGGTGCCGCCGCCGGCACCGGCGGTCGGTTCGGGCGCATCCTCCCCGGGCTGGAACGGGCTGTCTGCGTCAGTGTCCGAACCCGTGGCGCCCCCTGTGTCCCCCGCGGCGTCCGTCGGGGACGAGTCATCGTCGTCCCCGCACCCCCCGATGCTCAGCAGCGCCACGACGGCGAACGCAACTACGGCAAGTCGTCTCATCTCCCGATACCCCCCGGCTCGAGTTGGTGGGGAGATGCTCTCACCGTGGTCGCCGCCGCGGGGACGAGGCGGCCGGATTGAGTACCTCGTCGGCTGGATTGAGTACGTCAGCTGGGGGTGGCCTCGATCGGACCGAGCACCGCGAGCAGCTCATCGCGGCCGGCGACCTCCAGCTTGCGGTACACGGCGTGGAGGTGGTTGTCGACGGTGCGGCGCGAGACGAACAGCGCATCGGCGATCACCCGGCTCGTGGCGCCGTCGAGGGCGTGCGCAACGACGTCGAGCTCGCGTTCGGAGATGTCCGGGGAGAGATCGGCGAGTGCCGGCGTGGCCGCCCCCGGGCACCGCCGGGCCCAGAGCGCGCTGCGTGTCGCGCAGCGCCGAGCCCGCAGCCTCTCGCCCTGCTCGCCTGCTGCCGTTGCCGCCTGTGCGCTGGCCTCTGCGGCGTACAGCCGGCAGCCGCACGTGGCGAAGCGCTCGGCGACATCGGCGAGAACGCCCGGGTCGCGTACCGCAGGGCCCGTGCGTGGTCGACCATGACGGAGAGCAGGCGGGCACCTTCGGTGGCGCGGAGCGCCGACTCCAGTGGGGCCAGCACCAAATCCCAGAGCCCGAGGCGCACCGCGTCGTGTAGGGCGAACATCCCCCAGGCAACGTGGTCGCCGGCGATGGCCTCGGTGCCGGCCTCCACCGCCGATGCCGCGGCGGCGCCGAGGTCGCCGTGCCGGGCCGCCAACCAGGTGCGGGCACGCCGGGGCCAGACGGCGAGTCGAACGTCGTCGCGGGCTGCGTCGAGCGCGTCGGCGAGTCGACCGTCTCCGGCTGGGGGAGGATCGGCGGTCTGGGCTCGGTGCCACAGGAGCAGACTCACCGACTGCGGTTTGAGCCGGAATGGGTCGGCCACGTCGAGCAGCTGCAACGCCTGGCGCTGTGCCGCGATGGCATCGTCGATCCGTCCCTGCATGCCGAAGGCGAACCCCAGCCAGGCGCGTAGCATGCCGTCGGTCGCCGGATCGACGTCGCCGTCGAGCGCCGTCATGCACTGGGACGCCGACTCGTCGAGGTGACCTTGCGCCATCAGAGCCGCCGCCCGGTTCAGCACGAGCTGCGCCGACGCGAGGGGGAGCTCGTCGGTGTGACGTCGGACCAGGAGCGAGGCCTCGACGAATGCGTCGTCCAGCCCGTCGACCCGGCCGATCATGCTCCGGGCGATGGTCAGGTTGATGTAGGCGCTCAGGCGGGCGCTCCCGGGTGCGCTGGGATTGGCGATGAGCGCCTCGGCGGCGTCGATCGTGGCCGAGAAGTCACCCGAGATGGCGCCGTAGAGCGCCCGGTCGGTGTCGAGCTGCCACCGGTCGGTGTCGGAAAGCTCCGTTGCCTCACGGGCGAGCAGGGCGGCCGCAGCGTCCGGGCGCCCGAGCCCGAACGCCTGGACGTGTGCTCGTGCCCGAGCGACCGACGCTCGTTGCTCGGCGCCGTGGGGCTCGGCGCCCTCCAGGATCTGCTCGGCCTCCGGACCCCTGCCGCTGAAGGCGAGCGCTCGGCCGAGCACCACGCGAGCATCGGTCGAGCCGGGGTCGGCGACGAGCGCCGCGCGTGCGAGCTCCTCGGACAAGCGGTAGTCGCCACGGGCGAGCGCCGTCGTCGCTCCCGCCGTGACGATGGCCGGGTCGACGGGTGCACCGGACTCGAGCATCCAGAGCCCGAGACGGAGTGGGTCCACCTCATCGGTGCGGCCGGCATCCGCCAGTGCATCGACGAAGGCGGCGAGCTTCGCCAGGTGCCGTTCCCGGGAGGTGAAGCGAACCACCGCCTCCCGGATCAGCGGATGGGCGGTGACCAGGTCGTCGGTCCTTGGTCCGGAACGGACCTCGACCAGCCGATGGACGCGGAGCAGGTCGAGCTCGGCCCCGCCCGCGAGGTCGGCGAGCTCCATCGGGAGCGGCTCGATGGCGGCCAGAAGCTCGAGGACGTCGCGCGCCATCGTCGGAATGGGGCGGAGCCGGGCCCGGACCAGCTCGTCGAGATGACCGGACGAGAGGTCTCCGGTCAGATGCCAGCGCCGGTCCGCGTCACGGACGATGGCGCCATCGGCGCGTGCCGTCTCGAGGCTGACCTGCACCCACATCGGGAATCCGCGTGAGATCGCCAGCAAGGCGCCGGCGAGCTCGTCGTCCACCGGCCCGCCGAGCACCTGCTCGGCCAACGCGATGGTCGAGGCGGCGTCCAGCGGCTCGAGGTCGAAGCGGCTGCGACCGTCACCGGTCCAGAACGCGCCGAGCTCCTCGGTGTGCGCGTGGTCGGTTCGGGCCGCGACGAGCGCGACGGCGTCGCCGTGGCTCACGACCTGCTGGACGAGCGCAACCGTCGACGGGTCGAGCTGGTCGGCGTCGTCGACCACCAGCAAGAGGCGACGGTTGCCGGCCCGGTGCAGCAACGCCGCTCGGGCCAGACGGAACGGCGCCGTGGCGTCAGCCAACGGCGCGGCAGGAAGCAGGTGGGCCGCAGCACCGAGCGGCACCTCACGCACCGCGGGCGACCCGAAGATGCGCTCGACCGACCAGTCGTCGGCCAGCGCGCCCGAGACGAGCTCGTCGAGTAGCCGGGTCTTGCCGACACCGGCCTCGCCGAACACCGTGACGCTGACGGCGCCAGGGCGCTCGAGGGCCTCGGCGACGGCGCCGACGACGGCGGCGCGCCCGAGAATCCTCCCCACTGCGCCAAGGGTAGGTGATGTTCTCCGTAGGCGTGACGCTCAGGCGGGCATCGCCGGTGGCTGCCTCGTGAGCTCGCCTCCACCCGGTCGAGACCGGCCGGCGTTGGTGGCGATCGCCTGGGCCAGCTCGTCCACCCTCGACGCCGGTAGGTCGTGGCCCATGTCGTTGAACATGAGCAGCCGGGCGCCGGGCACGGCGAGGGCCGTAGCGATCCCCCCGCTGTAGCGCACGAGCGGATCGACGAGACCGTGCACCACCAGCGTCGGCACGCGCACCTGGCGCAGGAGCGGGACCCGGTCGCGCGAGGCGAGCACGGCGGCCGTCTGACGAAGCACTCCCTCCGGGCGGTAGCTGCGGGCGACCGCGGCCTCGGCTTGCTGGTGCATCTCGAGCTCGTCGAAGTGCGGCCCGGCGATCATGCGGAACGTCCCGACGGTGGATTCCACCGCCTCGTCCCTTGACGGCCGGCCCCGGCGGGCCAGACGAAGCGCCACCCGGGCGCGCGGGCTGCCGGACCCGTCACCGGGATGGGACATGATCGACGTGAGGCTCCGGACGCGCTCGGGGTGTCGGATGGCCAGCTCCTGGGCGATCATCCCACCCATGGACGCGCCCACCACGTGGGCGGAATCGATATCGAGCGCATCGAGCAGAGCGGCGGCATCGTCGGCCATGTCGGCGACCAGGTAGGGCACCGACGGAGGCCGACGGAACAGGCGGCGGAGGAACGTGCTGACCGGTGAAGGCGGGTCGGCGTCGATCTCGCTGCTCAGCCCGATGTCCCGGTTGTCGTGTCGGATCACGTCGAAGCCGTGCTCGACGAGACGCTCGACCATCGCCGGCGGCCAGGCGGTGAGCTGCGCGGCGAGGCCCATGATCAGCAGGATCGGCTCGCCCTGTCCGTCGCGCTCGTACTCGATCGTGATCCCGTTCGCTCGCACGGAAGGCATGCGCTCATGGTGCCATCGGCGAGCGTCGGAAAAACCCGGAACGTCGATGCATGACGCCGGACACATCGGGTATCAACGGGAGGCTCGGACCGAGACGGTGCTGCGACGCGGCAACACCGTCCCTCGAGGAAGGACCTGCGCGTGGCAGCACGAACCAGGATCGGATGGCCAGTGCTCCGGCAGCTACGAGGCCCGGATCGCACCGGCCGCGGCGCCGCCGTCAAGAGCCGTCGGTCGGCGAACCTGCAGCCGAGGGTGAAGACGGCCGAGAAGGTCGCCAAGTCGGTCTGCCCGTACTGCGCCGTCGGCTGCGGCCAGAACGTCTACGTCGAGAACGGCAAGGTCACCCAGATCGAGGGCGACCCCGACTCCCCCGTCAGCCGAGGTCGCCTGTGCCCCAAGGGCTCCGCCAGCCTGCAGCTCACGACCGGCTCCAGCCGGCTACACAAGGTCCGCTACCGGCGTCCCGGTGGCACCGACTGGGAGGACCTGCCCCTCGACAGGCGATGGACATGATCGCCGACCGGGTGATCGAGGCCCGCCGGCAGGGTTGGCAGTGGGAGAACGACGGCAAGCGGGTTCGCCGCACGCTGGGGTTCGCCAGCCTGGGCGGCGCCACGCTGGACAACGAGGAGAACTACCTCATCAAGAAGCTGTTCACGGCGCTCGGCGCGATCCAGATCGAGAACCAGGCGCGCATATGACACAGCTCAACCGTCCCCAGTTTGGGGACATCGTTCGGTCGAGGTGGTGCCACGACCTTCCAGCAGGACCTGCAGAACAGCGACTGCATCGTCATCGAGGGCTCGAACATGGCCGAGTGCCACCCGGTCGGGTTCCAGTGGGTGATGGAGGCCAAGGCGCGCGGCGCCAAGCTGATCCACGTCGATCCGCGCTTCACCCGCACGAGCGCCATGGCCGACCTGCACGTGCCGCTGCGGGCCGGCAGCGACATCGCCTTCCTCGGCGGCATCATCAACCACGTCCTGTCGAACGACGCCTACTTCCACGACTACGTCGTCACCTTCACCAACGCGCCGTTCATCCTGCGTGAGGATTTCCAGGACACCGAGGACCTCGACGGGTTGTTCTCGGGCTTCGATCGCGACAAGCGCGGCTACGACACCGAGTCGTGGCAGTACGAAGGTGCCGAGGTGCAGGCGTCCTCGGGTAAGCGCGACAAGCAGTTCGAGGAGCGGGTCCGCGAAGCCGCCGGTGGCGAGGCGCACGGGTCGGGGGGTGCGCAGGTCGGCGCCGACCCCGAGCGCGACGACACGCTGCAACATCCCCGGTGCGTGTTCCAGGTGCTCAAGCGCCACTTCTCCCGGTACACGCCCGAGATGGTCGAGCAGATCTGCGGCATCCCGCAGGACACGTTCCGCGAGGTGTGCGACCTGATCGTCTCCAACTCGGGACGCGACCGCACCACGGCGTTCGCCTATGCCGTCGGCTGGACCCAGCACTCGGTCGGCGTGCAGTACATCCGCACCGCCGCCATCCTGCAGCTGCTGCTCGGCAACATCGGCCGGCCCGGCGGCGGGATCCTCGCCCTGCGTGGACACGCATCCATCCAGGGATCGACCGACATCCCCACGCTGTTCAACATCCTCCCGGGCTACATCCCGATGCCGCACGCCCACCAGCACCAGGACCTCGACGACTTCATCGAGGGCGAGGCCGCGGTCAAGGGCTACTGGGGCAACATGCGCTCGTACATGGTCAGCCTGCTGAAGGCATGGTGGGGCGAGCACGCCCACGAGGACAACGAGTTCTGCTTCGACCATCTGCCCCGTCTCACCGGCAACCACAGCACGTACGAGACGGTCCAGGCCCAGCTCGACGGCACGTGCAAGGGATACTTCCTGCTCGGTGAGAACCCGGCCGTGGGCTCGGCCAACGCCAAGATGCAGCGACTCGGCATGGCCAACCTCGACTGGCTCGTGGTGCGCGACTTCTCGCTGATCGAGAGCGCCACCTGGTGGAAGGAGGGTCCCGAGATCGAGTCGGGCGAGCTGCGCACCGAGGACATCGACACCGAGATCTTCTTCCTCCCGGCGGCGGCGCACACCGAGAAGGACGGATCGTTCACCAACACCCAGCGCATGCTGCAGTGGCACGAGCAGGCCGTCGAGCCCCAGGGCGACGCCCGCAGCGACCTGTGGTTCATGTACCACCTCGGCAAGCGCATCCGCGAGAGGCTGGCCGACTCCACCGACGAGATGGACCGCCCCGTCCAGGAGCTCACGTGGGACTACCCCACCAAGGGCCGCCTCGAGGAACCCGACGCCGATGCCGTGCTCCGCGAGATCAACGGCTGGGACGTCGACGGCAACCCGCTGTCGTCCTACGAGCAGTTGAAGGACGACGGCACCACGACGTGCGGCTGCTGGATCTACTGCGGCGTGTACCAGGACGGTGAGAACCAGGCCGCTCGTCGCAAGCCGGGCAGCGAGCAGTCGTGGGTCGCCCCCGAGTGGGGGTGGGCGTGGCCGGCGAACCGGCGCATCATCTACAACCGGGCGTCCGCCGACGCCGACGGCAAGCCGTGGAGCGAGCGCAAGGCCTACGTCTGGTGGGACGCCGAGCAGGAGAAGTGGGTGGGCCACGACGTCCCCGACTTCAAACCGACCAAGGCACCCGACTTCGAACCGCCCGAGGGCGCCACCGGCCCCGACGCCCTCACCGGCACCGATGCCTTCATCATGCAGGCCGACGGCAAGGCGTGGCTGTTCGCTCCCGCCGGGCTCACCGACGCACCGCTCCCCGCCCACTACGAGCCGCAGGATTCCCCGGTGCCGAACCTGCTGTATCCGAAGCAGCAGCGGAACCCGGCCCGTGAGCTCACGCCCAGCCAGCCGAACAACCGCTACCAGCCCAGCGGCACCGAGCCGGGCAGCGACGTGTACCCCTACGCCGCCACGACGTACCGGCTCACCGAGCACCACACCGCCGGCGGCATGAGCCGCTGGGTGCCGTACCTGTCCGAGCTGCAGCCCGAGATGTTCTGCGAGGTCTCCCCCGAGCTGGCGGCCGAGCGCGGACTCGAGCACACCGGCTGGGCCACCATCATCACCGCGCGGGCCGCCATCGAGGCGCGCGTGCTGGTCACCGGCCGGATGCGTCCGCTCACGGTGAACGGTCGGACGCTGCACCAGGTGGGGCTCCCGTACCACTGGGGCGACCAGGGCCTGACCACCGGTGACGCCGCCAACGAGCTGGCCCACCTGGCGCTGGACCCCAACGTCCACATCCAGGAGGTCAAGGCGCTGGCCTGCGACATCCGCCCGGGGAAGCGGCCGCGTGGCAAGGCCCGCAACGAGCTGGTCGAGGAGTACCAACGCCGGGCCGGCATCGACGAGCACACGGGCACGGAGGTCTGACGTGAACTTCGATCTGGACCATGGACTGCACCACGACGCCGACCCCGCCTCCGAGGTCGGCTACGGCGAGCATCCCGAGCGGGTGGGCTTCTTCACCGACACCAGCGTGTGCATCGGCTGCAAGGCGTGCGAGGTGGCGTGCAAGGAGTGGAACTTCGTCCCCGAGGACGGCCTCGACTTCACCGGCATGTCCTACGACAACACCCAGGGCCTGGGGGCGTCCACGTGGCGCCACGTCGCCTTCATCGAGCAGAACAAGCCGGTGGACGCGGGTACGGGCAACGACTTCCGCTGGCTCATGTCCAGCGACGTGTGCAAGCACTGCACCCACGCCGCCTGCCTCGACGTGTGCCCCACGGGTTCGCTGTTCCGCACCGAGTTCTCCACGGTGGTCGTGCAGGAGGACATCTGCAACGGCTGCGGGTACTGCATCCCCGCCTGTCCCTACGGGGTGATCGACCAGCGCAAGGACGACGGCCGGGCCTGGAAGTGCACGCTCTGCTACGACCGTCTCGGCGTCGGCATGGAGCCCGCCTGCGCCCAGGCGTGCCCCACCGATTCGATCCAGTTCGGCCCGCTCGACGAGCTGCGCGAGCGTGCCGCCGGGCGGCTCGAGCACCTGCACGAGCTGGGTGTGGCCGATGCACGGTTGTACGGCCACGATCCCGACGACGGCGTCGGCGGTGCCGGCGCCTTCTTCCTGCTGCTCGACGAACCCGAGGTCTACGGGCTGCCACCGGACCCGGTGGTCACGACCCGGGACCTGCCGTCGATGTGGAAGCGGGTCGGCCTGGCCGCCGCCGGGATGGCGGCAACCGCCGTCCTCGCCTTCGTGGGCGCCGGGCCGAAGGGGGCGGGCCGATGAGCTCGGACGTGACCAAGGACGGCTTGCAGGGGACGCATCCCGGTCGCGACGCCGACATGGGCTCGATGCAGGCGGGACCCGACGGACCCGCGCGCAAGAAGAAGCGCCGATCCCGCCGCGGCGAGCAGGCCATGGTGCCCGACGCCGAGTTCCAGTCGTACTACGGCAAGCCCATCCTCAACGGCCCGGTCTGGCAGAGCCCGGACATCCCCGGCTACCTGTTCCTCGGTGGTCTGGCTGCCGGGTCGTCGCTGCTCGGCGCCGGCGCCCAGCTCACCGGTCGCGCGGCGCTGGAGCGCAGCGCCAAGCTCGCGGCCGTCACCGCGGCTGCGGCGTCCGGTGCGGCACTCGTGCACGACCTCGGACGCCCCGAGCGCTTCTTCAACATGCTGCGCACGTTCAAGCCCACCTCCCCCATGAGCGTCGGATCGTGGCTGCTCGCCGGGTTCGGACCAGCCACAGGCGTGGCCGCACTCAGCAATCTGACCGGCCGCATGCGCGGGCTGGGTTCCGCTGCCACCGCGACCGCCGCTGCGCTCGCACCGGGCATCGCCGCCTACACCGCCGCCCTGCTGAGCGACACGGCCGTGCCCGCCTGGCACGACGGCTACCGAGAGCTGCCGTTCGTGTTCGTCGGCTCGGGCGCGGTCGCCGCCGGCGGCCTCGGCATGCTGACCACGCCGTCGACGGAGGCAGCGCCCGCCCGCCGGCTCGCGCTCCTCGGCTGGCTGACCGAAGCCGTCTCGTCCGAACGCATGGAGCGGCAGATGGGGATGGTCGCCGAGCCCTACAAGCAGGGCCGCAGCGGCCGGATCATGAAGGCGGGACGCGTCCTCAGCGCGGCGGGGGCGGTCGGCGCCGTGCTGGGGCGCCGCAGCCGCCTGGCCACCGCCGTGTCCGGCACAGCGATGGTGGCCGCTTCGGCGTGCACCCGCTTCGGGGTGTTCGAGGCCGGTCTCGCCTCGGCGGATGACCCGAAGTACACGGTCGTGCCCCAACGCGAGCGCGCCGGCCACTGAATGAAGAGCTGTTCACACGACCAGATCCGACCGGATCTGGTCGGATCTGGTCGTGTGAAGCGGGCTAGGACGAGCCGAGCACGGCGCGCACAGCGTCGCGGGCGCGATCGGCGATGGCGACCACGGGACCGACGACGAGGTTGCCCGTCGCCGAGGTGGGGCCGTGCGGGTGGGGATGGGTCGGCGCCGCCTTTTCGGCGGCGCGGAAGGCGGTGGCCAGGGTCTGGAGGCGGTCGCTGTCGACGTTGGCGTCGATGACCGGGTGCTCCTGGTTCTCCTCGGACTCGGCGTGCTCGAGGACGTCGTCACGAAGCTTGGCGAGCTTCTGGTCGAAGTCGGCGCTGGTCACGTCGAGCTTTTCGAGCTCGGACAGGAGCGACTCGCCCTCGGACTCCTCCTCGAGGCGTGCTTCGGCGACCGCCTCGTCGTCCTGGCGGGTCAGGGGATGCACCACCTCCTGCTCGGCGGTCTCGTGGACCACCAGCTTCACCGTGAGGTCGCGGAACGCCTCCGCCTTCTCGTCGTGTCCGGAGGCGGACTCGACGCGAGCGAACAGCTCCCTTATCTGGGCGTGGTCCTCGAGCACGGCGGCGATCACGTCGTCGGGACGGGCCTGGGCCTTCCTGCGGTCTTCTGCTGCGGTCATCAGGGTCTCCTTGGGGGAGGGAATCAGGGGACAACGCGTCCCTTACCCGATGCCGGCGGCGAGCCGAACGATCCAACGGCGATCGCGGTTGGACCTCCCCCGCCCTACGTGACCTCGCCGGCGACCAGCGGCTGGTTTTGCGATGCCACGACACCGCCGGTGACCTCGCGCGTGATGGCCAGGGCGTTCACCGGCAGATCGGTGGCGAAGGCCACGACGCCGGGCGAGCGGCCCAGGACGCCGAGGCTCACCACCACGTCGCCGTAGACGCCCCACAGCTGGTAGGTGTGCTCGTCGTCGAGTGACGGCAGGGACGTTCCCAACAGGTAGCCGGTGCCGTCGGGTTCGATGGCGACGGTCGCGCTCGCCTGACCCGTGTCGGACGTGAGCGTGATCTTGCGGGCCTGCGGGTCGTTGAAGGCCCGGCGGGCGACCTCGGACAGCGTCGGTGCCGCGACCGGCGGCTCGCTGGACGATCCGGTGCCGTCGAACACGAGCGCGCCGACGAAGAGACCGATGAGGACGAAGACCGCAGCCGCAGCGAGGCCGGCGGGGAGCCACCAGCGCGCCGGACGCGACGAGCGCCGGTCGACGGGCAGGGCAGGCTCGGCAGTCTGCACCGACAGCGCCATGGCCGGCGGCGGCTCCTCGAGGCTGTGCTGGATCTGCTCCCAGAGCCCGTCCGGCGCCGGCGCACCGGTGTGGGCGAGGATCGCCGCCACCTCGCGGTGCTCGACGACCTCGGCCATGCAGCGTGGGCACGTCGGCAGGTGCGCCTCGACGACGTCGACCTCGTCGGGATCGAGCGCGTCGAGGGCGAAGGCCCCGAGCAGCTCGGCGATGTCGTCATGTGAGTAGGTCACGTTGCACCACTGATCCCTGCGCCGACGAGGTCTCCCCGCAAGCGACGCAGTCCAGACCGGATCCGGCTCTTCACCGTGCCCTCCGGTTCACCCAACAGATCGGCCACCTCCTTGTAGGTGTGGCCACCGAAGTACGCCAACAGGATCGCCTGCCGCTCGCCCTCGGGCAAGGAGGTCAGCGCCGCCTTCACCCGGTCGGCGACCGCCATGTCCCACACCTCGTGCTCGACGTCGTAGCCGGCTTCGGCCGCCAGCACCAGCTCCTTCTCCTCGCGACGCCGACGCGAGGATTCGGACCGGATCAGGTCGACGGAGCGACCGTGGCACTGGGCCAGCAGGTACGAGCGCAGCGACCCGCGGTCCGGGTCGAAGCGATCGGGGTCGTTCCAGAGCCGCAGGAACACCTCCTGCACGATCTCCTCGGCCAGCGTGCGATCGGTCAGCAGGCGGCGGGAGAGCGCGAACACGGCGCCGGCATGTCGCCGGTAGATCTCGGCGAGGGCGTCCTCGTGGTAGCGACCGACGGCCACCATGAGCGCAGCGTCGCTCGAGTCTCGGAGTTGATCGGCCGGCATCGTGTCCTTCTTCGGAGCCGACGGGTCCGACGGATGATCATCTCCCTGGCCCGAGCCGAAGATGCTCACGAGGCAGTCGGTTCGAATGCCGACACGAGCTCGACGTGCGGGGTGTGGGGGAACAGGTCGACGAGCACGGTGGACCGGCGGGCATAGCCGGCGTCGGCGAGCAGACCGACATCTCGCCCGAAGGCGGCGGCGTCGCAGCTGACCAGCACCAGGTGCTGCGCCTTGGTGGCCACGACGGCGGCCACGCCGGCGGAACCCAGCCCGGCTCTCGGAGGGTCGGCGACGACGACGTCGGCCGGCGACGGCCGCCAGTTCTCGACCTTCGTGCGGACGACCGTTGCGCCGAGGTCCGACAGGTTGTGGCGGGCGTCGGCCACGGACGAGGCGCTGGACTCGACCAACGTGATGTCCATGCCACGGCCGAGGGTGGCGGCGAACAGGCCGACGCCGCCGTACAGGTCGACCAGGCGGCCGGTCCCCCACCCGCCGGCGCCCGCCGAACCGACGGCATGCACGAGGGCGGCGGCACCATCGGTGCGGGACTGGAAGAACGACCGGGCCGACACACGGAAGCGGCGACCGGCGACCTCGTCGTGGATCCAGGCCCGGCGCCCGCTGCGCAGCTCGTCGGCACCCACCACCAGCACGTCGTCGGGCAGGCGCACGTCGGACGAGCGTCCTGGATCGAGCACGGCCATCCGCTCGCCGGTCGCGCCACCGATGCGGAGGGTGACCTCACGGGCCGGACCGACGCCGTAGCCGCCGTCGTGGATCCCGGCAATGAGCTCGTCGAGGCCCGGGTGGGCGACCAGGCACCGCTCGACGGCGACGGGCTCGTGCGACCGGCTGCCTCGGAAGGCCAGGCCCTCGGGCGTTACCAGGCACCGCACGGTGGTCCGGTAGCCGCGGTCGGGCAGGGGTGGGGCGAGGTCGACCGTGCCCTCGACCCGGCCGAGACGTCGCAGCGACTCCTCGGCCATCCGGCGCTTCCACCGTCGCTGGGCGTCGACGGCGAGGTGCTGCCAGCCGCAACCACCGCACCCGTCGGCCACGTGGGGACACGGCGGCGACACCCGGTCGTCGCTGGGCGCCTCGACCGAACGGATCTGGGCGTGGAGGCGGCGCGGCCGCTCGCGGACCACCTGTGCCAACAGACGATCACCCGGCACGCCGCCCCGCACGAAGACCACGCGCCCGTCGTCGGCGCGGGCGATGCCGTCGCCACCGACGGCAACGTCATCGACGACGAGCTCCAAGTCCTGCACGCCACCACGCTACGGGTTCGGCCGGTCGCCGACGCCTGATCGACCTGATCGCTGGCGCGCCTGCGCCCCGTGCGAGGATGGAGCGATGAGCGACCGCCCCGGTACCGACCGGCCGATCGAGATCGCGCCGTCCGTCCTCCCCGCCGACTTCTCCCGACTCGGCGACGCCGTCACCGAGCTCGCCGAGGCGGGCGTCGACCGCATCCAGTGGGACGTGATGGACGGGCAGTTCGTGCCCAACCTCACCTTCGGCCCCGACGTCATCGCCGCGTGCCGCGACCGCACCGACCTGCTCTTCGAAGCCCACCTGATGGTCGAAGACCCCGATGCGCTCCTGCACACCTGGGTGGACGCCGGCTGCGGCCTGGTCATCGTGCACGCCGAAGCGTGCCGCCACCTCCACCGCACGCTCGGGCGCATCCACGACCTGGGCGCGCAGGCGGCCGTGGCCCTCAACCCGGCGACCCCGCCCGAGGCCGTCGAGCACGTCCTCGACCTGTGCGACATGGTCCTGGTCATGACCGTCAACCCCGGGTTCGGCGGCCAGCGCTACATCGACACCATGGAGCCCAAGGTCGCCACCATCCGGCGGTGGATCACCGATCGCGGCTACGACTGCGACCTCGAGGTCGACGGCGGCATCGGCCTGGCCACCATCGAGGGCGCCACCGCCGCGGGCGCCAACGTCTTGGTCTCGGGCTCGTCGCTGTTCAAGGACCCCGAGGGGCTGACGCACGCCGTCGAGGAGCTGCGGCGCCTCGCCGAGGGTGCCGCCGGGCGCTGAGCGTGCGGCCCACCCGGACGGCGAGCACGCTCGCCATCTTGCTCGTCACGAGCGGCGCCCTGACGGCCTGCGGGAACGACGACCAGGGCGATCTCACGGCGTTCTGCTCGCTGGTCACCGACCGCTCGCAGATCACGGACACCTTCTCCGGCCTCGATCCCGACAACGTCGATGCCGCGCTCGAGACGTTCCGGTCAGCGCGGGAGACCCAGGCGCGGCTGCGGGACCTCGCGCCCGGCGCGGCCCGCGCCGACATCGACACGGTCCTGTCCTTCGTCGACGACGTGATCGCCGGCCTCGAGCAGGCCGACCCCGAGTCGTCCGAACCGCCGGCGGTCTACACCGACCTCAAGCCGCGCTTCGACGAGGTCGAGGCAGCCAGCCAACGGCTGAACCGCTACGTCGACTCGAACTGCTGAACTCCTGGCCGACGGCCAGGACTCACGCGTCGCCGCGGCGGGTGATGACCTTGTCGACGATGCCGTACTCGAGGGCCTGCTCGGCGGTGAACCAGCGGTCGCGCTCGGAGTCGGCCTGGATCTGCTCGACGGTCTGCCCGTGTGCTCGGCGATGCGCTCGGCCATGAGCTTCTTGATGAACGCCAGCTGCTCGGCCTGGATGGCGATGTCGGACGCCTGGCCCTGGAAGCCGCCCGAGGGCTGGTGCATCATGATCCGGGCGTGGGGCAGGGTGTAGCGCTTGCCCGGCTCGCCGGCGCACAGCAGGAACTGGCCCATCGACGCCGCCAGGCCCATGCAGATGGTGGCGATGTGGGGCTGGACGAAGTTCATCGTGTCGTAGATGGCCATGCCGGCCGTGACCGAGCCACCCGGCGAGTTGATGTACAGCCAGATGTCCTTCTCGGGATCCTGGCCCTCGAGGTACAGCAACTGGGCGCAGATCTGGTTGGCGATCTGATCGTTGACGTCGGTGCCCAGGAAGACGATCCGGTTCTGCAGCAGGCGGTTGTAGATCTGCATGCCCGGGTCGCCGTAGCTGGGGATGTCCTGGGCGAGTGGGAGCGGGAGCTGATCGGTCACGGCTCGGAATCTAGCGGTGCGTCCCGCGCGTCCCGCACCGACGGCCGGCGCTACGGTCCCCCGCCGAGCATCAGTGGTGGAACTGGCAGACACGCAGGGTTTAGGTCCCTGTGCGCTTCTGAGCGCGTGTGGGTTCGAATCCCACCTGGTGCACGCGAACTCTCCGGTCGCGGAGCGACCTCCGAGTTCGTTGACGAATGCTCCGCATTCGTCTGTGGCTCGCCCTCGGCTGCGCCTCACAACGTCGGACGTTCCAGGATGCTTCGCATTCGTCTGTGCGCTGGCGTCGGCCTGACTACGGTCCCGACGTGCTCGTCCACGATCTCTCGACGCCGGCGCTGGTCGTCGACCGAGCCGTCTTCGAGCAGAACGTCTCGTTGATGTCGGCGGCCCGCCCCGGACGGGCGCTGCGTCCGCACGTGAAGGCGTTCAAGTCGACGGCCCTGGCCCGCCGGCTCGCCGACGCCGGACACGACGCGTTCTGCTGCGCCACGCCCCGCGAGGTGATCGGCATGGCCGACGCCGGCCTCGGCGCAGACCTGTTGCTGGCCAACGAGTGCCTCGACGCCGGCCGTCTGCGCGCCATGGCCGATGCCGACGCCATGGTCACCGTGGCGGTCGACAGCGACGAGACCGTCGACGCCGCGGCGCGCGCCGGCATCCGCCACGTGCTGATCGACGTCAACGTCGGCCTGCCCCGCTGTGGCTGCGCGCCCGAGCAGGCCGGTCGTCTCGCGTCGCGGGCGCGGGCCGCAGGCCTCGAAGTCCGTGGCGTCATGGGCTACGAGGGCCACGTCACGATCATCACCGACCGCGATCAGCGCCGGGCAGCCGTGGAGCAGTCCATGGAGAAGTTGGTCGCCGCGCACGAGGTCGTGGGTGGCGACATCGTCTCGGGCGGGGCCACGCTCACCTACGACCTCAACGAGTGGGTCACCGAGCTCCAGGCCGGCACCTTCGTGCTCATGGACACCGCATTCGCCCCGTCGGTGCCGTTCCGGATCGCCGCCGAGGTCGAGGCCACGGTCATTTCGGTCAACGCCAAGGGCTACGCGGTCGCCGACGCCGGCCTGAAGTCGCTGGGCATGGACCACGGGAACCCGAGCATCGCCGGCGCCCAGGTGTGGCTGTGCTCCGACGAGCACGTCACCTTCGCCGCCGATCCGTTGCCCGCGGTCGGCGAGCGCATCCGGGTGCAGCCGGCCCACCTCGACCCGACCGTCGCCAAGCACGACCGGATGTGGGTGCTCGACGGCGACGAGGTCGTCGACGAGTGGCCGGTCGACCTGCGGGGCTGGTGACGCCCGAGCGTCAGTCGCCGAGCAGCGCCGCCAGCTCGCGGAAGGCGCGGCCCCGGTGCGACAGGGCGTGCTTCTCCTCGGCCGTCATCTCCGCGAAGGTCCGCCCGTCGCCCTCGCTGGGCACGAAGATCGGGTCGTAGCCGAAGCCGCCGCTTCCGCGGGGCGCGTCCGGGACGCGGCCCTTCGACCGTGCCTCGCACGACGACCGTGCGCCCGTCCGGCCAGACGGCGGCGGCCGCCGCCACGTATCGGGCGGACCGGGCGTCGCCGGTCACCCCCTCGAGCTCGCGCAGCACCCGTGGGATCCAGTCGTGCTCGGCGGTCCACCGCGCCGAGTGGATGCCCGGGCGCCCGTCGAGGGCGTCGATCTCGATGCCGCTGTCGTCGGCGATGGCCAGCGTGCCGCTGCGGCGACAGACCGCCTCGGCCTTGAGCAGGGCGTTCTCCTCGAAGGTGGTGCCTGTCTCCTCGACGTCGGGGTCGAGCGCCTCGAGCTGCCAGCGGTCGCCGAGGATCCCCGCCACCTCGGCCACCTTGTGGGCGTTGCCCGTCGCGAAGGTCACGCGCCGGCGATCGGCGCGGTCGCCGTCCACGGTTCAGCGGTTGGGATCGCGCGGTGGCGGCGGCTCGGCCACGTAGGCCCGTTGGTGCTCGATGAGCTCGGCGATGCCGTTGGTCGCGAGGTCGAGGAGGGTGTCGAGCGCCTGGCGGCCGAAGGCGACGCCCTCAGCTGTGCCCTGCACCTCGACGAAGTCGCCCGCCGAGGTCATCACCACGTTCATGTCGACGTCGGCGCCGGCGTCCTCGACGTAGGGCAGGTCGCACACCGGCGTGCCTTCGACGACGCCCACGCTGATGGCGGCGCAGAACGCCGTGAGCGGATGGGTCTCCAGCTCACCGGCGGCCACGAGGCGGGCCAGCGCGTCGTGGAGGGCGAGGTAGCCGCCGGTGATCGACGCGGTTCGTGTGCCGCCGTCGGCCTGGAGCACGTCGCAGTCGACGGTGATCTGTCGCTCGCCGAGGACCGCCATGTCGCACACCGACCGCAGCGAGCGGCCGATGAGGCGCTGGATCTCCTGCGTGCGGCCGCTCTGCTTGCCCCGTTCGGCTTCGCGGCGGATGCGCTCCGGACTCGACCCGGGGAGCATCGAGTACTCGCCGGTGACCCAGCCGGTGCCGCGACCGCGCATCCAGCGCGGGACCTCGTCCTCGATCGACGCCGTGCACAGCACCGTGGTCCGGCCGAAGCGGATCAGGCACGACCCGTCGGCCATGACCGTGGGGTCGCGCTCGATGCTGACCGGGCGCAGCTGCTCTGGGGTCCTTCCGTCTGGTCTCACTGATCTGTCCTCGCCGGTTCGGCTGGTGGGGTACGGGTCACACCTGGTGGACCTGGCCGATGCGGGCGACGTCGATCGGGCCGTCGTACGTCGACGAGGCCTCGTCGAGCCGGCGCTGGGGATCGCTACCGGGGACCAGGTGGGTGAGCAGCAACGATGCCACACCGGCCTGGGCGGCCTGCCATCCCGCCTGCCGGGCGGTCAGGTGCTGCACGACCCCCTCCTGCTCCTCGTCGAGCGACGCCTCGACCATCGCCAGGTCGATGTCCGGTCCGAGCGACGACAACGACCAGTCGGCGCCGGTGTCGGCGCTGTAGGCCAGCGCACGGCCACCCGACTCGGCCCGCACGGCCAACGTCTCGACGGGATGGTCGGTGCGCGAGAACCGCAGGTCGATGTCGCCGATGCGCTCCGTGGAGCGCTCGTCGATCACCCTCGGCTGGAACGTCGGCACCGGATCGTGCCCGCGCACCCTGTGGAACAGCTCGTCGGTGGCCGCCGTCCACAGCACGGGCAGCCGCCGGTCGACCGTTCCGATGCCGTAGCGGAAGGCGTTGAGCACCACCGGGAGCTCGAGCCAGTGGTCGGGGTGCGAGTGGCTGACGACGATGCCGTCGAGGTCGGTGAGATCGATGTGACGCTGCAGGTTGCCGAGGGTCCCCGGTCCGCAATCGAGCCAGATCGCAGTGGTCTCGGTCTGGACCAGGTACCCACTGCAGGCACCGCCGGGACCGGCGTAGGTGCCCGAACAGCCCAGCACGGTGACCGAGAGGCTCATGCCTCCCACCGTACGGCCGCGGCCACGTCGAGCTCGGGCCCGAGGAGCCGGGCGCCGAGTGTGCGGAACGTCTCGACGTCGCCCGAGCTGAACCACCGGTGCGTGCCGCCGACGATGCGCGCCGACGCGGCCACGGTCGTGGTGAGCAGCTCGCGCACCCGGAAGGCGGTCTCGTCGGCCGAGGACACCAGCACGACGTCGCGACCCATGACGTCGGCGATGGTGCGGGCGAGGAACGGGTAGTGCGTGCAACCGAGCAGCAGCGCATCGACGTCGGCGGCCACCACGGGTGCGAGCAGGCGCTCGGCCAGCACGTGCACCTGCTCGGAGCGGGTCTCGCCGCGCTCGACGAACTCGACGAACCCCGGGCACGCCGCGCACGTCAGCGTCAGGTCAGGTGCCACCTCGGCGACGACGCGCTGGTAGGCCCCCGACCGCACGGTGCCGACGGTTCCGATGACGCCGGCCCTGCCGCTGCGAGTCGCCATCACCAGCGAGCGGACGCCGGGTTGGATGACACCGATGACCGGTACCGGCAGTTCGTCCTCGAGCACCTCGAGCGCAGCAGCGGCCGCGGTGTTGCACGCCACGACCACGAGCTTCACGTCGTGCTCGCGCACCAGCCACCAGCTGATCTGGCGGGCGTACTCACGCACCTGCTCCAACGGTCGCGGACCGTACGGGTAGCGACCGGTGTCGCCGACGTAGACCAGGTCCTCCCCGGGCACCAGGTCGATGAGCGCACGCGCCACGGTCAGGCCGCCGAAGCCCGAGTCGAACATCCCGATGGGACGATCGTCGGTCTCCCGGTTCAGCGGTCGTCTCCCGGCTCGACGTCGGTCATGGTGACCACACGCTGGGGGAACGGGATCTCGATGCCCTCGGCGTCGAACGCCGCCTTGATGGCCATCGCCGCGGCGGAGCGGACGCGGAACTGGACCAGGATCTCGGATGCGTGCCAGAAGCGGACGTCGAAGTCGATGCTCGAGTCGCCGAAGGCGGTCACCCAGGCCTGCGGGGCCGGGCGCTGGAGCACGCCGTCGACGCCGCGCACCGCCTCGAGGATGATGCGCTGAGCCGTCGGCAGGTCGGTGCCGTAGGCGACACCGACGGGGAGAACGGTCCGGCGGTGGCCGTGGGCGGTGTGGTTCACGATCACGTCGTTGGTGACCATGGCCGAGGGCAGGACCACCATCTCGCCGTCGAAGTTCCGCAGCACGACCGTGCGGTAGTTGATCTCCTCGACGATGCCGCTCCGGTCGTTGGTGGTGATCTGGTCGCCGGCACGAATCGGTCGTCGCGTCTTGAGCACCACGGAGGCGAAGACGTTCTCGAGGATGGCGGTGATGGCGAACGCCACCGCGATGCCGGTGACACCGAGGGCGCCGAGCAGCGGGCCGATCTGCACGTCGAGGACCGACAGCGCGTACAGCAAGCCCACGAGGGCAAGCAGGTTCTGGGCGAGGCGTCCGACCATCCGGGCGATGGAGCCCTCGGAGTCGGTGCGCCGCACGATCCGCTCGACGAACGTCCGCAACAGTCGTCCGGCGACCAGGAAGGCCACGAACGTGGCACCGGCGACGACCCAGTCTCGGGCGGTCAGTCCCTGACCGACCACCTCGTCGAGCGCAGGGCTGTCGGGTACCTGGAGCGGCAGGGAGGAGGGGAAGAGGACAGGGAGCATCAGCGGGAGGCGCGGACGTGCACCGGGAGACAACGAGGATGCCACAAGCGCTCTGGCAGTCGGCCGATCGGACAACTCGTTGACCATGTGCGGGCCTGTGGGTAGGGTCCGGCTCACGTCGACGCGGACCCAGACCACGTTTTGCGCCGACCCAGGGGGAAACCGCCATGTCCACCGTGTGCCATGCAGTCCGCCGCTTCCGGCCCCGGTGCCGCCCGCAGTCGGCGGCCAGCGCGGAGACCGACGTGTGCCGAAAGGGTCCAAGGACTCTGTTCCCCGGTGGCTGCCCTCCGCCACGATCCACGTGCCCGCCTGAGTAGGAGCCGCCATGGCAGAGATCCAGTTCGACGACGTGTACAAGATCTATCCCGACGGCACAGAAGCCATCCACGGACTGGATCTCACGATCGCCGACGGCGAGTTCATGGTGCTCGTCGGACCCTCGGGGTGCGGCAAGACCACCGCCCTGCGCATGGTCGCCGGCCTGGAGGAGATCTCCAAGGGCGAGGTCCGGATCAGCGATCGTGTGGTCAACGACGTTCCGCCCAAGGAGCGGGACATCGCCATGGTGTTCCAGAACTACGCCCTGTACCCGCACATGAGCGTGTTCGACAACATGGCGTTCGGGTTGAAGCTGCAGAAGATCGACAAGGACGACATCGACGCTCGCGTCCGCCACGCCGCCGACATCCTCGGCCTCGAGGAGCTGCTCGACCGCAAGCCCAAGGCCCTGTCCGGCGGCCAGCGCCAGCGCGTGGCGATGGGGCGGGCGATCGTCCGGCATCCGCAGGCGTTCCTCATGGACGAGCCGCTGTCGAACCTCGACGCCAAGCTCCGGGTCCAGATGCGAGCCGAGATCGCCCGCATCCAACACGACCTCGGCGTCACGACGATGTACGTCACCCACGACCAGACCGAGGCCATGACCATGGGCGACCGGGTGGCCGTGATCCGCCGCGGCCTGCTGCAACAGGCCGACGAGCCCCAGGTGCTGTACGACCACCCGAAGAACCTCTTCGTGGCCGGCTTCATCGGATCGCCCGCCATGAACCTGCTCGAAGCGCACGCTCGTCGACCGCGGCGATTCGATGGCCGTGTCGCTCGCCGGCGTCGAGCTCGCCATCCCCGACGAGGCGCTCGCCGAACGGCCGGCCCTACGTGGCCACGCGGGTCGAAAGATCGTCCTCGGCATCCGGCCCGAGGACATGGAGGACGCCTCCCTCGTCGCCGACGCCCCACAGGACCGGCGCATCTCGGTCAAGGCCGAGCTGCGCGAGGCACTCGGTTCCGACGTGGTCCTCCACTTCCCCATCGATGCACCACCGGCGCTCACCGAAGACGTCCAGGAGCTGCACTCCGACGTCGGCCAAGAAGCGCTGCACGACATCGAGCAGCGGGCCCAGGCGGGCAAGACGAACGCCGTCGCCCGCTTGAACCCCCGCACCCGCATCCGGGCCGGCGACACCGCCGAGCTCGTGATCGACACCCACCGGCTGCACTTCTTCGACCCCGACACCGGTGCGGTCATCGCCGGCGACGCCACGTGATGACCGCCAGATTCCCCGCTCGCGACCCGCAACGATGCGATCGCGCGCTGACAACAGGAGGAACCCCATGAAATCCAGATGGCTATTGCTCACCGTCCCGTTGCTCATGTTGGGCCTCCTGGCCGGCTGCGGTGACGATGACGACACCAATGCCGGCGGAGACACGACCACGACCCAAGGGCGGTGGTGGTGGCGGCGGCGAGAACACCGGCAAGGTGAACATCCTGTTCGCCGGCGAGCCGGACGAGGCCAGCGGTCTCCAGCAGGTCATCGACTCCGACATCAACGCCAACGCCGACTACGACGCCGAGTTCGAGGCCTCGGGCAACTTCGAGGAGCAGCTCCAGATCCGGGCCGAGGGCGGCACCCTCGACCTCGCCGCGGTCCCCCAGCCCGGTGCGGTCGTCGACCTGGCCAAGAACGGCAACCTGACCTCGCTCGAGGACCTCGGGTTCGACATCCAGGACCTCTACGACACGTTCGGTGAGGCATTCGTCGAGCTGGGCGCCGTCGACGGCAAGCACTACGGCGTGCCGACCAACATCAACCTGAAGTCCATGGTCTGGTACCCGAAGGACGACTTCGACGCCGCCGGCTACCAGATCCCCAAGACCTGGGACGAGATGCTGGCCCTGAGCGACCAGATCGTCGCCGACGGCAGCACCCCGTGGTGCGTCGGCTTCGGCAGCGAGGGCTCGACCGGCTGGCCGGCCACCGACTGGATGGAGGACATCGTCCTGCGCACCGCCGGTGGCGACGTCTACGACCAGTGGTACAAGCACGAGATCCCGTTCGACGATCCGGCCATCGTCAAGGCCGCGGAGATCTTCGGCGACGTGATGTTCACCGACGGCTACGTGCTCGGCGGCGCCCAGAACACACCGGACATCGCCTTCGGCGATGCGCCGCTGCCGATGTTCGACAACCCGCCGAAGTGCTGGTTGCACCGCCAGGCGAGCTTCATCGACACGTTCTTCCCGGACGATGCCGAGGCCGGGGTGGACTACGACTGGTTCACCCTCCCGCCCATCGACCAGGAAGGCATCCTCTTCGGTGGCGAGCTCACCGTCGTCGGCAAGGGCGGCAACCGCCCGGAGGTCAAGGACTTCCTCGACAAGTTCATCAGCACCGACGTCCAATGCAAGACCGGCGAAGCTGCGGCCCGCCTGTCGCCGAACATCAACGTCGACCCCAGCTGCTACGGCAACGAGAACCTTGGGCGGGCCTCCGAGGTCCTGGCCGAGGCGAACAAGGCCGGCACCGGACGCTTCGACGCCTCCGACCTGATGCCCAAGGAGGTCGGGAGCGGAAGCTTCTGGACCGGCATGGTCGACTACGTCAAGAGCGGCTCGACCGACAACGCCAAGGACATCCTGGCCAAGATCGACTCGAGCTGGCCCGAGTAGCGAGCGGTCCTCCGCCCGTTTGATACGAGGGGCGGCCGGTACGCCGGCCGCCCCTCTCTTCTTCTCCTTCTCTTCGACCAGGGGAGCCCGATGGCGCAGACAAGTACCGAACCGCAACAGGACGAACCACCGGGCCCCGAGGACTTCTCCGAGCCGCATGGCGTCGCAGGCGAGGGCGCCGCCCCGTGGGGCACGACGCTCCGCGTCGTCGCCGCCATCGCCATCCCCGTCGCGGCGTTCTTCCTGCTCGGCTGGGTCTTCAACTTCCTCAAGGACGACGAGGCCAACCGTCTGGCCATCGCCGCGTTGGCCATCCTGATCGGGGTCGTTGGCGTCTTCGGCCTGTTCTGGGCCATGGACACGCTCGTCGACTGGTTGCCGGCGCGGATCCGGGAGAGCTTCCGCCCGTACGTCTTCGTCGGCCCGGCGCTGGTGATCCTGGCCGTGTTCCTGATCTACCCGGTCATCAACACCATCGTCATCAGCTTCCAGGACCGCAACTCGCAGAGCTTCGTCGGCCTGGACAACTACCGATTCGTGTTCACCGACGAGAGCATGTTGCGCTCGATCCGCAACACCGGCAGGGTGGATCGTGGTCGTCCCGTTCTTCGGTGTGACCATCGGGCTCGTGTTCGCCACCCTGGCCGATCGCCTGCGCCGGGGCGAGGCGCTGGCCAAGTCGCTGATCTTCCTGCCGATGGCCATCTCGTTCGTGGGCGCCGCCGTCACCTTCCGGCTGATCTACAGCTTCCGCCCTGAGGGCTTCGGCTCCAACATCGGCCTGCTCAACGGCATCTGGACCGGCCTCGGCAACGACCCGGTCGCCTGGCTGTCCCAGAAGCCGTGGAACAACTTCCTGCTCATGGTGATCATGATCTGGATGCAGACCGGCTTCGCCATGGTCGTGCTGTCGGCCGCCATCAAGGCCATCCCCGACGAGATCATCGAGGCCGCCCGCATCGACGGCGCCTCCGAGCTGCAGGTCTTCCGCCACATCATGATCCCGAGCATCCTGCCCACGATCGTGGTGGTCACCACCTACATGGTGATCAACGCCATGAAGGTGTTCGACATCGTCTTCGTCATGGGCAACGCCGAATCGAACGGCACCGAGGTCATCGCCGAGCGAATGATCCGCTGGTTCTTCATCAGCGGTCACGACGGACGTGGCGCCGCGATCGCCGTGGTCCTGTTCGTCGCCGTCGTCCCGGTGATGGTGTGGAACGTCCGTCAGTTCCGGGCGCAGGAGGCGATCCGATGACCACCGTCCCCGCGGCACCTCCCGACCAGACGCCCGACGTCACCGACGACGAGGACCGCGGGACGCCGACTCCGCGCGGCACGGTCGGCGTCCGTGAGGGCGGCTGGTTCGTCCGCATCGCGGTCACGGTCACCGTTCTCATCTGGCTGATCCCGGCCGCCGGCGTCCTGATCACCTCGTTCCGGCCGGCCGCCGTGGTCAACGACACCGGCTGGTGGACCGTCTTCGTCCACCCGTTCACCTCGGACTGGACGCTGGAGAACTACCGCCAGGCCCTCGACGCCGGCGGGTTCGGCAACGCCTTCCTCAACAGCCTCGCCGTCGCCGTCCCGGCCACGATCATGCCGATCACCATCGCCGCGTTCGCCGCCTACGCCTTCTCGTGGATGGAGTTCCGGGGTCGGCACGTGATGTTCGTGCTGGTCGTCGGCCTGATGGTCGTGCCGCTGCAGATGGCGCTGATCCCGATCCTGCGGCTGTACACCGGCGGTGGGCACATCGGCGGCGTCACGGTCTTCCCCGATCTCGAGCTGAATGGCACCTTCCTGGGCATCTGGTTGGCCCACACCGGATTCGGGTTGCCGCTCGCCACGTACCTGTTGCGCAACTACATCGGATCGTTGCCGTCATCGCTGATCGAGTCGGCGCGCATCGACGGCGCCGACAACTTCACCATCTTCTGGCGGCTCATCGTGCCGCTGTCGGTACCGGCCCTCGCCGCGTTCGCCATCTTCCAGTTCCTGTGGGTCTGGAACGACCTGCTGGTCGCCTACGTCTTCCTGGGCGGCACGGAGAGCACTCGGGTCGTCACCATCGCCCTCGCCAACCTCACTGGCGCGCGAGGCCAGGACTGGCACCTGTTGACCTCGGCGGCGTTCATCACCATGACGCTGCCGCTGATCGTCTTCTTCTCGCTGCAGCGCTACTTCGTCCGCGGCCTCACCGCCGGGTCGGTGAAGGGCTGAATGGAGGAGACCTCGAGCCAGCCACAGGCGCAGGGCCGAGGCGGCCTCCAGCCCCTCAGCCCACGCCGCAAGTGGGTCACCATCACGGTCTCGACGTTGATCCTCGCCCCCGCCTACTGGTCGATGCTCATCGGGCTGATCGCCTTCGCGTCCGATGACAGCACGGTCTCCGACGCCACCGCCTCCGGGGCCATCGCCTTCGGGCTGGCGGTGATCCCCTTCGTGTTCATCGCGCTGGCGTTCCTCTCCGGGCACCCACGGGCGCCTGGGGCGGTGGTGAAGGCCATGGCGCTGAGCCTGCTCGTCGGCATCATCGTGTCGGCCGTCGCCGCCGACGCCGTCACGGGGATCGTCGCCGGCGTGGGTGCCGGCGGCATCGTCGCCCTGCGCTCCGACCTCCCCCACGACTGGAAGACCCGTGCGGCAGGCGTGGCCATCGCCACCGTCTACACGTTCGTGCTCGCTCGCTCGGTCTCGGGCCTGGTGCTGCTGTCGGCACCGGTGTTCCCGCTGACCGCGATCGGACTGGCCGATCACTGGGCCGAACGGCGGTGGGAGCGGGCGCACCAGCCCGCCGAGGGCTGATCAGAAGTAGATGATCTTCTCGGCCTTGGCCACGACCTCGTCGAGGTCGTCGGTCCAAGCGCCGGTGGAGATGTACTTCCAGCCGTAGTCGCAGACGACGAAGACGATCGTCCCCCGCTCGATCTCGGAGGCGACCTTCACGGCGCCGGCCATGGCCGCACCCGACGAGATGCCGGCGAACACGCCGATCTCGGTGAGCTTGCGGGTCCACTCGATGGATTCGCGCGGGCGAACGATGCGCTTGCGGTCGAGCAGCTCGAGGCCGCCCCACTTCTCGAACACGGGCGGGATGTAGCCCTCTTCCATGTTGCGCAGACCCTCGACACGCTCCCCCAGCGGGGGTTCGATGGCGATGACCTTGATGCCGGGGTCCTGCTCCTTGAGGAAGCGGCCCACGCCCATGAGGGTGCCGCTGGTGCCGAGGCCGGCCACGAAGTGGGTGATGTCGGGCACGTCACGCCAGATCTCGGGACCGGTCCCCCGGTAGTGGGCGTTGGGGTTGGCCTCGTTGGCGTACTGGTAGAGCCAGACCCACTCGGGGTGCTCGTCGGCCAACGCCTCGGCCCGCTTCACCGCGCCGTTGGAGCCCTCGGCACCGGGACTGAAGATGATCTCGGCCCCCATGACCTCGAGCAGCTGGCGACGCTCGACGGTGACGTTCTCGGGCAGGACGATCTTGATGGGGTAGCCCTTGATGCGGGCGATCATCGCCAGGGCGATGCCGGTGTTGCCCGACGACGACTCGATGATGGTCTTGCCCGGAGTCAGCGTGCCGTCGGCCTCGGCGTCCTCGATCATGGCCAGGGCGATGCGGTCCTTCACCGAGCCGGCGGGGTTCTGGCCCTCCATCTTCCCGAGGATGCGCACGTCGGGGTTGGGGCTGAGCTCGCTGCAGTCGACGAGGGGCGTGTTGCCGATCATGTCGAGCACGGACGCATGGACAACCATGATGCGCAGGCTCCTCGGAGGTGGACGGGGACGAGAGCGGCCGAAAGGTGACTGCCCTGGTCAACAATGTACCCCGGTCAGGACATTCCCCCCTACCGACCGAGGGCCACCTGCTCCTCGTGGATCTGGCCGTCGACCACCCGGAAGCTGCGCAGCACCGGGGCGTCGTCGCGCAACGAGACGATGACCCAGTGCCAGTGCTCGAGGAGCGGGTTGGACGCCTTCTCCACGTCGGTGGGCGACGGGTAGGCGTCGGTGTGGGTGTGACTGTGCATCACGCCGACGACCTCGAGGCCCCGGGGACCGAGCGTCTCGTCGGCGGCGTCCCAGGCCTCCTTGCCGATGGTGAAGGTCCGGCTCGACCGGTCGGCGTTCTCGGCGGGGACGAACACGTCGATGCGGTCGCCGGCACCGCCCAGCAGCCCGCAGGCCTCGTCGGGAAGACCGTCGTAGGCGTGGCCGATGATCTGCGCGTAGGCGGAGGCGGCGAGTCGCAACACGCCCCGGAACCTACCCGCCGGCGCCGGCCGGTCCCGACGACCCGGAGTCAGCCCCCTTCGGCGCCGGACGCCACGGTGGTGGTGGGCAGCGGCGGCTGCGGAGCGCCCGACGGCACGCCCGGCTCGCTCCCCGTCACCTCCCAGTGCCACAGGTACTCGCGCAACGTGAGACCGGACTCGTGCACCCGCTGGGCCAGGGCCGGGCCCACGTAGCGGAAGTGCCACGGCTCCCACTTGTAACAGGTGACGTCCTGCTTGCCCTGGGGGTAGGAGAGCACGAAGCCGTAGCGCCACGAGTTCTCGGCCAACCAGGTTCCGGTGGGCGTCGTGCCGAAGGTCTGGTCGACGTTTGAGTCGCCGATGAGGCGCACGTCGATGGTGGTCCCGAGGTGGTGCTCGCTGTGACCGGGACGGGCGGTGCCGGCGGCGGCGGCCTCGGGACCGAGCTCGGCCACCCGCTGCTCGAACAGCGCCCGCTGCTCGGCGATGGACCGGTAGGCGGCGAGGAGCGCCACCTCGGGGAGGCCCTGCTCGAGGATGGCGTTGCGCATCCGGTTCAGGTCGTCGGCCATCAGGGCGCGGATGCGGTACTCGGGGCTGTAGTTCGCCTCGGCCGCCGACACGAGGTCAGGTGGCTCGTACAGATCGGGCAGCGCGTAGGTGGTGTCGAGCAGCGTCCGGTACCAGTCCTGCTCTCGGGCGAAGATCGTGGGCTCGGCCTGGTCGGCCTGCTCAGGGGCGACGCAGGGCGGCGGGGACTCCAGCGGTGTCGACGTGGTGCTGGGGACCACCGTGGTGGTGCCGGCGGCGACCGAGTCATCGCCGCCGCCCAACCCCCCGACGATCTTGACGACGCCGAACACCACCAGGACGACGACGGTGGCCGCGACCAACCGACGGAGCGTGTAGTTCGGAGGAGGCCCGGGACGGCGCGGCGGGTACGGCTGCATCCTCTTCCCACGCTAGGCAACCGGCTGGCGCAGCGTGTGGACGGGGCCGATAGCGTCGGGAGGCCATGCCCGCTGCCGACACGAAGCTGATCGCCGCCAACCGGCGAGCGCGTCGCAACTACGACATCCGCGAGACCGTCGAGGCCGGCATCGTCCTGCACGGCTCCGAGGTGAAGTCGATGCGCGAGGCCCAGGTGCAGATCGCCGACGGCTTCGTCCGGTTCGAGAACCACGAGGCTTGGCTGCAGGGTGTCCGCGTGGCGCCGTACCTCCACGCCCAGGAGCACAGCGGCCACGACCCCGACCGGCCCCGCAAGCTCCTGCTGCACCGACGCGAGCTGCACCACCTCGAGGAGCAGGTCGACCTCGAGCGCGTCTCGATCGTGCCGCTGTCGCTGTACTTCAAGGACGGCCGGGTCAAGGTCGAGCTCGGCATCGGCAAGGGACGCAAGCTGCACGACAAGCGCGAGATGGTCGCCAAGCGCGACGCCGAGCGGGAGATCCAACGGGCGCTCGCCCACCGCGCCAAGAGCTGACCGGGCCACGACCCGGGGCCCTTCCCGTCGGGGACCTTCGGCCCTGTCCCTCGGCAGCGGGCCACGGGACACTCGGTCGCATGAGCAAGAACCTCGTGATCCTCGGCGGCGGCACCGGCGGCACACTGACGGCGAACCGGCTGCGCAAGCAGTTCGGCCGCGACGAGCTCCACATCACGGTGGTGGACCAGGATCGGGAGCACATCTACCAGCCGGGTCTGTTGTTCGTGCCGTTCGGGCTGACCCACAGCGAGGACCTCATCCGGCCCCGTGAGCGTCAGCTGCGCAAGGGCATCGACTTCATCGAGGGCGCCATCGACCGCGTCGACATCGGGAAGCGACACGTGCACCTCGAGGACGGGGCGCTGCTCCCCTACGACGTGCTGGTGATCGCCACCGGCGCCCGCCTGGTGCCGGAGGAGACCGAGGGTCTCACCGGTCCGGGCTGGATGGACCGGGTGTTCACCTTCTACGACCTGCCGGGCGCCACCGCGCTGGAGAAGGCGCTGTCGGACTTCGACGGCGGCCGCTTGGTGGTGAACCTGGTCGACATGCCCATCAAGTGCCCGGTGGCGCCGCTCGAGTTCTGCTTCTTGGCCGACTGGCACTTCCACGAACGTGGCATCCGTGACCGCGTGGAGATCACCTATGTGACGCCGCTGGACAGCGCGTTCACCAAGGCGAACTGCGCCCGGGTGCTGGGCGGGATGTTGGACGACAAGCGGGTCGAGTTGGTGACCGAGTTCAACACCGGCGAGGTCGACGGGGACGCGGGAAAGCTCGTCAGCTACGACGGGCGTGAGGTCCCGTTCGACCTCGCCGTGGTGATCCCGCTGCACGCGGGTGCCGAGTACGTGGGACGCTCCGAGGGCCTGGGCGACGCCCTCGACTTCGTCGAGACCGATCCGCACACACTGCAGTCCACGGCGGCGCCCGAGATCTTCGCCATCGGCGATGCCGCCAACCTTCCGGCGTCGAAGGCCGGTTCGGTGAGCCACTTCGAGGGCGAGGTCCTGGTCGAGAACATCGGCCGCTTCCTGAAGGGCGAGGAGCTGGACGCCAGCTTCGACGGACACGCCAACTGCTTCATCGAGACGGGCTTCGACAAGGCCCTGCTCATCGACTTCAACTACGAGCAGGAGCCGGTGGAGGGGCACTTCCCCACCGCCGTGGGACTGCCCCTGCTCAAGGAGTCACGCCTGAACCACCTCGGGAAGCTGATGTTCCAGTGGTTCTACTGGCACAGCCTCCTGCCCGGCCGTGACATCCCCGGCATCCACGCCGACATGCCCACCGCGGGCAAGCACATCGACTGACACACCCGAGAGGAACTCCCATGCCCACCGCCACCTACGCCGGATCCGAGGTCGAGGTCAACGACGAGGGCTTCTTCGTCGACCCCGAGCAGTGGACCGAGGCCATGGCCCCCGAGCTCGCCGCCGCCGACGGCATCGACGAACTGACCGATCGCCACTGGCAGGTCATCAAGTTCATGCGCGACCAGTACTTCGAGAACGGCACCGGCCCCACCGTGCGCGTCCTCGGCAAGACGTCGGGCGTGTCGGTCAAGGAGCTGTACCAGCTGTTCCCCAAGGGTCCGGCCAAGATCGCCGCCCGGATCGCCGGCATCCCCAAGCCCAAGGGCTGCATCTGACCCGACGCTGCCGGCACCGGCACGCGCCCACACGAGGAACGGAGACGTCATGGATCTCAGCAACGAGAAGGTGTCGATCATCATCTCCCAGGGCTCGCTCGAAGGCGTGTACCCGGGGCTGATCATGGCCAACGGCGCCCGCGCCGAGGGGATGGAGGCCAACCTGTTCTTCACGTTCTTCGGCCTCGACGCCATCCACAAGAAGCGCCACGAGCACATCAAGCTGGCCACCGTGGGCAACCCGGGCCTGCACTTCGCCACGTTCGCCGGCGGACTGCCGGGCGTGTCGTCGGTGATGACCCACTACATGGAGCGCAAGATGGAGGCGCTCGACATCCCGTCGATCCCGGAGTTCGTGGAGATGATCTCCGACACCGGTGCGGGGCTGTACGCCTGCAAGGCCTCGGTCGACCTGTTCGGTCTGGAGAAGAACGACTTCATCGACCAGGTGAACGACATCATCACGGTGGGCGAGTTCTACGAGATCGCCCACGGCGGTCAGATCATCTTCACCTGATCAGCTGCGTTCGCAGCGCCGCCGGCAGCAGGACGAACGCGACCTGGCCGGCTTCGGCCTGGCCGAGCACGTCGGGCGGAACCCCGACGTGCTCGGCGAACGCGGCGAGGTCGAGGCCCGATCGTCCTCGAGCCTCGAGCACCCGGGCGCCGACCCGGGGCCACGGCGCGCCGGCATCCGCCAACGCCTGGGTCACCCGCTCGGCGACCTGGCGGCTGGAGACCGGCGCCTGCATGCACGGGTGACGACGCCGGGCCGCCGCTCGCTCGTCTGACTGCACGAGCGCGCTCATGCGACCAGCTCGAACTCGGCCAGGGCGGCGAACCGGGGATCGTCGCGGACGACCCGCCGGAGGCGGCGCCGACCGCGGGAGACCCGCTGGCGCAAGGTCTGGGGCGTGACGCCGTAGCGCTCGGCCAGCGTGTGCGCCGGCGACGGATCGCCCTGGTCCTGCTGGATGCGGTAGTCGAGCAGGCAGACCAGGACGTCGGTGTCGAGCCGGGCGGCCCGGGCCGCTTCGGCCACCAGCTCGATGAGGGGCTCTTCCTCGACCAGCCGGGCGAAGGTCTCGGCGATGGAAGGCTCGGTGGTGCGGGCGACCGGAGCCACTTCGTCGGCGCCGGCCGACCACTGCTCGTCGAGCGGATCGGCGTGGATGCCGACCCAGGCGCTGACCACCGCCCGGATGCGTCCCTCGGCCCACCACCACGGCAGGGCCCCACCGGGCCTCCAGGCCGGGGCGACCTCGTGCAGCGCCAGGCAGGCATCGACCACCAGCGACTGGAGGTCGTCGGCTGACACGTGCTCGATCCCGCACCGGCGCAGCTGACGTCGCACGACGCCGGCGACCCGGTGGCCGTGGTGCTCGACGAGCCCGAACACGGCTGCGGTGTCGCCCGCAGCGAGCCGGGCCATGAGCTCGTCGACCGGTGGCGGATCGGTGGGACGAGGTGCAGCAGGTGGATGGCGGAACATGGATCCATCATCCGGATGGGGTCCGACAAGAACTCGCCCGGTGGCCGCCGGCGTGCGCGGCGCTACGATGGATCCTCCGGTGCAAGCCGGATTGCACATTGACAAGGGGCTGATCGGTTTCGACGTCGGGACCGGAAGCGACATCGTGCGACCCGAGTTGCTCAGACTCGTTAATCGGGGCACTCAAACAACTGCCGAAAAGCAGTCGTCGTACGCCCTCGCCGCCTGATCATCAGGTAACGAGGCCAAGCGACACATCGCGAGCGGAAACGCCACGCGGGGCCTGACCACTACAGCCTGGCAACAGAAGTAGTGGTGGACGGCGGGAGAGACCGCTGACCGGAGGGAAAGACCCCTGACGATCGAGGAAAGACTCGACGGTGTGCCCACCCGGGGGCGCGGCAACCGTGAGCCGCAGAGCCGGGAATGGTCGTATCGCGATGCGTGACCGCCAGACGGACGGGGGTTCGATTCCCCCCAGCTCCAAGAGCGCTCGAACTCAGGGTCGAGCGTTGTTGGAGCTGCCCGATACCCCCGGTGACCTGGGCAAACATGTTCGTGGACGCGCGCTCGTGGACGGCTTGGGCTCGGTCGTCTCGAAGACCCCGCGACACGCGCGCGACACGCGATCTCGAGCGGGAGCGGTCGCGATCGGGCTCGGCAGCCCCAGGTACCTTGCACGACGATGGATGGACGTGAGGCAGCCGATCGAGCGAGCCGGGTCCTCCTCGCGCTCGCCGACCTGTCTCCCTCGGCCGAACAGCGGCAGACGAGCCTGACCATCCCGACGGAGTGGTTCCGCTGGATCGCCGCCGGCTCGGTCGGCGTGTTCGCACCATCGGCGCAGGTCCCGCTCCTTCCGCGACCCGTCGAGGACAAGCTGCAGCGATACGTCGGCCCGCCACCTCACCCGACTCACTTTGCGAGCATCGAGCGGAGCTTCGGCGAGAAGCTCGCCGCCGTCGACCAGATCCGTCCGGGCCAGAACTCGATTCGGGCCGGCTGGCTCTTCGTCGCTGGACGGATGAAGCGGGACGGCAAGATGCATCGAGTCTTCCATCCGCTCGTGAGCGCGCCGATCCGCATCGTCCGCCCAGTTGCCATCGGGGACGCACGCGTGGTCCGGGTCGGCGATGTCCAGGTCAGCGACCTCATCGCCGACATGGACCTGCGTGCCGCGCTCGAGTCGTCCATCGAGATCGGCGGCGGATCGCTCGACGAGATTCGCGATCCGGCGATCCCACCCGCCTGGCTCGCTCGTCTCACGGCGCTGCCTCGATTCGCCCGCGCGGCCGCCGATGCCGCGGGGCTCCGAGCCCGCGAGCTCGTACCAGCCACCGAGAGTCCTGACCAGCTGATGCGTCAGGACGGTCTGAAGATCGTGGCAGGTGTGGGCGTCTTCGCCGCCCACGAGACCGGATCGACCAGCCGGGCCGGTTCGCTGCGGTCGTGGGCCTTCGGCCCTCTCGGCGATTGGACGGCGTTCCACTCGATGTACGTCGGCGAGCCACCGCAGGTCGACCCGCCGCACGAGAACGAATCGGTCCGCTCGCCATACGTGCTGACCAAGGCACAACGATCCGCAGTGCGCAGCAGTCGGGTCACGCCGATCACTCTTGTCTCCGGCGCGCCCGGAACCGGCAAGTCCCACACCGTCGTGGCGATCGCGTGCGATGCGCTTGCTCGCGGACAGTCGGTTCTCGTTGCAGCGAAGGCGGACGCGACGGTGGACGCGCTGCTCGACCTGTTCGAGCGAGCGCCCGGGCCGGATCCGATCGTCTTCGGCTCGAACGAACGCACAGACGCGCTTGCGGAACGACTCGCCGCCGGCCAGCTCACTCCGCTCTCCACCACAGGTGTCGAGCAGGCGGCGAACGCACAGGAGACCGCCTGGCGGAAGCGCGACGCGACGCTCCGGAAGGTGCTGGGACTTCTGGGCGCGGAGGCGATGGCTGACGGCGGTGACGACCTCGACGCGCGTATGGCAGCTCCGGGACTGTTCGACGCCAGCACAGATCTCGAGGCTGTCTCCCGAGCCGTCGAGATGCACACCTCGACCGACGAGGGCTGGTGGGCGCGTTGGCGTTCCCGACGACGGTGGCGCTCGCTCCTCCAGGACCTCCGGTGCCCGGGCGAGACGTCCACGTCCGATCTGAGAAGCGCGCTGTCATCTGCTCGGGCGCTGCGCGCCATGGTTGGTCTCGAAGCCGCCGGTGGACTCGAGATCGGTGACCTGTGGGATCGATTGGCGGACGACGACTCGGCAGCTCGCGACGCCACGGGCCGATGGCTCGCGGCCGAGAGCCGGTCGGCCGACCGGCTCAAGCGATCGAGCCTCGAGGCGATCTCGACGCTTGCCACCGCGCTGCGCAGCGGACGCGCCGCGCGGCGCCAGCAGCTGACCCGGCTGGATGAACGGCTCACGCGTGCGCTTCCCCTGTGGGTCGGCTCGCTCCCGGACATCGACGACCTACTACCCGCGAGACCAGCCCTTTTCGATCTCGTCATCCTTGACGAGGCGTCGTCGGTTGATCAGCCGCTCGCGGCGCCAGCCCTCCTGCGTGGGCGCCGCGGGGTGGTGGTCGGCGACCCGCAGCAGCTGCGCCACGTGTCGTTCCTCTCCGACGATCAGATGCAGAACGTGTCGACGATGCATCAGCTCGACACTGATCCCTTGTTGGTGTCCCGGTTGGACGTGCGACGAAACAGCGCGTTCGATGCTGCGGCTGCCGTTGCGCCCGTGCAGACCCTCGATGAGCACTTCCGATCCGACCCGCATCTGGTCGACTTCGTCGCCGAGCGGCTCTACGGCGGATCGGTGAGGGTCGCGACACGGGCGCCATCGACGCAGTCGAAGGACTGCATCGATCTCGTGCGGCTCGAGGGAGCACGGGACGACGACGGGGTCGTGCGAGTCGAAATCGACTGGTGCATCCGCCATCTCCGAGAGATGCGTCGCGCCGGGGTGCGCAGCATCGGGATCGTCACACCGTTCCGTGCGCAGGCCGACGCCCTCGAGGAAGCCATGCTCAGGGAGTTCCGGGTGGACGACCTGGAGGCGCTCGATCTTCGTGTCGGCACCGTTCACGCATTCCAAGGCAACGAGCGTGACCACGTCATCGCCGCCTTGGGCCTCGGCCCTCAGGTCACGGCCAACTCGTGGCGATTCGTCGAGGACCCCCACCTCTTCGCCGTACTCGCCACCCGGGCCCGGAAGCACATGACCGTGCTGCTGTCAGCGGACCCGCCGGCGAACGGACTCGTCGCCGACTACATCGCTCAGGCTGACGCGCCACCCGGCGCGCCGGCACCAGCCAGCGCAGCTTCCTCCTGGGTGCAGGAGATCGCACACGATCTGGCCGCTGCGGGTGTCCCGACGATCACGTCGTACCCGACCGGCCCCCATGTCCTCGACATCGTCACTGCCGAGGCAGACATCACCATCGAGTGTGAGGTACACCCCGATGGGCCGGAAGCACACGTCGAACGCCACCTCGAACTCCGCCGAGCCGGATGGACGATCCTGGAAGCGCACAGGTCCCGATGGCAGAGCCGACGAGGCGAACTCGTCGTTCGCCTCCTCGACCAGATCCGCAGGCCGTAACGGGCCGGGTCCCGTCAGATCGAGCCGATCCGGAGCGGCCAGAGTCGTCGGCCGGTGCTACTCGTTCAGCTTCGATCGGCGATGCGGACACGAAGGGTCGCGAGCTGGTTGCCGATTCCCCGTGATGCGGCGACTGCGGCGGTGTGGCCGACGACGAGGATCCCGAACGTGAGGACCATTCCTGCGAGTGGGAGTGTTCTCGTTAGCGCACCGAGCGCCGTGGCGGCGATGTCGTTCGGTCGATCGAGGAGATCCCAACTGTTGAAGCGGTGGACGCGTCCGAGGTAGATGCCGACCGTCGACATGCCGTGGAGGAGAAGCGCTGTTGGCCAGGTTCGTTGCAGCCAGCCCATCTCCCGAACCCAGGCCGCGATCCGTCGCACGGTGTCGACGTAGGCGACGAAGCCGACGGCCATGAAGACTCCGAAGAGTGGCAACACGCCAAACAGGACCACTGCATCGGACGGCTCCGCCCGGACATGTCGAGGGAGGTGGATCACGTCGGTGAGCACGTAGCCCGCATTGGGCAGGAACGCGAGGCAGACGATCGCCAGGATCACGCCTGCGCCTTGGATGGGGCGACGACCGCGGAACAGCCACACGGCCAGCGCCCAGGGAACGAGCGCGAGCATGAGGTTCCAGGACATCCACGGCAGCGACGCCGCCAGGTGCCGATCGACGCCAGAGACAAGGTGTCCGATCACCGGCACAGCTCCTCTCGCACCTCGGCCGCCCGTCTCGTCGCCAGGTTGAGCGTCGCGACGCCGTTCGCGTCGGCGCCGCAACGAAGGGCTCGACGCAGCAGCTCCGCCCTTGTTGGGTCGGCTTCTCCTTCGATGGTGTCGGCGATCTCGGGGAGGGCGTCGTCGGAGAGCGTCGCCAGGTAGTCGATGTCGAGCTCGGCGCCATCCTGCGCCCGGTCGAGGTTGTGGCGGGCGACGAAGGCCTCGGGGTTCGCAAGGTTGGCCAGCACGATGAGCACCACCCCGGCCGCTCCTGCCCCGGCGACCAACCAGTCGCGACCGGGCCCGACCCCGAGGTTCCGGATTGCTGTCATCACGAGCACCGCCCCCATCCAGACGGCGGCGACAACCACGGCGAGACGAAGCATCGTGAGTCCAAAGGCGTCGTCGTAGAGCGCCATGCGGCGCAGGCTCACGACCACCAATCCGAGCGCCAGCGCCGGAACCGCTGCACCGAGGAAGACCACGGCTCGGTTCTGCAGTGCCTCAGGGTCCGCAAGCATCCGCACCACCGCGAGGAACGCAAGGAGCAGGCCGGTGGCCCAACAGAGTTGGAAGAAGCCGCTCCGGGCGTACTCGGCCGGCGTAAGTCCCGCTGATTCGATGAGTCGGTCTCCGGCGTCGGTGACCGCCACCAGTTGCGAGACGACGAAGAGGGCGAGGACTGCTCCGACAAGCCCGAGGATGGTCGTGAGCTCGATGATTCCAAACCGGCCGAGTCGGGTCGGCTCGGCGGCGTCCGCTGACGTTGCGCCGACCAGGACCACCACGAACGTCGCGAAGAACACCGTGAGCAGAATGTGACCGAGGGCCGGGCCGGCGTGGACGTCGGGAGTGAGGAGCGAGGCGAACACGGCGTCGGCCGAGGCGAGCAGGGCGGTGAGGATGAAGAGGACGGGGACGACCACCAGCAGTCCCCGCACCACGCGGACCGCGTTGTCTCGTTGATCGGTGGAGACGTCTGGTGCCGCCGCTCGAACGACCGCCAGTCGCTGAACACCCCGCTCGAGGCCTGAGACCCCACGGAGCAACAACCTCCCCGGTGTCGAGTCGAGCACCGAGCCGTGACCTGCGTGGAGCGCGGCGAGGACGAGGAGCGTCCCGGACACGATCGTGTTCGACCAGGCCAGCCACGGGCTTGCGCGGACAGCGAGGAAGAGCGCCGGGAGGATGGCGAGCGCGGCGAGCATCTGTGCCTCTCGCCGGGCGAGTCGATCGTCGGTCCACATCGCTCGGACGCTGAGCCCGACCGCGACCGCAACGGCCGCGTTGGCGAGCCCGCCTCGTAGGCCGACCTCGAGGACGAACCCGATGACCAAGGCGTAGCCGAGCAGGCGCCGGGGAGCGGGATCGATCGCGCTGGGGCGATCGATGGGCTGGTGTACGGGCGGCTCGGTGGTGATGCTCACTGGCTGACCTCGTTCTCGGTAGGGAGTCGGACGACCATCGAGCAACCCGAGGGGTCGTTCGGCTCCGCGTGGATGTGCCCGCGGTGCAGGTCGACGATCCAGCGGGCGATGGAGAGTCCGAGGCCGGCGCCGCCGGCACCGCCGGCACCGCCGGGTCGGGCGGCGTCGGCTCGGTAGAAGCGTTCGAAGACGTGGTCGGCCTCGGCGTCGGGGATCCCGGGGCCCTCATCGGTGACGGAGAACTCGACCGCGTCGTCCACTAAGCGCGCCGCGAGACACACCGATCGGTCGGGCGGCCCGAACTGCAGGGCGTTCGACGTCAGATTCGCCAGGACCTGGTGCATGCGGTCGGGGTCGATGGACACCTGTAGGTCGGGCGGTTCGACCGTGACGTCGATGCAACGACCCGGCGCGTGGAGGCGGGCTTCGGCGGCGACGGCATCGAGGAGGCCAGCTGCGTCGAGCGCCTCCCGGCGCAGCGGGACCACACCCGATTCGAGCCGCGACAGATCGAGTAGCTGGGTGACCAGGCGGCCGAGCCGTTCGGTCTGTTCGAGCATCGAGCGCAGCAGCTCGGGTTCGGCGTCCTCGACACCGTCGACGAGGTTCTCGAGCCGTGCCTGGAGCGCAGAGATCGGTGTCCGCAGCTCGTGGGAGACGTTGGCGACCAGGTCTCGGCGCATCCGGTCGACGGCGGCGAGCTGAGCCGCCATGTCGTTGAAGGCGCGGGCGAGGTCGCCGACCTCGTCGGCCGAAGTGTCGGTCACTCGCTGTGACCAGTCGCCATCGGCCATTCGGCCAGCAGCGTTCGCCATCTCCCGCAGCGGAGATGTCATGCCGCGGGCAAGTACCTGGACGAGGCCGAGACCGATGACGACGGCGATGATCGGACGCAGCCAGATCGGAACACCCAGACGGAATCCGACCGTGGACACGACGGCGCTCACGGCCACCGCGATCACGATGGCCACGCCCAGCTTGAGCTTGATCGAACCCAGCCGGTCCAACGGGCGTCGACTCACGCCTGCCCCCCGAGCGAGTAGCCGACACCGTGCACGGTGCGGACGACGTCCTCGCCGAGCTTCCGACGCAGGGCGCGCACGTGCGAGTCGACCGTGCGCGGCCCCGTCCCGTCGGCGTAGCCCCAGACCTCGGTCAGGAGTTGCTCCCGCCGGAACACCGTCCCGGGCCGGGCGAGCAGGTGGGCGAGGAGGTCGAACTCGATCGGGGTGAGGTGGACCTCTGCCCCGTCACGATGCACGCGGCGGGTGACTGGGTCGAGCTCGAGGTCCTCGTGGCGCAGCACGACCCCTTCGGCTGCGTCGGCGACCCGTCGGAGCACCGCCCGGATGCGGGCGACGAGCTCGCGAGGCGAGAACGGCTTGGTGACGTAGTCGTCAGCGCCGACCGACAGACCGACCACGAGGTCGGTCTCGTCATCGCGAGCGGTGAGCATCACGACCGGCACCCGGCGGTCGGCCTGGATGCGGCGGCACACCTCGAGTCCGTCGATGCCCGGCAGCATCAGATCGAGGACGACCAGGTCGGGCTTTAGTTGCCGGCAGACCTCGACGGCCTTGAGTCCGTCGCCCTCCGCCCTCGCATCGAACCCTTCGCTGCGGAGCCGGCTGACCACGGCATCGGCGATCGCGGGTTCGTCTTCTACCACCAGCACCGTCGTCGCCACGGCTGTCACAGTACGAAACGCTCGTTGAGCCCTCTTGTTCGACTTGTGGAGATCCCGTGCAGATCGGCAAGTGCCGTCGGCTCGGCCACAGATTTCCGAGATTCCGACGCGAGAACCGGCCTCCTCGATGGCTTAGAGGGGGTATGGGAGAGAACGAACAGACGAGTGCATTGGCCCGATCGGGACGGCTCCTGTGATGCGGGCCACGACGATGAAGGCCACGAAGGACAGCGTGGCCGGGCTCGTCAACTACCTCGAGGGACGGACCGAGCGATCGAGGGGCGGTGACGCCGGCGCGGCTGCCGCCGGCTACTACGTCGACGAGGACGAGCCACCCGGCTACTGGTGGGGCGACGGCTGCGAGACTGTCGGTCTCGCCGGCCAGGTCGAGCGGGGTCAGCTCACGAACATGCTCCAGGCGTGTCACCCGAACACGGGCGAGGTGCTCGGTCGCCGATTCGGCGACAAGTCAGCCCGTGTCTTCGACTGCACGTTCTCGGCGACCAAGTCGGTCTCGACGCTGTGGGCGCTGTCGGACGACTCTTCGGCCCAGGCCGAAGTGCTCGCCGCCCACGACACAGCGGTCGAGGCTGCACTGTCGTGGTTCCAGCGGCACGGCAACCACACCCGTCGAGGCGCCAACGGGATCTACCAGGTCGACGCCCAGGGCGTTGTCGTCGCCGTGTTCTGGCAGCACACGAGCCGGGCCGAGGACCCGCAACTCCACACCCACGCCGTCGTCTGGTCCAAGGTCCAGGACGCCACCGGCAAGTGGCTCGCGCTCGACGCCGAGTTCCTCAAGCGGCAGCAGATGACGATCGGGTGGATCTATGACGCTGCGCTGCGCTGTGAGCTGACCCGGCGCCTGGGCGTGGGATGGCATCCCGTGCCGCAGGATGCTGGCCAGTCCGACATCGTCGGCGTGTCGGACGCAGCGATGGATCTGTTCTCGACCCGGACCCGACAGGTGAACGCGAAGCATGCCGAGCTCATCGGCCGCTGGATCGACGAACACGATGGCGCCGAGCCCGACGCACGGACGATCGCAGACCTTCAACGTCGCGCGGCCGTCACCAGCCGCCCGGCCAAGAACCACGACAAGACTCAGGAGACGCTGCGAGCCTCGTGGAGAGGCCGGGCCGCGGACGCCGGGGTCACCCTTGACGTTCCGACCTTCGAGCCGGCCCTGTTCGCTGATCCGCTCGACCGGGAGAGGATCGTCGCCGAGGCGATCGGGAGGGTCGAGAGCCAGAAGTCGTTCTGGCTCCGGGCCGACCTCGCTCGCGAGATCGCCACGATGATCCCCGCAAACCACGCCACCGACTGCGGCGACCTGCTCGACGACCTCGCGGCCGACGCGTTCGAACGTTGCACCGAGCTGCACCCCACGACCATCGGCCCGGCCCGACCGAGCGACGGACGACCCGCCACCGAACACGTCGCCCAACGAGTCGCGACGACGGACGCCGTCCTCGATCAGGAGGAGCGCCTCCTGTCGTGGGCGGCTCGGTCGGTCCTGCCGTCGACGGGGTCGGTGCTCGGGCCTCAGCACGCTGCGGCGCAGGCGATGGCCGCCGACGCTCGGCTGGTCCTCGTCGTCGGGCCCGCCGGCGCCGGCAAGACCACCGCCGTGCGCGACGCAGTGGCCGCGCTCACCCGCGATCACCGCGAGGTCATCGGCCTCGCGCCGTCTGGCAAGGCGGCCGACGTGCTCGCCAGGGAGACCGGCTTTCGGACCCGGACGCTGGCCAAGTTCCTCCACGATCACCGGGCCGGCTCCGCCCGACGTGCATCGTTGCCTCCGGGGTCGACGGTGATCCTCGACGAATCGGGCATGGCGTCGACCCAGGATCTCGACCATCTCGTCGGCCTGGTCGAACGTCATCGCTGGCGTCTGGTCTGCGTCGGCGACCCCGAGCAGCTGCCGGCGGTCGGGCGAGGCGGGATGTTCGCCCAGTGGTGCGCGGAGCTCCCGACCCAGGACCTCGACCAGATCCACCGCTTCCAGGAGAGGTGACAGGCCGAGGCCAGTCTCCTCCTTCGTCGGGGCGATCCGTCCGCCGCCGCGGCGTACGTCGAGCACCGGCGCGTCCAGACCTGCGACCCGGCCCTCATCCCCCGTCGCGTCGCGACGATCCTGAGCAACGCGGCCAAGCACGGAACCACGGTGTCGATCACGACCACGACCGCCGAGACCGCGCGAGGCATCAACGTCGAGATCCAGCGACTCGGCGGCTCGACCGGCGCCGCCACCTGGCTCGCGGACGGGACCTGGGCTCGATCGGGCGACCGGATTGCCACCCGCCGAAACGACGCCCGGCTCGTGTCAACTTCTGGCGAGTCGGTCCGCAATCGGCACAGCTGGACTGTCAATGTCGTCGAGGCCGACGGTTCGATCGTGGCCAGCGACCCCGAGCGTGGCTCGGTGCGGCTCCCGGCGGCCTACGTGGCCGAGCACGTCGAGCTCGGCTGGGCCGTCACCGGCTACGGCAACCAGGGGATCACCACCGATCACGGAATCTGCGTCATCGAGCCATCCAGCAGCCGAGCCGGCATCTACGTCGGCCTCACCCGTGGGCGAGGCAAGAACATCGCCATCATCCCGGACCCCACCGGCACCGCTGATCCGGAGGAGGCGCTCGCCGAGGCCATCGCCAGGGCGCCGAATGCGCTCACCGCGCACGCCTACCGGGACCGTCTGTATCGATCGAAGGGCATCGAGCCACCCGTGTCCCCGACCCGGCTCGAGCCGGTCGAACCTGCGGCGACCGACGAGCTGCCGATCGACCTGGTCGAGGACGAGGTCGAGCGCGCCCGACGACTGTTCGGCGCCTACGCCGAGGAGCAACTCCACGCGGTCAGCGTCGGGCGCGGATTGTGACCCGCCCAAAGATTCTCAGACTCCGACGCGAGAACCACCCGGTTTCGCGGCTTATTGGGAGTATGAGTGACGCTGCGAGCACCGACCGACTTCTGCGGCCCGACGAGGTCGCCGACCGCCTCGGCATCCCACCCGGCACGCTGGCCAACTGGCGCTACCAGGGCCATGGACCCACGTACCTCAAGGTCGGCCGCCACATCCGCTACCGCCCCGTCGACGTCGACGCCTGGCTCGACCGTCAGGCCGTCACCAGCCATCGGTAACCTCGAACACGGCGCTCGGCGACTGCGCCGCAACTGACGGTCGCCCTCTACCAACCACCCGACCCTCTGGTCGGGACCCGCGTGGAGGACGACGTGTCGTCGATCGAACGCACGCCCAACGGCCGCTGGCGAGCCCGCTACCGAGACCTTTCCGGCCGTTCCCGCAGCAAGACCTTCGACCGCAAGGTCGACGCCAACCAGTACCTCGAGCGCATCGGCGCCGACATGCAGCGGGGCGAGTGGGCCGACCCGCAGCTCCAGAAGCCGATCGTCGCCACCTGGGCCGAGTCCTGGTACACCACGACCGCCCCGCTCAAGCCGTCGACCCGCCACGGCTACCGCAAGGCGCTGAACCGTCGGGTACTCCCCCGCTGGGGTCCCCGGCCGCTCGGCTCCATCGACCGGGCCGAGGTACGGGAGTGGGTGGCCGAGCTCACCGACGAGGGTCTCTCCCCGGCCCGGATCCGCAACGTCGTCTCGGTCTTCGCCCAGGTACTCGACCTCGCCCGTGACGCCCGAGCCATGCGCGACAACCCTGTCCGAGGCGTTCGGCTCCCGAGAACGACCCGAGTCGAACCCCACTTCCTCGACGCCAGCCAGGTCGCCCGCGTCGCCGACGCCATCCGGTCCGAGTACCGGTTCTTCGTCCTGCTCGCCGCCTACTGCGGACTGCGACCCGGCGAGATGTGCGGGCTCCGAATCCGCCGGCTCGACACCGCTCGGCGGCGGGTCCACGTTGCCGAAACGCTCCAGCCCATCGCGGGCGAGCTGATCAGCGGCCCGCCGAAGTCCTACGAGATTCGCACGGTGCCCGTCCCGCAGTTCGTCATGGACGAAGGCGCCACCCACCTGGACATGCGAGTCGAGCAGCTCGGCCGGCCGCTCGAGCCCGACGACTGGGTGTTCGGCAACCAGCAGGACCCTGCCGAGGGGCTCAACCGCGACAGCTTCCGCAAGTGGGTCATGGTGCCAGCGCTCGAGGACGCCGGCCTCTCGCCGAAGGTTCGCACCCACGATCTGCGCCACACCTGCGCATCGCTGCTCATCAGCCTCGGCGCCCACCCGAAGGCCATCCAGGAGCGGCTCGGCCACAGCGACATCAGCGTGACCCTGAACCTCTACGGGCATCTGTTCCCGTCACTCGAGGAGCAGCTCACCCATGCCCTCGACGACCTCGGCCGCTCTGCAGCCACCGAGGATTTCGCATCGCGATATTCTCGGCCCGATGCCGAAGAAGACCTACGGCAAGACGAAGAGCGGCGTCGAGATCACTGACGAGCTGATCGAGCAGTACGTCGCCGAGGCCGAGCAGGGCTACGACGTCGAGAAGCTCAAGGTCCGACGTGGCCGCCCGCTGCTCGGCCGAGCCCCGGCAACCACGTTCGCCGTGAGACTCGACCCGGATCTGAGAAGCGCTCTCGACGAGCGAGCAGAGCGCCACGGAGTCAGCGCCGCTGAGGTCGTCCGGCAGGCCCTCCGGCATTTCCTCAGCGTGGACGAGAAGCCAGGATCAGGACGTCCTAGATTTTGATGTCGTCACGTCCAGCACGCGAGCTGTATAGTGTTGACGGTTAGACGGACTCAGCGCCCCGGAGGTAACAACATGTCCGATGTCAACTTCGAGGTCGCTGCGACCGGCGATGGCCTGATCCGATTCCTCGACTACGCAATCGACAAGGGTCACCTCAAGACCGCGACGGGCCAAGCGATGAAGACCGCGGTGAAGGAGGTCCTCTCCTCGACCGAAGGTGAGGACAAGTGGGAATCGGTCGACGTCGACTCGCTCGACGTCGACGACATCCAGCGCCGCTTCGAGACGCTCCGAGCCATGAAGTTCTCGAGCAGCAGCCTCGGCACCTACAAGAGCCGGTTCCGCAAGTCCCTCGACATGTTCAACGAGTTCCGCGAGAGCCCGTCGACGTGGCGCCCGTCGGTGAAGCCTCGCAATCGCAAGTCCAAGGACAAGCCGGCGCCGGAAGGACGGCCCACGCCTCCGCCGCCGTCGTCCGGCGAGCCGAACAAGGGCGGCGGCACCTCGGAGTCGTACCCGTCGTCGCACCGCTCCTCGATCATCACCTACCCCTTCCCCATCCGTGACGGCGTCCTCGCCTCACTGGAGTTGCCAGCCGATCTGACGCAGAGGGAGGCGGAGCGAGTCTCTGCATTCGTTGCCTCCCTGGCCGTTGACGCGAAGAAGAAGTCGACCGACGAGACCTGACCATGTCCCCAACCAGTCACGGGTCGCCAGAACCATGGCGGATCCACTTCTTTCAGCGTCATGCCGATGACGACGACGATGAGTCGGTCCCGACGATCGACTTCCTCGACTCCCTCCCGCCGAAGGTCGCCGCCGAGATCCACGCTGTGCTCGAGGCCGTCGCCGAGGCTCCGCCACCGGCGTTCTCGGGGGGCGGCAAGTGGGAAGTGATGCACGACGACATGGCGGGCTTCTACGAGGTCCGGGTGCAGGGCGGCGGCAAGAACCACCGCCTCCTCTGCGTTCTCGAGCGTGATGCCGACGACCTCGGGGGATCCAGCATCATCTGCATCGGCGGCTTGTCCAAGCCACGACGATCCGCAGCCAAGGCCCGCGACTACAAGATCCTCAAGAAGTACCGGCAGGAGTTCGAGGAGCGCCGGACCGTCCTGGCGTAGCCGTACGTCGTCCAGGACGTGGGCGGGGCTTCAGCTCGAGATCAAGCGCAGAGGCAAGCGCCACGAGGGTGTTCAGCGTGGGGTTGGGCCGATCTGCTGAGAACAGACGACGAATCGCCTCCGGCTTCACGCCGGCACGACGAGCGAGCTCCGCCTTGGTGAGCTCGAGCTCCTCGCGTCGCTCATCAAAGGCCCGAATCACAACATCGATCTGGTGGATCCGCTCCCGCGCAGCGTCGAAAGCCTCCCGATACTCCGGGTCTTCCAGCCGCTCAGCGAGGTAGCGCTCAGCACCAGTGCGGGAACCTGCCATGTGCCAAACGATACCCGTAACGTGAAAGTTACGCCACGCGGTACGTCAGCGCTGCCTCTTGACTCGAACAGCGAGATCATAGCCGCGAGGGTAGAGCAGTACAGCGCGCACCTGGAGCGGGGCCGCGTGGTGGTGGCCGGAGGTCCGTTGCTGGCCGGCACGATGATGGGTAACCGCCACGGGTCGGGCGGCGCCAAGACCTACGGTCACGTCGCCGCATAGACCAATCGACTCTCGGCCAGAGCATCCCGCCGCAGATCCGCGTGGAGGGCTCGCTTGGAGACGAGGTCCACGGGCCGGCCGAACAACTGGGACAGCGCGTCCTTCAGGTCCTCGATCTCCCACCCGAGCTTCGCTCCCGGTGCGAGCTCGTAGAGCAGATCGAGGTCGCTCGTCTCGTCCGCGTCACCGCGTGCGACCGAGCCGAACACCTCGAGGCGCGCGACGCCGTAGCGGCGGCACAGCTCGTCGAGCCGCTGCATGTCGACGTCGAGTCCGGTGACGCTCATCGCCCACCAGCGTACGGCGGAGTCCGCCCGGGGTCGTGTGCGTTCACCAGCCCATCTCGGCCCGCGCCTCGCCGAGCAGCTCGGCGCCCGTCACTCGAAGCCGCCTCGGCGCGCCCTTTCGTAGCGACGCCAGCCACTCGTCGGTCAGACGGGCTCGCTCGTCGGGCGGCAGTCTGCTGAACTCGTCCTCGATCACGACGACGTCGGCCACGCCGACATGGTGCCCCGCTCAGGACACGAGGGCGACACGAGAAGCCCAGAATCGCTGTGATTCGGCGTGATCGGGTATGACCCGAAAACTGCTGCTGACCTGGGCAAACACCCTCTGACCAGGGTCGATGGAATCAGGCCATAGAGCATTCGATTCCCCCCAGCTCCACAAACGTCCATGGACGTCAGCGAACGTCGGTGGACGACCGCTGTTTCCCCCCAAAAATGCCGTCTGACCTGGGGAAACGCGGGATTTCGGGCCAAGAGCGGGGTTCGATTCGGTTTGCATCGAACCCCGGCACCCGACCGGAGTCTCCAAGTCGGTGACCAGGACTTTCGCGAAACCGCACCCGGAGTGGCCGCCCGAGTTTCTGGAGCGTTACTCCCGCGGTTACTCCCATCGGAGACCGCCTTCACAAGCCATGCCGGCGCAGGGACTCCGTACACTGGCGCCCGCGTCCAGACACCGCCCCGGGTGCGGAGTGCGGGAGACCGAGGCTGAAGGAGATGACCGGTGAGCACAGGACTGGAGCTCGACAAGGGGACGATCGCTGCGGTGTGCCGGCGCTTCGGTGTTCGCCGCCTCTCCGTCTTCGGTTCGGCCGCAACCGACGCGTTCGATCCCGAGCGGAGCGACGTCGACTTCCTCGTGGAGTTCGACCCCGACACGGCGGACCGGTTCGACTCCTATTTCGGCCTGAAGGAGGAACTCGAGCGCCTCGTGGCGCGACCCGTCGATCTCGTGATGGCGAAGTCGCTCGACAATCCGTACTTCGCGGCATCGGTCGAGCGAAGTCGTCGCGACCTGTATGCAGCCTGAGTCCCCAGCGCTGCTCTGGGACGCTCGCCGAGCAGCCGAGCTGATCCGATCCTTCATCAAGGACAGGACTTGGTCCGATTACGGCGACGACCCGATGCTGCGCTCGGCCGTCGAGCGGCAGTTCGAGATCATCGGCGAGGCCCTCAACCGTCTATCACGGGTCGATCCCGAAGTCGCCGAATCCATCGATGACTTGTCGCGCATCGTGGCCTTCCGCAACGTGCTGGTCCACGGCTACGCCACCATCGATGACGCCATCGTGTGGGAGGCCGCGACCGAGCGGCTTTCCGGACTGATCGAACTCCTCAACGAACTCCTCAACGAGCGGTAGAGGCGATTGGCGTCATAGGCCGAGCAGGGCGCGGAGCCGGTGTGGCCGCATCGTGATCGCACCCTCGGGTGCTGGCTGGTGCTCGAAGCTGGCGATCAGCCGGATCACCTGCTCTCGCCGTGTCGGGTCCCCTGCCGCATCGCGAGGCGTCAGGCCACCGAGTGCTGGGACCGGCTCGTCGCACCAGCGGCGTTCGAGCTGATCGGCGACCTGCCCGGCGATGTCGCCCATCGCCAGGTCGTCATCGAGACCACGCAGCCGGCGCAGGTCGGGCAGTCCGGTCGACCGTCCCCCGGTGTCGGGCAGCGCGGACAGGCCTATCGGAGTCCGGGTGTCGGAGACGATGGTGACGGGTAGCGCTTCGTTGAGTCGGTCGAGGATGCGGTCCACACGCTGTTGGCTGTTCGTCGAGATCTCCAGCCGGCGGTCATCGCGGAGGTGGAACGTGGCGCGGATGACGCCCTCGTCCTCGCGGAGGTCGTGATGCTCGCTCCACGCCTGGCCGGGTTCGTCGACCTGATAGGTCCCGTCCAGGTGCCGCAGAAGTCCGTCGGGGTCCTCGGTCTCGACGACGAGCTCGCACTGCACGACCTCCTCGCCCTCGCGGGTTCGCAGCTGCGGCGGACGGGACATCGATGCGACCCAGTCCGCGATTCCCACTGGGTCGCCGTCGTCGAGGAGGTCGAGCACGTGAGCTTCGTGGCCGACCGGCACGGTCAGCACCGCACCGACGAACTGGTTGGTCTCCCCGTCGGGGACCGCCCGGGCACAGACGAGCATCCCCGGCTGTGCCTGCTGGCTGAAGGAACGCTCTCGCACCTCGAGCACCTCACCTGACCGCAGGTCGTGCACGGTCACTCCTTGGCCAGGTCTCACTTCGTCGACCTCGTAGACGCTGCGGTCAACGATCAGCCACGACGCCGCCAACAAGGCTTCGTCCTCGGGCAGCAGCGGTCCGCGATCGGCGAGGAACTCCTCGAACCAGCCGCCCTCGGTGAGGGTCAGGTCCAACACGATCGGGTCGTCGAAGACCTCTGCGAGGTGCCCGGGGTCGTGGTCAGCCACGGCGATGGCGATGTCGTAGGTCGTGGCCCACGTCTCCGGTCCCCGCCGCTCGAGGTACTGGATGGCCTTGCGGCACAACCAACCGACCCGCTCCGGCAGCGGCGCAAGCTCGGGCTCGCCGAGGTGACAGTGCTTGTACTTGCGTCCCGAACCGCACCAACACGGCTCGTTGCGTCCCCGGTCCTGCCCGGCAGGGGAACGGGTGAACGGCCGAAGCTCGTCCAGGGCCTGCTCGATGCTGGGACCGGTGAGCTGCGACCACAACCGGATCGCCTTTCGCGCGTCCCCCGATCGCTCGCGTACCAGGCGAGCCGGTCGATGGCGACCCCATGCGTCGGGTCCGCCTCCACGGCCAGCTCGAGGTGCTGCTCCGCGACGGGTAGCTCTCCGCCGTACTCGGCGCCGATCGCCGCCAAGGTGTGCACCGACGCCAACGACCGGCTAGTCGCCGGGTCGGCCAACGCGGCGAACACCTCTGGAGTCGGGGCCAGATCAGCGTCGGCACGGAACAGCTCCTCGCCCACCAGGTCCATGACGTCGAGGTCCGCCAACGATTCCACTGCTGTCGCGATGTCGCCTGGGTCGATGTCCTCGCCGAGGGCGAGCCGTTCACAGACGTCCACGACCCCCACCACCGCTCCCACGAGCTCGCGGTCGTCATCGGTCCGCTCGTGCAGGCGCCCGTAACGTCGCAGCTGCGCGGCGTTCCGCCACAGCTCCGGATCGTCGCCGATTTCCGTACCGCGCAGCTCCAGGCCGGCTGCCTCGCACAGCTGTCGCAACGGTGCCTGCGGCCTGTCGAACACGTCGGGCTCCTCGGCGAGCATCCCGAGGATCACATCAGCCGCGGTCACCGGCATCCCGGGTTCGTCGACCTCCTCCTCGACGACCCGGCGGAGCAACCCGGCCACCGCAGGATCGACGGCCGGCGAATCGACCACCTCGATGGACACCATCTCGTCTTCGTCCACCCGGACCGCCAGCACGGAACCCGCCGGGTACGAGTCCAGCCAGCCGTCGGGGCCGAGCCACGACATCGACCACTGCCCATCGGTGAGCATCAGGATCTCGTCGTCCGCGTCGGCATCGGCGAGCGAGGGATCGATCAGTCCGACGAACCCGGCCAGGTCGACATCGACCTCCAACCGCTCCGAGTCCCGCTCGGAGTCAGTGAGCTCGTGGGTGAGCACGATCCCATCGGTCAGGGCTCGTCGATGCACGGTCCGACCCCCGGAGAGCCACTGAAGCGGGCCGAAGCCCTCGATGATCAGCTCCTCCATCACCCGCTCCACCAGCATCCGGAGCATCCGGTCATCGGGTTCGCCACCGAGCTCGGCCATGACGGTTTCGATCAGCTCGTCGGTCTCCGCAACACGCCGCCCGGCCGCCAGCCGGTCCAACACGTCCTCGACCAGTCCCGCATCCGGCAGCGGCAGCCGCGCCAGCCGGCGCCGGTACTCGTCATCGCTGTAGTCGTTGCCCCCGATCACGTCGTGCATCGTCGACAGCAGCACCAACCGCAACTGCCCCAAGGCCGCACCCAGCTCGACGCCGGCATCGAGCAGCCGCTCCAGCGTGTCCCACACGAACGGGGGCTCCCCCTCGAGAAGCTGGGAGAGCAGCGCCACCTGGGTCGCGCCCTGCGCACCAGCGAGCCCGAACACGTCCTCGACCAGCACGAGACGCTCGCCCTCGTCGAGATCGTCCCACTCGTACTCCAGCCCGCCGGTATCGCCGAGCAGAACCAGCCACCGTGCTGCGCGATCGACCATCCCGACACCGTAGAAGCCTCGGCACACTCCCTCGCACTCGCTCCGGGCTCCCGCTCGAGCGTTCTGGACGTCGGTGGACATCCGTGGACGTCGACTCTGCGATGGCCGAATTCGGCGACTTGTCCGCCGCCGTGCACCGGCGTCCGCTCCGGTGCGTGAAGCGCAGCTCGAAGGGCGTTGCCGTACGTCGCTCGAGCTCAGGTTCGAGCGTTGTTGGAGCTGTCCGAACCCTTGTCGTAGCGGCGAAGGATCTCCTTCGCCCACGCAACCGCGTCGGCAGCGCACGTGCCTCGGCGCTTGGGCCAGCACATCTTCGGCGAGGATCCTCCCGTTGGCCGTCACCGGAGTCTCGACGGCGAGGACCCTCGGGATCGGTACGACGTAGCCACCTACACCGTCGGAGAGGATCCTCTCGTTCGGTGCTGCCGGCGTCTCGTCGGCGAGGACCCTCGGGTTCGGTGCAGGCCGGCCGCTTCGAGCACCATCCGAGGCTGGCCGGCGGTGCTCAGCCCCAGAAGTCGGCGGTCACCCAGACACGACCACCGGCGTCCCACACGCAGGCCACGGTGGCGTACCGGAAGGCCGGCTCGAGGATGATGCCCCGGTGGATCGACGAGCGCATGAACTCGTCGAACACGGCGCGGGCCGAGCTGCTCGACCAGCCGACGACCTCGCCGGCGGTCCGGGCCTCGGGGCGGTCGGCGAAGATCTGATCGCTGTAGTGGGGATTGTGGGCCAGCTCGCCCGTGGTCGCCATGTGGTTGCTCCAGTCCAGCGACACGTGCTGGACGGCCTCGTCCTCGGCGACGGCGCCCCGGCCGGCGCCGGCACGGGCCTGGTTCATCCAGTCGAGCATCGACGACTCGCAGCCGGCGTCCCGGGTCGTCCCGGCCGGCGCCGGCGGAGCCGCCGTGGTGGATGGCGGGCTGGTGGTCGGCGGCGGGGCGGTGGTCGACGTGGTGGACGAGGTCGTCGTCGGAGCTGGCGCAGCGGTGGTCGACGGCGCGGTGGTGGTCGTTGCCGGCGCCGCCGTGATCGTCGTCGTGGTGGAGGAGGTCGCCACGGTCGTGTCCGGCGCGGCCGACTCGGTCGCCTCATCGGCGGGCACGGTCACGGCACTGGCGAGCACCTCGGCGCCGAACTCAGAACCGCCGGCCGTCCCGGCCCGTTCACTCGCCGCCCGGACCAGGACCGCCGCCGTCGGCGTCGCCCGCTCGGTCCCCACGGCGAGGTCGGTGTACTGGCCGCGGGCTGCTGCCGCCCCGCCGACGGTGAGCAGCACCACGATGGCGCCCGCGAGGGCGCGCTCGACCAGGGGTTGTGGCGGCATGGCAACGCCTCCGCGTGGCGGCTGACGGACCGGCCGGCGATCCCCACCGGCTTCTCCGGTTCTTCGCCGTCCGTCCCGGATGTCCTGCTGATGAGCAGAAGACGACCGCTCGGCCCGGCCCAGGCGGCCGGGCGCTGTCTCGCTTCGAGCAGGCTCCAGCAGCCAGGATCGAAGGGTGACCGATCACTACCAGGAAGCATGGGACGAGCTGACGGGCCCGGGGGGCTCCTTCGAGGTGGAGACGATCGAGGTGCGGGGGAACCCGACCAAGGTCTTCACGAGCGCCCCACCGAACATCCGCGTGCTGTGGGAGATGGCACGAGGCCACGGCGACCGCACCTACCTCGTCTACGAGGACGAGCGCTACAGCTACGCCGAGATCGACGCCCGCGTCCGGGCGCTGGCCCACCTGCTGCGTGAGACGCACGGCGTGGGCGAGGGCGACCGGGTGGCCGTGGCCATGCGGAACTACCCCGAGTGGGTCATCAGCTACTGGGCCATCGTGTCGCTGGGCGCCGCCATCGTCGGCATGAACGCCTGGTGGACCGGCCCCGAGATGGAGTACGGGCTGTCCGACTCGAGCCCGAAGGTGCTCATCGCCGACGACGAGCGAGTCGAGCGGGTGCTCCCCCACCTCGACAAGCTGCGGGCCGAGGCGCCGCTGCACCTGATCTCGGTGCGCTCCGACCGCGAGCTGCCCGGCGACGCCAGCCGGTGGGAGGACGTCGTCGACCCGGCATCGGCCCCGGCTGACCTGCCGGCAGCCACGATCGACCCCGACGACGACGCCTGCATCTTCTACACGTCGGGCACCACCGGCTTCCCCAAGGGCGCCCAGCTGACCCACCGTGGCTCGGTGCACAACGTGATGCACATCGTGTTCATGACCACGGTGGCCGCACTGGCCGAGCAGAAGGCCGTCGAGGCGGGCGAGGCCGAGCCCCCGGACAAGGCAGCACAGCCGGTCGACCCCGACGCCGCGCCGGCGGGCCCGCCGGTGATGATGGCCCCCACGCCGCTGTTCCACGTCACCGCGAACAACTGCTTGCTGCAGCCGGCCACCCTGGCCGGCGGCACGCTGGTGCTGACCTACAAGTGGGACCCGGCCCGTGCCCTCGAGCTGATCGAGCGCGAAGGAGTCACCAACTTCTCGGGTGTGCCCACCATGAGCCGCGAGCTGCTGGCCCACCCCGACTGGGACAAGCGCGACACGTCCACCCTGCAGGGCATGGGTGGCGGCGGCGCCGCGCTCCAGCCGGACCTGGTGGAGAAGATCGACAAGTCGCTGAAGAAGGGTGCGCCCTCCACCGGCTACGGCCTCACCGAGACCCACGGCATCGTCACCGCCAACTCGGCCGGCCGCTACGTCGAGAAGCCGGCGTCGTGTGGCCCGGTGGTGCCGACCCTCGAGGCCAAGCTGGTCGACGAGGTCGGCCAGGACCTGCCCCCGGGCCCCGACACCGTCGGGCAGCTCTGCGTGCGCGGATCGGTGGTCATCAAGGGCTACCTCAACCGCCCCGAGGCCACCGCCGAGTCCATCGTCGACGGCTGGTTCAACACCGGCGACATCGCCCGCATCGACGAGGACGGCTACGTGTTCATCGTCGACCGGGCCAAGGACATGGTGATCCGGGGCGGCGAGAACATCTACTGCTCCGAGGTCGAGGCCGCCATCTACGAGCACGACGACGTGGCCGAGGTGGCCGTGTTCGGCGTGCCCGACGAGCGCCTCGGCGAGGACGTCGGCGCCGCCATCGTCGTGCGCGACGGCGCCACGCTCGCCGAGGACGGACTGCGGGCCTTCCTCGCCGACCGCCTGGCCAAGTTCAAGATCCCCGCCCACATGTGGTTCCGCAGCGAGCCGCTCCCGCGCAACGCCAACGGCAAGTTCGTCAAGCGCGACCTGCGGGCCGAGTACGTGGACGACTGAGAAGGGGCAAACACCGCGTAGGTCCCGGGAACGGACGGTTGGTCTGTCCGAATCCGGGACCTTCGCCCCTTGGCGACAGGGGGTGGTTGCCGGAACGATGAGCCCGTGCGCAGCAGGGAGCTCTGATGAGCGGCGTCAGCTTCGAGGAGGTCACCAAGCGCTTCGGCGACGTCGTCGCCGTCGACGCGGTGTCGCTCGACATCCGCGACCAAGAGTTCATGGTGCTGCTCGGCCCCTCGGGCTGCGGCAAGTCCACGGCGCTGCGGATGATCGCCGGCCTGGAGACGGTCACCGACGGCACCCTGCGCATCGGCGACGTGGTGGTCAACGGCATCGAGGCCAAGGACCGCGACATCGCCATGGTCTTCCAGAGCTACGCGCTCTATCCGCACATGACCGTGCGCCAGAACATCGACGTCCCGCTCAAGACCCGGACGTACTCGGTGGACGGGGAACCGCCCCGCAAGCTGCACAAGCACGAGCGGGCCGAGCGGGTCGCGGACGCCGCCCGCATCCTCGGCCTCGACGACCTGCTGGACCGCAAGCCCGGAGCCCTGTCGGGCGGTCAGCGCCAGCGCGTGGCGCTGGCCCGGGCCATCGTCCGCCGGCCGCAGGTCTTCCTGATGGACGAACCGCTGTCGAACCTGGACGCCAAGCTGCGGGCCCAGACGCGGGTGGAGTTGGTCGAGCTCCACCGCCAGCTGCAGACGACGATCATCTACGTCACCCACGACCAGATCGAGGCCATGACCATGGCCGACCGCATCGCCGTGCTGGACGAGGGCCGCCTGCAACAGGTCGGCGCGCCCCGCGAGGTGTACGAGCGACCGGCCAACCTGTTCGTGGCCCGTTTCATCGGCAGCCCGCCGATGAACACCCTGCCCGCGCACATCCGGCGCGACGACACCGGCACGTGGGCGGACGTCGCCACGGGAACCGTGCCGCTCTCCCCCGACACCGACGTGCTCGCCGACGAAGAGGTCGTCGTCGGGATCCGTCCCGAGCACCTGCGGATCGGCGACGGTGGGTTCGCCGCCACCGTGCGGGCCGAGGAGTGGCTCGGACCCGAGCGCCACGTCTACTGCGACGTCGAGGGCACATCGGTGATCCTGCGCGATGCCGACGGAGGCGACACGCGACCCGGGCAGGAGATCGGTCTGTGCGTCGCTCCCGCCGACGTGCACGTCTTCGACGCCCGGACGACGGAGCGGCGGAACTGATGGCCGCCGGCGCAGCCTCGCCCCGCCGCCACCGCACACTGCGGGAGACGGGCCTGGCCGGCTTGTTCCTGGCGCCGTCGCTGGTGGTGTTCGGGGCCTTCTTCTTCTACCCGATCGTCCGGATCGCCTATCTCGGGCTCTTCCAGCAGAACCAGACCCGCACCCGCCAACGCTACGTCGGTCTCGAGCAGTACGCCGACGTGCTGACCGGCGACGCCTTCACCAGCGGGCTCTGGACCACGGTCAAGTACGTGCTGTTGACCGTGCCCGCCGGTCTCGTGCTGGGCGTGCTCCTGGCCGTGGCCGCCAACCGGAAGCTGCGGGGCATCAAGATCTTCCAGACGATCTTCGCGTCGACGGTGGCGACCTCGGTGGCGGTCGCCTCCATCGTCTGGCTGGTGCTCATCAACCCGACCGTCGGCTACTTCGACGTCGACTGGCTCCGCGACACCCGCATGGCGCTGTTCGGCGTCTCGCTGTCGTCGATCTGGCAGAACCTGGGTCTCACGTTCATCGTCATCCTGGCCGGGCTCCAGGCCATCCCCGAGGAGATCAACGAGGCGGCGACGATCGACGGGATGAGCCCGGTGCGGCGCTTCTTCACCGTGACCCTGCCGATGCTCTCGCCGACCCTCCTCTTCCTCGTCGTGGTGCTCACCATCTTCGCGTTCCAGGCGTTCGCCCAGATCGACATCCTCACCGAGGGCGGCCCGGCCGGATCGACCGAAACCCTGGTCTTCAAGATCTTCAAGCACCAGCAGGGCGGCGCCGTGGGCGAGGGCTCGGTGATGGCCATGGGCCTGTTCGCCATCACGTTCGTGGTGGCGCTGGGCCAGTTCGTGCTGCTCGAGCGCCGCGTCCACTACGGGAGCGACCGGCGATGACGCGGCGGCTCAAGGACCTGGGTTGGTACCTGCTGCTGTCGGCGCTGTCGGTGATCGTGCTGTTCCCCGTGTGGATGATCCTGATGCGAGCCCTGTCGCAGCCCATCTCCTACCTGACCGCCGGCCAACCGCCCCGGCCCGTCGACCCCGAGTGGGACGTCTTCTCGCGGGCGTTCACCCAGGGCGACCTCGGCCGCAAGATGGGCATCTCCGCGGCAGCCACCGTCGTCATCGCCACCGCCCAGGTGCTCACGTCGGTGCTGGCTGCGTACGCCTTCGCCTTCCTGCGGTTCCCGTTCCGCCGGACGCTCTTCGTCGTGTTCATGGCGACGCTGATGCTGCCGATCGAGGTGACGCTGATCGCCAACGTCGAGACCATCCGGACCTTCGGCTGGTTCAACTCGCTCCAGGGCCTGACGGCGCCGTTCCTGGCCGCCGCGTTCGGCACCTTCCTCATCCGGCAGGGGTTCCTCGGCATCCCCGACGACCTGCGCGACGCCGCCGAGCTCGACGGGTACGGCCACCTGGGCTTCCTGTGGCACGTCGCCGTCCCCGTGACCCGGCCGATCATCGCCTCGTTCACGGTCATCTCGTTCCTGGCCGCGTGGAACCAGTACCTGTGGCCCCGGGCGATCATCACCCGCGAGGCGTGGGACACGATCCAGATCGCCCTGCCCAAGTTCGCCAGCGAGAACATCAACGAGCTGAACCTCGGCTTCGCCGCGGCGATCATCGCCGCCGTCCCGATCCTCGTCATCCTCATCATCTTCCAGCGCCACCTGATCCGCGGGCTCACCGCAGGAGCGGTCAAGGGATGACCGCCCGTCGCGCCCCTGAACACCCGAGGAGCACCATGCCCCACGACCTGCACTCGCACCGAAGGCTCTCCCTCCTCCGGTTGGTCGCCGTCCTCTTCGCCGCCGTGCTGCTCGTCAGCGCCTGCGGCGGCGACTCCGGCGAGACCGCCGGCGGCGACACCTCCAGCCCCGACGCCACCGGCGGCGACAACGGTCTGGCCGACCTCTGTCCCGTCGACGCGCTCGACAGCGCCGACGGTCCGGTCGACATCACCCTGTGGCACACCTACGTCGGCCTGACGAACCGCACGCTCAACAAGATCGCCGACGCCTACAACGCCTCCCAGGACAAGGTCCGGGTCCACGTCGAGAACCAGGGAGCGGCCTACGAGGAGCTCCTGCGCAAGTTCCGGCAGGGCATCCCCAGCGGCGACCTTCCCGCCATCGGGGTCATGGAGGACACCAACACCAGGTTCCTGGCCGACTCGGGCACCGTGATCCCCGCCGCCGCCTGCGCCGAGGCCGACGGCTACACCGGCTACGACGACTTCTCCCAGGGCGTGAAGGACTTCTACAGCGTCGACGGGGTGCTGCAACCGGCGTCGTTCAACGTGTCGACCGTGCTGCTCTACTACAACCGCGATCACTTCGAGCAGGCCGGTCTCGACCCCGACAAGCCGCCGGCGACGCTGGCCGAGATGGCCGACGCGGCACGGGCGATCAAGGCGGCGGGCGTGGTCGACACGCCGGTGGTCATGAACATGCAGCCGTGGTTCGTCGAGTTCTGGCTGACCGGCGCCCACGAGGGCCTGGTGAACAACGACAACGGGCGTGGCGACGGCGAGACCACGGCGGGCGCGTTCGACAACCCGGCCACCCAACGGCTCTTCGACCAGCTCAAGACCATGAAGGACGAGGGCCTGCTCAACCCGGTGCCAGGCACCGAGGGCCAGTTCGACCACTACTTCGCCATGGGCCTCCAGCAGGCATCGATGATGATCGAGACGTCGACCGCCGTCACCACCATCAACGCCGTGCTCGAGGGCAACCTCGACCCGAAGGAGCTGGGGCTCGACACCGAGCTGCCGGCGATCGACATCAACCTGGACGCCGGTCCGTTCCCGGGCCTGGACGGAGCGAACCAGGGTCAGCTCGGCGGCGGGGTCTGGTACATCACCAACGCCGGCTCGGCCGAGCAGCAGGCAGCGGCGTGGGACTTCGTCAAGTACGTGAACGAGCCCGAGAACCAGGTGCTCTGGCACCTCGAGGGCTCGTACCTGCCGGTGCGCGACGAGGCCGCCAATTCGCCGGCGGTCCAGGACTTCTGGACGAAGACCCGCCCCGGCAAGTGGCTCCACACCGCCTACGAGGGCCTCCAGAACGTCGACCCGGCCTGGCCAGGCCCGCTGATCGGCCCCTACACCGAGACCCGCAGCGCGGTCCGGGACGCCCTGGAGGCCGTGATGTTCAGCGGGGTCGACCCTGCCGGTGCCATCGCCGACGCCGACCAGAAGATCACCAAGGCGATCGAGAACTACAACGACGAGAATTTCTAAACGGCGCGGGCGGCCAGGTCGGGTACGCCGGGGCCCTCGAGGTCGTCGAGCGCCGCCCCGCGGCCGAGCATGGCCAGGAGCAGCGCCTCGCCCGGGCCGCGGACCAGCGGTCCGTCGCCCCAGCTCCAGTCGACGTCGGTGGCCTCGAGGCGCAGACCCTTGGTCCGCTTCTTGGCACCGAACACCGAACCGAGCGTCGGGGTGCCCTCGAGCGCGGCCAGCAGACGCTCGTCGGGGATCGTGCGGGGCCGCCCGAGCGGACGGCGTATGTCCTGCTGGTGCACCAGCCGGTCGAGGAGCACCAACCGTGCCGGGAACACCTTGCAGGTCCCCGCCCACGCGTCCCGGCTGTCGAAGGCGGCCACGAGCTCGTCGGGCGTGTGATCCCGCGCCCGCTCGATCGAGTAGTGCTTGCCGGAGCGGTCGGACGAGAAGCCGAAGCGAGCCAGGCGCAAGGGAAGCGTCCACAGACGAAGCTCGTTGCCGTAGAGGATGTGGCCGACGACGTCGCGCACCTTCCAGCCCTCGCACAGCGACTCGTGCTCCCACTCGTCGGGACGCAGGTCGTGCAGCAGCGCCGAGAACTCCTCGTTCTCGCGGTCGTGCAGGGCGCGCAGGTCGGGCAGGTCGGGCATGGCCACTGCTTCGACGCGGAGGCGACCGACCCCTGCCGGGGACGAACCGGCCCGGCGCCCGCTCAGGCCGGTTGGCCGTAGCGCTCGACGAGGCGGGGGATGCGGGCGAGGAACGACGGCTTCTCGAAGCACGCCGTGGCGCCGCGCGCCTTGGTCTTGGCGAACAGGTCGGCGGTGCCGTGGGCGCTGACGATGAGCACGCGTGCCGTGGGACAGGTGCGCTTGACCTCGGGCAGGGCGGACATGCCGTCTCGGTTGGGCATGAACAGGTCGAGCACCACGAGGTCGGGTTGGAACTCGGCCGCCTTGGCGATGCAGTCCTCGCCGTCGACGGCCTCGACCACATCGGCCCCCTCCTGCTCGAACGCGAGCCGGTACAGGTGCCGGATGTCGGGTTCGTCGTCGCACATCAGGACGAGCACACGCGCCACCGTAGGCGCCACCCCGGCGACGAACGCACTCGGAGCGGTGACTCTCCGGAACGCACCCCCATGAACGGGAGACGGGGGTCCCAGGCCCTACGCTCGTGACACCGGCCACCAACAGCCGGGTTGTGAACGGTGACGGATCCGGGCATCGTGAACCACGCAACCCGATGAGGAGGAGACCTCGATGCATCTGCTCACGACCGCCAAGACGCTCGGCCTCAACGCAGACCAGCGCGGCGAGCTCTCCGGCACCATCGAAGAGGGCCTCGTGCTGGCGGCGCTCGAGGAGATGTCCGCCGCCCATCCCGACCATGCCGACCTCTTCATCATCGCCTCCGACCGCGTGCGCAGCGGTCGTTCGGCCGGTGTCGAGATCCTCGACGAAGACAGCGTGTTCGGTCGCTACCGCGACTCCAACACGATCCAGCTGCGCTACCGGGGCGAGGTCGCCGACGTCTTCGACGACCTGGCCATCGACCTGGCGCTTCGGGGCGTCGAGGTCGCCGAACCCGACGACTCCGCCGAGATCACCGCCTAGCGCGCACCACCCTTCACCAGCACCGACGCCCTCCCGCACGGGAGGGCGTCGTTCGGTTTTGGTGCCTGGCGGTGCCCGAGCACGCCGCCGGCAGATGTGCTTCGATGAGGGACGAGACCGGCGGAGGGGACGCCGCCGGCAACCGACCCAGACCTTGGGGGACACATGGCACGAATCACACTGACCGTCGATGGCACGGTCTACTCCGACGATGTCGAGCCCCGGATGCTGCTGGTGCACCACCTGCGGGACAACCTCGGACTCACCGGCACCAACGTCGGGTGCGACACCTCGAACTGCGGCGCCTGCACCGTCCACCTGGACGGACGCTCGGTGAAGTCCTGCACCGTGCTCGCCGTCCAGGCCGACGGCCACGAGGTGCTCACCATCCAGGGACTGGCCGCCACCCGCGAGAACGGCCAGTTGCACCCGCTGCAGCAGGCCTTCCACGAGGAGCACGCCCTCCAGTGCGGCTACTGCACGCCGGGCATGATCATGGCCAGCCTCGATCTGCTCCAGGAGAACCCCGAGCCCACCGACGACGAGGTGCGCCACGGGCTCGAGGGCAACCTGTGCCGCTGCACCGGTTACCAGAACATCGTCAAGGCGGTGCGGGCCGCCGCCCAGGCCATGGCCAGCGACGAGGGGGTGCGGGCATGACCGCCACCGAAGCCCGTCCCGACGTCGGCGGCATCGGCACGTCGCCGCCCCGCAAGGAGGACGCCCACCTCGTCACCGGACAGACGTCCTGGACCGACAACATCCTGGCCGCCGGCATGCTGACCATGGCCTTCGTCCGCAGCCCCATGGCCCACGCCCGCATCACCTCCATCGACACCTCCGAGGCCGAGGCGTCGCCCGGCGTGATCGCCGTCTTCACCGGCGCCGACCTCGTCGACGAGTGTCCGAGCCTGCCGTGCGCGTGGCCGGTCACCGAGGACATGAAGCTGCCCGCCCACCCGCCGATGGCCGTCGGCAAGGTGCGCCACGCCGGCGACCCGGTGGCGGTGGTCGTGGCCCGCGACCGCTACGCGGCCGTCGATGCCGCCGAGAAGGTGGTGGTCGACTACGACCCGCTGCCCGCCGTGATCGACCTCGAGGACGCCCTGCGCGACGAGGTGCTGGTCCACGACGACGCCGGCACCAACAAGACGTACTTCTTCTCGATGCCGACCGGTGCCGACATCGACGACACGTTCGCCCGGGCCGATGTCGTGGTGAAGCGGCGCTTCCTGCAACAGCGGCTGCTGCCGACCCCGATGGAACCCCGCGCCACCGCCTGCCTCCCCCAGGCGGCCAACGGCGAGCTCACGCTGTACTCGTCGACCCAGGTCCCCCACATCCTCCGGCTGATGATCGCCGCCACCACCGGGATCCCCGAGCAGAAGGTCCGGGTCGTCGCGCCCGACGTCGGCGGGGGCTTCGGCTCCAAGCTCCAGGTCTACGGAGAGGAGCTGGTGTCGGTGCTGGTGGCCCGACGTCTGGGCCGGCCGGTGAAGTGGACCGAGACCCGCAGCGAGAGCTACCTGACCATGCACCACGGTCGTGGGCAGATCCAGGACATCGAGCTCGCCGCAACCAGCGACGGTCGTCTGCTGGGCCTCAAGGTCGACCTGATCGCCGACATGGGCGCCTACCTGATGCTGGTGACCCCGGGCATCCCCATCCTCGGCGCCTTCATGTACCCGGCGATCTACAAGATGGACGCCTACCGCTTCAACTGCACGGGCGTCTTCACCAACAAGACCCCGACCGACGCCTACCGCGGCGCCGGACGCCCCGAGGCGACGTTCGCCATCGAGCGGATCATGGACGAGCTGGCCGACGAGCTCGACATGGACCCGCTCGAGCTGCGCCGCCAGAACTGGATCGGCCACGACGAGTTCCCCTACGAGACGGTGGCCGGGCTGACCTACGACTCGGGCAACTACGAAGCCGCCACCGCTCGGGCACTCGAGCTGTTCGACTACGACGGCCTGCGCCGCGAGCAGGACGAGCGGCGCCAGCGCAACGACCCGGTGCAGCTGGGCATCGGCATCTCGACCTTCACCGAGATGTGCGGCCTGGCGCCGTCACGGGTGCTGGGTAACCTGAGCTTCGGCTCGGGTGGCTGGGAGGCGGCCACGGTGCGGGTCCTGGCCACCGGCAAGGTCCAGGTGGTCACGGGCACCTCGCCGCACGGCCAGGGCCACGTCACCACGTGGTCGCAGATCACCGCCTCGGCCCTGGGCATCCCCTACGACGACGTCGAGGTGCTCCACGGGGACACAGCCGTCTCGCCGATGGGCCTCGACACCTACGGGTCTCGCTCGCTGGCCGTCGGTGGCATCGCCCTCCAGCGGGCCCTGCAGAAGGTCATCGAGAAGGCCGGCAAGTTGGCCGCCCACCTCCTCGAGGCGGCCGAGGAGGACCTCGAGTTCGCCGACGGTGCCTTCCATGTGAAGGGCACGCCCGGTGCCTCCAAGACGTTCCAGGAGCTGGCCATGGCCGCGTTCGTCGCCCACGACTACCCCGAGGACATGGAGCCCGACCTCACCGGCCACGCCGTGTTCGACCCCGAGAACTTCTCGTTCCCGCACGGCACGCACCTGTGCGCCGTCGAGGTCGACACCGACACCGGACGGCCCACGATCCGGCGCTACGTGTGCGTCGACGACATCGGCAAGGTCATCAACCCCCAGATCGTCGAAGGACAGGTCCACGGCGGGCTGGCCCAGGGCATCGCCCAGGCCCTGTACGAGGGCGCGGTGTACGACGACGACGGCAACCTGGTCACCGGCACGCTCGTCGACTACCTGGTGCCGGCGGCACCCGACCTGCCCGAGTTCACCACCGACCGGACCGAGACGCCGGCCGCCAACGACCTCGGCGTGAAGGGGGTCGGCGAGGCCGGCACCATCGCGTCGACACCGGCGGTCGTCAACGCCATCGTCGACGCCCTGCGCCCGTACGGCGTCCACGACGTGGAGATGCCGTGCACGCCCGAGCGGATCTGGCGAGCGATGCAGGGTGGGCAGGAAGGAGGCCGGTCATGATCCCCGCCGAGTTCGACTACGTGGCCGCCACGTCGATCGACGAAGCCGTCGCTGCCCTCGCCGAGCACGGCGACGACGCCAAGATCCTGGCCGGCGGGCACAGCCTGCTGCCGCTGATGAAGCTGCGCCTGGCCGTGCCCTCCGTGGTGGTCGACATCGGACGGATCGACGCCCTGCGCGGCGTCACCGAGGACGGCGACCACCTGGTGATCGGCGCCGGCACCACCCACCACGACGTCGTGCACGATCCGCTGGTGCGCCAGCACTGCGCACTGCTGGCCGACGCCACCGCCATGGTCGGCGATGCCCAGGTCCGCCACCGGGGCACCATCGGCGGGGCGACCGCCCACGGCGACCCGGCCGGCGATCTGCCGGCCGTGGTGTCGGCGCTCGACGCCACGTTCGTGGCCCAGGGGCCGCAGGGCACGCGGGAGATCCCGGCGGCCGACTTCTTCCACGCCTACCTGCAGACGGCGTTGGCACCCGACGAGGTGCTGGTGTCGGTGCGGGTGCCCAAGCACGACGCGTCGTGGGGCTTCGCCTACGAGAAGTTCAACCGCGTGGCGCAGGCCTGGGCCGTGGTCGGCGTCGCCGCCGCCGTCCGGCGCGACAACGGCTCGATCGCCGAGGCCCGGATCGGGCTCACCAACATGGGCGCCACACCCGTGCGGGCCACCGCCACCGAGCAGGCGCTGGCCGGCGCCGACCCCTCGGCCGACGCCATCGGCGAGGCGGCCGGACATGCCGCCGACGGCACCAGCCCGCCGGCCGACCTGTCGGCCCAGCCCGACTACCGCCAGCACCTGGCTCGCGTGCTGACCCGGCGGGCGGTCGAGCGGGCCGCCGGCTGACCAGCGCAGCGGGACCGGTCGGGGCCGGTGCATCGTCGGCGAGGACCCTCGGGTTGGATGCCGTGGACGCAGCTACTGCGAGGACCCTCGGGCTCGAACCGGAGCCGGGCCGGTGCATCGTCGGCGCGGACCCCCGGGTTGGATGCCGTGGACGCAGCTACTGCGAGGACCCTAGGGCTCGAACCGGTGCCGAGCGGTCGAGCGGGCCGCCGGCTGACCAGCGTTGCTCGGCCGTCCCGGCCAGCGTCGGGCCGGCGCCGGCGCTACCGTCGGGTCGTGGGCAGCGCCGCACCCGACCGCCCGGATCATCGCCGGACCGCCGAGGGCTCCGACGCTCCCGCGTCCCACCGGTACGCCACACCCACCGGCGCACCGTGCCCGCGCACCGTGCGCCTCGACGGCACCATCGAGGGATCCGGCGACTGCCACGCCTGCGGCTGCTGCCTGCTCGACAGCGGCCTGGTCTGACCCCGGGAGGTCACGGGCGTGCGCATCGTGCCGGTGGACGACGTCGACGACCCGCGCCTGGTGGAGGTCTCGGGCCTGACCGACGCTGCGGCCCGGGGCCGCACCGAGGCCGAGCACGGTTGCTTCGTGGCCGAGGGTCTGCTGGCGCTCGAGGCGGTGCTCGGTTCGCCCCACCCCCTTCGGTCGGTGCTGGTGGCCGACAACAAGATCGATCGGGTGTCGGCGCTGCTCGACGGATCGCCGGCGGCCACGGACGTCGACGTCTACGTCGGTTCGCCGGCGCTGCTGCGCGGCGTCACCGGGTTCGACATCCACCGGGGGGTCGTGGCCTCGGCCGGACGGCTTCCCCTCCCCCGCCCGCAGGACCTGCTGGCCGCCACCGACCGGGCCGTGGTGGTCGAGGGTGTGAACGACCACGAGAACCTGGGGGCGCTGTTCCGCAACGCCGCCGCGTTCGGCGTGGACGCGGTGCTGCTCGACCCGACGTGTGCCGACCCGCTCTACCGACGTTCGGTGCGGGTGTCGGTGGGGCACGTGCTGCGGGTGCCGTGGACCCGGATCCCTGCGCCCCCGGAGGGGCTGGGTCTCGTGCGCACCGCCGGCCACACCGTGCTGGCGCTGACGCCCGCCGGTGACGTGACCGCGGGTCAGGCGGCGGCCCGGTGGCGGCACGGTCCGGTCGCCTGGATGGTCGGCGCCGAGGGTCCCGGCCTCACGGATGCGGCGCTCGGCGCCGCCGACGCCCGCGTGCGCATCCCCGTCGCCGACGGCGTCGACTCGCTCAACGTGGCCACCGCAGCGGCGGTGGCCTTCGCCCTCACCTGGGCAGCGGACTGACCACGGCCCGTCGCAGCCACGTGTTGGCCACGATCACGCCGGCGAAGGCGATGACGGCGCTGACCACGAACGCGGCCCGCTCGGTGCCGAACACGGTGACCGCCAGGCCCAGCGCCGGCGCGCCGAGCCCCTGGGACAGGTCGAAGAACAGCGAGAACGTCCCCACGGCGTGGCTGCGCTCGGCGCTGGGGGCGGCGTTGACCGCCAACGTGAACAGCGCGGGGAAGAGCATGGCCATGCCCAGCGAGAGCAGCACGGTGCCGATCCAGACGCCGGTGGCCGAGCCGATGGCGGCCACCGAGGTCACGCCGGCACCGATGGCGGTCAGGGCGATGCTGGACGTGCGCACCGGGCCCAGACGGTCGGGGAGGCGGGCGCCGAAGATGCGCACCGCCAGCACGATGAGGCCGTAGACGAGGAAGAACGGGCCGGCGTCGGCCACGCCGATGGAGTCGATGTACAGGGGTAGGAACGCGGCGAAGCCGGTGAAGCCGAGGATGCCCATCAGCAGCACCGAACCGGGGAGGATGGCGGCCGGGTGCAACAGACCGCGCCGCGGTGTGGGCTCGGCCACCCGTCCGAGGCCCGCGGGCATGAACGTGGCGAGGACGGCCGACAGCACGCAGCTGCCGGCGGCGAACAACCACGTGGGCGTGGACCCGAAGTGCCCGTACAGCAGCTCGCCGATGGACGGGCCGAAGGCCAGTCCCGAGTAGATGGCGATCGAGAAGAACGACGCCGCCTCACCACGGCGGTGGTCGGGCGCCAGGTCCTGGGCGGCGGTGGCGGCACCGATGAAGAAACACGCCTCGCCGAGCCCGGCGACGAGACGGAGCGCGATCAGGAACCAGACCGCCTGCACGGCGCCGAGCGGCGCGATGCCGGCAGCCGCCAGCGCTGCGCCGACCAGCGCCAGCCGACGGCGGCCCCACACGTCGCCCAACCGGCCGACCAGTGGTCGGACCAGTGCCGCCGACACGGCGAAGGCGCCGACGACCAGGCCGACCTGGAAGCCACCACCGCCGAGCTCGTCCTCCACGTACTTGGGCAGCGTCGGGAGCAGCGCCCCGATGGCCAGGAAGTAGAAGAGCCCGGCGACGACCAGCAGGGCGAAGAGCGGCGTGATGAGGCGGTCGTCGCCCGTCTCGGTGTCAGCCGTGGTCAACGTTCAGTGCTCCGCGATCCACTCATCGATCAGCGAGCGAGCGATCGACAGCCGGGGCGGGATCTGGGGGAGGTCGTCGGTGGCGAACCAGTGGGCCTCGGCGATCTCGACACCGTCGACCTCGATCTCACCGCCGGCGTGCTCGGCCCGGAAGCCGATCATCAGCGAGTGCGGGAACGGCCAGGGCTGCGAGCCCTGGTAGGTGATGCGCCCCACCGACACGCCGACCTCTTCGTGGACCTCGCGCGCCACGGCCTGCTCGAGCGTCTCGCCCGGCTCCACGAAGCCGGCCAGGCACGAGAACATCGGCATCGGCCATCCGGCGTTGCGGGCCAGCAGGGCGCGGCCGTCTTCGCGGGTGACGAGCGTGATGACCGCCGGTGCCAGCCGGGGGAACGAGAGCAGTCCGCACGACGGGCAGCGCATGGCGCGCTCGCCCGGGGCCTGCTGGGTCGCCGTTCCGCACCGTCCACAGAACCGGTGTGTGCGCTGCCACTGCACCAACTGGACGGCCCGGCCGGCGAGCACCCACTCCTGCTCGGACACCTGGGCGTGCAGGGCCATGAGCGGGGTGAGCACCACGTCGGGTTCATCGTCGCCGTCGACGTCGACGGCCCAGCAGTCGGCCCCGCCGAGGCGGCCGAGGTACACGTGGCCAGGCTGCTCGGGGTCGGGATCGGGCGTGTCGTCGTCGGTCGCGGCCCCGATGTGGACCTGGTCGTTGCGCACCGTGAACACGACGGGATCGGCATCACCCGGCTCGCTCGGCGGTTCGACGAGGGGCAGGAAGGTGGGTTCAGCCAAGGGGGACTCCTTCGACGGGGCGGCGACGGCCGGCCCGGATCACGAGAACGACGCCGCACAGGATGAGCAGACCGGCGGGCAACGCACCAACTGGAGGCGTCTCGCCGAACCACAGCGCGGCGATGACCGACGCCCCGACGACCTCGAACAGGATGGCCACCGACACCGTGGTGGGCGCCAGCGAGCGCAGGACGCGGTTGAACAGGGTGTGGCCGAGCAGCTGCGGCCCGACGGTCAGCCCGACGATGGCCAGCCAGGTGCCGGGCTCGTAGCCCACGAGCGAGCGCCCCGACACCAGCGACGCAGCCAGCAGGGCGACCGCGGCCGTCGCGTAGCAGCCGGCGGCGTAGACGGAGGTGTCCAACGATCGCCGGACGGTGGCGCCGACGGTGACGTAGGCAGCGGCCAGGAAACCGCCGGCCACCGCCAGGGCGTCACCGAACAACGCCCGGCCGGAGACCGACAGATCGACCCCGGACAGCACCAGCACGCCGGCGAAGGCCACGCCGATGCCGAGCCACACCGCCCGGTCGACCACCTCACCCCGGCGGCGGGCGATGAGCGCCGCCCAGGCCGGCTGGGTGGCCACCAGCGCCACCGACGACGCCACCGTGGTGTAGGAGATCGACGAGATCCACACGGCGAAGTGGGCGGCCAGCAGGAGCCCCGCCAGGACGATCAGCCGGCGCTCCCGGTGGTCGGGCCGGCGGACGCGCACGGCCGCCGGGACGAGCACCGGCACCGCCAGTGCGTTGCGCCACATGGCGATGGCCAGTGCCGGCGCACCGGCGTAGCGGATGAGCGGTGCCGAGGTCGACACCGCCAGCACGGCCACGCCCAGCAGCACGACGTCGCTGCCGGGCGCGGCGGCGCCGGCGCGGTTCACCGGGCGGCGCCGCCCCGGAACTCGGGCTCGTCCCACCACGGGTAGAACGGCGGCATGTCCTGGCTGACCGTGTCGCTGAACTCGGGCGGACGCTTCTCGAGGAACGACACCACGCCTTCCCGGGCGTCGGCGCTCTTGCCCAGGTAGGCGATGGCGGGCGAGTCGACCTCGTGAGCGGCCATGGGGTGCGGTTCGCCGAGCATGCGCCACAGCATCGCCCGGGTCATGGCGATGCTGACCGCCGAGGTGTTGGCGGCGATCTCGTCGGCCAGCTCCCGGGCGGCGGGCAGGAGGTCGCCGGGCTCGTGGAGCGAGCGCACCAGTCCCCCGGCCAGGGCCTCGTCGGCGCCGAACACCCGGCCCGAGTAGCACCACTCGGCCGCCTTGGAGATGCCGACCAGCCGGGGCAGGAACCAGGACGAGCACGCTTCGGGGACGATGCCCCTGCGGGCGAACACGAAACCGAACTTCGCCGCCGTGCTGGCCAGGCGGATGTCCATGGGCAGGGTCATGGTGACGCCGACGCCGACTGCGGCGCCGTTGATGGCGCCGATGACCGGCTTGGTGCTCTGGAAGATGCGCAGCGTCAGCAAGCCGCCCTCGTCGCGGTGGCGCATCTCGTCGGCGCCGGTCGTCACCGCACCCCCGTCGTCGTGCTGGGCGCCGGTGTCGAACGTGTCGCCACCGCCGCCGAGGTCGGCGCCGGCGCAGAAGCCACGGCCCTCACCGGTGACGATCACCGCGCGGACGCGGTCGTCGGCGTCGGTCTCGTCGAAGGCGGCCACCAGCTCGCGCTGCATGGTCACCGTGAAGGCGTTCAGGCGGTCGGGGCGGTGCAGCGTGATGGTGGCGACGGCGCCGTCACGCTCGTAGCGGATGTCGGTCGTGTCCATGCCGCATGCTGTCACGTCACCTCGACGGTCCGGGGACACCGCGACAGCGGGATCTGCCGGTATCTCCGCCAATCGTGGCTCAAGTCACCCGCCAAACCGATCGATGTCGTAAGTGTCAACCAACGGTGACGGCACGAAGCGCTCCCTCCCATCTCTCCCAGGTGCTCCTCGTTCGTCATCGCCACTCGTCGTCGGGGTGACCGGCCAGCCCTCCCTCTCCCGCCTGTCCGGTCACCTCGGCGACACGAGTGCTCGAGCGTCACAGCAGCGTCTTGGCCAGCACCGACACCGCACTGAGCGCCGACACGGCCAGGATCGCCGGGCGGGTGCGGCCGGCGTCCAGGTACCGGGCGCCGTGGGTCGACGCGGCGAAGCCGACCGCGATGCCGGGAATCGGCAGCAGGGCCAGGCGGAGCTCCTCGAGGCCGAACGACCCGGTGGCCACCAGCGCGGTGAGGCTCATGCCGATGCCGACGAGGAAGAAGCCGGCCAGGGTCCCCCGCAGGTACCGACCGCTCTGGCTGGCGTAGAGCATCGCCATCGGTGGTCCGCCGATGGAGGTGGCCGTGCCCATGAAGCCCGACAGCGCGCCGGCGCCGAGCAGCGTGGGCCGGGACGGCTGCACCGAGACGCCGGATGCCGTGATCCCGACGGCGACCAGCACCAGGACCGAGAAGAAGACCGCCAGCCCGTGCGTGGGCAGCACGGCGACGGCCAACGCGGCCAACAGCGTGCCGGGCACCCGCCCCACCAGCGCCGTACTGACCTCGCCCAGGTGGAGGCCCTTGTGGTCGCGCACCATGGTGAGCGCCACGAGCACGCCGGCGGAGGCGATGGCCGGGCCGGGCACGAGACGGGGATCGACCAGGACGTAGATCGGCGCCGCGATGAGGTTGTGGCCGAAGCCGACGCTGCCCTGGACGAAGGCACCGACGGCGGCGATCACGAGGATGACGAGGATGCCGCTGGCGGTCACGAGCAGCGATGCTGGCGCACGTGGCGCCGCAATGCCCATTCGGTCAGGCCGTGGCCTGTGACATCCAGGTGTCGTAGAGCGAGGCGTAGCGGCCGCCCTGGGCCACCAGCTCGGCGTGGCTGCCCAGCTCGACCAGCTCGCCGTCGTGGATGACGGCGATGCGGTCGGCCCGCATGGCGGTGGCCAGGCGGTGGGCGATGATGATGGCGGTGCGGCCCTCGAGCACGGCGTCGAGCGCCCGTTCGATGCGGGTCTCGGACTGCAGGTCGAGGTTGGAGGTGGCCTCGTCCAGCACCAGCACCCGTGGCTGGGACAGGAACGCCCGGGCCAGCGCCAGCAGCTGGCGCTCGCCGGAGCTGAGCGAGGACCCGCGCTCGTGGACGATCTGGTCGAGTCCGTTGGGCTGGCGATCGACCAGGTCGCGCAGGCCGACGGCGTCGACGGCCGCCCAGAGCTGCTCGTCGGTGGCCCCGGGTGCGGCGAAGGCCAGGTTGTCGCGGATCGAGCCGGCGAAGAGGAACGGCTCCTGGGGGACGACGCCGATCTGGGACCGCAGCGAGTCGAGGGTGACGGTGCGCAGGTCGTGTCCGTCGATGGACACGGTGCCCTCGGTGGGGTCGTAGAAGCGGTTGACCAGCTTGGCCACCGTCGACTTGCCCGCCCCGGTCTCGCCCACGAACGCCACCGTCTCGCCGGCGGCGATCCGCAGGGTCAGGTCGTGGAGCACGGGCACGGCCGGGTCGTAGCCGAAGGTGACGTGGTCGAGCTCGATGGCACCCTGCATCGAAGGCAGCTCGGCGGCGTCGGGGCGCTCGACCACGTCGGGCTCGGTGGCGAACAGGTCGCCGAGCTTGCGGACGGCCGAGCGGCCCTGCTGGTAGCTGTTGTACAGCTGCACCAGCTGCTGGATCGGGGCGAAGAACATCGTCAGGTACAAGAAGAACGACACCAGCTCGCCCGGGGTGAGCGAACCCCGGGTCACCAGCCAGCCGCCGAGGGCGAGGAGCATGGCCTGGGCCAGGTACCCCACCAGCTCGGTGGAGGGGCCGTAGACGGCGCCGATGATGGCCGTGCGGTCGTTGGCGTCGCGGTACGAGCCGAGGATGTTCTCGTGCTGCACCACGTTGCGCTTGGCCCGGTTGGTGGCGGTGACGATGCGGATGCCGCCCAGGTTCTCCTGGAGGTCGGACATGACATCGGCGATGCGCTCGCGCACGTCGAGGAACGCCACGTCGGAGGCCTTGCGGAACCACAGGGTCAGCGCCAGCATCACCGGCACCACCCCGAGGAAGAGCACGGCGGCCAGCATCGGGCTCATGGCGAACAGCAGTGCGGTGACGATGGCCAGCGTCAGCCCTTGGACGAACATGTTCACCAGCCCCTCCTGGAACAGGGCGGTGAGGGCGTCGAGGTCGCTGGTCATGCGGGTCATCAGCACGCCCGCCTTCTCCTCGGTGAAGAAGCTCAGCGACAGCCGCTGGAAGTGGGTGAAGATCCGCACGCGGAGCGATTCGAGCAGCGACTCGCCGACCCGACCGGTCCAGGCGACGCGGGCGGCGGACAGCACGGTGGCCAGCACGACCGAGCCGACATAGAGGCTGGCGATGCGCAGCAGGGCGCTGCGATCGCCGGCCACGATGCCGCGGTCGATGGCGGCGCCGGTCAGGAACGGGCCGGCCGACACCATGACCGTCTCGACGATGACGAGCAGCGCGGCGAAGGCCATGGCCCAGCGCCGCTCGCCGACGAAGCGGCGCAGCGTGAACCGGCGACGGTCCCAGTCGGACTGGGAGAACTCGATCTCGTCCAGCTCGTGCTCGGGCTCGAGCTCGAGCAGCTCCTCGACCTGGCGCTGGAGCTCCTCGGGGACGCCGGCGAAGGGCAGGCCGGTGGCGCCGGGGGCGGCGAACGGCGAACCGGCGGGGGGTCCGAAGCCGCCCATCAGAGCGTCACCTCCTCGGACTCATCACCTGGGATGTCGGCGGCGGCCAGGTCGATCGGGACGTCGTCGGACTCGACGGTGGCCAGCACCTCGCGGTAGCGGGGTTCGCCGACCATGAGCTGCTGGTGGGTTCCGACCGCCAGCACACGGCCGCCGTCGACCAGCGCGACGCGGTCGGCCAGGGCGATGGTGGACAGACGGTGGGCGATCACCAGCGTGGTGCGGTCCTCGGCCAGGCGCTCGAGGGCGGCGTGGATCTCGGCCTCGACGCGGACGTCGACCGCGCTGGTGGCGTCGTCGAGGATGAGCACGGCCGGGTTGGCCAGCAGGGTCCGGGCGATGGCCACCCGCTGGCGCTGCCCGCCCGACAGCGTGTAGCCGCGCTCGCCGATCACCGTGTCGTAGCCCTCGGACAGCTCGAGGATGAAGTGGTGGGCGTTGGCGGCGCGGGCGGCGGCGACGACCTCGTCGCGAGTGGCGTCGGGGCGGGCGTAGGCGATGTTGTCGTGGATCGACGCCGAGAACAGGAACGGCTCGTCGGTGACCATCCCGACGTGGTGCCGGATCGAAGCCATGGTGAGGTCGCGGACGTCGTGGCCGTCGATGCGCACCGCTCCGTCGTTGACGTCGTAGAAGCGCAGCAGGATGCGGGCGATGGTGGACTTGCCCGAGCCGGTGCCGCCGACCAGGGCGACGGTCTCGCCTGGCTCGACGTGGAGGTCGAAGTCGGCGAGGACGTCGCGGCCGGTGCCGTCGTTCGTTCCGTCACCCGTGTCGTCGTCGGCCGGATCGTCGCCGTAGCGGAAGCGCACGTGGTCGAAGTCGATGCGCCCCTTCGGGTCGACGAGGTCGATGGCGCCGGGCCGGTCGGTGATCTCGGCCGGCGTGTCGAGGATCTCGAAGATGCGGCCCGCCGAGGCCGCCGCCCGCTGGCTCATGATCATGAAGAAGCCGAGCATCCGGAACGGGGCCTGCAACATGAGCACGTACTGGGAGAAGGCGGTGATGACGCCGATGGTGACCTGGCCGTCGATGGCCAGGTAGCCGCCGTAGAGCACGGTCAGCGCCATCCCCAGGCGGGGCAGGTTCTCCATCAGCGGTGCGTACGTGGCCCGGGAGTCGGCGACCTTGACCGCCGACCACTTCAGCCGGCGGGCGTGGCGGGCGAGCTGCTCGATCTGGCCCCGCTCGCCGGCGAAGGCCTTGACCACCCGGACGCCCGTGACGTTCTCCTCGACCGTCGTGGCCACGTCGGCCAGGCGGCCCTGGACGACCCACGACAGCGGGAACATGACCTTGCGCAGCTTGACGCCGAACACGTACACGAGCGGCAGCGTCGAGATGGCGACCAGGGTCAGCAGCACGTGCTTGGTGAGCATGAACGCGAACGCCAGACCGAACGTCATGAACATCATGAGCAGGAACGGCGCGAACGTCAGCAGCATCTGCACGGCGCGGATGTCGGAGTTGGCCCGGGACACCAGCTGGCCGGTCTGGACCTTGTCGTAGAACCCGTGCGACATGGTCGCCAGGTGCCGGAACATCAGCGATCGCAGGTCGTACTCGATGGCGTAGGCGAACTGGTACAGGCGCGAGCGGTAGCCGTAGGTGAAGATGGCCCGGACGGTGGCGAGCACCAGCAGGATCACGACCCAGCGGGTCACCTGCTGGCCGCCACCCCGGATGGCGTCGATGCCCTCGCCGACCACGGCGGGGATGGCCACGTTGGCCAGCAGGGCCACCAGGGCCATGCCGAGGGCGGGCATGAACTTGCGCTTCTCGGCCCACACCAGCGGCCACATGCGCCGGATCCAGCCCAGCGACTGGTCGGGGTCGGGCCGGCCCTTGGGCGGGTCGTAGTGGGCGGTGGGCGGCAGCGGCTCGAACGCCGTGGGCGGCGCGTCGATGTCGATGGGGACGCCGTCAGCCGAGGTGTCGGTGCGCTCGTCGTCGGACAGCTTCATGCGCTGGTCACCGCCTCCTTGGCTCGCTGCATCGCCGTCTGGAGCGTGGCGAACCCCTCGAGCACCCGGGCCGACTCGGCGGCGTCGAGGTGCTCGAGCAGGCCGTCGAGCCGGTCGACCAGCGCATCGGATGCGTCGGCCAGACGCGCGCGGCCGGCGTCGGTGAGCTGGTGGAGCACCCGCCGCCGGTCATCGGGGCTGTGCTGCCGGGCGACCCAGCCCTTCTCCACCAGGCCGTCGACCAGGCTGGTGAGCGACGGGCGGGACACCGCCAGCCAGTCGGCCAGGGCCGAGGCGGCCGACTCGCCGTTGGACAGGAACGCCAGCAGCCGATACTGCGGCAGCGTCATCGCCTGGTCGGCCAACTGCTTCTCGAAGATGCGGGACAGCCGGGCGACGGTGCGCACGGCCTCGTGCTTGTTCTGCTCCACGAATGGTTAGTCAACCCGAACCATTCGCCGACCGCAACCACCCCGGGTCGAGAATGTCGTCAGTTGGTCAGACCTGTGCTGACCAACTGACGCAATTCTCAGGTGTCACACATCCAAGAAGCGGGACACGGCGAAGGCCGAGCCGAGGGCGCCGATGACCACGCCGGTGCCCACCACGAACAGGCTGGTGCTGGTGACCTGCTGGGAGTCGACGAGCAGGCCGGCGAACAGCGAGAAGCGCTGGTCGGCGGCGATGTTGTCGAAGATGCGCTGCACGGCGAACACCACGCCGATGGCGAAGCCCGAGCCGATGAGGCCCTGGAACACGCCCTCGAGCATGAACGGTATTCGGATGAACCAGTTCGATGCCCCGACGAGCTTCATCACCTCGATCTCGCGGCGGCGGGCGAACATCGCCATGCGGATCGAGTTGAGGATCAGCAACGTGGCCGCCAGCAGCAGGAAGCCGGCCACGACCAGCAAGCCGACGCCGACCAGGTTCGACAGGTTGCGGATGGTCCGGATCGAGTCGAAGGCGGCGACGACCTCCTTCACGCCGGGCTGGGTGACGAACACCGACCGCAGGCTGGCGATGGTCTCGGGCGACTTGTCGACGGGCACGACCCGGAAGCTGGGCGGGAGCACGTCGGGCGTGACCGACTCGACGATCTGGGGCGTCTTCTTGAAGAGGTCCTTGAACTCCTCGAACGTCTTGTCCTGGTCGAAGTAGACGTAGCGCTCGACCTGGGTCGACTCGTCGAGCTGGCGCTGGACGGCGTCGGTCTGGTCCTGCGACGCGTCGGGTTGCATGAAGATGATGAACTCGATGCCGCCCTGCCAGCGCTGGGTGGCGTTGTCGACGGCGTAGCGCAGCAGCACCGAGCCGCCGACGAGCGACAGCGAGACGGCGACGGTGAGGATGGAGGCGATGGTGAGCGAGAAGTTGCGGACGAGGTTCGTCGCGGTCTCGCGGACCATGTAGTCGACCTTGAGGGCCATGGGGCGCTGCCGTTCCTACTCGTACACGCCGCGGTGCTGATCGCGGACGATCGTGCCCCGGTCGAGCTCGATGACCCGCCGGCGCATCGTGTCGACGATGGACCGGTCGTGGGTGGCCATGAGCACCGTGGTGCCGGTTCGGTTGATGCGGTCGAGCAGGCGCATGATGCCCACCGACGTGGCCGGGTCGAGGTTGCCGGTGGGCTCGTCGGCCAGCAGGATCAGCGGCCGGTTGACGAACGCCCGGGCCACCGACACCCGCTGCTGCTCGCCGCCGGACAGCTCGTGGGGGAAGCTGTCGGTCTTCTTGGCCAGGCCGACCAGCTCGAGGATGGCCGGCACCTGGGTCTTGACGACGTGCTTGGGCCGGCCGATGACCTCGAGTGCGAAGGCCACGTTCTCGTACACGGTCTTGCCCTGGAGCAGCTTGAAGTCCTGGAAGACCGAGCCGATGTTGCGACGCAGGTAGGGCACCTTCCACGACGACAGCTCGAGGATGTTCTTGCCGGCCACGAAGATCTGGCCCTGCTCGGGCTGCTCCTCGCGGTTGATGAGGCGCAGGAACGTCGACTTGCCCGAGCCCGAGGCCCCGACGAGGAACACGAACTCGCCCTTGGCGATGTCGACGTCGGCGTTGCGCAGCGCGGGGACGTCGCCCTTGTACGTCTTGGTGACGTTGTCGAGCTTGATCACGGGTTCACGGGGCTCCGGGGCAGGACGTTACGACTGGATGACGGTACCAACGGGACCCACCCGACAGGTGTCACGCCACGGCCCCACCTCGCGGTGACATCGGTCATGCGTCGAGGCCCTCGGAGCGCTCCCACTGCAGGTAGGCCTCCATGAACGGGTCGAGGGCGCCGTCGAGCACGGCGTCGACCTGGCCGACCTCGTAGCTCGGACCGCAGGTCCTTGACCATCTGGTACGGCTGCAGCACGTAGGAGCGGATCTGGGAGCCGAAGCCCGACGCTGCGCTGCTCGCCGCGGATGGAGTCGAGCTCGTCGGCGCGCTTCTGGCGCTCGAGGTCGGCCAGCTTGGCCTTGAGCATGGTCATGGCCCGGTCCTTGTTCTGGTGCTGGGACCGCTCGTTCTGGCAGGACACGACGATGCCGGTGGGCAGGTGGGTGAGGCGCACGGCCGAGTCGGTCTTGTTGACGTGCTGGCCGCCGGCGCCCGACGACCGGTACACGTCGATCCGCAGCTCCTTGTCGTCGATCTCGACGTCGGTCTCGGCCTCGTCGAGGAGCGGGATGACCTCGAGCGCGGCGAAGGCGGTCTGGCGCTTGCCCTGGGCGTTGAACGGGCTGATGCGCACCAGGCGGTGCACGCCGTGCTCGGAACGCAGCCACCCGTAGGCGTAGCGGCCCTTGACGATGAACGTGGCCGAGGAGATGCCGGCCTCGGTGCCCTCGGTGACGGCGTCGATCTCGACGTCGAAGCCGTGCTGCTCGGCCCAGCGCAGGTACATGCGCAGCAGCATCTCGGCCCAGTCGTAGGCGTCGGCACCGCCCTCGCCCGAGTGGAGCTCGCAGATGGCGTCGTGCTCGTCGTACTCACCGGAGAACAGCGACCGCAGCTCGATGCGGTCGAAGTCGGCGCGCAGCGCCCGGATGTGCTCCTCGACCTCGGGCTCGAGCGAGTCGTCGCCCTCCTCGCGGCCCATCTCGACCAGCGTCTCGGCGTCTTCGATGCGGCTCTCGAGCGCGTCGAAGGTCTGCAGGTCGTCGGTCACGGCCGAGAGCTCGGCGTTGACCTCCTTGGCCCGCTCCTGGTCGTCCCACAGGTCGGGTCGGCCGGCCTCGGTCTCGAGCTGGGGCAGACGGACCCGGAGCTCGTCGATGCGCAGGTAGGTGTGCGCCTCGTCGAGGCGGCGGCGCAGGTCGGCGAGGTCGTCGGAGAAGTCGCGCATGGGGACGGTCGAGCCTACGGGCTCGCCTGCCACAGGGGTCAGTTCTTACCGTGGCAGAGCTTGAACTTCTTGCCGCTGCCGCAGGGGCACGGCGCGTTGCGGGGGGTCTTGTCCCACTCGGACTTCACGACCGGCGTGTGGGACACCGGCTCGGACTCCTCGACCCGCTGCGGTGCCCCGTCGGCGGCGGCGCCGGTGCTGGTGCGGGCGATGGTCGACAGGCTCGAGCCCTGCGACGACGGATCGGACGGGCCCGAGGTCTGCAGGTTGGCCACCGCCGGCTCGTCGCCGCCGAAAGGCTGGTCGTTGCTCTGCGCTGCCTGCTGGGTGGCGGCGACCTGGCGGATCTGGTCGGAGGTGGCGAAGCGCTGACCCACCGCCGGCGCAGCGGGTGCACCGCCACCGTCGGGTCCGGCACCGTCGGGTCCGGCACCGGCCTCGCCCTGGCCGGGCTGTCCACCCTGGCCTTCGCCCGGCTGGCGCACCTGGACGTGCATCACGTAGCGGACCAGGTCGCGCTCGATGCGGGCGATCATGGCCTCGAACATCTCGTAGCCCTCGCGCTGCCACTCGACGAGCGGGTCGCGCTGGCCCATGGCCCGCAGGTTGATGCCCTCCTGCAGGTAGTCCATCTCGCCGAGGTGCTCGCGCCAGGCGGTGTCGATGATGCGCAGCATCACCTGCCGCTCGACCTGGCGCATGACGTCTTCGCCGAGCTCGGTCTCGCGGGCCTCGTAGCGGGACAGGGCCTCGTCGACGAGGACCTCGTAGATCTCGTCGGAGGTGTCGAGCGCGGCGAGCTGGTCGACCGTGATCTGGGTGGGCCAGTACTCGGCGACGGCCACCAGGAGCCCGTCGAGGTCCCACTCCTCGGCGAAGTCGGCCACGCAGTAGGTGCTGACCAACGACTCGACGGCCTCGGGGAGGTACTTCTCCTGGATCTTGGCCTTGAGGTCGGTCTTGTCGAGGATCTGGTCGCGCAGCTCGTAGATGACCTTGCGCTGCTCGTTGAGGACCTCGTCGTACTTGAGGACGTTCTTGCGGATCTCGGCGTTGCGCTGCTCGACGGTCTGCTGGGCCCGCTCGATGGCCTTGGTGACCATCTTGGCCTCGAGGGGCACGTCGTCGGGCAGGGCCCGGCCCATGACCCAGTTGACCGCGCCGGTGGCGAACAAGCGCATGAGGTCGTCTTCGAGCGACAGGTAGAAGCGGCTCTCGCCCGGGTCGCCCTGGCGGCCCGAACGACCACGCAGCTGGTCGTCGATGCGGCGGGAGTCGTGGCGCTCGGTGCCGAGCACGTACAGGCCGCCCTGCTCGCGCACCTTGTCGCCTTCGGCCGCGGTCTCGGTCTCGTACCTGGCCAGCGCCTTCCGGTAGCGCTCCTCGTTCTCGAGGTCGTCGGGGTCGAGGCCCTCGTTGCGCAGCTCCTGCTTGGCCAGCAGCTCGGGGTTGCCGCCGAGGATGATGTCGACGCCACGGCCGGCCATGTTGGTGGCCACCGTCACGGTGTGCAGCCGACCGGCCTGGGCGACGATGTCTGCCTCACGGAACTGGCGCTCGGGCTTGGCGTTGAGCACCTGGTGGGCCACGCCCCGCTGGTCGAGCACCCGTGAGACCTGCTCGCTGGTGGCCACCGAGGCGGTACCGACCAGGACGGGCTGCCCGCGGCGGTAGCGCTCCTCGACGTCGTCGGCGACGGCGTTGAACTTGCCCTCGAGCGTCTTGTAGATGAGGTCGCCCTTGTCCTGGCGGATCAGCGGCTCGTTGGTGGGGACCGGCACCACCTGCAGGTTGTACGTGTTGGCCAGCTCGGCCGCCTCGCTGACGGCGGTGCCGGTCATGCCGGCGAGCTTGTCGTACATGCGGAAGTAGTTCTGGAGGGTGATGGTGGCGAGGGTCTGGTTCTCCTCCTTGATCGGCACCCCCTCCTTGGCCTCGACCGCCTGGTGCAGGCCCTCGGACCAACGGCGCCCTTCGAGCACGCGGCCGGTGAACTCGTCGACGATCTTCACCTCGCCGTCGATGACGATGTAGTCCTTGTCGCGCTGGAACAGCTCCTTGGCCCGCAGGGCCACCTGGAACTGGTGGACGAGGTTCTGGGCGACACCGTCGTAGAGGTTCTCGACGCCGAGCTGCTCCTCGACCCGCTCGATGCCCTCCTCGGTGGGCACGACCAGGCGCTTCTCCTCGTCGACCTCGTAGTGCTCGTCGCGGCGCAGGCCACGGACGATGGCGGCGAAGCGGGTGTAGAGCTTGGCGGCGTCCTCGAGGCGCCCCGAGATGATCAGCGGGGTGCGGGCCTCGTCGATGAGGATGGAGTCGACCTCGTCGACGATGGCGAAGTTGAAGCCCCGCTGCACCTGGCGCTCGCGGCTCATCGCCATGTTGTCGCGCAGGTAGTCGAAGCCGAACTCGTTGTTGATGCCGTAGGTGATGTCGGCGGCGTACTGCTGGCGCTTGTACTCGGGGTCGCGCTCGCCGGGGACGATGAGCCCCACGGTCAGGCCCAGCCACTTGAACAGACGCCCCATCCACTCGGACTGGAAGGTGGCCAGGTACTCGTTGACCGTGATGATGTGGGTGCCCTTGCCGCCCAGACCGTTGAGGTACAGCGGCAGCGTGGACGTGAGGGTCTTGCCCTCGCCGGTCTTCATCTCGGCGACCCAGCCGAAGTGCAGGGCGGCGCCGCCCATGAGCTGGACGTCGTAGTGACGCTGGTGGAGCACCCGCACCGCAGCCTCGCGGCACACCGCGAACGCCTCGAGCATGATGTCGTCGAGGTCCTCGCCGTTGTCGAGGCGCTCGCGGAACAGCACCGTCTGGTGCTTGAGCTCTTCGTCGGACATCGCCTGGTAGGTGGGTTCCAGGGCGTTGATGTCGGGAACCAGGCTCTTCAGGGCGCGCAGGCGCTTGCCTTCACCGGTTCTGAGGACGCGATCGAGTAGTCCCATGCGGTTGCGGAGTGTATCGGCGCTCTCTCCCGCTCCCCGGGTCGCCACACCCGGTCAGAGCGGTCGCCGATCAGAGGCCCAGGGGCAGGGCGGACCCGTTGAAGGCGACGGTGCCGGACTGCAGGTCCACGCCCGCCATGGCCGACGCGTGGGCGTGCATGTAGTCGAGCTCGTGGGCCAGATCACCGAAGTTGTTGCTGGCCGGCAGGGGTGCCAGCGCGAGCGTGGAGAGCACGCCGCTGGCCCGGCCCTGGGCATCGAGCAGGCCGCTGCCCGAGTCGCCCGGGACGCCGGGGCTCACCGTGTAGACGGGGTGGCTCCAGCCGTCGGGCGTGGTGCCCAGGCTCAGCCCCTCCTTGGGCGACAGCAGCGTGAGGCCGAGGCGGAGCTCGGAGTTGCCGTAGGAGTACACGACCGAGCCGGCCGGGTTCCCGTCGGTGTTCAGGCCGACGGGCCCGCCCCAGTGGGGCACCGACGGGTTGACCACGTCGACGTCGGCAGCGGCGATCCGCACCAGTGCCAGGTCGTTGTAGGCGCACTCGAGCGGCGATGCGCCTCCCTGGTCCTGCATGGTGTCCCACGAGGAATAGGCCAGGGTGCCGGTGTAGTCGTTGCCGTCGCTGCCGGCGATGGTCACCTCGGTGCCCGTGGGCAGCGACTCGGCCAGGCAGCCGTCGGTGTCGGTGGCGGCGCCGAGCCCGGCGCAGTGGGCGGCGTAGCCGAGGTAGACGGCGTCGCCCGGATCGACCTGTCCGTCACCGCCGTCGTCGGCGTAGACGAAGTTGGCGGTGCACTGGGCACCGTTGGTGAACATCTGCACGCCCGGATGGATGGCGGCCTGGGCGGCCGGCGCCCACGGCGCGGTCGGAGTGGCGGCGTTGGCCGTGGACCCGGCGACGAGCACCAGGGTGGCGGCGACCAGCAGGAGGGCGGACAGGACAGGAACGGTACGGAAGCGACGCATGCTCACAGAACGGATGATAGACGCGAATCATGCGGTCCGATTCGCATCTCGTCGCGGCGTACGCTGCGGGGGTGACCGGGAAGTGCACGGGGTGGGGCCGCGCCGTGGCGGCACGGACGGTGGCGGTGCTCGCCGTGGCCGTGCTGGCGTCCGCCTGCGGTGACGACCAGCCCACCGTCGCAACCCCGCCGCCGACGGCACCGCCGTCCACGGTCCTCGCCGCCGCCGTGCCCCGCACCGTTCCCCCGCCGGTGGATGGCGCGCTGCGCGCCGATCTGACCGGGGCGCCCGCCGCCGACGGCCCCGCCGAGGTGCTGCTGTTCGGCGACTCGGTGTCGGTCCTGATCGCCGACGAGCTGGCAGCGGACATCGACGGCCGCCTCCACGTCGACGGCGTCGACTGCCGGCGCCTCGACATCGGCTTCACCGGCCCGTGCGGAGGCGTGCCCGCCGGCACGTCCGTTCCCAGTGGCCTCGTCGGGCTGCGTCGAACCGTGGACGAGCTGGACCAGGCCGGCGAGGCACCCGACGCGGCCGTGCTGGTGATCGCCAACAACGCGGCGCTGCACGCCGACGACCTCGACGCCGCCATGGCGATCCTGGCCGATGTCCCCGCGTGTGGTGGGTGACCACCGACGTCGACGGGCGCGGCTGGCGCGACCCCAACAACGCCCTGCTGGCCGACCTCGCCCGCCGTGACGACCGCGCCGGCCTCATCGACTGGTTCGCCGCGTCGAAGGGCCACGACTGGCGGGCCGACCACGTCCACCCCGACGACGCGGGCCAGCGGGCCATGGCCCACCTCATCGCCGATCACCTCCGCTGCGACTGCACGCCATGACCACGCTCGAGCAGCCCACGTTCACGTCCGCCCCGCTGCGCCGGCGCAACTACCTGCCCGGCATCGACGGCCTCCGGGCCGTCTCGGTCCTGGCCGTGATCGCCTACCACCTCGACGCCGACTGGGCGGTGGGCGGCTACCTGGGCGTCGAGGTCTTCTTCGTCGTCTCCGGTTTCCTCATCACCGGACTGCTCCTGGACGAGCACCGCCGAACCGGTGGCATCGACCGCCCGGCGTTCTGGCGGCGGCGGGCCCGCCGCCTGCTGCCGGCGGTGATGGTCCTCATCCTGGCCATCAGCGCCTGGGGGGCGTTCGTGCTGCCGGCGGGCGATCTGCGGCTCTTCCGCGGCGACGCCGTCGCCGGGCTCCTCTACGTGCAGAACTGGCACGCCATCATCGCCGACCAGCCCTACTTCGCCGTGTTCGGCCGCCCCTCGCCACTGCAGCACCTGTGGTCGCTGGCCATCGAGGAGCAGTTCTACGTGCTGTGGCCGCTGCTGCTGCCCCTCGCTCTGCGGTACCTCGGTCGCCGGCGCACGGCGGTGATGGTGGCCGCCGCTGCAGGCGCGTCGGTGCTGCTCATGTCGGCGACCGCCGACATCGCCGCGCCCGAGCGCGCCTACTTCGGCACCGACACCCGCCTGTTCGGTCTGCTCATCGGGGCGCTGCTCGCCTGGGCCTGGCGACCCGAGGTGGCGAGCGACCACGTCAGCCGCACGGCGCGCCGACTCATCGAGGTCGTGGGCGTCGCTGCCGTGTTGCTGCTGCTCCGGCAGTTCGTCGTCCGCAGCGAGTACGACCCGTGGACGTTCCCGTGGGGCTTCCTGTGGGTCGACGTGCTGACCGTCGTGGCCATCGTGGCCGCCACCCACCCGGCGTCGCGGCTGTGGCGCGTCGTGGGTGCCGGTCCGCTGCAGGCCCTCGGGCGCCGGTCGTACTCGGTGTACCTGTGGCACTGGCCGGTGATCGTGTGCACCCGACCGGGCGTGGACTGGGGGCTCACGGGCAGCACGGCGCTGGTCGCCCGGCTGGCCCTCATCGCCGCGCTGTCCGAGGCGTCGTACCGCCTGGTCGAACAGCCGGTGCGCGACGGCCGGGTGCAGGCATGGTTGGCGGCGCACAGCCCCGACGACGTCGCCCACCGGGCACGGCTGACCATCGCCGGCGCCACCGCCCTCGTGGTGTTCGTGGCCGTGCTCGCCGTGGCACCACCGTCGTCCCGTGTCGCCCAGGCGACGTCCGGGCTGCGGATCGACACCGACCCGATCGCTGCCGGCAACCCGACCACGACCACCACGGGTACCTCGGTGCCGGCCCCGTCCTCGACCACCACGGCCACCAACGCGCCGGCCACCACGGCCACCACGGCCGCAGCGCCCGGACCGACGGCGGCACCGACCACCGTCGCCGCGCCCGACCCCCCACCCACCACGCTTCCGCCACCCGCCGCCGACCCGGCCACGACCAAGCAGGTGACCCTCGTCGGCGAATCGGTCACCCTCGGCGCCGCCCGGGTGCTGCAGGCGTACTACGGCGACGCCATCCAGATCGACGCCGTCGAGGGCCGCTCGTTCGAGGACGACGTCCGCCTCATCGAGGGCCTGGCCGCGCAAGGGCGGCTGACGCCGTGGGTGATCGTCCACATCGGCAACAACGGCGCCGCACCGGCGGGGGCCCTCGACCGTGTGGTGGCGGCCGTGGGACCGGAACGCCACCTGGTACTGGTCAACGTGTCGGTACCGAGGCGGTGGGAGGAGCAGGTCAACGGCGAGATCGCGCGCGTGGTCGACCAGCAGCCCACCGCCGTGCTCGCCGACTGGTGGCGGCTGACGCACCAGGAGGAGGGGCTGCTCGTCGACGACGGCGTGCACCTGACCCGGAAGGGCCAGATCCGCTACCGCGACCTGCTGGTGGCGATCACCGGCTGAGCCGGTCGCGTCGCTCAGCTACCGGGGATGTCGAGCAGCTTCTCGCGCACCGCGTACATGACCGCTTCCATGCGGGTGTGCAGGTGCAGCTTCTCGAGGATGTTGCGGACGTGGTTCTTGACCGTGTTCTCGGAGATGTACAGGTCACCGGCGATCTCGCGGTTGGACTTGCCCTGGGCCACCAGGCGCAGCACCTCGAGCTCTCGCTCGGTGAGGCGGGGCGTGGGGACGCTGGAGCGCTCCTCGGCCCGCTTGGCCAGGCTGGAGAACTCGGTGAGCAGCTTGGACGCCATCGACGGGCTGATGAGGCTCTGCCCCGACACCACGGCACGCGCCGCCGGTGCGACCTCCTCGATGGAGACCTCCTTCAGCAGGTAGCCGGTGGCGCCGGCCTTCACCGCCTCGTAGAGGTCCTCTTCCTCGTCGCTGACGGTGAGCATGAGGATCTTGGCGTTGGGGACCTCCTCGGCGATGCGCCGGGTGGCCTCGATGCCGTCGACGGTGGGCATGCGCACGTCCATGAGCACGACGTCGGGCACGTACTCGATGGCCTTGGCGACGGCGTCCTCGCCGTCTTCGGCCTCGGCGACGACCTCGATGTCGTCCTCGCCCTCGAGCACCATGATGAGCCCGCGACGGAACAGGGCGTGGTCGTCACAGATCATCACCCGGATGTCGTCGCCCGACCGGGCGCCCGCGCCGTCGTCCTGGTCTGCTCCCGCTTCGCTCACGTGTGCACCCTCCGAACGTGCTAGCTGGTTCAGCCTACCGAGTCCACCAGCCGGACGAGACCCCGAGGCCCGTTCGGGTGGTGCCGGTGGTGCCGAACGTGCAGCCGACGGTGCCACCCGATGGGGCGGGGCCCGGGTGCGGCAGGAGCGCGCACGACCGCTCATGACCCCTCATGGCGTGCGGGCCACCACCACGGCGCCGGCGAACCGGCCGCCGGCCTCGTCGAGCGCAGCCCGGGCGGCGCGCAGGGTGGCGCCGGTGGTGCACACGTCGTCGACCAGCAGGAGCGGAGCCGGCACCGGCCGGCGGACCCGGAAGTGCGCCGCCGCCGCCCGGGCCTGGCGATCGAGACCGGTCAGCGCCGGCCCGGGCCGGCGGCGCAGGACCGACACCGCCGGCGTGCCCAGCCGCCGGGCCAGGGCCACGGCCAGCAGCTCGGCCTGGTCGAAGCCACGCCGTCGCCTCCGCGACGGTGAGGTGGGGACCCACGTGACCGCTCCGGGCCGGGGGCCGCCGGGCGCGGAGACCAGATCGGCGAGCCGGTCGGCCAGCGGGGCGATGGCTCGGCGCCCGTCGCGGTACTTGAGCGCCTGGACGATGCGAGCTCCGGTGCCGGCGTAGGCGAAGAGCGCGGGCACCGGACCCACGCCCCGAACCCGGGTGGTGGGCGGCGGTTCGACCCCCTGCCAGCAGGCCACGCACAGCGGCCCCCGGTCGCCCCGGCACGCCACACAACCTCCCCGCAGCAGGTCCATGGCTGCACGTTAGGAACGGGTGCCGACGACAACCCTTCTTCGCGCATGGCGGTGCTACGGGCGGCGAGTGCCACCTCCGCCGGACGGCCAGAGGGGAAGATGGGCACCATGACCGACGCCCAGAAGTGGATCCTCGGTGGAGTCGCCGCCGTGGCCGCCATCATCGCCGTGGCCGCCCTGGTCATCTCCGGCGGTGACGACGAGTCGACGGCGACCACCACGACAACGTCCACCACGACGTCGACCACCACGACCACGGCACCGACCACGACCACCTCGTTCACCCAACCGGTCGATCCCTACGCCGTCGCCTTCCCGTCGCCCACCGACAGCCGGCGATTCGACGCACCGGCGCCGGCCGCCCGCTCGTACGCCACCGACGTGCTCGGCTTCACCGACCTGGTCCTCGGCGAGCTCGGCCGGACCGAGGGCGACACCGCCCAGGTGAGCGTCTCCGACATCGACGGTGGCGCCGAGACGGTGGTGCAGGTCCAACAGCTGGAAGGGTCGTGGTTCGTCACGGGCTCGCAGGCCCAGGACATCGAGGTCGCCGAACCGGCGCCGGGTGCGTCGCTGGCCACCCCGTTCCAGACGTCGGGCACCGCGCTGGCGTTCGAGGGAACCGTCGACGTCCTCGTGTTGGAGCAGGGCACGCCGCTGCCCCGCGGCACCGGCTTCGTGATGGGCAGCGGCTCACCGCCGCCCGGCCCGTTCTCCGGCAAGATCGTGTACTCGCCACCCGACGAGGCGGTGCCGGGGGTGCTGGTGTACCGGACGCTGTCGGCCAAGGACGGCCACGTCATCCAGGCCACGTCGTTCCCCGTCCGGCTGACCACCGAGCAGCTGTCGGAGGCACCCGAGGAGTGCGGCGACACCGGCGACGAGACCAGCGCCGACCCGAACGACCGGGTGGTCAAGGTGTTCTTCCACTGCGGGACCGACGCCCAGGACCCGATGGCGCTGCGGCGGACGGTCCCCGCCGACGATCCGGGGATCCTGCGCAACACGCTGCTGGCGCTGCTGGCCGGGCCCACGGGCACCGAGCGCGACTCCGGCTTCACCTCGGTGTTCCCCGTCGCCGGTGGCACGCCACAGACCCAGCTCGCCGGCTTGGTGATCGACGGGGGCGTGGCGTCGATCGACCTGTCGGCCTCCATCGGCCAGCAGCTGCCCGGCTCTTCCTACAACACCCAGGTCCTGACCTCGGAGCTGTTCCGCACGGCCACGCAGTTCTCGTCGGTGGCTGCGGTCGAGATCCTGTTCGACGGCTCGTGCGAGGCCTTCGCCAACTGGGCCCAGTCGGACGGCTGCCTGATCAACGATCGGTGAGCCGGACGGCGCGCGGCCGGTGGCGTGCCAACCTGAGGTCGTGAGCGACCGCACCATCAACCTGTACTCCGACACCCAGACCCGTCCCACCGAGGCGATGCGGGCCGCCATGGCCACCGCCGAGGTGGGCGACGAGCAGCGCCGGGCCGATCCCACCGTGAACCGGCTCCAGGACCGCATGGCCGAGCTGCTCGGCAAGGACCGGGCGATCTTCCTGCCCACCGGGACGATGTGCAACCTGGTGGCCATCGGCGCCCACACCCGCCCGGGTGACAGCATCGTGCTCGAGCACTCCGGTCATGTGCTGCGCTCGGAGACCAGCGGTGCGGCGGCGGTGAACGGCTGTGTGATCGAGACGCTGCACGGCGAGCGAGGCATGTTCACCCCCGAGGAGCTGGGCGCCGCCCTCACCCCGGGCAACCAGTACGTGCCACCCACCCGACTGGTGTGCCTGGAGCAGACGCACAACTTCGCGGGCGGCACCGTGTGGCCGCTGGAGCAGTACCGCGCGGTCGCCGACGCCGCCCACGAGCAGGGGGTGGCCGTGCACACCGACGGCGCACGGCTCATGAACGCCGTGGTGGCGTCCGGCGTACCCGCCGGCGACTGGGCGGCGCCGGTCGACACCATCTGGGTCGACTTCACCAAGGGCCTCGGCGCCCCGACGGGTGCGGTCCTGGCCGGACCCGACGACGTGATGGAACAGGCCTGGCTGCTCAAGCACCGCTTCGGCGGGGCCATGCGCCAGGCGGGCATCGTGGCCGCCGGCTGCCTGTACGCCCTCGACCACCACGTCGAGCGCCTGGCCGACGACCACGCCAACGCCCGCCGCCTCGCCGACGAGCTGGCCGGCATGGGCCTCGACGTGGTCGAGCCCGAGACCAACCTCGTCTACGTCGACCCCCGACCCGTGGGCTTCGACGCCGTGTCCTTCGCCGCCGCGCTGGCCGAGCGGGGCGTCGAGATCAGCACCATCGGCGCCCGCAACCGGCTGTGCACCCACCTCGACGTGACCGCCGACGACGTCGACAGGGCGCTGCAGGCGGTCGCTGCCGTCCTCGCCTGACGCGAATTTCGTCAGCTGGTCAGGACTGTCCTGACGAAATGACGAAATTCTCGAACGGGAGCGGGTTATCCGATGCGGGCGGACTGGCCGCCGTCGACGGGGAGCAGGGCGGCGGTGATGAAGTTCGCCTCGTCGGAGGACAGGAACAGCGCGGCGTTGGCGACGTCCCAGGCCGTGCCCTGCTGGTTGCGGAGCGGGACCTGCTCGGCGCGCCGGTCGGCCACCGTGGCCCGGTCGACGCCGAGCGCCTCGGCCAGGGCGTCGACGGCCATGGGGGTGTCCATGAGCCCGGGCATGATGGCGTTGGCCCGGATGCCGTGGCGGGCGTTGCCCATGGCCACGGCATGGACCAGCGCGTTGAGCCCGGCCTTGGACGTCTTGTAGGCGAGCATGCCGGTGGAGCACGTGGCGGCCACCGACGAGATGGCCACGATCGAGCCACTCCCCTGCCGGCGCATCACCGGCAGCACGTGCTTGCACACCAGGTAGGCACCCTTGAGGTTCACCTCCTGGATGCGGTCCCAGACCGCCTCGTCGAGGCTGACCGGACCGCCGTCGCCGCCGCCGATGCCGACGTTGTGGACCACGATGTCGAGAGCGCCGAGGGCCTCGACCGTGGCGGCGACCATGGCCTCGCAGTCGGTCGACACGGTGACGTCGGCCTCGATGGCCACCGCCCGCCCGCCGTCGGCTTCGATGCGGGCGACGGTGTCCTGCGCACGCTCGAGCACACGGTCGGCGACGGCGACCGACGCACCCTCCTGGGCGAGGCGCAGGGCCGTGGCTCGCCCGTTGCCGATGGTCTCACCTGGAGTCTGGCCGCCGCCCACCACGAGGGCGGCCCGTCCCTCGACCCGGCCGGTCACCGGGTCACCCGCACCGTCATGCCGGCCAGCCCGGGACACCCTCGTCGAGCTGCACGCCCAGACTGTTGAGGGCCATGGAGACCAGGGTGTACTGCCCGACGGTGAAGATGAGGTCGAGCACCTGCTGGTGCTCCCAGCGCCGCACCAGCGTGTTCCAGGTGTCGTCGGTGAGGCACTGGTCGTCGTGCAGCTCGTCGACGGCGGTGAGCAGCGCCCGGTCGGCGTCGTTCCACTCGTGCTCGTCGAGCGGCTGCGTGAGCGCCACGATCTCGTCGTCGGTGACGCCGGCCGCCCGACCGATGACGGTGTGCTGGCCGAACTCGTACTCGGCACCACAGCGGGCGCCGGTGCGCAGGACGACCAGCTCACGCTCGCGCTCGGGGAGGCTGTTCTTGGACAGCACATGGGCACCGAACACCAGCCAGCGCTTCAACAGCTTGGGGTGGTGGGCGAGTGTCCGGAAGATGTTGTGCGCGCCCTCGGGGACGTACTTCCGGGTCTCCTCGTCGAGCTCGGCCGGGTCCAACGGCTCGAGACGTGGATGGTCGGGGCGGCGTCGATCGGTCACCCGCCGGAAGCTACCTGCTCTCCGGCGACCCCGCCGTGGGCAGTTCGATCGACCCGGCGCGCAGCACGTCGACCAGCTCGGCCGGGTCCATGGGCGTTGCCAGCAGGTGTCCCTGGGCCAGCCGGCAGCCGGCACCGACCAACGTCGCCAGCTCGTCGGCCCGCTCGACGCCCTCGCCGACCACGACGAACCCGAACGCCGAGCCCAGCTCGACCATCGACCGGACCACCGCCTCGCCGCGTTCGGACAGCGGTGCGGCCTCGACGAACGCCCGGTCGATCTTGCACGCCGCCACCTGGAGGCGGTGGAGCTGTCCCATGGACGAGTAGCCGGTGCCGAAGTCGTCGATGGCGAACGAGACGCCGGTGCGGCGCAGCTCGTCGACGACCTGGTCGACCCGTGCCACATCGCGCAGGAGCATCGACTCGGTGACCTCGAGCACGAGGCGCTCGGGTTCGACGCCTGACCCGTCGAGGGCGGCCCGGACCTCGCCGACGAAGGCCCGGTCCTGGAGGTCGGCGGCGCTGATGTTCACCCACACCTGCAAGGACTCCAGGCCGAGGTCGCGCTCCCACGCCAGCAACTGGGCGCAGGCCCGATCGAGCACGAAGCGGGTGAGCGCCCGGATCAGACCGGACTCCTCGGCCAAGGGGATGAAGCTGGCCGGCGGCCGCAACGTGCCGTCCATCTGGGGCCAGCGGACCAGCGACTCGACGGCCACGATGCGGCCCGTGTCCAGCTCGACGATGGGTTGGTAGTGCAGGCGAAGCAGGCCCCTGTCGACGGCGTCGTGCAGCTCGGCCTCGAGGTCGAGCTGGCTGGGTCCGTTGTCGACCGACGAGGCGTCGTAGACCGCCACCCGGTTGCGACCGGCGCGCTTGGCCTCGTACATGGCGAGGTCGGCGATCTGCACGAAGCGGCCCGGGTCGTCGACGGCATCGCTGCGGGCCACGCCGATGGACGCGGAGAGGTGGACCTTGCGCCCGTCGAGCGTGAACGGTTCGGCGATCACCTCGAGCAGGCGTTCGGCGATGGCGACGGCCGTGGACTCGGAGGTGCGCTCGCCCAGCAGCAGGCAGAACTCGTCGCCGGCCCAACGGGCCAGCAGGTCGTCGCCCCGCAACTTCTGGCTCAGGCGGTCGACGACCTGGAGCAGCACCTCGTCGCCCGACCGATGACCCAGGGAGTCGTTGACCAGCTTGAAGCGGTCGAGATCGATGAACAACAGGGTCCGTGCTCGGTCGGCCCGGTTCAGCGTCTCGGCCAGCACCCGCTCGAGGTGGGCGCGGTTGGGGAGGCCGGTGAGGGCGTCGTGGGTGGCCTGGTGACCGAGGCGGCGCTCGAGCTGGCGACGGTCGGTGACGTCGGTGGCCACACCGAACACGCCGACGACCTCGTCGTCGACGACGATCGGCATGTTGGTGACGTCGAGGTCGACACGACGGCCGTCACGGGCGAGGACCGTGAGCTCGAAGTCCTGGGAGCCACCCTCGAGCGCCACCTGGAAGTACTCGACGGATCGGTCGAGGTGCTCGGGGGCGATCAGGTCGGCGAAGTTCGTGCCCTGGAGCTCGTCGGACGAGTAGCCGGCGATCCGTTCCGCCGCCGGGTTGACCGAGGTGAACCGGCCCTCGAGGTCGAGGCTGAAGACCGCGTCGCTGTTGTGCTCGAACAACGACCGGAACCGTTGCTCGCTGGCCGCGATCCGGCGCTCGGCCTCGCGGCGTTCGGTGATGTCGCGTGCCGAGACGTGGACGAGACCGTCGCCGGCTCCGCTGGCGACGTTGAGCTCGAGCCAACGCTCCGCGCCGTCGGGCCGGACGAACCGGCGTTGCAGCAACACGGGCTCGTCGGTGACCTTGCCGAAGGGAAGACCGTCGGTCGCAAGCTCACCGGGCGGGAGCGCATCGGGGTGGAGGAACCGGCGGTAGTCGTGGCCGACAAGATCCTCGGGCGGGATGCCGAGCATGTCGACCGTGGCAGCGTTGGCAGAGACCACCCGGCCGTCACGGTCGAGCACGACGATGACGTCGAGGCTGGTGTCGAAGACGTTCTGGAGCAGGTCGTGCTGTTCGGAGAGCTGGCGCACCACGGACCACAGGAAGACACCGAGCGCGATGATCGTGCCCGCCCGCATGGTGGCGAAGCTGAGATCGGCGGGCTGGTCGAGGTTCCAGGGGACGGCCAGCGTCCACGCGCCGGCGGCGAGTCCGGTGACCACGCCGGCCACCAGACCGCCGCGCCGTGGCCAGCGGACGGTGGCCTCGATCTGGGCGAGGATGCCCACCAGGTAGATGGGCTCGGCCGGATCGGTCAGGTTGTTGGCGAGCAGGACACCCACCGTCACCACGTCTGCGGCCATCGAGAACGCGCCGGCCAGGCGCACCGTCCGGTCGTCGTGGTCGCCGTGGACCGGCCGCCACGTGACCGCGACGCTGGCTGCGAAGCCGGCGGCCAACAGCCAGCTGACGGTGGCGTTGTCCCCCGTCTCGACCGCGGTCTGCAGCACCAGGAACACGGCCGCGCCGAGGCGGAACCACCAGATGGTCCGCTCGCGCGCCCGCCGTGCGCTGGCGACGCGATCCTCAGTCCGCCGAGACCGCATGATCACTTCGTCACCCGCCGGCGCGGGGCCGGTCGCTCGTGGTTCCCCCAGCCACGCTGCTCCTAGTACCGATAGTGGTCGGGCTTGTAGGGACCCTCCTGCGGGACCCCGATGTAGTCGGCCTGTTCCTTGGACAAGGTGGTGAGCTTCACCCCGAGGCTGCCCAGGTGCAGGCGGGCGACCTTCTCGTCGAGCTGCTTGGGCAGCACGTGGACGCCCAGCGGGTAGTCGCTGGCCTTGTTGAACAGCTCGATCTGGGCGACGACCTGGTTGGAGAACGAGCACGACATCACGAAGCTCGGGTGTCCGGTGGCACACCCCAGGTTCAGCAGCCGTCCCTCGGCCAGCATGATGATCGAGTGGCCGTCGGGGAACGTGAACTCGTGCACCTGAGGCTTGATCTCGGTCTTCACGACGTCGCTCATGCGGTTGAGCCCGGCGATGTCGATCTCGTTGTCGAAGTGCCCGATGTTGCCGACGATGGCGTTGTGCTTCATCTTGGCCATGTGCCCGGCCAGGATGATGTCCTTGTTGCCGGTGGCGGTGACGAAGATGTCGGCGGTGGAGACGACCTCCTCGAGGGTGGTGACCTCGTAGCCCTCCATGGCCGCCTGCAGCGCGCAGATGGGGTCGACCTCGGTGACGATGACCCGTGCACCCTGGCCGCGCAGTGACTCGGCGCAGCCCTTGCCGACGTCGCCGAAGCCGCAGACCACGGCCACCTTGCCGCCCATCATCACGTCGGTGGCCCGGTTGATGCCGTCGATGAGGCTGTGGCGGACGCCGTAGAGGTTGTCGAACTTGGACTTGGTGACCGAGTCGTTGACGTTGATGGCCGGGAACAGCAGCTGACCGGCGGCGTGCATCTGGTAGAGGCGGTGCACACCCGTGGTGGTCTCCTCGGTGACGCCCTGGATGTCGGGGGCGATCTCGTGCCACAGCTTGTTGTCCTCGGCCTGCAGGCGGGCCAGGAGCTTGAGGACCTCGGTCCACTCCTCGGAGTCGTCCTCGGTGGGTTCGGGCACCCGCCCGAGCTTCTCGAACTCGAGTCCCTTGTGCACGAGCAGCGTGGCGTCGCCGCCGTCGTCGAGGATCATGTTGGGGCCGGACTCGCCGTTGGGGCCGGTGGGCCAGCGCAGGCCCTGCTCGGTGCACCACCAGTACTCCTCGAGCGTCTCGCCCTTCCACGCGAACACCGGCACGCCTCGGGGATCGTCGGGGGTGCCGTCGGGGCCGACGGCCACGGCCGCCGCGGCGTGGTCCTGGGTCGAGAAGATGTTGCAGCTGACCCAGCGCACCTCGGCGCCGAGGGCGGTGAGCGTCTCGATGAGCACCGCGGTCTGCACGGTCATGTGCAGGCTGCCCATGATGCGGGCGCCGGCCAGCGGCTGGGCGTCGGCGTACTCGGCCCGCAGGGCCATGAGGCCGGGCATCTCCACCTCGGCCAGCTCGATCTCCTTGCGGCCCCACGGGGCCAGGGACAGATCGGCGACCTTGAAGTCGTGGGTCGTCATGCGCGTGGATCCTGTTCGTGTTCGTGCGTGGTCGTGTGAACGGCTGGACGCAACTGGCGCCACCCATGACAGCCGGCCGGGGACCGAGCCTACGTCGGACCGGCCCCGACCATGGAGACGAGGTCACGGGATGACCGCGGCGACCGGGGTGCTCATTAGGGTTGCCCGCCGTGCCCGCACGCCTCCGCTGGATGACGGCCTTCCTCGTCCCCGCCGCTGTGGGCCTTGTCACCATCGTCCTGCAGGCCGCGTCGGGCGCGACGCTGTACGACGACGAGATGGGCTACCTGGGCGAGGCCGTGTACCTGTCAGCACGCCATGGCCAGCCGATCCTGGACGGCATCCCGTTCTACCCCGCGGGATACCCGGCCCTGCTGGCCGTGCCGCTCAGCGTGGTGCCGGCGGACCCGTGGGTCGTGGCCGTGGGCCTCAACGTGGTGCTGCTGGCCGCCATCGGACCGATCCTCTACTGGACGGTCCGCCGACTCGGCACCGTCTCGGACCACGTCGCGCTGATCGCCGCCGTCACCGGTGCGTCGGTCCCCTCGGTGGTGCTGCAGGCACCACGTGCCTGGTCCGAGGTGGCGGTGGCGTTGGGCGTCACGGTGTGGGCGGCGCTGCTCCTGCGTTGGTCGCAGCTCGGCCCCGGGCGCGGCGCCGTGCCGGTCGCGGTTTCGGCCGGCGCCATGTTCGCCCTCCACCGGCGGACCGTCACCGCGGTGATCCTGACCTTCGTGGCGATCGTCTTGTGGTCGCTCTGGCAGGCGGTCGACCGACGGCGCTGGGCCGACTCGTCGCCGACGCTCGGCGCACGCCTCCGCGCCGTGCCATGGGTGCAGCTCGTGGCCGCGCTGGTGGCCGGCGGGTTGGTCATCGTCGGCGCGATGGCGCTCGACGCTCACATCCGGAGCGAGCTGTACGGCGGGCTGACCTCGGGCAACCGGCTGCGCAAGGCCCAGAACCTGACCTCCACGGTCTGGATCCCCACGCTGCTCGGCCACCTGTGGTCGGTGCTGGCCGTCACGTTCGGGCTCGCCGGCGTGGGCCTGCTGGTGTCGCTCGGACGCATCCGCCGGCGCGGCGAGGCGGTCTTCCACACCGTGCTGCTCCTGGCGTTCGGCGGCATCACCATGACCTCGGTGACGTTCCTGGCCAACGGGGTGCGGGCGGATCAGCTGGTGTACGAACGCTACGTGGCGCCGCTCACGCCGGTGCTCGTGGCCATCGGTGTCGCCGCGCTGGCGTCGCAGTGGGCGGCCGGCCGGTGGGCGGCGATCGCGAGCGGCGTGGCGCTGGCTGTCGGCGGCGGGATCCTGTCGATCTCGCTGGAAGAGTCACGCCTGACCGGCAACATCCAGAAGTTCAGCGTGCCCGCCCTCACCAGTCTCGACCTGCCGAGCGTCGGCTGGGATCACGCGTACGCCTCGAAGATCCACGTGCTCGCCGTCACGGCGTTGACCGCGGTGCACTGGCCGTCGTCGTCCTGGCCGCCCACGGTGGCCAATCGGCGCGGTGGCGGCGTTCATCGTCGCGCTGGGTGCAGTCGCCGCCGGATCGGCCGGCAACCTCCGTCCGTTCATCAACATCTGGGAACCCACCGGCCGTGAGGCCGCCTCGTTCCTCGAGGGCCATCAGCCCGACCTGGTGCAGTACGCACCGAACACCCGGCACGAGTCGCGGAACGTGCTGCAGTACCGGCTCCGCTATCCGCACACAGTGCTCGTCGACCCGGCCGACTGCCTGGACGACCCCTACTTCGTGGGCCCCCCGCACCTCGAGGAGTCCTACGACGTGACGCCGTTGATCTCCATCGTCAACTTCCCTGGCATCCTCTACGAAGACGCCGCCTGCTGAGCCGGAGGCCGCGGTAGCCCGGCCCGGTCCAGCGCGGCCAGCATCTCGGGTACGACGGTCGGATCGACCGCCCAGAGACCGATGTCGCCGTCGCGCTCGGTGCCGAGGAGCACCGCGCCCGAGGACGGTGGCGTCGACGCGGAGCCGATGCGAAGCGGGATGTCGGGAGGCGTGGCACCGTCGACGAAGATCACGTCGAGGTCGGGGTGCCAGAACTGCAGGTCGTAGCCGTAGAAGACCCGAAAGTTGTCGTCGATGCCGATGGCCACGGGGAGCCCGGTCTGCTCGAGCACCGGGCCGAGCCGGTGGCGCTGGTACCAGGCCTTGGCGGCCGGGTCGGCCCAGTGCTCGACGTCGGCGACGCCGGCGTGGACGTTGAGGGCCAGCATGCCGACGAGGGGCAGCACCCACAGGATCCGGCGGCGCAGCACGGCGACCGGGCCGATCAGTGCCAGGACGGCGATGGCGGTGAGGACGCCGGCGACCACCACGTAGTGGCGTCCGAACCACTCGAACGGCGATCGCAGCGTGGCGATGTTGCTCCAGGCGACGGGCAGATCCCAGACGGCGCCGGCGTAGCTCCAGCGGATCGCCGCGGTGACGGCGACGGTGACCGCCGCCGTGGTCACGACGGTTGCCCGCGACCAGCGGCGCAGCACCAGTGGGGCGAACACCACCAGCACCGGGATCCACTGCTCGAGGTAGCGGCCGTAGACGGGCTGGTCGGCCCGGTTCACGTCGCCGAGACCCACCTGGTACGAGGCGATGGCGCCCAGGGCCAGGCTGCCGAGCACGCCGAGCACCACGAAGGTGGCGGACAGCCCCCGGGCGGTGCCGCGGCGGGCGTAGGCCAGCTGGCCGGCGGCCACGAACCCCAGCGCGACGAGACCGACCGAGGCGACCAGCAGGTACCACACCTGGCCGGCGGCGATCAGGGCGACGCCACCGGGTTCGGTGATGGCGTCCGTCGGCGAACCGGCCAACGAAGGCCAGGTGCCGACCTCGTAGAGCCGGGCCGTGGCCCATGCGTGCACCACCTGGACGATCGCTGCGGTGACCAGGCACGACCCGGCGAGCGCGGCGGCGACGCGCGGGATCAGCACCCCGGCGCGCCACGCCATGACGGCGACCACGAGCAGGGCGACGATCACCACCACGGCCCGGGGATGGAGGCCGTAGGTGAGCCCGACGACGACGCCGGCGAGCACGGCCACCTGCCACCGAGCGGAGGTCAGGGCGTGGTGGACGGCGAGCACCGCCAGCAGGACGAAGAGCCCGAAGACCGCCTCGGGCAGCATCATCGTCGCCTGCAGCAGCGAGGCGGCCGTGGTCGCACCGACGACCGCGGTGCCGGCAGCCAACCATGGTCGCAGGCGGGCGACCTGGCGGGCGACGAGGTACGCGACCGGGATGGTGGCGGCGGCCGCAACCGCGTTCAGCACCTGGGCGGCGCGATGGAACTCGAGGGGGTCGAGCACCGCCGCCGCCGGCGCGAGCAGGATGCCGTACACCGGAAAGTACGTGGGCCCGTACATCGACGGGGTCTCCCCGGCGAGCAGACGGGCCACGGCCACGTAGCCGCCCTCGTCCTGGAAGATGAACGGCGACCAGACCGAGCGGGCGAGCAGCAGCCGCAGGCCGAGGCTGACCACGGTGGCGAGACCGACGAACCACAGCGCGCTTCGGCTCGATCCACCGTGACCGTCGTCGACCGGATCAGGAGATGCGCCGCCCCGCCGGGTTCCGGCCGCGGCGGCACCGGGTGGTGCGGAGGGCAGCGCCATGGGGCTGCGACGCTACAGCCGTGCTCAGGTGTCCACCGAGGTGGGTCCGGGGTCGATCTCGTACTCCTGGGCCAGGTGGTAGCTGGTGAGATCGCCGACGTAGACCAGGTCGAGCAACTGGGCCAGGGCACCGTCGCCCTCGGCGACGACCTCGAAGCGCTCGTGCACGACCTCCTCGACCAGCGCCGACACCCGCCGGAACTGCTCGTGGTCGGCGGGGTGCTCGTGGTCGTGACGGAGCTCGATCATCGAGAACACCTGACGGGTGACGTCGCCATCCTGGCCCCAGCCGGAGAGCTCGCCGTGGAGCAGATCGGGCAGGGCGTTGGCGAAGGCCGGAGCCTTGGCGTTCTGGTTCACCTGCTCCTTCCAGCGACGGGCCGCCACCGCGCCGAGCGGGCCGGCGCCATAGATCAGCGGGAACAGCCGCCCCAGTCGCCGGGCGATGCGCGCGGCCTCGCCGGCGCCGTCGAGCTCGTTGCGCCGGCGGGTCAGTTGCTCGACGGCGGCGTCGAGCGCCGCGTCGAGCCCGCCGCCGCCGAGTCTCGTACTGAGGGCACCCAGGCCGTCGAGCAGACGCAGCGTGGCCACCAGCGTGGGAGCGAAGGTGAAGCGGGTGGCGGGCGCCTGGTCGACCATGCGGACCACGGCGCCGTCGCGCTCGGCGACGGTCTCGACGATGTCGCCGCTGCCCACGGCGGTGAGCACGGCACGGTGGTCGACGGCGGCGTGCAGGGCGTCGAGCGCCTCGGGGGTGGGCGCGCGCGAGATGAAGACGCACCGCCACTCGTCGGAGACGAACGCCGGCACACCGTGGCCGGTGTGCACGAAGACCGGCACCGGCGCCCAGGGCTGGACGAGGGCGCGGGCGGCCTCGGCGACCAGGGCGTCGGCCCCCGAGGCGACCAGCACCATGCCGTGCACCCCGGCGAAGGGGGGCACGTCGAGCTCGGTGTCGCGCGCCGCGGCGACGGCCTCGGGCGTGGCCTCGATGGCGTCGAGCACGCCCAGCGTGTCGATGGGGCCGTCGGGCAGGAGCGGGCTCACGAGGTGATCAGCCCTCGTCGGCTCCGTCGGACTGGTCGGGGTCGAAGGTGGGTCGGATGCCCTCGGCCTCGGCCTTGTCGAGCAGCCGCTGCAGCTCGTCGTCGTCGATGGCGGTGGCCTCGTCGATCAGCATGATCGGGATGTCGTCGCGGATGGCGTAGGTCCGCTTGAGCCGCGGGTTCAAGAGGATGTCCTCGTCCTCGAAGTACAGGAGGGGACCCTTGTCCTCGGGGCAGGCGAGGATGTCGAGCAGCAGGGCGTCGAGTGCCATGGCCAGTTTCTACCCGAAGTTGCCCCGCACCTCGGCGACGCGGGCGTCGCACTGCTCGCGTGTGGCCGCCTCGAGGTTGAGGCGCAGCAGCGGCTCGGTGTTGGACGGGCGCAGGTTGAACCACCAGTCGCCGGCGTCGACGGTGAGCCCGTCGAGGCGATCCTGGGGCAGGTCGGCGTAGGCCTCGGCCACCCGCTCGATGACCGCCTGGGGGTCGTCGACCTTCGTGTTGATCTCGCCCGAGGCCGCGTAGCGCTCGAAGGGCCGGCGCAGCTCGGACAGCTTCTGGCCAGCTCGGCTCAGCTGCTCGAGCACCACCAGCGCGGCGATCGAGCCCGAGTCGGCCCGCCAGTTCTCCCGGAAGTAGTAGTGCGCCGAGTGCTCGCCGCCGAACGCAGCACCGGTCTCGGCCATCGTCGACTTGATGAAGCTGTGGCCCACCCGGGTCCGCACCGGGGTGCCCCCGTTCTCGCGGATGACCTCGGGCACGGTCTTGGAGCAGATCAGGTTGTGCAGGATGGTGGCGCCCGGCTCCTTCTCGAGCACGCCCTTGGCCACGATCGCCGTCGTCACCGAGCCGGACAGCGGCTCGCCTTCGTCGTCGACCAGGAACACGCGGTCGGCGTCGCCGTCGAAGGCGAGGCCGACGTCGGCGCCGACCTCACGCACCCGGGCCTGCAGGTCGCGCAGGTTCTCGACGTCGATCGGGTCGGCGGGGTGGTTGGGGAACGTGCCGTCGAGCTCGCCGTACATGACCTCGAGGTCGATGGGCAGGCCTTCGAAGACCTTGGGGACCACCAGGCCGCCCATGCCGTTGGCGGTGTCGGCCACCACCTTCATGGGCAGCAGTGCGTCGACGTCGATGAAGCTGCGGACGTGGTCGGCGAAGTCGTCGAGGACGTCCTCCTCGGTGACGGTTCCGGTGGCGTCGCCGGGGCGGGAACCCTCCGCGGGATCGTCCTCCTGCACCATCCGCTTGATCTCGCCCATGCCCGTGTCGGCGCCGATGGGCCGGGCGCCGGCCAGGGTCATCTTGATGCCGTTGTACTGGGCCGGGTTGTGGCTGGCGGTGAACATGACGCCGGGGGCGTCGCGGCTGCCCGAGGCGTAGTAGAGGAGATCGGTCGAGGCCAGGCCGAGGCGGGTGACGTCCATGCCCTGGCTGGTGACGCCGTCGCAGAACGCCTCGACGAGCTCCACCCCGCTGGGGCGCATGTCTCGGGCCACCAGCACCCGCTCGTGCGGGTAGGGCTGCGTGCGCACGAAGCGGGCGAATGCCACGCCGATGCGGCGGACCAGATCGGCGTCGAGCTGGTCGGGCGTGGTGCCCCGGATGTCGTAGGCCTTGAAGACGGCGTCGATGTCTGCCACGGCAGCAGGGTGGTCGCCACGGGACCGGCGACGCAAGCGCCGGCGTCCCCCTCCGTGGCGCGCCTCGGGTGCCGCGTCCGCCCCGCTCCTAGGGTTGCGGCGTGAACCGCTTCGACCGGCACGAGAAGACGAAGCGGAAGTGGCGCCCGCCGCACGTCCGGGTCCCGTCCGTCCGGTGGTTCAACGCCCCGCTCTGGGCGGCCAAGACGGTGGTGGTCGACCTCCGCGACTACCAGCACGAACCCCGGCCGGTCACCGTCCGCCGGGTGGCCGCGTCCCTGTGGCCCGAGCTCGGCTCGCCGGTCTTCGTGGTGGGCGCCCCGAGATCGGGGACGTCGGTGCTCGCCGGCTCGCTCGGCGCCATGCCGTCGGTGTCGTACCATCGTGAGCCGGTGGTGATGAAGGCCATCGTCCGCCACGTCGGCCGCGGCGACTGGCCGGCGCCACGTGCGCAGCGGGCCATCCGGTGGGTGTACCGAATGCTGCTGGTCCTGCACCTCGACGGCGACCTGCGCCTGGTCGAGAAGACACCGCAGAACGCCTTCCTGGTGCCGACCCTGGCCGCCGCCTTCCCCGACGCCCGGTTCGTGCACATCGTGCGCGACGGGCGTGACGCCACCGTCTCGTACCTGGAGAAGCCCTGGGTCCGCCAGGTGTTCGCCTGGACCCGCCGCCGCGACCCGGGCGGCCAGCCGTACGGCCCGTTCGCGCCGTGGTGGGTCGAGGCCGGACGGCGCGACGAGTTCGAGTCGACCAGCGACGTCCACCGCGCCGTCTGGGTGTGGCGGGCACACGTCGAGGCCGCACGCGCCGGCCTCGCCTCCGTCGACCCGTCACGCTGGGTCGAGGTGCGCTACGAGGACCTGACCCGCGACCCGGACGCCGTCGCCGAACGGCTCCTCACCGTGCTGGGCGTGGACGACCCCGACGATCGGGCACGGCTGCACGATGCCCTGTCCCGGATGTCCGGGGCCTCGGTGGGCCGCTGGCGCGACCGGCTCGACGACGTCGCCCTGGCCACCATCGAGCGCGAGGCCGGTCCGCTCCTGCGCTCGATCGAGCAGACGGGGTCGTCTGCGTGACCGCATCCGACCGGCCGCCCCGCTGGTGCATCGTCGGCCCGACCCACCCGTACCGGGGCGGGATCGCCCGGCACACCACGTTGCTGACCGATGCCGCGGTGGACGCCGGCGTCGACGTCCGGTTGGTGAGCTTCTCGCGCCAGTACCCCGGCTGGCTGTACAAGGGCGCCACCGACCGCGATCCCGAGCAGCTGCGCCCGGCGGCGGCGCCCGACTACCTGCTCGACGGTGTCGGCCCGCGCAGCTGGTGGTCCACCGGGCGCGCCATCGCCGACGGGCGACCCGATCTGCTCATCACCGTCTGGTGGCACCCCTTCCTGGCGCCGGCGCTGGGCACGGTGGTCCGCCGGGTCCGCCGCCTGTCCCCCACCACCACCTGCGTGGCGCTGTGCCACAACGTGCTTCCCCACGAGGGTTCGGTCAGCGACCGGGTACTGGTCCGGTACGCGCTGGCGCGCCAACACGGCATCGTCGTGCACTCCGACAGCGAGGCGAGCACGGCACGCCGGCTGCTCGACGACCTGCCCATCACCGTGTCCCCGCACCCGACGTACGAGGTCGAGGTCGATCGCGCCCCGAGCCGGCGAGCCGGTGAGCCGGTGAGCCTGCTCGCCTTCGGGCTGGTGCGCGAGTACAAGGGCGTCGACGTGCTGCTCCGGGCCCTGCCGAAGGTGCTCGAACAGCGGGCGGTGCGCCTGGTGGTGGCCGGCGAGTTCTGGGATCCGATCGAGCCGTACCAGGAGCTGGTCCGCGAGCTGGGGCTCGGCGACCACGTCGAGCTGCGCGACGGCTACGTGCCCGAGGCCGAGCTGTCGTCGCTGCTCGAGGGCGCCGACGTCATGGTCGCCCCCTACCGCAGCGCGACCCAGAGCGGCGCCGTGGAGATGGCCTTCGGGGCCGGGCTCCCGGTGGTCGCCTCCGACGTCGGGGGCCTCGGCGACCAGCTCGACGACGGCGTCAACGGGCTGCTGGTGCCACCGGAGGACGTCGGGGCGCTGGCTCGGGCGCTGGTCGAGGCGACCGAGCCGGCGACGCTGGCGCGTCTGCAGGCGGGAGCCGCCGCACGCGCACCCCAGCGCACGTGGGGGCAGCTCGTCGACGACCTGGCTGCGTTCAGCGCACCGCTCGGCGGCCAGCGCACGCCGGAGTGATCACGATCGGCTGCCAGTTTCCGAGGGGGTCGGGTCGGCGTCGGGGTCGGCGTCGGGGTCGGCGACCGGTCGCTTGCGGGTGGCGAGCATGAAGACGCCCGACAGGGCGGCCAGGGAGACGAGACCCACCACCCGGTCGACGGCGGCGACGACGACACCGAGGGCGGGGTCGAGGCCGACGGTGGGCGCCAGCAGGCCGGTGAGCACCTCGCGGATGCCGAGACCGCCGGGGAAGATGCCCACGACCAGGCTGATGACCAGCGCCAGGGCCATGGCCGAGGCCTCGCGGAGGCCGGCGTCGGACCGCAACGCCTGCAGGACCACGAACAGGCGCAGGGTCTTGATGGTCATCGAGAGCAGCTCGACCGCGACGAGCCCCGCGACGAGCCGGACCGGACTGGGCTGGGAGCGCAGGGCGTAGACGACCACCGCCAGGCAGGCGATGCCGCCGGCGACCAAGCCTGCTCCGGCCGCGCCGGCGTGGGCGGTCAGCTGGAGGATGCCCACGCAGGACACGGCCACGCCGACGAAACCGAGGCCGACCACGCCGGTCATGCCGGCAGCCCGCTTGTACGACACGCCCATGTTGCGCATGGCCTGGACCCGCACCAGCACAGCCCCCGGGATGGGCAACAGGTTGGCGGCCGAGGCCAGGAGCGCGATCCGCAGCGCGGGCAGCAGCTTCACCCGTCCGCCGCTGGCGGCGACGGTGACGGCGTACTCGCCGGCGTTGGCCACGGTGCCGATGGGGACCAGCACGACGGCGATGAGGAGCAACGGCGGCCAGCGCACGCCGCCCCGGATCGGGGGCAGGCCGCGCAGGGCCAGGACGGTGGCGACGACGAACACGCCGAGCGACACCCACATGGCCAGGCGCCGATGGTTCCGTCCGACGTCGCGCACCCGCTGGGCCGTGCTCAGGGCGCGCTCGAGCACGCTGGACGACTGGTCCTCGACGGTGGGGCTTTCCGATTGACCTGGAACGGGGTGCTCCGCTTGCATGCGTCAGGTGACGGTCGGTTCGGGGGACGAGGCAGGGTACCGCCCGGCACCGCTCACCCGGTTGTGGCACTACGCGGCTCCGTTCCGCCGGCGCACGGTCGTCGCCACCGTCCACTCGGTCCTCAACAAGATCTTCGACCTGGCGCCGCCGCTGCTCATCGGCCTGGCCGTCGACGTCGTGGCCAACGACGGGGTCCGCCTCCTCGACCGCCTCGGGTTCCACACCCAGCGGGCCCAGATCGTCGGCCTGGCGCTGATCACGTTCGTGGTCTGGGCGCTCGAGTCGCTGTTCGAGTTCTTCCACCGCGTGGCCTGGCGGAACCTGGCCCAGGACGTCCAGCACGAGCTGCGCCTCGACGCCTACGGCCACGTGCAGGAGCTCGAGCACGAGTGGCTCCAGACCCGGGCCACCGGCGACCTCATGGCGGTGCTCAACGACGACGTCAACCAGCTCGAGCGGTTCCTCGACATCGGCGCCAACGAGATCGTGCAGGTCCTCACCACCGTGGTGGTGGTCGGCGGCGTCTTCCTGGTGCTCGACCCCACGGTGGCGCTGCTCGCCGTGGCGCCCATGCCGCTGATCCTGTGGGGGTCGTTCTGGTTCCAGCGCCGTCTCGAGCCACGCTACGAGGCGGTGCGGGGCCAGGCCGGCTTCCTCAACGGCCAGCTGGCCAACAACATCCTGGGCATCACGACGGTCAAGTCCTTCACCGCCGAAGACCGCGAGACCGCTCGCATCGGGCACGAGTCCGACCGCTACCGCGAGGCCAACCGGCAGGCCATCACGCTGTCGTCCGCGTTCACCCCGCTGATCCGCATGGCGATCCTGGTCGGCTTCACCGGCACGATGATCTGGGGCGGGTTCGAGGCCATCCGCACCGCCCAGGGCGTCGGCGGCAGCCTCACCGTCGGCCAGTACGGCGTCCTGCTGTTCCTGTCGCAGCGGCTCCTCTGGCCGCTCACCCGCCTGGGCGAGACGTTCGACCAGTACCAGCGGGCCATGGCCTCGACCAACCGCATCCTCGACGTGATCGACACCGAGCCGACCATCGTCGGCGGCACGACGCGCCTGTCGCTGCAACGTGGCGAGGGTCGGGTCGAGTTCGACCACGTGACGTTCCGGTACGAAGGCGCGCCGCCGGCCGAGGACGGGCCGAACCCGGGCGCGGCCGGGACCGCCCTCGACGACGTCACGTTCGCGCTCGACGCCGGCGCCACCACCGCGGTGGTGGGCCCCACGGGTTCGGGCAAGTCCACCCTGGTCAAGCTCCTGCTGCGCTTCTACGACCCGCAGCAGGGCGCGGTGCGCATCGACGGCCACGACGTCCGCGACCTCGACCTGGGCGACCTGCGCCGGCTCACCGGCCTGGTCAGCCAGGACGTCTACCTGTTCCACGGAACGGTGCGCGAGAACATCGCCTACGCCCGCCCCGACGCGTCGATCGACGACGTCGTGGCAGCGGCCACCATCGCCGAGATCCACGACTTCGTGCAGACGCTGCCCGACGGCTACGACACCGTGGTCGGCGAGCGGGGCCAGAAGCTGTCGGGCGGCCAGCGCCAACGCCTGTCGATCGCCCGTGCCGTGCTGAAGGACCCGGTGATCCTGCTGCTCGACGAGGCCACGTCGGCCGTCGACAACGAGACCGAGGCAGCGATCCAGCGTTCACTCGAGCAGATCTCGACCGACCGCACGACCCTGGTCATCGCCCACCGCCTGTCCACCGTGCGCAACGCCGACGTCATCCACGTGCTCGACGGCGGCCGGATCGTCGAGTCGGGCACGCACGACGAGCTGGTGGCTCGCGAAGGCGCCTACGCCTCGCTGTGGGCGGTGCAGACCGGCGAGGCCGTCCCTCACCGCAGGTCGTCGTAGACGCCCAGGCTCGACCAACGGCGGACGCGTCCCAGGTCGACGACCAGGCGCACCACGTCGGCCACCAGGTGCACGGTGGAGCTGGCACCCGACTCGTCGAGGTGGACCGGGATCTCGTGCAGCGACCACTCGCCCCGCTCGACGAGGTGGAGGACCTCGATGTCGAAGGCGAAGCCGTCGATGCGGGTGCGGGCGAACACGGCCCGGGCCACGTCGCCACGGAAGGCCTTGAGCCCGCACTGCGTGTCGAGTGGGGCGGCCAGCAGCACCGCGGCGGAGAGCCGGTTCACCACTCGGCTGCCGAGTGAGCGCAAGCCGCTGGCCCGGGCGACCCGCGAACCCGGGAGGCGTCGGTTGCCGATGACCACGTCCCAGCCGGCTTCGACCGACTGGAGCAGGGTACGCAGGTGCGACGGCTCGTAGGCCAGGTCGGCGTCGGTGAACGCCACCACCCGGCCGCGAGAGGCGAGCACCCCGGCCCGGACGGCGCCACCCTTGCCGTGGTTGCGGGCCAGCGTGATGACCTGCTCGGCACCGGCGGCCAGGGCGGCGTCGGAGGTGCCGTCGGCCGATCCGTCGTCGACCACGACGACCTCGAGACCGCCATCGGCGGCGACGTCGGCGAGCTCGTCGTGGATCCGGGCCACGGTGGCGCCGATGCGGCCGGCCTCGTGGTAGGCGGGCACGACCACGGTCAGCCGGCAGGTGCCGTCGGTGAGCGGCCGCGACTCGGCGGGACGGTCGCGGGCGCTGCGGACGACGTCGTTGAGGACGTAGCGGTAGCCGACCGCACGGGCGACCACGGCGCACGCCAGCGACAGCGCCTTGGCCAGCAGCAGGCCGCCGACGCTGGTGTACCCGGCGGCAGTGAAGGTCAACCGCAGCACGGCGGCGTCGACGAGGGCGGCGCCGGACGCGATCAGGGCGAACGCAGCCGGGAAGCGCACCCATCGGAAGTACGGGTTCGAGCGGAAGGTGGCCACACGGTGCACCCCGTAGGAGACGACCGACGCCACGGCGATGGCCACCAGGTCGGCCACGACCAGGGGCAACCCGAACCGCTGCCGCAGCAGCACCAGCCCACCGACGTCGACCGCGGTGGGCACGACCGAGACGGCCGCGAACGCGCTCAGGCGACGGGTGAGGGGGCGCTCGCTGCCAGGCACGGGGGAACCCTCAGACGGGTTCGTCGAGCGTTCCCTCGGCGTCGCGGAGACGTCGCACGGCCAGACGCGGTCGGCGGGCGAGCACCACGGCGGCGGCGATGCCGAGCAGCGTCAGGGCGATGGCGGCCAGGTCGACGGGCTGGCGGCCGTAGTGGAGCACGACGTCGTTCGACGTGGGCACCACGACCATGAGGTTGGGCGCCACCCGGTACGGGCCGTCGGCTCCCGAGGCCTGCCAGTTCGGGAAGTACGACATCTTCACCAGCACGGGCGTGCCGGGCCGGTCGACGTGGAACGAGATGCGATCGTCGTCGACGCGGACGTCGTCGACCACCGCCGGCTCGACCGGCCGCCGCTCGGGGGCCTGCCCCGGGTCGATCCGCTGCCAGTTGTCGGGGCCGTCGACGGCCAGCTCGACGGGCCAGCGCGACGGGTCCTGGAACCAGTCGAGGGCGGGGCCGGTGCACCGGCCCGATTCGTCCTCGCCCGAGCACAGCCACTGGTGCTGGGCGCCCCCGGCGGTGGTGACCGCCGGCTCGTAGCGGAGCGGCTCCACGAGCGGGGCGTCGGCGACCTCGAAGACCGTCCAGGGACCGTCGGCCGCCACCCGGGTGAGGTCGGGGTTGGCCTCGGCCGCCTTGGTTGCCTCGGGCGAGCGGGCCAGGTAGTAGCGCACGCCCATCAGCTGCAGGTGCTGGACCCCGGCGTCGACGTCGAGGTCGCGGTAGGGCATGTCTCGCTGCGCCCGGCTGGGCGACTTCGACAGCTCGGACTGCATCAGGAAGTGGAACGGGGTGGTGGAGGACGCCTCGAAGTACAGGCCCTCCATCGAGCCGATGCAGCCGTCGGTCCAGTGGGGCAGGAGCATGAGCGCCATCGGCGTGCCGTAGTCGTTGAGGTCGGGGCTGTACTCCCACAGCGAACGACCGCACCCGTACTCGCGCCCGACGGCCTCCATGGTGGTGACGATGCCGCGGTACTCGGGGTAGGCGGTCTTGCGCTCGTAGCCGGAGTAGTTCCAGCGCGACCAGTCGGTGACGAAGTTGCGGCCCTGCACGTCGATGGCCAGCGCGTCGGGCACGTCGACGGAGAACAGTCCGGGGATCCCCACGGACTTGAGCAGCCGGTACGAGCCGTCGGGGTTGGTGCCGCCACCCGGGAGGTTGCGCAACTGTCCCCCGAAGAACGCGCCGACGACGAGGAGCGCCACCGGTGCGGCGAGCATCGTGAGGACCGACCGTGGGCGATCGGGTCGGGGCGACACCACCTGGGCGAGGGCACGCACGATCTCGGCCACGCCGACGGCAGCCAGGAAGTAGACGACCAGGTACCAGAACGGCAGGAGACGGGCGTTCCACAGCCGGCCCTGCGGCACGAACACGAACGCCAGTGCCAGCATCAGCCCGATGAGCACGAGCGAGACGCCGGCCCGGCTTCGGAAGACGAGGGACAGCACGGCCCCCACCAGCGCCAGCGCGGCGAAGGCGCGCAGGTCCTGGGTGACGAGCACCGACCAGACGTCGTCGGTGAACCAGCTCCACAGGGCCGTCCCCTCGTGGTGGACGGCGATCTTCTCCCAGCCCATGTCGTTGAGGAAGGTGCGCTGCCAGTAGAAGGGCAGCACCCACCAGGCGGCGAGCAGGGCGGCGACCACGCCGGTGGAGGCCAGCCACCAGGTGCGCGGCCACCACAGCCGGCGGGCCTCGGTGGGCGCTGGACCGCCCGGAGCGTCAGCGTCGTCGAGTTCGTCGGCCTCGTCCTCGCCGACGTCCCCGGTGCCGACACGGGTCGCCCAGAGGATGGCGAGGCAGACCAGCAGCGTGCCGGCGACCGCCACGATGGGACCGACGGTGAACAGGTCGGCCACGGCGGCGACCACCGCACCGGCGACCACCGCGGTGGCGGCAGCCGCGGCCAGCAGGTCGGTGCGGCGCCGCTCGGTGCCGGTGGCGGCGGGCTCGGCGGCCAGGTGCACGACGAGGATCACCGCCGTGGCGAGGATGGCGAAGAACGCCGGGAGCAGGTGGCACAGCCCGACCAGGGCCAGGAGCACGGCGGCCGTGGTGCGGTGACCGCCGTCGCGCAGTCCGCGCATCAGCACCCCGAGGTAGACGATGGCCAGGGCGAGGCTGATCGAGAACGCGAACTCGCCGGCCATCGTCGAGGCGATGTTGCCGCCGTAGATGGTGAAGCTCTTGTCGAACAGGTAGGCGACCGTCATCACCGACAGCAACGCCGGGGTGGGATGGGGCAGTCGGCTGAGCCGGCCGAAGAGGTAGGCGGCGACGGGCATGGCCACCACACCGGCGACGCTCACCAGCTTGAACGACGGGCCGAAGGGCATGGCCACGCCGAGGAGCGCCACCGCGATGGCCAGCGCGCCGAGGGCGCGGCGCCACGTGCCTCGTCCCCACACCATGGCCGTCACGGCGGCGCCCACGGAGACGACCAGCAGGACGAGTCGGAACGACGGACCGAACCCGAAGATGGCGCCGCCGACGAGGGCGACCACGGCCGCTGCGCCGATGACGCCGGCCACCGTGCGGTCGCGCCAGGAGGCACCGGCGGCCCGGGCGCTGACGGCCAGCGACACCGCCGCGGGCAACACTCCCGCCGCGCCGGCCAGGCCGGTGTTGAGCACCACCATGGCCAGGAACGGGACGACCATGTAGTACTGGAAGACGGGGAAGCCGGCGTACCAGTCGGGCGTCCAACCCGACAGTCGCAGCTCGGGCAGCAGGTGGTCGCGCAGGTAGCCGAGCGCCCAGACGTGGGCGCCCATGTCGCCGCCGGCGGGCGTGGTGCGGGCCAGCAGCAGGTCGGGGTGCAGCTGCCAGAACACGAACAGGGCGCTGGCCGCCACGACGGCCACGTCGAGGGCCAGACGCAGCCGGGTGCGGTCGGGGGGCGGCGGGCCGGCGTCGCGCGTGTGGGCGCCACCGGAGGGGTCGTCGGGCATGGGCTCGACCGCGTCGAGCTCGTCGTCGGCGCCGCTGGTGTCGAGCAGGCTCATGTGCGCTCCATCATCCCATCCACGTCCGGCCAGATCAGCGCAGCACAGCTCAGTTCAGGTCGCTCAGCCGAGCACCAGGAGCACGACCGTGGTCGCGTTGAATCCCACGTGGGCCCAGATGTTGCGCCCCAGGCGGCCGGTGCGGTGCGCCAGGTACGACAGGACCAGGCCGAACGCCGCCAGCGCCGGGAACTGGAGCCCCTGGAAGTGGCTGGCGCCGAAGGCCACGGCGGTCACGATCATCGACGGCCACGCCGGCCAGTGGCGCATGAGCGTCCGCTGCAGCATGCCCCGGTAGAAGACCTCCTCGGCGATGGGAGCGGCGACCACCACCACGAGGGCGAGCACGACCACGCCGGCGCCGTGGGCCTTGTCGGTGAGCTCGCGGGCCGGCGCCTCGAGGGCGCTCTGATCGGTGTCGGTGAAGATGAAGATCGGCAGCGACACCAGCGGGACCAGGACGAGCTGGCAGGCCACCCCGATGGCCAAGCCGATGGACACGTCGGAGCTGCGCATCCACAGGCCGAGGTCGCGCACCGGACCGTTCCCGCGCAGGCGCGTGGCGATCAGGGGCACGCCGAGGAGGCCGACCCACAGGGGGATCTGCAGCAGCGCGACCTCGCCGATGCCCAGTTCTGCGGGATCGACCGAGTCGAGCGGCACCCCCCGTATGGCGGCGTAGACGACGAAGCCGAGCAGCGAGGCGATCTGGCCGACGACGAACGCGACGACGACGTCGGCGACGCCCCATCGGGGCGCGTCGCTGGTGTCGACGACCTCTGGGTCGGACACCCTCAGGACGCGATGCGGCCGTGCAGGTCGACCACCCGCGAGACCCTGCGGTCGACGAGCTCCCAGCCGTTGGGCACCGACAGCCGGTCGGTGTGGGCGGCGCAGAGGTCGTACTGCATGGGGTGCGCGGGGGCCAGGTCGTCGATGGTGGCGACCCGGGACGCGTAGTCGTAGGTGAGGGTCGCGACGGGTTGGCGCTGGCACGCCGGTCGGCTGCAGCTGGCGGTCACGCCGGAAACGCTAGCGACCCGACGCGACCCCGCGGTGGACGCTGTCCGCACAACGGCCGCGGGTCGGGAACGCCGAAGATCGGGTCCCCGCCCGTATCCTGTGAGCATGCAACCGCAGTCGCCTCCGCCGCCGCCGCCCCCGCCGGGTCGCGAGCCGAAGCGAGGCCTCCAGGGTGGGTCGAACCGTCTTGGGGGCTTTCCCCGCTGGTCCCTGTGGGTCCTCATCGGTGTGCTGCTGCTCGGGTTCCTGCTGGCCGGCTTCTTCCCCACCAGCCAGCGCAAGGACGTCACCTACAGCCAGTTCCGCGAGAAGGTCATCGCCGGCGACGTCACCAAGATCGAGATCGACAACAACAACGGCAGCATCACCGGTGAGCTGAAGGACGGCACCGAGTTCCAGACCACGGGCCCGGTCAACGGTGGCATCCCCGACGCCGACCTGAAGCTGCTGCGCGAGTCCAACGTCGAGGTGTCCTACACCACCCCGCAGCCGAGCTTCATCGCCGCCATCCTGCCCTACATCATCATCTTCGGGCTGTTCATCCTGTTCTTCCTGTGGATGCAACGCCGGGCCCAGGGCCAGATGAGCGGCGTCATGAACATCGGTCGGTCGAAGGCCAAGACCTACGACACCGAACGCCCCGGCACCACCTTCGACGACGTGGCCGGCTACGAGGGCGTCAAGCAGGAGATCACCGAGGTGGTCGACTTCCTGCGCCACCCCGAGAAGTTCGCCGAGATCGGGGCCCGGATCCCCAAGGGCGTGCTCCTGGTGGGCCCTCCCGGCACCGGCAAGACCCTCATCGCCCGGGCGGTCGCCGGCGAGGCCGGTGTGCCGTTCCTGTCGGTGACCGGCTCGGACTTCATGGAGATGTTCGTGGGCGTGGGCGCCAGCCGCGTCCGCGACCTGTTCCAGACGGCCAAGAAGATGGGCAAGGCCATCATCTTCGTCGACGAGATCGACTCGATCGGCCGCAAGCGCGGCGCCGGCCTGGGCGGCGGGCACGACGAGCGCGAGCAGACCCTCAACCAGATGCTGTCCGAGATGGACGGCTTCGAGGCCACCGAGGGCATCGTGATGATGGCCGCCACCAATCGGCCCGACATCCTCGACCCCGCCCTGCTGCGCCCCGGCCGCTTCGACCGCCAGGTCGTGGTGCCGCTGCCCGAGCTCGACGAGCGCCTGGCCATCCTCCGGGTCCACTGCAAGTCCAAGCGGCTCGGCTCCGACGTCGACCTGGCCACCGTCTCGCGGGGCACCCCCGGCATGAGCGGCGCCGACCTGGCCAACCTGGTCAACGAGGCCGCCCTCTACGCCGTCCGCGGCGGCGAGGACGAGATCCACATGCGGCACTTCGAGATGGCCCGCGACCGGGTCCTGATGGGACAGCGCCGCGACTCGATGGCCCTCTCCGACGAGGAGAAGGAGGTCATCGCCTACCACGAGGCCGGCCACGCCGTGTGCGCCGCCGTGATGCCCCACGCCGACCCGGTGCACAAGGTCACGATCCTGCCCACCGGCATGGCCCTCGGCGTCACCCAGCAGCTCCCCCTCGAGGAGCGCCACATCCACCGCCAGGACTACATCGAGGACTCGCTGGTCGTGCGCATGGGCGGCCGCATCGCCGAGGAGCTCGTCTACGGCGTCTACTCCACCGGTGCCAACAACGACCTGGTCGGGTCCACCGAGCTGGCCACCAAGATGGTGCGCGAGTGGGGCATGTCGAGCCGGGTCGGCCCGCAGGCGTGGGGCAGCCACAACCAGGTCTTCCTCGGCGAGTCGCTGATGAACTCGCGCGAGTACTCCGACGACACCGCGCGCGTCATCGACGAGGAGGTCGAGCGCATCCTGCGCGACCAGGAGCAGCGCTGCCGCGACACCCTCCACGAGCATCGCCGCGGTCTCGACCTGGTCGCCCGCGCGCTCCTCGAGCGCGAGACCATCGACGGCAGCGAGGTCACGCGCCTGATCGAGGTCGGCCGGGTGGGCGAGACCGACGAGGTCTCCGCCTCCGCCGCCACCCCCAACGACTGAGCTCTACTTCCCCTCCTCCAGCGGGAGGTCGCAGGAGTCCATGGGCACGGACCCTGGCTCGCGGAGCTCGGCGAGCGCTGCCCACAGGTCGGTGGCCGTGGTCGGGCCGAGGAACGACGACCGCACCACGCCGTCGGTGTCGACGATGATCGTGGTGGGCACGCTGTCGATGCCGTAGCGGTCGTGCAGGTCGCGCCGGGCGGTGACCTCGATGTCCTGCACGGCCACGGCGTCGGACTCGAGCACCTCGACCTTGCTCCACACGCCGGCGCAGACGTCGCAGGTGGCCGAGCTGAAGACGGCCACCAGCCACGGGGCGTCGGGCCGGTCGAAGTCGGGCCGGTGGACCTGGTCGGGCACGTGGAAGCTGGTGCGGACCGGTTCGGCGACCGGCCGGCGACGCTGCACCACCAGCGCCACGACGAGAGCCACCGCAGCGATGACGACGACGAGCACCAGGCGTTCCATCGGTCGCGACGGTAGCCGTGGATCAGGGCGCGGTCGTGGTCGACCCCTGCGCCGGATCTGCGGCGTCGGCGTCGGGATCCTCGATCACGATCGTCTGGTCCGACTCCGGGAGCTCGACATCGTCGGGCGGAGCCGGCACGTCGTCGACGGCGCTGGTCGGCACGTCGCCGAGGTCGGCGTTGAGCTCCTCGACGACCGGACCCGGGGGCAGGGCGAGGCCGGCGGAGCCGGGGATGCCGACCGACGTCGACGCGCCACGCGCGTCGGCACCGACCCGGTGCAGTCCCCGCTCGACCACCACCGGCTCGGTCGACCGGACCTGGATGGCCAGGTCGTCGCGCCGGATGTGCGCACCGAGCTTCACGGCCAGCCGGCTGTTGGCACCGACCTCGAGGCCCTGGAGCTCGGAGATCGGGACCATCTGGCCCTCGGACACGGCGAACACGTCGACCTCGGCGATCACCTGGGGATCGAGGTTGACCACGAGCAGGACCTCGTCCCAGTCGTCGTTGAGCGCACCGGCGGCGAAGCTCCACTCGTTCGACACCACCGGCGAGCCGCTCATCACCGTGATGCCGCGACGGTTCTCGAGGCCGGAGGTCAGCACTCGCTCGGCCACGATCGGCACGCCGTTGGACGAGCGGACCACTGCGGCGTGCCCCAGACCGGGGGGGACCCGGCCATCGGCGCCGATGTCGACCACCGTGTGGGCGCCCGGCGCCAGCGACAGGGCGATGGGCTCGGGCACGCCGTTCTCCTCGGGGCGGTCGAGGAGGACGTCGATCTCGGCCTCGGCGGCCTGGTCGGTGGGGTTGTAGACGGCGTAGCGCTCGGTGACCTCGTCGGAGAGGAAGCCGTCGGGGAAGACCCATGCCTGCTGGGGCTCGGCCACGCCCGACGCCACGGTGAGACCGCGGGCGCCGTCCTCCTCGTTGACCCGCACGATGCGGTCGACCACGAGGCGACCGGTCCGGGCGGTGATGGAGGCGGCCACCTCGGCGCGCCGGGTGACGTCGTCGCCGAGGTCGATGGCAACGGTGCTGCGCCGGGGGACGACGAGGCCGTTCCAGCGGGCCGGCTCGCGGATGCCGTCCTCGGTGGAGAACCGCCCGTCGACGATGGCGTCGGCCGGGAACGGGTTGAACAGGACCAGCAGCTCGCGGGCGTCGCGCTCGGTGGTGCCCCACGCGAAGTGCCACTGGTCGCTGGCGCCGGTGGCGCACGGCTTGGCATCGAAGCCGTGGATGCTGGAGACCTCGTGCTCGACGACCAGTCCGCCGGCACCGGATTCGACCAGGGCCGACACGATCGGTGCCGACACCAGGTCGGACATGGCGAGGCGCCGCCGGCTGCGGGCGGGCAGGTCGATGCTCCGGACGACGGGCGAGCGCTGCTCGGGGGCGACCGTGGTGGAGCTGGTGGACGTGGTCGTGGTGGTGGTCGTCTCCTCGTCGCCGACGTCGGCGCTGACCACCGCAGGTGCGACGTCGCCGGGGAAGGCGGTCACGGTGACCCGCATGGCGGTGTCGGTGGGGTTGAGCATGGCCACGACGTGGTCGGCGAAGGCCTCCTCGTCGGCGGTGCCGCCGGCGCAGAACCACGTGGAGGCGAGGTCGGAGGGGTCGCTGGCCATCGGGAACGCCGATGCGTCGACCGACGGTGGCGCGGACGCGGTGACGTCGTCGCTGGTGCTGCGATCGAGCACGATCCCGCCGACGAGCAGGGCGGCGACGAGGACGAGCACGGGGAGCCGGCGGCTCATGTGGGCACCTCGGCGGGTTCGACGAAGCTGCTGGCCGGGGTGGCGGCCGATGCCAGCCGATCGGCCGCGTCGCCGGGATCGGGCGTGCCGGTGTCGGGCGCGTCGCCGTCGGGAGCGTCGGGGTCGCCGCGCCGGCGCACCCGGCGGGCGAAGCGCAGGGCGAGCAGCCAGAAGAGGGCCTGGAAGGCGAGCACGCCGTACCGCAGCGGGCTGGTGTCGTAGCGCAGGACGGCGTCTCCGCCGGTCTCGGGTTCGAAGCCCTGGGCCCAGCCGAACAGCTTGGTCTTGGGGGCGGCCTGCCCGTCGACGAGCAGCTGCCAGCCGTCGGAGGCCGACGCGCTGTGCAGCACCCGCGAACCGGCGGGGATGGTGCCCCGGTAGGTGGTGGGCCCGACCTGGTCCTGCAGCGCCGGCTCGGCGGCGGCGAGGTCGTCGGGGCTGATGGCGAGCCCGGTGCCGTCGCCGGTGGTGGGCGCCACCGTGGCCCGGGCCGGAAGCGCCGCCTCGTTGCGGTAGACGACATAGGCGGGGTTGACGGCGACCACGGCCAGGTCGAGCTGGGCGGCCAGGGCATCGGTCAGCGCGGCGGGTATCGGCCGGTGAACGCCTCCGAGCGGCTCGGGGACCGATGCGGCGGGCAGCACGACGTAGCGGACGGCCATCGGTGCCAGCAGCCGGCCGAGCCGGCTGGTCTCGCCGCGAACGGCCACGCCGAGGGCGTCCTCGAGCAACTGCGTCGACCCCTCGACCGGGCCGACCCACCCGTCGGTGAGCTCGGGCAGGCCGTCGTCGCTGGTGGCGTACACCAGCCCGTCGGTGCCAGCCGCATCGAGCGACTGACCGGGCAGGGGCAGCACGTCGGGATCGCCGACCCACAGGACGCGGAAGCCGGGATCCTCGTCGGCCAGGAAGGCGAAGGTCTTGTCGAGACCGCCCGATGGCAGGTACCAGCGCCCGTTGCCGGCGTCGAGCATGGTGGGCACCGCACCGATCACGACGGCGATGCCGGCGACCGTGGCCGCGACCTGGCGCCAGCCGAAGCCGTAGGCCCGCAGGTCGACCTCGAAGGCCACCACGCCCAGCCCGGCCGCCATCGCCAGCGCCACGGCAGCCGGCGCCAGCATGGTCTCGGCCGGCGGGAGCGCCACCGGCAGCCAGTCGTGGCTGCCGGCCCAGGTGAGGCCGACCATGGTGAGGAAGACGGTCCAGGCGCGCACCGCCCACTCGAAGCGCCACTCGCGGCCGATGAGCAGCGGCAGGGCGGCGGCCAGGGGCAGGCCGAGGGCCACGGCGGCGCCGCCCACCGGACCGACGTCGAAGCGGAGCAGGTCGGTGAACCCCGGGGTGGCGGCGACGCCGCTGCGCCCGACGACCTGGTCCCACGTGGCACCGGGGAGCAGGAACTCGAGGGTCCACGGCAGGTGCAGCACCACGGCCACGGCGAGGCCGCCGGCGCCGGCCAGCACCAGGCGGCCCGATCCACGCACCGCACCGGCCGCCGCCGAGCCCACCACCAGCGCGACGATCACGACAGCCGTGACCGGGACGATCGCCGGCTCGACGGCGGCGACCACCGCCACCAACAGCCCGATGGCCGCCATGCGGGGACCGGTGCGGTGCGGTCGGACCGACGGACCGGCCTCGCCACCGACGGGACCGAACGGCGCCCAGCCCGAGGCGCGCGCCAGCTGGGCGAGCAGCCACGGGGCAGCGGCGTAGACGGTCAGCGCGCCCCAGCGGGCATCGGCGATGGCGTCGTAGGCGAGAGGCACGGCGCCGTACACGACGAGCCCCACCGCCTGGGCGCGCACCGACCGGGTGGGACGGAGCAGCCGGTAGGAGCCGACGAGACCGGCGACGAGCGATCCGAGGAAGATCACCCGGCGCAGGGTGCCCATGGCGCCGAGGAACACCGTGCCCAGCAGGGACAGCAGGCCGAACGCGGTGGGAGCCGACGACGACGCCCCCAGACCCACGGTCCGCCACCCGGAGAGGTACCGGTCGAACAGCTGGCCGGGGCCCAGGTCGAAGGGCAGGAACCCGCCCACGGCGGGGATGGGGCGCAGCAACAGGTGGCGGCTGCCGAAGGCGACGATCACGGCGGTGACGACCCAGGCGGCGACCGGCCAGCGCAGGTCGCCGCGGCGCCACGCATCGAGGAGGTCCTTGCCGGTGACCTGCATGCGCTCGGAGCGGCTCCCGCCGCGCGTGGTCTGGCCCCGCACGAACGCGGTGAGCCGGGCGCTCCCCCGTGACTGGAAGCGCCGGACCTCGGCGTCGGGCACCCGGCGGAAGGCCTCGACCCGGGCGCGCCACTGACGGATCTCGCCCCGTCGCCGCCAGTTCCAGCGCCAGGCGCGCACGACGTCTCCGGCTTGGCCCCGGCGTCCGACGAGCAGCGAGTAGAGGATCTCGAGCACCGCGGTGAGCGCCGCCTGCGGCAGCACACGCAGCCGATGCCAGCGCGAGTAGCAGACGAGCATCGTGCGCAACCGGTGGCGCATGAGGTGCTCACGACGCTGCTCGACGGGCAGGCGCTCGCCGAGCGCCTCGAGGTGACCGACGACCGCGTCGGGGGCCACCACGACCCGGGCGCCGGCCACGTGGGCTCGCCAGCACAGGTTGAGGTCGTCGTTGAGCAGGTCGATGCCCTCGTCGAAGCCGCCGACGGCGTCGAACAGGTCGGCACGCACCAGCGTGCAGCCGCCGGGGACGACGAACACGTCGCGCACCGCGTCGTGCTGCTCCTGGTCGAGCTCGCCCGGCTCGACCCGGGTGATGCGCTCGCCCAGCTTGTCGGCCGACTCCCCCACCTGGAGCAGACGCCGATGGTCGTCGAAGTGCACCAGCTTGCAGCCCACGATGCCGGCGTTGGAGCGCACGGCCTCGTCGACCATGGTGCGGATGGCGTCGGGTTCGGGGGCGGCGTCGTCGTGCAGGAAGCAGTAGAACGCGGCGCCGTCGACGACCTGGCGGACCTCGTTGGCCGCCACCCCGTACCCATCGTTGGCCGGTAGGCGCCGGACGTAGGCATCGGGGTAGGCGCGCGCGATCCGAGGTGTCGGATCGGTGTCGCTCGCCGCGTCGACGTACAGCGCCGCCAGGTTGGGGTAGTCCTGGGCGGCCAGGGCCTCCACGGCCGCTTCCAGCCAGGGACCAGGGTTCCTTGTGACCACGACGGCGACGACCGCAGGGGCCGCGGGGCGGCTCGGGGCGGGCGTCTCCACGAGTGCGGCAGGGTACCGTTCGAGCGCTCGCTGACGCGATCACCGGTCGGTGAGACGATGTTCACACCCGCCGTTGCTTGCAACTCCATGCACAAGCGCTTAGTCTTTCAAGCATGGCCACCACGAGCGGCATCTCCTTCGAAGACATCCAGAAGACCCTGCGTGACAGCTTCTACGTCACCGTGGGCCTCGGCGTCATCGCCTTCCAGAAGGCCCAGGTCCAGCGGGCCGAACTGCGCAAGCAGGTCGAAGCCGGCGTCACCGACCTCGAGACGGCACTGACCGACAGCTTCAAGACGGTCGAGGAACGCCTCGAAGCCGTCGAGGAGCGCATCGACGCCGTGCTCGACGACGTGGAGGCCCGCCTGCCCGAGCAGGCCCGCACCACCCTCTCCCAGGCCCGTGGCGCCGCCAAGGACGCCCGGACCCAACTGCGGGCGCTCATCGGCCCCCGCTGATCCATCCTCCGGACGGTCTGCCTCCCCCCAGCGACCGTCCGGCCCGAGCGGCAGTCACCCTCCCCCGGGTCCCTGCTGCTCCGCCGCCCCCGCCGGCTGGACCGGCGCCCCTGTCCCCCTAGGAGGCGCCCGCCCGGCGCGGGGGCGGTTCTCGTTCCCGGGCCCTCGTAGGCTCAGGCGTCGTGGCTGACGAACGCCTCCGCGTGGCGATCGACGCCACCTCGCTCCTGGAGCCCGCCACCGGCGTGGGCCGGTTCACGCAGGCGTTGCTGCGCGGACTCGCGGCGCGCGCCGACGAGAGGACCACCGCCTTCGCCGTCACGGTGCGGGGCCGATCGCGGCTGCGCAGCACGGTCCCGGAGGGCGTGCGGGTCACCGGCCCGCCGCTGCCCGCCCGGCTCCTGCACGCCTCGTGGTCCCGCTGGTCCCGCCCCCGCCTCGACGTCGTCCTCGGCCGTCAGGACGTGGTCCACGGACCGAACTTCGTCGTACCCCCCACCCGGGCCGCCCGGGTGGCGACCGTCCACGACCTGACCGCCGTCCGCTACCCCGACCTCGTCCGCGACGCCACCCTGCGCTATCCGTCGATGATCCGCCGGGCGGCGGCCGAGGGAGCCTGGATCCACACCGTCTCCCACGCCGTGCGGGACGAGGTCGTCGCCGAGCTGGGGATCGACCCCGATCGGGTCGTGGCCGTGCCGAACGGCTTCGACCCCGTCCAGGGCGACGCCGAACGGGGTCGGCGGCTCGCCGGTGGCGGCCCGTACGTGCTCGCCGTGGGCACCGTCGAGCCCCGCAAGGACCTGCCCTCGGTGGTGGCCGCCGTCGACCGCCTCGCCGACGAGCACCGCGACCTCACGCTCGTGCACGCCGGCGCTGATGGCTGGGGCGTCGACGCGCTGGAGCGGGCGGTGCGGGCCATGGCGCACCCCGACCGGTTCCGCCGACTGGGACGGGTGAGCAGCGCCGATCTGGCCGACCTGTACGCCGGCGCCCGGGTCCTGGCCTATCCGTCGGTGTACGAGGGCTTCGGCCTCCCGGTGCTGGAGGCCATGTCGGCCGGTGTTCCCGTCGTGACCACCGACGTCGCCGCCGTCGCCGAGGTCGCCGGCGACGCGGCAGCACGCGTCCCCGTGGGCGACGTCGACGCGCTGGCCGACGCGCTCGCCCGGGCCTGGACCGACGACGAGTGGCGCTCGACCACCGTCGAGCGGGGGTTCGAGCGGTGCGCGCGGTACCCGTGGGAGACCTGCGTCGACGGCCTCGTCGACCTCTACCACCGAGCCGTCGACGCGGCGTCGCGGGGTTCCGGCTGAGCACGGCGCCCCACCTACACTCGTCCGGATGCGCGCGCTGGTCACCGGGTCACACGGGTTCGCCGGAACCCACCTGTGCGTGCACCTGCGCGAGGCCGGCGACGAGGTCATCGCCGTCGACCGCGACGACGGCGACCTGACCGATCCCGACAGCGCGCCCCGTCTGTTCGCCGCCCACCGTCCCGAGGTCGTGTACCACCTGGCCGGCGCGGCCAACGTCGGCGCCTCGTGGCGCGATCCGGTCGGCACCTGGGAGGCCAACGCCACCGCCACGCTCCACCTCCTGGAGGCGGCCCGGACCCACGGCGTGCGGCGGGTGCTCATCGTGTCGAGCGCCGACGTCTACGGCACGGTCACCGAGGACGAGCTGCCCCTCGACGAGGGCTCCCCCACCCGGCCCACCAGCCCGTACGCCGCCTCGAAGCTGGCCGCCGAGGAACTGGCCCGCCAGGCGTGGCTCGGCCACGGCCTCGAGACCGTGCGCGTCCGCGCGTTCAACCACGTCGGGCCCGGCCAGGCCCCGGGGTTCGTGGCGCCGGCGCTGGCCACGGCGATCGCCCACAACGAGCTGTCGGGCGAGACCGAGATCCCCATCGGCAACCTGTCGGCCCGTCGCGACTTCACCGATGTCCGCGACGTCGCCCGCGCCTACCGGTTGCTGATGACCCAGGCCGACCCCGGCGACGTGTACACCGTCTGCTCGGGCACCGACATCGCCATCCAGGAGCTGGCCGACACCCTCGTCGGCATGGCCACCCGTCCCATGACGCTGGTCACCGATCCCGACCGCTATCGACCTGTCGACATCCCCGTGCTGCGGGGATCCAACGCCAAGATCCACGCCGCGACCGGATGGTCCCCGTCGTACCCGATCGCCGAGACCCTCGGTGACCTGCTCGACGAGTGCCGCCGCCGGGCGCGTGCCGCGACGTCCAGCGAAGGCACTGCCACGCAAGGAGCGAGGAGCAACCCATGAGCACCAAGCCGTCCACCAGCAAGCGAGCCCTCATCACCGGCATCACGGGTCAGGACGGCTCGTACCTGGCCGAGCTCCTGCTCGACAAGGGCTACGACGTCATCGGCGTGGCCCGCCGGTCGAGCACGGTCACGTTCGAGCGGATCGCCCACCTGCAGGAGGACATCGAGATCGTCTTCGGCGACCTGCTCGACCAGTACTCGATGATCAAGCTGCTCGAGCAGCACGAGCCGGCCGAGGTCTACAACCTGGCCGCCCAGTCGTTCGTGCCCACCAGCTTCGACCAGCCGGTGCTCACCGGCGAGACCACCGGTCTCGGCGTCACCCGCGTCCTCGACGCCATCCGGGTGGTCAACCCCGACATCCGCTTCTACCAGGCGTCGTCGTCGGAGATGTTCGGCAAGGTCCAGGAGGTCCCCCAGAAGGAGTCGACGCCGTTCTGGCCCCGCTCCCCCTACGGCGTGGCCAAGGTCTACGGCCACTGGATCACCGTCAACTACCGCGAGAGCTACGACCTGCACGCCTCGTCGGGCATCCTCTTCAACCACGAGTCGCCCCGCCGCGGGCACGAGTTCCTGCCCCGCAAGGTCTCCTACAACGTGGCCAAGATCGCCCTCGGCATGCAGGACGAGCTGCGCCTGGGCAACCTCGACGCCCGCCGCGACTGGGGCTTCGCCGGCGACTACGTCGAGGCCATGTGGTTGATGCTCCAGCAGGACGAGCCCGACGACTACGTCGTGTCCACCGGCGAGACCCACGAGGTGCGCGAGCTGGTGCAGCTGGCCTTCGGCCACGCCGGGCTCGACTGGGAGGACCACGTCGTCGTCGACGAGCGCTTCTACCGGCCCGCCGAGGTCGACCTGCTCATCGGCGACGCCAGCAAGGCCAAGGAGAAGCTGGGCTGGCAGCCCAAGACGTCGTTCGCCGAGCTGGTCGCCATGATGGTCGACGCCGACCTCGCCCTCCTCAAGGGCGAGCTCCGCGACATCAGCCGTACTCTGCCGATTCGTCGCATGCTCCTCAGCGGCCCGTACGACGGAGACGCGTTGCGCCCGTGGGGTGACGCCTCGCTGGCGCTCGGCTCCATCACATCGCCATGCTGGCTCGACGGTCGTGCTCTGCGGCGGGGTCGGGGCGGCTTCGTGCGCGGCTGCTCCGGGTGGTCGACCCGGCCACGGTGACGGCCATCGTCAACGTGGCCGACGACTGCGAGCTGCACGGGCTGCACATCAGCCCCGACATCGACACGGTCACCTACACCCTGGCCGGCGCCATCGACGACGACCGGGGCTGGGGGCTGCGCGACGAGACGTGGCATGCCATGACCATGTTCGAGCGCTACGGCAACCCGTCGTGGTTCAACCTGGGCGACAAGGACCTGGCCACCCACATCGTGCGCACCCAGCGCCTGCGCGACGGTGACACGCTGTCGGCGGTCACCGCCCAGCTGGCCCTGGCGTGGGACCTGGCCTGCACCATCGTGCCGGTCACCGACGACCCGGTCCGCACCGTGCTCACCACCGACGCCGGCGAGCTGAGCTTCCAGGAGTACTTCGTCGGCCGCCAGCACTCGGTACCGGTCACCGCCGTGCGCTTCGACGGTGCCGGCGACGCCGAGCCGGCGCCGGGGGTGCTCGACGCCATCCGAGGCGCCGACCGCGTCATCGTGGCCCCCTCGAACCCCATCGTGTCGATCGGTCCGCTGCTGGCCGTGCCCGGCGTCGCCGAGGCCGTGGCCGCCCGCCGCGCCGACACCGTGGCCGTCTCCCCCATCGTCGCCGGCGCCGCGCTCAAGGGACCGGCCGATCGCATGCTCACCGAGCTCGGCCACGAGGCCTCGGTGGTGGGGGTCGCCCGGATCTACGCCGAGCTGGCCGGCACGCTGGTGATCGACCGGGCCGACGAGGCCCGCCGGGCCGAGGTCGAGGCCGCCGGCCCCGCCTGCGTGGTCACCGACACGATCATGTCCGACGTCGACCGGGCCGCCGCACTGGCCCGGGTCGTGCTCGAGTCGGCATGACCACACCGTCGGTGTCGCCGGCGCCCGCTCCGGGCGAACTGCGGATCCTGGCCGTGCGCGGCATCGGCGAGATCGCGGCCGGCGACGACCTGGGCGGCATCATCGCCGAGGCCTGCAACGCCGACCCAGCGACGACCCTGCACGACGGCGACGTGCTGGTGGTGACCCAGAAGATCGTGTCCAAGGCCGAGGACCGCATCGAGGCCATCGACACCACCGACCCCCGAGGCCACAAGGCCATCGTCGAGCGCGAGTCGGTCCGCATCATCCGCCGCCGCGGCGATCTCATCATCGCCGAGACGAGCCACGGCTTCGTCTGCGCCAACGCCGGCGTCGACCTGTCGAACATCGCCGACGGCTACGCCGCCCTCCTCCCCGTCGACTCCGACCGGTCTGCCCGGCGCATCCGCGACGCCATCCGCCATCGCTACGGCGTCGACGTCGCCGTGATCGTGTCGGACACGTTCGGCCGGCCGTGGCGGCGGGGCCTCACCGACGTGGCCATCGGCTGCGCCGGCATCGTCCCCATCGCCGATCTGCGCGGCTCCACCGACTCGCTCGGCCGCGAGCTGCAGGTCACCGAGGTCTGCATCGTCGACGAACTCGCCGCCGCCGCCGACCTGGTGTGCGGCAAGGCCAGCGGCGTGCCGGTCGCGTTGTGCCGGGGAGTCGACCAGGCCTGGCTCGGCGACGGCGCCGTGGCCGACCTCGTCCGTCATCCCAGCGAGGACCTGTTCCGGTGAGCGACCAGCTGCACGACCGAGACCCCGAACCGCGCCGCTGCCTGTCGGTGGTCATGCCCGCCTACAACGAAGAGGCCACCGTGCTCGACACCATCGGTGCCGTGCTGGCGTCGCCGTGGGTGGCGCAGCTCGTGGTGGTCGACGACTGCTCCACCGACGGCACCGCCGCGCTGCTCGACCGCCTCGACGACCCGCGGGTGCTGGTCCGGCGGCACGAGCAGAACCAGGGCAAGGGCGCTGCCCTGCGCACCGGGTTCGGTCTGGCCACCGAGGACTTCGTGATCATCCAGGACGCCGACCTCGAGTACGACCCGGGCGAGTACGCCAAGCTGCTCGCGCCGCTGCTCGACGGCCGGGCCGACGTCGTCTACGGCTCGCGCTTCGCCGGCGGCGAGTCGCACCGCGTCCTGTACTTCTGGCACTCGGTGGGGAACAAGCTGCTGACGTTGGCCTCCAACATGGTCACCAACCTGAACCTCACCGACATGGAGACCTGCTACAAGGTCTTCCGGCGCGAGCTGATCCAGTCGATCCCCATCGAGGAGGACCGCTTCGGGTTCGAGCCCGAGATCACCGCCAAACTCGCCCGTCGGGGTGCCCGGGTGTACGAGGTCGGCATCTCGTACTCGGGGCGCACCTACGAAGAGGGCAAGAAGATCGGGTGGCGCGACGGCGTGCGGGCCATCGTCTGCATCGTCAAGTACGGCGTGCGGCGCTGATCGTCTGGGCCAGCCCGGTCGCCAGCGGCGTCCACGCCTCCCACCCCAGCTGCGTTGCCGCCCGGCGCGGATCCACCGGCACCGAACCCGGCTCGCCCTCGCGGGCCGGCCCGGGCACGACGCGGCCCTCGGCGCCGGCGGCGGCACAGACCGCCCGTTGCAGCTCGCTGACCGACGTGAGCGTCCCGGTGCCGATCTCGACGACGGTGCCGTCGCCATGCGTCGTGGCCCGCACCAGGGCGTCGATGGCGTCGTCGACGTAGAGCAGGTCGCGTCGCTGGTCACCGGCGCCGTGGACCACGCACGGCTCGCCGGCCAGCACCCGCTCGACGAACACCGCGACCACGCTCGACTCGGTGGCCGAGGTCTGGCGAGGCCCGTACACGGTGGGCAGCACGACGGTGGTGTGGGCGATGCCGTGGCGCTCGCGGTAGGCCTCGAGGTACTCGTGCACGGCCCGCCCGGGGATGCCCCGGATGGCGTCGAGCTGGGCGCGTGCCGAGGCCACGCACACCACCTTGCGGGTGCCGGCCCGGCGGGCACCTTCGAGCACCCGCACCGCACCCACGACGTCGACCAGCGCCTGCCGCCCCGGTCCCCGGGCGGCCTTCGCCGAGGCGCCGGCCAGGTGGACGATCACCTCGGGTTCGTGGCGGGCAACCAGCTCGGTGGCCGCATCGTCGAGCACGTCGGCCTGGTGGATCTTCAGGGCACCCGATCCCTCGGCGCGCACCTGCTCGCGAGCCGGCGCCAGGTTGGTGAGGCTGCCGGTGCTCAGGTCGTCGACGACCTCGACGTGGTGCCCTTCGGCCAACAGCCGGTCGACCAGGGCGGAGCCGAGGAAGCCGGCGCCCCCCGTCACCAGCACCTGCACGGTGCTAGCCGTTGTCGGGGTCGGGGACCCGCTGGCCGGTGAGGCGGGCGGCGGGTTCGATGTCGACGTCGGCACCGATCACGGTGAGATCGAGCAGCTCGGCGCCCGAACGGATGACGGCGCGGGGGCCGACGATCGAGCGGTGGACCCGGGCGCCGGACTCGACGGTGGCGCCGGCCAGCACGACGGCTTCGGTGAGCGTGGCGTCGTCGCCGATGCTGGCGCCCGCACCGACCACCGAGCGCTCGACGTGCGCCGAGTCGGCGACGACCGCGTCGGGGTGCACGTCGCTGCCCTCGTCGGGCAACTGGTCGAGGTTGGCTTGCAGGTAGGCCTCGGGCGTGCCGGCGTCGAGCCAGTAGGCGTTGCCCTCGAGCGCGTAGAGCTTCTCGTCGTCGACCAGCTGCGGGAAGGTCTCGCGCTCGACCGAGACCGGCCGTCCCACCGGGATCCGGGCCAGCACGCTGGGCTCGAACACGTACGTGCCGGCGTTGATGGCCTGGCTCGGGGCCTCGTCCTTCGGCGGCTTCTCCACGAAGGCCTGCACCCGACCGGCCACGTCGGTGACCACCACGCCGTAGCGCGACGGATCCTCGACGGTGTGCAGGGCGATGGTGGCGTCGGCGCCGGAGGCGTCGTGGAACCGCACCAGCCGGGTGACGTCGAGGTCGGTGAGGACGTCGCCGTTGACCACGACGAAGCGCTCGTCGATACCGGCCTCGCCGGCGGCGAAGCGGATGGCGCCGGCCGTGTCGAGGGGCTCGTCCTCGACCGCGTAGCTGAGCTGCACGCCGGCACACTCGCCCTCGGGGTAGGCCTGGAGGAAGGCGTCGGGCTTGTAGCCCATCGACAGCACCGCCTCGGTCACGCCGTGCTCGCCCAGGTGCGAGATCACCAGCTCGACCATCGGCAGCTGGCCGACGGGGAGCAGGTTCTTGGGCGTGGTCAGGGTGAGCGGCCGGAGGCGGGTGCCGAAGCCCCCGACCAGGACGACGGCCTTCACGATCCGCCGGTGGTGGTGACGGGCTCGGTCGTGTCGGTGGTGCCCGCCTCGGTCGTCGTGGACGTGTCACCGGCCACGGTGGTCGACGTGTCGCCGGCCACGGTGGTGCTGGTCTCGGCGGTGTAGGGGTCGACGTCGCTCACGTTGTCGAGGCCGGACACGCTGTCGGGGGCCGGGATCTCGGCGTCGAGCGGCGCGAAGGCCACGATGAAGACCATCTTGTCGTTCTCGAAGCGCACCGAGTCGAGGTTGTCGGTGACGACGGTGGGGTCGTCACCGGCCTTGGCCGACGCTTCGCTGTCCCAGTAGCGGATCTGCACCACCGGGTCGCCGTCGACTCCCTCGCAGGTGTCCTTGCCCTCGACGTAGGTCTTGCCGCCGGGGATGCCGAGGGAGTCGTCGCTCAGTTCGCTGCCGCCGCCGAGCACGGTGCCGGCGTCCTTGATGAAGTTGGCCACGGTGGCGTTCTTGCCGCTGCGGGCGACGGAGAACGGGTGGATGTGGAACAGCCCGTCGCCGTGGGTGTGGGTGCCACCGTTGTTGGGGGCCTCGAACTCGGGGAGCGGGTCGAGGTAGTGGTCGCAGATGTAGAAGCCGTACGCCGCGTGCCAGTGGTCCTCGAAGGCGACCGGCTGGTCCTGGGCGCCCGCCGAGCGGTTGTCGCGCGCGTAGACGATCAGCACCGTGCCGAGCACGACGACCAGGAACAGCGCGACGGGGAACAGGAAGTTCCGCTCGCCGGCGGCACGTGCGCGGCTGCCACCCGCCCTTGCGGCGCGAGCGACCTTCTTGTTGGAGGAGGCCTTACCCATAGCAGGACGAGGCTACAGGGCGGCCATCACCGAACGGTAAGCGGCGACCAGCGCCTCGGCCGATCGCTCGACCGTGTAGGCCCGGGCCCGGTCCAGGCCGTCGTCGACCCGCCGGCGTCGCCACTCGGCGTCGTCGAGGATGCGGTGGAGCTCGATGGCCAGCTGGGCGTCGTCGCCGGGTGGTATGACCGCACCGGCGTCGCCGACCAGCTCGGGCGCGGCACCCGCGTCGGCCACCACCACGGGCACACCGCAGGCCATGGCCTCGAGCACGGCGCTGGCGAAGCCGCCGTAGACAGCGGGGTACACGACCGCCGCGGCGTGCTCGTACAGCGCCGACCGCAGCGCCGGCCGGTCGTCGGTGATGCGCACCACCCGGGCATCGAGACCACGTTCGGCGATCTCGTGCTGGACCCGTCCCTCGCTGCGGCCCGCGGCGCCGTACAGCACCAGCGTCGTCTCCTTGTGCCGCGAGGCCAGGTGCTGCATGGCCCGGACGGCGACCACGTGCTCCTCGTGGGCGTGGGTGGCGGCGGGCAGCAGGATGATCTGACCGATGATGCCGTGACGGGCGCGCACGGTGTCGATGGGCGTGGGATCGGGATGTGGCGGCAGTGGCCGGGGCACGATGTGCACCTTGGCCGGGTCGGCGCCGAAGTGGTCGACGAGCCGGGCCCGCACGAACTCGGAGGGCACCACCACGCTGGTGGCCGCGGCCACGGCCCGGGGCACGACCCGGCGGTGGTACGCGGTCCGCAGCGGGTTGAAGCCACGGGGCTGCTCGATGGGTGACAGGTCGTCCACGGTGAGGATGCGAGGGACGTCGACGCTGCCCGGCGACGTGCCGCCGGCGTCGTGCACGGCGTCGAGGTGGAGCTTGCCCATGCTCCAGGGCAGCCACGTGTACTCGGCGCCCACGCGGAAGACCCGGACGTGACCGGGCACCGGCACCAGGTGCGACTCGAGGGCCGCCACCAGCTGGGGATGCGACTCGGCCAGGGTGCTCGTGCCGAACAACACGGGCTCGATCCCGGATGCGGGGTGGGCGGCCAGGTGCTGGAGCGCCGAGGTGACGGCGTGCACGGCCGCCGGCTTGGCACCCGGGCCGACCCACGACAGGTTCACGCCGATGCGCAGCATGCTCACGCCAGGACCTCCTGGTAGCCGTCGACGGCCAGCTGCGCCGCTCGCGCCCACGTGTAGTCACCGGCGCGGCGCCGGCCGGCGTCGGCGAGGCGCTGGCGGAGCTCGTCGTCGTCGAGCAGCGAGGCGATGCCGTCGGCGATGGCCTGCGGTTCACGGGGATCCACGGCGATGCCGGCACCACCGGTGACCAGCTCTTCGGTGGAGGTGCCCGCCGAGGTCACCACCGGGCAGCCGAGCGCCATCGACTCCAGCACCGGGAGCCCGAAGCCCTCGAAGAGGCTCGGGTAGCAGGAGGCGACCGCGCCCTTCAGCAGGGCGTCACGCGTGAAACCGTCCACGAACCCTGTCATCGTCACGTTTTCGGGAAGAGTTGAAAGATCGGTGTCCCCCGAGCGCGTCGCGTCCACGCCCGTCTCTCCCCACCCGCGCGGTCCGATCAGCACCAGGCGCACATCGGGCCGGTCGAGCAACGCCCAGGCCCGCATCAGACCGGCCAGGTTCTTGCGGGGTTCCCGTGTGCCGACGAACACGACATAGGGGTCGTCGAGGCCGAACCGGCGCCGGACGCCGGCCACCTCGTCGGACCCGACGTCATGGACGTGCACGCCCCAGGGCACGTGGCGCAGCCGGGCACGTTCGATGCCGGCGGCGACGCAGTCCTCCAAGGTCGCCAGCGACGGCACCTGCACCTGTGCCGCCTCGCCGCGCACCAACGACAGGAGCCGACGGAAGAACCTCCTCCCCTGGCCGGTGAACATCTCGGGATGGTGGAGGAACGCCAGGTCGTGGACCGTCACGACGAGCGGCGCCCGGGTGGCGGGGACGGCGCCCCCCACGGCGTGGCACACGTCGATCGGTCCGGTGACCGACTCGACCCGTGGCCAGCGCAGGCCGTGCCAGGTCTCGTACAGCAGCCGGCGGGGCAGGCGCAGGTGGGCGACCGGCACCGTCGGCCGCCACGGATCGGCGGGCGGACGGGCGTGCCGGGCCGCCACCCCGATCACCTCGGCGTCGGCGCGCTCGTCGAGCGCGCCCGCCAGGTCGAGTGCCGAGCGGGCGGTGCCGCCGGGCACGTCGTGCCAGCACTGCTCGAGAGGGACGGCCACGCGCATCGTGGCCGAGTCTCCCACGGCCCGCCGAGGCGCTCGGGTACGAGCGGTACACTCGCCCGCCGATGTGTCGCCCGCAGGATCCCCGTCCCACCAGCGCCCCGGCCGCCGGAACGGTGGGTCGTGCGGGTCCTGCTTGATGCCCGGGCGCTGCCCGGTCACCGCCTCGGCGTCGCCCAGTACGCCATCCGCCTCGCCGAGCAGGCCGCCACGCGCTGCGACCTCGAGGTCCTGGCCAAGCGTCGCCACGCCGACGACTTCGCCGGACGGGTGCACGAGTCGGCCGAGCTGCCCCGGCCGGTGCGCATCGCCGCCGAGCTGCTGTGGGACGCCCGCACGGTCAACCGCATGGCGCCCGACGTCTTCCATGGCGTCCACTACTCGCTGCCTCCCCGCCTGCGGGTGCCGGCCACGGTCACCTTCCACGACGCCACCATGTTGACCATGCCCGAGGTCCACGAGCGCTCCAAGGTGCTGTGGTTCCGACGGGCCATCCCCGCCGGCATCCGCCGGGCCGAGCGGGTGATCTGCGTGTCCGAGTCCGCCCGCCAGGGTGCCATCGAGCACGCCGGTGCCGACCCGGCCCGCACCCACACCGTGCACTCGGCCGTCGACCACGATCGCTTCCACCCCGGCGCCGCCCGCCCCGAGGTCGTCGCCCGCCACGTGCAGGGTCCGTACCTCTTCTGGGTCGGCGCCATCGAACCCCGCAAGGACGTGCCGACGCTCCTGCGGGCCTTCGAGCGCATCGCCGGCGACGTGCCCCACCGCCTGGTGCTGGCCGGCCCCGACGCCTGGGGGGCCGAGGCCGTCGACCGCGTCCTCGAGACCTCGCCGGTCCGCGATCGTGTCGTCCGCACCGGCTGGATCAGCGAGGACGACAAGACCGCCCTGTACTGCGGTGCCGACGCCTTCGTCTACCCGTCGCTGGCCGAGGGGTTCGGCATGCAGGTGCTCGAAGCCATGGCGTGCGGCACGCCGACGGTGACCACCACCGGCTCGGCCCCCGAGGAGGTCGCCGGCGGCGCCGCCCTCACGGTGGCACCGGGCGACGACCAGGCGCTGGCCCGGGCCATCCTCGACGCGGTGGGCCCCGACGGCGAACGGCTCCGCGAGGCCGGGTTGGCGCGGGCCGCCGAGTTCACCTGGGCGCGCACGGCCGAGGAGACCGTCGGGGTCTGGAGGCTGGCGTGCGCGTGACCGCGGTGATCGTCAACTACAACTCGGCGCCCGACATCTTCGCCTGCCTCGACAGCCTGCGGGCCAGCAGCCACCCGGTCGAGCTCGTGGTGGTCGACAACGCCTCCACCGACGGCAGCGCCGACAAGATCGCCGAGCTCGACGACGTGCGCCTGATCCGGTCGCCGCAGAACCTCGGCTTCGGTGCCGGCGTGAACCTGGGCGTCGAGTCCGTCGACCCGGGCGATGCCGTCCTGCTCGTCAACCCCGACGCCACGCTGGCTCCCGATGCCGTGGCCCGCCTGGTGCAGGCGCTCGGGCAGCGGCCCCACGCCGCCGCCGTGGGTCCGCTCGTGGCCAACCCCGACGGTTCGGTGCAGCCGTCCAAGCGGACGTTCCCCACGTGGCCGCAGGCGGCCATGCATGCCACCGTGGGGGTGTTCTGGCCCGACAACCCCGGCACCCGCGCCTACGTGTGCGCCGACATCCCGAGCGACCGGCCCTCGCAGGTGGGGTGGCTGTCGGCGTCGGTCATCCTCATCCGCACCGAGGCGTTTCGCGCCGTGGGCATGTTCGACCCGCGCTTCTTCTTCTACGTCGAGGACGTCGATCTGTGCCGCCGGTTCGCCGACGCCGGCTGGGAGCTGTGGTTCGAGCCGCGGGCCGAGGCGGTGCACGCCTGGGGCGGCAGCACCCGCAGCCCGACCCGCCAGCTCTGGCAGCACCACACCAACCTGCTGCGCTACGCCCAGAAGCACCAGACCGGCTGGCGGGCGGCCACGTTGCCGCTGGTTGCGGTCGGGCTGCTGCTGCGGTTCCTGCTGCTGCTGATGCGCATCAAGGTCCTGGGCCACCGGCTGCCGGCGCACCACGGCCAGCCCCGCAGCTGAACCCTCCCTCCCGGGTTCAGGCGCCGGACCAGTTGGGCGTGCGCTTCTCGGCGAAGGCCACCGAGCCCTCGATGGAGTCCTTGGACGAGAAGATCTTGCCGGCCAGCGGGCCCTGCTCGGCCCAGCCCTCCTCCTCGGTGCGGCCCACCGAGTTGCGGACCATCTGCTTGGAGGCGGCGATGGACAGCGGTGCGTTCTCGGCGATGCGCTCGGCCAGGGCGATGGCCGTGTCGACCACCTCGTCCTTGCTGACGACCCGGCTGACCAGCCCGTAGGCCTTGGCCTGCTCGGCGTCGATGGGGTCGCCGGTGAGGGCGAGCTCCATGGCCACCGAGTACGGCAGGCGGGCGGGTAGGCGGATGAGGGCGCCACCGGCGGCCAGCAGCCCGCGGGACACCTCGGGCACACCGAAGCGGGCGTCGTCGGCGGCGATCAGCAGGTCGCAGATCAGCGCCAGCTCGAACCCACCGGCGAAGACCGGCCCGTGCACGGCGCCGATCAGGGGCTTCTGGCTCCCGTTCTGGAAGATGCCGCCCAGCGCCACGGGCGGGCCCTTGGTGGCGAACTCCTTGAGGTCCATGCCGGCGCAGAAGTTCTTGCCGGCGCCGGTCAGCACGCCGGCGGTGAGCTCGTCGTCGCCGTCGAGCTCGTCGAGCGCGTCCTTCAGGGCGTCGGCCAGTGCCGAGTTGAGCGCGTTCCTCTGGTCGGGGCGGTTCAGGGTCATGACCAGCACGCGGTCGCGGCGCTCGGTGAGCAGGACGTCGTCAGACACGGGGATCTCCTCGAAGAGTGGGCAACAGGTGTTGCCAACCTAGGCGCGGTCAGAGCAGCGAGGAGAAGTACGCCGCGGTGCGCTCGAGGCCGTCGCGCAGCGCCACCGTGGGTTCCCACCCGAGCAGCTCGCGGGCCTTGGTGATGTCGGGTCGCCGGCGGGTGGGATCGTCGACCGGCAACGGCTCGTGCACGATCTCGGAGCTCGAGTTGGTCACCTCGATCACCATCTCGGCCAGCTCGGCGATGGTGAACTCGCCCGGGTTGCCGACGTTGATGGGACCGATCTGGCCCGAGTCGAGCAGGGCGAGGAAGCCGCCGACCTCGTCGTCGACGTAGCAGAACGATCGGCTCTGCGAACCGTCGCCGTAGATGGTGATGGGGTCGCCGCGCAGCGCCTGCATGAGGAAGTTGGAGATGACCCGCCCGTCCTCGGGCCGCATCCGCGGGCCGTAGCTGTTGAAGATCCGCACGATGCGCACGTCGAGTCCGTGATGGGAGTGGTACGCCATCGTCATCGCCTCGGCGAAGCGCTTGGCCTCGTCGTACACCCCGCGAGGACCCACCGGGTTGACGTGCCCCCAGTACTCCTCGGGTTGGGGGTGCACCTCGGGGTCGCCGTAGACCTCGGACGTCGACGCCAGGAAGAACGTGGCGTCCTTGGCCTTGGCCAGACCGAGACCGTTGTGGGTTCCCAGCGACCCGACCTTGAGCGTCTGGATCGGCATCTCGAGGTAGTCCTTCGGCGACGCCGGCGACGCGAAGTGCATGACCACATCGACCGGGCCGGGCACCCAGATGTAGGTCGACACGTCGTGCTCGACGTAGGTGAAGCCCGAGCGGCCGAAGAGGTGCTCGATGTTGTCCACCGAACCGGTGACCAGGTTGTCGAGGGCGACGACCTCGTCACCCCGGTCGAGCAGCCGCTCGCAGAGATGGGAGCCGAGGAAGCCGGCGCCCCCGGTGACCACAACGCGAGGCATCGTCAGGAAGCTCCTTCGGTCGGCCGGCGTCGGGAGCGCCAGCGAGCAGCCGGGACGGCTCCGGCGCAGCCGGAGACCCTGAGCACAGCCATCAGGTTCGCCCGATGCCGCGGAAGGCGAAGCCCCGCCGTTGCAGCGCGGACCGGTCGAGCAGGTTGCGGGCGTCGACCACCGCCGGCGTGGCCATGCGGGCCTTGACCTCGTCGAGGTCGAGCCACTTGAGCTCGTCCCACTCGGTGAGCACCAGCAGCACCTGGGCGCCATCGCAGGCCTCGTACGGATCGGACACGACCTCGATGCCGTCGAGATCGGGCGACACCGCCGGGTCGTAGGCTCGGATCTTGGCCCCCTGCGCCGCCAGACGGCCCAGGATCTCGAGCGCCGGCGACTCGCGCAGGTCGTCGGTGCGGGCCTTGAACGTCAGGCCCCACGCGGCGACGCGCACCCCGTCGACGCTGCCACCGGCCAGCTCGATGGCCTTCTCGGTGGTGCGCTCGAACTGCTCGTCGTTGACCTGGATGACGCCCTTGAGCAGGTGGAAGTCGTACCCGCCGTCCTCGGCGATCTTGACCATCGCCCGCGTGTCCTTGGGGAAGCAGTTGTGGGCGACCAGCCCGCCGGAGGTCACGACGGTGTGCGGACCGGGCACCTCCAGCGAGTAGACGTCGAGCGTGTCCGATCGCCGCTCGGTGCCCGTGACACGCACCCACGCGGCGTGCTTGTGCAGCCGCCGGTACCCGGTGGGAGCGATGGTCTTGCGCACGCGGCTGAGCTCGTCGGCGATCTCCCAGGCCTCGATGGGCGGGAACAGCCAGTAGCAGTCCTCGAGCTGCTCGGTGCCCGAGATCGTGAGGAAGTGGGCATCGACCGTCGCCCTGGCGCTGCGCCCGGTCTTGTGGCGGGCCATGACGCCCACGTCGCCGAGCAGGCGCAACATGCCGTCGGCGAGCAGCGGCGAGACGGTGCCGTACTCGAACACCACGCTCGGGCCGCCGTTGACCAGCGACCACGAACCGTCGCCGTCCCAGAGGCCCCGCAGCAGCGCCCGCTTGGCGGCGGGACCGGCGCCCCAGACGGCGTCGGGGATGCGGTGCTCGTAGCAGTTCCAGCCCAGGCCGAGCTGCGCGAACGCGACGGCGAGGATCCGCGAGCTCACGGTGACCTGGCGGGTCGTGGTGAGCACCCGGTCGGTGGCCTTCACGCCCCGGTCGCGCCAGAAGCCGGCGACGAAGTCGACCAGCTCGTCCTCGTCGGAGGGGTGGAACGACCAGGACACGCGGTGTCGACGCCCGTCGACGCTGACGTGCCCCTCCGCCAGGTACAGGCCGAGCATCCGCCAGCCGTCCTCGTCGAGCGGAAGCCGTGCCGGCACGGTGGTGCCGTTCTTGGCGGTCTTCAGCATCCCGGTGCCCTCGGGGATACCGAGCGAGCGGAGCTCGTCGAGCCGGAGGCACCGGGTCCGGGGAAGTTCGTGACGCCGGTTCGGCGGGAGCTCGGCCCGCCGCTCGACCGCCTCACGGAACTGGTCGTCGCTCAGCTCGACCAGGATCTCCGACGCCTGGATCCCGCCAGCCTCGGCCAGCGCCACGAGATCGAGCTCGACGCGGTCGTCGGTCAGCGGCGCGCCCTGCGCGACCGGGAGCCACGACGTCTCGTCGAGCTCGCCAGCGGTGCGCACGGTGAGCTCGGCGGGCTCGGTCCCGTCGCCCACGACGAAGGGATGGTCGGCGGTGACGGTGATCGTTCGGCCCATCTTCGTGCGCACGGTGACCAGCTCGCCGTCGTAGGGCCGGCGGGTGAGGGCGGCAACCGACCGGAACTCGGGTTCGGTGCCCGCCGGATCCCATGCCAGGACCTCGAGGTCGGCGGGTACGTCGCCGTCGGTCTCGGCCCACAGCTCGTCGAAGCGCAGCAGCCGGATGGTCGTGCCTTCGCGGACCAGCACCGTCTCGTCGCCGACGAAGCAGGAACCGCCGAAGCCCGGTCCGGGCTTGAGGAACTCGCTGCCGATGCGCTTGTCGTAGCCGATGCCGAGGGCGACGTCGTTGATGTCGGCGCCGACCGCCTCGCAGATGGCGGCCACGGCGTTGATGAAGGAGATCTTGGTGGCCAGGAACGAGTTGGCGGCGTACTTGATGGTCTCGGCCGAGGCCGGGTCGGTGACCACCAGCGGGGCGGCGACGCCCAGGTACAGCGACGCCACCTTGATGGCCGCCGACTGGTCGTCGGCGCCGATGACGATGCGGTCGGGGTGCATGAAGTCGTGCACCGCCGAGCCCTCGCGGAGGAACTCGGGGTTGGAGACGACGGCGACGTCCTCGCGCCCGAGCGCCCGCTCGACGACCCGCGTCGAGCCCACCGGCACGGTCGACTTGTTCACCACCACCGACTCGGCGGGCAGCACCGGGGCGATCTCGCGGGCGGCCGCCTCGATGTAGGTGAGGTCGGCGGAGCCGTCGGCGCCCTGGGGCGTGGGCACGCACAGGTAGGCGAACTCGCACTCGCGGGCCGCCTCGGCCGCACCGACCACGAAGCGCAACGTGCCCGAGTCGATGCCCTCGCGGACCAACTCGTTGAGCCCGGCCTCGAGGATGGGGACGTCGCCGGCCTGCAGGCGCCGGACCTTGTCCTCGTCGATGTCGGCGCAGATGACGTCGTGCCCGAGCGCGCTGAAGCACGCCCCGGTGGTGAGACCGACGTACCCCGTGCCGATGACCGCAATTCTGCTCATGGGATCATGCTCATGTCTGCTCCTCCGCCGACGTTCCGGCCAACAGGGCGTCGACGACCTCCTGCAGCGGCTCACGGTAGTGGCGCAGCAGGGGCAGACCGGCCAACCGCAGGGCGGCGTTGTCGAGGACCGAGTTGGCCGGCCGCGGCGCCGGGCGGGGCGGGTCGAGCTCGGCGGTCGTGATGGGCCGGACCTTGTCCGGATCCTCCCCCGCGGCGTCGAGCACGTCGCGCACGAACTCGTACCAGGACACGGCGCCCTGGTTCGTGATGTGGAACGTGCCGGGCGTGTGCTGGTCGGCGAGCATCCAGATGGCCTCGGCGAGGTCGGCCGCCGACGTCGGGCAGCCGCGCTGGTCGTCGACGAAGGCCAGGTCGTCCCGGTCGCGCAGCGCGAGGACGGTCTTGACCATGTTGTGGCCGTGTTCGCCGAACACCCACGACGTGCGCACGATGGCGGCGCCGGGGAGGTGGGCCCGCACCTCGCGCTCCCCCGCCAGCTTCGATGCCCCGTACACCGACTGCGGGTTCGGCTCGTCCCACTCGTGGTACGGCTCGGGCTTGGTGCCGTCGAAGACGTAGTCGGTGGAGACGTGCACCAGGTGCGTTCCGGCCTGTCGGCAGGCGTCGGCCAACCAACGGCAGCCCAGCGCGTTGACCCGGAACGCCCGGTCGGGGTCGGCTTCGCAGTCGTCGACCGCCGTCCAGGCACCGGCGTTGACCACCACGTCGATGCCGCCGAGGCCGACCAGCGCCAGGCTGGCCGCACCGGGATCGGTGAGGTCGAGGCGCGACCGATCGGCAGCCACCACCTCGACGCCGCCCGCCTCGAAGCGCCGGACGAGCTCGGTACCGAGCTGGCCGCGGGCACCGGTGACCAGGACCCGGCTCATGCGCGCTCGCGCAGCGGCCGCCACCACCACTCGTTGTCGCGGTACCAGGCGACGGTGGCCTCGAGCGCCTCGTCGAGCGTGCGTTCGCGTCGCCATCCCAGCTGGGTGATCTTGGTGATGTCGACCGAGTAGCGCCGGTCGTGGCCCAGCCGGTCGTCGACGTAGGTGACGAGCGACTCGTCCTTGCCGAGCAGGGCGAGGAGCTTGTCGACCAGCACGCGGTTGGGGGTCTCGTTGCCGGCGCCGATGTTGTAGATCTCACCCGGCTTGCCGTCGGTGAGGACCAGGTGCACGCCGGCGCAGTGGTCGTCGACGTAGATCCAGTCGCGCTCGTTGAGGCCGTCGCCGTAGAGCGGGATCGGCTTGTCCTCGAGCAGGTTGGTGGTGAACAGCGGGATGGCCTTCTCGGGATACTGGTAGGGCCCGAAGTTGTTGGTGCAGCGAGTCACCCGGACGTCGAGGCCGTGGGTGGCGTGGTAGCTGAGGGCCAGCAGGTCGGACCCGGCCTTCGACGCGCTGTACGGCGAGCGGGGCTCGAGGGGATCGCCCTCGGTGGACGAACCCGTCTCGACCGAGCCGTAGACCTCGTCGGTGCCGATGTGCACCACCCGGTCGATGCCCAGGCGGCGGGCGGTGTCCATCACGACGTTGGTGCCGAAGCAGTTGGTGATGACGAAGTCGTCGCTGCCCTCGATGGAGCGGTCGACGTGGCTCTCGGCGGCGAAGTGCACGACGGCGTCGCAGCGCCGCATGGCGTCCTCGAGCGTGCCGGGATCGCAGATGTTGCCGTGCACGAACGAGAAGCGCGGGCTGTCGTCGACGTCGCGCAGCGTGGACCGGTTGCCGGCGTAGGTGAGGGCGTCGTAGACGAGCACCTCGTCGTCGGTGTTGGCGAACACCCAGCGCACGTAGTTGGAACCGATGAACCCGGCGCCGCCGGTGACGAGGATCTTCACGATCGGCTCCTCACGAGGAGGGAGGGTACAGACGTGGCGCGTCGCGGTCCTTGACCGAGAGCTGGGCGGGATCGTCGGCGTCGATCGGCACCGGCCAGGCGATCGACAGGTCGGGGTCGAGGGGCGTGTAGGCCACGCCGGCCATCCCCGGCTCCCACTCCACGTCGAAGCAGTACAGGAACTGGGTGCCGTCCTCGACGGCCTGGAAGCCGTTGCACACCCCGGGTGGCACCAGCACCTGGGTGCCGGGCAGCAGGCGGGCCTGCACCACCTGCCCGAACGACGGCGAGTCGGGACGGGCGTCGACGTAGGCACCGTGGGCTTCGCCGGCGGCGACCGCCACCAGCTTGGTCATGTCCTCGCCGTGCAGGCCCCGGACCGCACCCCGCCGCGTCTCGGTGACGTTCACCTGCACCCAGGGGCCCAGCGACGGCAACCCGGCCCCGACGAACGCGGACTCCCGGTAGAACTCGCGGACCGTGCCCCGCTCGTCGGTGACCTGCTTCATCGTGATCACGAAGAGGCCCTCGATGTCGGTGGGGGCGACGGCGAAGTCGACGATCTCGGCCATGGCTCAGTCCAGCTCGACCACGGAGTGGTCGCCGAGCATGAGGCGCAGGGCCTTGGGCTTGCGCTCGGTGCGGCGCACCTCGGTGGAGCGGCCGATCAGCGAGTCGGTGAGGCGGGGGACGTCGATGATCCGGGCGTCCTCGAGCACCACCGAGTGGTCGAGCTCGGAGTTGGTGACCTCGCAGCGGGCGGCCACCGACGAGAACGGCCCGATGTAGGAGTTGGTGACGACGGTGTCGGCACCGATGACCGCGGGGCCGCGCACGCGGCTGGCGACGACGCGGGCGCCCTCTTCGAGGACGACGTTGCCTTCGATGGACGACTCGCCGTCGACCTCGCCGTCGACCCGGCGGGCGATCGTCTCCAGCACCCGCCGGTTGGACTCGAGCAGCGGGTCCTTCTTGCCGGTGTCGAGCCACCAACCCTCGAGCACCTCGTGGCGAACGGCGTGGCCGTGGTCGATCAGCCACTGGATGGCGTCGGTGATCTCGAGCTCGCCGCGCGCCGACTTCTCGATGGAGCGGACCGCCTCGTGGATGGTCCGGTCGAAGAGGTAGACGCCGACCAGGGCCAGGTTGGAGGGCGGATCGGAGGGCTTCTCGACCAGGCGTACGACGTGCCCGCCGGGGCCGATCTCGGCCACGCCGAACTGGCGGGGGTCGTCGACGGTGGCGAGCAGGATCTGGGCGGCCGCCTTGATCTCGGGTTCTTCCCCGAGCCTGGGCTCGTCGCTGGCCCGGCGGGCGGCTTCGAAGGCATCGACGAAGTGCTGCAGGCCCTGCTGGAGCATGTTGTCGCCCAGGTACATGACGAAGTCGTCGTCGCCGAGGAAGTCGCGCGCGATGAGCACGCAGTGGGCCAGGCCCTCGGGAGATTCCTGGGGCAGGTAGGTGACCTCGATGCCCCAGCGGCTGCCGTCACCGACCGCGGCGAAGATCTCCTGCCGGGTGTCGCCGACGATGATGCCGATCTCGGTGATGCCGGCCTCGACCATCGCCTCGATGCCGTAGAAGAGGATCGGCTTGTTGGCCACCGGCACCAGCTGCTTGGCGCTCGTGTGGGTGATCGGCCGCAGGCGGGTGCCCGCGCCGCCGGCGAGGAGGAGACCCTTCATCGGCCACGGTGTCTACCAGCTGGCCTCAGCAGGAGACGTCGTCGGGGGCCTCGGTGGGCACGGTGCCCAGGATGGTCGTGGTGCTGCCCCCGGGCCGGACCGTGGTGGTCGTGGCGCGCGGCAGCGTCGTCGAGCTGGTGGTGGTGTCGGGTGCGGGCAGGGGCTCGTCGCGCAGGCCCTCCCACGTCTCACCGGTGATCAACCGGACGGTGTCGACGTCGGGGTCCTCGATGGTGCGGGCGTCGCCGGCCAGCCACCGCTCGAGCAGGTTGGCCGATGGCTCGTCGCCGGGCGGGTAGCGGATCTCGGTGACCTGCACGCCGAGGCGGTTGGCGTCACCGGTGCCGGCGATCGAGAAGCCGGCGCCGCGGAGCTCGGACGCCGTGGACGCCGCCTGGCCGGGCTCACCGGTGCCGTTCAGGACCTGGACCCGCACCGACGACTCGGTGAGCTGGGCCGGATCGCGGTTGCGGAACACGTCGAGCACCGGCTCGGCCCGGCGCTCGACCAGGCGGAGCACCGCGGCGCCGCCCACCGTGTCGTCCACGACCGGCAACGAGTAGATGTCGAGCGCGCTCGGCTTGAACCTCCGGAACTGCCGGGCCAGGTCGAGCAGATCGCCGGCGTTGAGCGTGTCGTCGACGGTCACGGCCCCGATGGCCGAGTTGATGAGATCGTCGAGGGTCACCGGGTTGCGGATGCCCTTGTCGAACGAGCGCTCGAGGGCGGCGACGATGAAGGCCTGCTGGCGGCGGATGCGTCCGAGGTCGCCGGTGCCGTCGGTGCGCCAGCGGCCGTCGATGTACTCCTGGTAGGCGCGGGAGCGCACGAAGCCGAGCGCGTTGCGCGGATCGAGCGTGACGCAGCCCGGTTCGGGCACGTCGAGTCCGCTGCGCTGGTCGCGCACCGGATACGGGAAGTAGACGGGGACGCCGTCGATGGCCTCGACCAGCTTCCCGAAGCCGTAGAAGTCGACCTGGACGTAGTGGTTGATCGGGATGCCGAGGTAGTCCTTGATGGTCTCGACGAGCAGGTCGGGGCCGCCGATCTGCACGGCGGCGTTGATGCGGTCGTGGCCGTGGTCGCCGGCGATGGGCACGTAGAGGTCGCGCGGCAGCGACAGCAGCGCTGCCCGGGTGGAGGCGGGGTCGACACGCAGCACCATCATCGTGTCGGACCGCAGCCCGCCGATCTCGGTGCGCTGCTTGGCGATGGGGTCGTCGGGAGCGAGGTTGGCCGCCGAGTCGACGCCCACCACGAGGTAGTTCTGCGCCCCGAGGTCCTCGCCGGTCCCCTGCTGGTCGCTGAGGTGCTCGCCCAGCTCGACGCGGGGGATCTGGCCGTACTTGTCGTAGCCATAGGCGAGGACCGCCGCCGCGAACAAGAAGCCGACCACCGCGACGGCATTCGTCACGATGACCAACCGCTGGAAGAGGGTGCGCCGCGCCCGGCGTGCTGGCGTGCCGGACATGTCGGTGCCGAGGCTAACCACGGCGGGCACGTCCGCGGGGGCAGCCCGCCGACGAGACCCGGCGGTTTCGGACAGGCCCCCGCGAAGTGGACCGCCCTACGCTCGGGCGGTGCCCGCGCTCGCCGACCAGACGCCGTTGGCCGTCGTGGGCGAGCGGCTGTGCACGGAGCTGATCGACGTCACCGACGACCCGGCGTGCCTGGACGCCCAGGGCTTCTGGGCGGTGGTCGTCCCCTACGACTCGCCTCCGGTGTTCGCCCGGTTCGCCAGCGTGCGGCCGGCCCGGCCGTGGCGAGGGCCGGCCTGGCGGGGACCCGACCGCGACGACTGGTGCTCGTCGCTCGACCGTGCGGCGTTCGAGGGCGGCGTGCGCCGCATCCGCGACGCCATCGAGGCCGGCGACGTGTACCAGGTGAACCTCACCCGGCAGCTGTCGGCGCCGGTCGCCGCCGACGCCGACGTCGCCGCGCTGGGCGCGGCGCTGGCCGTGGGCAACCCGGCGCCGTACTCGGCCGTGGTGCGGGTGCCCGCCGCCGGCGTGCACGTGGCCTCGGCATCGCCCGAGCGGTTCCTGCGACGGGAGGGGCGGCTGGTCTGGTCGTCGCCGATCAAGGGCACGGCTGCCACGCCGGACGGGTTCCTGCCCAAGGACCGGGCCGAGAACGTGATGATCGTCGACCTGGTGCGCAACGACCTGGGCCGCATCTGCGACTTCGGTTCGGTGTGCGTGCCGGCGCTGCTGGCGGTCGAGCACCACCCCGGACTGGTGCACCTGGTCTCCACCGTGGCCGGCGAGCTGCGCACGGGCAACGGCTGGGCCGAGCTGCTCGACGCCACGTTCCCACCGGGGTCGATCACCGGTGCGCCCAAGCTGGCGGCCATGACGCTGATCGAGCAGCTCGAGCCGGTGGCCCGCGGCGTCTACTGCGGCGGTGTGGGCTGGGTGGACGCCGACCGCGGCATCGGCGAGCTCAACGTCGCCATCCGCACGTTCTGGATCGACACGGCCGAGGGCCGGCCGGTGCTGCGGTTCGGAACCGGTGGTGGCATCACCCACGACAGCGACCCGACCGGCGAGTGGGAGGAGACCGAGCTCAAGGCCCGGACCCTCCTCCGCGTCGCCTCGTGCTGAGGAAGTCGCTCAGGCCGAGCGGCGGGCCTGCTGGTCCTTGGCCCGGCGCTTGGCGCCGCCGCCCTTTCGGTGGACCTTGCTGGGCTTGGCCGGCGTGCCCGACTGCTCGGGCTTCGATCCGTTCGACCGGTTCTTCGACCGCGGCTTGTTCGCCGACGGCTTCGGCGAGCGCCGCTGGCCCGCGGAACCGGGTGCCGTCTGCGCCTCGCTCTCGGGGTGGTCGTAGAGGTTGCGGTTGCGGGGCCGGTTGTCGTTGCGCTGCCGCGTGCGGGCGGGCTTCTCGGGCGACTGGTCGCGCACTTCGTGATCGTCTCGCGACCGTGGCGCCCGAGTGGCGCCGCCCTTCGACGGACCGGACGCCTTGGACGGCTTCGGCTTGGCCTGGCCGTGGCTGGAACCGTCACCGAGCAGCGCCGGCTCGGGATCGGAGACCGTCTGGGCGAGACCGAGGTCGCGCTGGAGGGTCTTGACCGCCTTGCGGTTGTTGGGCCGCACGAAGGACACGACCACACCCTCGGCGCCGGCGCGGGCGGTGCGCCCGGAGCGGTGGAGGTAGGTCTTGTCGTCCTCGGGCGGGTCGAAGTGGACCACGCAGGCCACACCGTCGACGTGGATGCCGCGGGCGGCGACGTCGGTGGCGATCAGGGCGTGGGCGTGCCCCCGGCTGAACGCCTCGAGGGCACGGGACCGCTGGTTCTGGTTGCGGCCGCCGTGGATGGCCTCGGCCTTGACGCCGGCCTTCTCGAGCTGGCGGGTGAGCCGGTCGGCACCGTGGCGGGTGCGGGTGAAGACGATGGTCGGGCCCGCGGCCATGACGGCGTCGCGGGTGTGGTCGACGCGGTCCTCGTGGCGGATGCTCCAGAAGTGGTGCGTCATGGCGTCGAGGTCGGGCTCGACCTCGCCCACCTCGTGGCGGGCCGGCTCGTTCTGGTAGCGGCGGGTCAGCTCGGCGATGTCACCATCGAGGGTGGCCGAGAACAGCAGCGTCTGGCGGTCGTCGCGGGTCTGGTCGAGCAGGCGCTTGACCACGGGCAGGAAGCCCATGTCGGCCATGCGGTCGGCTTCGTCGACGACGACGAACGACACGTCGGCGAGCGTGACGTTGCCGCCCTTGATCAGGTCCTCGAGGCGGCCGGGGCAGGCGACGAGGATGTCGACGCCCTTGCGAAGGGCCTGGATCTGCGGGCCGTAGCCCACACCGCCGTACACGGCGTGGATGAAGCGCCGGGTGGCCTTGCCGAGGGGCAGCAGCTCCTGGCGGATCTGCTCGGCCAGCTCGCGGGTGGGCGACAGGATGAGCGCGGTCGGGCGACCGGGCTTGGCCTTGGGGGCGTTGGTGAGGGCGGGGATCCCGAAGGCCAGGGTCTTGCCCGAGCCCGTGGGCGCCCGGCCGCAGATGTCGCGGCCGGCGAGGGCGTCGGGGATCGTGGCGGCCTGGACGGCGAAGGCGGTGGTCATGCCGCGCTCGGTGAGGGCGTCGGCGAGGTCGTCGGGCACGCCGAGATCTCGGAAGAGGGGGACGCGACGGCGTCGTCCGCGTGGGCGGCGTCGGCGATGGTCGGTTGCACAGGTGTTCTCTCGATCGGTGTTGCTGGCGGCGCACTCGACGTGGAAGCCAGGGCAACGAGGTCGAGAAGCGTCGGACCGTGGTGGTCCTCCCGCGCATCTTCTTGACCGGGGAGCAAGCTCGACCCGGGCGCGGTGAGCGACAGGGTATCCGGATCGGGCGGGAATGCGCGAATCCCGTAGCCTCCGCGCCGTGTCCACCCCACGCGTCTGGCTGAACGGGACCCTGCTCGATCCTTCGCAGGCCCGGGTCGTCGTCCACGACCACGGCCTCACGGTGGGCGACGGCGTGTTCGAGACCATGCGCACCGAGCGGGGCGTGCCGTTCGCCGTCACCCGCCACCTGCGCCGGCTGCGCCGAAGCCTGGCCGGCCTCGGGCTCGACCTGCACTGGTCCGACGACGACCTGCGCGACGCCCTCCACACCGTGGCCGGCGAGCTCGCCATCCCCGCCGGCCAGGTCGGCCGGGTGCGCCTCACCGTCACCGGCGGCCCCGGTCCGCTGGGCTCGGGACGCGACCCCGGCGAGCTCACGGTGTTCGTCGCCGGGTCCGTCGGCGATCCGCCGCCGCCCACCGGCACCGCCGTGGTCGTGCCGTGGCGCCGCAACGAGCACTCGGCCGTCACCGGCCTCAAGACCACGTCCTACGCCGAGAACGTCGTGGCGCTGGCCCGGGCCCACGAGCTCGGCGCCGACGAGGCGCTGTTCGCCAACACCGCCGGCCACCTGTGCGAGGGCACCGGCTCGAACGTGTTCGTGGTGCTCGACGGCCGGATCGTGACCCCACCGCTGTCGTCGGGGTGCCTGGCCGGCGTCACCCGAGAGCTGCTGCTCGAGGTCATCGACGCCGACGAGCGCGACCTGCCCGTGTCGGTCCTGGCCGAGGCCGACGAGATCTTCCTCACGTCCAGCACACGCGACGTGCAGGGCCAGCACCGCGTCGACGACCGCCCTCTGGACGCGCCCGGGACGGTCACCCAGCGGGCAGCCGAGGCCTTCGCCGACCTGGTGGCCGGCGACGTCGACCCGTGACGGTCCAGGTCCGCACCGAGCGCCACGCCGACCACCTGCTGGTCTCCTGGGACGACGGCCGACGGCAGGGCTCGTGCCGCTTCGACCACGTGCCGGGCACGTCACCCGAGTGGCTGGGGGCGGCCGACGAGCTGCTCGAAGGCGCCGACCGGCGTTCCGAGGGACGCATCCTCGACGCCGTCGCCCGCTGGGCCGCCGCCGAGGGCGTCGAGCTCGGCGTCTGGCACGACGACCAGGGAATCGAGCTCCTCGCCCCCTGAGCCCTCCGCCGATCAGGCGGGGCGGAGGTGGACGACGTCGCCGACGGCGAGCACGCGCCGCTGGCCTTCGGCGGTCTCGACGATGAGGTGGCCGTCGGCGTCGACGTCGACCGCGGTGCCCTGCAGGTCGTCGGGACCGAGATCGACCCGCACCTGGCGCCCGAGCGTCGCCGACCGCGCCCGCCACGAGTCGAGCAGCGAGGCGACGTCGCCTTCGACCAGCCGGCTGTAGTGCGGCGCGAACCGGTCGAGCAGCGCGTCGAGGACGTCGTCGCGGCCGACGCCGGCGCCCGGCGCCAGGTGGTTGACGGCCACGGCGATGTCGGCGAGCTCGTCGGGCAGGTCGTCGGGCCAGCACACGTTGAGCCCGATGCCGGCGGCGACGACGGCCCGCTCGTGCGGTGCCGGCGCGCGGTAGCCGGCGGCGATGTTCGAGCCGGCGGGCCACTCGGCCTCGGCCAGGATGCCGGCCAGCTTGCGGGTGCGTCCGGTGTCGTCCTCGACCACGAGGTCGTTCGGCCACTTGAGGCCGGGAGAGAACCCGGCCAGCTGCTCGACCGCCTCGGCGGCGGCCACCGCCAGGGCGAACGTCACCAGCGGGGCGACGGAGGCGGGCGGTCGCAGGAGGATGGTGCACAGCAGGGACGCGCCGGGCGGCGCCGTCCAGGATCGGCCGCTGCGGCCGCGGCCGGCGCGCTGGTGATCGGCCACGAGCACCACGCCCTCGGGCTCGCCCTGCCGAGCCAGGTCCATGACGTCGGAGTTGGTGGAACCGGTCGATTCGACCCGTCGAATGTCAGAAAACCGTCGATTCGCGGGTCGTGAGATGGCGTGATCACCCTCCACCGCGGTAACCATACGGGCGTGTTCTCCAAGGTGCTGATCGCAAACCGCGGCGAGATCGCCGTCCGGGTCATCCGGGCGTGCAAGGAGCTCGGCGTGACCTCCGTGGCCATCTACTCCGACCTGGATCGCGACGCGCTCCACGTCCGATTGGCCGACGAGGCCTACGCGCTGGGTGGCACGACCGCGGCCGAGTCCTACCTCAACACCGAGGCGATCCTGGCCGCCATCGAGCAGTCGGGCGCCGAGGCCGTCCATCCGGGCTACGGGTTCTTCTCCGAGAACGCGGACTTCGCCCGGGCCATCCGCGAGCAGGGTGTGACCTTCATCGGACCGCCGGCCGAGGCCATCGTCGTCATGGGCGACAAGGTGTCGAGCCGCAAGGCGGCCCAGGCCGCCGGCGTCGCCGGCGTGCCCGGCACCACCGAGTTCCTGAAGAGCGGCGACGAGGTCGTCGCCTTCGGCGAGGAGAACGGCTGGCCGGTGGCCATCAAGGCGGCCTACGGCGGCGGCGGGCGCGGCATGCGCGTCGTCAACTCCGCCGACGAGGCCCACGACGCCCTGGCGTCCGCCCAGTCCGAGGCGCTCAAGGGCTTCGGCCGCGAGGAGTGCTACGTCGAGCGGTACCTGACGTGGCCCCGCCACGTCGAGATGCAGATCATCGCCGACACGCACGGCAACACCGTCTGGATCGGCGAGCGCGACTGCTCGGCCCAGCGCCGCCACCAGAAGCTGGTGGAGGAGTCCCCCGCTCCCAACTTCCCGCCGGAGATCCGCAAGGCCATGGGCGAGGCCGCCGTGGCCGTGGCCGAGGCGTGCGACTACGTCAACGCCGGCACGGTCGAGTTCCTCTACCAGGACGGCGAGTTCTACTTCCTCGAGATGAACACCCGCCTCCAGGTCGAGCACCCGGTGACCGAGCTGGTGTCGGGCATCGACCTGGTGGCCGAGCAGCTGCGCGTCGCCGCCGGCGAGCCCCTCAGCTTCACCCAGGACGAGATCGACCTGCGCGGCCACGCCATCGAGGTGCGCGTCAACGCCGAGGACCCGGCCGAGGGCAAGTTCATCCCCTCCCCCGGCCCCATCGGCAAGCTGGTGCCGCCCCAGGGCAACGGCATCCGCTGGGACGGCGGCTACGACTCGGGCGACGAGGTCAGCCAGTACTACGACAACCTCATCGGCAAGCTCTGCGTGTGGGCCAGCGACCGCGAGAAGGCCATCGCCCGCATGCGCCGGGCGCTCGACGAGTTCGTCCTCGAAGGACCGGCCACCACCATCCCGGCCGCCGACGCCATCATCTCCCACGACGACTTCGTCAACGGCGTGCACTCCACCAAGTGGGTCGAGGACACGCTCGACCTCACGGGCGTGAAGGGCGCGCCGTCCGACATCGAGGGCGACGACGAGAAGGTCGAGCGCGACGTCGACGTCGAGGTGAACGGCAAGCGCTTCGCGGTGAAGCTGTTCATCCCCGCCGACCAGGTCGCCGCCGGCGCAGCGGCCGGTGGCGGCGGTGCGCTGCCCAAGGCCCGCAAGCGTTCCAAGACCAAGGGCGCGGCTCCCACGGCCGGTTCGGGCCAGATCGCCGTACCGATGCAGGGCACCATCACCAAGGTGAACGTCGCCGAGGGCGACGAGGTCACCGAGGGTCAGGTGCTCTGCGTGCTCGAGGCGATGAAGATGGAGAACAACATCACCGCCGACAAGGCCGGCACCGTCTCCAAGCTCAGCGTCGAGGAAGGGTCCTCGGTCGCCACCGGCGACATCATCGTCGTCATCGACTGACCGCCGGCACGGTCAGCCGGCCTGACCGCCGCGTGCAGTCGACCACCACGTGGACCTCGCCGAGGATGATCAGGCGGTCGTCCGCGCCCTCGTCGAAGACCTCGACGCGCACGAAGGCGTCGCCGTCGACCTGGGGCATCACGGCGGGCTCGGCCCGGAACGGGCCCGACCTGTCCGGGAGCGAGGTAGCGGAGCAGCGCGCTGGTGGTCTTGGCCGGGCCGACGGCGGCGGTGGCCCCGCCGGCGGCTGCTTCGCCGACGAGCGAGAAGGCCACGCCACCGTGCAGGCCGCCGAACCCGTTGCGGCTGCTGGGGCCGAGCGGCATCCGCCACACCGGTGAGCCGGCGGCGTCGTCGCGCTCGAGGCCGACGATGTCGTGCAGCCGGCCGGGCAGCGTGCAGTTGCCGTCGAAGCGCTCGAGGAACCGCCGGCGCATGGCGTCGCTGGTCTCGTCGGCGTGCTCGGCGCGCGGCGGACCCATGTAGCGGATCGACTGGCAGCTGTAGGCGATGCGGGTGCCGAGGTCGTCGTGGACGTCGATGTGCACCACCGACGAGCTCTTGCCCTCGCGGGCGGCCACGGCGTCGACCAGGAGCTTCGTGCCGGTCGGCTTGGCGATGCGGTGGACGCTGATGTCGGTGTGCACGAAGGGGCGCATCTCGCCCGCCTGCGACGACGCCATGTCGAGGAACACGCCCAGCACGCCGAAGTCGACGTGCCCGTCGTCCTCCATGACCGCCGGCGACAGGTGCAGGTGCATGCCGGTGCCGCAGGGATCGGGCGGCTCGACGGCGTGGATGCCGATCTGGCCGATGACGTGCTCGTCCATCGGATGGGGCTCGGTCTGGGCCATCAGTCGGCAGCTTCGCTGAGCGCCTCGGCCAGGCTCGGGTGCACCAGCAGGCTGTCGACGATGTCCTCGACCTTCAGCCCCGACGTGACGGCGAGGGCGATCACCGAGATGAGCTCGGCGGCGTGGCGGCCGACGATGGAGCCGCCCAGCACCACACCGGTGGCCGGGTCGGAGATGATCTTCACGAAGCCCCGGGGCGCGTTGTTGATGAGCGCCTTGGCCGTGGTCGAGAACGGCACCTTGGTGACGCGGATCTTGCGGCCCTCGGCGAAGGCGTCGGCCTCGGCCAGGCCCACGTCGGCGATCTCGGGCTCGGTGAAGATCGCCGACGCCGCCTTGTCGTAGTCGAGGTGACGGTGCTCGCGGGTGTGCAGGCCCATGACGTGCTCGGCGATCTTGCGGCCCTGCATCGACGCCACCGACGACAGCGGCAAGCGCCCCGACAGGTCACCGGCCACGTAGATGTGCGGGCACGTTGGTCTGCAGGTGGTGGTTGTTGTCGATGTAGCCCCACCGGTTGACCTCGACGCCGGCGGTCTCGCAGCCCAGGTCCTCGCTGTTGGGGATCGAGCCGATGGCCAGCAGCGCGTGGCTGCCGGTGGCCGCCCGGCCGTCGTCGCAGACCACCCGGACGCCGGGCTTGCCGTCGGCGTCGTCGACCCGCTCGATGGCCTCGGCGCGGGCGCCCATGTACAGCTTGACGCCCCGGTCGAGGAACTCGTCCTCGAGCGCAGCTGCGACCTCGGGGTCCTTGCGGGGCAGCACCTGCTGGCGGGACACGATCAGCGTGACCTTGCAGCCGAACGCCGAGAACATGTGCACGAACTCGACGCCGGTGACGCCCGAGCCGATCACGATGAGGTGCTCGGGCAGCTCCTTGGGCGGGTAGGCGTCGCGGGTGGTGAGGATGCGGTCGCCGTCGGGCTCGGCCCAGTCGGGGATGCGGGGGCGCGACCCGGTGGACAGCAGGATGGCGTCGGCACGCAAGCGGACCTCGCCGTCGGCGGTGTCGGCCACGACCTCGTGCGGGCCCACCAGGCGGCCGGTGCCCCGCAGCACGCGCACGCCCTGGCTGCGCAGCAGGCCGGTGACCTGAGTTCTCGAGGCGGTCCTCGATGGACCGGATGCGGTCGCGCAGGCCGGCGAAGTCGAGGTGGGCGACCACGTCGGAGAGGCCCATCTGCTCGCTGGCGTTGACCTGGTTGAGCGACGAGCCGGTGGCGATCATCGCCTTGGACGGGATGCAGTCCCACAGGTGGGCGGCGCCGCCCACGACGTCCCGCTCGATGATCGTGACCTCGGCACCGAGCTTGGCGGCGTGGGTGGCGGCGGCGTTGCCGCCCGGGCCGCCACCGATGATCACGAACTTGACCGGCATGCTCCGGAGGGTACCGGTGGCGCTCGCGCGACGCCCGCCACCGATCACGCAGCGCTGCGGGCGATGCGGACCAGGCGGTGGTCGGGGGTGAACAGGCGCCGGGTCACGCCCGTGCCGATCACCACCACGTTGATGGCCACCGCACCCAGGATCAGGAACATGATGGCGGCCTGCACCCGCACGGCATCGACCGGGTCGACGCCGGCCAGGATGAGGCCGGTCATGGCGCCGGGCAGGAACACCAGGCCCACCGCCTTGGTGGTCTCGACCTGCTGGGTCATGGCGCTGCGCAGCGCCCGGCGCAGCGACGGCCGCGACGCCTCGGGCCACGGCTGGCCGAGCGCCAGGCGGGCCTCGACGTCGGCCCGCTTGTCGGAGAACTCCTCGACGATGCGCCGCCCGCACAGCACGGTGGACGTCATGGCGTTGCCCACCATCATCCCGCCCACCGGCACGATGGCCCGGGCCTCGACGGGGAAGATGCCGAGCCCGAAGATCACCAGCACGGTCACGCCGGTGGACGCCGCCAGCGCGCCCAGCGCCAGCGGCAGGACGCCGGGCACCTCGGGCGCCCGCCGCGACACCGTCCAGGCCGCGAACACCACCATGAACGCCAACCAGCCCCACGCGTAGGCCAGCGGCTGGTCGGGGTCGATCACCACGGTCAGCACGTAGCCGACGGCCAGCAGCTGGGCCAGCGCCCGGCCGGTGGCGACCAGCACGTCCTTCTCGAGGCCGAGGCGGCGCCACACCGAGATGGCCAGCGTGATGGCGATGAGCACCAGCGAGGCGGCGAGGCCCCACCAGCCGACGTCACCCTGACGCATCGCGCTCCTCCTCCACGTCGTGGTCGGGATCGTGCACGTGGTCGGCGCTCCTCGGAGGCCAGGTAGTGCTCGACCTGGTGCTCGTCGGCGATGCGACCGCCCACCAGGACGATGCGCCGGTCGGCGATGCGGTCGGCCTGGGCGAGGTCGTGGGTGACCCACAGGATCGGCATGCCGTCGTCGGCCAGCGCCCGACCGAGCGCCTCGAGGCCCTTGGTCGCCGTGGGGTCGAGCGCCGAGGTGGGCTCGTCCATCAGCAGCACCTCGGGCTCGGTGATGAGCGTGCGGGCCAGGCACGCCCGCTGGGCCTCGCCACCGGAGAGCGCGTCGGCGTCGCGGTCGACGAGCGACGCCGGCAGCCGGGCCCGGTCGAGGGCGTCGGAGATCGCGTCGTCGCCGGCGTCGGGGTCGGCCACCAGCAGGTTCTCGCGCACGGTGCCCGGGAAGACGCGTCGGGCGCTGGAACACCATGCCGACCGTCCGCCGCAGGCGCAGCGGGTCGCGGTCGGCCAGCGACTCGCCCCGGAAGCGCACGTCGCCCGAGGTCGGCACCTCGAGGCGGTTGCACAGGCGCAGCAGCGTCGACTTGCCGGCGCCCGACGGGCCCGAGCAGGCACGGTGATGCCGCCGCCGTCGGGCACCGCGGCGGTGACGTGGTCGAGCACGACGGTGTCGCCGAAGCGCACCACCACGTCGTCGAAGGCGAACAGATCCACGCCGGCAGTCAACCCGATCTGGCAGCCGCCCCGTCACGAATCTGGCAGTCGCAGCGTCACACCGACCGGGCGGAGACGCTCAGCGGACCGGGTCTGTTACGGCGGAGCTGCCAGATCCGTTACGCAGGGGCTGCCAGATTCCGTCGGGGTGGCGAGCGCCCGTACGATTCGGGGTGTGACCCACGACCACACCGCCGGATTCGAGCCCGCCGACCTCGACACGTGGCAGGAGGGCGCCCAGAAGGAGCTGCGCGACCGGCCCCTCGACGAGCTGACCTGGACGACGCCCGAGGGCATCGACGTCAAGCCGCTGTACACCGAGGCCGACCTCGAGGGCCTGACCCACGTCGGTGGGCTTCCCGGCCAGGCGCCGTACGTCCGTGGCCCCTACGCCTCGATGTACACCAACCGGGCGTGGACGCTGCGCCAGTACGCCGGCTTCTCCACGGCCGAGGAGTCCAACGCCTTCTACCGCCGCAACCTGGCTGCCGGCCAGCGGGGTCTGTCGGTGGCCTTCGACCTGGCCACCCACCGGGGCTACGACTCGGACCACCCCCGCGTGGTGGGCGACGTCGGCAAGGCCGGCGTGGCCATCGACTCGGTCGAGGACATGAAGATCCTCTTCGACGGCATCCCGCTGGACAAGATGTCGGTGTCGATGACCATGAACGGCGCCGTGCTGCCGACGATGGCCAACTACATCGTCGCCGCCGAGGAGCAGGGCGTCGCCCACGACCAGCTGTCCGGGACCATCCAGAACGACATCCTCAAGGAGTTCATGGTCCGGAACACCTACATCTACCCGCCGGCGCCCTCCATGCGGATCGTCGCCGACATCATCGGCTACACGGCCGCCGAGATGCCCCGGTTCAACTCGATCTCGATCTCCGGCTACCACATGCAGGAGGCGGGGGCCACGCTCGAGCAGGAGCTGGCGTTCACCATCGCCGACGGCATGGAGTACGTGCGGGCGGCCATGGAGACCGGCCTCGACATCGACGCCTTCGCCCCCCGCCTGAGCTTCTTCTTCTGCATCGGGCAGAACTTCTTCGGCGAGATCGCCAAGCTGCGGGCCGCCCGCCTGCTGTGGGCCCGGGTCATGAAGGACCTGGGCGCCAAGAACCCCAAGTCGATGATGCTGCGCACCCACTGCCAGACCTCGGGCGTGTCGCTCACCGAGCAGGACCCGTACAACAACGTCGTGCGCACCGCGTACGAGGCCATGTCGGCGGTGCTCGGCGGCACCCAGTCGCTGCACACCAACGCCTTCGACGAGGCGCTCGGCCTGCCCACCGACTTCTCGCGCCCGCATCGCCCGCAACACCCAGCTGATCCTCGGCGAGGAGACCGAGGTGACCCGGGTGGTCGATCCGCTGGCCGGCTCCTACTACGTCGAGTCGCTCACCGCCGCCCTGGCGGATGCGGCCTGGGACCTCATCTCCGAGGTCGAGGAGATGGGCGGCATGACCCGGGCCATCGAGGCGGGCATGCCCAAGCTGCGGATCGAGGAATCGGCCGCCCGCCGCCAGGCCCGGGTCGACCGGGGCGAGGACGTCATCGTCGGCGTCAACAAGTACGTGCCCGACGATGTCGAGCACGTCGACGTGCTCGACATCGACAACGCCAAGGTGCGCGACAGCCAGATCGCCCGCCTGGAGCAGGTCCGCGCCAACCGCGACCAGGCGGCGTGCGACGAGGCGTTGACCGCCTTGAAGAACGGTGCAGCAGGTGACGCCAACCTCTTGGAGCTGTGCGTCAACGCCGCCCGGGCCCGGGCCACGGTCGGCGAGATGAGCGACGCCATGGAGGCCGTGTTCGGCCGCCACAAGGCCGAGGTCCGCTCCATCCACGGCGTGTACGGCGCTGCCTACCGCGACGACGAGCGCTACGCCGAGCTGCTGAAGCGCGTCGAGGCCTTCGCCGAGCGCGAGGGTCGCCGCCCCCGCATGCTGGTCGCCAAGATGGGCCAGGACGGCCACGACCGGGGCGGCAAGGTCATCGCCACCGCGTTCGCCGACTTCGGCTTCGACGTCGACGTCGGACCGCTGTTCCAGACGCCCGACGAGGTCGCCCGCGACGCCGTCGAGCAGGACGTCCACGTCGTCGGCGTGTCGTCCCAGGCCGCCGGCCACAAGACGCTGGTGCCCCAGCTCATCGACGAGCTGAAGGCCGCCGGCGCCGACGACGTGCTGGTGGTGTGCGGTGGCGTGATCCCGCCCCAGGACTACGACTTCCTGCGCGACGCCGGCGTGGCCGCGGTCTTCGGCCCCGGCACCAACATCCTCGACGCCGCCGGCAAGGTCCTGGACCTGCTCGAGTCCTGAGCACGATGAGCCTGGCCGAGGACGTTCTTGCCGGCGACCGGCGCGCCCTCGGCCGAGCCATCACCCTGGTGGAGTCGACCCGGTCCGACCACCGTGCCGAGGCGGTCGAGCTGCTGCAGGCGGTCCTCCCCCACACCGGCAAGGCGGTCCGTCTCGGTGTCTCCGGGGCCCCGGGCGTCGGCAAGTCGACGTTCATCGACGCCTTCGGCTGCCACGTCATCGACCAGGGCAACAAGCTGGCCGTCCTGGCCGTCGACCCCACGTCGGGGCGGTCGGGCGGCTCGATCCTGGGCGACAAGACGCGCATGGAGGACCTGGCCCGCCGGCCCGAGGCGTTCATCCGCCCCTCCCCCGCCGGCCGCACCCTGGGCGGCGTGGCCCGCCGCACCCGCGAGGCCATGCTGCTGTGCGAATCGGCAGGGTACGACGCCGTGTTCGTCGAAACTGTGGGAGTGGGACAGTCCGAGACGGCCGTGGCCGACATGGTCGACCTGTTCTGCCTCCTCACCAACCCGGGTGCGGGAGACGAGCTCCAGGGGGTCAAGCGAGGCGTGATGGAGCTGGCCGAGCTGCTGGTGGTCACCAAGGCCGACGGTGACCTGGCGCGCGCCGCCGATCGCGCCGTGGCCGACCTGCGTCACGCCCTCAAGCTGCTGCGCCCGGTGCACCACGCCTGGGAGCCGCGCGTGCTCAAGACGTCGGCGTTCACCGGCGAGGGCCTGGCCGAGGTCTGGGACGCCGTGGTCGAGCACCGGCAGGCGCTGGAAGACGCCGGAGAGCTCGACGAGCAGCGGGCCGAGCAGTCCCGTCGCTGGTTGTGGTCGGAGCTGCGCGAAGGCCTGGTCGAGCGGTTCGTCGCCGACGCCGGCGACGCGGTGCGCCACGCCGAGCTCGACGTGATCGCCGGCCGGGTGCTGCCCACCGTCGCCGCCGACCGCCTGCTCGACGAGCGCGACTCCGGCAGCGGCGGGGGCCGTGCATGACGGCGTACGCGCCGCCTGCCACCGACACCGCCCGCGCACCGTTGCGGGTGCCGCGCGCCGGGATCCTCACCCGACCGGGCCGCGCCCCCGCACACGCGAGCGTGCCGGTCGACCGCGACGACCGTGGCCACCGCCGCGACGTGCAGGGCCTGCGCGGGCTGGCCGTGCTGCTGGTCGTCGCCTTCCACGCCGGCCTCGGCGTCACCGGCGGGTTCATCGGGGTCGACGTCTTCTTCGTCGTGTCCGGGTTCGTCATCACACTCGGACTCGTCGGCCAGCTGGACGCCACCGGCACCGTGTCGCTGCGCGACTTCTACACCCGGCGAGCCCGACGACTGCTTCCCATCTTCGCCTTCGTGTCGGTGGTCACCGTGCTGGGCTCCCTGTTCGTGCTCCAGGGCGACATCGCCCGGCATGCCATGGCCAACACCGCCCGCGCCGCGTCGCTGCTGACCGCCAACCTGCAGCTGCGCGACCAGGCCGGCGGCTACTTCGGCGCCGGCGCCGAGCTCAACCCGTTCCTGCACACGTGGTCGCTGTCGGTCGAGGAGCAGTTCTACCTGGTGCTGCCCACCCTGCTGCTCGTCGCCTGGAAGGTGGGCGACCGCCTGGGGGCGTCCCGGCGTTCGCTGGAGGCGACCGTCATGGCGGTCACCGGCGTGTCGTACGTCGCCGCCACCGTGGCCGTCATCCGCGGGGGTGACGCCGCCCGTTCGGCGTTCTACGCCATGCCGCTGCGGGCCTGGGAGTTCGGGCTCGGGGTCGTGCTCGCCCTCAGCCTCGACCGCCTGGCGGCGCTGCGTCACCGGGGCACGCTGCTGCTCGGCACCGTCGGGCTCGCCGCCATCGTCGGCTCCGCGCTGCTGCTGGAGAGCACCAGCGCGTTCCCCGGCCCCATGGCGCTGCCGGCCACGCTGGGCACGGCGATGGTGATCGCCGCCGGCACCGCCCCCACCGTCATCACCCGGACACTGTCCACCCGTCCGCTCACCTGGATCGGCGACCGCTCCTACGGCTGGTACCTGTGGCACTGGCCGGCCATCGTCGCCGCCCGTGTCCTGTGGCCCGACGCCGGCTGGACGCTCCCGCTCGCCGCCCTCGCCTCGCTGGCCGTCACCGCCGTCACCTACCCCCTGGTCGAGCAGGCCCTGCGCTACCGCCGGGCGCTCACCGGCATCGCCGCCGTGGCCCTGGTCGGCGTCCTGGTCAACGTCCCCGTGGCCACCGCCAGCATCGTGGCCCGCGAGTCGCGCACCGAGATCGGCTCCATCGACGCCGCGTTCGGCTCGGCCTTCACCGTCGCCTGGCAGCACAAGTGCGGCGAGCTGCCCTGGCACGAGGACGCCTGCACGTTCCCGCTCGCCGGGCAGACGGGCGAGGTGCTGCTGGTGGGCGACTCGCACGCCACCGCCCTGGCCGACGTGGTCACCGCCGCCGCCGCCGAGGTGCACCGGGGCACGGTCGTGTCCACCATGTTCGGGTGCCCGGCCATCCCCCGGGGCGTGCTCGACGGCGGCGAGCACGGCGGCGACTCGTGCCGGCGCTACCAGGACCACGTCCTCCAGCTGGTCGATCGCCTCGATCCCGACGTGATCGTGCTCGCCGAGCGCTCGCCGTACTACGTCCGTGCCCCCATCGGGCCGGGACGGCCGGTCGAGGACGTGGACGGCACGCCGGCCACCTCCGAGGCCGATGCGCTGCGCATCTGGACCGACGGCATGAACGCCTTCCTCGACCGGATCCACCGACCGGTGCTGGTGGTGTCCACCATCCCGACGTTCCCCGAGCAGCTGCGCACGGCCATCGCCGCCGGCCGGTCCGACGATCCGTCGGCCACCGTCTCCTTCGCCGACGTCGAGCGTCGCCGCGGCGATGTGCTCGCCGCCGAGGCCTCGGTGACCGCCAACCGGTCCGACGTGGTCACGGTCGACCCGCTGCCGCTGCTCTGCCCGTCGGATCCGTGCCGGGCCCGCGAAGGCGACCGCTGGCGCTACCACGACGACCAGCACCTGAAGGCACCCGACACCGCCGTGCTCGGCGAACCGATCGCCCGGGGCCTGCTCAAGCTCCTGGGCGGCGCCTGAGCAGCTCGTCGAAGCGTCCCCGCGCCTCCAGGCGGCGCGTGGTGTCGAACGGGCCGCGGCCCGTCGTGACCCGGAGCTCGGCCGTGCCGTCGTCGCCCTCGCGCAGGAACCAGACCTGGCCGTCGGCCAGCCAATGGGCGGTGCGGCGGCGCCCGACGCCCGTGTGGGTGGTGGACACCTCGCAGAAGGCGAGCACGTCGCGCCGGTCGAGGTGGTCGGCGAGCTGGCGGTAGCGGAACACCCGGCCCCCGCCCCACGCGCCCAGGTGGTCGGGTCGATCGCCGGGCACCCACTCGGCCCACCCGTCGGGCCGGCTCACGTCGTGGCCGAGCGCCACCGGCGCCGACGGCCCCAGGTAGGGGTCGACCAGGCAGCCGTCGACGACGAGCACCGAGTGGTAGTCGACCAGCGGCACGTCGCCGCCACCGCGACGGTGCTCGGCCAGGATGCGCACGTCGTGGCCCACCGCGGCCAGCACGCCACCCAGGCCCGTGCAGATCGGCCAGCACGACCAGCTCTCGGTGGAGCCGTCGAGCCGCGCTTCGAGGGCGTACGCCGGATCGGCGCCCGGCGGGGTCTCGCCCCGGTCGGCGGCGTTCCACTTGGCGGTGGAACCGGCGGGTAGCCATCCACGGAACCGGGCGACCACGGTCTCGACATCGTCGTCGGACGTGGCACCGATGGCCGTCAGGACCGCGACCGCGAGCCCCTCGTCGACCAGTGGGTACGTCACGCCCGCCAGCCTGGCGATGAGTCCGAGGTTCTGGAAACCCGGTGAAGGGGAATTGACCGCGCCATGATCGTCCTCGGACTCATCCTCGTGCTCATCGGAATCCTGGTGGGCATCCCCATCCTCACCACGCTCGGCGTGATCCTCGTGGTGGTGGGTGCCATCCTCGCGCTGATCGGCTCCACCGGTCGCGTGATCGGTGGCCGCCGCCACTGGTACTGATCCCGCAGGCGCGCCCGGTCACTCGCGGGCGCGCTCGGCCTCGCCCACCGCGGCGTGGTCCAGCTCCTGGTCGTCGTCGAGGTCGAACACGACCCGACGGATGCGACCGGTGAACTCGTTGGGCGCCTCGTAGTCGCCGACCGGTGAGATCCGGTCGCGGCCGACGTCGAGGCCGCTCCAGGAGATGGTGACGACGAAGATGCGGTCGGTCTCGAACGATCCGCAGGCGTCGCCGTCGATCAACAACGTGCCGGTGCCCGGGGCGGCCCCGGCCATGACCTCGCCGCGCTCCATGCGGAACGCCAGCGTGCTGGCGCCGGTGGGCACCGGCCGATCGGATCGCACCACCTGGTGGTTGCCCCCGACCGACAGGTCGTGCACCAGGTGGCCGGCCTCGTCGACGTACAGCGCATAGCCGGACGTCTGGTCGCCGTGGGCCACCAGCACACCGTGGCCCGACTCGAGCACCTCGACGGTGATCGTGTACGAGCGGCTGCGCAGATCGGGAGCGGCATCGGTGGGCACGTGCCCGACGCCGGCCCACAGCTCGTAGCGGGTGCGGTCACCGCGGTGGCGCTCGGCGTTCTCGGCGAACCGCTCGGCGAACCGGTCGTCGAGGGGCAGCACCTTGTTGGCCGCCGCCTGGCGCCACCACTCGGCCTGGAGCGCCTCGAGGCGGCCGGGCTCCTGTTCGGCCACGTCGTGCACCTCGGAGAAGTCCTGGTCGAGGTGGTACAGCTCCCAGCGGTCGTCCTCGAACGGCGTGTAGGGCGGGTGGTAGGCCACGGCCTTCCAGCCGTCCTGCCAGATGCCGCGGTGGCCGAACATCTCGAAGTACTGCGTGTCCTTGGGGGGAGGAGCGCCGGCGTCGTCGAAGGTCGACCGCAGCGAGGCGCCGTCCATCGGGATCTGGGGGACGCCGGCGATGTCGGCCGGCAGCTCGACACCCAGCACGTCGAGGATGGTGGGGGCCACGTCGACGGCATGGGCGAACTGGTGGCGGATCTCCCCCGCTGCCCGGATGCCGGCCGGCCAGCGCACCACCAGGGGGTCGCGGATGCCGCCGCCGTGGGTGTTCTGCTTGTAGCGCTTGAGCGGCGTGTTGGCCGCCATGGCCCAGCCCCACGGGAAGTTCGAGTGGGTGCCCGGCCCACCCAGGGTGTGCAGCGTGGCCAGCTTCTTCTCGATGGGCTCGGGTTGGGCGTTGAACGGTCCCATGGCGTTCACGAAGCCGGCGGGGCCGCCCTCCTGCGAGGCGCCGTTGTCGGACAGGACGAGCACGAGGGTGTCGTCGAGCTGGCCGGTCTCCTCGAGGAAGGCGACGACGCGGGCCAGCTGGCGGTCGGCGTGGTCGAGCATGGCCGCGTAGGCCGCCTGCAGGCGGGTGAACACGCGCTGCTCGTCGGCGGTGTGCTCGTCCCACGCCTTCACGCGGTCGTTGCGCGGCGGCAGCTCGGTGCCCTCGGGGACCAACCCCATCTCGATCTGGCGGGCCAGTCGCTCGGCGCGGGTGACGTCCCAGCCCTTGGCGAAGACCGGTTCGTAGTGGTCGATGATGTCGACCGGCGCCTGATGTGGTGCGTGGCAGGCGCCGAAGGCCAGCCACTGCAACCACGGTCGGTCGGGCACGCCGGCGACGTGGTCGGCCAGGAACTCGATGGTCTTGTCGGCCAGGTCGGCGGACAGGTGGTAGCCGTCCTCGAAGGTGCCGGGCGGGTCGACGTGGTGGTTGTCGTAGACGAGCTCGGGTGCGTACTGGTCGGTCTCGGCATCGAGGAAGCCGTAGAAGCGGTCGAACCCGCGCTGGAGCGGCCAGCCGTCGTAGGGACCGGTGGGGCCGGTCTCGGTGAGCGGCGTCACGTGCCACTTGCCGGTGAGGTAGCTGCGGTAGCCGTAGGGGCGCAGCAGCTCGGCCAGGGTGCCCGCCTCGCGGCTGATCTTGCCCCGGTAGCCGGGAAAGCCGCTGTCGAAGTTGGCCAGGCAGCCGACGCCCACGTTGTGGTGGTTGCGTCCGGTGAGCAGCGCCGCCCGGGTGGTGGAGCACATGGCCGTGGTGTGGAAGCCCGAGTAGCGCAGGCCGCCGGCGGCCAGGCGGTCGATGGTCGGCGTGGCGATCTCGGAGCCGTAGCAGCCGAAGTCCGAGAAGCCGACGTCGTCGAACAGCACCACCAACACGTTCGGCGTGCGCCCCGGGGCGCGACTCATCGTGTCGGGCCAGTGGGGCGTCGACTCGGGGACCGTCGTGCCGATGGAGCCCTCGAAGCCGTGGGAGTGCGCGCTCACGGCTGCGCACCCTACGGGAGCACCCTCCCTACACTGCCCGCCCGTGGAGCCCCTCTCCGACGACGACGTCGTCACCGCCATCACCGTCTTCGGTGCGCGCATCCGTGGGGAGTCCGTGGCCGCCGACACGCCGGAGCTGGCCACCGATCTCCAGCAGCGTTGGGACGCAGAGGGCCACGCCCCGGACAGCCGGCTCCGGCGGTCGGTGCGCCTCGTCCGGCGCATCGCCCGTTCCGCCCGCTCACGCCTGCGTCGGTCGTGAAGGTCACCTTCCTCAAGCCCGACTTCGGCGTGCAGGGTGGATTCGAGCTGCTGCTCGACCGCTGCATGGCCGGCCTCGGGCAACGGGGCTTCGACTGCTCGCTGGCCACGTTCCCCGCCCACGCGGCACCGCCGACGCTGGCCGGGCTGGCCCTGCCGCACGAGCTGTGGTTCCGCCACCCCGAGTTCTTCTCGTACCTGGCCAACGTCGAGCGGATCGACGAGCTGCACTTCGACGACGACACCGTCGTGGTCACGACGCAGCCGCCCACGTTCCTGCTCGGCCATCCCCGCCTGGTCGCCCTCTGCTACCACCAGGGCCGGGTGTTCTACGACCTGGCCGAGCCCTACGTCGCTGCCGGCTACCAGACCGCCGAGCTGCACGCCCGGGCCACCGAGGAGATCCGGGCGCTCGATCGCCGGCGCCTGCCCGCCCACCAGATCTGGCTGCCCGGCTCGGCCGAGGTGGCGGCCCGCCTCGACCGCTACTGGGGCGTCGAGTCGGCGGCGCTGTTCCAGGCCCACGCCCAGGAGCCTCCCGACCCCGAGGTGGCCGGCGCCTACGACCCGACCGGGCCGGCGCTGTGCGTGTCCCGGCACGCGTGGCCCAAGCGCACCGAGCTGGCGGTGCTGGCCGCCGTGTGCGACACCGGCGGCCGCTGGGAGTTGGTCGGGGGCGGTGGCCGCCAGCCCTACGTCGAGGCCGTGGCCCGCCACATCGGCGACGACGCCGGCGCCGCCGAGGCCGCCGGCGACGACGTGATCTGGCTCAACCGCGGCGACCCCGAGTCGCTGGCGCCGGCTTCCTCGGCCGTTCCCGACCGGGTGCAGCTCCTGGGTGCGCTGCCGCGACCGGCGGTCATCGACGCGTTCCGGCGGGCGTCGGTGGTGGTGGCGCCGGCGTACCGCGAGGACTACGGCCTCACCGTGCTCGAGGCCTTCGCCTTCGGCCGTCCGGTCGTCGTCTGCGAGGACGGTGGTGGCCTCGTCGAGCTGGTCGAGGGCACCGGCGCCGGCCTGGTGGTCGAGCCCCGACCCGCCGCTGTCGCCGAAGCCGTGCAGTCGCTGCGCGACGATCCCCAGCGGGCCCGGGAGATGGCCGCCGCCGCCTTCGCCGCCGCCGAGGCCCACTTCGCACGCGACGACCTGGCCGTGCTGGCCGACGCCGTCGAACAGGCCGGCAGCTGAACGGGCAGTCCGCACGCGCCACCTCGGAGCGACGACTCGCCGTCCTCCTCGGCGAGCACCGCATGCAGGGAGCGGATCAGGCCGACGAATCCCAGCGGATCGTGTCGTCGAGGATCTCGCTGGCGGCCAGGGTCGCCGCCTCGACGCTCGAGTACGACCCGGTTCGCACCAGGAACGGTGTGAGCGAGTTGCCGACCGCGTCGCCCACCCGGACGTAGAAGCACGGCTCCGACGTTGTTCACGGTGCCGGACGGATCGAGCACGGGACGGAGCACCGACTCGTCGACGCGGTGAGCGAAGTCGACCCGCACGATGTCGACATCGTGCGTCTTCTCGCCGTCCTTCCAGGCACCGACGCACAGCGCGACCGCTTGCATGACAGGCGGGCACGGATCGGGCACCAGTGGCATCCACCACCGAGTGGACCGACCAGTGTCCTGCAGGAGCCGGAAGCCAGATCGATCCAGGACCGCCGTCGAGGCGTCGTTGCCGTTGGTCACCACGGCGTAGAGCTCACACGCCCCGCAGGCACGGGCGACCGGTGCGAGCGCCCGGCACGATGCGGTGGCCAAGCCGCGCCCGGTCGCTCCGACGTCGAGGAAGTAGCCGATGGACCAGCTCTCGGCGGTGACCGCCGTGATCGCCGCCAGGCCGAGCAGTCGCTGCCCTTCCCAGATCCCGTACGACAGCTTGTCGTAGCTGCCGTCGTCGAGCTCCCGCTCCACATCGGCCACTGAGTAGTCCGCCGGAATCGTCCAATCCCCGAAGCGCGTCAGCCGCTCCCGGTTGGCGAGCTTCAGCGACCGGAGGGCAGGAGCATCGGCACGGCACAGCAGACGCAGCTCGACCCCGTCGACAAGGGGAACTCGCTCAGGCGAACGCACTGGTCAAGGGTGACAGCAAACCGGACGCCGTCAGCCACCCGAATCTCCCACTTCTCGGTGCTTCTCGAAGATTTCCGAGGATTTTCTGGTCGATCTTGGATCTTTCGGGGGGTTCTTGTCATACCCCCTTCATAGTGTTGGTGGCATGGAGTTGACGGCTGGGGACGCCGCACATCCCGAGGCGATCGAATTGACGGCGGGCGATGCCGAGTACGCCGACGCGCTCGACCGGTTGGATGCCGACCTCGACCGTCTTGGCGGGGTGGATCCGGCGTCGTTGTCCGGGGCGCAGAAGATGGCAGCGTTGGGACGCATCGAGCAGATCCGCCGGCGCCTCGACGCCGCCGACGGCCGCCTGGTCGACGACCTCGACCGCTCCGGCGGATACCAGGTCGACGGGCACCGCAACGCCAAGTCGGCCATCAAACACCGCTGCCGCGTCTCCGGGAGCGAAGCCCTGCGGCGGGTGCGCACCGCTCGGGCCTGGCGGGAGCTACCGGCCGTGGCCGCCGCGTATCGGCGCGGGGAGATCCCGACCGAGTCGATGACCGCCATCGCCCGCGTGGTCGCCAACCCCCGCGTCGCCGACTTCCTCGCCGTGGCCGATGCGGTGTTCGCCGAACAAGCCGCCGAAGAAACCGTCGACGACTTCCGGCCCTGGCTCCGTGAGTGGGAACGCCTCGCCGATGAAGACGGCACCCAGGACAAGACCGACCGCGCCCACGACCGCCGCCACCTCTCCCTGGTGCAGAGCGGCATCGACAGCTCCTGGCTCCTGCAGGGCAGCAGCGGCGGCGCCCAAGGCGCCGTCGTCAACACCGTGCTCACCAAGTATGAGGACGCCGAGTTCCAAGCCGACTGGGACCAAGCCAAGGCCCGGCTCGGTCGCCAACCACGCCTGGAGGAACTGGCCCGCACCCGCGCCCAGCGCAAGTGGGACGCCCTGGTCAACGTGTGCCGGGATGCTGCCGCCACCCCCGCCGATGCGCAGTCACCCGAACCGCTGGTCAACATCGTCATGACCCAAGAAACCTTCGAGGCCGAGCTCACCCGCCTCGCCGGCGCGGATGCTGACCGTGATCCCGCCGATGTCGATGCGCACCGTTGTCACACCGAGTTGGGTGACGACATCCCCGCCGCCGAAGCCCTCCAGGCCGCCCTGGTCGGGCATGTCCGCCGGGTCGTGGTCGACGCCGCCTCGAATGTCATCAACCACGGCCGCAAACGCCGCCTGTTCACCGGATCATCCCGGGAAGCGGTGAAGATCCAGTCGATGCTCCGAGGCCGCACCGGGCTGCGATGTTGCTGGCCCGGCGACGACGGACATCCCCACCACCTCCAAGCCGACCACCGAAGAGCCGCCGCCCGAGGCGGGCACACCAACACCGACAACGGCGACATCTACTGCGGCGTCCACAACCGCCTCAAAGAACACGGCTTCGCCCCCATCCGCCTCCCCGACGGCACCTGGACCATCACACGCCCCGACGGCACCCCCATCACGCCGGCGGTCTGAACCGTGCCGCCGGCCGCCATCAGGGCTCCCGGACGTGGGTTCAGTACCGTTCCCTGGCGATGAAGCTCATCATCCAGATCCCCTGCCTCAACGAGGAGGACCAGCTCCCGGGCACGATCGGTGACCTCCCGCGGCAGGTCGAGGGCTTCGACGAGGTCGAGTACCTGGTGATCGACGACGGCTCGACCGACCGCACCGTCGACGTCGCCCGCGAGCTGGGCGTGCACCACATCGTCCGCCTCACCAACAACAAGGGACTGGCCTTCGCCTTCCAGGCCGGCCTCGACGCCTGCCTCAAGCTGGGAGCCGACGTCGTCGTCAACACCGACGCCGACAACCAGTACTCGGCGGCCGACATCCCGAGCCTGGTGGCCCCGATCCTGGCCGGCGACGCCGACCTGGTCATCGGCGACCGCCAGGTCATGGGCATCGAGCACTTCTCCCCGCTCAAGAAGCGCCTCCAGCGAGCCGGCTCGTGGGTGGTGCGGCGGGCGTCGGAGACCGGGGTCCCCGATGCCACCTCCGGCTTTCGGGCCTACAACCGCGAAGCGGCGCTCGGTCTGGTCGTCGTGTCCAAGTTCACCTACACGCTCGAGTCGCTCATCCTGGCCGGCAAGTCGCTGACCGCCGTGGCCCACGTTCCCGTGGCCACCAACGACAAGACCCGTGAGTCCCGCCTGTTCGGCTCGATGTGGACCTACATCCGCCGCAACACGCTGGCCATCTTCCGCATCTACACCAGCTGGGAGCCGCTGCTGGTCTTCAGCGTGCTCGCCGGTCTCCTGGTCCTGGGATCGATCCTGGCCTGGATGCCGTTCCTGTGGGACTGGATCGTCAACGGCGACCGCAGCGGCCACCTCCAGTCGATCGTGCTGGGCGGCGTCCTGTTCATCGCCGCCTTCCAGGTCTTCGCCCTCGGCGTCATCGCCGACCTGGTCGCCGCCCACCGGGTGGTGTCCCACCGCACGCTCGAACGGGTGCGGCGCATCGAGCTCGCGGTGGGTGTCGAGCCCTCGCACTACGAGTCCGGAACCACCCCAGAACCCCACGCCGCGCGCTCACAACTGCACGGAACGGGAAGTTAGGCTCCGAGCGGGCGGCGGGTGGTCGTTCGCGTCAGGTGCCGTGCCCCGCGCGGCTCCGAAGGGAGTCCTGAGTCACCGATGGTCCGCAAGCTGGGCATCCTCTTCACCGCGCTGGCCCTGGGCGCAGGCATCGTGCAGCCGGTTCCCGCGGGCGCTGTCGAACCGGCCGGGTCCGACGTCGACGCCGTCACGCCTCCCCCACAGGTCACCGACGCCGACGGCGACGGGCTGGCGCCCAGCGAGGTCACGCTGCCGCTGGCACCCGACGCCAGCGGGCGCATCGGCGGCGTCGCCGCGCTGTCCGGCGCGCCGGAGATGGTGATCCTCGAGGACGTCCCCGCCGACACCCACCTGGCGGTGCGCAGCCGCAACGGTGGCCACTGGTCGGACTGGAGCGAGGTGGTCGCCAACCCCGACGAGGCTCCCGACGAAGCCCCCGGCTCCGCCGACCGCGCCGCGCCGGGCATCGGCCCCATCTGGATCGGTGCCGACAGCGAGCGCTTCGAGGTCGCCCTGCTCGACGGCGACGTGCGCGAGGTGCACCTGGTGGCGCTGCGCACGGTCGACGATCCGGCGACGGCCCCGGTGAGCTACGCCACCGCCGCGACCTCGACGACCTCGACGACCACGTCGACCTCGACCAGCACGAGCACCACGACGACCACGGCGCCGGCGACCCAGACGGCCACCAGCTCGCCGGCCACGCTGACCTCGGGCGACAGCTTCATCCACCCCCGCAGTGACTGGGCCACCTCCGACATGACCTGGGCGTGCACCAAGCCGCCGCAGGAGGCCAGCGCCGTGAAGGTGATGGTCGTGCACCACACCGCGGGCACCAACAGCTACACGCAGGCCGACGTGCCCGGCATCATCCGGGGCATCTGGTACTACCACGTGAAGTCGCGGGGCTGGTGCGACGTGGCCTACCAGTTCCTGGCCGACAAGTTCGGCGGCGTGTGGGAGGGCCGCCAGGGCGGCGTCACCAAGGCGATCATCGGCGGGCACACCTACGGCTTCAACACCGGCACCACCGCGGTCGCCCAGCTCGGCAACTACTCCAGCGCCGCCACGCCCAGCGCCCTCACCCGCGCCACCCGCCGGCTCATCGCCTGGAAGCTCGGCTACCACGGGGTCGACCCCAACGGCGAGACCACCATCACCAACCGAAGCGGCCAGACGTTCAAGGGCGTGCCCAACGGTGGTGAGGTGCCCACCAAGACCGTCGTGGGCCACCGCGACCTCAGCGTCCACGGCACGGCATGTCCGGGCGACAACACCTACGCCACGCTCGACTCCCTGCGCCGCGGCGCGGCCGTCGGCGCCCACGTCATGGCCATGTACCGCACCTTCCTGCAGGCCACCCCCAGCCCGGCGCAGTACGCGCCGTGGGGGGCCATGGCCGACGACAAGGGGCTGTACGCCGCGGGTGTGGGCATGGCCCGCTCCGAGGCCTACAGCGGTCTGATCATCGACGACCTGTACCAGCGGGTGCTCGGGCGTCCGGCCGAGGAGAAGGGCAAGCAGTACTGGCTCGGCGTGCTGGCCTCGGGCGTTCGGGTCGAGGACGTCGGCGCCAACTTCTACGGCAGCAAGGAGTACGTCGACGCCGCCGGCAGCACCGAGCACTACATCGAGCTGCTGTACGAGAACCTGCTGTTCCGCGAGCCCGAGTCCAAGGGCCTCGCCTACTGGACCGACCTCATCGACAACAAGGGCACGGCACCCGCGGCCGTCACCACCGGCTTCTACCGCTCGCTGGAGTCCCGCAAGGACCGGGTCACCAGGCTCTACGATCGCATCCTCGGGCGGGCACCCGACAGCGCCGGCCTCGAGTACTGGGCCGAGGAGCTGATCGACACCGACGACGTCCTGCTGGCCGTCGACCTGTCCGTTTCCCCCGAGTTCTACCAGCGAGCGATCTCATGACCCCCTCCCCCGCCCGCCCCCACCCGATGCGACGGGCCCTCGCCGTGGCCGGCCTGGCCGCCACGCTGCTCGTCACGCCGCTGGCCGGCCTGAGCAGCATCGCCGGCGCCAGCCCCGCCGGCGACGGCACGTCGAGCCAGTCGTCGGGCGCCACGACCTCACCCGGCACCTCCAGCGCCGGCTCGGCCACCACCATGACCTTCCGCGGTCGGGGCTGGGGCCACGGTCGCGGTCTGAGCCAGTACGGCGCCCAGGGCTACGCCACCCTCTACGACAAGAACAGCGACTGGATCCTCGACCACTTCTACGGCGGTACGCGCGCCGGCACCGTCGGCGAGGCCAAGGGTCTCGGCGTCGCCGACGTCAACCAGGTGAGGTTCCTGCTCCAGGCGCTCGAGGACCGGCCCACGGTCGTCATGGCCGACTCCGGCACGCTGACGCTCACCGGTGAGAAGGGCTACAGCGCCTCGGGGATGACCGCGGTGCGGCTCACCAAGCAGGCCGACGGCACGCTCCTGGCCGAGAAGGCCTCGTCGTGCACCGGCGCCACGTGGACGCCGGTGGGCGACACCGGCAAGACCGGTGTCACGCAGATCACGGTCGCGAGCGCAGCCGAGACGTTGCGCGTGTGCCGGCCCGACGGCGTGTCGGTCTGGTACCCGGGCACCGTTCGCTCGGTCGTGTACCAGGGCACGCAGCACACGGTGAACATCACGTCGATGGAGAACGCCCTGCGTTCGATCGTGCCCAGCGAGTCGATCCGCAGCTGGGACATCGACGCCCTCAAGGCCCAGGCCGTGGCCGCCCGCTCGTACGGTCTGGCCGGCGACAGCCGCTACCAGCCCTACGCCGACACCTGTGACAGCACCTACTGCCAGGTGTACAACGGCTGGTTCAAGAAGTCCGGCAGCGACGCTCGGGTCGCCACCACCGCCGACAGCACCGACCAGGCCGTGGCGGCGACGGCGAACCAGGTCCGCATCTTCACCGGCGGCACCAACGTCGGGCGCATCGCCCGCACCGAGTTCTCCTCCACCTCCGGTGGCTACACGGCCGGCGGCACGTTCCCGGCCGTTCCCGACGAGGGCGACGTCATCAGCCCTCGCCACACCTGGACCAACACCCACCCGGTCAGCAAGCTCGAGGCCAGCTACGGCAAGGGCGGCACGCTGGTCGACATCGAGGTCGTCGAGCGCAACGGCCTGGGCGCCGACGGCGGACGGGTGGTCAAGGCCAAGCTCTACTTCTCGAACGGCGTCACCGCCATCGTCAGCGGCGACACCGTCCGCTCGGCAGCGGGCATGTGGTCGAACTGGTTCACGCCGACGTGCACCACCACGTCGCGCTACATCCAGGCCGTGTACGAGCTGTTCCTGAACCGGGCGGCCACGGGCGACGAGGTCGAGCAGTGGTGCAGCCCGGTGCGCCAGGGCGGCCGCCAGAAGCTCACCGACCAGCTGTCGGTCAGCGACGAGTGGGCCGGCGTGCAGATCGCCGACCTGTACGAGAAGATCCTGCGCCGGCCGGCCGAGGCCGGCGGCCGGGCGTTCTGGCTCAAGCAGGTGCAGAACGGCATGCGCATCGAGGAGATCGCCGCCGAGTTCTACGGCTCCGACGAGTACTACGGGAAGGCCGGCTCGACCAGCACCGGCTACGTCGACAAGCTCTACGTCGACCTGCTCGGTCGCAAGGCCGACGACAGCGGCCGCAACTTCTGGGTGAAGATCCTCGAGTCGCGCACCAAGACCCGCACCGGCGTGGCCGGCGAGTTCTACGACTCGATCGAGTCCCGCTCCGACCGGGTGCAGGGGTTGTACCAGCAGATCCTGAGCCGCAACCCCGATCGGGCCGGCTGGGACTACTGGTCCGAGCAGCTCAAGTCGCTGGGCGACGTGAAGCTGGCCGCCTACCTGGCCGCCAGCGAGGAGTACTACACCACCTCGCTCACCGCCGACACCGGCGGGGCGTAACTCCTGTTCGCGGCCCGACGCCCGATAGCGTCGCAGCCCATGACCGCCCCCAGCCCGGAGATCACCGGGGCCCGCCAGGCCCCGGTGTTCGAGAGCGCCGTGCCCAGCATGTGGCGCCGCTTCCAGCGCATCTGGGCCTACCGCGAGCTGCTGCTGACCATGACCAAGAAGGAGGTCAAGGTCAAGTACAAGGACAGCTTCCTCGGTTTCCTGTGGACGCTGCTCAACCCGCTGCTCTACCTGGTGGTGTTCAGCATCGTGTTCAGCGCCTTCCTGAAGGCGGGCGTGCCCCTGTACGGCGTGTTCCTGCTCTCCGGGCTCCTGGCCTGGACGCTGTTCTCCACCGGCCTGTCGGGCGCCACCATGTCGATCGTGGGCAACGCCTCGCTGGTCAAGAAGGTGTGGTTCCCCCGCGAGATCCTGCCGCTGGCGGCCATCGGCTCGGCGCTGGTCACGTTCTTCTTCCAGTTCATCGTGCTGGTGGTCGCCCTGGCGGTGTTCCAGCGGTCACCCGAGTGGAAGTTCCTGCCCCTGCTGCTGCCCGCCCTGGCCGTCACCGTGCTGTGGGCCATGGCGCTGGGGATCGTGTTCGCCGGGCTCAACGTGCTCTACCGCGACGTCGGCCACTTCCTCGAACTGCTGCTGCTGGCCTGGTTCTGGCTGACGCCGATCGTGTACCAGTACGACCTCGTCTCCGACAAGGTCGCCGACATCTTCGGCACCGGCCGCATCGCCATGCTGAACCCGCTGGCGTCGGTGATCCTCACCATGCAGCGGGTGATCTACAACCCGGCCCACTCCATCGGCACCCCCTCCCAGGACCTGTTCGACACCATGTACCGGTCGGGTGTCTGGTACCTGGAGAACCTGGCGTTCAGCGGTGTGTTCGGCCTGGTCGTCCTGGTGATCGGCATCAAGATCTTCTCGCGCATCGAAGCCGACCTCGGCGAGGAGCTCTGAGTGGCACCGGTCATCGAGGTCACCGGCGTCACCAAGCAGTTCCGCCGGGCGACCAGCCCCACCAAGTCGCTGAAGGAGCGGGTGCTCGAACGTCGCCGGCGTGACGTCGAGACCTTCGACGCCCTCCACGAGGTCAACCTCACCGTCGAGGCGGGCGAGACCGTCGGCCTGCTCGGCCACAACGGCTCGGGCAAGTCGACCCTGCTCAAGTGCATCGCCGGCACCATCCGCCCGACGTCGGGCGACATCCGGGTGCACGGGCGTCTGGCCGCCATGCTCGAGCTGGGCGCCGGCTTCCACCCCGACCTCACCGGACGCGAGAACGTCTACCTGAACGCCGCCATCCTCGGCATCCCGTCCCACCACGTCGACGAGATCTTCGACGAGATCGTCGAGTTCGCCGAGCTCGAGGACTTCATCGAGCAACAGGTGAAGCACTACTCGTCGGGCATGTACGCGCGCCTCGGCTTCGCCGTGGCCGTGAACCTCGAGCCCGACGTGCTGCTGGTCGACGAGGTTCTCTCCGTGGGCGACGAGAACTTCCAGCGCAAGTGCCTCGAGCGGGTGCGCGAGTTCCAGAAGAAGGGCCGCAGCATCATCTTCGTGACCCACGCCCCCGACCAGATGACCCAGCTCTGCGACCGCGCCCTGGTGCTCGAGGACGGCCACACCATCTTCACCGGCGAGGCCATCGAGGCGGCCAGCGTCTACCGCCGGGCGCTGCAGGCCAAGGCCGCCGCCCACCAGCTGCGGGTCGAGAACGCCGCGTCGCTCAGCCCCCTCCCCGGCGCCGACCACCTCGACGACGAGGCCGAGGCCGACGACGTGACGATCACGCACGCCTCGGCCCGCAACCTCGACGGTTCCGACCAGCTGGCGCCCGGAGACACGCTGGTCCTCACCTGCGGCTACAAGGTGCACCGCGATCCGGGCTGGCTGCGGGTGCGGCTCATCATCACCAGCCACGACGGCGTGCAACTGCTCAACGCCAGCACGTACGACCTCAGCGGTGACGACGTCAGCGACCTGCACCCCACCGGCGAGGTCCGCTTCGTCGTCCGCGACCTCCCCCTGAGCGACGGCGAGTACCGCGTCGGCTTCATGCTCCAGGACCCGTCCGAGACGTACCACTACGACTACGACCAGGACGCCACCACGTTCAACGTGTTCAGCGGGTCGCCGATCATCGGTCGCGTCCGCTTCGACACCACGATCGAGCACATCGCGGCCGAGGTCCCCTCGTGAGCGAGCGGGGCGCGATCGCCTTCGTGCCGCCCCGCTACGGACCCGGTGTGATCGGTGGCGCCGAGGCGGTGCTCTCCGAGATGGCCCACGGCATGGCCGCGCTGGGCTGGGACGTCGAGGTCCTCACCACCTGCGCGATCGACCACTTCAGCTGGGCCAACCACTTCCCCGCCGGCGTCGAGACCGACGGCGACGTGACCGTCCGTCGCTTCCCCGCCGTCGTCGACACGCCGGGCGTCGTCCGGGCCGAGCTCCACCGGCGCATCCTCGACGGCGACCAGCTCGACATCAGCGAGCAGCAGCTGTGGGTGAACGACAGCCTGCGGGTCCCCGAGCTGTGGCACCACGTGCTCGATCACGGTCACCGCTACCGGGCCATCATCCTGGCGCCGTACCTGTTCTGGACCACCTACGCCGTCGGCCAGATCCACCCCGACCGCACCATCCTCATGCCGTGCCTGCACGACGAGCCCGAGGCCCGCCTGCGCATCTACGAGCCGCTGTTCTCCGGGTCGCGGGGGATGATCTTCCTGTCCGAGCCCGAAGCCGAGCTGGCGGCGTCGCTGTACTCGCTGCCCCGGCGCACCGAGGTGATGGGTTCGGCCATCGACCTGCCCGAGCGCTACGACCCCGAGGGCTTCCGCCGGCGGCACGGCATCGAGGGCCCGTTCGTGTACTTCGCCGGCCGGCGCGAGGGCGCCAAGGGCTGGCCCCAGCTGGTCGACGCCTTCGTGTCCATGCGCCGCACCCGGGGTCTCGACCTCACGCTGGTCACCACCGGCGCCGGCCCGGTCGACCTGCCCGACGGCTTCCCGTACGACTCGGTGGTCGACCTCGGCTTCGTGTCCGACGACGACCGCAACGACGCCATGGCCGCCGCCACCGCCTACGTGCAGCCATCGGCGCTCGAGAGCTTCTCGCGCACCGCCCTCGAAGCCTTCGGCGCCGGCACACCCGTCATCGCCAACCGGGCCAGCGCGGTGATGGCGTGGCACGTCGAGCGCTCGGGCGCCGGCGTCACCTACGAGAACCACGCCGAACTGGTCGAGGCGCTGGCGCTGGCCGCCCAGCACCCGGCCGCCTTCGACGCCCTCGCGGTCGACGCCCGCGACTACGTGCAGGCCCACTACCGGCCCGAGGTCATCCACGCCCGCGCCGACGAGCTGCTGCAGGAGTGGACATGCGGCAGCTGATGGTCTCGCCCTACGCGCCCTACCGCGACGGCATCGCCAACTACGCGGTCCAGGAGGTGGCTGCGCTCCGGCGCGACGGCCACGACGTCGAGGTCCTCTCGCCGCTCCCCTCGGCCGCCCACCACCACCTGCCACTGCCGTCCAGCCGCAGCATGCTCGAGCTGGCCCGGCGGGCCGGTACCTACGACCGCATCGTGGTCCAGTACCACCCCGACCTGTTCTTCTCCGAGTGGTGGGGCCGCGGCCGCCGCCAGGCGGTGTGGGCGGCGTTCGGGATGATCGCCGAGCGGACCGAGCTCGAGCTGCGCCTGCACGAGATCGACTACCGCTCCGACCCGGTGCGCGACGCCGTCCGGCGCTTCGCCCTCCGCCACGCCGCCCACGTCGTCGTGCACACCGACGCCGAGCGCCAGAAGTGCCTGGACGCCTTCGGGCTGCCGGCCGCCAAGGTCACCGTCATCGACCACGGCCGCTCGTTCGAGCCCCGCACCACGATGGACCAGACCCAGGCGCGCGAGGAGCTGGGTGTCCCCGCAGACGAGACCGTGTTCGTCTCCATCGGGTTCATCCAGCCCCACAAGGGATTCGACCGGGCCGTGCGGGCGTTCGGTCGCCTGGCCGCACCCGCCCACCTGTACGTCGTGGGCGACACCCGCATCGACGACCCGGAGTGGGTGCGGTACTGCGACGAGCTCGAGGACCTCATCGCCGGCACCCCGGGCGCCGAGATGCGCCGGGGCTACGTGTCCGACGAGCAGTTCGACCTGTGGATCACCGCCGCCGACCGGGTGGTGCTCCCCTACCGCCACATCTGGAGCTCCAGCGTGGTCGAGCGGGCCGCGCTGCTGGGGACGCCGGCCATCGTCACGTCGGTGGGCGGCCTGGCCCAGCAGGTGGGCGACGGTGGCGTGGTGGTCGACGACGACGACGCCCTGGCCCAGGCCATGGCCGAGGTGGTGGGTGCGTCACTGCGCCCGCCGGCGGTCGAGACCGCCTCGGGCGACGGCGTGCCGACCCGGTCCGAGCTGCAGTCGGCCATCGACGCCGCCCGGCGCATCGCGCCGGCGCCGGTCGCCACCAGCGCCCGCCGTCGTGGCCTGGCCAGCCGGCGCCTGGGACCGGCGCCCCGGCCGGCGCCGACGTCGGCCAAGCCGCTCAACGCCGCCCTGAAGAAGGTCTCGCACCGACTGGCCCAGTGGATGGTCGAGCCGCTGGCGGCCCACGTCGACCACGCCGTGCAGGCCCTGGCCGGCGACGTCGAGGCGCTCGACGAACGCGTCCGGACGCTCGAAGCCGAGGACGACGCCTGAAGCGCACCGTTCTGGGCCGCGAGGTCTGTGCCAGCCACCCCGATCTGCACCCCAGAACCCGGGTTGGGGTCAGAGCGCCAGCCGGTCGAGCAGCACCTGGGCGGCCTGCTCGTAGCTGTGAGCGGCGGCGTGCTCGATGGCCTCGGCCGACATGGACGCCCGGCGCTGATCGTCGTCGAGCAGCTCGGCGATGGCGTCGGCCAGCGTCGGGGCGTCGGCCTGCGGCGACACCGTGGCCACCATCGACGCCGGGTACTCGGCCATCGACCCGAGCCGGCCGACCAGGGCCGGGACGCCGGCGGACAGGGCATCGTGCAGGGCGGCTGACGACTCGCCGTTGGTGAAGGCACGGAGCTGGACCGCCAGGCTGGCCTCGGCCACGGCGTCGCGGTACTCGTCGTCGGGCAGGAACCCGCGCACCGACACGACGTCGGCCAGGCCACGGGCCTCGATGGCGTGGCGCAGGTAGTCGAGGTAGTCGGTGGGGCCGCCGCCGCAGAAGTCGAAGGTGATCTGCCGACGTTCGTGCAGCAGCCCGACGGCGTCGAGCAGCAGCTCGGGCTGCTTCACGGGCGTCAGATGACCCAGGGTCACCACGTGGCCGGGCCGCGGGCGACGGTCGTCGAGCCGGACCGGCGCGTGGAACGGCAGCCCGAAGGCGATGTCGGGCCGGATGCCGGTGTCGAGCTCGACCACGTCGGCGGCGTAGCGGCTGTGGACCAGCACGTGGTCGGCCGCCCGCACGACCTCGGCCAGCAGGTGCACGCCCCGTTCGGCCGCCGTCCCCGGGTCGACGATCTCGCTGGACTCGAGGTCGGCGCCGTAGCGGCCCGGGTAGGTGCGGGCGAGCACGCCGCCGACCCCACCCGAGCCGATGCGGTGCGGGTGGCGGAGAGCCAGCTCGGAGTACAGGGCGGTGAGGCGGGCGTCGTGGAGCACGACCGTGCCGCCCTGGCGCAGCACCAGCTGGAGCGCCTCGACGTGGAACGGGCTGTTGCCGAGGAAGGTCACCACCCGGTCGAAGCGGGTCTGCTCGGCCTCGACCGCCTCGAAGGTGGGGGCATCGTCGTCGACGAAGACGGTGACGTCGACGTGGTCGCGCAGGTGGTCGACGAACCGGGCGGCGTAGTCGGCGATGCCCGAGGTCTGGGGCGGGAAGGGGCTGACCAGCGCCACCCGGGCACGGCGCGGCCGCACCGCCCGGCCCGAGTGCAGCGAGTCGAGCGCATCGGCCATCCGCTCGGCGGCCAGGGACAGGCTCCGGTCCGCCGGCGGTGCGCCGAGGGCCCGCTGGCGGGCGGCGGCGTCGGTGCAGTGGCGGCCGATGACGTCGGCCATCGACGCCGGCGAGTCGGGGTCGAACCGGGCATCGTCGGGCACGAGGTCGCGCAGCGACGGCAGGTCGGCGCACACCACCGGCGCGCCGGCGGCCAGCGCCTCGACCACCGGCAACCCGGCCGGATCGTGGGACGCTGGCGCAATGACCAGGTGGGCGGCGTGGTGGAGGCGCACGAGCGCCGAATCGGGGATGCGGCCGGTGAGCAGCACGTCGTGGAAGCCGATGTCGTCGCGAGCGACCAAGGCGTCGAGCTCGCGCCGATCGTCCGGCGCCAGGTCGCCGACCACGACCAGCTGGTGGGCGCCCCGCAGCTCGGGCGGCAGCAGCCCGAAGGCCAGGGCCAGGTTGTCGAGGTTCGCCCGGGCGACCCGGCCGGTCTCGCAGAGCAGGAAGCGGGGGCGGAGCCCGGGTACGGCGGGGTGCTGGTGGTTCTCGGCGACCGCGACCTCGTGGCCGCGGGGATCGGGTCGGAAGCGGGGGTCGGGACCGGTGCCGAGCACGACGATCCGATCCCGCCCGATGCCGAGGAGGTCGACCGCCTCGTCGGCCACGGCGTCGCTGGCCACCAGCAGCAGGTCCATGGACCGGACCAGGTCGGCCCGGGCAGCGGCGGCGCCGGCCAGGGCGCGCGGTGCCGCCGGATCGCACAGAGGGTCGAGGTCGTCGAGGACGCCGACCCGGGCCCAGGCCGGGTGGTCGTACTCCTTGGGCAGGACGGCGCCGAAGGGCCGGCGCAGGTCGAGCAGGGATGCGGTGACGAACACGCCACCCTCGCCGGCCGGCCAGCGCCGGCGGGTGTCCTGGGCGCGCACGCGACCGGTCGACACCAGCGCGTCGAGCGACCCCGGAAGGGGAATGCCGTCGCGCACGAGCCAGCGGTCGACCAGACCGGGCCGGTGGTCCTCGAGCGCCACGGCCAGCCGGCGGTACGAGCGGGTGCCGGCCCGTTCGGCCGGTCGGCGGTACTGGGCGGCCAGCAGGTCGACGACGAGGGTCACGGTTGCGCTGGGCCGGCCAGACGTCCGACCTCCTCGCGCAGGGCGCGGACCTCGTCGAGCAGCGACTCGATGCGGGTGGCGCTCACCGACAGCTGGTTCTGGGCGTCGAGGCGGGCCTGCTCGGCCCGGTCGACGTCGGCGCGCAAGGCCTCGACCTGCTCGGTCAGCTCCTGCAGCGGGCCGTGGATCAGGCCGGCATAGCCCTGGAGCGCCAGACGGTCTCGTGCCCGGCGGGCCGCGCCGCGACCGTACCGACGGAGCGTGTCCTGGAGTGCCACCGGCCAGAGCGTAGGAGGTCAGCTGTGGTGACGCAGGTACTCGTCGCTGGCCGTGAGCTGGGCGGCCAGGTAGATGTCGTCGACCTCGACCAGGTAGTGCGACCAGAACTTCAGGCCCTCCGGCTCGGCCCGCCGGTCCAGCAGCTGCTGGTACAGGGTCCGGACCCGGCGCCGGTTGGATTCCAACGACAGGTAGAAGCCACGGGCGACGGTCGTGCGGTCGGTGCCGGCCTTGACCGACTCGATCCAGTACGACGCCGCGCTGTCGGGCTCACGGCCGAGGATCCGGCGATACAGGTTCCGCACGAAGGTCTGCGGGGAGTTCCCGCCGCCGGTCGGTCCCGGGCGCGCGTACCACTCGTCGGAGCCGTAGAAGTGCGCAGCGACCTCGGAGACGCGCAGGCCGCGGGCCACCTGGTCGGTCCAGTAGGCGCGGCCACCGGGGTCGGCCGGCCGGCCGAACACCTGCCGGTACAGGTCGTCGATGACACCGCCGATCCACTCGGGCGTGCGGGCCAGCGAGCGCGTGTACTGGTAGCGGCTGAAGTTGTAGTGCAGCAGGGTGACGCCCCGGGACTGCTCGTCGGCGGTGGCATGGCGCCCGAGGAGGTCGACGTACAGGGCGTCGACGTAGTGGAACAGGTTGGTCACCGGGGCGCCGTTGTCGATGGCGCCGAGCCGTCCGGCGTTGCGGCGGAACTGGGCCCACGGCGCCGACGACGGGGTCCCCGGCGCCGACCACACGTAGGTGCCCTGGATGTCGCCGCCGACGCGCTGGTTGTCGCCGTCGTCCACCTGGACCTCGACGGCGATGTAGGTGCGTCCGTCGCGCACACCGACGGCGGGTGCGTTGGCGGCCGGCCAGGCGAAGTCCCGGTCGGAGTTGCTGCGGATCGTCACGCGCGTCTCGATGGCGCCGGTGGACGACGACAGCACGAGCAGCTCGCGGTTCTCGGCGATGATCACCTCGGGGGCGGCGTCGTCGTCGACGTCGGCGATGACCGGGCTGGCGATGATGCCGTAGTCGCGGTTGCAGTCCAGCCAGGTGGCGTTGGCACAGGTGGTCCAGGTGGGCGTGCCGTCGTGCTCCAGCCGGTGCACGTTGCCGTCGCCGGTGGCGGTGACCACCTCGAACCGGCCATCGCCGTCGAGGTCGGCCAGCGCCGGCGAGGCCATGGTCGCGCCGCTCAACGTCCGGGGCCAGCCGGGCACGAAGGCGCGGGCGTTGAGGTCGACGGCGTAGATGTTGCGCTGGGCCACGTTGTTGAAGTTGCGGCCGGTCCCGATCACGGCGTCGAGGTCCCCGTCGGCGTCGATGTCGGCCACCGCCGGCGACGACCACAGGACCTCGTCGGACAGGTGCAGCGGGTAGCCCGGGAAGGCGTTGCCGTCGCCGCGCAGCGCCCAGAGATAGCCGCCCGGCGGCAGCGGCTGGTTGCCGTCCATGTCGCCGCCGAACACGATGTCGAGTGCCCCGTCCCGGTCGACGTCGGCCAGGGCCGGCGCCGACAGCGAGGTGTCGTAGATGAAGGCGGGGAAGCCGCGGACGACCGAGCCGTCGAGGTTCCAGGCGTGGACCCGGTGGTCGAGTGCGGTGGCCACGATCTCGGGGGCGCCGTCGGCGTCGATGTCGCCCACCGCCAGGCCGAAGATGCCCGACTTGGACTCGCGTCCCGAGTCCATCTGGTCGAAGACGACCTTGCCGCCGGAGGGGACCATGTCGTAGGCGATCACGTGCGAGCGGCCGAGCGAGTTGCCGACCGTGGCCGCCACCACGTCGCGGACCCCGTCGCCGGTGACGTCGACCAGCACCGGCGAGGCCTGGATCGCGGCGCCACGCTGTGGGGTGACGGCGCGCAGGACGGTGCCGTCGGTGGGGTCGAGCACGGTGACCACGCCGTCCATGCCGCCGACGACGACATCGGCTCGTCCATCGCCGGTGACGTCGCCGATGGCCGGTGACGACATGGCCTGGTCGATGGTGTCGGTGTGGTTCCCCGACGCACCGCGCAGGTACTCGACCGTGCGGGTCAGTGTGGGCGTCGACGCACCTGCGGGCGCGGGCACGAACAACGTGGCCACGAGCGCGAGCACGACGAGCGAGCAGCGGTGGGGGCGCATGGGCTCCGTTCCGGGGAAGATGTGGCCATCGGCTTGCCGCCCGCCGAGGTCTGCGAGAGCGTAACGACCGTGCGTGCCGGCGTCTGCGCGCCCTCAGCGGTTCTTGGCCAGGTACTCGTCGCTGGCGGTGAGCAGCGCAGCCAGCTCGACGTCGTCCACGGTCACCAGGCGCTTGGCCCAGTAGTCGCGCCCGCCCGGCTCGCTCGGCCGGTCGAGCAGCAGCCGATACAGCTGGTCGACGCGGCGGGCGTTGGACTCGTACGACAGGTAGAAGGCGTTGGCCACCGTCTTGCGGTTGGCGCCGGCCCGCACCTGGTCGTACCAGTACGCGCGGTTGGCGTCGGGTTCGCGGCCCAGGATGCGCCGGTAGAGGTTGTCGACGAAGCCCTCGACGGTGCCGCCACCGCCGGTCGGCGGGGACCGGCGATACCACTCGTCGGAGCCGTAGAAGTGCGACGCCACCTCGGAGACCCGGAGTCCCTTGGACACCAGGTCGGCCCAGTAGGCCCGGCCGCCGGGGTCGGCGGCCCGGCCGAACACCTGCTGGTAGAGCCGGTCGATGACCACGCCGGTCCACTCGGGCGAGCGGGCGAGCGTGGAGGTGAACTCGTTGCGGGGCAGGCCCGACGCCAAGCGACCGGCCCAGTACGTGCGCTCGTCGGCGGAGGCCGACCGGTCGAGCAGGTCGGTGTACACGGCGTTCACGTAGTTCTTCAGCCCGGTGGGTGCCGATGGCCCGGAGACCGTCGGCGCGATGGCGCCCGTGCGGGCAGCGTTGCGGTGGAACTGGCTCCACGGCAGGGCGGTGGCGCTGGTGGGTGACACCCAGGCGTAGACGGCCTGCGCATCGCCGCTGTCGCGCCTGTTGTCCCCGTTCTTCTCACGCTGGACCGAGACGGCCACGTAGGTCTTGCCACCGCGAACCGCCACCGCCGGGGCGTTGCCGGACGGGTGGGCGTAGTCGCTGGTGGTGTTGGCGCCGATCCACTGGCGCGACTCGATGGCGCCGGTTGCGGCCGAGAGGGCGAGCAGCTGGCGGTTGACGGCGATGACGACCTCTTGGCCGCTGTCACCGTCGATGTCGGCGATGACCGGGCTGGCGAGGATGGCGTAGTCCCGGTCGCACGGTGCCCACGCCGCGTTGACGCACTGGCTCCAGGGACGACCGCCGTCGTGCTCGAGGCGGTGGACGCGCCCGTCGGTGGTGGCGGTGATCACCTCGAGCTGCGGGTCGCCGTCGAGGTTGGCCAGGGCCGGGGACGGCGTGGTGTTGGAGCTGAGCGTGACCGGCCAACCGGGAAGTGGTGCGCGGCTGCGCAGGTCGATGGCGTACAGCTTCCTGCCGTCGGTACCGAAGTAGCGGCCGGTGCCGACCACGGCGTCGAGGTCGCCGTCGGCGTCGAGGTCGCCCACCGCCGGCGACGACCACACGACCTCACCGGAGATCCGGTAGGGGTAGCCGGGCAGCACCGAGCCGTCGCCGCGCACCACCCACAGGTACCCGCCGGCCGGCAGCTCCTGGCCGTGGTCCATGTCGCCGCCGAAGACGATGTCCTTGCGGCCGTCGCCGTCGACGTCGGCGAGCGCCGGCGACGAGAGCACCGTGTCGTAGGTGTGGACCGGGAAGCCGTGCACCAACTGGCCGTTCAGTTCCCACGCGTAGAGGTCGTGTCCGAGGCTGGTGGCCACGACCTCCTTGGCGCCGTCACCGTCGATGTCGCCGACGACGGGCGAGCCGAAGAACCCGGCCTGGTTCACCGACCGGATGTTCGAGTCGGTCACGTCGAACACCTTGCGAGGGGTGCTCGACGTCATGTCGTAGATCTTCACGTGCGACTGGCCGGGCTGGTTGAACAGCGTGGCCACCACGACGTCGCGCACCCCGTCGCCGGTGACGTCGACGAGCGTGGGTGACGCCTGGATCTGGGCGCCGAGGTGGACCTCGACGTAGCGCAGCACCCGGCCGTCGGTGGGGTCGAACACCGTCACCACGCCGTCCTGGCTGCCCACCACCAGGTCGACCTGTCCGTCGCCGGTGACGTCGCCCAGCGCCGGCGACGACATCGCCTGGTCGATGCCGGTCTGGTGGTTCCAGGCCCCGACCCGCTGGTACTCCATCTCGAGCGTGAGGGACGGAACGGCGGCGCCCGCACCCGGCGCCAGGAAGAGGACGGATGCGACGAGCGCGGCAACGAGGGTGATGACGACCGCCGGACGGGACGAAGGCATGCGTGGGCTCCGGTGAGGATCAGGGGACACCGGAGACATCGGCAGACCCAGCAGCCGGGTTGAGACCTACCGGGGCTTGCGCAGGGCCAGGTGGACGCTGGTCCAGACCCGTACGTCGTCGAAGTCCTGGTGGCGCAGGGCCACCTGGGGGTAGCGCGACCAGTGCAGCCGGGCCCACTTGATCTCGCCGTGCTCGGCCACGTGGGCCTGCACGTCGGCGGCGGCGTCGGCGAAGTCGACGGCGATCGACAGGTCGGGCACGTCGGGGCGCATGGGACCGAGTGGTTCCCACGGCGCGGCGTCGGTGACGCAGGCGGCCAGCTCGTCACGGTCGAACAGCAAGATGTTGGGCAGGCCGGGGCCGGGGCCGGCCAGACGGAGCTCGGTCGAGACCGTCAGCACGCCACCCGGCTTGAGCACCCGATGCGCCTCGCGGATGCTGCGGGCCACGTCGTCGTGGGTGCCGAAGTGCTCGATCGAGCTGGAGGAGAAGATGGCGTCGAAGCTGTCGTCCTCGTACCGCAGGTCGAGGGCATCCATGTGCTGGACGACGAGACGGCGGGGGTTCCACGGGCCCTCCCACGCCGACCCCGGCTCGGTCAGCATGCGGGCGTTGGCCGACTCCTCCCACTCCCCCGCCAGGTACAGGTCGGTGGCGAACACCCGCCGCACGTGGTTGGTGAGCCAGAACAACGTGGGCTCGGTGCCGGCGCCGACGCCCAGCACCTCGGCGTCGGGACGCAGCACGCCGGCGTGGGCCATGGTGCGAGCCGCCTGGGCCACCTCCCAGTGCTTGCGGTACTCGCGCCCCACCGGGAAGCCCTCGCCGTGCACCCGGGCGCCCCACGGGAACAGCTCGCGGAACCACGGCGTGAGCGGGGCGAAGTCGCTGGGCAGGCAGGCGGCGTTGAGGGGCACCGCGTCCGTGTCGACGGGCGGCAGGACGGTGGCGGGATCAGACACCGAGGACCTCCAGGAGACGGTGGGCGGCGGCTTCGAAGCCGTGGTCGGCCGCGTAGCGGTGGGCGCCGCGCCGCAGGCGGGCCCGCCGGCGTGGGTCCTCGAGCAGCCCGGTCGAGCACACCGGCCAGCGCATCGGCGTCGGCGGCGGGCGGGACATGGACCACGGTGTCGTCGGGTAGCTCGGTCATGGCGCCCAGGGCGGTGACGGCGGTGGGCACGCCGGCCGACAGGGCGTCCATCACCGCGGCCGACGACTCGCCGTTGGTGAAGGCCCGCAGCTGCACCGCGCAGGCGGCGTCGGCCAGGGAGCGGTCGAACGTGGCGTCGTCGACGTGGCCGGTGACGGTCACCACGTCGTCGAGCCCGAGTGCGGTGATGCGGCGCTCGAGATGGGCCCGGTAGTCGTCGGGGACGCCGCCGACGAAGGCGAGCGTGGCGTCGGGTACCCGTTGCCGGACACGGACCATGGCGTCGAGGAGCAGCTCGGGCCGCTTGGTGGGTGACACGATGCCGACGCTGACGATGCGGTGGTTGGCGGGGTCGAGCGCCGGCGGGTCGGCCCGGTCGACGTCGACGGGCGGCACGCACGGGATCGGGAACGCCGACCTCGGGGCGCACGCCGGTGTCGAGCTCGGTGAGCGTGGCCGCGTACTCGGAGTGGACCAGGACGCGGTGGGCCGAGCCGACGACGTCGGCCAGCAGGTGGATGCCCGACTGCACGGCCATGTCGGGCGGGACGACCATGGCGTCGATCACCGCCTGCCGGTACCGGCCCGGGTAGCGGAGCGCCACCTCGTGGCCGACGCTGCCGTCGAGCAGGCGTCCCGGATGGGTGCGCTGGACCTCGCCGTAGAGCCCGGTGAGGCGGGCGTCGTGCAGCAGCACGGTGCCACCGACGTCGCGGATCAGCTGCAGCGCCTCGACGTGGAAGGAGCTGTTCCCCAGGAACGTGAGCACACGGTCGAACGGACGGCCGGTGCCGTCGATGCTGGCGAAGGCATGGGTCTCGAAGATGCTGACGTCGTCGATGGGGGTGACGTCGGCGCCGCCGCCGTCGACGAAGCACGTGAGCTCGACGTGGGGCTTCAGGTGCTCGATCATCCGGCCGGCGTAGGTGGCGATGCCCGAGGCCTGCGGTGGCAGCGGGGTGACCAGGGCGACGCGGGGCCGGCGGGGCCGCACGTGCGCGGTCCTCTTCGCCATGGTGCGGATGGCGGCGATGGTGCCCTCGGCGGCGCGCCGCCACGTGAAGTCGGGCGGGTCGAGCGAGCGGATGCGCTCGCGCTCGGCCTCGTCGGTGAGCACCCGCTGCAGCGACGCGGCGATGGCCCCGGTGTCGGTGGGGTCGAAGCGGGCGGCCGGGTCGGTCTGGACCTCGCGCAGCGACGACGAGTCGGAGCAGATGGCGGGCGCGCCGCACTGCATCGCCTCGAGCACGGGCAGCCCGAAGCCCTCGTACAGCGAGGGGAACACCACGACCTCGGCACCGCGGTACAGGCGGACCAGGTCGTCGTCGCTGACGTACCCGGTGATCAGGAAGTCGTCGAGGATGCCGAGCTGCCAGGCGTGGTGGCGCAGCTCGGCGACCTCGTGCGGCGTCGTCTTGCACTGCAGCACGAGCTGGTGCCGGTGGCGCAGCTCCTCGGGCAGCGAGGCGTAGGCGTCCATCAGGCGGTCGAGGTTCTTGCGGGGCTCGATGCCGCTCTGGGTCATGACGTAGCCCGGGCGCAGTCCGGCCACCGGCGGGCGCTCGACCAGGTCGGCGACGCCGGCCGCCCGCCCCTCGGGATGGGGGCAGAAGCGCTCGTCGGCGCCGGCGCCGATCACGGTGATGCGGTCGGGGCCCTGACCGAGCAGCTCGTGGGCGTCGTCGGCCGTGGCCTGGCTGATGGCCAGCAGGTGGTCCATGGTCCGGGCCGTCTCGACCCGGGCCCGGTAGCTGTGGCGCATGACCGGGTTGCCGAAGTACAGCTCGGGGAACCGCAGGGGGATGAGGTCGTAGAGCACGGCGACGCGCCGCCAGGCGGCGTCGCGGAACGCACGGGGCAGCACCCGGTCGACGCTCTCCTGCAGCTCGAACAGCGAGCCGGCCACGAACACGCCGCCGGCAGCCACGTCGAGCGATGCCCGGTCGCCCGTCCAGCGTTCGACCCGGCCGGTGCTGAGGAGCGGTTCGAGGGTGCCCGGCACCGGCAGGTCGGGGCGCACGAGATAGCGGTCGACCAGGCCGGGCGCCAGGCGCTCGACCTCGAGGGCGAGGCTGAGCACCAGGCGGGCGATGCCCCGCTCGCCGTGGTCGCGGTTCTGGACCCCGATGAGGTCGAAGACGATCACGCTCGGCCACTCACGCTCGGCCACTCACGCCGGCCGGTGGGCCTTCACCATGGCCACGTGACCGGGTCGGGCCGGCGTCTCGATCTCGTGACCGGTCACCGTCCAGGTGGTGTCGTCGCTGCGGGAAGCCACCACGACCTCGTCGATCTCGAACTTCTCGAACAGCTGCCGGAGCCGGTCGGCGTCGTAGGTGCGTTCGAGCTCGTTGACCGCCGCCGGGCCGAACGGGGTGGTGAGGGCGACGACACCGCCGGGGGCGAGCAGGTCGTGCACCCGCCGCATGGCGTCGAGGTCGGCGTCGGGGTCGAGCTCGCCGTTGTTGGCGTAGGCGCCGATGCCGAAGTGCTCGATGGCCGACAGCAGCACCACGGCGTCGACCGGCTCGGGAGGCTCGAAGTCGTCGAGCGTGCGCTCGACGACCGTCAGGTTGGGGTGCCGGAACGGGTAGCCGGCGGGTTCGATGACCGTGACGTGGTGGCCGCCGCTGGCCAGGGACAAGCCGACCAGGCTCTCGCCGCCGCCGATGTCGACCACGTGGGAACCGGGTTCGAGCGCCGCCAGGGCGCCGTACACGAACGGCTGCTCGACGATGCGCTCGTTGACGGCGCTGACCCGGGCGGTGCCCGACTGCCACTCGACGACGACCGGGTCGTTCACCCACAGGCCCTGGTCGGCGAGGGGGCCGCGGTGCGACGTGGCGTAGTTCAGGAACGACGCCGTGGCCGCGTCGATGTCCGGCAAGCGGGCCTCGTGGAGGCTCTCGAGGCTGCCGGAGGTGACCATCCGCTGGAGCACGGCCAGGATGTCGTTGCGGGCGAAGCCGACCTCGTCGCGGGTGGCCAGCAGCTCGTTGAGCACGATCTCGACCCGGGTGCCGGTCATGGCCGCCTGGTCCTGCAACGACTGCTGGAGGACCTCGGCACCCTGGAGCTGGTGTTGGACGGCCTGGACCTGGGCCACCACCTCGTTCTTGACCGCGTGGATCAGGTCGGTCTGCTCGGCCTGGGCGGGCACGACCGCCCGGCCGACGCGGCGGGCGGCGCCACGGACGATCTGCTTGGGTCCACGCATCGGATCAGCCTCCAGCGACGGCGATGAGCGGCCGAGCGTAGTGGCGGTTCAGCGCACCGCCAGGTTCCAGAACGCCGAGCTGGCCGCCAGCTCGGAGGCCAGGCCCACGTCGCCGGCCCCGGCCAGCCGGGCCGACCACCACTCCAACGACAGGCTGCTGGGCGTGCTGCCCATGACCGCCCGGTAGATGCGACCGGCCCGGTCCCGGCGGGACTCGATGGAGGCGTAGAAGTTGGCGGCCACGCCGACCCGCGTCAGGCGTCCGCGGCGCATCTGGTCGAGCCAGTAGTTGAGGCCGGCCGAGTCGGGCGAGCGGTGCATGAGATCGCGATACAGGGCGCTCACGAAGCTCCGGCTGGTGCCACCGTTGCGGTACAGGTACTCGGGCGAGCCGTAGAACTCGGCGGCCGCCGTCTCGAGGTGCAGGCCGTGGGCGATCATGTTGAGCCAGTAGGCCCGTCCGCCGCTGTCGGCACTGCGACCGAACACCACCTGGTACAGCTCGTTGACCCGGGCACCGGACCAGCTGTCGCTGACGGCCAGGTTGAAGGTGAGGGCCTGCCGGTTGCCACCGTCGACGAACGGCCCCCAGAAGCGCTTCTCGTCGCTGCTGGCCAGGCGTCCGGTGAACACCTGGTACGCCTTGTCGATGAACGCGCCGGCGGTCGAGCTGACCGCGTAGCTGGTGCGGGGCAGGTCGGCCTTGGCGAAGCGGACCGTGACCCACAGCTCGTCCGAGTCGATGTGGACGCCGATGCCGACCTGGTTGAAGTCGCCGACCATGTTGGCGTAGTGGCCCGAGGACGCCACGAAGGCGTTGTGCAGGGCGACGACCACGCTGTCGGTGTTGGTCCGCAGGTCGCTCAGCGAGCACGACGAGCGCATGCCGCCCACGCCCACGTTCTCGGCCAGGCGCTGCCAGCTGGGCACGATGGCGCTGTTGACGTTCACGTAGTCCTGCGAGGCGCTGACACCGTCGCCGGCACCGGTGTCGCGGGCGTGGTGCAGCCAGCCCGGATCCGAGGACGAGCCGCCCGGCGGGATCTGCGAGGACATCGTCTGGGACCAGCTGATGGCCGGACCGGTCATCGCCTGGTTCCAGACGAGCGAGCCGAGCCCCTTGGAGCGCCGCAGGGCGTTCAACCGCTGGAGGAAGTCCTGCTGGGCATCCGATTCGATGCTGTCGACCGACGAGGTGTCCCGCAGCACGGTCGAGGTGTCGCAGCCGGCAGCCGCCGCCATGGTCGACGGGGCGTGACCCGACGGCGCCACGAGCAGGACGCCGACCAGCAACGCGGCGACCACCGCCAGCAGCCCGCGCCGCGCCAGGCGCCCGCGGTTCCTCTCCCATTCGACTCCCGGGACCATGCTTCTGGTTCCTCGCTCCTGTGCCGATCTCCCTGCACAGGAGTCATCGGCGGGAACCGCCGGAACCTGAACCCGAATTGTCCGTTGTCACCAACGGACTGGCCCAGATGTATCAGGCTTCGTCGAAGGGCACGGGCATGCACAACCCGTCGAGCTCGGCCACCACGATCTTGTCGCGGTTCTCCCAGGTGATCTGGTTGCTCGGGTCCTTGCGGACCTTGTACTCCCGGAAGGTCTGCTCGAGGGAGTCGTAGGTGAGCAGGCGACCGACGAGCGGGTCGCCGAGGTCGAGGATCAACTTGATGGTCTCGATGGCCTGGAGCGACCCGATGATGCCGGGCAGCACGCCGAGCACGCCGGCCTCGGCGCAGCTGGGCGCCAGCTCGGCGGGCGGGGGCTCGGGGACCATGTCGCGGTAGGTCGGGCCGTTCTTCGGGTCGAACACCGTGACCATGCCTTCGAAGCGGAAGATCGAGCCGTGGACCACGGGGATGCCCAGCTTCACCGAGGCGTCGTTGACCATGAAGCGGGTCGGGAAGTTGTCGGTGCCGTCGACGATGATGTCGTAGTCGGCGATGATGTCGAGCACGTTCGATGCGTCGAGCCGCACGTCGTGGGTCACCACGTTCACGTCGGGGTTGAGGCGGGTCAGCGTCTCCTTGGCCGAGTCGACCTTGCGCATGCCGATGCGGTCGACGTTGTGGAGGATCTGGCGCTGGAGGTTCGACTCGTCGACGACGTCCATGTCGATGATGCCGACCGTGCCCACGCCGGCGGCGGCCAGGTAGAGGGCGGCCGGCGAACCCAGGCCGCCGGCGCCCAGCAGGAGCACCTTGGATTCGAGCAGCTTGATCTGGCCCTCGAGGTCGACCTCGGGCAGCAGCAGGTGGCGCTGGTAGCGGTTGCGCTGCTCGGCGGTCAGGTTCTTGGGCACGCTCCACTCGCGGCCCTCGTCCTTCCACTTGTTGAACCCGCCGGCCACGGAGGCCACGTCGGAGTAGCCCAGCTCGGACATGGTCTTGGCCGCGAAGACCGAGCGGACCCCCGACGCGCAGTGGATCAGCACCGTGGCGTCCTTGTCGGGGATCTTGTTCTCGATCTGTGATTCGAGCTGGCCGCGCGGGATGAACACCGCACCCGGGATCGAGCCCTGGGCGTTCTCGTCGGGCTCGCGGACGTCGAGGATGACGACGTTGCCGCCGGCGCGGCGCAGCTCGTCGGCCTCGTCGGTCTCGACCTCGCGGACGTGGGCCTTGGTGGCAGCGAGGAGTTCGCGGAAGTTGGGCATGGGTCGATCGTCTCCGGTGGTGTCGTGCGCAGAGGTTGTTCGTGCGCGCGGGTGGAAAACCCTACTCAATGGGTCAACAATTGCCGCACCCGCCGCTATTCCGCGAGGCGTGTCGCCTGGTCCCGGCGCGGATCGAAGCGGTACCCCACGCCGCGCACGGTGACGATGCGGTCATCGCCCAGCTTCTGGCGCAGGCGGTGCACGTGCTCGGTCACGGTGCTGTCGTGCTGCCAGTCGCTGGCCGAGTGCCACACCGCCTCGAGCAGCTGCGCCCGGGTGAACACCTGGCGGGGCGACGAGGTCAAGTGCTCGAGCAGGTCGAACTCCTTGGCGGTGAGCGGCACGACCTCGCCGTCGAGGACGACCTCGCGGCTCGACGGGTCGATCGCCAGACCGCGGTCGCCCAGCACACGGGCGGCACGACCGCCGTTGCCGCCGAGGACCGACCGGCGCAACCGCACGCGGATCCGGGCGACCAGCTCGCGGTTGAGGAACGGCTTGACCACGTAGTCGTCGGCACCGAGCTCGAGGGCCAGGACCCGGTCGCTCTCGGCGTCACGCCCCGACAGCACGATGATCGGCAGCTCGCTGCGCGTGCGGATGTCGCGCAGCAGGTCGAAGCCGTTCACGTCGGGCAGGCCGAGGTCGAGGATCACCAGGTCGGGGTCGAACCCGGAGAGCGCACCGTCGACGTCGGCCCCGCAGGTGGCGGCGTGCACGTCGAAGCCGTCACGCCGCAGCAGTTCGCCGACCGCGTACTGGATCGACCGGTCGTCCTCGACCACCAGCACCCGTTCGCCCACTCGCATGCGCCAATCATGACCTATGGACGCTTCGCGGTCGATGGGCCACGCCGCGCAGTTGAGGCGGACATCGCCCGCACGCGGAGTTGATGCGCTGTTGAGGAACCGGCCACCACGTTGTGAGGTGACGGGCGCACGCTCCGGGCATGCGTCGGATCTCCTGGCTCGCCCCCCTCGTCATCCTCGTGCTCGGGATCTTTGGCTCCACCATGATGGGTCGCGACCTCGACGCCCGTGCCCAGCACGACCTCGACGCCAAGCTCGAGAACGACGCCGCCCAGCTGGGCATGATCTTCCAGGGCCTGGCCTCGCAGTTCCAGGCCGAGATCGTCGGCCTGGCCACCATCGCCGCGGTGACCGACGGCGACGTCGTGGCCCACGAGGACTACATCGTCGGCAACCAGCTGTTCGGGCCGCACGGCCTGGTCGACATGAACGGCGACGTGCCCGAACTGACCAACGTGGTGGCGCCCCAGCTGAGCAGCGCCGACGCCGCCGACACCCGCGACCACCTCGCCCAGTTCGTCGCCGACGACGCCGTGCGCCAGCAACTCGACGGGCTGGGCGCCGAGGGTGGCGGCTTCGCCTTCCTGGTGTCGTCGACGGGCCAGCGGGCCATCGCCGCCGTGGCCACCAACGACGGCCGCACCTACGCCGACGTCTTCCCGTTCGACTTCGGCGCCGCCGGCGTCTACCTGGTCAACGAGCTCGACTTCCTCGGCGACTTCGTCATCTACATCGGCGACCGCGCCGAGGACGGCGTGCCGCTGATCGCCTCCACCGACGCCCTGCCGCTCAGCGGACCCACGGCCACGACGACGCTCAGCGTGGGCGGCCAGAGCCTGCTGATCGCGGTCACCGGACGGGCCGCCCCCGACGTCTCCCCTGCCGTGGCCACCGCCGTCGGGATCGTCGCCACGCTGCTGCTGGCCGGCGCCTTCGCCATGGCCCTGCGCCGGCGTGACGCCGCCGAGGCCGCCCTGGCCGCCGCCCGCGACGCCGAGCAACAGCGGGCCCGCATGGAGGCCGACCTGCAGCAGGCGCAGCGCATGGAGTCGGTCGGCCAACTGGCCGGCGGCATCGCCCACGACTTCAACAACCTGCTGGCCGCCATCGCCTCCACCGCCGAGCTGGTCGCCGAGGACGTCGACGACCTGCAGACCCGCCGCGACGTCGAGGAGATCCTGGCCGCCACCCGGCGCGGCGCCGGGCTGACCAGGCGCCTGCTCACCTTCAGCCGGCGCGGCGTGTCGGCCCACCAGCACCTCGACATCAACGGCGTCGTCGAGGACCTCGGTGGCCTGCTGCGCCGCACGATCGGGGAGAACATCGGCCTCACCCTCGACCTGGCCCCCACGCCGGTGCCGGTGATCGGCGATCCCGGCGAGATCGAGCAGATCCTGCTCAACCTCGTGGTCAACGCCCGCGACGCCGCCGACGGCCCCGGCCACCGGATCGAGGTGGCGACCCGCATCGTCGGCGACCGCGCCCTGCTGTCGGTCCGCGACAACGGCACCGGCATGACCCCCGAGGTGCGCCGCCGGGCCCTGGAGCCGTTCTTCTCCACCAAGAACGCCGACGAGGGCACCGGCCTCGGCCTGGCCATCGTCTACGGCATCGCCAACCGCATGGGCGGCGGCGTCCAGCTGGTCTCGACCCCGGGCGAGTACACGACCGTCACCGTCGAGCTGCCGCTGGCGCCCGACGCCGTCGCCCCCGCCGACGAGGCCCCCGAGCCGGCCGCCGATCCGGTGGTCGAGCGCGAGCACGGGCTGGTCCTGCTGGTCGAGGACGAACCCGCCGTGCGCCGGGCCGCTGCCCGCCTCATCGAGCGGGCCGGCTACCGGGTGCAGACCGCCGGCGACGGGCTCGAGGCCATCGACATCGTGCGCGACGGGCTGCGACCCAGCGTGCTGCTCACCGACGTGGTGCTCCCCGGGGACCTCACCGGTCGTGACGTCGCCGAGCGCATCCGGGCCGCCGTGCCCGGCATCCGTGTGGTGTACGCCTCCGGCTACTCGCGCGACGTCATCAGCGCCGACCAGCTCGAGCGGGAGGGCGCGGCCTTCGTCGCCAAACCGTTCACCAGCTCGTCGCTGCTGGCCGCCATCGACGAGGCGGCCGGCGCGGCCGCACCGGCATGAACGGCGTACCGCCCGGCCGATCCCGGTCGGTGCTGCTCGTGGTGGAGGACGAGCCCTCGCTGCGACGGGCCGTGTGCCGCATGCTCGAGCCTCGCTTCGACGCCGTCCTGGCCGCCGGCTCGGTGGCCGATGCCCGTGCCGCCTACGGCCGCCAGCCGCTGTCGGTCGACGTGGTGGTGGCCGACATCGGCCTTCCCGACGGCGACGGCCTGGACCTGGTGGCCGAGCTGCGCGACGCCGATCCGTCGCTGGGTGCCGTGCTGGCCACGGGCGTGGACCACGACGACCTCGTCGAGCGCGCCGTGTCGATCGGCGTGCAGGGCTACCTGCACAAGCCCTTCGAGATGAACGAGGTCCGGATCAACGTCGAGAACGCCCGCCGGTGGCGCCAGCTCGACCAGGAGAACCGCAACCACCGCGACCGCCTCGAACACCTGGTGCAGGCACGGACGAGCGAGCTGGCCAACAGCCGCTCGGAGACGATCCGCCGACTGGCCATCGCCGCCGAGCGCCGCGACCCCGAGACCGGCGACCACCTCGAGCGGATGAGCGCCTACTCGGCCGTGCTCGCCCGGCGGGCCGGGCTGCCCCTGGACCAGTGCGAGCGCATCCGCCAGGCGGCGCCGATGCACGACATCGGCAAGATCGGCATCCCCGACCACATCCTCACCTTCGACGGACCCTTCGACCGCGCGCAACGGACGATCATGCAGCACCACACGCTGATCGGGCACGAGATCCTGGCGGGGTCGTCGTCCGATCTGTTGCAGCTGGGGGCGACGATCGCCCGGTCGCACCACGAGTGGTGGGACGGCAGCGGCTACCCCGACGGCCTCGCCGGCGAGGCCATCCCGCTCCCGGGGCGGATCGTGGCCATCGCCGACGTGTTCGACGCGCTGCTGTCACCGCGCCGGTACAAGCCGGCGTTCGGCACGGAACGAACCGTGACCGAGATGCTCGGTCAGCGGGGCCGGCAGTTCGACCCCGAGCTGCTCGATCTGTTCCTCGCCGATCTCGACGAGCTGTTGTTCATCCGGGACGCGTTCAGCGACGACGCTCAGATCGCGCTGCGCTGAGCCCGGTCCTCCTGGAACTTGAGGAACCCGCCGTAGGTCATGCCGCCGGCGAGGATGATGCCGAGCCAGGCACCGAAGCCGAGCGAGTTGGTCTCGATCACCAGCTTGAGGAACAGCAGCACCAGGGTGGCGGCGCTGCCGTAGAAGATGGCGGTCTTCCAGGTGACCGGAAGCTCGGGCAGCTTGGTGTCGGGGCTGAACACCTGCAACAGCGTCACCGCCACGACGGCGATGGCCAGGAGCAAGGCCGAGGATGCCCCAGAAGCCGTTGGGTGACTCGATGCCCGGTCCGGGTGAAGTCGACGATGCCGAGATCGACGCTGTGCCAGGGGAAGAACACAGGTCGATCACCAGCACGATGCCGCAGGCGGCCACGATCTTGTCGGACAGGGACAGCTTGCTCAGATCCATGAGCCCGCCTCCAGTTGTTGCGACGTATGGGTCTGTCGCGCACCGTACTGCAGCTCAGGGAACGAGGCGCGGCAAGAGCTCGGAGATGGAGCCTTCGAGCCGGATGTCGGCGAGGTCGTCCATCTCGGTGGGGCCACCGTTGACGATGACCACGGCGGCGCCGTTCATCTTGGCCAGCGGCACCACGTTGGCGATCGGGTACACGCCGAGCGTGGAGCCCACGGCCAGCAGCACGTCGGCACGACGGGCGGCCGCGTCGGCCCGGGCCAGGTCCTCGGCCACCAGACCCTGCCCGAAGGAGATCGTGGCCGTCTTCAGGATGCCGCCGCACGAGCGGCACTCGGGGTCGAGCTCTCCCGCCCGGACCCGTTCCAGCGCCAGCTCGATGGGCGCCCGGTCGTCGCAGGACAGGCACATGACGTCGCGGGTGGTGCCGTGGATCTCGACCAGCTTGTCGGGGCTGGTGCCGGCCCGCAGGTGGAGCCCGTCGACGTTCTGGGTGATGAGGGTGTCGAGCCGGCCTCGGCGCTCGAGCTCGACCAGGGCGTGGTGGCCGGGGTTGGGGTCGTAGGTGGTGGACAACGTCTCGAGCCGGTGCCGCCACGCCCGGGCACGGACCTCGCGGTCGGAGACGTAGTGGTCGATGGTGGCCATCTTCTCGGCCTCGGGGTTCTTGGTCCACACCCCGTTGGGGCCCCGGAAGTCGGGGATGCCGCTGTCGGTGCTGATGCCGGCGCCGGTGAGGGCCACCACCCGCTCGGCCTGCTCCAGCAGGGCCCGGGCCTGCCCGATGTCGTCTCCACTCGCCGGCACCCTTGACAGACTACCCGGTGGATGGTGTGATCGGAAAAGCATGAAAGTGCACGAACTTCCCCCTTGCTCCGCCTCCGAGGGAGAACCGATGACCGCCGAGACCCCGACCCCGACCTCCAGCCCCGCCCAACTCCCCCCGCTGCTCGTCATCCCGTGGGAGGACGCCGTGGTCGACCAGCGAGGCCTGGACCCGCGGTCCAGCTACGCCGAGACCTTCTGGTTGCCCCTGCTCGGACCCACCTCCACCTGGCTGCTGCGCCGGCTGGCCGTCGAGTTCGACCACAGCCCCGACGGGTTCAGCCTCGACACCGCCGAGGCCGCCCGCTCCATCGGCATCGGCACCCGGGGCGGCCAGCACGGCCCGTTCCACCGTTCGATCGAGCGCTGCGTGCGCTTCGCTCTGGCCCACCACGCCGAGCACGGCATCCTCGCCGTGCGCCGGCGACTGCCCCCGCTGTCGCGCGCCCAGGTCAAGCAGCTGCCCCGGCAACTGCGGTCGCGCCACGCCGACTGGCAGCGCGACCAGCGCCACGGCGTGCCCGGCGACGGTGCCCGGCCGGCCGACGACACGCACGCGGCCCGCCTGGCCCGGAGCCTGCTCGACGTGGGCGCCACCGCCCAGGAGGTGGCCGAGCAGCTGCGCCGGTGGAACTTCGACGACGAGGTGGCCCGGCGGGCGCTCAGCTCGGCTTCCGGTACCCCTTGAGCAGCGCCAGCAGCGTGCGCACGCCGTAGCCGGTGCCACCCTTGGTGGTGAGCACGGTCTCCTCGTCGGCGAAGGCGGGGCCGGCGATGTCGAGGTGGGCCCAGGCGATGCCCTCGCCCACGAACTCGGACAGGAAGAGCCCGGCGATCGAGGCGCCACCGTGGCGGCCGCCGATGTTCTTCATGTCGGCCACGTCGGAGTCGAGCTGCGAGCGCCACTCGGCAGGTAGGGGCAGCTTCCACGACAGCTCGCCGCTGGCCTCGCCGGCGGCCAGCACCTGGTCGACCCACGAGTCGTTGGTGCCCATCACGCCGGCCCGGTCCTTGCCCAGGGCCACCATGCAGGCGCCGGTGAGCGTGGCCAGGTCGACGATGGCGTCGGGCTCGGCGGCGCTGGCCCGGCTGAGGCCGTCGGCCAGGATCAGCCGTCCCTCGGCGTCGGTGTTGTGGACCTCGACCGTCTTGCCGTTGGAGATGCGCAGCACGTCGCCGAGGCGGGTGGCGTCGCCGCCGGTCATGTTGTCGGTCATGGGTACGTAGCCGCGCACCTCGACCCGGGGCTTCAGGGCGGCGAGGCCACAGAAGGCACCGACCACGGCGGCGCCACCGCCCATGTCGCCCTTCATGGTGAGCATGCCGTCGCTGGGCTTGAGGCTGAGGCCGCCCGAGTCGAACGTGATGCCCTTGCCCACCAGCGCCACCGCACCGCGCGGCTTGCCCTCGGGCGTCCAGCGCAGCTCGACGAAGCGGGGGTCGAGGTCGGAGCCGCGGTTCACGCCGAGCAGTCCCCCCATGCCCGCCTGCTCGATCTCGTCGCGGCCGAGCACGGTCACCTCGAACCCGTAGGTGCTGCCCAGCGTGGCCACCTCCTCGGCGAAGGCCGGCGCGGTCAGCGTGCCGCCCGGTTCGTTCACCAGGTCGCGTGCCACGCAGACGGCCTCGGCCACGGCGGCGCCCAGGTCGAGCGCGGCCTGCACCCGCTTGCCGCCCTTGCCGATGGCGTGCACCTCTTCGAGCTGCGACGGCTCGGGCTCGCTCTTGAGCGCGGTGTAGCGGTACTGGCCCAGCGCCAGGCCCTCGGCCAGCGCCTGGGCCACGTCGGTGGCACTCAGCTCGCCGGTGGCGCCGAGCACGTCGGTGGACACGACCCGGTGCTTGGCCGCCGCCCGGGCGATGGCCGCACCGATGCGACGGAAGTCGTCGACCGTGCGCTCGTCGTCGGCGCCGGTGCCCACCAGGATGGTCGGCGTGCCGTCACCGGCCGGGTACACGGTGAACGAGCCGGGCTTGGGCTCGAACCCGACGCCGTCGAGGTAGTCGTGCAGCGGATGGTCGGCGAAGGCCTCGGCGGAGATGCCGCCGGCGGGCACGGCGCCCTCGGGCGCTTCCTTGACCAGGGTGGTGGCCACGGGCATCAGGCGTCTCCTTGCGGGTTGTCGTGCGGGGCGGGGTCGACGGACTTGGACGGGAGCGTGTGGCCGGCCTCGACCCAGCGGGCGGCGGTCCACAGCAGCGACGACAGGCGGTTGAGGTAGGGCACGACCTGCGAGTCGGCCGCCGCCGGGTTGTCGCGGAACAGCGCGATGCTGCGCCGCTCGGCCCGGCGGGCGACCGTGCGGGCCACGTCGAGGCGGGCGGCCAGCTCGGTCTGGCCGGGAAGCACGAACTCGGTGGGGAAGGCGAAGCGGTCGGCCAGGTCGTCGGTGGCCGCGGACAGGGCCTCGACGTGGGCCTCGGTGACCATCGTGGTGCCGGGGTCGAGCTTGGCGCGGTTGTCGTCGTCGGTGGCGACCTCGGCCATGAGGACGTAGAGATCGCGCTCGACGGTGAGGAGCAGGTCGTTCAGCTCGGCGGCATCGGCGATCTCGCCGACCACGGCGCGGGCCAGACCGATGGCGGCCTGGGCCTCGTCGACCGCGCCGACGGCCTCGGGCCGGGGGTCGTCCTTGGGCACCCGTCCTCCGTAGAGCAGACCGGTGGTGCCGTCGTCGCCCTTGCCCGTGTAGACGCGTGCCATCGCCGCAGGACGCTACCGGGGAACGGACTACGGGCCCACGATGGCGCGGCCGTAGGCTCGGGAACCGCATGGACTCCCCCTTCCTCGACCTGGCCCGTGAGCGCGTCGTCGTCTACGACGGCGCCTTCGGCACGTACGTGCAGGGCCTCGACCTCACCGCCGACGACTTCGGTCTGCCCGGACGCGACGCCTCCGACCTCGAGGGCTGCAACGAGCTGCTGGCCGTCACCCGACCCGACGTCATCGCCGGCCTGCACGAGGGGTACTTCGCGGCCGGCTGCGACGTGACCGAGACGGCCACGTTCGGCGCCTTCGCGGTGCCGCTGGCCGAGTACGGCATCGCCGACCGGGCCCACGAGCTCAACGTGGCCGCCGCCCGCATCGCCAAGGAGGTGGCCGCCGACTTCGCCGCCGACGGCTCACCCCGCTTCGTGGCCGGCTCGATCGGCCCGGGCACCAAGATGCCCACGCTCGGCCACATCACCTACGCCGAGCTGCGCGACCACTACGAGGTCCAGGCCCGCGGTCTGCTCGAGGGCGGCGTCGACCTGTTCCTGATCGAGACCCAGTACGACCTGCTCGGCCTGAAGGCCGCGGTCAACGGGTGCAAGCGGGCCATGGCCGCGATCGGGCGTCAGATCCCCATCCAGGCCCAGGTCACCATCGAGCTCACCGGCACGATGCTGCCCGGCACCGAGATCGGCGCTGCGCTGGCCGCCATCGATCCGCTGCGGGTCGACGTCGTCGGCCTCAACTGCGCCACCGGTCCCGGCGAGATGGGCGAGCACCTGCGCTACCTGTCCCAGCACTCGCGCATGCCGATCTCGGCGCTGCCCAACGCCGGCCTGCCGTCGGTGGTCGACGGCAAGATGCACTACGACCTCACGCCCGAGGGCCTGCTCGAGGCCCAGACCCGGTTCATCACCGAGTTCGGCGTGCAGGTGGTGGGCGGGTGCTGCGGCACTGGCGTCGACCACATCCGCTTGCTGGCCGAGCACTGCAAGGACCTGACGCCGGCGGCGCGCAACCCCGAGCACCAGCCCGGCGCGGCCAGCATCTACAGCTTCACGCCGTTCGAGCAGGAGGCCTCGGTCCTGTTCGTCGGCGAGCGCACCAACGCCAACGGCTCCAAGGCGTTCCGCGAGGCGATGATCGAGGGCGACTGGGACACCACGGTCGCCATGGCCAAGGACCAGATCGCCGGTGGCGCCCACGTCATCGACGTGTGCGTCGACTACGTCGGCCGCGACGGCAACGCCGACATGCGCGAGGTGGCCGGCCGCTTCGCCACCCAGTCGACGGTGCCGCTGATGATCGACTCGACCGAGCCCGACGTGGTCGAGACCGCCCTGCAGCTCATCGGCGGTCGGCCCATCCTCAACTCGGTCAACCTCGAGGACGGCGACGCCGAGGGCACCCGGCTCGACCGGTTCCTGTCGCTGGCCCGCGAGTACGGCGCCGCCGTGGTGTGCACCTGCATCGACGAAGAGGGCCAGGCCCGCACGGCCGAGTGGAAGCTGCGAGCCGCCAAGGCCATCCACGACCTGGCCGTCGAGCGCTACGGGCTCGAGCCGTCCGACCTGCTCTTCGATCCGCTGGCCCTGACGCTGGGCACCGGCATGGAAGAGTCACGCGGCGACGGCCTGGCCACCATCGAGGGCATCCGCCTGATCAAGGAGCAGCTCCCCGGGGTGCACACCACGCTGGGGCTGTCCAACATCTCCTTCGGCCTCAAGCCCGCCGCACGCCACGTCCTCAACTCGGTGTACCTGCACGAGTGCGCCGAGGCCGGGCTCGACTCGGCCATCGTCCACGCCGGCCGCATCCTGCCGCTGAACCGGATCCCCGACGAGCAGCGCGAGGTGTGCCTCGACCTCATCTACGACCGCCGGTCCGACGGCTACGACCCGCTGCAGCGCATCCTCGAGCTGTTCGAGGACGTCGAGTCGGTCCAGGACGTGCGCGAGGACCGCAGCGGCTGGCCGGTCACCGAGCGGCTGAAGCACCGCATCATCGACGGCGACCGCAACGGCCTGGTCGACGAGCTCGACGAGGCCCGGGCCGGCACCGACGACCAACCCGGCATCGAGCCGCTCGACATCATCAACGACCACCTGCTGGCCGGCATGAAGGTGGTGGGCGAGCTGTTCGGCGCCGGCGAGATGCAGCTGCCATTCGTGCTCCAGTCGGCCGAGACCATGAAGGCCGCGGTCGCCCACCTCGAGCAGTTCATGGAGTCCACCGGCGAGAGCTCGACCAAGGGCCGCATCGTGCTGGCCACGGTCAAGGGCGACGTCCACGACATCGGCAAGAACCTGGTCGACATCATCCTCACCAACAACGGCTACGAGGTGCACAACCTGGGCATCAAGGTGCCCATCGGCGACATGGTGGCCAAGGTCCAGGAGGTCGACGCCCACGCCATCGGGATGTCGGGGCTGCTGGTGAAGTCGACGCTGATCATGCGCGACAACCTGGCCGAGCTCAACGACCGTGGCCTGGCCGACATCCCGGTGATCCTCGGCGGGGCGGCGCTCACCCGCAGCTACGTCGAGCGCGACCTGCGCGAGATCTACGAGGGCCGCCTGTTCTACGGCCGCGACGCCTTCGAGGGCCTGCGGACCATGGACCAGCTCCGGGCCGTGCGCGAGGGCACCGAGCCCGACGATCCCGACTGGGGAATCGTCCCGTCGACGTCGACCGTGCGGGCCCGGGCCGGCGTCGGCCCCAAGGACGAGACCCCGGTCGACCCGTCGACGCTGCCCGACCGCTCCCCCGAGGTCGACGACGTCGAGCCGCCCACCCCGCCGTTCTGGGGCAGCCGGGTGGTCAAGGGTCTGTCGGTCGACGACATCGCCGGCTACATCAACGAGACCGGCCTGTTCCGCAACCAGTGGCAGTTCCGGCCCGAGACCGTGACGTCCGATGGAGCCGAGGCGCGCAAGGAGACCGACGCCGAGTTCAAGGACCGGATCCGGCCGATCTTCCGGCAGCAGCTGGCCGAGGCCAAGGCCGAGGGTCTGCTCCAGCCAGCGGTGGTCTACGGGTACTTCCCGGCCAACAAGGACGGCAACGACGTCGTCATCTGGACCGACGAGACGGCCACCGAGGAGCGCTGCCGGTTCTCGTTCCCCCGCCAGTCCGAGCACCCCTACCTGTGCATCGCCGACTTCTTCCGTCCGGTCGGGCCCACTCCCGAAGACACGGCGCTCGATGTGGCCGCCTTCCACGTGGTCACCATGGGCGCGGCGATCTCCGAGCGCACGGCCGAGCTGTTCGCCGCCGACAAGTACCAGGACTACCTGCTGCTCCACGGCATCGGCGTGGAGATGGCCGAGGCCCTGGCCGAGCTGTGGCACCGGCGCATCCGCGAGGAGCTCGGCTTCGCCGACCAGGACGGCCCCGACCTGCACGGCCTGTTCCGCCAGCAGTACCGCGGCGGCCGCTACTCGTGGGGCTACCCCGCCTGCCCCGACCTCGAGGACAACGAGACCGTGGCCCACCTGCTCGACGCCGAGCGCATCGGCATCGAGGTCAGCGAGGACACCGGCTTCCAGTTCCACCCCGAGCAGTCCACGTCCGCGATCATCTGCCACCACCCGAGGGCCAAGTACTTCGTCGCCCGCTGACGGGCGGGAGAGCGGACGGAGGCGGACGGGCGGACGGACGGGACGAGGGAAGAGAACTGGCAGCCGCCCCGTCACGGATCTGGCAGCCGCTGCGTCACACCTCAGCGGTCGGCGACCAACTGCTCGCCCCGATGTCGTCGTCGCGGCGCCTGGTTCCGCTCGTGCTGGCGCGCCCGGTCGGCAGCGAGCAGCCGGGCTCCGAGGCTCTTCTCACCCGTGACCGGCGCCGTGACCTGACGTTGCTGCCCCACCGCGCGGGACTGCAGGTACTCGAGGTCGACCACCGGCGCCGGCGGGTCGACGAGGTCGACCACGCGCGCAACGCGGTGCGCTCGGGCGCGGAACATGATGACGCCGACGACCGCGACGGCCAGAGCAGCGGGCACGACCAGCAGTGCCTCCATCTCGCCCATCGTCGGTCAGGGACCGGGGGCTTGGCACGCTGGATGACGCTTCCCCGGCTCCGTGCCCCCGAGCCGGCGCGGTGCAGAAGGCGCGAACAGGCCCGGACCGGCGAAGCCAGCCGACACGGGCGCGCGTTCGGTGCTGGTGCGACTCCGTTCAGAGTCCACCGAGGTCGACCAGTGCACGCCGCAGCCGCACCACCGCCGCCGCCGGCGTGTAGACGACGACCTCTTCGGGCAGCCGCAGCACCTCCCAACCCAGCGCGCGCAGCCGGGTGTCACGCCGAAGGTCCCTGGCGATGACCTCGGGGAGCCGGTGATGGGGGCCGTCGATCTCCACGGCAAGTCGGATGTCGGGGTAGGCGAAGTCGAGGCGGTAGTAGCCGCCTCCCGGGAGCTCGACCACGAACTGACACAAGGGCACGGGCAAGTGGTGGTCGAGGATCAGATCGAGGGCCGTCTGCTCGAGCGTGGTGTCGGGGATGCCGTCGACGCCGTAGTAGCGCTCGAGGTAGTGCCGCAGCGGGCCGCAACCGTCGCGGCCGTGCCGGCTGTGCAGGGCGAGCACGGCCGCGAGCTGCTTCAACGAGACGCCGTGGTCACGGCGCAGCTGGCGGATCACCGTGGCGTACGCCGTCTCACCGACGACGGCGCCGATGTCGACGGCCAGCCGGCGAGGCGGCGTGCACGGGATGCCGGCGATCTCGACGGGCGGGATGTAGGGAAGGTCGCGGCTCTCGTGGATGATGGCCTCGGGATGCGAGAAGCCCCGCTTGGAGGGGACGGTGAGCTCGAGAGGCGCCCTTTCGTACGTGTCGACCTCCAGCAGGCGGGCGCCGGCCCGGTGGGACGCGACGGCAGGCGTGCGCCGGCTGAGGATGATCGCCAACAGGCGACCCTCCCAGCTCGACGGCGCATCGGCCCGGCGGTACACCCGGGGTTCGACGGGCTCGAGCTCCAGGGTGCGCAGGAGTCGGGCGAGCTCGTTTCGGTGGACGCCGACCTCGCTGGCCAGCGCCGGGGTGACGAGGTGGTGGTGCGTGCGGAACACCGGCTCGAGCAGGCGGTGGACACGGTCGGACATGGTGGCTCCCCTCGATGGAGTTCTGGGGGAAGCCACGGCGAACGCCGCAGCATGCACGGTACCCGTGTGCACCGACAGGAACGGTCGAGGTGTGACGCTGCGGCTGCCAGTTCCGTGACGGGGCGGCTGCCAGATCGCTCGGGCGTGCGTCGCCGGCCCGTCCCGCCGGCGCCTCGCTCAGGTGGCCGCGGGGAGGTGCTGTTCGAGGGTGGCGGCGGGGGCGAAGAGGTCGCCCCGATGCTCGACGCGGGCGAGCACGTCGGCGGCCTCGAACGACAGCGCGTGGCCGTCGGCGCAGTCGCTGACCTCGTCCCACGTGACCGGGGTCGACACCGTGGGCCGGGGCCTGGCCCGCAGGGAGTAGGCGGCGACCGTGGTCTTGTGGCGGGAGTTCTGGCTCCAGTCGATGAACACCTTGCCCGGGCGCTGGTCCTTGGCCATCACCGACGTCACGTCGTCGGGTCGGTGCTTCTCCAGCACCACGGCCACGGCGCGGGCGAACTCGCTGGCGTGCTCGTGGGTGTGGGGCGTGTTGAGCGGCACGTACAGCTGCATGCCCTTGGAACCCGAGGTCTTGGCGATGCACTCGAGCCCCACGCCGGAGAGCACCTCGCGGATCTCCAGTCCGACGCGGGCGCACTCGACGATGGTGGCCGGCGCCCCCGGGTCCAGGTCGAACACGCACAGCTGGGGCGAGTCGACGTCGGACCCGAGCGCCATCGGCGCGTGGATCTCCAGCGCGGCCATGTTCGCCGCCCACGCCAGCGCCGGGAGCGAATCGAGGTTGCAGTACTGGATGGGGCCGCCCCGGTCGCCGGGGCCGGCGAGCGTGCCCACGAAGTCGGGTCGGTGGCCGGCGCAGCGCTTCTCGAAGAACGAGCCGCCGTCGACGCCGTCGGGGAAGCGCTTGAGCGTGACGCCCCGGCCGGCGATGTGGGGCAGCATCGCCGACGCGACGCGGACGTAGTAGTCGATGACCTCGGCCTTGGTGAACCCGGTCTCGGGGTACAGCACCTTCTCGAGGTTGCGGACCCGCAGGCGGTGGCCCTCGAGCTCGACGACCGTCTCGGTCACGCGCTCTCGGCGGCGGACGACTCGGCGGCGGAGGACTCGGCCGTCGGATGGCGGGTGCGGGCCTCCTTGGCGGCGGCGACCGATGCCTCGAGCGCGGCCATGAGGTCGACGACCTTGTCCTCCTGCGGCTCGGGCAGGGCGACGACGTCCTCCTCGCCGGCGGCCTTGCGCTCGACGAGCTCGAGCACCTGCTCGCGGTAGGTGTCGGCGTACTTGGCCGGGTCGAAGGTGTCGCTGAGCGAGGCGATGAGCTGCTCGGCCATCTGCAGCTCCTTGTCGGAGACCTCGACGTCGGCCACCTGGGCGAGCTCGGGGATCTGGGCCGGGTCGTTGACCTCGTCGGCGTAGACCATGGTGGACATCACCAGGTGGCCCTCGGACGGCCGGACCGCGCACAGGTACTGCTTGGTGCGCATCACGACCCGGGCGATGCCGACCTTGCCGCTCTCCTCCATCGCCTTGGCCAGCAGCGCGTAGGGCTTGACCGTGGCCTGGTCGGGCGCCAGCAGATAGGCCGAGTCGTAGAACACCGGGTCGATGTCGGCCAGGTCGACGAACTCCTCGATGTCGATGGTGCGGCTGGCCCGGGGATCGAGCTGGGCGAGCTCGTCGTCGGTGACGGTGACGTACTCGCCCGAGGGCAGCTCGTAGCCCTTGACGATGTCGTCGTTGGCGACCTCGTCGCCGGACTCGCCGGACACCTTCTTGTACCGGATGCGCGACCCGGTGGTGCGGTCGATCTGGTTGAAGCGGACGCTCTTGCGCGACACCGCGGTGTACAGCTTCACGGGGATGTTGACCAGCCCGAAGCTGATCGAGCCGCTCCACATGGCACGGGGCATGCCGCCAGTACACCGTATGAGCAGGCGTTTTGCTACTGGTCGCTCAATCAGGCGAGGACGGCCCGGGCGACCAGGTCGGTGCCGAAGGCGGTGAGGATGGCCAGGTAGAGCAGCCCGGTGGCGGCCATCACCGCCGAGTAGTAGCGCTCCTTGAGCGCGGCACGGGTCACCACGACGAGGGCGATGGTGGCCACCGCGCAGGCCAGCCAGAACCAGCCGAGGATGCCGCCGTAGCCGTCGTCGATCGAGCCGTTCAGCACCGACACCATGCCGGTGGGCAGCAGCATGGCCACCACCTCGACCGGCCAGAGCCAGCCGGTCCAGCGCACCAGCTCGAGCAGCGGCGCCCGCTGCAGACCGGGCTGCACCAGGTACCAGTGGCCCAGCAGCATGGCGTCGGTGACGGCACCGAGGAAGGCGGCGCCGGCGAACACCCGCAGCAGCGAGACGGCGACATCGCCACCGCCACCGCCGTTGGCGCCGTCGACCGCGGCGAAGACCAGGCCGGCGGCGCCGATGACCGGCGCCAGCAGGTCGAGCACCGGCGGGAACTCGGGAACGTCGTCGCGGGGGCCCTCGATGTCGCGGTGGATGCCGGTCATGGCCTCGATGCGGGCCGACTTCACCGCCACCCGCTCGCGCTCGCCCCGCACCCCGGCCTTGCGGTACCTGACGCTGGCCACCAGGGCGAACATCGCCGCCGTGGCCACGCCGACGCCGGCCAGGTCACGGCCCAGCACCCGCCCGTAGCGCCAGCCCAGGAACACGCCGAGGGCGGCGATCAGCAGGTAGGTGCCCCGCATGAGCCACCCGTAGCCGATGCCGACCTCGCGGCGGCGGGTGGTGACCCACAGGAAGAGCAGCCCGCCCGTGGCCCACTGGAGGCAGAACGTCGCCGCGTCGAGCTGGATCACGAATCGACGGCGACGAGGGCGTGGTCGGCGCGGTTGCACGGGATGGGACCGTCGTCGCCGGCCACGACGATGTCCTCGAGGCGGATGCCCCAGCGCCCGGGTGGGTAGACGCCGGGCTCGACCGAGAACGCATGCCCGGCCACCAGCGGGGTCTCGTTGCCCTCGACGATGTAGGGGTCCTCGTGCTCCTCGATGCCGATGCCGTGGCCGGTGCGGTGGATGAACCACTCGCCCCAGCCGGCGTCGACCAGGTGCTGGCGGGCGACCCGGTCGACGAGCTGGCAGCTGGACCCGACGGTGGCCGAGGCAACCGCGGCGGCCTGGGCGGCGTGCAGCGCGCCGTAGGCCTCGACCAGGTCCTTCGACGCCGGGGCGAGGGTGTCGAGCGAGTCGCCGACCACGACGACCCGGGTGATGTCGGAGCAGTAGCCGACGCCGCCGGGGCCGTGCATGGTGCCGCCGAAGTCGCACAGCACGGCCTGGCCCCGCTCGATGACGGTGCCGTCGGGTTCATGGTGGGGTGAGGCGGCGTTGGCGCCGGCGGCGACGATGGCGAAGTTCACCTTGTGGTGGCCCTCGGCGACCAGGCGCCGGCCGATGTCGGCCGACACCTCGGCCTCGGTGCGCCCGGCCAGCGGGATGTCGCCGCCCTGCAGCTGGGCCGCCACCCGGTCGGCGGCGGCGCCGGCGGCCTGCAGAGCCTCGATCTCGGCGCCGTCCTTGACGGCGCGCACCGGTCCGACCACGTCGTTGCCGCGCACCCAGCGGGCGTCGGGCAGCTGGGGCAGCAGGTCGACCAGGAACCGGGACCAGGTCCGGTCGCCGAGAGCGACCCGTCCCCGGTCGGCGCCGGCGGCCCGAACCAGCTCTGCGGTGCGGGCGACCGGGTCGTCGAGCTCGTCCCAGGGCTCCAGGCGGAACACGTCGGGCCGCTCGGCCACCCGCGGCGCCTCGAGTCGCGGCACCAGCAGGGTCGGTTCATCGTCGACCGGCACCACCAGCATGGTGAGGCGCTCGAGGGGCATGGCCTCGTACCCGGTGAGGTACGGCAGCTCGGGACCGACCGACAGCAGCAGCGCCGAGACCTCGAGGTCGCGCATCTGCTGGCGGACCCGTTCGACGCGCTCGCTGAACATGCCCGACAGGCTAGAGGGGGTTACCCTGCTGGCCGTCATGCCGGCGCTCGACACCTTCCGTTCCACGCTGCAGCCCGTGCTCGACGAAGCGCTGGCCGAGCATCAGGTGCCGGGGGCCACGGTCGGTCTCCTGCGGGGCGCTGAGCGGGTGATCCTGTCGTCGGGGTGCGCCAACGTGGACACCGGCATCGACGTCACGCCCGACACGCTGTTCCAGATCGGGTCGATCTCGAAGGTGTACACGGCCACACTGGTGCTGCAGCTGGTGCACGCCGGCCTGGTCGAGCTCGACGAGCCCGTGCGCGGCGCGCTGCAGGAGTTCCGGGTCGCCGACGACACCGCCACCCTCACCATCACGCCCCGCCAGCTGCTCAGCCACACCAGCGGCATCCAGGGCGACCACTTCATCGACTGCGGTCGCAACCCCGACGCGCTGTGGCGCTACGTCTCCACGCTGGAGGACGTCGGCCAGCTCCACCCGCCCGACGACCTGTTCAGCTACTGCAACGCCGGCTACGCCGTGCTGGGCCGGCTGGTCGAGGAGGCCACCGGCGACCACTTCGCCCGGGCCCTGCAGCGGCGGCTCATCCGCCCGCTGTCGTTGAAGCACACGGTCACCTCGTCCGAGCAGGCCATCGTCCATCGCGTGGCGGCCGGCCACCACCTCGAGGACGGCCACCCCGCGGTCACCCCGTGGGTGCTGGCCCGGTTCAACATCCCGATGGCCGGCATCATCGCCTCGGCCGGCGACGTGCTCGAGTTCGCCGCCCTGCACCTGCGGGGCGGCAAGACCGGCGAGGGTCGCCAGGTGGTGCCGGCCAAGGCCATCGCCGAGATGCAGGCCGGCGAGGTCGAGGTCCCCGGCACCGGCGAGGAGTGGGGCCTGGGCTGGCGCCTGCTGCGCTGGGGCGACACCGAGGTGCTCGCCCACGACGGCGACACCGTCGGTCAGCGGGCGTTCCTGCGCGCCCTGCCGTCCGAGGACGCCGCCGTGGTCGTGCTCACCAACTCGACCCTGGGCGAGCACGTGGCCGACCGGGTGTTCCAGACCGTCGCCCGCGAGCTGTTCCACACCGAGCAGCCGTCGCTCCCCCAGCCGCTGCCCGACGGCGAGGGGCCCGAGCCCGACCGCTTCACCGGCATCTACGAGCGGCTGCACCAGCGCCTGGCCATCGCCGGCGGCAAGGGCCGCACGCTGCGCATGACCATCATCCCCGACGAGCTGTTCGTCCTGGCCGGCATGCGCGAGCGCACGCTCACGCTGCACCCGGTCGACGACCACCGCTTCGTCACCACCGATCCCGACAGCGGCGTCGACCGCCTGGTCGTGATGCTCGACAGCGACGACGAGTACGACGTGGGTGGTCCGCAGTACGTGATGTACAACCGCCGGGCCCACGCCCGCATCAGCTGAGCCTTGTTCGGGCGGGACTTACAGCACGAAGAGCAGCTGCACGGCGAAGGCCACGAGGATGGCAAGGCCGCACAGCAGAGCGGCGATGATCAGGCGGCGCGTGCTCACGGCCGCGAAGGTACCCGCCGCTAGGTTGGGTGCCCCCATGGACGCCCTGGCCGCCCCCTTCCACCTGCTGGCCCTCGTGCTGGTGGTGAGTGGCATGCAGAAGCTGATCACGCCCCAGCCGGCGGCCGATGCCATGCGCACGGCCGGCTTGCCCGTGCCCGCCGGCCGGGGCGCCACATTGGCCGGCAGCATCCTCGGCGCCGTCGAGGCCGCCACCGGCCTGGCCGCCATCGCCGTGCCCAGCGCCGTGGCCGCCGCCTGGCTCGGCGCGTTCTACCTGGCCCTGGCCGCCTTCGTGCTCCGGCTCCGCCAGCGCGACGCCACCGCCGGGTGCGGCTGCTTCGGCTCGGCGTCCACGCCACCCAGCGCCGTCCACGTGGTCATCAACGTGGTGGCCGCCGGCGTGGCCATCACCGCCGCGGCGGTCGGCGTGCCCGACCTCATCGACGTGGTCGACGAGGGCATCGGCGTGGCCGTCCCCTACGTGGTGCTGCTCACCGTCGGCGCCGGCCTGGTGCTGCTCGCGCCCACGTTGCTGGCCGACCTCGCCCCCACCCGGCGCCTGCGATGACGTTCACCACCGCGCTCACCGACCGGGCGGCGGCCATCGTCGAGCGGAGGACCAGCCGGCGCGGGTTCCTCGGGCGCACGGCGGTAGTCGGCAGCGCCCTGACCGTGGCCGGGCCCACGTTCGTGCTCCGCCCCATCGGCGCCTACGCCGCCGTCACCCGCACCCACTGCGCCGACTGCGGATCGGGCCTGTGCTGCGACGGCTACACCGAGTTCTGCTGCCACGTCCGCGACGACGGCGTCAACGACTGCCCGCCAGGCACTCTGCTGGCCGGGTGGTGGAAGGTCGACAACTCCGACTTCTGCTTCGGCACCGCCCGCTACTACATGGACTGCAACAAGGAGTCACCGGGCTGCGGCTGCGGCGGCTCGGGCGTCTGCCAGGACGACTACAGCCAGTGCGGTTGCATCGACTGCCAGTCGCGCAAGGACTCGTGCACGGTGTTCCGGTACGGCAACTGCCACAACGACGTGGCGTGCGTGGGCCCCATCGTGTGCCGGGTCGTGACCTGCACCAAGCCGTGGGAGATCGAGCCCACGTGCTCGCAGGTGCCGCGCACCGACGAGAACACCCGCCACCACCACCGGCCCTGCCTCGAGCGCGACCCCTCCGACGAGGAGCTGGCCTTCGTCCGGGCGCTGTACCCCGACTTCCTCGGACGGGAGTCCGACCCCACCGGCGAGGCCTACTGGGGCAACGTGCTGGTGCGCGGCGCCCACCTCGACGACCCGCACCCGGTCCGGGACACCATCGCCCGTAGCTTCGCGTTCTCCGACGAGTACGAAGGCCACGTGGTCGACACGACCTACCAGCAGGTGCTGCACCGGGCGCCGGGCGGCAAGGAGCGCACGTTCTGGACCGAGCAGCTCGCCGGCGGGATGACGCCGGCGCAGTTGGCCGTCGAGGTGCTGGCCAGCGACGAGTTCGCCCGCCAGGCCGGCGGCACCGACGAGGGCTTCGTCGACCTGCTCTACCAGCGGGTGCTCGACCGCGCGGCAGCCGACTCCGAACGGGCCTACTGGCTCGACCGCCTGGCCGGCGGCGCCACCCGCCGCCAGCTGGCCGCCCAGGTGTTCGGCTCCGTGGAGTCGCGCCGCATCCGGGTCCAGGCTCTCTACCAGCGGTTCCTCGGCCGCGACGCCGAGCCGGGCGGGCGCGACCACTGGGTGCACGTGCTCGAGACCGACCAGGACATCACGCTCGCCGTCTACCTGGCCTCCAGCGACGAGTACTGGGACGCGGCATGACCGCCCTGGTCTGGTTGCTCACCGTCGTGGTGGCGGTGCTCGCCCTGCTGGTCGTCGGCCTGCTGCGCAGCCACGCCACCATCCTGCGGGCCCTGCACGACGCCGGCATCGACCTCGACCCCGACGCCGAGCACCACCACGCCCCCGAGATCCGCACCGTCACCGGCGTGCCCACGCCGGCCGGCGCATCCGGGCGCCGGGCCCTCGACGTCGCCGGCGCCACACCCGACGGCGGCACCAAGGCGCTGTCGGTCACCAACGGCGCCACCACGCTGCTGGCCTTCCTCACCGCGGGGTGCAGCACGTGCGCCAACTTCTGGCAGGCGTTCGCGTCGCCCGACCTCGACGTGCCCGGCGGCGTCCGGGTGGTCATCGTCACCAAGGGTCCCGAGATGGAGAGTCCGGCCGACGTGGCCGCCCTCGCTCCCCCGGGTCACACCACCATCCAGTCGAGCCAGGCCTGGGACGACTACCGCATCCCGATGGCGCCGTACTTCGTGCTGGTCGACGGCCGGCGGGGCACGGTCATCGGCGAGGGCGCCGCCGCCTCGTGGGACCGCGTCCGCGACCTGCTGCGCCGGGCCATGGCCGACGCCGACCTGACCCGCCGGACGCAGCCATGAGCGCCACCATCCTCGCCATCGGATCGGTCGCCGCCGTCCTCGGCGCCATCCGCTCCACCTGGTCGCCGTGAGGGGAGTCGATGCTGTCCAGCATCCACCCGCTCGGTGAGCGGGCCAAGCACAACTCGTTCCGGGTCACCGCCACGGCGTTCGCCGTGGGCAGCGTGCTGGGTGGCGCCGCCACCGGTGCGGTGGCCGGCGCGCTCGGCGCCGGCCTCGGGTGGCTCACCGGGTTCCCGGGAAGCGCGGCCGCAGGGGCGACCGTCGCCGGGGTGGCGTTGATCGCCGCCGTGGCCGAGTGGACCGGCGTGGCGCTGCCGTCGCTGCACCGCCAGGTCGACGAGCGCTGGCTCGACACCTACCGCAACTGGGTCTACGGCCTGGGCTACGGGGTCCAACTCGGCGCCGGCGTCACCACCTACATCACCACCGCCGCCGTCTACGTGGTGATCGCCGCCGCCGTGCTGGTGGGCAGCGTCCCGGCGGCCGTGCTGATCGGTGCGCTGTTCGGGCTGGTGCGGGGCCTGTCGCTCCTGCCCGCCCGGCGGGTGCACAGCACCGAGCGCCTGGTCGGGCTGTTCCAGACGCTGGAGCGCAGCGCACCAGCCGTGCAGCGGGTCTCGACCGCCACGCTGGCCGCGGTCGGTCTGCTCGCCGCCGTGGCGGTGGTGCTGTCGTGAGGGTCACCGCGCCCGGCATCATTCTCGACCTGCCGCCCGGCTGGGAGGCCGAGGTCGACAACGGCGCCGGGGCCGAACCGTCCCCGTTGCGCACCCCCCGCACGCACATCGCCAACTTCCCGCTGCCACCCGGGCGGGGCGACTTCGGCTCCACCGCCGTCGAGCGCATGCGCCGGGGCGACAGCCTCATCTGCCTGCTCGAAGAGGCGCCCGACGCGGCCGGCTCCCGCCTGCACGTGCGCCGAGGCCTGCCCACGCTGGCGCCCGAGCAGTTCGCCCCCGACGCCATGCAGCGGCCCCGGCCCGGCCAGTCGGGAACCCAGGTGTTCTTCCACACCGGCAGCCGGGCGTTCGTGCTCTACGTGGTGCTGGCCGCCCGCCTCGACCAGGCCGGTCAGGTGGCCGAGGTCAACCGGGTCCTGGGCGGCATCACGTTCACCTGAACGCCGCCGGCGTCGGCCGCTTCGCGGGCGTGGTAGCTGGAGCGGGTGAGCGGTGACGCCTCGACGTGGGCGATGCCGAGCTCGTCCTCGCCCACCTTCTTCCACTGGTCGAACCAGGTCGGGTCGACCCAGCGGGCCACGGGCAGGTGGTGGGTGGTGGGCCGCAGGTACTGGCCGATGGTGACGATGTCGACGCCGACGCCGGCCAGGTCGGCCATGGTCTGGACGACCTCGTCGTCGGTCTCGCCCATGCCGACGATGATCGACGACTTCGTGGTCAGACCCTCGGCCTTGGCGCGGGCCAGCACCGACAGCGACCGGGCGTAGCCGGCGCTGGGGCGCACCACCCGCTGGAGGCGGGCCACCGATTCGATGTTGTGGTTCAACACGTCGGGGCGGGCGTCGAAGACGATCTGCAACGAGTCGGCGTCGCCCCGGCAGTCGGAGATCAGCGTCTCGACGCCCACGCCGGGGGTGCGCTGGCGGATGGCGCGGACGGTGGCGGCCACGTGGCCGGCGGCGCCGTCGGGCAGGTCGTCGCGGGCCACCATGGTGAGCACGGCGAAGCGCAGACCCATGCGCTCGACGGCCTCGGCCACCCGGGCGGGTTCGTCGGCGTCGAGGGCCTCGGGCTTGCGGGTGTCGACCAGGCAGAAGCCGCACTTCCGGGTGCAGCGCTCGCCGGCGACCATGAAGGTGGCGGTGCCGTCGGACCAGCACTCGAAGATGTTGGGACAGCCGGCCTCCTGGCACACGGTGACCAGGTCGAGGTCGCGCATGGTCTTCTCGAGCCGCACGTAGTCGTCGGTGATGCGGAACCGGGCCTTGACGTGGTCGGGCTTGCGGTCCTCGATGGCCAGGCCGTCGCCCACCCCGGCGGCGTCCATGCGGGAACGGAGCCGCACCGGGATCTCGCCGGGCCCCTCGCCCCGGGAGAACGGCGTCAGATCGCGGTCGTCGGAGCGCCAGACCACGTCGGCGCGCTCGTGCCCGTCGCTGCCCCACCGGTCGGCGGCCAGGCGGGCGACGACGTCGACCACGTCGTGCATCGACACGTCGACGCCCTCTTGCACCAGCGACGTGACCGCCTTGTCGGGGATGCCGCAGGGCACGATGTGGCCGAACATCGACATGTCGGGGTCGACGTTGAGGGCGAAGCCGTGCATGGACCGGCCCCGGCTCAGCTTCACGCCGATGGCGCAGATCTTGCGGGGATGGTCGGACCCGGGCTCGACCCACACGCCCGGGTAGTCGTGGAGTCGGCCGACGTCGGGCAGGCCCAGCTCGGTCAGCGTGTCGATGACCAGCTGCTCGACCGAGCGGACGTAAGCGACGGTGTCGGCCATGCCCCCGCCCCGCTTGCCGGGCACGGTGAGCACCGGGTAGCCGACCAGCTGGCCGGGGCCGTGGTAGGTGACGTCGCCGCCGCGGTCGGCTCGCACCAGCTCAGCGCCCACCTCGGCCGGCGGCACCAGCACGTGCTCCATGTCGGCCCGCACACCCAGGGTGTAGACGTGCGGGTGCTCGAGCAGCAGCAGGTGATCGTCCCGGCCGTGGCGGTACAGACCCTTCTGCAGGGCGTGGGCCTCCCGGTACGGGACGGTGCCGAGCCAGCGGATGCGCAACGTCACAGCTTCGAAGGCTATCGGTGGTAGGAGTAGCCCATGTTCGCCTTCCTCGACACGCCGTTCGACCCGGACTTCCCCGTGTACACCAGGGCGAACGCCGGCGAGATCCTGCCCGACCCCGTGCCGCCGCTGGCCTGGTCGCTGGTGGGGTCGTGCTTCGAGGAGGGGTTCCGCATCGCGTTCTGCGACGACTTCGGCCTGCTCCCCCGGCCCGGACCCGACCGGCCGTTCCAGATGGTCGGGCGGATGGCGGGTCGCCTGCACCTGAACCTGTCGGTCATCCGGACCACCGCGCAGCGCCTGCCGGGCACCTCGGCCGACGTGGCCGACGTCCAGTACTTCGGCGACGCCGTGGCCAGCGGCCTGCCCGCCCACCAACCCCGGTCCGACGACCGCAGGTACAAGCTGAAGTCGCCGCCCACGCTGGCCCGGACGCTGGCCGGCGTGGGCCGGCGGGTCGACCGCGACCGCGCCCGGGTCGACGACCTCGGCGCCCAGGTGGCAGGGGTCCTCGCCGGCGACCGCACCGACGCCGAGCTGGTCCACGTCCTGCGCCACGCCACCGCCGTGTTCGGCGAGGTGCTGGGCACGCACGTCACCTGCCGAGGCCTGACGTCGCCGATGCTCGAACAGGCCACGTCCGCGCTGGTCCGGGCGGGCATACCCGAGGAGGACGCCCTGCGCTACGTGGCCGAGATCCCCGAGCTCGAGTCGGCCAAGCCGTCGCGGGCCCTGGCCGACATCGGCCGGGACATCCGGCCGGGCACGCCGCTGGCCGAAGTGGTGGCCCGAGGCTCGTGGACCGTGCTCACCGAGTCCGACGCGCCCGGCGCCGCCGACCTGGTGCGCCGGCTCGAGGGATTCCTCGCCTCGTACGGCCATCGCGGGGTCAGCGAGTTCGACCCCACCAACCCGGCCTGGGAGCAACGGCCCGACGACGTGGTGAAGCTGCTGGCCCGCCAGCGCCGCCAGCCGCCGGCGCCGCACGAGCCACCCGACGTCGACCCCGGCCGCCTGGCCCGGCCCCTGGTCGCTGCCGCCCGGTCGGCCATGGCCCGCGCCGAGCGCACCAAGGACACCGCCATGCGGGCCACCAACGACATCCGCCGGCTGCTGTTCGTGCTGCGCGACCGCCTCGCGAGTCAGGTGGCTCCCGACCTGTTCGTCATGCTCACCGTCGAAGACCTCGAGGCCGCGGTCAACGGCGGCGGGCTGCCGGTCGAGGCCGAGCTGCGCCGGCGGGCCGACGACTTCGCCGCCGCCAGCGCGGTGACGCCCGCCGAGTGGTCGAACGGCTCGTTGCGCCTGGTCGAGCCCGCGCCCGAGCCGGTGGTCGCCGGCGGGGCCGTCGCCCCCCGCCTCGAGGGCATCGCCGGCTCGCCGGGCACGGCCAGCGGCCACGTGCGCGTGCTGCGCGACCCCTACGCCGACTTCGTCGAGGGCGAGGTGCTGGTGGCCCACATGACCGACACCGCCTGGACGCCGCTGTTCCTGGCCGCCAGCGCGGTGATCACCGACGTGGGTGGCGTGCTCAGCCACGCCACCATCGTCGCCCGCGACCTGGGCATCCCCGCCGTGGTCAACACCAAGGTGGCCAGCACCACGCTCCACGACGGCGACCTGGTCGAGGTCGACGGCACCAAGGGCACGGTGACCGTGGTCGAGCGGGGATGACCGCCGGGGCGCCAGCAGGGAGATCGGCCGTGGTGCCGGCGCGCATCCACCTGGCCGGCAACCCGTCCGACGGCTACGGCGGTGCCGTGCTGTCCACGGTGGTGCCCGAGCTGGCCGCCACCGTGCGGGCCACGCTCGCCCACCGGTTCTCGGTCACCGGCCCCACCCGCAGCTGGACCACGCTGGCCGAGCTGGCCGACGACACCGCCCGCTGCGGCCACGAGGGCGGCGACCGCCTGGTCACCGCCGCGCTGGCCACGCTGCACCGACTGCTGCCGGCCACGCTGCACCGGCCGCCGCTGGCCGTGGAGTGGGAGACCACCATCCCCCGGTCGGTGGGCCTGGGCGGGTCCAGCGCCATCGTCGTGGCCACCATGGAGGCCGCCCTCGGCGCGTGGGGGCTCGACGTCCCCGACCACGAGCTGGCCGAGGCCGCCCTGGTGGCCGAAACCGACGAGCTGCGGCATCGCCGGCGGTCTGGCCGACCGGGTCGCCCAGGTCACCCGCACCACCGTGCTCACCGACTGCCGGGGCCCGCACACCGGCATCGAGCCGGTGGCGATCGGTGCGCCGATCGAGCTCACGCTGGCGTGGAGCGCGGCGGCCGCCGCACCGTCGGGCGACTACCACGCCGCCCTGCGGGCCCGGGCCGACGACCCCGACGTCCGGGCCGCCATGGCCCACCTGGCCGGGCTGGCCGACGCCGCCGCCGATGCGCTGGCCACCGGCGACCGGGCCACGCTCGCCGACGCCATGGACGCCAGCCTGCGGGCCCGCGAGGCGCTCGGCCGCGTGCCGCCGGCTGCGCTGGCGCCGGTGCCGGCGTTGCGGGCGGCCGGCGCCAAGGTCAACTTCGCCGGCTCGGGTGGGGCGCTGGTGATCGTCGGTGGCCGGGTCGACGGCGGGGTGCCCGACGGGTGGGACGGCCGGACCATCCGGCTCGGGTAGCGTCGCCCGCCATGTCGCGCCTGCTGGTCACCGGGGTCGCCGGCTTCATCGGCTCGCACCTGGCCGAGGCGCTGGTGGCCGACGGCCACGACGTCATCGGCGTCGACTGCTTCACGCCCTACTACGACCGGGCCGTCAAGGAGGCCAACCTCGCCGGCCTCCTCGGCGATGACTCGTTCCGGCTGGTCGAGTCGGATCTCCGGCACGGCTCGCTGGAGGCGTTGGTCGAGGGCATCGACGTCGTGTACCACCAGGCCGCCCAGCCGGGCGTCCGGCTGTCGTGGTCCGACGGGTTCGCCACCTACGACGCCTGCAACGTGCTGGCCACCCAGCGCCTGCTCGAGGCATGTCGCACCGCCGGTGTGGGCCGCGTCGTCTACGCCTCGTCGTCGTCGGTGTACGGCAACGCCGAGCGCTACCCGGTCACCGAGGCCGACCTGCCCCGCCCCCACTCGCCCTACGGGGTCACCAAGCTGGCCGCCGAACACCTGTGCAACCTGTACGCCGCCAACCACGGCCTGTCCACCGTGTCGCTGCGCTACTTCACCGTGTACGGGCCCCGCCAGCGCCCCGACATGGCCTTCCACCGCATGATCCGGGCCGCCCTCGACCAGACGCCGTTCCCCCTCTACGGCGACGGCTCCCACGTGCGCGACTTCACCTACGTCGGCGACGTGGTCCGGGCCAACATCGCTGCCGGCACCGCCGACATCGCACCCGGCACCGTGGTGAACATCTGCGCCGGCGGTTCCACCGTGCTGCGCGACGTCATCGATGCGGTCGGCGAGGCGGTGGGCGCCCCGGTGCCCATCGACCGCCAACCCGAGCAACCCGGCGACGTCGCCCGCACCGGCGGCGACAACAGCGCCGCCCGCCGACTGCTGGGCTGGGAGCCGCAGACCTCGCTGGCGCAGGGGGTCGACGCCCAGGTGGCCTGGCACCGGACGTAGTCTCCTGGGCGTGATCGCCGTGTTCGTGCTGCTCGTCGGCACCATCGTGGTCCTCGCCCGGCAGCTGGCACGGGTCCGGGCCGCAGAGCGCCGCTGGTTCGAGGACTCGAACGAGCTGCTCGTCGAGGCCAGCCTCGACGGCTACTTCACCCGCCTGAGCGCCGGCTGGGAGACGCGGCTGGGCTGGACGCGCGACGAGCTGATGTCGCGCCCGTTCCGCGAGTTCATCCACCCCGACGACCTCGCCACCACGGTTCCGCTGGCCACCGCGCTCGACCGGGCGCCGGGCGAGATCCTCGACTTCGAGAACCGGTACCGCACCAAGGACGGCGACTGGCGGTGGCTGCTGTGGAGCGCCCGTTCCGACGCCCAACGCAAGTACGCCGTGGCCCGCGACATCACCGATCGCAAGCGGCTCGAGCAGGAGCGCCAGGAGCTGCTCGACCGGGTCGCCCACATGGCCCGGACCGACGCGCTCACCGGCCTGCCCAACCGCCGCTCGTGGAACGAGGAGCTGCATCGCGAGATCGAGCGGGCCCGGCGCACCGATCACCCGCTGACGCTGGCGATGATCGATCTCGATCACTTCAAGTCGTTCAACGACGCCCACGGCCACGCGGCCGGCGACGACCTCCTCGCCCAGGCGGCCGCCGACTGGCGTGCCGTCCTGCGGACCACCGACGTGCTCGCCCGCTACGGCGGCGAGGAGTTCGCCGTCATGCTGCCCGGCTGCACCGCGGACGAGGCTCTCGAACTGCTCGAGCGCCTGCGGGCGTCCACCCCCGACGAGCAGACCTGCTCGGTCGGGGTGTCCCAGCTGCGCGACGACGACGAACCCGCAGACCTGGTCGCCCGGGCCGATGCCGCCATGTACGAGGCCAAGCGCGCCGGGCGCGACCGCGTGAACTCGGCGGTGCGCTAACCCAGCTCCTGCTCCCAGTCCATCGACTCGAGCAGGTCCTTGATCTGCTTCAGGAACCCCGCCGCGTAGGCGCCGTCGAAGGCCCGGTGGTCCCAGGTGAGGGTGATGTTGCCGGTGGGGTGGATGGCGATGGCCTCGGAGCCGTCGGGCAGGTCGACCACCACCGGCCGGCGCTTGACGCCGTCGGTGGACAGGATGGCCACCTGGGGCTGGTTGATGATCGGCATCGTCATGGTGGTGCCGAACGGGCCGGGGTTGGTGATGGTGAACGTGCCGCCGGCCAGCTCGTCAGGGCTGAGCTGCTTGGAACGGGCCCGGGTGGCCAGGTCGTTCACCGACCGGGCGATGGCCCGCATGCGCAGGCTGTCGGCGTCGGTGACCACGGGGACGAGCAGCGCCTTGAAGTCGAGGTCGACGGCGATGCCCAGGTTCACGTAGTTGTGGATGATCAGCTCGTCGGCGCCGAAGCTGGCGTTGACCTCGGGGAACTCGCGGATGGCGTCGACCACGGCCCGGGCGATGAAGGGCAGGTAGGTGAGGCTGAAGCCCTCGTCGGCCTTGAACTGGTCCTTGTGCGCCTTGCGCACGCGATCGACGGCGTCGAAGTCGACCTCGATGGACGCGTACACGTGGGCCGACGTGTCGACCGAGCGGCGCATGTGCTCGGCCGTCGCCCGGCGGATGCGGGTGTGGGGCACGGCGGTGTCGCGCTCGCCGGCACGGGGCGCCGGTGCGGCCGGGGCCTGCTTCGGTGCCGGGGCGGCCTGCGCCTGCTTCGCCGGCTGCGCAGGCTGGGCCGGCTGCTCGGGGGCGGCGCCCTTCTTGGCGCTGCCGGCGTCGATGGCGTCGAGCACGTCGTCGCGGGTGATGCGGCCGCCCGGTCCGGAGCCGTCGATGGCCTCGATGTCCAGGTCGTTCTCGTTGACCAGCTTGCGGACCACCGGCGACAGCAGCTTGGACCGCTTGTCGCCGCCGTTGGCCGACGGTTCCGGCTGCGGCTCGGGCTCCGGTTCGGGTTCCGGCTGGCGCTGCGGCTCGGGCTCGGGCTCGGGCTCCGGTTCGGGCTGCTCCTGCTTCGCCGGGGCGTCGCCGGCGTCGCCGATGCGGGCCAGGACGGTGCCCACGTCGACGGTGTCGCCCTCCTGCACCAGGATCTCGGTGACCGTGCCCGACAGCGGGGCCGGGACCTCGGAGTCGACCTTGTCGGTGGACACCTCGAAGAGCGGTTCGTCCTCCTCGACGGCGTCACCGACCTGCTTGAACCACTGGGTGATCGTCCCCTCGGTGACGGTCTCTCCGAGCTGCGGCATCTCGACATCGGCCATGGTGCCGGACTCTATCGGCGGCTGTGCGAAGCTTGATCCGTGCGCACCTACGTCGTGGACCCGGAGCGCTCCACGCTGCTGGTCTCGGCCCGCTCGACCATGGGCCCCATCGTGTTCGAGGGCCGCGACCTCGCGGGCGAGATCACGGCGACGGTCGACGGGTCGACGGTGCGCAGCGTGCCGGCGCCGGCCGCCGCAGTCCGCTTCGACCTGCGGTCGCTGCGGTCGGGCAACGAGCTGTACGACGCCGAGCTGCGCCGGCGCCTGCACGTCGACCACCACCAGACCTGCACGGTGCGGCTGACCCATGCCGACGACCTCGGCGGCGGCCGCTTCTCGGTGGCCGGCGACGTCTCCCTCCAGGGCAACGTCCGCCAGCTGCGGGGCACCATCGAGGCGGCCGTGCCCGCGCCCGACGCCATCAGCGTGGTCGGCGAGCAGGCCATCGACATCCGCGACTTCAAGATCCCCACCCCCCAGATGCTGCTGATGCGCATCTACCCTGAGGTCCGGGTCCAGGTGTTCCTGCAGGCCCGTTACAAGGAGCACGAGCACACATCATGAGCGCCCTGTTCGGATTCGTCGTCGGCTACATCGTGGGCGCCCGCGCCGGCAGCGAGGGCTACGCCCGGCTCGAGCAGGCCTGGCGCGACGTGCGCGACTCCAAGGAGTTCCGCGACTTCCTGGCGCTGGTCCGCAGCCACGCCCTGGGCACGTTCCAGACCGTCAACGACCGCCTCCAGCAGGGCAACCTCATGCCCGACGTCGACGATCTGGCCGAACGGGCCCGGTCCCGCCTCACCCAGCAGTAGGCGGGCGAGCCTCGTAGTCCGAGCGCGACACCTCGCGCATGCGCAGGAACTTGGCCAGGTCGTGCAGATGCTCGACGACGGCGTAGCAGACCGCCACCACCAGCGCCGATCGCAGCATCCGGCCGGTCACGTCCGCCCCCGGGGCATGCGGACCTCGAAGGTGGATCCGACGCCGACCTCGCTGCTCACCGACACGGTGCCGCCCAGCGCCTCGACGTAGCCCTTCACGATCGACAGGCCGACGCCGACGCCACGCTTGGACGTCCTCGGGTTGCTCTGCACCTGGTGGAAGCGCTCGAAGATCTCGTCGAGGTGCTCGGGCGCGATGCCGATTCCCTGGTCGGCCACGCGGAACACCACCTCGTCGCCGGCGTCGCGGATCTCGAGGCGCACGGTCGTGCCCGGCTCGGCGAACTTGGCCGCGTTGGTGAGCAGGTTCACCAGGATCCGCTTGAGGGCGTTGGCGTCGGCGACGACCACCGCCGAGTCGTCGGCGTCGACCTCGAGCCGGTGCTCGGTCAGCGCGTTCTCGACCAGCGGCAGCACCAGCGAGACGACCTCGGGGCCGGTGACCTCCTCGGCCGACAGCCCCAGCCGACCGCTCTGGAGGCGGCTGAAGTCGAGGATGCGCTCGACCATGCTGTTCATCTCCTCGCCGTTGCGCACCACCACGTCGAGCCAGCGGGCGTGCTCGCCGTCGATCTGCTCGCGCAGGAGGTGGCTGAACCCGACGATGCTGGTCAGCGGGGTGCGCAGCTCGTGGGAGACCGTGGCCAGGAACTCGTCCTTCATGCGGTCGGCTTCCTGCAGGGCCTCGAGCAGTCGCTGCCGCTCGGTCAGGTCCTGGCAGATGCCCTGCAGCGACCGGACCGCGCCCGACTCGTCGACGTCGGCGACGCCCCGACACAGGAACCAGCGCCGATCGCCGTTGGCGTGGAGCACCGGGAATTCGAGCTGCAACGACGTGCCGTCGTCGAGGCTGCGACGGAACTCCTTGGCCACCCGCTCTCGGTCCTCGTCGGCGACGATGGCGAGGAAGCTGTCCAGGTCGGCACCGAAGTCGAGCGGCGAGATGCCGGTGAGCTCGTACAGGGTGCTCGACCACTGGACCTCGCCGCTGTCGACCTCGAGCAACCAGAGCCCGATGCGGGCCAGGCGTTGCGTCTCGGCCAGGCGGGACTGCACCTCGGCCAGCGTCTGCTGGGTGGTGACCTCCTCGGTGATGTCACGGGCGATGCCGCTCATGCCCACCACCCGGTCTCGGTCGTCGCGGATGGCCGACAGCGACAGGTCGACGGGCACGGTCAGCCCGTCGGCGCGGCGCAGCTCGGTGCGGTGCCGGTGGATGAGCTCGCCCCGCTCGGCCCGGGCGATGAGCACGTCCTCCTCGGCCGGGTCCACCAGCCCCAGCGGGTGCCGGGTCCGGCTACCCATCATCTCGGTGCCGTCACGACCGGTGAGCAGTTCGGCGGTGTGGTTCCAGGTGGTGATCACCCCGTCGGCGTCGAGCGAGTAGATGGCGTCGTGGCTGTGGTCGACGATGTAGGCGCTGGACGCCAGCGCCCGCTGCGCCTCGACGCGGTCGGTGACGTCGCGCAGCGCCGCCGACACCAGCTGCTCGCCGTCCACGTCGATGAGACCCAGCGACACGTCGACGGCGAACTCGCTGCCGTCGAGCCGACGGGCCCGCAGCTGGAGCCCGGTGCCCATGGGCCGGGGCGTGGGGTCGCGCATGTAGCGCTCGCGGTGACCTCGGTGGCGGTCGGCGACACCGTCGGGCAGGAGCTCCTCGACGCCGTGGCCCACGAGCGAGTCGGGGACCCCGAACAGCGCACCAGCGCGGCGGTTGGCCTCGACGATGGTGCCGTCGGCACGCACGAGGATCATGGCGTCTGGAGCGGTCTCGATGAAACCGGACAGGATTGCGGGGGTGTCGCTCGGCACCGCGTTCCCTCCCTGGACCGACCCGATCTGGCACATCCTAGGCAGTAGTTCCTCCGACGCCGGAGCCGGAGCCGACGTCTGAGACACTGACGTCGTGGGGACGGAGGGCGGTGTGCACGACCTGGTCGAGCGTGCGAACGCGCGCGAGAACCTGGGGCGGGTCGTCGATGCACTCGCCGGCGGCGCCGGGAGTGTGCTGGTCGTGCGCGGCCCGGTGGGCCACGGCAAGTCGACGCTGCTGGCCCGGGCTGCATCGATGGCTGCGGACGCCGGGATCACCGTCCGGCGGTTCCGCTCGACGCCGGCCGAGCGCACCCACGCCTGGGGCGGGGTGCGCGAGCTGCTCGGCCGGGCCGCCGAGGGTCCGGCCGACGCCGCGACCTTGGCCGCGCTCCACGACGAGCTGGCGCTGGCCGCTCCGGTGCTGTTGGTGGTCGACGACGTCCAGTGGCTCGACCCGCCCACGCTGCGGTGGCTCCACTACGTGGGCCGGCGGGTCGACCAGCGACCGGTGGCCCTGGTGCTGTCGTGCCGACCCGGTCCGCCGGCACCCGACCTGGCCGAGCTGCTGGCGCTGGGCCAGACCATCGACCTGGCGCCCTTCACCCGGCAGGGCACCGCCGATCTCATCACCCGCCGACTCGGCCCGCCCGACCCGGCCTTCCTGGACCGGTGCATGCAGCTCACCGGCGGCAACCCGTTCCTCGTCGACAGCCTCCTCGGGGCCGTCGCCGAGCGGGCCTTGCGCCCCGAGGCCGGCGCGCTCGACGAGTTGCGCGACGCGCCACCGACCCGGGTCATCGACACCGTGCGGATGCGACTGGCCCGGCTGACCGACGACCACGCCGCCATCGCCGGTGCGGCCGCGGTCGCCGGCCGTCATGCCACGGTGGGCCGGCTCTGTGAGCTGACCGGCCGGTCGGCGACGGCGGTCACCGAGGCGGTGGGCGAGCTGCGCGACACCGGCCTGGTCGGCTCGGGCGACACCGCCACCTTCGTCCACCCCCTCGAGGCCACCGCCGCGGTGCGCGAGCTGTCGCCGACGCTGGTCGAGCAGCTGCACCGCCGGATGGCCGAACTGCTGCACGACGAGGGCGGCGACGACGACGAGATCGCCGCCCACCTCGAGCACGCCGGCCCCGTCGGCGAGCCCTGGGCGCCCGAGGTGCTGCTGCGGGCGGGGCGGCGGACCGGCCACGCCGGAGACCACCAGACCGCGGTGCGGTGGCTGCGGCGGGCGCTCGCCGAGCCGGTCCACCGCGGGTCGCGGGCCGAGGTGCTCGGCGCCCTGGCCCGTAGCGAGCTGGCCATCGGTCTGCCGGCCGGGTTGGGTCGCCTGCGGGCGGTGTACGAGGAGACCGGCGACCCGGTCGACCGGTTCCGCCTGGCCCGCCACCTGGCCGTGCACGGCCGGTTGCACGAGGCGGCCGCCGAGCTCGACGCCCTGGCCGACACCGTCGAGGGTCCCCTGCTCGAACAGGTGCGGCGCCAGCAGCTGTCGACCCTGCGCCAGTCGCTCGACCTGCGGCCCCGGTCGCGGGCCCTCGTCGAGCAGCTCACCGCCGAACCCGATCAGAACCAGGATCCCGCCCTGCTCGCCGAGCTGGCCTACGAGCATGCCCTGGTCGGCACCAGCCGGGACCTGGTCGCCGACCTCGGCGCGCGGGCGGTCGAGGCCGCAGAGCACGACACCCTGCCGACGGCGCCCGTGCAGGTCCTGTTCCTCGCCCTCGTGTGGGCGGGCGAGCTCCGGTTGGCCGACCACCTCGTCCGACTGCGCGACCGCCGCGGCGAGATCCCGTCGCTGCAACACCACCGACGAGGCCAGCTCGCGATGACCGTGGGGGCGATCGACCGGGCCCGGTCGCACAGCGTTGCCGCCGTCGAGGGCATGCGCTTCGACGCACCGGTGATCTTCCCCGGGGCCGTGGCCCAGCTGGCCCGCTGCCACGTGCGCCTGGACGAGCTCGACGAGGCCGACCGGCTGCTCCAACCGCTGATGCGCGACCTGGCCCTGCGCCACCTGGTGACCTTCCATCCCGTGTTGCTGGCCCGGGCCGAGCTGGCCCTGGCCCGCCAGGAGTGGGACGACGCCCTCGCCGCCGCCGAGGCGTGCCGGCAGTTCTCCGAGCGGATGGGCACCGAGAACCCGGTGGTGATGCCGTGGCACCCCGTGGCGGCCGAAGCGCTCGTCGCCCTCGACCGCGTCTCCGAGGCGCGCGACGTGGCCACCGAGGCGCTGGCCCGCATCGATCGGTTCGGCGACGCCCCCGAGGAGCTCCGCCGGCCGCTCGAGCGCATCGTGGAGACCGCCGGCGCCGAGCAGCGGCGCTCGGCGGCATCGCACCCGACCCGTCGGCCGGTGGCCGCGGCCCGACCGGCGGGGCCGGTCCTGCGCGTGCTCGGCACCAGCCGCCTCGAGGCCGGCGGCGACACGACCGTGCTCGGCACCGACCTCACCGACCGGGCGCTGCGGTTCCTCGGCGTGCAGCGGGGACCGGTGCATCGCGACCAGCTGGTCGAGGCCCTGTGGCCCGAGGTCGATCCCGGCATCGGCCGCGCCCGGTTGCGCAAGGTCCTGTCCCAGCTGCGCCACCGCCACGGCGACGTGCTCGAGACCGCCGGCGACCTGGTCGGGTTGTCGTCGGAGGTCACCGTCGACGTGCGCGAGTTCCGGCGCCTGGCCTTCGAGGCGGTCAACGCCACCGACGACGCCACGGTGCTGTCCGTGGGTCCGGCCGCCCTCCACTGGTACGGCGGCGAGCTGTGCGAGCTCGACCGCTACGAGGACTGGGTCGCCGACGTGCGGGAGGCGGTGCGCCAGGACTGGGCGGCGCTCAGCCGGCGAGTCGCCGACCGGTGGGCGGCGGCCGGGCAGCACGACCGTGCTCTGCAGCGTGCTCGAACCGCTGCTCCAGGACGAGCCCTGGCACGAGGGCAACCTCATCCTGGCGGCACGCTGGTTGGCGGCCGCGGGCCGGCGACGTGCTGCGCGTGCACTGATCGACCGGGCCCGGGCCGCTGCCGACGAGCTGGGCGTCCCCGCCTCACCCGAGCTCGACGACCTCGAGACGGAGCTGTCGGCGTAGACCGTCAGCTCCCCATCGAGGCTCCCGCCGCACCCATGGTGTCGAGGACGATGCCCAGGACACCTCCTGCCGCACCGAAGGCGATGGCCATGACCACCACGAGGAGCAACAGATTCCGAACCCGCTCGCCTGTCGAATGCTGATCGAACACGTCGCCATCGTGCGGTGGCGCCGCTTCGCCAACGTCCCTCGCCTGGCCACAGACGGTGGCCGAGTGACTACGAGGTGCGGGCGGCGCAGGATCCCCTCGAGGATCATGTCCAGCAGGTGGTGGACCGTGGCGCTGGTCGACTCGGCCGGGCGGGACAGGGCGCGGAGCATGGTGAGGCTCGTCAGGGTGCCGGCCAGGTCGTGGGCAGCTGCCGCAGCGCCGTCGTCGCCCGCCCGCAGGCGCATCGTGTCGTCCAGCAGCAGTGGGACGATCAGCAGCGGCAGCGGCACCACCGTGCGCGGGTCGTCCGGGGCGACGTAGTCGGGGGCGCCCCGCCGGGCGGTGTGGGCGAGGATGCCCTCGAGCAGCAGGGCGGACAGGTCGGTGTGCTCGCGGGTGCGCTCGACGATGCGGAGCAGGTGGCGCTCGAGCACGCGGGCCGCCGGGATGCCCCGGGCGCGGTCGGCGGTGAGCTCGCGCTCGAGCTCGGGGATGAAGTGCGACCACACCGACGCCGCCAGCCCGTTGCGGTCGGCGAAGTTGGCGATGACCGTCCCCCGGCTGACGCCGGCCTCGCGCGCCACGGCGGTGACGGTGAGCGCCGACGCCCCGGACCGGTGGTACAGGCGGTTGGCGGCGTCGGCGATCTCGTTGCGCTTGGACTGGTCCATGCCCGAGTCGGCGGGCAGGGCGAGGATGTCGCGGCGGCGCAGGAGGCGTTCGGCCACGGCGTCGGACACCGAGGCGGTGGCGCCGACGGGGGTGGTCATGGCCTCGAACATGCGCACGACGGTCTCGCTGAAGACCTCGAGGTCCACCGCGTCGGGGGCGAACTGGTGGCGCAGGACCAACCCGTCGGCCAGGGCGCCGACCACGGTGGCCATCATCTCGGCGGTCACGCCCGAGTCGGTGTCGAAGCGGCGGCCGAAGCGGGTGGCCAGCTCGTCGAACGAGGCGCCGTAGGCGGCGATGTTGCGGTCGTAGCGCTCGCGCAGGGCGGCCCGCGGGGCGGCGTCGTTGTGGGCGGCGGCCGCGGCCACCAGCTTGGCGGTGGCGCCGACGTGGTCGTCGAGCAGCTCGCGCATGCGGCTCGCCATCGCCGACCGCCAGACGGCCAGCTCGTCGACGTCGCCGCTGTCGTCGACGCCGGTCAGCGGGCGGAGGGGCGAGCGCTGCTCGGCCCGCTGGTCGAGCGCGGCCTCGAGCACGGCCACGGCCAGGCGGGCGTTCGACTTGGCGTTGTCGTCGCGGTTGGCGAAGTGGTGGTGCACGGTCGCCGGCTGCACGTCGGCGGCCTCGGCGACCGCCCGGGTCCCCAGGAACGACAGCAGGTCGGCCAGGTCGGCACCGGCCAGGAGATCGACCGCGGCGGCCAGGACGCGCTCCCGCCCCACTCGCCTCCCCGTCCCCCGAGTTGATCGTTCGTTCAAGTGCAGTTGCTCCGCCGTTCGACTCTCCCTGCCCCGATTCGGCGTTCCGGGCCGCATCGGAGGGCGCGCGTCTGTCAGGTTGGACAGTACCCAAGTCGGGGGGTCGATGCGGCGGCGGAGCCGCGATCCCCAAGGCGGGAACCGGCGGCCGGCTCACCCCTCGTGGGTGGGCCAGCCGCCCATCACCAGGAGCCGCCGCCACCGCCCCCACCCCCACCGCCGACGCCGCCTCCCCCGGATCCCGACGACGACGGTGCGGTGGCCGACGCCGACGTCGTCGACGACAGCGACGCGGCCAGGTACAGGTACCCGGGGTCGTAGGAGCGGGTGGTCGGCTCGACGGTGGACGACTCGACCGCCCGGCGCCAGGCCTCGGACTCGCCGAGGGCGACCGCCCAGGCCAGGTGCTCGTGGAGCAGGCCGGCCTCGGCGGCCCGTTCGACGTCGGCCGCCTCGACGGTGGCGAGGAAGCGCCGGAACGCCTCGATCTCGACGAATCGGGCCGAACCCTCGGGCGTGCGCACCCGCAGCTCCCATGCCCGGGTCACCAGACCGGCGCCGATGCCGAAGGGCACACACAGGAGGGCGAGCGCGACGACCGACGGGTTCGACAGCGACCACCGGAACCCGGAGAAGAACGCGTCGGCGGCACCGACCAGCAGCAGCACGATGCCGATGCCGATGGCCCACCGGCGCCGGCGCTCGGCGGCCTCGGACCACAGACCGCAGCTCGAGCGCCAGGCCTCGAGCTCGGCGCCGACCATCTTCCAGCCCGACGCGAACGAGCGGTCGTAGGAGCCCAGCTCGATGGTCTGGCGGCCGTCGAACATGGTGCGCAGCGCGGCGTTGTCAGCGGCGCCGTGGCCGCCCAGCCACCGCAGGGTCGGCGCGTCGGCCTCGCCCTCGAGCGCCACCGCCCCGTGCTGGGCCTGGCCGAGCAGCCACGCCGCCTTGTGCTCGGGGCGCACGGACTCGGTCAGCACCACCCCGCCCTGGGCGGCGGTCAGCCGGCGGGGCGGGGCGACCTGGGGGCCGGCGTCGGCCAGCAGCTCGGCGGCGTCGACGCGATCGGCGGTGCCGCCCTGGTAGCCGGCCGGCGCCTGCTCGCGACCGGCCCAGCGCAGCGCCCGCACGGTCACCAGCGCCGCCGCCAGGGCGGCCAGGAAGCCGAGCAGGGCCGGCGCCAGCAGCGGGGCGCCGGCATCGTCGGGCAGGGGCGGCTCGACGGGGGCGCTCGGCTTGGCAGCCACGGGAGCGCCGAGCGTGGCCCGGACGGTCACGCCGTGGCCCGCCGCCACGTCGTCGGTGCGGATCACCAGGTGGCCGGGCTCCACCTGGACCGCCTCGCAGCCGCCGGTCTCGCCGAAGGCACCCTGGTCGCAGGACGGCGCGTCCAGAGAACGCTCGCTGAGCACGTGGGCCTCGACGTGTTCGACGGCGACGTCCCACTCGGTGCCCACCACGTTCCACGCCAGCCGGTCGCCGGCCACCAGCGTGTCGAGGTCGTAGGCGATGCGGTAGCGGTGGGTGCCGCTCACCGTCGTCGCCGGGTCGCCGATGCGCAGCCGGCCACCCGTGATCTGCACCTGGTCGGGCGCGGACGGCGACGACACCTCCACCGACGCCGGATCGGCCAGGTCGGGCACGATCCGGATGATCCCGTGGCGGGAGTTGGCGGCGCCGAAGTCGTAGTCGATGACCTCCTCGACCCGGGCGCTGCCGTCGGGCCGCACGGTGGCGACCTCGACGTACGACACGATGCGCTCCCGGTCGCCGGCCAGCAACCCGACCACCACCAGCCCGGCGGGGACGGCGGCCAGCACGGCCACGACCAGGAGGGACAGCCGACGGCGCCGGGTCATGGCGCGGGAGGGGTCATGGGCGGGCAGCGTAACTGGGTACGGCAGGGAGCATGACGACGTTCGGACTGAAGCTGATGGTGGAGCTGCGCTCGGCGCGCGAGCTGATCGACGAGGCCGTGGCCGCCGAGGAGCGCGAGCTGGGCTTCGTGGCCATCTCCGACCACATCCACCCGTGGCTCAGCGACCACCAGCACTCGCCGTTCGCCTGGTCGGTCCTCGGTGCCGTGGCCGACCGCACCGGCTCCATCGGCATCGCCACCGGGCTCACCTGCCCCATCTTCCGCTACCACCCCACGATCGTCGCCCAGGCCGCCGCCACCATCGGCGAGCTGTCCGGGGGCCGGTTCACGCTGGCCGTCGGCGCCGGCGAGCGGCTCAACGAGCACGTCGCCGGCGACGCCTGGCCGGCCGTCGACGTTCGCCACGAGATGCTCGGCGAGGCCATCGACATCATGCGGGCGCTGTGGACGGCCGAGGAGGGCACCTTCGTCACCTACCGGGGCCGCCACCTCACCGCCGAGGACGTGCGCGTCTACGACCGGCCCGAGCTACCGGTCGACCTCGTCGTCGGCGTCAGCGGGCCGGCCTCGCTCGACCTGGCCGCCGACCACGACGCCGACGGCATCATGGCCACCGATCCCGAGCCCTCGCTGGTCGACGGATGGGCCCAGCGGGGTGGTGACCGCAGCGCCACCTGGACCGAGATCCCCTTTGCCGTGGCCGACACCGCCGAGGAGGGCCTGCGGCTAGCCCACGAGCGGTTCCGCTTCGGCGCACCCGGTTGGAAGGTCATGGCCGAGCTGCCCAACCCGGTCAACTTCGACGCCGCCACCGCCAGCGTCCGCCCCGAGGACCTGGCCGGCTCCATCCCGCACGGCCCCGACCCCGCCCCCTACATCGAGGCCACCCAGCAGTTCATCGACGCCGGCTTCGACAAGATCAGCTTCGTGCCCGTCGGCGACGACATGGACCGCTTCTGGGACGTCGTCGACAAGGTGCGGGCCGAGCTCGGCTAGCGGAGAGCTAGCGGCGCCGCACCACCCGGCACAGCATCTCGGAGGCGGCGGCGACGCAGGGCATGTCGAGGGTCATCTCCTCGGCCACGGTGACCTCGACGTCACCGCCGGTGACCGGCGGCGCGAAGAGCACCACGTTGGTCCACTCGGGCCGGTGGTAGGACCAGAACCGGATGCCCGGTGCTCCCTCGCTGAACAGGTCGGCGGCCAGCGTTCGCGTGCGGGTGCGGGCCCGGCCGGCCACCTCGGACGGTCGCAGGCCCCGGTCGGCGAGGAACCGGGCATCGTCGACGTCGACCAGCTCCCCGGCGACGCGGTCGGCGATCTCGACCGTGAGCAGGTGGCGGCGCAGCCCCGTGCCGGGCGAGTCGAACAGCGCATCGACCCACTCGGTGTGGTTGCCCAGTACCTCGGCCACCGCACCGGCCTGGGACAGCGACAGGTACAGGGCGCCGTAGAGGCGCGAGTTGTCCCAGCGCCCCGACTGCTGCCCGGCCCGGACCGCCGCCACGCCGTCGAGCAGCTGGCTCCGGCCGCCCCCGGCGCCGGGATCCCAGGGAGCGATGCGGTAGGCCCTCACGCGTAGGAGCCGGCGGTCTCCGAGCCGAGCGCGTCGACGACCCGGCTCGGACCCTCGAGGTGGAGCACGTCCTTGGGCGAGGCGCCGTTCAGGAAGGCGTTGGGCGCGGTGAACCAGTCGCGGAAGGTGCCCACCGGGTACACCAGCGCGTAGCGGGCGATCAGGAAGTCGAGGTCGAGCACGGCGGCGGCGTTGGCGCCCTTGGGCGTGTCCTCGCCGTTGACCCACCGGCTCACCGACGACCGGCTGACCTCGACGATGGACGCCAGTCCCGACTGGGTGAGCACGTCGGCCAGTGTCCTGGCCCGGCGCTCGAAGTCGGGCTCGTACGTGGTGGTCTGCGTCACGGCTCCCACGCTACGCGCAACAGATCGGTCCCGCAACAGATGTGTTGCGCGATGCCTCAGCAGCCCGACGACTGCCACCGGACGACGCGCCAGCCGCCGGCGTTCCGTTCGGTGCCGACGATGACGGCGTACTCGTCGCTTCCGGGCTGCGTCTCCCAGGCGTAGACGACGGTGTCGGCGTCGACGGTGAACTCGGTCCAGGCGCTGCGGGGGAAGGTGTCGGCGGGGTCCGTGTCGAGGAACGCCATCAGTGCACCGACGGCGTCGTCCTGCGGACGTTCGTCGCCGGCGCCGGACCGGTTCCGGTGACCGGTACTGTCGCAGCCCGCCGGCGTGGTCGGCGCCGGCCCCGGCCTGGTCGCGGCGACGACGGGATCGAGGTCGACGAGCTCCACGTCGAGGGCGGGATCGTCGACGAACCGCAGCCCGAGCCGGGTGCGGACGCCCTGGCTCCAGGCGGTGACCTCGACGATGCAGCCCGGATCGGCAGCGGCGCTCGGTTGCCGGAACCGTAGGTCGGGCGCGCCCGCACCCAGACCGCCGCCGGACACGTCGAGGACGAGGCCGCCGTCTCCGGTGCGGGCCGTGCTGATCGCCGGGGATGGGAGCGCGGCGTCGTCGTGGACCTCGTCGCCGTAGGGCGGTTGCGGGGTCGCCGGCCAGCGCAGCTCCCACTCGACGTCGTCGCTGGTCCAGTGCACGACCGTCTGCCCGAAGAGCGCCGGCATGGCGCCCGGTGCGTGACCGCTCGCCAGCGGGCCGCCGTCGGCCCGTTCGAATCCGCTCGGCAGTCCGCTCCCGCACGTGGTCGGGACCGCAGCGGTTCCCAGCCGGGTCCAACGGTTGAGCATGTCGAGGTCGTTGCCGTCGTCGTTGCGGGCGATCGACGTGCCGCTGCCGTCGAAGGCCTCCAGCGCGGTGACCTGACCGATGCCGGTCACGTCGGCGACGGCGACCGTGATCGTCTCGCCGGCATCGCCGGCCAGCACGTGGGCCTCGGCGGTCACGGTCCCGGTCGTGGCTACGACGTCCAGGCGGGTCGCCGACGCCGGACCGACCAGGGCGACGAAGCCGTCGGTGTCCTCCCGGCGCTCGCCACCGACCGGGCTCGGCAGCCGGCCGCCGGATCCCCCGCAGCTGACGGCACCGAACGGGAACACGACGCACACTGCGCCCTCCTCGGGCGTGGCCGGCACGTAGGCCTCGGCGGTCAGCGTCGTGCCGTCCGGGCGCTCGATGGGGATGGCCAGCCGTGCGCCACCGGCCGGCGTGCCGTCTCCTGCGGTGACGAGCGGCGTGCGGTCACCATCGCCGGCCACGGCCAGCGCGGTGACGATCCCGGCGACGACCACGACCATCGCCGCCGCTGCGCCGGCGAGGGTCCGGCGGCGGCGACGACGCCGGCGGGTCCGGTCGAAGTGGGCGCGGGCGGCGTCGTGGTCGACGGAGGGCGCCAGGCGGGCGAGGCGGTCGGACAGGTCAGACATCGGGGGCCTCCTCCAACAGGCGACGGAGCCGTTGCCGGCCGTCGTGCAACGTCGACTTCACCGTTCCGGGGGCGATCTCGAGGGCGGCGGCGATGTCGTCGATGCGCAGGTCGGACAGGTAGTGCAGGCAGACGACCGCGCGCATCCGCTCCGGCATCGACCGCAAGGCGTTGCGCAGGTCGAGGACGTCGTCGGTCAGGTCGTCGGGGGCGACCGGTCGTACCAGCGCCAGGATCTCGGTGCGCCGGCGGCGGTTGCGCCGTCCGTTGAGCAGCCGGTTCAACGCCACCCGCCGGACCCACCGCGCCGGGTCGTCGAGCGTGCGGACCCTGGACCACCGGCGGGCGGCGGCGATGAAGGCCTCCTGCACGGCGTCCTCGGCGGCGACCGGGTCGAACGCCGTACCCAGGCCCCGGACGAGGCGGTCGTGTTCCGCTGCGAACAGCTCCTCCACCGATGCGCTACCGCCGTCCACCGTTTCCATGACATCACTTCCACCCGCCAGCCCACCGGATGGTTGGGTGGCCGCCCCCGGGCACCGGTCAGCCGTGCCTCCGCACTCGTTCACGCCGGCGCACCACCCATGTCCCCGCCATCCAGAGCGCCAGCCCCAGCACCGCGCCGGCGCTGTTGAGCCCCCAGTCGCTCCACGACGGCGTCCGGTAGTCGAGGAACGCCCCCTGCGTCAGCTCGATCGCCCCGCTCAGCCCGGTCCCGAGCGGCACGCCCACCCACCACCACCGGGGCCACCGTGCCGCCACCAGGATCGGCAACGGCACGAACATGGCGATGTTGCCGACGTCCTCCGAGCGCAGGTCGAACGGCCACGGCCCGCGATGGCTGCGACCAGGCGGCGACGCCGACGGACGGGCGGGGCGCACGACGTCACGCGCCTCGGCCACCGCCCGGTCCACCCGATCGAGCCGCTCCCCCGGGTTCGGCCCCAACGTGGCGTAGAAGACGAAGCCCAGGTAGGCGACCAGCGCGAGCACGAGCCACCGGTTCCGCCGTGTCGTCGAGTCGCCACCCACCGCCCGGGACGTTACGCCGCGCCGGCAGGCCGACTGGAGGTCGGTACCGTCGGCTGACGTGCCCCGCTACACGCCACCGTCCGAGCACTCCGACGAGCCGCACTACCGACGGCGCCCCCGGTCGGTGCGCATCGGCGTGTGGATCCTGCTGGTCGGCGTCATCGCCCTCGTCTTCACCGACGTGGTCGCCGCCCTGCTCTGAACCCGGCCTTCTACCGGCGGTACGCTCCGCCAAGCACGCGATCAGCGACCGTTACGCCGAGCTGATGACCAAGGCACTCCCGCACGATCCAGACCGGCTCGCCACCAAGGACGACCTCGCCGTCCTCGGCAGCGATCTGCGCACCGAGATGGCCGACCTCCGCACCGAGCTCACATCCGAGATGGTCGCCCTCCGGCTCGACGTGCGCACCGAGATCCACGACGCGTTCGCCGCCCAGCCGAGCCGTAGGGTCCCGCCCATGGAGTGGCAGGTCCACGGCGAGGAGTTCATCTACCGGTCCGACTGGGTGAACCTGTCGTTGGTCGACGTCGAGCGCCCGGACGGCTCCCGCGTCCCCCACCACGTCATCCGTGCCGCCGGCCCGGCGGCCGGCACCGTGATCGACCGCGGCGACGCCGTGCTGCTCATCCACCGCCACCGCTTCACCACCGACACGTGGGGCTGGGAGGTGCCCGCCGGCCGGGTCGACGCCGGCGAAACACCGATCGAAGCCGCAGCCCGCGAGACGCTCGAAGAGACCGGCTGGCGCCCCGGATCCCTCGCCCCGCTCTACCGCTACCACCCGACCAACGGCATCTCCGACCAGACCTTCCACCTGTTCCGCGCCACCGACGCCACCCACGTCGGCGAACCCACCGAGCAGAACGAGGCCGACCGCATCGAGTGGGTGCCCTGGAACGAGGTCCGGCGTCTGCTCTCAGCCGGCGAGATCCTCGACGGGATGGCCGTCACCGGCCTCGCCCTCGTGCTCGCCGGCCTGGCTCCCAGCCCCTGAACCGCACGCCGACGGCCCGTCACCCTGGCAGCGATAGGCGCCTGGCGCATGGCGTCGCCCCAGCGCAACACCACAACCCATGCCTGGCAGCGACAGGCGCCTGGCGCACCGGGTTGCGGCAGCGCAACACCACACCCCACGCCCGCCGGCGATCCATCCGCCAGCGACCCGCCCGCCACCGCTCCCCCAGGTCACGCCGGCCGACGCTGGTCCACGAACCGAGCGATCTCGGCCAGCATCCCGGGCCGGTCGCTGACGTAGTCGTCCCACGTGTAGCGGGGCACCAGCCACCCGTCTGCCTGCAGCAGCCGGTCGCGCTGGCGGTCTCGCCGAGCCCGGCGTGCCCGCTCCACGTGGTCGCCCCCGTCCAGCTCCACGTCGAGCTTCCGTCCCGGCCAGTCGAGGTCGAGCTCGATCGGGTCCTCGCCCGGCAGGCGAACCACGTGGTGGAGACGGGGCTCGGGAACGCCCATGGCGACCAGGTCGCGGATGACCAGACGCTCGAACTCCGAATCGGTGACCTCGCGACGCAGCTTGCGCAGCGCATCCCGAAACGCGACGACGCCCGGGCGTCCGGCCCGTCCGTGGACCTCGAGGGTCTCGATCAGCGCTCCGACGGCCAACGACGAGTGCCGGCGGCAGGCGTCGATGCGAGCCAGGACCTCCTCCGGCGACCGGCCCCACGACGCGTCGAGCAGTGCCCGACCCACGCCCACCACCGGGATGCCGTCGACCACGCCAGGCTTGGCCAGGTGCAGATCGGTGCTCCGGCGCACACGGACCCGCGCCGCCCGGTACCCGCAATCCCGGTCCACCGCCAGCACCGGAACCTCGGGCAGCACGAGCTCGGGGCACCACAGACCAAGCGCGGAGTCATCCGTCGCCAGGCTCCCGTCGCCGGCGGCGAGCAGGTGCACCATCAGTCGCTGGCGGGCCGTGTCGGGCGAACCGGCGAGCACGTACACCGCCGGCGCCCGTCGCACGAGGGCACCCCGGTTTGCCTGGCGGCTGATCCACGACCGGCTAGCCCCGCGCGCCACCGCCTGCGACGCGCTGAACGCTCCCTGCTGGGTCCACGCCAGCGGCGACACGACATCGAACACGCGCCCCTCCGATCGGCATGACGATCGGGGGAAGTGCTTCTGACGCTACGCCGGCCCACCGACACGAACGCCGAGCGCGGAACCAACCGCCGACGCCTGGCACCTCATGTCGCGCCAGCGCAACACCACATCCCAGGCCCGACTGCCGGCGACGCCCGGTGTGTCATGTCCCGCCAGCGCAACACCACAACCCAGGCGCCGGCGGGCCGAACCGGGCACGACCATCCTGCCGACGCCCGCGGACAGAACCCGCTCGCCGAGTGCTGCCGGTACACTTCACCCCGCCGCTCGCCGGCTCTTCCCCCGCAGAACCACCGCACAGGAAGAACCATGCCGCTGACCGAGCGCCAACGCCACGATGCCTACGAAGCGCTGCACCACGCCTTCGGTGACCACACCGACACCGTGATCGAGCTCCTCCGCCCCGACCACGACCACCTCGCCACGCGCCAGGACCTCACCCTCGGCTTGGCCGAGCTCCGGGACGAGATCACCGACGTTCGCTCGGAGATCGCCGACGTCCGCGCAGAGATCGCTGACGTCCGCGTCGAGATGGCCGGACTCCGCACCGAGCTCAAGACGGAGATGGCCGAGCTCCGCACCGAACTCAAGGCCGAGATGCGCGACCTCACCACCGGTCAGACCCGCACGATGATGCTCGGTCTGGTCGGCTCCATCACCGCCCTCACCGTCACGCAACTGATCGTCGCCGCGCTCTGAACCTCGCGGCCAGCGCAACCTCGTCTCGACCCACCCTTACAGCGCTTGGCTCAGCGCGACGGCGACGCCGACCGCCGCCCACATCGACGTGACGATCCAATAGGTGTGCCGCCGCAGCTCGCGATGCAACTCCAGCTGGAAGTCACGGTCGAGGTCACGCCGCAGATGGTCGAGGTCGCGCTTGGTGGCCACGTCGGCCCAGCCCACTGGCGGATGGAGATCCATCAAGGTCTCGGCCACCTCCTCGTTCCCAGCCTGCTTCACCCACTCTTGCCGAGCCGGACCGACCTTCGCCTGGAACAGACGGCGGCGTCGGACCCGCGACGGTGCCCCCGCACGGGGCGGGGGTGACCATGAGTGCCTGGAACTGGACCGTTGGGTCGTGCCGTCGCCGCGTCCTACGCGGCGGACACATCCGGTGGTCGCCAGCGACCCTCTTCGAGCAGCTTTTCGTTCCGGTCGAAGAACCGGGGCAGGCCGTCGATCATCTTCACCGACAACTGACCATGGTGGACCATCCGGTGGTGGTGTCGACAGGTCAGCGTGAGGTTGTCGATGTCGGTGCCACCCTGGTTCTCCCAGAACACGATGTGGTGGGCATCGCAGTGCTCGGGCGGACGATCACAGCCCGGCACGGCACAACCACGATCGCGGGCGGTCAGCGCCCGGCGTAGCTCGCGGTTGGCGTAGCGCTCTTCGCGGCCGTAGCTGAGCATGACCTCTTTGGCGTCGAGCAGTACTCGGGACATGGCCGCCTCGCAGCGCCACTGCTCCAGCAACGAACCGGGGATCACCGAGCCGTCGTCGAGCTCGCACAATGAGTCCTGCCGGATCTTGGTGCGCAGCAGCGTGAGCTGATCGACGTGCACGTTGAACAACGGCTCGCGATGCCGTGGGTTGGACTGGTCGCCGGCACCGGCCAGCACCAACTCGACCATCGACTCGGCCCGAAGCTCGGCCGGAGGCCGCGTGGCGAGTTTGTCGTCGGGGTTGGCTTCGGTGACCTTCTGGTCGCGGCGACGCAGCTGATCGCTGCGTTCCTTGAGCGCCTCGAGCACGGGCAACCCCGTATCGAGCCCGAGGTCACCGTCGATCTTCACCCGATCGCCGACCCGGTTGGCATACAACACGTCCTTCTCGGGTCTCGGGGTTCGGGACCGTCCTGGTCGGCCTCGGCCAGGAACTTGGCGACCTCGGCGGCCAGCTCGTCGGCGTTCATCCGCCGCGCGCTGTCGACCAGGCGCTTCTCGGCCCAGAAGAACGCCCCCTTGGCCCGAGGGTTGGCCACGCACTTGGCCAACACCCGGGCGTGCTCCACGGTGATCTGTCCGGCCCGCAGGGCCGCCGCGGTGGCGGGCATGTCCTGCAGGTGCTTGGCCAGGCGCACCCGCCGGCTGGCGTCCCACTTCGACGTCCCCGCGTGGGCCTGCAACCAGTTGGCCGCGCTGTAGGACGCATCGAGCCGCCACGCCTGGGATTCATCGAACGTGGCCACGGTGCCCAACATCCAGCCCTCGAACTGGGCGCGCGCCCGCTCCAGACGAGCCAGGTACACGGGCTTCTCCATCGCCGGCAGCGTGTCGAAGTCGACCGACGACAACTCCTGGATCTCCATGGCCAAGTCCCCTGCCATGCCATCCACGATATCGGGAACGTACGTTCGATACAACCCATACCGGCGGAAAATCATGCAGACTTCGCGAACGTGCCGGATATCGCCGCGCTCGGTGGCAAGCAGGTCGAGCTCTTCGGTTCGCCGAGCCGTGCAGAGCCCGGGAGCCAGCCGGACGCGCAGCTACCGGAGGGAGGCGAACGCCAGCGCCACGCCGAGCGCCGACCAGATCGACCCGACGACCCAGTACAGCTGCACCCGCATCGCTCGCTCGACCCCTCGAAGGCCCTCCGACAGGTCCGCACGGAACTCGTTCCGCAGCTCGGCTCCGAGGTGATCGAGGTCGCGCTTGGTGGCCAAGTCGCCCCAGCCAACCGGTGGAAGGAGCTCCATCAACGCCTCGGCCACCTCCTCGTCACCCACCCGCGTCGCCCACTCCTGGACGATGCGCCGCTGCCGATCCGTCACCACCATGGTGCCAACCCCCGTAGTCGAAAGCGAGGGCACCCCCGTGCCGAGCCGGACCGAACCGGGCACGACCATCCTGCCGCCGCCCACCGACAGGAACCGACGTCCCGGAGCGCTGACCCTCCGGTCGCGCCCACATGACGATCCAAGCGCGTGCCGTCGCAAGGCCCCGTCGGGCGCCCGCTCTGGTCCGGGCTACCGCAGCGAGGCGAACGCCAGCGCCACGCCGAGCGCCGACCAGATCGACCCGACGACCCAGTACAGCTGCACCCGCATCGCTCGCTCGACCCCACGAAGGCCCTCCGACAGGTCCGCACGGAACTCGTTCCGCAGCTCGGCCCCGAGGTGATCGAGGTCGCGCCTTGGTGGCGATGTCGGCCCAGCCCACTGGTGGAAGGAGCTCCATCAACGCCTCGGCCACCTCCTGATCACCGACCCGCGTCGCCCACTCCTGGACGATGCGCCGCTGCCGATCCGTCACCACCATGATGCCAACCCCCGTTGTGGAAAGCGAGGGCACCTCCGTGCCGAGCCGGACCGAACCGGGCACGACCATCCTCCCGGCGCCCACCGACGAGAACCGCCGGCAGCCGCTCCTCACACGGCCGAGCAGTGCACCCAGCGTCCCTTGACGGCGCAGCCCACCTGGACCGTCACCGTCGAGGAAGCCGAGAAGGTCGCCGTGACGTCATAGGTCCCGGCCTTGACGAAGTCGTGCGACACCGGGTCGCCGGTACCGGTCTCGCCATCGCCGAAGCTCCACGAGGTCGCGTTCGGCGTGGCATCGAACGTGCAGGTCGTCTTGCTGCACGACGTGGACACCGTCGGCGTCCCACTGGGCGGAGGCGGCTCCGTCCCGCCACCGCCGGACCCGCCACCGCTATCGCTCAGCGTGTACAGCAGGTCGTTGTTCGTCGTGTACGACGCCTGCACGACCCCCTTGGTGGTCTGGGCGTAGAGGCCATCACGTACGTCCGCCGGCGTCGACCCGGGGTTCAGCTCCAGGTACAGCGCCGCCGCCCCCGTCGTATGAGGCGTGGCCATCGAGGTGCCGCTGATTGTGTTGGTCGCGGTGTCGCCGTCGATCCACGCCGACGTGATCTGGTAGCCGGGGGCGAACCAGTCGACGCAGTCGCCGTAGTTCGACCAGCTGGTCTTGGTGTCGGTCCGGTCGGTGGCGCCGATGGTCATCGCCTCGGGCACCCGGGCCGGTGACGAGCCGCACGCGTCCTGCTGGCGGCCGCCCTTGTTCCCGTTGCCGGCGGCGATGGCGTAGCTCACGCCCGCGGCGATCGAGTTCTCGACCGCCGAGTCGACGGCCGTGCTGGCACCGCCACCCAGGCTCATGTTGGCCACGGCCGGGCCGTGCACATCACCCGTCACCCAATCGATGCCGGCGATCACGCCCGACCACGTGCCGCTACCGCTGCAGTTCAACACCCGCACGGCGACGAGGTTCACGCCCTTCGCCACCCCGTACGTCGCTCCACCAACCGTGCCGGCCACGTGCGTGCCGTGGCCGTTGCAGTCCTGGCCGTTCTGGCCGTCGCCCACCGTGTCCGTGCCGATCGAAGCCCGACCACCGAACTCCTGGTGGCTCGTCCGGATACCGGTGTCGATGATGTAGGCGGTGACGCCGGCGCCGGTCGCCTCCCACGTGTACGACGCGTCGAGACCAGAACGGTCATCGATGCGATCGAGCCCCCACGTGGCGCCGGTCTCGGTCCCGACGATCGTCCCGTCGATCGTCACCACCTGGTCACGCTCGATGCTCGCCACCCGCCGGTCCCGCGCCAGCTCGCCGATGCGAGCCTCGGACACCCGGGCGGCATAGCCCTGCAACGCATGCGAGTACACGAACTCGACGTCGGCGCCGTAGCGCCGGGCGTGCTCGGCCGCCACCTCCTGCGGGTTGCCGTCCCGCAGCGTGATGATGAAGCTCGCCTTCTCCGTCCCCGCGCCGACCGGGGCCGCGAGCAGCACCGTGAGCGGGGCGAGCAACGACACGACGAGCAGAGCTCGCAGGCTGCGACGCATGGTTCGACTCCCTTGGCTGATGTCCCCCTGAGTGCCAGAACAGTAGACCCGTCTGCGCGACGGCGGGGACGCGGAGCGCGCGATGTCCGCGCACCCGATCGGCTCAGGAAGCTGCGATCAGTCGCTGAACTCCGCGTTGCCGCGGCAGGCGAAGCCCGGCGTGCCCGGCGGCGGGTTCACGAATGCATTCGCCGTCTCGTCGTCGTACACGTAGTGCGGCGTCTGGGTGAGCCGACCCGGCTTCGTGTTGCCCTCGTAGGTCGTGTACTCCTGATGGTCCTCGAGGCCCGAGTACGCACACGCCGAGGGAGCCGGCAGCTCGGCGTCGGCGCTGCCGAAGATGTACTCGAGGGACTCGCCCGGCTTCGCGCCCTTCACCTCACCGGCCGACGCCGTCGAGGTCCACAATCCCCCGGCGCTCACCGTGAACAGCGCGCCGGCAACCAGCACCTTCTTCGCCCACATGGGGTCCCCCTGTCGCCCGGACCACCTCGTTGCGGTCCCTCTGCGCGGTTGTAGGAACCCGCCAACGCGCCGGCAACGACCAAAGAGCGGTGCACCTGCCCAGAACGGCCGTGATGGACGGTTCGCCCGCCATCATGACCACGCACGGACCAGAACCGCCGCCGGTTGCGGCCACGCCGCGACGATCAGTGCGCTGACGGAGCTGAGACAGCGCGATCGAGGTGGCGCGTGTGCCGACCACACCGGCCACCCGCCAGACGCCGGCGGTACACCCCTCGCCGCCGGCCCCGGCTCACCCGTGTTCGTGCGGATCGGCGAGCACCTGACGGTGCACGCCGTGGGCCCACACCTGCAGACCCAGCATGGCCTCGACGTACTCCCGTACCTCGGACACGCTGGCCCCGGCTTCGGGCTGGAGCTCCCGGGCACGTGCCAGGCGGTGCTCGACCATTCGGCGCACCGCGTCGCACAACAGACCGCTGAGCTCGTCCGGTGAGCCGCTGGCCAGGGCGCGCTCGGCGGCGGGGATCACCTCGCCCACGTCGAGCCCGGCCGGCTTCAGCCCGGTGAACGGCGCGCCCTCGCCGGCCCGGTGGAGCCGTACCACGCATTCGAAGAACCACTGATCGGCGACCCGCTCGGCATCGCCGCCGAGCACGCGTGCTTTCGTGGCGAGGTCGAACGCGGCTCGCACCTCGTCCTCACCGTCCGCAGGCACGAAGGGCAGCACGCGATCGACATCGTGCGCAGCGAGAGCATCGCGCGCTGCGGTGACGACCGGTCCGTCCAGAGAATCGCAGTGCGGAGGCATGGGCCCACCTCCTGTTCCAAGGGACAGTTCCAGCGTGCGACCGGCACGACCGCCGCACCAGGGTCTGCCGTCACTGCCGCCAGGTCGATCACCACCAACCTTGCGCTCGCCCCCGTTCCGGCTCCGGTGACCTACGTATCGCCCGGTCAGGCCGGCTGGTTCACCACGATGTCCGTGGCTGCCGTGTCGGGATGCGGGTCCGCGGTGTTGTCCCCGGGCACGTAGGTCCAGCCGTCCTTCTGCAGGTCGTCGACGATGAAGCGGACCGAGCTCCCCGCCGGCTTCGTGCTCACCGAACACGTGCCCTGGCTGGTGACGCAGGAGAGCACGCCGGTCTCGGTGCCGCCCGAACCGCCGCCACCGCCGCCACCGCCGCCGGGTCCACCGGGCGTGCCGCCCCTGCCCGCCAGCGATGCGGTGGTCGGGCTCTCGAACGACACGACGACGGTCACGCCGTCGAGGGGCACGCCATCGCCGTCGGAGACGTCGATCACCGCGGTCGCCGTCCACTTCTTCCCCTGGGTCGACGTGCCGCCGCTCAGCCCGCTGACGTGCATGGACGCCGACGCCGTGCTGTTCGACACGGTCACCTCGACCGGCGCGCTGGTGGTCGTCTGACCGATCGAGTCGGTCGCCACTGCCGTGATCGTGTGCAACCCGTTGCCGGCGCCGGTCGAGTCCCACGTGGTCGACCAGGTGCCCCCGGCCAGGACCGCGCCGCCGATCGACACGTCGTCGACGAAGACCTCGACACCGGTCACCCCGTTGTCGTCACCGGCAATCGCGCTGATCGTCACCGTCCCCGAGACCGTGGCACCGGTCGACGGTGACGTGATGTCCACCGTCGGCGGCGCGTCGGTCGGCGGAGGGGGCGGCGGCCCGACCGGGTCGCCGAGCAGGTCGGCCCGCGCCGCGGCCCGCCCCGCGTTCACCAGCGGCTCGGCGATGCCGTCGGGGTCGGCCTCGAGGGTCCCGGCACCATCGAAGATCGTGCGGTTCTTGGTCTTCTTCCACGCACCCTGACCGTCGCACGCCGCGTCCCCGGCGACCGAACCGTCGGGGCACTCCCCCGTCGCGAGCAGCAGCGACCGCACCGTGGCGAAGTCGGCCGTGGCGTACTCGCTGAGCACGAGCGCCACCACCCCGGTGACGTGCGGCGCCGCCATGCTCGTGCCCGTGTTCGTGCCGTACCCGCCCGGCACGGTGGAGTAGATCTCCACACCCGGCGCCATCACGTCCACGACGCTCCCCCAGTTCGAGAACGAGGCGATCGTGTCGTCGCACTCGTAGTTGAAGAGGTTGGCCACGTAGACGCAGCCGTCCAGACCGCCGGCCTTGCCGTCGAAGTCAGCCAGCGCCGACACGGTGATCACGTCGTGGAACGCGGCCGGAACGGTGTTGGCCGCTTCGGCGTCGTCGTTGCCCGCCGCCGCCACCGGGATCACCGGCACCGACGGGGTCGCGGTGGCCCCGGCGTCGACCACGTCACAGATGGCCTCGTGCAGCACGTCGGTGCCGAGGTCGTCGCAGACGCTGTCGCCACCGACGTCGGCGAAGCTCATGTTGAGCGCCGTGGGCACGGGACTGCTCGTCGTCACCACGGCCAGCCGGTTCAGCGCGCAGATGATGTCGGAGGTGTCGGCGTACCCGTTGGCGTCGAACGCCTTCAGCGACACGATGCTCGCGTCCGGTGCCACACCGACAAGACCGTTGCCGTTGAACGCTGCGGCGGCGACGCCCGACACGTGGGTGCCGTGACCGTTGTCGTCCTCGGGCAGGGCGCCCGGGTTCTGGCAGTTGTAGCTGTTGGTCAGATCGAGGTGGGGTGCCAGGTCGGGATGGTCCGTGTCGATGCCCGAGTCGATCACCGCCACACGGGTGTTGGCGCCGCGGTACGGGCCGGACGGGTCGTTGACCGAGACCTCGGCGTCGATCCGGAAGAAGCCCCAGCCGGCGCTGTCGACGAGCGCGAACTGCTCGTCGGGCACCACGGTCTGCACCCTCGGCGACCGGGCCAGACCCGCCGCCGCCGAGGACGACCCCGTGAACTGGAAGCCGCCGAGCACCGCCTCGTACAGCTGTCCGACGTGTCCGCCGTGCTCGTTGGCCAGCTGCGCGGCCGTCGCCGGCACGTCGGCCCCCGGCGCCAGCACCACCACGTAGCTGGCGTCGTCACCCTGGGGCGGTTGCGCCCCCGCCGGCACGACCGCCGAGACGATCACCACGACGACCGTGGCGATGATGAGAACTGCCCGTCCGCGCATGTCCGCCCCCGTCCATGCTCGCTGCTGTGCCCCCGACGGCGACCGAAGTCACCGACGGGTGTCGTCCCACCATCCTCCTGTCACTGGTCAGGCGCAACCCCGGTACCGCCGGGCTGGCCGCCCTCTGGCGGAATGCCCGGAGAATCCCACGCGCCAGCGCCACCGGGTACGCGACGGTACCCCCGCACGGGGCGGGGGTGGCCATGGAAGCCTGGAACTGGGCCGGGTGGGCCGTGCCGTCGCCGCGTCCTACGCGGCCGACACTTCGGGTGGTCGCCATCGACCCGCCTCCAACGGTTTCCCCAACGAGTCGTAGAAGCAAGGCCGACCGTCGACCATCTCCACGCTGAGCTTGCCGGCGTGGATCATCCGGTGATGGTGCCGGCACTGCAACACGAGGTTGTCGATGTCGGTGCCGCCCCAGTTCTCCCAGAACACGATGTGGTGGGCATCGCAGTGCTCGGGCGGACGATCACAACCCGGCACGGCACACCCACGATCCCGAGCGGCCAACGCCCGGCGCAGCTCGCGGTTGGCGTAGCGCTCCTCACGCCCGTAGCTCAACATGACCTCGTTGGCGTCGAGCAACACCCGAGACATGGCCGCCTCGCAGCGCCACTGCTCCAACAACGAACCCGGGATCACCGACCCGTCGTCGAGCTCACACAACGAGTCCTGCCGGATCTTCGTGCGCAGCAGCGTGAGCTGATCGACGTGCACGTTGAACAACGGCTCACGATGACGCGGGTTGGACTCGTCGCCGGCACCGGCCAACACCAACTCGACCATGGCCTCGGCCCGAAGCTCGGCCGGAGGCCGCGTGGCGAGCTTGTCCTCGGGGTTGGCCTCGGTGACCTTCTGGTCCCGACGGAACAGCTGATCGCTGCGCTCGTTCAACGCCTCGAGGAACGGGAGACCGCTGTCGAGGCCGAGGTCGCCGTCGATCTTGACCCGGTCGCCGACCCGGCTGGCATACAACACGTCCTTCTGCGGCGCCGGCGGCTCGGGACCGTCCTGGTCGGCCTCGGCCAGGAACTTGTCGACCTCATGGGCCAGCTCGTCGGCACTCATCCGCCGAGCCGAGTTCACCAGCCTCTTCTCGGCCCAGAAGAACGCCGCCTTGGCCCGGGGGTTGGCCACACACTTGGCCAACACGCGGGCGTGCTCGACGGTGATCTGCCCGGCCCGCAACGCCGCCGCCGTGGCCGGCATGTCCCGCAGGTGCTTGGCCAACCGCACCCGCCGGCGAGCATCCCACTTCGACGTGCCCGCATGCCCCGTCAGCCAGTTCGCCGCGCTGTACGACGCATCGAGCCGCCACGCCTGGGACTCCTCGAAGTCTGCCAACTGACCCAGCATCTGCGCATCGAACTGGGCACGGGCCCGCTCGAGCTTGGCCATGTGCGCGGGCTGCTCCATGACCGGCAGCTCGTCGACCTTGATCGACAACAGCTCCGGAAGCTCGGCCAGCAGATCGTTCCCCATGCACCCCGACCGTATCACGAACACACGTTCGAGACAACCCATTTGCGCTGAAATTGGACGCGATTTCGTGATCGTGCAGGAAACACCACCGAACGCGTTCAAACAGCTGTTCCGCCGGGGGCTGCGACTTGCTCGTTCCTGTCGGGTTCGGTTACCGCGTCGATGCGAACGCAAGCGCCACGCCCAGCGCCGTCCAGATCGACCCGACGACCCAGTACAGCTGCAGGCGCAGGGCTCGTTCGAGACCTCGCATCTCTCGCTCGACCCCTCGGAGGCCCTCCGACAGATCTGCACGGAACTCGACGCGCAGGCTGTCGAGATCGCGCTTGGTGGCCACGTCAGCCCAGCCGGCCGGGGGAAGGAGATCCATCAAGGTCTCGGCCACCTCCTCGTTCCCGGCCTGCTTCGCCCACTCGTGCAGGGCGTGCCGTCGCCGTTCCGTCACCGCCATGGTGCCAACTCCCGTCGTCGAAAGCGAGGGCACCTCGGTGCCGAGCCGGACCGAACCGGGCACGACGATCCTGCCGACCCCCACCGACAGGAACCGCCAGCCGCACGCCTGGCCTTCGTGACCTGGGCCCCGTAGCGCCCCGGCACGGACGCTGTTCGGGCCCCGGCGTCGTGCCGGGGCCCGAGCTCCGCGCTCGTCAGATGATCAGTGGACGACCAGGTTCCCTCCGGCGAGGGTCTGCAGGGTCGGCGTGATGCCGACGTCGCAGCTCGCAGTGCTGACTGCGAACCCGGCCGTGTCGTTCCCGACCGCAGGCGAGCCACCATCGGTGACCTTCCAGATGATCGATGTACCCGACAGGCCAGGGATCCCCTCGGGGATCACGTAGGAGAACTGCGCCTGGGTGCCGCTGACTGCTGCGCAGTTCACCGGCGCCGTGTAGCGCAGGACCTCGTGCACGCTGCCCGCAGCGGTGGTCCACGTCATCGCCTGTGCCGTCGATGACAACGCCGTACCGCTCATCGATCCGTCCGGCGCGATCGTGCCGGTCACGTCCACCCAGTAGCCGGCGTTCGTGCCGGTGTAGGTCATCCGGAACGTGATCGAGGATCCGTCGACCATGCCGACGACGTCAGAGGTGTAGGTCGAGTCAGCGGCGTAGACGCCCGTTCCGGCGAACCACATCGACGTCGGCGACATCGGCTTGACCATCGTGATCGAGAGGTTGTGCGTGTAGGTACCGCCGAAGACGAAGGCGACCGACCAGTCACCCTTCACCGTCCACACACCCGTGCCGTCCAGCGGGTAGTCGAAGTTCGTGTACGACACCATGCCCCGGTCGTCAGCCGCTGGCCCGAAGTCGAACGCGTTGAACTCCAGGTACTGCATCGGCGCCGCGAGCTCGATCCCGCCGGTCACCTTCGGAACCGGTTTCGGCCCGGCCGTTGCGCCAGCGCCGTCCGCCTTGTTTCGTCACGCCCGTTCCGCTTGACTGTCCGCCGGCGGAAACGGGAGGGAAGAGATGGCGGAGCGCCTGGCGGCGAGGCAGCACGAGCATTGGCAGGACATTCGGACGTGCGTGACGAAATTCACCCAGAACGGGCTTTTCGTCGCCGGCACGCCAACAGGTCGCTACCCTCGGCCCGGCGGGCGGTGGAAGGCATCTGACGACGGCGGACTGGTGGGTCGACCGTGACATTGATCGACGAACAACGGGTGGGAGCGCCGGAAGACGTGGCTCCCGCGCCCGAGCCGGCGCCACGTCTGGCCCGCAACGAGCCGTTCCGGCGCTGGGTGCGCCGGGCCGTGGTCGGCGACTGGGCGGCAGCGGCCATCGCCGCCGCCTCGGCCGAGTACCTCCGCTTCGGCTGGTCCAACACGTCCACGCCCATGCTCAGCTCCGACACCATCGTCATCTCCTACAGCGCCATCGGGCTGCTGGTGGTGGCGGTGTGGCCCCTGCTGCTCGGCATCAGCGGCGCCTACGAGCTGAAGTCGTCCCTGTTCGGCGTCGAGGAGCTGCGCCGCATCATGCGGGCCGGCCTGCTGCTGCTCGGCACGGCCGGCATCGCCCACATCGCCCTGCGGCTCAACCTGTCGCGCGGCTACTTCCTCACGCTGCTGCCCCTCACGGTGGCGCTCACCGCCCTGGCACGCGCCGTGGTGTCGCAAGCTGATGGGCAAGGCCCGCGACGACCTGCGCAACCACCACCGGGTGGTGGCCGTCGGCCCCGCCGACGACATCGTCCAGTTCGTCCACGACCTCGAGCGCACCGGCACCCGCAACCGCGTCGACGTGGTGGCCTACGTGGCCGACGACCTCGACCCCGGCGCCGCCGTCCCCGCCGAGCTCCGCCGCCTGTGCCGGCTGCCCGACCGCAACGCCATCCACGCCCTCACCGACCACGACGTCACCGTCGACCTGCTGGTGCGCGCCGGGCGCCCCGGCCCCGACGAGATGTGGGCGCTCAGCCAGCGGGCCCACGACCTGGGCGTCACCGTGGCCCTGGCACCGCACCGCCACGACGCCACCTCCACCGTGGCCATGACCTACGTGCCCCTGGGCTCCACTCCCCTGCTCATGGTCGAGAACCCCACGCTGCGGCCCACGGCGGTGTGGACCAAGGCGATCTTCGACCGGGTGATGGCCGCCCTCCTGCTGGTGGCGCTGTCCCCGGTCCTCGCCGTGATCGCCGCCGCCATCGCCCTGCGCGACGGCCGGCCGGTGCTCTTCCGCCAGACCCGGGTCGGCCACTACGGCCAGCACTTCGGCTGCTGGAAGTTCCGCACCATGGTCCCCGACGCCGAAGAGCAGCTGATCGACCTCCAGGCGGCGAACGAGGCCGACGGCCCGCTGTTCAAGCTGAAGGAAGACCCCCGCGTCACCCGCACGGGCGGGTTCCTCCGCCGGCACTCCCTCGACGAGCTCCCCCAGCTCATCAACGTGCTGAAGGGCGACATGTCCATCGTCGGCCCCCGCCCGCCCCTGCCCGTCAGAGGTCGAGGCCTACGACAGCCGCTCCCACCGCCGCCTCAACGTCAAGCCCGGCTGCACCGGCCTGTGGCAGACCCAGGGCCGCTCCGACCTGCCCTGGGACGACGGCATCTACCTCGACCTCATGTACATCGATCACTGGAGCCCGCTGCTCGACCTGGTGATCATGGCCCGCACCGTCCGGACGGTCCTGCGTCCGACGGCGCCTACTAGGCGATAGCGATGCGAGACTCTCAATCGAAATCACTCTTGCACGAAATTCCCTCATTCTCGAACTTGCAACTGTGGAAAGCTGCCCGAGGACCACAACGATGGGCTGTATCGAAATGACTCCAACCTCCGAGTTCAATCACTACCGACATTGAGGGTTCTCATCGTCTCCCAGCAACTACGTGAACTAGTTGCACAGCGCGCTGACGTGATGCAAATCCTCGAACAGGCCGGTGTCGACTACCGGATACTTGCCGACCCCCGCACGACGCATGAGGCGCCTGCATTCATGGCAGGTCGATTGCATACGTGGCAAATGGACAATCGGAGCACTCGGATGCGAGATCTGGTGAAGGAGATACGATATGTACGCCAGATCTCGTGGATCAACTTCAGGTCGATCTGATCCATTCAATTCACTTTCGAGCTGCGATAATACGGCGCTGGCCACTCGTCCAGCCAGTCGCCCGTTGGTGACTGAGTTTGGCGGGAGCGGCGGAATGGAAGTAGCATCATCGCTTCAACAATACGACCACTGGCTCGGTACGCATTTCGGGGGCAACAAATAACCGGTATTGCGCAACATCAGCAGATATCTACCAACTCTCGAACTACTTACGCTTCGGCAATTGGCGCCACATTCCTGGCTCCGGCATAACAATGGCACATGAATTCGAGGGCCCACAGCCATTGTCCGCGCAGAGATCTACTGTTCTATTCGTGGGGCGACTTCTCGAGTCGAAAGGTATTCGACGGTTCGCAGAAATGGCTCGAACCGCTCGCCAGATGCCGGGATTGTCGCATCTTCGCTGGACGGCCATCGGCCATCCTGCGACAAGTGAGTCGGATGGATTGAGCGACGCCGACCTCATGGATCTTACATGCGGGAATCCCACGTTTCAGTACTTGGGCTCCCTTCGGCCCGCCGAGGTCCAGGCAGAGATGCGACGGTCAATCGCACTCGTCCTGCCATCTACATATCCAGAGGGGATCCCCCGCGTCGTGATCGAGGCACTAGCAAACGGCAGTCCAGTGATCTCGAGTACGGCCGGGGGTATGGTCGTCTGTGGGGCGAGATCTCGGCGTGCCGAATGCGCCACCTTGGGTGCGGCTCGATATCGGTTCCCCGAGCACATGGCTTTCGGAGCTCACACGGATCGTACGGCTCGCACCGGAGGAGCGTGACGGTCTTAGCCAGGCTGCCCGATCCCTAGCCCGTCAGCACTTTTCGGCTGAGGCCCACACGAAGGCCGTCCTGGCCATCTACCGACAGTACGCAGATTGAGCCAAAGTCGTGGCTCACGTTTCCTCCCGACCATCTCTGCGACACTCTGCCAGTCGACCGCGTTGCTCGTCTCACAGGCACCCTCAATCCTCATACCAGCCGCAATTGCCAGACTCGAGCCAGTCGGATACCCGCTGGCGATCGCGGCGCTGAATCTGCTTACTCTGCTAACGGCCTTCGACCTTGGCGCAGCTGTACTGATCTCGTCCCGGCGGTCCCTACCCGCTGCCGACCAAGACACCGCCGTCATCGCTGCAGTAGTCCTCACAGCCCTGCCGGCGGTCGCCGGTTTCCTGGCAGTAAGCCTCCTTCCGGCCGTGCGTTCCATCGCTGCCCTCAGCGGAGCCAACTGGCAGCTTGTCGCATTGATTTCGATAGCGGCCATGCTCAAGTCCTTCTTGCATCTGGGCATCCTGGCAGCCGGTACCGTCAATCGAGGATCTGCGCAGCTCGCAGCGGGATTCACTTACGCCGCGTCTTGCATAATCGGCGCAGCGGGCGCAGTGCGCATCGGTGTGAATCCGGCTTCCGTGATGATCATTGCGATGGCGGTCTGTTCGCTGCTCGGCCTGACGGTCTTGACCACAGACACTGCGGTTCGGCAGCTATTCGCTCAGAGCGCACACCGATGGCGATACGTCGGACGGCTAGTGCGCGAAGTCCGTAGCTTCGCTGGACTTCGTTCCCTCACGCAGGCATCAGCCAGCGGATTCACATTCATCGAGAGAGCCACGGCTATCACATGGCTCTCGCCGTCGGGACTAATCGCCTACGACTTAGCTGCGCGTGGTGCGACTGCCTCGCCAGGTGGCAGCGTCGGCCGCACCTTCCATAATCCAAGCGCACGCAGAGACTCGTGACCCAGGCAGCAACCCAGGAGGTGACCTACGACCATTCCTAGCCCTCATAGTACTGGCCGTCCCGTGCGTTCTCGTGACAACGCTGATTCTTGCCCCCTCGTCAAGCGATGATCTGGCGCTCCAGGCGGCTGCGGCACTCTCCTTTGGACAGGCTGCGCTTGTCTTGACAGTACCAAGCGCAGCCACGCTAGCAGCACAGCGCCAATTGCTTCGAGAGACCGTCATGTATGTTGGAGCGCTGGTCCTTCTCGCCTGGGGACTCATTACCATCAGACCACACGGCGTCCTCAGTACGCTGCGACCGTATCCCTCTCGGGTGCTGCAGCGTACTTCGTATTTCTGGCTGCAGAATTTCAGCGGCATGGAAAGCTGCGACGTTTCAAGCGATGGCGCTCCCCCTGATCGATACGGGGCGAGGACGACCTCTCTCGGCAAACCTGGACCAAGGGGTTTGACGATGCCGAAGGCACAACTCGCACCACGCCAGTACAGGCTCTAGTCACGTAAGCACATGCAAGTCGTCTTCCTCCTGAAATACGGGCCATCAGTTGCGTCGAGTCGACTTCGTTGGCTTGACGTCGTTTCAGAAGTCGAGATGCTCACAGGCCTGCATCCCGAGGTCGCAGCGCTGTTTCCAGAACCCCTGCGCACCGGTACGTCTGGGCCTCCGAGCGGACTGGAGAGACTACGAAATACCGCCAAGGCAGTATCCAATAGCCGCAAACGCCTTACCTGCCTCACTAAGCTGCGTTGCGGCGACGTGCTCGTCGTCCAGAAATTCATACTGCCGCACGAACTTGTACTACTCCGTCGGCTTCGGAGACGTGGCGTTCGGGTGGTGTTCAGATATTGACGACGCAGAATGGCTACGTTCCGAAAGCCGCAATAGGATGCTCAAGGCGGCGGCAAGAGTGGCGTCGGTCGCTACGGGTGGCAGCGGCGCCATTTGTTCTTGGCTCAGTGGCGCAGGTGCGCCTACGAGTAAGATACCTACCAACACCGGTTGCTATTCTGAGCGAAAGCGAGGCGCTTAGCCTCGAGATTCGGCACTAGTGATGTGGACCGGTAGCCCTGCGGCCGCGCCGGATCTTGAGATGGTCGTCGGTGCGCTGGACGCCGCCAAGGAGGTGATCCCGGAGTTGCGCTTCTGCGTCTTAGGAAGCGGTCCGCTGACCTTTGCACCAAGTTGGTGGGAACTGCCGAATGGTCCCCGACAAGGGAATCGGCACTGCTGCGGAGTGCATTGGTCGGCCTAATGCCACTGAGGTCGAACGAGTTTAACAGTGCAAAGTGCCGGCCAGTACAAAGCGCTGCTCTACGCTGGCGCCGGTGTGCACGTGGTTGCGTCTCCTGTTGGAGTAAATCGAGCCCTACTCAAGAGTGGTTTGGGTTGGTCGGCTACTTCGTCCGCGGACTGGGAGCGACGCCTGATCGAGATCTATCGCATGGCAGGCTCTGAACGCTCGCTGTACCTACGCCGAAACGCTAGAGCTCGTGTCTGGTGAATTTAGCCAGAGCCTCCATGCTACCGCGTGATCGAATTGATTCAGAATGCTTAGGACCCGAGCGGATCGGAATCAGATCGTGCTGGCGGGGCTCCATCGGTTTCGATAGTCGATGAGTCTGCCGGTGGTGAGCGGCCCCCACGTTTCAACGCGTAGAGCCATTTAACCGTCCCCAGAGAACACCTTCGGACGGGTCTCGATCAACGCTAGGGCCTGACTTGCAAGTCAGCAGTAGCGGATTAGATAGAAGTGAATCTCGTAGCAGGACAGCTTCGTTGTGAGGGATGCTTCGTAGAATTCAATAAACCAGCGTCGCCTCTCCAGCTGTCTGAATAGAACCCGTCTGATCGCATGTGTCACCGGCCGCTCGACCGCACTTCTGAAGCGCAACTCGGCAGCAGATAACGTGAGAGGTAGCGGTTCTTCGTATTGAGGAACGCGCCTCTTAAAGAACTGGTCTCGCGTCAAGTACGACATCCAGTAGACACCAAACGCCTGCCGATGCGTCGGGTCGGAGTAGAAGTATGGGTTGCCGAAAGTGCGGTGGACGATGATCCGCGCTTCATGGCCGGGCTTCAACACCCTGCAAATCTCTGACAGAACCAGAACAGGATCATCAACATGCTCAAGAAAGTGGGCGAGAATAGATCTCATGGACGCTGCATGAAGGGAGCGAGCGCAGGAAGTTGAGCACGTCGTCCCGGATGACTCCCTCGCCGCCGCCAGTGTCAACACCAATGAACCCAGAGATTGGACTCTTCCCGCTGCCGAGGTCAAGTCTCATCTCACTTGTTCCCGGAGCATCTGATCGGCAGAGAAGTGGCGCACCCGCATATTGTGGCATCAGCTCTTTCCCCTGCGTCTCCCGCCGATGGGACCCAGAGCGGCACAAAGGTGCCAGCGAGGTTACGTAAGCTTCAATGGGCAGGAGCGGTGCCATATGCACGCGTATATGCGCCCCAGTCAGGAACATAGTAGCTCTGGACCAGAGTAAAGGCTATGAGCAGGGCCACACTGCGCCAATACTTGGCACCTGCTGCTTCAGGGGGCCGTCGAATACTTACCTAGGCCATACAGTACAGTCAGCCACATTACGGCAAACAGCGTCGCCATCAGAACATAAGGAATCTCACCTAGCAACGCTAGTGGAACCGGAATGATGAACGTCAGCATCCGGTAGATACCTTCGGCTATTACAGCTGGCAGGTTCCTTCCGAATCCGAGGTCATCGATTCTAGTGTTGATATCGAGACTAAGCTGCTCAGACACCGTTGATCGATAGAAGTCCAAAGGCTTGCCGAGTAAGAACCAGAACGCCGCCGCATTCGAAGCGATAATGACCCCGATCGTCGCAAGAAGGGCTCGGAGGGATGAGACCCGATGTACCGCGTATCTGATACATATGTAGAGAACGACTACAAGCACCCAATTACTGCGCATCGTTGTGCCGTAGGCAAGGGCAGCGGCGATCCACAGCAGCTCAAGCGACCGCCTCGTTCCGATGAGACCAAGGAGTATCACCAGGGGCAGAACAAACAGGTCCTTTGAATAAGCACGTCAGATAGATACCCGCGACACTCATGGAGGCGCTCATGAAGACATAGGGATGGATTCTTCGCTCAGCTCAAGGCGCACTGGGCGGAAGACCCACAATGTTGCGCCCAGCAGTGCGATGCCGGCAGCTGACACCGCAAGGGGGTGCGTAAGACGCAACGCCTGATAGAGGTACGCCGTCCGGCCATACGACGAGTCACTGAGCGTGGTCGGCGTGTGGTGCATCAACTGCCGGATGACGGATTCGTCCCGGAAATACTTGTCTGGAAGCAGCGACTTCGCAAATGCCGCCACTACGCAAGCGGCGACGACCGAGGAGACGCGAGATGCGTGCCGATGAGACGGGTCAGCCGGGGTCGCTGCGGCGGCTAGATTGCGAGGGGCGTGGTGAAGTCATCACTGGCCTCTTGAATAGCGGCCTGCACTACGACACGGCAACCGGCAGTGTGAAGTCAGGGGCTGGAATCGGAAGCAACCCACGAGGGAGCGTGCTTCTTGGTGCCAAGCCAACGATCGACCACTGCACGGCACCACGGGCTGCGCCGTCTCAGTGCGCTTCACGCAACTGGGCTATGCCCGCAGGAGACTCGGCGCTGAGGGCGCATCGATCGCGTCGACCACCAAATAGCTGGTCGCCGCCGCCGACGCGTTCTTCCCCGACCAGGTGATCGTGATCGTGTGATCCCCCGCACCCAACCCGACCGCCGAGAACAACACCGCCTGGTCCGTCCGCGAGCGGCGCATACGTATCGACCGGATCCTGCATCAACACCATCGATGCTCACCTGCGCGACCGCCCGATCCGGCCCCGACTGACCGATCCACCGCACCACCGAACCCGAGAACACAAACGACGTCGACGACCCCGGCACCGCACTCACCTGCGCCGCACCACCCGACTGACCCGCATTCGCCCACGACCACCAACCCGACCCAAACACAAACCCCGACGAACCCTCCTCAAACCTCGCGAAGCTCCGGCGCGCCGGCGCCTCGATCGCGTCGACCACCAAATAGCTGGTCGCCGCCGCCGACGCGTTCTTCCCCGACCAGCGTGATCGTGATCGTGTGATCCCCCGCCCCCAACCCGACCGCCGAGAACAACACCGCCTGGTCCGTCCGAGTCGGCGCATACGTATCGACCGGATCCTGCACAACACCATCGATGCTCACCTGCGCGACCGCCCGATCCGGCCCCGACTGACCGATCCACCGCACCACCGAACCCGAGAACACAAACGACGCCGACGACCCCGACACCGCACTCACCTGCGCCGAACCACCCGACTGACCCGCATTCGCCCACGACCACCAACCCGACCCAAACACAAACCCCGACGAACCCTCCTCAAACCTCGCGAAACTCCGGCGCGGCCGGGCGCATCGATCGCGTCGACCACCAAATAACTGGTCGCCGCCGCCGACGCGTTCTTCCCCGACCAGGTGATCGTGATCGTGTGATCCCCCGCCCCCAACCCAACCGCCGAGAACAACACCGCCTGGTCCGTCCGAGTCGGCGCATACGTATCGACCGGATCCTGCATCAACACCATCGATGCTCACCTGCGCGATCGCCCGATCCGGCCCCGACTGACCGATCCACCGCACCACCGAACCCGAGAACACAAACGACGCCGACGACCCCGACACCGCACTCACCTGCGCCGAACCACCCGACTGACCCGCATCCGCCCACGACCACCAACCCGACCCAAACACAAACCCCGACGAACCGACTCCTCAAACCGCGACGAAGCTCCGGCGCGGCCGGGCGCCTCGATCGCGTCGATCACCAAATAGCTGGTCGCCGCCGCCGACGCGTTCTTCCCCGACCAGGTGATCGTGATCGTGTGATCCCCCGCACCCAACCCGACCGCCGAGAACAACACCGCCTGGTCCGTCCGCGAGTCGGCGCATACGTATCGACCGGATCCTGCACAACACCATCGATGCTCACCTGCGCGACCGCCCGATCCGGCCCCGACTGACCGATCCAACGCACCACCGAACCCGAGAACACAAACGACGTCGACGACCCCGACACCGCACTCACCTGCGCCGAACCACCCGACTGACCCGCATTCGCCCACGACCACCAACCCGACCCAAACACAAACCCCGACGAACCCTCCTCAAACCTCGCGAGGTCTAATCCGAGCACGTCGAAGGGCTCCGAGACTGCGCTGCCGCCTGGCGTGACCACGGACAGAGGTCCATCGAAGGTCTCCGGCACCGTGGCCGTGAGTTCGCTGTCGGATACGACGGAGAACTCCGCCGATGCGCCGTTGAAGTAGACCGCGGACGCCCACTCGAGGGCAGACCCCGTGACCGTCACCAGGTCGCCGACCGCACCCGACATCGGTGAAATCGCGCTGATCGTCGGTGCGGCGACGCTGGTCGTGAAGTCCCAGTTCAGCGTCAGGTTGCCGGTGTCGCCGTCGTACCCGTTGACGCCGATGAGGTAGGTGGTGCCGCCGGTGACGGTCGTGGTGATCGCACTCAGGAGGTTCTCACCAGCGACGTCGTCATTGGCCACCACCGAGGTCAAGGCGTTCACAGCCGAGCCCGTGTACAGCGTCAGGATCGTGTCAAAGTCGCTGCCCGCCGTGTCCATCACAAGCGTGCCGGGGCTCGGGGCGGTCCACTCGTACCAAACGGATGTGCCCTTGTGCGGCCACGTCGGCTCACCTGACTCGGTCGTCGCGCCGACGTTGCTGCCGCCGATCGTGCCGCTGTCGTTCGCAGCTGCTGCCGGTTGGCAAAGTCGTCCATCGGCGGGGGCGGGTAGAAGGTGACGACGTCGAACCACGGCGTATCCGTGGACCCGCCGGTGTTGGTCAGCGTGATCGGTCCATCGGTGGCGCCCAGCGGGACGGTCGCGGTGATGCTCGAGGCCGAGTTGACCGTGAAGGCGGCGCCGGGCGCTCCCGGGAAGTCAACGGAGCTCACCGTGTAGAGGTCGGTGCCGTAGATGTTCAACGTCTGCCCAGTGGACCCGGAGGTCTTCGACATGCTCGTGACGGTGGGCGCCGGCTCGGTCAGCGGCCGGACTGTCAGGCGATAGGGCACCTCGTCGGTGGCTGACGGCTGGTACAGCTGCACCAGGAATGTCTGGGTGCTGGCAGGTGTGTAGAAGATCCGCTTCTGGCCGGCGGACGATGCCGAGGCGCCGGTCCAGTTGGCGCCGTCGTAGAGCCAGGGGTACATCCCCGACCCGACAGTGGGCGGGTAGTCGACAACGACCTCCGTCGGCTGGCCCGCCGTCAGGTCCACCAATGCGTTGTCGACGGCAGCGGCACCGCAGATGGCTCCGTCCTTTGTGCCAGGGTTCGTCATTGCCGACGCCGTGGCCCAGGAGTCATCCGGCTCCCACTGGTCATCGACGGAACACGCGTCCATCGCCGTGGACAGGCTGTACCGGGACTCGACGCCGGCTGCGCCGCTGACGCCGAGGAAGTAGTCCCCGTCGCCCTCGGCAGGGATGGTGTAGGTGACCGAATCGCTGGACGTCCCGGGCGTGGGCGTACCAACGGCGACACCTGCGGCATCGGTCAACTCGAGGTCGAGGTCGGCGTCGTCCGCAGTGAGCGTGGCCGTGAGGGTCGTGCCGGCGATACCGGGGACGACGAACCAGTCGGCGTCGCAGCTGGTCCCTGTGGCCGACTGTCCCGCCACGAGGAGCTGGGCTGTGGCCCGTGTGTCGTCATCCTCGTTCGGGTCACCGAGCGAGCAGACGCCGGTGCGGACATCGACGTCGTACACGCCGATGCTGGCGTAGTCGGAGTAGCCGGTGGTGAGGTCGCCCGCACTTACACCATCGACCTTCACGTAGTACACGCCGGCCCCCAGCGAGATGGCGAGCTCGGCGTCGAGTCCTGAGGCAACGTCTGATGTAACGGTCGCGGACAGCGGGTCCACCACCGAGCCGATCGGCGCGCCGCTCGAGTCGAGGAGGGTCATGCCGATGTCGAGGTTCGGGCTCGTAGCTGCCGGCGTGGCGTGAATCGTGACCAGCTCTGTGTCGAGCAGCTCGAAGCGGAAGTAATCCACATCGGTATGGGTCGTGATGAGGCCGGAACCGGCGGCGACGGCGAGAGGCGTGCCCAGGTCTTGCGCCGTGGCCGTCGTGTCGCTGTCTTCGTCGCCCTTCAGCGGGAGACGAGCTCGGATCGGCGATGAGCGCGAGATCATCATCGTGAGGAAACGCCGGCGGATTCGAGGCCGAGTTGTTGGCGTCCGGGTACTCACCCTTGCTCCACTGCACGAGTGGCCGGTAGTAGCCAACGCCCATGATCGGCGCCCAGACACCGTGCCCCTCGTAGTACCCCTGCGTGCTCGTTCCGTCGTGGCTCAACGAGAGGTTGTGGCCGACTTCGTGCGATGCCGCCTCGGCGATGTTCTTCGCATTCGCACCCACTCCCTTCTGGAACACGAAGGCGGGCTGATACTGCGCCGAGCTGGCGTTGTTGAAGGTGCCGAGGAAGGCGATGCCGCCGCATGACGAATCGCAGATCTGCGCGAACGAATCAGAGTCTCGACCGGCGATCACGACACGGCTGCCATACACCTGGTCTGACGAATCCGTCCTCTCGAGCGCGGCGAGACCGGGGTCCTCGGTCGTCACGTCGACCTCGAACGGGGCGTAGTCCTCGCTCACCCGCTCCCAGACGCTCTGGATGATCTCTCGCTCGGGAGCCGGAGAACGTGGTCGGGATCATCGTCGATCGAGAACGCCGTAGCCGTGAACGGGTCGCCGGTTGCGGAGTCGTTCCACTGCGTGCCCGACACGACATGGCCGGTGAAGTCGAGGTAGATCGTGCGCAGGGCTCCGGTGTTGCTGTGGAGCACGAACGTGTCGGCGAGTGGGAACGGCGCGCTCTCGGCCAAGGGGGCGGACGCACTGCCGGCATCACCCAGGTCCGGCAGGGGCGGTTCGACGTAGAACAGGCGGAGATCGCGGTTCACCCAAAGGGTCGCATCGCCTCGGAACAGCTTCCGGAGCGTTCCCTCCGACATGTCGTGCTCCTTCGCCACCGCCGGCAGCCGGTCACCCAGGGCGTTGATGGCGGCCTCGCCGTGATACGAGCGGTTGAGCGGCGTGCTGCGGTGGCGCGTTGTCGGGCTGCTGGGCGCCGGCCGGAGCAGCGACGATGCACGACCCCAACAGGACGACTGCCATCAAGGCAACGACGAAGCGCCGAAGCGCCGTATGAGTCGACATGGATGATCCCCGCTTCTCCCGCGTGACCCAGCTCCCGACGCACGTCGGGCCGCCTTGAGCCATGCCGCCATCTGCGTGCGCCAAAATCTAGACCCGCCACCGCTGCGAGCGGCATAGACCTATCGGCCTATTTCTGTCACGCCAAGCGACCTGCCGGGCGGCCGCATCAGCCGTGCAGCGACCGCCCCGTCATCGCCAGCACCGACTCGCCGAACAGCTCGCTCAGCGTCGGGTGCGGCTGGATGAAGTGGGCGACCTCGTCGACCGTGGCCTCCCAGTTCACGGCCAGGTAGCCCTGGCCGAGCTGCTCGGTGGCCCAGGGGCCGCACAGGTGCACGCCCAGGATGCGGCCGCCGGTGCCGTCGTCCTGCTTCTCGGCGACGATCTTCACCACGCCCTCGGTGTCGCCGATGATCATGGCCCGGCCGTTGCCGGTCCAGCGGTGCTTGGAGGTGACCACGTCGTAGCCGGCCTCCTTGGCGTCCTCCTCGGTCATGCCGGCGAAGGCCACCTCGGGGTGGCAGTAGATGGCCCACGGCACCTTGCCGTAGTCGATGGGCACCGGGTCCTCGTTCAGCATGTCCTTCACGGCGACGATGCCCTCGGCGAAGCCGATGTGGGCCAGCGCCGGCGTGGCGATGCAGTCGCCCACCGCCCACACGCCGGGCTCGTCGGTGCGGCAGCGGGCGTCCACCTGCACGAAGCCACGGTCGTCGAGCTGGACCTTGGTGTCGTCCAGGCCGATGTCGTCGGTGTAGGGCCGGCGGCCGACCGACACGACCACCACGTCGACGTCGATGGACTCGCCCTCGCCGAACTTCACGGTGGTGCCGCCGCCGTCGCGGGGCTCGTGACCGGTGACCTTCACGCCCACCTTCACGTCGATGTTGCGCTTCTTGAACGACTGCTGGACCTGGCGGACCACGTCCTTGTCGCAGCCGGGCAGGATCTTGGGCAGCGCCTCGAGGATGGTGACCTCGGTGCCCATGTCGGCCATGGTCGAGGCGAACTCGCAGCCGATCGCTCCCCCGCCGATCACCACGGCCTTGGACGGCAGCGGGTCCATGGACAGGAACTCGTCGGAGGTGAGGACGATGTCGCCGTCCACGTCGAAGCCGGGGATGGTGCGGGGCAGCGAGCCGACGGCGATGACGACGTTGTCGCCCGAGAGGGTGACGTCGCCGGACTCGCCACCGGAGACCGACACCTTGTGGCCGCCGTGCAGCTTGCCGTGCCCGTCGAACAGGGTGACCTTGCGGTTCTTGAGCAGGCCGGTGAGGCCGCCGACCAGCTGGTCGACCACGGCCTGCTTGCGCTCGAGGGTCTTGGACCAGTTGACGCCGACCTCGCCGATCTCGAAGCCGAACTCGCCGGCCTCGGCCAGCGTGCGCCGCACCGAGGCGGTCTCCAGCAGCTCCTTGGCCGGGATGCAGCCCACGTTCAGGCAGGTGCCGCCGATCTTGTTCTTCTCGATCAGGGCGATGTTGAGCCCGGCCGAGGCGCCGTAGAGGGCGGTGGCGTAGCCGCCGGGGCCGCCACCGATGACGACCACGTCGAAGTGCTGCTCCTGCTGGTCGACGCTGCCGCCGGCGTGTGAGCCGCTGGACGCCGGAGCCGGCGTGTCCTGCTCGCGCTCGGCCGGCTTCTGGGGCTGCACCGGCTCCTTCTCGGCCTCCTGCTGGGCCTGGGCGGTGTCGTCCTGGGCTGGCTGCTCCTGGCGGCGGCTGCGGCTCTCCCCCGCCGGACTCGGCCGGGGCCGCGCCCTCGTCGCCGATGCGGGCCAGCACGGTGCCGACGTCGACCGTCTCGCCCTCGGGCACGAGGATCTCGGTGAGCGTGCCCGACACCGGGCAGGGCACCTCGGAGTCGACCTTGTCGGTGGACACCTCGAAGAGCGGTTCGTCCTCGGCGACGCTGTCGCCAACCTGCTTGAACCACTGGGTGATGGTGCCCTCGGTGACGGTCTCACCGAGCTGGGGCATTTCGATGTCAGCCATCTCGTCCTCGTTGTGGGGTGTCGGGCGCGACCGTGCTGACCCTATCCCGCACGATCGGCGTCTCAGTCGGGACTCCAGTACTCGCCGATCAGCCAGTCGGCCATCGTCGACATGCGCTCCGCGATGACCCGGTGGCGCTCGGCGTGGCGGAAGGCGTCCACGTCCTCCTGCGTGGCGAAGGTGGCGTCCTCGATGATGACGCGTCCCTTGCGCTCGTCGATCGACTTCTCGACCCGCCAGGACAGGATCCCGGGGAGGTCGCCCAGGGTGCGGAGCTGCTCGACCATGTCGTCGACGTCGTCGTCGGTGCATTCGTCGTACATGCGGAACAGGACCACGTGGCGCAGGGGCATCCGGGCATCACTAGCACCGCGCCGCTGCGGGGAACGTCGAGGCCCACTGAGCACGGTCGACTTCTCCGCGCTTTCTCATCAAGGGAGGCAGACGCTCACCTCTGGAGCGTCACCAGGGGGGTGGCGCAGACAGGAGGCGTTGCCATGTCTTTCACGAAGCTGCTTGCCGGTGTCGGTACGGCCGTGGGCTCGTTGCTCATGCTGGCCGGGCCGGCGTACGCACACGACTGCTTCAACCCGCAGAAGGAGCCCACGCGCCCACGGCAGGGGTCAACTACACGATCACCGGCTTCGATCCCGAGACGGGCCGACCTTCGAGCAGACCGGTCCCGGCAAGGGCTATGGCGGGTTCGTCGCGCTCTCGCCTGAGCCACCGGCGCGACGATAACGCTGTACACCCACTCGCTCGGCAACTTCTCGAAGGACAACGGCCACGACGTGGTCGGTGGCCCGGGGAGCCAGACCGCGGCCCACCGTGCGATGGCAAGGGCATCGACTACTTCGAGGTCTGCTTCGGCCTCAGCGACTGACGCGGACGCCGGGAGGTGGCGGCATCGCCGGCGTCGAAGCCCACCACGACCCGATGGCCGGAGGTGGGGAGATCGGATGTGCCAGACCGCGCTCACACGTCGTGCAGGTCCTGCGGCAGGCGGGGCTGCTGGCCGCGACCGTTCCGGTGCCTGTCGGCCGTGTCCCCCGAGCTCTCCTTCGCCGATGCGCTGGAGGCGCACCGGGGCACCGTCGGCCAGGGTCCAGCGGTTCCCATGCACCTCGAGCTCGTCACCGTGACCGACACGCAGGCGATCGTCACCTGGTTCACGGGCGATCCGACCGACCTCGACGAGTTCCACCGGCCCCGGCCCGTCTCCGCCCCCGGTCGTGTCCTCATCGGAACCGATCCGGATCCGCGCACCTGGCGGGTGGTCGGGCCGCATGCGCCCACGCCGTTCCACTACGTGGTCGTCGACGGTCTCGAACCGGGCACCACGTACTACTGGCGGGCGGAGAGCAACGGGCTGGTGGCACCGTTCACGGTGCTCACGCACGGCGACCCCGCCGATCTCGTCGCACCCCCGAGGTTCACGACGCTCGTGCCACCCGGCGGCCGGGAGCTCGGTCGGGTCGCCTGGTAGAGACGACCTGCACTTCGGTGAGCAGATCGCCGGCCTCGCCTACTCGAACAGCGACCTGCCTGGCGGGGGCCTCCCACCCGGGTTCCCGGTCGACCCCGATCACCCGTACTGGCGGTTCATGGCCCGCGACGCCGTCCAGCAGGCCAAGGACCTCGGGTGCACGCTCCTGCTCGCCAACGGTGACCTGT
>CAWDAJ010000013.1:0-131742 GCA_963800295.1 uncultured Acidimicrobiaceae bacterium
CGGGGAGCCGCCAGCGTCCTGAGATTCATCGACGCATCGTCCGCCGAACCCTTGCCCTCCACCGGCTGAGACCTCTCCACTCGCGACGAGTCCTAGTCTCACCTCGGCGCTGCGGCCGCTCCCACGAAGCCACGGCCGAGCGGATCGAAGTCGTCGACACGAGCGGCCACGAATGCGGCGAGTTCCGCTCCGCCCGGCCAGCCGCACGCTCGAGAAGGCGCCGGGCGGCAGCGAGAGCCGAGGTCGTCCCCACGATCAGAAGGGCGGTCAAGAGCGCCTCAGCGGCGCTGATGTCGGCCGCGTCTGGTCGGAAGGGCTCGCGGCGAGCAAGGAATCGAGGTCGATGTCAATCGTGCGATCGTCGTCGGCGCCGATGTCGGGCCTGATCTGAGACGGCGCAGTCCGCGCAATGATCCCATCGAGCCACTCTTGATCTTCCAGCTGCGATCCATCTCCGCCGGCGACATCAAGCGCGGCCTCGATCACGAGAGCCTTGAGCGCAGGTTCGTCCCAGCGCTGGCACAGATCCGCAAGCAGCCGTCGATCGAGGGCGACGTCGTGGCCGACGGCGAACTCGAGCACCCAGGTCCAGCCGTACGAGGTCAGAGCGTCCGGGTCGTCGAGACGTTCCATCTCCGATGCGAATCGAAGGACATCCTCGGGCCCGATGACGGCGGCGAGTCGCGCTGCATGTTCGTCATTCGCGGCAACCCCATGGGCGGGGTTAGTTCCGCGCTCGAACAGCTCTCGAGCGAGAACCAGCAAGCTGGTCATGGCGCTATCCAAAGGTGTACGTAACCGTCGGAGTGGTACTGGTGGGCGATGTCGTTCGGCAGGCTCGCTGACGTCCTCGCTACGGAAATTTGGCGGCCAAGCTGGGGTGCAATCTGCTCGGTCACCGCCTCGATCATGCGGGGCGACGACCGTACAGGCAACCCGTCGTCGGTGAGGCCGAACTCCTCGTCCACCAACACAGTGAAGCGCGCGTGGCTGAAGGTTTGCGACGGTCCTCTCTCAATCCTTCGGCGTTGGGGCGTTACCCAGTCGGTCACCGCCATCCAGACGTCGCTGCGAGGGTTCGTGTGCAGCTCCGCCCGCTGGTCGGGGCGAAACGTGACGCAGTCGACGCCGAATCGGCGCTTGAATGGATCGCGCATCGCATGGTTCGCGTACGTCGAGTGAACGGTCAGAAGAAGGGACCGATAGTCGGGTTGAATCCTCGCCCACCGGATGTAGGCCTCGCGTGCGCCGTACGACGTGGCGTCGAAGACTCTCCAGTCAGTCGGGTCAAATGGCGCCACCAGGCCGACACGCCCGTACAGCGCGGAAGATAGAGCGAGCGCGAGCGGGGCTACGTACGTCGCCGTACCCCAGGTGAGGGCGGGCGTGGACGAGATCCACAGCGGATCGGCGTGCGGTACTGAGCCGCCCTCGCTGCCGGCACATACTTGATGGCCAAGGGGCCAGCCTCCACACCATCGACGAGCCCCTTCAGGCCAGAGTGCGCATAATCGACGACATGCCGCTCCACCTCGGCCTCCACGTCTTCGATGGTGGTCACGTCAGCATCCTTCGTCATGCGACCCGATCGGGATCCGGGGCCTTCGATCGTGAATGGTACCTGCCCGCACAGACCAGGTACCGATTCCGGTACGCATTTTGGTGCAGGTTTCGGTACGATCATCCTTGTGGCTGACTATCCGCGCCGAGAGGTCTTTCCCAGCGCGCCCTTTGGAGTTCGTGGCGTGCGAGATCCGAGTGCCGATCGCGCCAAGGCTCGCCCATAACGACACATTCGAAGCGCTGACCGACGCCCTCCGGGATGACCTTCCGATCCCAGAGGAGGAACAGATCCAGACATTTCCCGTCATCGGCGGTAAGGACGGCGGAGTCGAGGCCGAACGCCGCTTCCGATTCCTCAGCCGGGAGCGGACCGCGTCGGCCGTGGTGGCGCGAAACGCCATCACAGTGGAGACGACCGACTACCAAGAGTTCGGCGACTTCCGCGCCCTCGTACTTACAGTCGCCGACGCAGTTGCGGCGGCCACCAACATTGTTGGCATCGAACGAATCGGTCTCCGCTACATCGACGAGGTCCGCGTCCCGGACGAGATCCACGATGCCAGCGACTGGCAAGGCTGGATCAGTGACGACGTGGTCGGGGTGCTCGGTGTCACCGATGGCTACACCCGCGACGGTCTCCAGACCGTTGTCCGCATCGCCGGCGAAGACTCGACGGGCGTCGTCCTGCGCTATGCCGCCATGGTCGGTGATGGCGTTGTCGGCGACGGCCCGCTCCATCGACGTGCACCCGCGGTGTCCGGACCGTTCTTCGTCATCGACACCGACAGCTTCCGAACCAGCACGGGGCCGGCGATGGAGGACTTCACGCACGAACGCATCGCCGCCGTCCTCGATGTCATCCACGAACCTGTAGGCACGCTGTTTCACCGAGCGATCACGGACCGCCTTCGAGAGGAGTTTCGCCGTACATGAGCACCCAGACCTCAGACACCTCCAGGCAGCTCGACCGCGAGACGACGACCGAGACCTCGACCGCCTCGACACTCGACACGGTCCACCGATTGCAGCAGCGCTACGACGAGCTGACCGGTCCCGTCCGCGTCCTCCAAGAGGACGTGACGGCCGGGCGGCGCGAGGTCCGAGAGTGGGACCTCGACGAGCGGACCGCCGCCAAGGCTCGGCTCGATGCGCTGGCACTCCTGGAGGAGCTCTCGACGGACCGGGGCTTCAGCTGGTCCGACATCGCTCGACTGAGCGGTGTCTCGGTGTCGGCGGTTCGGAAGTGGCGACGCCGGTGAGAACCCATCACCGGAACGTCGTCGGGACCTCGCCCGGCTGGCTGCCTTCGTCGACCTCCTCGACGAGATCGCGCCCGTCGCCGATCCGGCGTCGTGGCTGCTGATGCGGCTGTCGGACAGCCATACCGCCACGGCCGCTGACCTGTACCTCGCTGGTCGATCGAACGATCTCCTCGAACACGCACAGGGCCACTTCACTGTCAGCGACCTCCTCGACCGTTGGAACCCCGACTGGAGCGACGAGACCCGATCCGATTGGGAAATCGTGACCGCCGCTGATGGCGGGCGGAGCGTCACGCGACGACGCTGAGCTCGAACGAAAGTCGCTCATGGCCCTACTCGAATCCCCCGACGACTCCGATGATCTCTGGCTGGCAGTCGGGGACGAGGTGCCCGCGCATCGCATGCTGATGCAAGGCGACGTCATCCTCACCGACGTCGGCCCGTTGCTCGTCGTGACCCACGCCTGCTCGATGCGCCGCGGCGCCGAGTTGCACGACACGCAGATGGCAGGGCCGGTCGAGAGTCACACCGTGCCGAACTGGGACGGGAGCTACGACTGGATGCCACTGCCCGGCGCACCCGTGCCAGACGTCGATGCACCGGCCGGGCTGCTGCGCGTGTTGAGGAGCGTCGACACGTCGCTGCTCGTGTCCGGCGACCGCGTCGCCGTGATGAGCAACCTGGGGATCCAACTCCTCCAGCAGCGCCTCGCCCACCACCTCACCCGTGTCTCGATCGAGACCGCAGAGCTGGCCGAGCACTGCGCGCCGATCCTCGCCGAAGCCGAGCTGCACGAAGACTGGCTGCGCGCACTGGGTGCGGACGCCGAGCAGCAGTTCCACGAGTTCCTCGATGCGGATGACCGGAAGGTCCGACGGCTGGCTGATGGAGCCCGCCACACGCGCGCAGGCGATGACGACAGTGCGCCGCGAGATCCGCCGACTGCGCAACGGCTGAGAGACCCCGTGGTCCCACGACGCATGTAGTCGCTCGGCCCGCGACGACTGTACGGCCGTCTCATTCGAGAAACATCAACAGCTCGGCTGCCGTGATTAGGGGCCACGAACCGACGGCGTCCGAGGACTCAACGGGCTCCCAGGTCAGGCTCGAGACCTTCGTTCCGGCTCGATCGAGAAGATCCACGTGGCGATCGCCGTCGATGTCATCCTCTGGCGCGGCTCGCGGCCACAGCCAGCCGTCGTTCGCCCGCATCGCAACGACCCACTTGCCCACACCCTCGGGGTCGAGTCGCACGTAGCTTGCGGCCCGGCTGACCGAACCCTTCTGCGGGCGGACGAAGACCGTTGTTCCCTGGCGACTCCACATCACGTACATGTCACCGGCTCCAACGTCGGCCCGCGGGAAGCCGCTGAGGGCCACGCCCTGCTCCAGCTGACCAAGCGTAAAGACGACTGGTTCTCCGAGCACGACCATGCGTCGGCCGGAAACGCTGGCGATAGCGACACCCCTGGTCGCTCCATCGAGGGAGCCCAGTTGGTACACGACAGTGTCGAACTCATCGGCGACTCGGACTGGGCTCTCGGGGCAGCCGAGAATCAGAGCCCCGAGCCCCGTTCCACCCTGGAAGTAGACGTCCCACAACGCTTCCGCCGCCCATTCAGGTGCCCCAGATCCAGGCTGCCGGGCATCACTTCCGCAGACCTCGTCGAACGTGGGCGTCACAGGCAAGGTCGTCGACGGCGCCACATGCGTGGCGACGGGACGGTCGATCGCGCCGTGGGGCGGACTCGTGGCCCCAGACTCATCGCGCTCGGTCTCGGCTGGCGGAGCAGGCTCCCTCGTCTCACCAAGATCCGCCGCCCATTGAGCGGCCGCCGCCGCGGAGCTGACTAGAAGCGTCGCGGCCAATACGAGCATCACCACGCCCATGCCCTCGGCCAGTGACCTCCGCAGGAGGCGCGATGCGTGAGCACCGCCGGGAGCTTTCGACGCGAAGAACGAGACGAAGCTGCACCGAGGGGACGGCCGGCGAAGCGAACGGTGCACAACCAATCCGACACTCGGGGGGCGCCGCGAACGGCGAGAACCTCCAACGCGCGAGCTGGCAGCGGAGCAGAGTTCCAGCGGCCATCACCGACGCGGATGCAGCCAGCGCGTTGCGGTCGGCGTGGAGGAGTCTGAGTGCGAGGAACCAGAGGACCGCTGCGAGCGCTTCGCCGCCGACGTACCGCCATTCGCCTCGTCGCAGGAACCGGATCTGTTTTGACGGAACCCTTGCGAAGACGTGAGCGATGTGTGCCGCCAGCCCCACCCAGGCGTAGACGAGAAACGAGCCCCACGCGGGACTTCCCGGCCGGCCGAGGATCTCGGCTAGGACACCGGCAAGTACGGGCGTGAGCCCAAGAAACGCGAAGCCGCCGACGTGCCCCACACCTTCCGGTCGCGGTGCGTCGGCGGCGCGCATCTCACCCGCCCCCTCGATTCGGACTCCGTGGCCAGCGTGCTACCCGTCCCATTCCACAACAGTAGGTCGAATGACCCACTCGAACGCGCGCAACTGCGCCAACAAAACCGTCGCGAATTCCGCGACGCTAGGATCCTAAGTCGCGAGGTCCGCGTATTGGTGGATGGTGTGGCATGGAATACGGCTGGACGAGTCTCGAGCGCCTTCAGGCCTTCGATTCCGTGTACCGGAAGCGGAACATGAACGCCGCTGCGCGAGACCTTGGGTTGGGAACGGAGCAGCGGCCGAACCGAGGACGGGTCTGGCAACTGATCCGGGACTTGACGACCGATCTGTTCGGATCTGACGGTGGTCGCTTGTTTGACCCCGTGCCGACCGGGGCGTCGCGTCAGCAGGCCAGACTGTTGTGCCGACTCAGCTCGCGGACCAACTGCATCCGATCGTCAGCGCCGCGCTGTCCCAGATCGGCGAGCTACCTCGTTTGGCTCGTGGCCGCGTTCCAGCGGCACTTCACATGGCCTGCTTTCCTGCTCACGTTCGGATGATCGTGGCGGAGCTATTGCCTCGAGTACCGGACAACATCGACCTGCAGGAGGTGGACGACCGGTACCGGCTCGACGCAGGACTGGGGCTACTCCAGCTTGTGTATGACCGCGATGCTGATGTCGTCATCGCCCCGTCGCAGTCCGCGGAGCGGCTGGACTCGGTGGTCGTATACCCGTGGCGGCTCGCCGCCGTTGGTCGCAGGAGCCTGGTTGCGGACTCCGATCCCGTCCACGCCGACCAACTGCGGAATGTGCCGCTTCTGTTGTCCCCAGCTGGACACAACAGCACCCGCCTCGTCCTAGCGGAGTTCGAACGGGTTGACCTCGAACCGACCATCCTGCATCAGTCGCTCAGCACTGAGAGTCTGCTGGCGATGGCCGATGCCGGACTCGGCGTGGCCATCCTTCCATCTGACGCGATATGGAACGCACCGCGCCGCAGAATCCGCTGGTTCGGTGATCTCAAGAGCTGCTCCGGCTCCCACTCGCTCTTCTGGCGGAAGGGGGAGGATCACTACAACGAGTTGCTCAGGACTGTCGTGTCTGAAGCGAGAGCGGTCTTCACGGAACAGGTATTGGACGGCCAGTACCTTGGTTCGCGAGACCTGAGCGTCAAGCGTCGGACCCGAATCCTCTGGTGCATCAAGAGCACGGGTCCGCCGTCACGACGCAGCGGGTCCCGGGACTCGCTGCGCGTGCAGGCACGCGGTCATGACCGGCCAGTCCACTTTCGCTCGGCCTCGGGGTCGACTCGCACGGCGAACACTTGCTCACCCGTCTGGTCGAAGCCGGTCCGCACCTGCCAGCCGCGCTGTCGGGCGGCGAGTCGAGCGGCGGCGCGCCACTCGTCCACGGAGTCGAGTTCGTCGACCTCGACGATGAGGTAGGTCGTCGAGACGAGCTCGCTGGCGAGGTCGACGGCGAGGCGCTCGATCCGTCGCTTGCGGAGGTCGACGACCTTGCTCGCTGCCACGTTCGGCCTCCCTTCCACCGAATGTTCGGTAGAGATCCGGTAGAGATCGGGGCTTTTCGGGCCTCCGACAACGCCCCTGACCAGGACCTTTGGAGTGGGCGAGGGGGGACTTGAACCCCCACGGGCTTATCGCCCACTGGCACCTGAAGCCAGCGCGTCTGCCAATTCCGCCACTCGCCCGAGTGGGAGTCGACACCATACCGCACCGCCCCACGGCGGCCACCAACGAGACAAGCCGGCGACCATCGGCTGCGGTAGTCGCTCCGAGGTGGCGCAACGGACGACAACCTCAGGTGGCGCCGGTCAGCCCGCTGACCCGCCCGACCGGGACGAGCCGGCGGCGATGACGGCCGCAAGGTTGCCGAATCGGGGAAATCGGTAGCCTGCGGCCCGTGGTACTGCGCAACTTCGAGCGGCGGCTGGAACGCATCGTCGAGGGCGTGTTCTCGCGCGCGTTCCGGTCGGGGCTGCGGCCCATCGAGATCGGACGTCGCCTGACCCGCGAGATCGACGACACCCGGTCCATCGGCGTCCGCGGCGACACGGTGGTGGCCAACCACTTCACCGTCAACCTGTCCCAGCAGGACCACGACGAGTTCGCCGACGTCACCGACACCATGCGTCGCGAGCTGGCCGACCTGGCGCGGGAGCACGCCCGCGAGGAGGGTTACCAGTTCATGGGGCCGGTCGAGGTCTCCTTCCACGTCGATCCGGGCATGCGGGTGGGCTCGTTCTCCATCGAGGCCCGGCTGCGCGAGGGCACCGGTGGCGCCGGCGCCGGCTCGCTGGTGCTGCCCAGCGGCGAGCGGTTCGTGCTCGGCGAGACCGTGGTCACCATCGGTCGCCTGCCCGAGAGCGTGCTGACGCTCGAGGACCCCAACGTCTCGCGCCAGCACGCCGAGATCCGCCCGTCGGGTCAGGGCTTCGTGCTCGCCGACCTGGGCTCGACCAACGGCTCGAAGGTCAACGGCATCAAGGTCTCCGAGCGGGTGCTCCAGGACGGCGACGAGCTCACCTTCGGCTCCACCAGCGTCCGCTTCGAGGCCAGCTGACCGTGCCCGAGCCGCTGCTCAACGTCCTCAAGATCTGCCTGCTGATCCTGCTCTACCTCTTCTTCTTCCGCGTCCTGCGAGCCGTGTGGGCCGAGGTCAACCTGGCCCGCCAGGCCTCCGGTGGTGGCGGCGTCGCCGTGGGCGGCGGTGGCGGCCGTCAGCGCACGCCACGGCGCGTCCGGACCCGCGAGCGCACCCCGCCCAAGCTGCGGGTGATCGAACCCGAAGACCTGGCGGGCACCGTCTTCACGTTGGGTGACGAGCTCACCGTCGGACGCGCCGCGGGCTGCCAGATCACGCTCGACGACACCTATGCCTCGCAGCTGCACGCCCGGATCTTCCAGCGTGACGACCAGATGTACGTCGAGGACCTCGGCTCGACCAACGGCACCTACCTGAACCGCCGCAAGGTGTCGGCCCCCATGGTCGTCAGCCGCGGCGACCGCATCCAGATCGGATCGACCGTGATGGAGGTGACGTGAGCGACACCGACGACACGGGCACGTCCCGCACCTCGGTCCGCCTCCGCTGGGGCGGCGCCAGCGACGTGGGTCAGCTCCGACAGGTCAACGAGGACTCCATGCTCCTCGGGCCCGACGTGTTCGTGGTGGCCGACGGCATGGGAGGCCACGCCGCGGGCGACGTCGCCTCCCACCTGGCCGTCGAGACCATCGACCGCGAGCTGTCCGACGACGACGGCAACGCCACCCGGGTCATCGACCTCATCGCCGCCGTGCAGTCGGCCAACGACGCCATCTACGGCCGCAGCGCCCAGGAGCCAGGCCTGGCCGGCATGGGCACCACGGTGGTCGCCATCGCCCTCGTCGTCGAGGACGACGAGCAGCGCATCGCCATCGTCAACGTCGGCGACAGCCGCGCCTACCGGCTGACCCAGGGCGACCTGCAGCAGGTGAGCGCCGACCACAGCCTGGTCGGCGAGCTGGTGCGCGAAGGCCGACTCACGCGCGAGGCGGCCCGCACACACCCGCAGAAGAACATCGTCACCCGGGCCGTGGGCCTCGACGAGTACGTCGACGTCGACGAGTTCCAGATCCTGCCCCGCACCGGCGACCGCTACCTGCTGTGCTCCGACGGGCTCACCGACGAGCTCACCGAGACCGACATCGCCAGCGTGCTGCGGACGGTCGAGGACCCCGACGACGCCGCCGCCGAGCTGGTGCGCCGGGCCAACGAGCACGGCGGCCGCGACAACATCACCATCGTCATCGTCGACGTCCTCGACGACGGCCTCGGCGACACCGCCCGCGCCGCGCTGCCCGACGACGAGCACTTCTCCCACGACCCCGACCAGGACACCCAGTCGCTCCTCGCCGTTCCCGACGACCAGGCCCACCTGCAGAACGCCGGCGGGATGCGTGGCGGGCCCGACCGACGCACGGGCGCAGACGCCGCCCCCGACGGGGCTGGCGCACCCGCCCGCACGCCGCGCGCCATCACGGTGCGGTCGCTGGCCTTCGTGCTGGCCGTGATCGTCCTGGTCGGCGCCGGCGGGTGGCTGGCCTACAACTACGCCCGCAACACCTACTTCGTGACCATCGACGCCGACGAGGTCACCATCTTCCGTGGCCGGCCGGGCGGGGTGCTGTGGTTCGACCCGACACTGGTCGAGCGCACCGGCATCGACGCCGCCGACGTGCCCGGCGACGCCCGCAGCGCCCTCGAGTCCGGCGTCAGCCAGCCGACGCTCAACCGCGCCCACCGCTACATCGCCAACCTCGAGGAGCGCATCGCCGAGCTCACGCCTCCGGTCACGACGACCACCACCACGAGACCGTCCACGTCGTCCACCTCCACGTCGTCCACCTCGACCCCACGCGTGACGACATCCACCACGCCGTGAAGCTCCTGCGTCGCCGCACCGAGCTCGGCCTGATCGTGGTCGGTGCGCTCATCACCGCCGGCGCCTACGCCCTGGCCGGCCTGGGGCGCGAGGCCCAGATCCCGGCCAACATCGGTCCGTTCCTCGGCGTCATCCTGGCGCTCTTCGGCACCGCCCACCTCGCCGTGCGACGTCTGGCACCCAACGCCGACGGCATCCTGTTGCCGCTGGCCGCCCTGCTGAACGGCATCGGCTACGTCTTCATCGTGCGCCTCGACGAGGCCCAGTCGAAGGGAGGGCGCCTGGCCGGGCTGCAGTCGGTGTGGACGGCCGTGGGGATCGGCGCCTTCGTGCTGACCCTGTTCCTGGTGCGCCGGGCCCGCGACCTCGAGCGATACCGCTACACCTTCGCCGCCGCCGGCCTGCTGCTGCTGGTGCTGCCCCTGGCGCCGGTGCTCGGCCGGACGATCAACGGCTCACGCATCTGGGTCTCGCTCGGACCGGTCAACTTCCAGCCCGGCGAGGCGGCCAAGATCCTGCTGGCCGTGTTCTTCGCCGGCTACCTGGTCGAACGGCGCGAGCTGCTGGCGCTGTCGACGTTCCGCCTGGGCCCGCTCCACCTCCCCGACCCCAAGTACCTCGGCCCCATCGTGGCCGCCTGGTTGGTGTCGCTCGTGGTCATGACCGCCCAGCGCGACCTCGGCTCGTCGTTGCTGTTCTTCGTCCTCTTCGTCGTGATGCTGTGGGTGGCCACCGGCCGCACCACCTACCTCGCCGTGGGCTCGGCCCTGTTCGTGGCCGGCGCCGGCCTGGCCTACGCCCAGTTCACCCACGTGCGCGAGCGCATCGAGGTGTGGCTCGACCCGTGGTCGCAGGCCAAGGCGGCCGGCTTCCAGATCGTCGAGGCCACCTTCGCCTTCGCCGACGGCGGCCTGGCCGGCACGGGCATCGCCCTGGGGACGCCCACCCGCATCCCCGAGGTCGAGACCGACTTCATCTTCGCCGCCATCGGCGAGGAGCTCGGCCTGCTCGGCGCCACCGCCATCCTCTGTGCGTACGTGCTCATGGTCGGCGCCGGCCTGCGCATCGCCCTGCGGGCCGAGTCGGCCTTCGACACGCTCCTGGCCACCGGCCTCACCACGCTGCTGGGCGCCCAGGCGTTCATCATCATCGGCGGCATCACCCGTGTGCTGCCCCTCACCGGCGTGACCCTGCCCTTCGTCAGCTACGGCGGCTCGAGCCTGGTCATGAACTACGTGCTGCTCGCCCTGCTCCTACGCATCTCCGACAACAACGTCACCAACCCGTCCATCCCCGCGGTCGAGAAGGTGGCGGCGTGAGGCAACAGCGATGAACCGCCAGATCGCCAAGCTCGGCGCCGGTCTGCTGCTGTGCTTCCTGGTGCTGTTCGTGCAGCTCAACCGGGTCACGGTCTTCGACGCCCAGCGTCTGAAGGACAACCCGGAGAACACCCGGGCCATCCTGCGCGACTACGACGCTCCCCGGGGCAGCATCGTGACCGCCGACGGCGTGGTGGTGGCCCGGTCGGTGCCCAACCCGGCCGGCTCGGCCTTCGAGCGTCACCGCGTGTACCCCGAGGGCGACCTGTTCGCACACACCGTGGGGTACTTCTCGCTCAACCTGGGTACCGCCGGGGTCGAGGACAGCTACAACGCCGAGCTGGCCGGCCGCACGCTCGACCTGTCGTTCCGAGGCTTCTCCGATCTGTTCGTCGAGCGCGACCGCGTCGGCGACGTCACGCTGTCGCTGCGCTCCGACGCCCAGAAGGTGGCCAAGGAGCAGCTGGGCGACCGGCAGGGTTCGGTGGTGGCGCTCGATCCGCGCACCGGTGAGATCCTGGCCTTCTGGAGCTGGCCGTCGTTCGATCCCAACGCGCTGGCCGGCCAGGACTTCTCCCAGGCGAACAAGTCCTACGCCCTGCTGCAGCTCGACGAGCGCGACCCGCTGCTGCCCAAGACCTACCGCGAGCGGTTCTTCCCCGGCTCCACCTTCAAGGTGGTCACCGCGACAGCGGGTCTGGCCTCGGGGAAGGTGACGCCCGACGCCCCGTCGTACCCGGTCACCTCCGAGTACACGCCGCCCCAGACCTCGCGCCCGCTGCACAACTTCGCCGGCGAGACGTGCGGCGGCACGCTCTTCGAGATCCTGCGGGTGTCGTGCAACACCGCCTTCGCCCAGATGGCGGTCGACGTCGGCCCCGAGACGATGATCGAGACGGCCGAGGACTTCGGCTTCAACGCCGACGTCCCCATCGACCTGCCCAACCCGGCCAAGAGCCGCTTCCCCACCGACTTCGAGCAGAACCTCCCCGCCCTGGCCCAGTCCGGCATCGGCCAGAACGACGTGGCGGCCACTCCCCTGCAGATGGCGATGGTCGCCGCCGCCGTGGCCAACCAGGGGGCCATCATGGCGCCGCACGTGGTCACCACCGTGCGCGACGACCAGGGCACGGTGGTCGAACGGGTCGAGCCCAGCCAGTGGCGGCGGGCGATGAGCCCGGAGAACGCCGCCATCCTCCACGACGCCATGCTCACCGTGGCCCAGCGGGGCACCGCCACCCGGCTGCAGATCGACGGCTACGAGGTGGGCGGCAAGACCGGTACCGCGCAGCTGGGCACCGAGGTCCCCAGCTCGCACGCCTGGATCATGGGGTTCGCCGGCCCTCCGGGCGAGGCGCCCACCGTGGCGGTCGCCGTCATCGTCGAGGGCCAGCCCGGCGTCTCCGAGCAGACCGGTGGTCGGGTGGCGGCGCCGATCGCCAAGGCGGTGCTCGAGACCGTGCTCGCCTCGCAACGCTGACCCCACCGCTCCCGAGGAACCCTCCCGACCACGCTGCGGAGCGGGTCGCCTCCAGTGCGGGGGGCTCCCTGTCGTAGAGTGCGCCCCGGCATGTCTGACCAGGGACCCGTCATCTACGGCGGTCGTTACGAACTGCACCGTCGACTCGCGCGAGGCGGCATGGCCGACGTGTACCTCGCCCGCGACCAGCTCCTCGACCGCCCCGTCGCCGTCAAGGTGCTGTTCCCGCAGTACGCCGCCGACCCGTCGTTCGTGCAGCGGTTCCGCCGCGAGGCGCAGGACTCGGCCAACCTCAACCACCCCAACATCGTGGGCGTCTACGACTGGGGCGAGGAGGGCGGCACCTACTTCATCGTGATGGAGTACGTGGCCGGCCGGAGCCTGGCCGACGTGCTCCGCCAGGAGGGCACGCTGCTGCCGGCCCGTGCCGCCGACATCGGCATCGACATCGCCGCCGCACTGGGCTTCGCCCACAAGAACGGGGTCGTCCACCGCGACGTCAAGCCGGGCAACGTGCTGCTCGCCTCCGACGGCCAGGTGAAGGTCACCGACTTCGGCATCGCCCGGGCCATCACCGCCGCCGGCGACGAGGACCTCACCCAGACCGGCCAGGTCATGGGCACCGCCACCTACTTCTCGCCCGAGCAGGCCCAGGGCCGGCCGGTCGACCCGCGCTCCGACGTGTACAGCCTGGGTGTGGTGCTCTACGAGGCGGTCTGCGGTCGCCCGCCGTTCCGCGGCGACGACGCCCTCGCCGTGGCGTACCAGCACGTGCAGGAACAGCCGATGTCGCCGCGGCAGATCAATGCCGACGTCGACGCCACGCTCGAGGCGATCATCCTCAAGTGCCTGGCCAAGAACCCCCAGGCGCGCTACCCCTCCGCCGAAGACCTGCGCGCCGACCTCCGCCGCTACCGCGAGGGCAACCAGATCATGGCCACCCCGGCTCCGGTGGCCCCGCCACCTTCGGCCGACGCCACCCAGGCGCTGCCCACCGCCACCGGCGCAGCCGCCGGCGGTCCCCCGCCCTACGACCCCTACGCCACGCGCGGCTACGACCAGGCGCCCTACGACCCCTACGAGTACGAGGAGCCGCCCAAGCGCAACGGCGCCTTCATCGCCATCCTGTTGCTGCTGCTGGCCGTGATGGGCGGCGTGCTGTTCCTGCTGGCCCAGACGCTGGGCGTGTTCGACTCCAACGACGGCGGCACCGCCGTCACCAAGGTCGTGCCCAACGTGGTGGGCGAGCAGGTCGACTCGGCCAAGAGCACCCTCGAAGCCGCCGGCTTCGAGGTCAAGACCGAGTACCAGGAGAACGCCGAGTTCGACGACGGCACGGTCATCAGCCAGGACCCCGAGGGCAACGCCGAGGCCGACGAGGGCAGCGCCGTCACGCTCACGGTCTCCAACGGCGAACCGGTGGTCGAGGTGCCCGAGGTGGTCAGCTTCTCCGAGGAGGACGCTCGATCGGTGCTCGGCGGTGCCGGGTTCACCGACATCAAGACCGACCCCGTCTACGACCAGGACGTCGAGGAGGGCCACGTCGTCTCCCAGGACCCCGAGGCCGGAACCAAGGCCCCGCTGTCGGCCACCATCACCATCCGCGTCTCCCAGGGCCCCGAGGAGCGGGCCGTCCCCGAGACCGCCGGTCGGTCGTTCGACGAGGCCAAGGCGATCCTGGAACGGGCCGGCTTCAACGTGGCCAAGGCCACCGACAGCAGCTCGAGCGTGCCCAAGGACCAGGTCATCCGCACCAGTCCCGGCTTCGGCACGGTGATCCCCGTGGGCGACACCGTCACGGTCATCGTGTCCACCGGCCCCGAGCAGGTCATCGTGCCCAACGTGGTGGAGAAGACCGAGGAGACCGCCCGGTCCGAGCTCGACACGGCCGGGTTCGTGGTCGAGGTGGTCGAACAGGCGCTGCCGCCGGGCGATCCCGACGACGGCCGTGTGCTCGACCAGTCACCGGCCGGCGGTCAGCAGGCCGACCGCGGATCCACGGTGACCATCACCGTCGGGCGGGCCGAGCTGCTGCCCACCACCACGACCACCTCGTCGACGACCACCACGACGGCACCCGGCGGGTGATCGTCGGGCGGCTCAGACCGCCAAGCGGTCGAGGAAGTGCCGCAGCATCTCGTGGCCCGAGCCGGTGAGGATCGACTCGGGGTGGAACTGCACGCCCTCGACGTCGTGGGTGCGGTGACGCAGCCCCATGATCACCGTCTGGTCGTCGTCGGTGGTGTGGGCGGTGACCACGAGGTCGGGCGGCACGCTCGATGCCTCGACCACCAGGGAGTGGTAGCGGGTGGCCTCGATGGGCGACGGCAGACCCGTGAACACGCCCGAACCGTCGTGGAAGATGGGCGACGTCTTGCCGTGCATCACCTGCGACGCCCGGACCACCCGGCCACCGAAGACCTGCCCGATGCACTGGTGGCCGAGGCACACGCCCAGGATCGGCCGGCGGCCCGCCCACTCGCGGATCAGGTCGCAGGAGATCCCGGCGTCGTCGGGTGTACCAGGGCCGGGAGAGATGAGGATGGCGTCGGGGTTCAGCGCCTCGACCCCGGCGAGGTCGATCTCGTCGTTGCGGTGCACGATCGGTTCGGCCTCCAGCTCGCCCAGGTACTGGACGAGGTTGAAGACGAACGAGTCGTAGTTGTCGATGACAAGCACCCGCGCGGCGGCCACGGATGGGATGCTAGAGCGGGACTCGTCCCCAGACCGCAGGCGAACACGAGGGCATCACGGCGCACATGAGCGACGAACCGAGACTCGGACCGGTGGCCCGCCGACTGGCGGCGACCCAGCGCGTCCTGTGCGTGGAGGACGAGGGCGACATCGCCGCCTTCCTGCGCGCCTACTTCCGCGCCGCCGGCTACGACGTCGTGCACCTCGACCCGTCGAACGCCGACGAGGTGCTCGACGCCCTCGTGACGCTGCAGCCCGACGTGGTGCTGCTCGACGTGCGGCTGCGCGGGTTCTCGGGCACCGAGGTGTACCGGCGGATGCGCTCCGACGACCAGTGGGCGTTCGTGCCGGTGATCATGGTGTCGGCCGGCGCCCAGTACGACCCCGAGTTCGAAGAGCCGCAGGGTCTCGACGCCTTCGTTCCCAAGCCGTTCAACACCAACTCGCTGGCCGCACTGGTGAAGGGACGCATCGACCGGGCCAAGCAGCTCGCCGCCGTCGGCACCGACGACGCCCTCCAGCTGCTCACCCAGGACTACCTCGAAGCCCGCCTGGCCGACGAGATCGCCGTCGAAGGCTCCGAGGGCGCCTTCTGCTTCAGCCTGGTCGAGCTCGGCTCCACCGACGAGATCCTGGCCGAGGTCGGCGCCGACGGCCTCGAGTTCCTCACCCGTTCGCTCATCGAGCGGGCGCGCGGGCTCCTCCCCAGCGAGGCCGTCTTCGGCCTCACCAACCGCCGCGAGCTGGCGGTGCTGCTCCCCTCCAGCGCGCCCCGCGACGGCTACACCGTGCTCCGGCGGGCGCTCAGCGAGCTGGTCGGCGAGTTCGAGTTCGCCGGCGGCGCCGTCGTGCCCGTGATGCTGCGCGGCGGCATGGCCGCCTACCCGGCCAACGCCTCCGACCCCGATGGCCTGTTCATGGCCGCCGACTCGGCGCTGGCCGACGCCGGCGAGGACGGCTCGCTGTTGGTGCTGGCCCGCTGAGGCCCCCGCTCACACCCGAGCGCCGGGGCGCACCACCACCGAGCGACCCAGCACCTGCTCGAGCAACCCGCTGCGTTCGGCGGCCGCGTGGGCCTCGAGGTCGACGGCGACATCGCCGGCCGGGTGCGCCTCGATGACCACCTGCTCGTCGTCGACGTGGACCGACGTGGCAGCCACCGGGCACCGGTGCGAGCGGTCGAAGCCGATGGCGACGCGCAGCACCGCAGCCAGCGCCACCACCAGGTCGCGGTCGCTGCGTCGCAGCGCCCGCCAGTCGTCGTGCTTGTTCTTGGGCGCCGACTTGCGGTGGTAGCGGGCCACCTGGGCGATCAGCTCGATCTCGCGGTCGGTGAACCCGGACAGGTGCTCGCTGTTGCGGATCACGTAGTAGCTGTGCTTGTGGTGCCCCGAGTGCGAGATGAACACGCCGACGTTGCACAGCAGGGCACCGGCCTCGAGCAGCTCGCGGGCCTCGTCGCCCAGGCCCAGCACCTCCTGCAACCCGTCGAAGAGCCCGAGGGCATGGCGGGCGATCTCGCGCGAGTGGTCGGGGTAGTCGTCGGTCAGCTCGACCAGATGCAGCACCGAGCGCCGGCGCAGGTCGCGCAGGTGGTGCAGGGTGGCGCCCGAGCGCCGGCGGGCCTGGTCGAGCAGCACCCCCTCGCGCAGGGCGTAGTCGGAGAAGGTCAGCTCCTTCACGCCGAACACCCGCACGAACTGCTCGAGGATGATGGCACCGGCCAGAAGGATGTCGGCCCGCTTGGCGTCGACGCCGGGCAGCTTGGCTCGCTCGGCCGGCGTGGGTGTGTCCGCCAGCAGCTCGACCACCTCGGCGACCTCGTCGGCGGTGACCACCTGGGCGTTGTAGGTGCGGGTGCCCGCACCGCGCCCCCGGGCCGCCAGGGCCATGGCCACCACCGTCTCGATGGTCCCCGACGCGCCGACGACGGCGTCGAACCCGGTGTGGGCGACCTCTTGGGCGAACGCGGCGAACGTGGTCTCGACGTGCTCGCGACACCGTTCGACGTGCTTGGGCTTGAGGGTCGGCTTCGACAGGAACCGTTCGGTCAGCCGGATGGCACCGAGCCGGAAGCTGCGGCTGCCGAGGACGTCGCCCCGCTGCCCGAGCAGCACCTCGGTGGAGCCGCCGCCGATGTCGCAGAGCAACAACCGCTGGTCGAACAGCGGCAACGCCTGGAGCACGCCGAGGTGGATCAGCCGGGCCTCCTCGAAGCCGGAGATGACCTCGACCGACACGCCGGCCTCGTCGTAGGCCCGGTCGAGGAACTCGCGGCGGTTCTCGGCCTCGCGCACGGCGGAGGTGGCCACGGCGGCCAGCTCGGCGCCATGAGCGTCGGCCACGGCGCGGCACCGGGTCAGGGCGGCGACGCCGCGGTCGATGGCGTCGCCGGACAGCAGCTTCATGTCTCCCCCCGACCGGCCGAGTCGGACCATCTCCTTCTCGCGCTCGAGGATGTCCATCCGGCCCTGACCGTCGACGCGGGCCACCACCATGTGCACCGAGTTCGTGCCGATGTCGACCGCGGCCAGCACGCCGCCCTGTCCGTCGCTCACGACCGGAACGTACCCCTGGATGGAGCAGGGCAGGACCACCCGGTACGTTGGGCGCCGATGGCACGACAGGACCGGAAGAAGAAGGGCGGACGCACGACGCCGAAGGGCGGGCGACCGTCGGGCACCCGTCGCGCCCTGTCCAAGGGCCACGCCGCCACCGACGTGGCCGAGACGTCGTCGGGGCGGTACACCGCCCCCATCCCGGCCGAGTACAAGGTCAGCCCCATGTGGGTGCCGGTGCTGATGTTCACCCTCTTGGGCCTCGGCGCTCTGGTGATCTTCCTGAACTACCTGGGTCTGCTCCCTGGCGCCACCGACAACAAGTACCTGCTGCTCGGTCTGGGCCTGGTGCTGGGCGGCATCATCACCTCCACGCAGTTCCACTGACGATCCGCTGACCGGTCGACGTGACCAGCGTCACGTCACATCGGGTGACCGTCTGCGCGCTGGCCGTCGATCGCGCTGTCCACAGCTCACACCGACCCTGTGGATGACTGAGCGAAGCGTCGAGCCTGTCGCACCACCGGTGCGCGGGCTGTCACGGCGCGTGCGATTTTCGTGCCGTTTCCCCCACCCTGTGCCCAGCTGTGGAAAACCTCACTGCGGGTGGTCAGCGACCGGGACAGGGCCGGGGAACCTGCACGCCGCGTGGTTACCGGCCAGTACGGTCACTCGACCGGGGTGACCAGGTCCATCTCCTCGAGGCAGTGCTTGGGCGGCTCGGGCATCTGGTCGTTGGCCACCGTCATGCGGACCTCGGATCCGCAGATCGAGCAGCGGAACTCGATCTTGACCTTGCGCAGCTCGCCCGGCGGTGGCGGCTCGGGCACCGGTTGGGACATGCCGGCGAGCATGGCGATGCCGACCTTGAAGATGAGGCCCCCTGCGACGACGGCGACGATCAGCGGCAGGACACCGACATCGGTGGTCAGCACGCCGATCAGGACGATGACGGCGCCGACGACGATCCAGCGGCGCTGCGGCATGCCGTCCAGGTTACCGACGCCCACCCGCACCACCCGCGGCCGTGTTGCCGGACCAGAAAGGTAATGACATTATGACGTCGTGACGATCACCTGGATCACACTGGGGCTGCTCGCCGGACTCGGCGTGTTCGCCGGCGGCCTGGGGGCGGTGATCGGCATCGGCGGCGGCATCGTCGTGGTGCCCGCCCTGGTCCTCGGCTTCGGGTACGACATCCGCATCGCCGTCGCCACCTCGCTGGTGGCCGTGGTGGCGACCTCGACCGCCGCGGGCGCCGCCTACGTCGGCGAAGGGTTGGCCAACATGCGTCTGGGCATGTCGCTCGAGGTGGCGACCACCATCGGCGGCATCACCGGCGGCCTGCTGGCCGTGGCGATCTCGCCCACGGTGATCACGACCGTGTTCGCCGGCGTGATGATCCTGACCGCGGTGCTCGTGGTGCGCCAGGGCGACCCGCACACCGCCGGTGACGACGACGCCGACCTCCACGCCGATGCCGGCGAGCCCCGCATCGGCTGGGAGACCTCCGGAAGCCTGGGCGGCGCCTACTACGACGACCACGCCGACACCCTCGTCCGCTACGAGGCCGAGCGGCTCGGACTCGGCTCGGCGATCGCCGGCGTGGCCGGGTTGCTCTCGGGTCTGCTCGGCGTCGGTGGCGGGTTCCTGAAGGTCCCGGCGATGACGCTCGGCATGCGGGTGCCGATCCGGGTGGCCGCCGCCACTTCCAACTTCATGATCGGCGTCACCGCCATCGCCAGCCTGGTGGTGTACTTCGCCCGCGGGTACGTGCATCCGTTGATCGCCGTCCCCGTCGCCCTCGGGATCGTCACCGGCGCCAGCGCCGGAACCCACATCGCCGCCCGCACCAGCCCCCGGACGCTGCGCATGGTCCTCGCCGTGGTGCTGGTGCTCGTCGGCGTGCAGATGGGCCTCGACGCCGCGGGGGTCGGGCTGTGACCGCCGAGCAGAACGCCCCGGGCACCACCCGCACCATCGTCCACCATCTGCTGCGAACCGGCCTGGTGGTGTCGATCGTCCTGATGATCGTCGGTCTGGTGGTCAAGCTGGCCAGCGGCGACCACGACGCCGGCGTGGTCCTGCTGCTCGACCTCCACCACGCCCCCAGCCTCGGTGACGCCCTCATGGGTGCCGGCATCGCTGCCCTCGGCGCCACCCCGGCGCTGCGGGTGCTGGTGCTGGCCGGCGTGTGGACCCACGAGCGCGACTGGCGCTTCGTCGCCGTCGCCGTCGCCGTGGTGGCCACGCTGACCGCGGCCGTCCTGCTGGGTGGCGGATGACGACCTCGGAGGCGGGCACGCTCGACCGCACCAGCGCCCTGCCGCTGTGGGCGCAGCTCGAGGCCGACCTGCGCCGGCGTCTGGCCGCCGGCGGCTTCGATGCCGGGTTCCCCACCGAGTCCGAGCTGATCGACGACTACGGCGTGAGCCGGCCGACCGTCCGCCAGGCGGTGGCCGCCCTGGCGGATGCCGGCCTCGTGGTCCGGACCCGGGGCCGGGGCACCGAGGTGACCGGCCCGGTCGAGCACGCCCTGGGCGGGTCGTACAGCATGGCCCGGGCCATCTCGGCGACCGGCCAGGCCGAGCACAGCCGCGTGCTCACCGCCGAGGTCGCCCCGCTGCCCCGCCGCCTCGCCGACCGGATCGGCATCGCCGCGGGCGACGACGCCGTGCACGTCGTCCGCCAGCGGTTCGCCGACGACGAGCCACTGGCCGTCGACCGCAGCTGGCTCCCGCTGTCGGTCGGGCAGCCGCTCCTGTCCGCCGACCTCAGCTCGGGATCGCTCTACGACGTGCTGGCCGCCGACGCCGGCGTGCGTCCCACCCGCGGCGAGGAGGAGATCCGGCCGGTCCGACCGAACGCGAAGGACCGCCGGCTCCTGGGTCTCGGAGCCGACGGTCTCGCGTTCGAGGTCGAACGTCTGCTGTGGGCGGGTCCGGCGCCGTTCGAGCACCGGACCAGCGTGATCCGGGCCGACCGCTACCGGCTCACCAACCGCTGGGGTGGGCCGGCCTGAGGATCAGCCCAGGCGCTCGATGATGGTGGCGTTGGCCGTGCTTCTGGAAGCCAACGCCAGCCCGATCAGCCCAGGCGCTCGATGATGGTGGCGTTGGCCAAGCCGCCGCCCTCGCACATGGTCTGGAGGCCGTAGCGGCCGCCGGTGCGCTCGAGCTCGTTGAGCAGGGTGGCCATCAGCTTGGCGCCGGAGCCGCCGAGCGGGTGGCCGAGGGCGATGGCGCCGCCGTTGACGTTGACCTTGCTCATGTCGGCGTTGTGCTCCTTCTGCCAGGCGCCGACGACGGAGGCGAAGGCCTCGTTGACCTCGAACAGGTCGATGTCGTCCATCGTCATGCCGGCCCGGTCGAGCACCTTGGCGGTGGCCGGGATGGGACCGGTGAGCATGGTGACCGGGTCGACGCCGGCCAGGGCGAACGTGTGGAACTTGGCGCGCGGGGTGAGGCCGAGCTCCTTGGCCTTCTCCTCGCTCATGATCAGCAGGGCGGAGGCGCCGTCGCAGATCTGGGAGGAGTTGCCGGCGGTGACCTTGCCGTCGGGGATGAAGGCCGGCTTCAGGTTGGCCAGCGTCTCCATCGTGGTGTCGCGGATGCCCTCGTCGGCGGTGGCCATCTGGTCGCCGGTGTCGATGAGCTCGCCGGTCTCCTTGTCGAGCTTCTTGACCTTGACCGGGATGATCTCGTTGTCGAAGCGGCCCTCGTCGCGGGCACGGGCGGCCCGGATCTGGCTCTCGTAGCCGATCTTGTCGAGGTCCTCGCGGGAGAGATCCCACTTGTTGGCGATGATCTCGGCGGACACGCCCTGGGGGATCAGGCCCTTCCAACCCTCGATGTACTCCACGTCGGCGTAGCGGCCGGCGGCCTTGGGACCGAAGGGGATGGAGCCCGGCGTGATCGACGCACCCATCGGGGTGGTGGTCATGACCTCGACACCCGCGGCGACGGCGATGTCGTAGGCACCGGCGATGACGCCCTGGGCGGCGAAGTGGGCGGCTTGCTGGCTGGAACCGCACTGGCGGTCGACGGTGGTGGCGGGCACCGATTCGGGCCAGCCGGCGGCGAGCACGGCGTTGCGGCCGACGTTCAGCCCCTGGTTGCCGACCTGCATGACGCAGCCCATGACGACGTCGTCGACGAGGGCCGGGTCGAGGTTGTTGCGCTCGGCCAGGGCCTTGAGGGTCTCGGCGGCGAGGTCGGCGGCGTGCCAGCCGGAGAGCTGACCGAAGCGCCGGCCGCCCGGGGTGCGGACTGCATCGACGATGACGGCGGTTGCCATGGGGGTGTCTCCCTTGCTTGAAGAACGCGGGGTGCTCGCGAAGTTGACCGATCGGTCAAGTGGTTCAAGTCTCGCGGTGTCCCGGTCGTTCCCGCAAAATGCGCAGCGCCGCGCCGGAGCGCGCGCTCAGCTCTGCGCCGGCGACCCGGCCGGGGTCTTGGTGGCGACGGGTCGCGACGGGATGCGCCGGGCGGGCTTGGCCGGTGCCGCCACCCGGTAGGTGAGCATGAACACCGCGCCGAGCACGGCGGCGCCGGCGATGCCGAGGATGGCCGGGTTGGTGGCGTCGGTGCCGGCGGTGAACATGTGGGCGGTCGCGGCCGCGAAGGCGAGGTAGCTGGACAGGTGGATGGCGTGCCACAGGCGCTTGGGTAGTCGCTTCATGGCCAGGCTGGTGGCCTCGACGGCGACGTAGAGCCACATCGCCACGATGCCGCCGGCGACGGCCAGCGGCTTCCAGTCGCTGGCCAGGGGCACCAGCAGGTCGGCGGCGCCGAAGTGGACGTAGGAGTCAGCCACCAGCGACGTCAGATGGAAGGCGGTGAAGGCGAGGGTGACGCCGGACAGGCCGCGGTGCAGGTCGAGCAGCCACGGGCCCCGGGGGCGATTGCCGAGGGTGCGGGTGGCCAGGGCGAGGCCGGCGAGGCCGGAACCGAGGGCGGCCACCCAGGCGGTGATGCCGGTGGCGCGGGTGGCGTACCACCAGAACTCGGGGTGCAGCGTCAGGTTCATGGGGTGCTCCGATCGCTTCTCACGACCAGATCTGACCGGATCCGGTCAGATCTGGTCGTGTGAACGGGTGGTGAGGTAGGGGTCGATGTCGCCGAGGTGTCGGAGGCGGCCGGTGTTCGTCGTGATCACGGCGGCTGCGCCGTGGTGGTGGAACACACCGGCCGCCTCCGCCACCGGGGCGAGCACGGCGACCTTGGCCAGGACCTCGGCGAGCGCGGCCGTGGGGGCGACGACCGTGACGCTGGCCACGTCGGTCCGGGCCGGCCGGCCCGTGGTGGGGTCGAGCAGGTGGTGTGCCTCCTCCACCGCTGATCGCGATCCGCTGCCGGTTTCGGGCGGGGTGGGGAGCACCGGCCAGCGACGGCGGGTCGTGGTGGAGGTGGCGACCCCGCCGCTGGTGAGACCCAGCACGGTGCCGGGGCGGTGGTCGACGGTCATCCACCAGCCCGGTCCCTCGGGGCCGTCGCCGGCACAGGCCAGGTCACCGCCGATGTTCACGCACGCACCGGCGGCGCCGGCGGCCAGGGCGGCGGCCACGGCCCGGTCGGCGCTGTGGCCCTTGGCGACGCCGCCGACGTCGACCCGGACGCCGGCGGGCAGGTGCAGGACGCCGCCGTCCGTGGTGGTGTCGAGGGTGACCGGCGCGGCCGTCGCGGGCAGTGCGGGAGCGGGTGCGACGGGTCCGCGCCGATCGATCTGGTCGAAGCTGCGGTCGTAGCCGGCGGCCCGGATCTGGGCGCCGAGCAGCGGGTCGAAGCGGCCACCGGTGGCGGCCCGGGCGTCGAGCGCCAGTTGCAGCAGCTCGGCGGTCTCGGGTGACACGGTGACGGGCCGCCCGGCGCCGGCGTCGATGCGGGCGATCTCGGAGTCGTCCCGGAAGCGCGACCAGCGGTCCTCGTCGGCGCGCACCAGGGCCTCGATCTGGTCGACCAGGCCGGCGGGGCCGTCGACGACCTGCACGTGGCAGTCGGTCCCCATGGCCCGGAAGCGCAGGTCGTCGACGACCGTGACCAGTACGTGCGGCGCCGCCACGGTCAGCTCCCGCGGGTGCGGGTGGTGGGGGCCGGTGCCCGAGCCGGAGCAGGAGCGGGCGCCGGCGCCGGGGTGGTACGGGGAGCCGGCGCGACGGAGCGCGACGTCGAGGTGAGAACCGGTGCGGACCGGGTGGTGCCCGATGAGGGCGCCGGGTGGTGACGGCGGACGACGATGACGCGGGTCGGTGCCGAGGCCGGTGTGGGGTCGAGCGGAGCCTGCGTGACCGAGGCCGGCTGGCCGACCGGTGCCGGCGCTCCACCGTCGGCCTCCGTGGCCTGGGCGCCGGCGGAGGCGATGGGGTTCGCCATCATCCCCGCCATCGCCACCGTTCCGGCGGTGGCGATCCCGGCCACGAAGACGCGGCTGGCGGCGGCGGGATGGGGCCGGGGCCGGCGCCGGCGGGGCCGATCAGTCATCTTCGACCTCGGAGCCCTCGTGCTCGAGGGCCTCGTGGTCGCTGCCGTCGTGGCCCGAGTCGTCGTACTGCTCGTGGTCCTCGGACTCGTGTTCGGACTCGTAGGCGTCGTCGTCGGACTCATGCTCGGACTCGAAGGCGTCGTCGTCGAAGGCGTCGTGGCCCGAGTCGTCGAACGTGTCGGCGGCCGGTGCGGTCGCCGTGTCGTCCTGGCCGACGGTCGCCGCCGCGGTGACGGGGGCGGGACCGGACGAACCGTTGGCGGGCGGCAGGTCGTAGACGTCCTGGTACACGACCTCGACGCCGGTGGTGGGAGTGGTCGAGGTGCTGGTCACCGGGACGCTCGTGTCGCTGACGTCCTCGAACGTCACCGGCTGGTCGCCGGTGGACGAACCGCCGGAGAACAGGCCGGCGCCGGCGGCGCCGGCCAGCGAACCGAGGGCGAGCGAGCCGGCGACGACGCCGGCGATGGTGAGGGCTGACTTGCGGGTGGTTGCCATGTGACGAAACGTACGGACGTCGGCACCAAGGGCGCGCCAGCACGAGGCAAAGGGTTCGTTAAGTGGCAGCAACCGCCGCCCGGCGCCGGCGATGGGTCATCCTGTCTGCCATGGGCGAGACGTACGAGGAGACGGTGCGAGCGATCTCCGACGCCATCGTCGACGCCCAGGGACCGGTGCGCATCCTCAACGCCATCAAGTGGGACGACCAGGTCCGCGACGAGTTCTTCGCCAGCGGGTGCCGGTCGCAGCCCTCGATCGACGCATCGTGGTACGCCGAGCGCGACCTCGGCTTCGACCTGGACGAGACGCGCGAGCGCTTCCTCGACCTCGAGCTCGGCATCAACGCGTCGCTGGGCACCACGTCGCTGCTCGCCCAGATGCTCAAGCAGACCTGCGAGCAGTACCGACTCACCCTCGACCTGCTGGCCGCTCGGGGCACCGACGCCTTCGGGCCGCTGTCGGCCCAGCTCTACGGCACCACCGACGACGTCTTCCACGCCGGCGGCCCCACGGTGGCCGACCTGGCCGGCAAGCTCCGCGAGGCGCTCGACTGGGTCACCGACGTCGAGGTCGACGAGCGCGACGAGAAGTCGATCCCCGGCGACGAAGCGGTGAAGCTGCTCCAGGAGCGGCTCGACTCGTCGATGGGCCCGGGCATGGTCGACGTCGTGCTCGACGACGGCATCGTCGCCGACGCAGCGGCCGGCTCCACCTACATCAAGCTGCGAACCGACGCCATGTTCTCCGACCGCCAGCTCGCCCAACTCGAGTCACACGAGGGCTGGGTGCACGTCGGCACCAGCGACAACGGCAAGGCCCAGCCGTACTGCACCTTCCTGGGCAAGGCGACGCCGCCGGTGACCATCACCCAGGAGGGCCTGGCCACCCTCACCGAGATCCTGTCGCTGACCTCGCACCCGGCCCGGCTGCTGCGCATCGCCGACCGCATCGACGCCGTGGCATTGGCCAACGGCGGTGCCACGTTCGTCGACGTCGTCGAGCACTTCCGCACCAACGGGCTCGACGAGGAGGAGTGCTGGCAGCTGGCGATGCGGGTCTTCCGCGGGTCCACGCCCACCAGCGCGCCGTTCACCAAGGACATCGGGTACGGCAAGGGCCTGGTGCTGGCCTACGCCTACATGCGGGTGGCCATCCGCTCCGGCCGCCTCGACCGGATCCCGATCATGTTCGCCGGCAAGGTCGACATCAACCACATGGGCGCCATCAACGCGCTCTACGACGAGGGCCTCATCGCCCCGCCGGCGTTCCTGCCTGCCGTGTTCGAGGACGTGCACGCGCTGGCGGCACAGATCGCCTTCAGCCGGTTCCTGCGCGAGCTCGACTTCGACCGGCTGGCGGCCGACTACGCACCGCTGCTCGGTGCACCGCCGGCGGACACCGGCGGCGTTGACGCCGACACCGGCGAATGACCTGGACCAGGCGGCGCTTCCTCGGGCTGCTCGGCTCGGGCGTCGTCGTCGGCGCGTGCGGTGGCGGCTCCGACGACGCCGCCCCGACGACCACCACGTCCGGTCCGTCGACGACGACCACGGCGCCCACGCCGGAGACCCTGCCGCCGCTCGACGTCGGCGAGCCGGTCGGCTCGTACCCGTTCGGGTTGGGCGTGGCGTCGGGCGACCCGGACCACAGCTCGGTCGTGCTGTGGACGTGGGTCGACCGCCCGGACGGCGCCGGCGTCACCGTCGAGGTGGCGCTCGACCAGGCCTTCGAGGCGGTGATCCAGCGGGCCCCGGTGATTGCGGATCCCGCCGCCGCCATGACGGTGCGCGTCCTGGCCACCGACCTCGAGCCCGACCGCGCCTACTGGTACCGCTTCATCGCCGACGGGCACGTGACGCCCCCAGCGCGCACCCGTACGGCGCCGGCGCCAGGGACCATGCCGTCCGATCCGCTGCGCGTCGGTCACCTGTCGTGCCAGCGGTGGTCGTCGGGGTACTGGACCGCCCTGTCCGACGTCGCCGACCAGGCACCCAACGTGGTGGTCCACTGCGGCGACTACGTCTACGAGTCCGACCGCGGGCCGGTGCGGCCCGTCGACGACGACCCGCCCACCGACTTGGAGGGGTACCGGGCGCTGTGGCGGCGGTACAAGGCCGGCCCCGAGCTGCAGGCCGCCCACGCCGTGGCGCCCTGGCTCATCGTGTGGGACGACCACGAGGTCGAGAACAACTACCAGGGCGCCGATCCAGGCGATCCGACCGAGGCCACCCCGGCGGAGGGCGAGGCGTTCCTGGCGCAACGGGCGGCGGCGTACCGGGCGTGGTGGGAGTTCACACCGACGCGGGTCGATCCGCCCGACGGCCCGAACCTGCGCATGTACCGCACCGTCGACTGGGGCGACCTGACCCGGTTCGTGCTGCTCGACACCCGCCAGTACCGCGACGACCAGCCCTGCCCTCCCGAAGACGAGTTGGCCAAGGACGTCGGCCCCCGCTGCCCGGCGACCGACACGGTCACCATGCTCGGCGCCGAGCAGGAAGCGTGGTTCGACGACGTCGCCACCGGGCACGACGCCGTCTGGACCACGGTGGTCGAGCAGATCGTCGTGCACCAGTGGCGCTTCCTCCCCGGCAACGTGGCGTGGAACCTCGACCAGTGGGACGGCTACACCGGCGCCCGCCGGCAGCTGCTCGACGTGCTCGGTCGATCGCCGGCGCCCGTCGTGCTGTCGGGCGACGTGCACTCGTCGTGGGTGGCCGAGCTGCACGTCGACGCCGACGACGACGCCACCCCCCTGCTGGGCACCGAGTTCGTCGGACCGGGCGTGTCGTCGGGAGTGCCCGACGAGCTGCGCCAGATCGGCTCGCTGCTCGAGGACCGCAACGACCACATCCTGTGGTCCGACCTCGACCACCGCGGCTGGGTGCTCCACGAGATCACGCCCGACTCGTGGACGGCGCACTACCGACTGGTCGACGACGTCACCGTGCCCGACTCGCCGGTCACCGAGGCCGGCGCCTGGACGGTCGACCCCACCGACCGCACCGTCCACCCCACCTCCTGAAACTGGCAGCCCGCCCGTACCAGAACTGGCAGCTCCCGCGTAACGTCTCGGGGCCCGGCGTGCTCCGGGCGTTACGCAGCGACTGCCAGTTTCCGGACGGGGGTCGGCAGTGGCCAGACTCGCCGGCGTGACCATCAAGGGGGCAGCACACATCGCCGGGGCGTTCGAGCACCCGCTCCGGGAGATCCCGGACCGGACCACGCCGCAGATCCACGCCGAGGTCGCCATGGGTGCGCTCGCCGACGCCGGCCTCACCAAGGGCGACGTCGACGCCTACTTCTGCGCCGGCGACGCACCGGGCTTCGGTCCGCTGTCGATGGCCGAGTACCTGGGCCTGACCGGGCTGTCGTACGTGGACAGCACCGAGATGGGCGGGTCGTCGTACATCGCCCACGTCGGCCACGCCGCCGCGGCCATCGCCGCCGGCAAGTGCTCGGTCGCTCTCATCACCCTGGCCGGCAAGCCCCGCACCGGCGGCAACCGTCCGGGCGGCTCGGGTCGGGTCACCACGGCGCCGGAGTTCTCGTTCGAGACCGTCTACGGCACGTCCGTGCTCACCCTCTACGCCATGGCCGCCACCCGGCACATGCACGAGTTCGGCACCACGTCGGCGCAGCTGGCCGAGATCAAGGTGGCGGCCAGCGTGCACGCCCAGCACAACCCCAACGCCTTCCTGCCCGATCCGGTGACGGTCGACCAGGTGCTCGACTCGCCGATGGTCGCCGATCCGCTGCACCGGCTCGACTCGTGCGTCATCACCGACGGAGGTGGCGCGCTGGTGGTGGTGTCGCCCGAGGTGGCACGCGACCTCGACCGGATGGCCCCGGTCGTGCTCGGCCACGGCGAGGCGCCCAAGCACACGAACAACGGTCGCATCGACCTCACCCACACGGGCGCCGTGTGGAGCGGCCCGCGGGCCTTCGAGGAGGCGGGCGTGAAACCCTCCGACATCGACTACGCCTCGATCTACGACAGCTTCACCATCACCGTGCTCGAGACCATCGAGGACCTCGGCTTCTGCGCCAAGGGCGAGGGTGGTCGCTTCGTCGCCGACGGCGGCCTGCAAGCGCCACACGGGCGTCTGCCGTTCAACACCGACGGCGGCGGGCTCTGCAACAACCACCCGACCAACCGGGGCGGCATGACCAAGGTGATCGAGGCCGTGCGCCAGCTGCGGGGCGAGGCCCACACCGCCGTGCAGGTCCCCGACTGCGACCTCGCCCTGGCCCACGGCACCGGCGGCTCGCTCGGCACCCGGCACGGGTCGGCGACGCTCATCCTCGGGAGGGAGTCATGACCGACACCACCGCCAGCGGCCTGCCCGCCCCCGAGCCCGACCCGCAGGCCGACGCCCTCCCCTACTGGGAGGCCACCCGCGAGCACCGCCTGGTCCTTCCGCGCTGCACCGCCTGCGACACGGTGATCTGGTACCCGCGGGGCTTCTGCCCGGCGTGCGGCTCGTTCGACATCGACTGGTTCGAGGCCCCCGGCACCGGCACCGTCTACAGCTTCTCCGTCGCCCGGCGCGGGCAGGGCGCCTACCGCGACGCGGCGCCCTACGTCCTCGCCTACGTCGAGCTCGATCTGCCCGCCGGCATCGGGAACGGCGACGGTGGGCCACGGATGCTCACCAACATCGTCGGCTGCGACGTCGACACCGTCGCCGTCGACCAGCGGGTCGAGGTGGTCTTCGACGACACCGCGGCGGGGTGGGCGCTGCCGCGCTTCCGGCCCGTCGGCTGAGGCCGAACGCTCCTCGGAGGAGCGAATCCCGCTCGTTGCTGCCATGATCAGAGACATGCGCACGAGAACCGACCGCGAACTCGAACTGCCCGAGCTGGATCTGGATGTCGACGCCATCGCTCGCGAGGAGACCGCCGGCGGCGGCCGCGGGTTCTTCGGCAACCTGCTCTGGACCATCGCCCTGCCGTTCCGCCTCGCCGGCGGCGCCGTCGGCCTGGTCATCGTCGCCGTCGTCGGCCTGGCACGCGCCCTGATGATCCCGGTGCGCCTCGGCGTCACGCTGACCAAGAAGGTCATCCAGTGGGCGTCCGACCTGGTCTACGGCATCTGGCGTCTGGTGCTCCTGCTCGTGGGCGCGGTGCTCGCTGCGGTCGGGCTCGTGATCAAGGTCCTCAACGCCACCGTCGGTGCCGCCATCCGCCTGGTGCTGCGCCTGGTCGGTGGCGTCCTCCGGGCGCTGCTGTGGGTCTTCACCCTGGGCAAGCTGTCCGGGGCCCGCAAGGCCAAGAAGGATGCCGAGGACGAGGCCGAGGGCGACGCCGTCGTCGAATTCGACAGCTGAGACGCGAGCAGGGGCACCTCCCGACATGACGGAGACCGACGTGGACACGACGCGCACCGGCGCCGAGGACGTCGCCTGGGACATCGGCACCCTGGTCGGTGGCCAGGGTGAGGCCGGCGTCGAACAACTGCTCGATCGAGCGCTCGACGCCGCCCGCCAGCTGACCGCCGACGTCAAGGGCACCATCGCCGGGTGCGACGGCACTGCGCTCGCCGGCGTCCTGTACCGGTTGGCCGACCTGTACGCCGACGCCCAGCGGGCGGCCAACTACGCCCACCTCGACTTCGCGGTCGACGCCTCCGACCCCGCCCGCGGCGCGCTGCTGCAGAAGGTCAGCGAGCGACTCTCGACGCTGTCGGCCGAGCTGGTGTGGTTCGAGCTCGAGTGGGTGGCGGTCGACGACGAACGGGCCGCCGAGCTGCTCGCCGATCCGGCCCTGGCCGACCACCGCCACCACCTCGAGACCGTCCGGGCCCGCAAGCCCAACATGCTGAGCGAGGTCGAGGAGCGGCTGCTCGCCAACGTCGAACCGGTCGGCCGTTCGGCATGGGTGCGCCTGTTCACCGAGCAGACCTCCGCCATCGAGGTGACGATCCCCCAGGCCGACGACACACCCGAGACCGTGCCGCTCGACGCCGCGCTCAGCCGCCTTCTGCACCACGACCGCGAGGTCCGGCGCACGGCGGCCGACGCGGTGAGCGCCGCGCTCCAGCCGGGCCTGCGGACCCGCGCCTACGTGTACAACACGCTCCTGGCCGACCGACGCATCCAGGACGACCTGCGCGGCTACCCGAGCTGGATCAGCGCGTGGAACCAGGGCAACGAGGCCAGCGACGAGTCCGTCCAGGCGCTGGTCGACACCGTGGTCGGCCGCTACGACATCCCCCAGCGCTGGTACGCGCTGAAAGCCCGCATCCTCGGCCTCGACCGGCTCGCCGACTACGACCGCAACGCCTCGGTCGCCACCGCCGACCGCTTCATCCCGTGGGGCGAGGCCACGTCCATCGTGCGCGACGCCTACGCCTCGTTCTCGCCGGCACTGGCCGACGTGGTGGGCCGCTTCCTCGACGAGGGCTGGATCGACGCACCCGTGCGCCCCGGTAAGCGGGGCGGGGCGTTCTGCGCCTACACGGTGCCCGACCACCACCCCTACGTCTTCTTGAACTACACCGCCACGCCCGGCGACGTCATGACCCTGGCCCACGAGCTCGGCCACGGCGTGCACGGGTACCTGGCCCGGCCGCAGGGCATCTTCGAGCAGTCCACCCCGCTCACGCTCGCCGAGACGGCCAGCGTGTTCGGTGAGACCGTCACCTTCGAGCGCCTGCTGTCCATGGTCGACGACCCGGCCGAGCGGTTCGCCCTGCTGGCCCAGAACCTCGAGGGCAGCATCGCCACCGTGTTCCGCCAGGTGTCGATGAACCGCTTCGAGGACGCGGTGCACACGCACCGGCGAGAGCGAGGCGAGCTGTCGGTGGCCGACTTCGCCGACCACTGGGGCCGCACGCAGTCGGATCTCTTCGGCGACGCCATGGAGGTCACCGACGGCTACCGCGACTGGTGGAGCTACATCCCGCACTTCATCGGCACGCCCGGCTACGTGTACGCCTACGCCTACGGCCAGCTCCTGGCCCTGTCGGTCTACGCCCGGTACACCGAGCGGGGCGACGACTTCGTACCCCGGTACCTCGAGCTGCTGGCCGCCGGCGGATCACGTTGGCCCGAGGAGCTCGGCCAGATCGTCGACTGCGACCTCACCGACCCGGGCTTCTGGCAGGCCGGTCTGGCCATCATCGACGACAAGCTCACCCAGGCCGAGCAGGCCGCCGCCGACGCCGGCCGCCTCTGACACCGCCCTCGTCGAACTGGCAGCCGCTCCGTCCCCCCGTCCTGTCCTCACACGTGGACGGCGTGCTCGTGGTAGCGCTCGATGACGTGCTCGGCGAACAGCTTGGCCACCAGCTCGCCGCGGCTGCTCACCGCCGTCTTCGTGAAGATGACCTTGAGGTGATCGTTCACCGTGTGCATCGAGATGCACAGCTCGGCGGCGATCTCCTTGGTGGCGAGCCCTCGTGACAAGAGCAGGACCACCTCGCTCTCCCGCGGCGTGAGGCCGTAGGACTCCAGCAGGATGGGGAGCAGGTCGCTCCGGCGGGCCGGCTCGATCATCACCGCCACCCGACCGTCGTCACCCAGCGGTGAGGCGTGCACCTGCATCCACGTACCCGACGCACCGCGGGCACGCAGCGCGACCCGCGCGCTCGAACGGTTGCTCCTCGCCCTGCGAGCCGCCGCGAGGAGCGGCGTGGGGATGACGTCGGTGACCCCGCCGCGGTGGCGCAGGTCCTCGAGCGCGGCGGCGCCGTCCGGGGTCATCGACTCGATGCGGCCACCGTCGTCGAAGACGATCATGCCCGGCCCGGCCATGCCCATGTCGCTGTCGACGCCGGTCACCGCGTGGCGCAACGCACGGGCTGCCACGGGGATGAGGTCGCGCACCGCGTGCACCTCCTCCACGGTGAAGGGCGACTGACCCGCCGGGCGGACCAGCGATGCCACGGCCCAGCACGTGGTGCCCGAGTTGAACGCCACTCGCAGCTCGTCGGGGGCGTCGATCGGCTCGAGCAGCTTGCGGTACCGGGGGCTGCGGGCGAGGTCGCCGTCGGTGGCCTCGTACAGGGTGCCGATGGGGTCGTGGCTGCGGGCCAGGTCGTTGAACTTGAGGAAGTCCGGGTCCAGCAGCTCGTTGTCCCAGAACGGCACACAGGTGTCGGCGGCGAAGCCCTCCACGGCGGCGCCGCTGGGCAGCATCGTCTCCGGATCGGTGAGCATCACGGCGGCGACGTCGAAGTCGGCCACCTCGTGCAGGGCAGCCAGCAGATCCACCAGCAGGTCGCCCGGACCGCGCTCATCGGCAACGGACGCGATGAGCCGGTCCCGCGCCCGCACCAGCGCGTCCACGGTCATGGCGGTGACGGTACGCCGAACGGGTGCGCAGGGGTACCCCCTGGTTCTCGGGGGTGCCCCTCCGTGGGTCGGGGTGGCGCTCCCCCTGCCCCAGGTGAGGAACCCGAGGGCACGGGATTCAACGCAGCCGAGCGCGTTCGTACCGTCCGATCGACGCCGGAACCGCCGGCACGAACGAAGGAGAACCGCAGATGCTCGACAACGACAAGCCCCACTTCGCTCCCAGCCGCATCGCCCCGGAGACGTTCCTGGTGCACGACCACCAGGGCGCCGGCGGCAACTGGGTGACGCTCAACGCCATGGTCATCCGCGGCACCGAGCCCGTGGTCGTCGACACCGGCATGGACGAGAACCGCGAGCAGTTCCTCGCCGACGTGTTCTCGCTGGTCGAACCGCAGGACGTGCGCTGGGTGTTCATCAGCCACGACGACATCGACCACACCGGAAACGTCAACGCCCTGATGGAGGCCTGCCCCAAGGCCACGCTGGTGATCGACTGGTTCATGCAGGAGCGCATGGGCGCCAGCCTCGAGGTGTCGCCGCTGCGGTGGCGGTGGATGCAGGACGGCGAGACGCTCGATGTCGGCGACCGCACGCTGCACCTGGTGCGGCCGCCGGTCTTCGACTCGCCGACCACCCGCGGCCTGTACGACCCCACCACCGGCGTGTACTGGGCCTCGGACGCCTTCGGCACGGTGCTGCCCGAGCCGGTTCGGGACGTCGCCGCGCTCGAGCACACCCCCTGGCTGGAGGGGATGCACACCATCGCCAAGTGGGTCAGTCCGTGGCTCGACCTGGTGGACGAGAACCGCTTCCAGCAGACCGTCGACCGCGTCCAGTCGCTCGAACCACAGGTGATCGCCGGGTGCCACACCCCCGTGATCGGCCCGTCTCACGTCGGCGACGCCATCGCCGCGACGCGCATCACTCCCCGCGCGGTGGTTCCTCCGCAGCCTGACCAGTCGGTGCTGGTCGAGCTGCAGTCGGCGTTGCTGGCCGACGAACCCACGCCGGTCTGACATTTTCACCAGACTGGCGGCGTGGAGCCGCTCTCGCCGACGCCGGGTGCCGACATCGAGGCGATCGAGCTGCGTCGCATCGAGATGGAGCTGGTCACGCCGTTCGAGACCAGCTTCGGGCGGTGGACGCACCGCGACGTGCTGCTGGTGCGCGTGATGGCCCACGGGGTGGACGGCTGGGGCGAGTGCGTCGCCGCTACCGACCCGGTGTACTCCAGCGAGTACACGGCCGCCGCCGAGGACGTCACCGAACGCCACCTGCTCCCTCGTCTGTTCGCTGCCGGCGTGCGGCGGGCAGACGAGGTGACGCCCGCCCTGGCCGACGTGCAGGGCCACCGCATGGCCAAGGCCGCGGTCGAGGCGGCGGTGCTCGACGCCGAACTGCAGGTGGCGGGCCGGTCCCTGGCCGACCACCTCGGCGCCACCGCCGACCGCGTGCCCGTCGGCGTGTCGATCGGCATCCTGCCCATCGACGACCTGGTGGCCGCCGCCGCCCGGCACCTCGACGAGGGCTACGCCCGGATCAAGATCAAGATCAAGCCCGGATGGGACGTCACGCCGTGCCGGCGGCTGCGGGCCGAGCTCGGCTTCGACTTCGGCCTCCAGGTCGACGCCAACGGCGCGTACGCGCCCGACGACCTCGACCACCTGCGGGCGCTCGACGAGTTCGACCTCCTGCTGATCGAGCAGCCGTACCCCGAGGACCGCATCGTCGACACCATCGACCTGGTCGAGGCACTGGACACGCCGGTGTGCCTCGACGAGACCATCGTGTCCGAGGCCGTGGCCGACGACGTCCTGCGCCTGGGCGCGGCGGAGATCATCGCCATCAAGCCGGGGCGGGTCGGTGGGCACCTGGCCGGCAAGCGCATCCACGACCGCTGCGTGGACGCCGGCGTCCCGGTGTGGCACGGCGGCATGCTCGAGACCGGGATCGGTCGTGCCGCCAACCTGGCGCTGGCCGCGCTCCCCGGGTTCACGCTGCCCGGCGACATCTCCGCGGCTGCGCGCTACTGGCACCGCGACATCGTCACCGAACCCGCCGTGCTCGACGCCGACGGGACGATTCGGGTGCCGCAGGGCCCGGGCATCGGTGTGGAGGTCGACCTCGACGTGCTCAACGCCGTCACCACGTCGGCCTCCCTCCGCCGGCCCTGAGCGCCTAGGTTCACCCGCGATCCATCTGGCGATCGTCCAGGGAGGACCACCGTGCCCACTGCCGAATCCGTCGTCGACGACTTCATCGCCGCCATCTGCGCCAAGGACCTCGACGCCGCACTCGCCCTCTGCGCCGACGACGTCATCTACGACAACGTCCCGCTGTCCGCCGTCGAGGGTCCCGAGCAGATCCGTGGCGTGCTGGGCGGCTTCCTCGCCCCCGCGACCGAGATCGAGTGGGTGGTCCACCGCCAGGTGGCCACCGACACGGTGGTCATGAACGAGCGCAACGACCGCTTCCTCATCGACGAGGAGTGGCTCGATCTGCCCGTGGCCGGCGTCTTCGAGGTCCACGACGGCAAGATCACGCTCTGGCGCGACTTCTTCGACCTCGGCACCCTGCAGGATCAGATGGAGCGGGCCACCGACTGACGGAGAATTTCGTCAGTTCGTCAGGGCGTCCCTGACCAGACGACGAAATTCTCGGTCGGGGCGGTCAGGCGGCCGCTGGCTCGGGATCGGGTTCGAGGCCGCGGGTCTCGGCGGCGTCGTCGTCGCGGATGCGCCACGAGGCGATCACCCCGGGGACGAACAGCAGGGCGATGACGATGAAGGCGCCCCGGTAGGCGGCGAGACCCTCGGCCGCCGCCTTGGCGGCGCCCAGACCGGCGGCCGGCGCCAGCGCGGCCAGGGCCGTGGCGCCGATGGCCACGCCGAGCGCGTTGGCCGACTGGCGCTGCACGGCGAACAGGGTGGTGGCCCGGGCGGTGTCCTCGTTGGAGATGCGGGCGTACGCCGCTGTCTGGATGCTGACGAAGACCAAGCCGATGGCCAGGCCCCGGGCGAAGTTCATCCCGGCCAGCACCAGCAGCGGCGTGGTGGTGTCGGTGAGGGCGAACCAGGCGGTGAACAGCCCGGTGAGCAGGGCGCCGACGAACATCAGCCGGCGGGGTCCGACGGCGACGTAGAGCCGCCGGCCGGCCAGGTTCGACAGCACGAAGACGCCGACGGCCTGCGGTGACTGGGTGAGTCCGGCGCCGGTGGCCGAGACGCCCCGCAGGTTCTGCAGGTAGAGCGTGAACACGAAGACCTGGCCGAGGAAGCCGGCGTAGATCCACAGCCCGGAGACGTTGATGATCCGGAAGAGGCGCTCGGTGAACAGCCGCAGGTGGAGGATCGGTTCGTCGATGCGCAGCTCGCGCACGACCAGCAGGATGAAGCTGGCGATGCTGATGCCGATGGCCAGCAGCGTCGACGTGGCCGACCACCCGTCGTCGGGACCGAGCGACAGCGAGTACAGCAGCGACGCCAGCCCGAGGCTGGCCAGCAGCAGTCCCGGCGCGTCGAACCGGCCGGGGTGCTCCAGCGTCTGCTCGCGCAGCCACAGCATCCCGAGCACGGTGGCCGCGACGCCGAAGGGCAGGTTGACGAAGAAGATCCAGCGCCACGAGATCTGGTCGACGATGACGCCGCCGAGCGCCGGGCCGATGGCGGGCCCGATCACGACGATGCCGACCACGGTGGACGCCGCCACCGCCCGTTCGGACTTCGGGTAGGCGCGGTAGAGGATGGCCGACCCCACCGGGATGATGAGCCCGGCGCCGAGGCCCTGCACGACGCGGAAGAAGACGAGCTGCTCGATGGACCCGGCAGCGCCGCACAGCCCGGAGGCGATGGTGAACACGACCAGGCACCCGAGGAACGCCTTCTTCGAGCCGAACCGGTCGGCGAGCCAGCCGGCGGCCGGGATGGCGCTGGCCAGGGCCAGCAGGTACCCGGTGACCACCCACTCGATGTCGGTGATCGGCACGTCGAACTGGCGCGACAGCGTGGGGAGCGCCACGTTCACGATCGTCGAGTCGAGGATCTGCATGAACAGACCGATCGAGTAGATGATCGTGACGACCACCTTGTAGGAGGGTGCCCGCACCGCCCGACCGCTACCCGGCGTCGGCATCGGTCAGGTCGAACATGCTCCCCGGGTTGAGGATCCCGTGAGGGTCGAACGCCGCCTTGATGCGCCGGTACAGGGCGATCTTGACCGGGTCCTCGAGGGCCAGGAAGTACTTCTTCTTGGTGCGGCCCAGGCCGTGCTCGCCGGAGATCTCGCCGCCCAGGTCGCGGCCCAGGCGGAACATGGCCAGCATCAGCCGGCTGCGAACCTCGGGGTCGGGCTGGAACACCGACAGGTGGACGTTGCCGTCGCCGGCGTGCCCGCAGCCGGCCACGAACGCCTGGTGCTCGCCGGCCAGCTCGCCCACCTTGGTCAGGAACTCGGTGATGGCGTTGCGGGGCACCACCACGTCGACGATGTCGTCGGCGTTGTTGGCCTTGGCCACGAAGAACGCCTTCTCCCGTGCCTCGATCAGCCGTTCGCCCGATGCGGGCGGCAGCGCGTACACGTCGATGGCCCCGAGGGACGTGAGTTGCTCGCCGACCTCGGCGACGTCGTCTTCGAGGCGGTCGGTGGCCCGGCTCTCGAGCACCACGAGGAGGTAGGCCTGGGCCTCGGACTGCACATCGTCGGGGATGCCGAGGTCGAGGCCCACGAACCCGCACACCGCGTTGAGCGTCCCGCGGTCGATGTACTCGAGCACCATCGGACCCACCCCGCTGTTGACGATCCGGGGCACGGCATCGGTGACGCGCTCCATGGTGTGGAACGCGGCCAGCAGCGTGGCCTGGTGCGGCAGGCGCGGCCACAGCTTCAGCGTGGCCTCGGTGACCAGTGCCAGCGTGCCCTCGGACCCGGTGATGAGCTGCACCAGGTCGTAGCCGGTGGAGTTCTTGACGATCTTGCCGCCGTGGCGGATCACGTCGCCACCCGGCAGCACCGCCTCCAGCCCGAGCACCTGCTGGCGGGTGACGCCGTACTTCACCGCCCGCATGCCCCCGGCGTTGGTGTTGACGTTGCCGCCGATGCTGGCCGAGTACTCGCCCGGGAACACGGGGTAGACGAGGTGGTGGGCGCGCAGCGCCTCGTCGAGCTGGTCGAGGGTCACGCCGGGCTGGACGGTGGCGGTGTTGTTCTCGGTGTCGATCTCGAGGATGCGGTTCATCTCGGCGAACGACACGACGATGCCGCCCTCGACCGGGACCGCGGCACCCGAGAGTCCCGTCCCGCTTCCCCGCGCCGTGACCGGGATCTGGTGCTCGTGGGCCAGCCGCAGCACCTCGACGACGTCGTCGGTGCCCGCCGGCGTGACGATCGCCGCCGGACGGACCGGGTCCGAGCCGAACGCCTCGTCGTGCGTGAGGTCCTCGGCGGCGTCGCCGGGCCGCACCCGATCCGCGTCGAGGACGCCGGTCAGGAGGTCGACCACGGACTCGGTGGTGCTCGCCATGGCGCCATCTTGTCGCGTCGCCGTGCCAGGAGACGTTGCGAGGCCCTGCCGAGCAACTCTCGAAGTGAGCGGAGCGAACGGCCTAGTCGGTCGAGAGCTTCTCGACCAGGTTGGGGCTGAGCTCCTCGTAGTGGTCGAACTCGGTGTGGAACCGGCCCCGACCGTGGGTCATCGACCGCAGGTCGGTGGCGTAGCGCACGATCTCGGATGCCGGAGCGGTGGCGTAGATGGTGACCTCGCCGGGGCCGGGCCCGGTGGCGGTGCCCGTGACCTGACCGCGTCGCGAGTTGAGGTCGCCCATGACGTCGCCCTGGAGCTCGGTGGGGACGATGATCTCGAGTGCCGAGATGGGCTCGAGCACGACCGTGCCCGACGACTGCACGGCCTCGCGCAGCGCCAGCGAGCCGGCCATCCGGAAGCTGGCCTCGTCGGAGTCGACGCTGTGGTACTTGCCGTCGTACACGGTTGCCCGGATGTCGACCACGGGGAAGCCGTGCTCGCCGCCGCGCACCATCGACTCGCCGATGCCCTTCTCGACGGCGGGGATGAGGTTGCGCGGGATGGCGCCGCCGACCACGGCGTCGACGAACTCGAAGCCGGCGCCACGCTCGAGCGGCTCGAAGCGGACGTTGGCCACGCCGAACTGCCCACGACCACCCGATTGCTTCTTGTGCCGGCCCTCGACGTCGCTGGGACCGCGGAGGGTCTCGCGGTAGCCGATCTTCACGTCCTCGGTGACCACTTCGACCCCGTAGCGGCGCCGGATCCGCTCGAGGGTCACCTGCACCTGGGTGTCGCCGGCGGCACGCAGGATCGTCTGGTGGGTCTCGCCGTCGTGGTCGACCCGGACGGAGGGGTCCTCGTGGAGGATCTTCTGGAGGGCGATGGCCAGCTTGTCCTCGTCGGCCTGGGCGGCGGCGGCGATGGCCACGGCGTGGACCGGCTCGGGCAGTTCCAGCGCCGGCAGCCGGACGGGCAGGCCGTCGGGGGCGAGCGTGTCGCCGGTGTCGACGTTCTCGAGCTTGGTGACAGCGGCGATGTCGCCAGCCGCCAGCCGGTCGACGGCCTCGTGCTCGGCGCCCTGCACCCGCACCAGGCCGTGCAGGCGGAGCTTCTCACCGGTGCGGACGTTGACCAGCGTGTCGTCGACGGCGATGGTTCCGGACACGACCTTGAACAGCGACAGCTGGCCCACATAGGGGTCGGTCAGCGTCTTGAACACCTGAGCGACCGGGTGTCCGGAGGCGTCGCAGGGGATCTCGACGATGTCGCCACCGCCCTCGGCCACGGCGGGGCCGACGTCGGCCGGCGACGGCCCGACGTGGACGATGAACTCGGCCAGCCGGTCGACCGCCACCGGCCCGGTGGCCGAGCCGACCAGGATCGGGAACACGACCGCGCGGTCGACTCCCTCGTGCAGCGCCCGCTCGAGGTCCTCGGGCGAGGGGATCTCGCCTTCGAGGTAGCGCTCGAGCAGCGAGTCGTCCTGCTCGACGACGTCTTCGACGAGGTGCTCGTGCTCGTCGTGCTCGCGGTCGGCGACGTCGGCGGGGAGCTCGTCGCTCTCCTGGCCCGTGCCCGAGTCGTACAGCCACACGTGCTCGGTGATGAGGTCGGCGACGCCGTGGAAGGCGGCCTCCTCGCCGATGGGCAGCTCGACCGGTTCGATGCCATCGGGGCTGAAGCGCTCGCGGATCTGGGTGAGCGTGCGGTCGAAGCCGGCCCGCTCGCGGTCCATCTTGTTGACGAAGATCAGCCGCGGCTTGTTCTGCTCGGCGGCGGCCCGCCAGAGCAGCTCGTCCTGGGTCTGGACGCCGGCCACCGCGTCGATGACGAACACCAGCAGGTCGGCGACGCGCATGGCGGCCAGGGCCTCGCCCATGAAGTCGGCGTAGCCGGGCGTGTCGATGAGGTTCACGTGGTGGTCGTTCCACCCGAACGGCAGCACCGACAGCGACAGCGACTGGGTGCGGCGCTGCTCCTCCTCGTCGGTGTCGGACGCGGTGGTACCGGCCTCCACGTCGCCCATGCGCTGGCGGACGCCGGCACGGAACAGGAGGGCCTCGGCGAGGCTGGTCTTGCCGTTGCCGTTGTGCCCGACCAGGGCGACGTTGCGGATGCGGTCGGTCGTCGGTGCCACGGACACTCCCGGTTGGATCGAGGCCAGTCGAAGTGCCCGTGATCGTAGGACCACGAGCGACCGCGTGATGCCGGTCCGGCGCAGGAAGTGACCTTGTTCCCTACGGACGGACAGACTCGGTGGCCGTGGTCGACGTCCTGTTCCTCTGCACCGGCAACGCCGCCCGCTCGGTCATGGCGGCGGCGTCGCTGCGCGCCCGACGCCCCGACCTCGAGATCGCCACCGGCGGCACCCTGGTGGTCGACGGCCAGCCCATGAGCATCCGCACCCGCGCCGCCATCGAGGGCGTGGGCCTGGAGCTGCCCCGTCATGCCAGCCGTCAGGTGTATCCGCCCGATCTGGACGACGCCCGGCTGATCGTCGCCCTCGCCCCCGAGCACGTGGAGTGGGTGCGCCGGACCCACCGACCGTCAGCCCGGCACACCGTCACGTTGAAGCGGCTGGTGCGCGACATCGAGGAGACGATCGACGACCTCGACGAGCAGATCCGGGCGCTGGCGCCGGCGTCGGTCGACCTCCAGAACTGGGAGGAGGTGGTCGACCCGGGCGGCGGCGACACCGAGGTGTTCGCCGAGTGCGCCCGCGAGATCGACGCCCTGATCCACCAGCTCGCCCACCGGCTCGGTCGCTGATCCGCCCAACGACCGAGCCGGCGAGTCCTTCCGCCCGCTCAGGCGGGGCAGTCCGCCTGCCAGGCCCCGAGGCGGGCCAGGCCAGCCAGGTCGCCGGCCTGGTAGGCGGCGTGGCCGACGCCGGCCGGGTACATGACCTCGTCGGGATGGTCGACGTGGGCCAGGTTGGCGACGTGACCGAACTCGTGCAGGAGCACCGCGACCAGGTCGGCGGGACCCGACGGTGTCCACGCCGCGTCGAGGGTGACCGCTCCGGTGACCGCGTGCGGGACCTCGCCGGCGCCCCAGGCGCTGGCGAATCCGCCGAAGCCGATCGATTGCCCGCCGTCGGACCAGTCGGGCGCCCAGGAGACCAGCACCGGTGAGAACCGATCGCCGTACCGCGCCGGGTCGGTGAGGGGGCGCTGGAGGTAGCGGGCCGACGGTGCCCGCTCGTCGGTGGTGCCCTCGAAGCGCCAGGGGATCCGGGTGGCGGCGCTCAGCTGCTGCAGCACCTGCAGCAGCGCGTCCTTCGCTCCCGAGGGGGCACCGGCGAAGTTGGCCACGACGTCGACCGGCGAGCACGGCGCCCACGTGTAGGGCGCGCCGTCGGGCCGGCGGAGCGCGAACGCGAAGTGGTCCGACGGTGCCGCCGGCAGGCCGTCGGGACCGAGCACCACGTCCGCCGGGTCGTCGACGGCACGACCGGTGCCGCCGAGCGCCTGGTGCCGGGCGTACGTCGCCTTGAACTCGTCGGACTCGGAGAAGCCGACCATGAGCGAGCCGCGCGACATGCCGGTGGCCATCCGCTCGAGCCAGTAGCCGTAGCCGCCGGCATCCGGGGTGCGCGACAGCACGTTTCGGTACACGAGGGCGACGAAGTCACGGTCGGACAGGGCGCCGTAGCGTCCCTGGAACTCCGCGGAGGCGGAGAAGGCGTCGGAGATCCGATCGAGGGTCAGCCCGTTGGCGAAGCGGTCGTTCCAGTAGGCCAGGCCGCCGGCGTCGGGGTCGCGCAGGAAGTAGGCGAGGTAGAGCCGCTCGACGCTGGCGTTCGTCGAGGCCAGCGCCTCGTACCGGATCCCGGCGCTGCCGCCGACAGCGCCGGAACCGATGGGGACCACGACGAGGGCTGCGCCGAGCAGCGCTGCGAGCGCAGCAGCAAGTGGGAAACGCAGGGCGCGACGAACGCGCCGGTCGACCACGACCACCATGGGAACGCCTTTCGGCCAGGGAACCGGCGCCTCCGCTGCGCACCGGTCTTGTCACTGTGAGTGAACACCCTGGCCGTTAGGAACGTCCTGAGGCGTTCGGCTCATTTCTCTCCAGTCGAAACGAGCACGAACGGGACAGGACCGCAGAAGCGGCGGATCAGCGCCGGCGGGAGAGGTACTTCCGGTAGGCCTCGGCCGACTCGCGCAGCTCGGGATCGGCCTCGAAGCGCTTCTCGTACTTCTCCCACGCCTCGTCCCGCTTGTACGGGATGAACTCGCGCGGGAAGTAGCCCTCGTGGGGCCGGTAGCCCTTGAGCACCCGGCGGGCGACGGTGGCCTTGTGCACCTCGTCGGCACCGTCGGCCAGGCCCATGGTGGGCGCACCGGCGTACATGTCCTGCAGCGGGGTGAGGTTGGTGGTGCCGAGGGAGCCGTGGATGTGCAGGGCATCGAAGGAGATCTCGCGCAGCACCCGGGCCATGGTGAACTTCACCGCGGCGATGTCGGTGCGGGCCTCCTGGGTGGAGGTCTGGTCGATCTTCCACGCCGTCTCCAGCACGAACAGACGCAGCATCTTGAGCTTGGCGTAGCTCTCGGCGATCTTCTCCTGCACCATCTGATGCTCGGCGATGATGGCGCCGTGCGACTCGCGGGACAGTGCCCGCTCGCACATCATGTCGAAGGCCAGCGTGCACTGGGCGATGGTGCGCATCGCGTGGTGGATGCGACCGCCGCCCAGGCGCCGCTGGGCGAGGACCTTGGCGCCGTCCTCGGGGCCGAGCAGGTGGTCGGCCGGCACCCGCACGTCGGTGTACTTGATGTGGTTGTGGTTGCGGGGCTCGGGCATGATCTCGACGCCGGGCGTGTCGCGCGGCACCACGAACATGCCGTTGGTGCACATGACGAAGAGGATGTCGGCGACCCGGCCGGCACTGGTGAACCACTTCTCGCCGTTGATGACCCACTCGTCGCCGTCCTTGACCGCGTGCGTGCGGAACAGGTTGGGGTCGGAGCCGCCCTGGGGTTCGGTCATCGAGTAGGCGGAGAACATCTCCTGGTTGAGCAGTGGCTCGAGCCAGCGCTTCTTCTGCTCCTCGGTGCCGTAGGCGGCGAGCATCTCCATGTTGCCGGTGTCGGGCGCCGCCGCACCGAAGAGCTGCGGAGCGGCCGGGTACTTGCCGAGGATCTCGTTGACGAGGGCGAGCTTGAGCTGACCGAGACCCGGACCACCCAGCTCCTCGTCGAGGAACAGCGCCCAGAGACCCTGGTCCTTGACCTGCTGCTGCAGCTCGCGCACCAGCGCCTTGACCTTGGGATCGGGCGAGCGCACGGCATACGGGAACACGTAGTGCAGCGGCTCGACCTCCTCCTCGCAGAACTTCTGGATCCAGTCCAACTTCTCCTGGAACTCGGGCTCGGTCTGAAAATCCCACGCCATGTGTGTGTCCCCTCTGTCGAGATGAGCGCCTCCGTGTTGAGACGCGCGCCATCGAGCCTAATGCAGCTGCGTTAGCGATGCGTTACTGTCGGGTGTCGTGGGGCGCGACACCAAGACCGGGCGGGACAAGCTCGTGGACGCGGCCCGCCACCTGTTCGCGACCGCAGGCGTCGACGGTGTCTCGCTCCGGGAGATCTCCCGTGCCGCCGAGCAACGCAACACCAACGCGGTGCAGTACCACTTCGGCGACCGCGACACGCTGCTGGCCGCGGTGCTGGACCCACACCAACACCTGGTGGCAGCGCGACGATCCGCGCTCCTCGACGAGCTCGACACGGTCGATCACCCGCCGCTGCGATCGCTCGCCGGCGCGCTCGTCCGGCCGTCGGCGGCGATGCTCGAGGAGCCGGGCGGCCGCGACTACCTGCGCATCGTGGCTCGCCTGTTCCGCGACCTGGCCGGGGTGCGCGGACGGGGCATGACGCGGGACACGGGCCTGCTCCGCTGGGACGCGCTGGCCAAGGCGGCCATGCCCGACGAGACCCTTCCGCTGCACCGACGCTTCTCCGCGGTCCAGCTGTGCTTCAACGAGCTGGGTCGGCGCGCCGCGTCCACCCGCACCGCCGACCACCGCCTGTTCGTGAGCGACCTGGTCGACCTGGTCGCGGGCGTGCTCGGGGCACCCGTCTCCGACGAGACACTGACGTTGCTCGCCGAGCGAGACGCCCGGCGCGGGCCCCGACCCGCCTGATCGGGTTTGGAATCGCTGCGATCTGGATACGGTCAGCGATCATCCGCGGTGAGAGGACGTTCCCGTGCCCACGTCATCGACCACATCTGCACTCGAGGCGCCGCCCGACCAGGGCCGGCGCTACCGAGAGGTCCGCCAGCTGACCGAGCAGCTCGCCGACCCGCTGTCACCCGAGGACCAGGTGGTCCAGTCGATGGCCGACGCCAGCCCCACCAAGTGGCACCGCGCCCACACCACCTGGTTCTTCGAGACCTTCCTCCTGACACCCTCGGCCAGCGGCTACGAGGCCTTCGACCCCGCCTACAGCTACCTGTTCAACAGCTACTACGACGCGGTCGGCGACCGGCACCCCCGGCCGGAGCGGGGGTTGCTCTCGCGGCCCTCGGTGGCCGACATCTCCTACTACCGGCAGCACGTCGACGACGCCATGTCCGGCTTCGTCCGCGACGAGGCCGCCCACCGACCGGAGCTGGCCTGGCTGGTCGAGCTCGGCCTCCACCACGAACAGCAGCACCAGGAGCTGCTGCTGATGGACATCAAGCACGCGTTCTGGAAGAACCCCCTCGAACCCGCGTACCGCACGCCGCGGGACGCTCCACCGACGCCGACGGACACCTCGCTGCGCTGGGTGGAGCACGACGGCGGCGTCGTCGAAGTGGGTCACGCCGGCGACGGGTTCGCCTTCGACAACGAAGGGCCTCGTCACGAGACGGTGCTGCGCCCGTACCGGCTGGCCGATCGCCTGGTCACCGCAGGCGAGTGGCTCGCGTTCATGGCCGACGGGGGCTACGACCGGCCCGAGCTGTGGCTCTCCGACGGCTGGCACACCGTGCAGCAGCGCGGCTGGCGGGCTCCGCTCTACTGGCGACCCGACGGCGACGCATGGCGGGTCCACACGTTGCACGGCACCCGGCCGGTCGATGCCGACGAGCCTGTGGTGCACGTCAGCCACTACGAGGCCGACGCCTTCGCCACCTGGGCGGGCAACCGCCTGCCCACGGAGGTCGAGTGGGAGCACGCCGCCGCCTCGCAACCCGTGGCGCCGCGAGACCCCGTCGAGCGCGGCGTGCTCCATCCGGTGCCCGCCACCACCGGCAGTGGGCTGCGCCAGCTCTACGGCGAGGTCTGGCAGTGGACCTCCAGCGCGTACCTCGGCTACCCGGGCTTCCGGCCGGCGCCCGGAGCGGTGGGCGAGTACAACGGCAAGTTCATGTCGAACCAGCTGGTGCTGCGGGGCGGGTGCTGCGCCACACCGCCCGGTCACGTGCGGCCCACCTACCGCAACTTCTTCCCGCCGCACGCGCGGTGGATGTTCTCCGGTGTCCGACTGGCGGCCGACGCATGAGCGACACGGCGCGCATCGACGTCCACCTCGACCCGGGCGATCTCCGGGCGGCGCTCGAGGCCGACGTGGCGAAGGGCCTCGTCACCCGCCCCAAGGAGCTGCCGCCGAAGTGGTTCTACGACGATCGCGGCAGCGAGCTGTTCGATGCCATCACCCGGTTGCCCGAGTACTACCCCACCGAGGCCGAGCGCTCGATCCTGCGCGACCGGGCCGGCGAGATCGTGCACGCCGCCGGCATCGACACGCTCGTCGAACTCGGCTCCGGCACGGGCGACAAGACCCGGGTGCTCCTCGATGCACTCGACGCCGCGGGCCGCCTCCGCCGGTACGTCCCCTTCGACGTGAGCGAGGCCACGCTGCGGTACAGCGCCGCCGAGCTCGCCCGGTGCTATCCGGACCTCGAGGTCCATGGCGTTGTGGGCGACTTCGACCACCACCTCGACGTGATCCCCCGCGACGGAGACCGGATGATCGCCTTCCTCGGCGGCACCATCGGCAACTTCAGCCCCGCCGCCCGGATCGAGTTCTTCGACGAGCTGGCGTCGACGCTCGGTCCGGACGACGCCTTCCTGCTGGGCACCGACCTCGTGAAGGCTCCCGAGCGCCTCGTCGCGGCCTATGACGACTCCCAGGGCGTGACCGCCGAGTTCAACAAGAACGTGCTGGCCGTGATGAACCGCGAGCTCGACGCCGACTTCGACGTGGACACCTTCGAGCACGTGGCGTGTTGGGACCCGGTGGCCGAGTGGGTCGAGATGCGACTGCGAAGCGTCCTGGACCACACCGTGACGCTCGGTGTGCTCGACCTGACCGTCGAGTTCGATGCCGGCGAGGAGCTGCGCACCGAGATCAGCGCGAAGTTCCGGCGCGACGGGCTCGAAGCCGAGCTCGCCGACGCCGGGTTCGAGCTGTGCGGCTGGTGGACCGACGAGGCCGGCGACTACGCGCTCAGCCTCAGCCGGCTCGCTCGCTGAGGACGGAGGCCGGGCGACCCGGGTCCCGGGGGATCAATCGGCGATGGCCCCGTAGACGATCGCCTTGAGCTGCCCCCGGAAGTTGAACGTGCCCGACGGCAGCAGCTGGGTCATGAACACCAGCGACAGGTCCTCGACGGGGTCGACGAAGAAGGTGGTGGACGCGGCACCGCCCCACATGAACTCGCCCGGCGAGCCGACCACGCCGGTCTCCACGGGCGGCTTGGCCACGGCCATGGTGAGGCCGAAGCCGGCACCGGAGAACCCGACCTCGCCGTAGCCGCCCGGCAGGGCGAAGTCGGCCAGCTCACCGTCGCCCGGGAGGTGGTTGGACGTCATGAGCTCGACGGACTTGCGGGACAGGATGCGCCGGCCGTCGAGCTCGCCGCCGTTGGCCATCATCTGCACGAAGCGGAGGTAGTCGGCCGTGGTCCCCACCAGGCCGCCGCCGCCGTTCAGCAACGAGGGCTTGCGGCGGTAGGCGCTGCGCTCGGGGTCGTCGACCAGCACCAGCTCCTTGCGGCTGTTGCGCCCGTAGCAGGCGGCGAAGCGACCCAGGTCGTCCTCGGGCACGAAGAACCCGGTGTCGACCATGCCGAGCGGCTCGAAGATCTCCCGTTGGAGGAACTCGTCGTAGGGCAGACCGGACATGACCTCGACCAGGCGGGCGCACACGTCCATGCCGTGCGAGTACAGCCAGTGGGTACCGGGCTGGAAGCGCAGCGGCCACTCGCCCAGCTGCTGGCACAGCGTCTCGAGGGTCTGGTCGCCGAGCCAGCCCCGCTGGGCCAGGTCGAGGTCGCGGTTCTCGATGCCGTAGCCGATGCCCGACATGTGCATCATCACGTCGCGGACCGACGGCGGGCGGTGGGCCGGCACGATGTGCTCGCCGCCAGAGCGGTCGGCCTCGCGCACGGTCATGTCGCGCCACTCGGGGATCCACCGGTGGACCGGGTCGTCGAGCTGGAAGTGACCGCGCTCGTAGAGCGTCATGAGGGCCACGCCGGTGATGGGCTTTGTCATCGAGTACAGACGCCAGATCGTGTCCTCGGCGACCGGCTTCGAGCGCTCGCGATCCATGTCACCGAACGAGGCGAAGTACCCGAGGGCACCGTGGCGCAGCACGGCCACCTGGCACCCGGCGATCTTGCCCGCGTCGAGGTAGCGGGCACGCAGGTGCTCCTCGATGCGGGTGAGGCGGCTGGCATCCAGCCCGGCAGCGTCGGCGTCGACCTTCACGTGTCCCCCTGTGTCCGATGGACGGAAGCCGACACGGTAGGCCGCAACTTGACCGCCGGGTCAAGTGCCACCACCACGGTTCACACGACCAGAACTGACCGGATCCGGTCAGTTCTGGTCAAGTGAACGACTGCGGAGGTGAGCGGTCTCGTTCACGCTCACGAGGGTGCGATGACCGCGGCTCGACGCCTTGAGCCGCGAGACGCCGGTGTAGGTGGGCTCGAAGAACAGAAGGTCGTCGATGCCGAGGACGTGGGCCAGGTAGGCGTTGATCACCCCGCCGTGGCACACCACCGCGACCGTGCGGCCGGGGTTGTCGGCGACGATGCGGTCGACGGCTTCGACGACCGTGCGCTGGAACTCGTCGGCGGTGAGCTCACCCTCGTCGAAGTAGCCACCATCGACGAGCTGTTGCCACCGCGGGTCGCCCTCCGCCTTCAGCTCCTCCATCGGTACGTACTCCTCGGCGTGGCGATCGAACTCGGCGACGCCGTCCTCGACCACGACCTCCAGGCCGAGCCGCTCGGCGAGCGGCGCCGCGGTCTCGCGCGCCCGCACCATGGGGCTGCTGTAGACGGCGTCGAGGTGCTCGTCCGCCAGCCAGTCGGCCAGCGCCCGGGCCTGCACCCATCCCTGCTCGGAGAGCTCAGGGTCCGCCGGCCCGTGCCCGCCCTCGACGCGGATGGGCAGGGCGTGTCGGATCAGCAGCAGGTCCACGGCACAACAGCCTGCACCATCCGGCGGACGGAGTACGCCGGCGCAGCGCCTCAGAGAAGGCGGTCGGGCAGGGTCCGGAAGGTGACGGGGTCGTGCCCGGGGATCACCGTGGCACCGTCGCTGCGCATCGCCCGCAACCGGGCCACGCTGGCCGCCTGCTGCTCACGGTCGTGGCACAACGGGGGTAGGGCGCCACCGGCCAGGGTCGACTCGAAGTAGGCGCAATCCGCCGACAGCACGACGTCGCCGGAGTCGAGGCGCACGAGCAACGACTGGTGCCCCGGCGTGTGGCCCGGCGTGGGGATCGTCGTGATGGCGCCGTCGCCGAACACGTCGTGGGGTCCGTCGACGGTCAGCACCTCGTGTCCCAGGTCGAACTCGGAGCGCTGGAAGTTGTGCATGCGCGTCAGCTCGTCGTCGAACCCGGCCGCCCACTCGTCGGCGTGCACGACGAGCCGGGCATCGGGGATCTCGCGCAGGCCACCGACGTGGTCGAAGTGGAGGTGCGACAGCACCACCAGGTCGACGTCGGCGGCATCGATCTCGTGATCGGCCAGCCGGGCGCCGATGAGGTTGGAGGGCGAGCAGCCGACCTGGAACAGCGCCGACACCGCGTCCAGGTAGTCGGACTTGTGGGACAGCTCCTCGGACATGCCCGTGTCGAAGAGCACGACGCCCTGGGGATGGCGGATCAGCCACGCCGGCACCGGGATGGCGATGGCCTGCTGGCGCGCACCTTCCTCGAAGAAGCTCCGCGGCGCGGTGAGCGTGCCGCAGTGCAGCGGTTCGATCGACACCGTCATGCCCACCACCGTTGCAGACACGAGCGTCCCGAGTGGAGCCACCCGCCGTACGCTGGCCGGATGCCCGGGCCTGCGCCGTTCGACGCCGTGCTGCTGCTGTCCTTCGGCGGCCCCGAAGGTCCCGACGACGTGCTGCCCTTCCTCGAGAACGTGACCCGCGGCCGGAACGTGCCCCGTGCGCGGCTCGAGGAGGTGGCGACCCAGTACGAGCGCTTCGGCGGCGTCAGCCCGATCAACGACCAGAACCGGGCGCTGCTCGACGCGCTCCGAGCCGAGCTCGCCCGGCGAGGGCGCGACGTCCCCGTGCACTGGGGCAACCGCAACTGGGCGCCGTACGTCGAGGACACCGTCCGCGAGTTGACCCACGCCGGTCACCGTCGGGTGCTGGCACTCACCACGTCGGCGTACTCCAGCTACTCGGCGTGCCGGCAGTACCTGGAGGACATCGACCGCGCCCGGACGGCCGTCCGTGACGCCGGCGCCGATCCGCCAGAGATCGTCAAGGTCCGCCCGTACTGGAACCACCCCGGCTTCGTGCTGGCCATGGTCGAACGGGTCCACGCCGCCGTGGAGTCGCTCGCCCCGACGGAGCGGAACCGGGCCCGGTTGGTCTTCACCGCCCACTCGGTGCCGCGGTCGATGGCCGACACGTCCGACTACGAGACCCAGCTGCGAGACGAGGCGACGCTGATCGCCGAGCGCGTCGCCCTGACCCGTGCCCGGGAGTGGGAGCTGGTCTTCCAGTCGCGGTCGGGGCCACCCCAGGTGCCGTGGCTCGAGCCCGACATCGTCGACCACCTGGACGAGATGCACGACCGGGGCGACGACGTGGTCGTGGTCGTGCCCATCGGTTTCGTGTCCGACCACATGGAGGTCGTCTACGACCTCGACACCCAGGCGGCCGAGGCGGCGCGGGCGCTGGGCATCCGCATGGTCCGGGCCGGCACCGTGGGCACCCACCCGCTGTTCGTGCGTGGCCTGGGCGACCTGCTCGACGAGCACCTGGCCGGAGGACCGGTCAAGGCACTCGGCCCGCTGGGACCCCGGATCAGCCCCTGCCGGGCGGGCTGCTGTCCCGCACCGGAGCGCCCCGGCGTCAGAGCTCGGCCGTGATGCGGTCCAGCAGGTCGTCGTAGTCGGTGACCGCGGGGAACTGCGGGAACTCCTCGATCACGTTGTCGGGCGCCCGGAACAGGATGCCCACGTCGGCTTCGCCCAGCATCGACGTGTCGTTGTAGGAGTCGCCCGCGGCGATGACCTTGTACTCGAGGGAGTGGAACGCCTGCACCGACCGGCGCTTCTGGTCGGCCTGGCGGAGCCGGTAGTCGGCGATCCGGTCGCCGTCGACCACCAGGCGGTGGCAGAAGATGGTGGGCATCCCCAGCTGGCGCATGAGGGGTGCGGCGAACTGCTCGAAGGTGTCGGAGAGGATGATGACCTGGGTGCGGGCGCGCAGCTCGTCGAGGAACTCGCGAGCGCCGGGGAGCGGCCCGAGGCCGGCGATGACGTCCTGGATCACCGACATGCTGAGCCCGTGCTCGGCGAGGACGTCGAGCCGGTAGCGCATGAGCACGTCGTAGTCGGGCTCGTCGCGGGTGGTGCGGCGCAGCGCGTCGATGCCGGTGCGCTCGGCCACCGCGATCCAGATCTCGGGGACCAGCACGCCCTCGAGATCGAGGACGGCCAGCGTCTGCCGGGTGGTCGGGTCGGGCGCTCCCACGACGGGGCAGTCTGCCCGAACCACCACCGGACGCGGAATCGTGTGCGAAGCTCCCGCCATGGCCTGGGATCCCACCGGCGAGACCACCGAGCTGCTCCGGACGATGATCCGCAACGCCTGCGTCAACGAGGGCACACCCGAATCGGGCCAGGAGGTCCGCAACGCCGACACGCTCGAGGCGTACCTGGACGGCACCGGCCTGGCCATCGAGCGCTTCGAACCCACGCCCGGCCGGGTCTCGCTGATCACGCGGATCGAGGGCTCCGATCCCTCCGCTCCCAGCCTGTGCCTGAACGGCCACACCGACGTCGTGCCGGTCAACCCCGACGGTTGGTCCCGCGATCCCTTCGCCGCCGAGCTGGTCGACGGCGAGGTCTGGGGCCGGGGCGCGGTCGACATGTTGAACATGACCGCGTCCTTCGCGGTGACCGTCCGCCGACTGGCCGAGCAAGGCTTCCGACCTCGTGGCGACCTCGTCTTCCTGGCCGTGGCCGACGAGGAGAACGGCTCGGCCCACGGCGCCCGGTGGCTGGCCGACCACCACCCCGACCTGATCACCACCGACTACGTGCTCACCGAGAACGGCGGGTTGCACGGCGGGCCCGCCGACCGCCCGAGCATCGGCATCAACGTGGCCGAGAAGGGCGTCGCCTGGCGCCGGCTCACCGTGCACGGCACACCCGGCCACGGCTCCATGCCGTTCAAGGCCGACAACGCCCTGGTCACCGCGGCCGCCGTGGTGCAGCGCATCGCCGACTACCGGCCAGAGCCGGGGATCCACGACCTGTGGCCGGCGCAGCTCGAGTCGCTCGGTCTCGACGACGACACCAAGCGCCGGCTCCTCGATCCCGCGGCCATCGACGAGTTCCTCGAGGCGCTGCCCCGCGCCGCCGGCGCCCCCTTCCTCTACTCGTGCACCCACGCCACGTTCTCGCCGAACACCGTCGTGTCGCAGACCAAGACCAACGTGGTGCCCGATCGGGTGAGCGTCGACGTCGACGTCCGCACGCTGCCCGGCGAGGACACCGACGAGGTCGACGCCCACCTGCGGGCCGCGCTGGGTGATCTGTACGACCGCGTCGAGGTCGAGGTCCTCATCGACGACCCGGCCAGCATCTCGCCGGCGGACACGGCGTTGTGGGACGCGCTTGCAGCGCGGGGTGAACCGGCCGTTCCCCGAGGCCACCATCCAACCCCGCATGGCGGTGGGCTTCACCGACGCCCGCGTCCACCGCGAGCTCGGTGCCGTGGCCTACGGCGCCGGCCTGCTGTCACCGTCGTTGAGCGCCGCGGACTTCGGCAGCCGGTTCCACGGCAACGACGAACGCATCGACGTCGAGTCGCTCGGTCTCACCACCCAGCTCTGGTTCGACGTGGTCCGCGACCTGCTCGCCTAGATCCCCCGTCATCCGTGCTGTTCTGCGGCGGTGCACCCGCGGGTACAACTGCCCTGTGAGCACGGAAGCCCCTGCCGGCAGCGACAGCCTCATTCGCGACCGCTACCAGCTCCAGTCGCTGCTCGGCCACGGTGGCATGGGGATGGTCTGGTCCGCACACGACCGGCGCCTCGACCGGACCGTTGCGCTCAAGTTGCTCCGGCCCGACGTCCCCGAGTCCACCGCGGCGCAGATGGAGCGCGAGGCCCGAGCCGCCGCCCGCGTCGACGACCAGCGGGTGGTGAACGTGCTCGATCTCGACCACATGGAGGACGGTCGGCCGTTCCTCGTGCTCGAGCTGCACGACGGCTGGACGCTGTCCGACGAGCTGCAGTCCGGTGCACTCGACCCCGACCGCTTCCACCTGCTCACCGAGGACCTGCTCGGGGGCCTGGCCGCCGCCCACGAGTGCGGCGTGCTCCACCGCGACGTCAAGCCGGCCAACGTGCTCGCCGAGGTCGGCGGCTACCGCATCACCGACTTCGGCCTGGCCAGCATCGACACCGACCAGCAGACCGAGCCCAGCCTGATGGGAACCCTGGCCTACATCGCGCCCGAGCGTCTGCACGGCACGCCGGGCACCTACACCGCCGACGTCTTCTCGGCTGCCGTCGTGCTCTACGAGGCGGCGGCGGGCCACAAGCCGTTCCTGGCCGACACGCCCGCCGACGCCATCATGGCCGTTCGGTCGCGCAAGGTCGCCCCGCTTCCCGACCATGTCCCGCCGTCCGTCCGCGACACCATCCTGCTGGCGCTCGACCCCGATCCTTCCCATCGCCCGGCGGACGCCCAGCGGATGCTTGCCGCCACCCGGGTCAACGCGCGACGACCGCACACTCGTCCTGCCCGAGCACGACGACGAGACCCGACCGTTCGCCCCGGTGGCTCCCGAGACGAGCGCGAACACCACCACCGAGATGCCCAGCCCGCGCTCGGGCCACACCCAGAGCTTCCCGCGCCAGCCGCTGCCCGATGCCCTCGACGACGCCGACGAGGGGGAGGTCCCCCGGCGGTCGGCATCGACCCCGTCCCACCGCCCCCTCTGGCGCCGCCGTCCCGACCTGCTGGTGGCCGCAGCGGTCGCCCTGAGCCTGATGTTCGTGCTCGGCACGATCGTCTCGGGTGGCGACGATGCCTCCGGCAGCGGGACGTCGGGGAGCGTTCCCACCGTCTCCTCCGAGGCACCTGCCACCTCGGTCGCAGAGAGCGGCACCCCCGGGAACGGTCAGCAGGCACCGGATCAATCGCAGGACCCTGCTCGGCGACTGAACGACGCCCTCTCGCAGATCGAGGAGTTGGGGCGGTGACGACACAGCCCGGGGCGCTCCGCCGGAGCGCGTTGGCTGGTGCGGTCGCGCTCGGCTTGGCGCTCGGTGCCTGTGGCGGCCAGGGACCGAGTCGCTTCGGCGACGAAGCCGATGCCGTGCGCGAAGCCGTCCAGTCCGGCAACCGCACCGCGGCCGTACACGCGCTCGAGTCGCTTCAGGCCGACGCACAGGCGGCCCAGGCCGAGGGACAGCTCGACGAGTCCGACATGAACGAGATCAACTCGCTCATCTACGAGAGCCGGCTCCTGATCGATCAGGTGCTCCCACCGCCGACGACGGCCCCGACGACCACCGCGGCTGTGTCCAGCACGACCCAGAGCACTCGCGCGCCGGCGGTCACCGAGAAACCCAAGCCGAAGCGAACGGACGAAGGCCCCGGCCACGGGAAGGGCCGGGACAAGAAGGGCCACGACTGAAGGCCCCCTGCACGAAGGGCGCCCCAGTGCACGAAGGGCGGCGTCCGCCGCCAACGAGAGGTCCTCGCCGACGATGCGCCAGTTGCGCAACCAGAGGACCCTCGCCGAAGGTGCGTGGCCGCCGGCGTTCCCAACGAGAGGATCCTCGCCGACGATGCGCCAGTTGCGCGCAACCAGAGGACCCTCGCCGAAGGTGCGTGGGCCGGTCGGGCACGAGCGGTGACGGATCTTCCAGCGGCACCGTCCGCCACCGCGCGCACCAGCAGGACCGAGGGTCGGCAGTGCGGGGCTCGAGGGGAACGGTGGCGCTCAGGCCTGCGGGTTGGGGATCGGAGGCTCCGGGTGACCGGGCCCCGGCGGCGCGGGTGACGGCTCGGGTCCGGGCGACGGGCTCGGGTCGGGAACCGGGGGCCGCGGAGTCGGCGGCTGCGGACCGGGTCCGGGTTCGGGTTCGGGCGTGGGCACCGGCGGCCGGTTGGGATCCGGCGACGGCGTCGGGCTCGGCTCGGGATTCGGCGACGGGTCGGGGATCGTGGGGTCGGGAGTGCTCATGGCTCCTCCGGTTCGGGGTCGTGCGCGTCCGTACCCTCGACGACGACGATGCAGTCACCATGGCCGACGGATGCGAGGATCCGCGGTACGCCCACGTACCCGACCCTTGGCCCGAGGAGCACCCGATGCCCGAGAACACCGCCGGTGACCGCTACACCGACTTCGACGAGCTGACCTTCGACCGTCCGGCCCCGGGCGTGTTGCGCATCACGCTCGACGCACCGGGCCTCAACTCGGTGAACCAGGCCATGCACCGGCAGCTGGCCGACGTGTGGCCGGTGCTCGACCGGGACCCCGAGACCCGCGTGGCGGTGCTGCAGGGGGCGGGCAAGGGGTTCAGCTCGGGCGGCAACTTCGAGATGATCGAGGAGATCATGGGTGACGAGGCCGCCCGCCTGCGCGTGCTGCGCGAAGCACGCGATCTGGTGTTCAACATCCTCGGCTGTACGAAGCCGATCGTCTCGGCCATGCACGGCCCGGCGGTGGGCGCCGGCCTGGTGGCCGGGATCCTGGCCGATGTCTCGGTGGTCGGACGCACCGCCCGGATCATCGACGGGCACACCCGCCTGGGGGTTGCCGCCGGCGACCACGCCGCCATCTGCTGGCCGCTGATGGCGGGCATGGCCAAGGCCAAGTACTACCTGCTCACCTGTGATCCGCTGACCGGCGAGGAGGCCGAGCGCATCGGCCTGGTCTCGCTCTGCGTGGACGACGACCGGGTGCAGGACCGGGCGCTCGAGGTGGCGGTGCAGCTGTCGCAGGGCGCCCAGGCCGCCATCCGCTTCACCAAGCACACGCTCAACCACTGGTTCCGGTCGCAGGCGGCGGCCTTCGACGCCTCGCTGGCGTACGAGTTCCTGGGGTTCACCGGCGCCGATGCCCGCGAGGGCCTGGCATCGCACGCGGAGAAGCGGGCACCGGACTTCACCGGACCGGCCGGCGACGAGGGGTAGATCCCCTGCGAACGACTAGTCCGACTCGGACTCGGACTCGGATTCGGACTCGTGGGACCGGGCCTCCTCGGTGACGACGTCCTGCGGGCCGCCGTCCCACCAGGCCACGACGCGGCTGCGGTGGTAGTCGCTCTCGAACTCGACCCGCACGCCGTTGTCGTGGTCGGGCTCGACCTCCACGTCGAAGCCGGGGGCGGGGTTGGCCACCACCACGCTGACCCGACCCGGCTCGAACCGCAGCGTCACCGAACCACCCTGCACCGGATACGCCCGGGTGACGGTCGGTGATGCCGTCGTGGTCGGCGACTGGTCCTGGCCGGGCACCGTGGTGGTCGCTCCACCCGGCGCCACCGTGGTCGACACGGTGGTCGTGGTGGTGGTCGACGTCGTGGTCGAGGTGTCGCCGGTGGTGTCCGTGGTCGGCGGTGCGGTGGTGGTCGTGGACAGATCGGTCAGGCGGGCGTCGACCTGGGCTGCGGTCAGCGGTGCCGGGCGGCGGTCGGTGACCGACCGTCCCACCAGCGCCACGCCCCACGACGCCAACCCGAGTCCGGCCACCGCAGCCAGGACCCAGCCCACCACGAGCGGCAGCGCACGGCGGACGGGTCGGTGTTCCACGTCATGAGTGTGCCGCCGACACGCCGCGTCTGCGGGTCAAGGGCACCCTAAGAACTGGTGAAAGCGCCGAGACGGTCCCCCGGCGGCGGGTGACGGCCGTAGCGTTCGACCCATGGTCTCCGTGCTCGTCGTGGAGGACGACCAACACATCCGCGAGGCGGTGGCGCGCAGCCTCACCGCCGGCGGCTACGCGGTGCGCACCGAACCGTCGGGTGCTGCCGCGCTCACGGCGGTGGTCGACTGGCAGCCCGACGTCGTGGTGCTCGACCTCGGACTCCCGGACGTCGACGGCAGCCAGGTCCTGCCGATGCTGCGCGGCATCTCGGACGTTCCCGTGATCGTGGCCACGGCGCGCGACGACGAGCACGAGATGGTGCGGCTCCTCGACGCCGGCGCCGACGACTACGTCGTCAAGCCGTACTCGGGCGAGCAGCTCGCCGCCCGCATCCGCGCCGTCCTGCGCCGGCACGATGCCGGCGGCGACGCCGGCGAGCCGCTCCGCGTGGGTGACCTCCAGGTCGACGTGCCCCGACGCGTCGCCACGCTGGCCGGCGAACCGCTGGAGCTGTCGAGGCTGGAGTTCGACCTGCTCGCCCACCTGGCCGCCCGCAGCCCCGAGGTCGTCACCCGGCGCGAGCTGCTGGCCGAGGTCTGGCACCAGCCCCACGGCGGTGGCGACAAGACGGTCGACGTGCACCTGTCGTGGCTGCGCCGCAAGCTCGGCGAGACGGCGGCCGAACCCCGCTACCTGCACACCGTGCGCGGTGTCGGCGTGAAGCTCGAGCTGCTGCCGTGAGGCGCCGCCTGCTGGCCGTCGTGCTGGCAGCCAGCACGCTGGTCGTGGTCGCCTTCGCCGTTCCGCTCGCCCTCCTGATCCGCCAGGTCGCCGAGGACCGGGCCTTCGACGCCGCCGAGCGAGACGCGGCCTCGTTGGCACCGGTGCTGGCGCTCACCGAAGACACCGAGTACGTCAAGGCGGCGGTCGAGGGCACGGGAACCGGCCAGGACGGGCGCCTCGCCATCTGGATGCCGGGCGGCGGAATCATCGGTTCCGGCGGGGACGCCGACCCCGACGCCGTGGCGCTGACCCGCAAGGCCCAGGTGTCGTTCTCGCAACCGGTCGCCGACGGCATCGACCTGTACGTCCCCGTGGTGCTCGGCAACGGCGGTGTTGCGGTGATCCGTGCCCACATCCCCGACTCGTTGCGCCACGACGGGCTCACGGGTGCCTGGACCGCCCTGTCCGTGGTCGCCGTGGCGCTGATCGTCGGCTCGGGCGTGGTCGCCGACCGCCTGGCCCGCCGGCTCACCCGCGACGCATCCGAGCTGGCCGACACGGCGCGGGCACTCGCTGGCGGCAACGCGCTGGCGCGGGCCGACACCAGTGAGACGCCCGAGCTGGCCGACGCCGGCCGGGCGCTGAACCTGCTCGCCGACCGGATCGAGGAACTGCGCTCGGCCGAGCGCGAGCGGGTCGCCGACCTGTCGCACCGGCTGCGCACACCGCTCACGGCGCTGCGCCTCGATGCCGAGTCCAGCGGCGCCACCGCCGTGGTCGAGGGCGTCGACCGCCTCGAGTCCGCCGTGTCCGAGCTGGTGCAGGCCGCCCGGCGGCCACTGCACGACGGGGCCGTGACCGCCACCGCCGACCTGGCCGCGCTGGTGCGGGCCCGCACCGAGTTCTGGTCGCTGCTCGCCGAGGAGGACCAACGTGGCTGGCACGTGGACGTGCCCGAGGGGCCGGTGCCGGTGCACGGCGACGACGAGACGCTCGAGGCAGCGCTCGACGCGCTGATCGCCAACATCCACGGGCACACGCCGTCGGGCACCGCCTACTCGGTCTCGCTCCGAGTGACCGACGGACGGGCGTTGCTCACGGTCGACGACGAGGGCCCGGGGATCGACGACCGCGACGCCGCCCTGCACCGAGGGACGTCCGGACGGGGGTCGACCGGCCTCGGGCTCGACATCGCCACCCGTGCCGCAACCGCGGCCGGCGGCACGCTGCGGCTCGACGACGCACCCGGTGGCGGCACCCGCGTCGTCCTCGAGCTTCCCCTCGCCACCTGACCGCCGGCGTGCGGGTCGACATGAGGGACCCGGTCGTCAGAACGGGTACGTGACGCCGGTGAGCTCCTCGGAGACCGCCCACAGTCGGGCCCAGTCGTCGCGGTCACGGGCGTGGGGTCCCGGCTGGACGATCACCGGCGCCCCCCGCATCTCGTTGAACCCGGACGGCCCGTAGTACTCGAACCCGGCGGCCTCGGGGTCGGTGGCGGCCCGCAGGACCGGGCGGGCACCGCCGGCCGCAGACTGGGTGGTGAGCGACATGGAGAGGCGCACGACCTGCTTGATGCCTGGCAGCGTGGCTCCCGGGATGTAGCGGCCGAGCTCGGTGGCCGACACGCCGGGGTGCGCGGCCAGCGACACCGTGCCGTCGGCGCCGTTGCGGCCGGCGTCCATCAACCGGCGCTGGAGCTCGAAGGCGAAGAGGAGGTTGGCCAGCTTGGACTGGGCGTAGGCCCGGAACCGGTCGTAGGTGCGCTCCCACTGGAGGTCGTCCCAGCGCATCCGGCCCTGCTGATGGGCCAGGCTCGACACGGTGACCACCCGTGAAGGAGAGCCGGCCAGCAGCGCCGGGAGCACGAGACCGGTGTAGGCGAAGTGGCCCAGGTGGTTGGTGCCGAACTGGAGCTCGAACCCGTCGGCCGTCGTCGTTCGGGGCGGCACCATCACGCCCGCGTTGTTGACCAGCACGTCGACGGCCGGAAACCGCTCGACGGTCTCGGCGGCCGCTTCGCGGACCTGGGCGAGATCGCCGAGGTCGAGGCGCACCACCTCGACGGTGGCCTGCGGGTACCGGTCGAGGATCTCGGTGCGGGCGTGTTCGGCCTTGTCGGTGCTGCGGCAGGCCAGCACGGTGGTGGCGCCGGCGCCGGCCAGCTCGGCCGCCACCTCGAAGCCCAGCCCGGTGTTCGACCCGGTCACGATGGCCGTGCGGCCCTCCTGGGACGGGATGTCGTCGGTGGTCCACGGCACGGTCGCTCGCACCGTACGCACGGTAACAACGCCGGGTTGGGCCCGTTGCGCCGCGCGCCCAGACTGGATGGATCGACGCCATCACCACCACGCCCTTCGACGACCTGGCCTGGGACCACCGCTGGGTGCGCGACCTGCCCGGCGACCCGCGCACCGAGGTCCATCCCCGACACGTCCCGGGCGCGGCGTGGTCGCCGGTCCGGCCCACGCCCGTCGGCGAACCGGCCCTGCTGGCCTGGTCGCCCGAGGTCGCGGTTCCGCTCGGGCTACCCGCATCGCCCGACCGGTCCGAGGCGGCCGAGCTGGCGCAGGTGCTGTCGGGGAACCTGGTCCCGGCGGCGCTCACACCCCGCGCCGATCGTTACGGCGGCCACCAGTTCGGCAACTGGGCCGGCCAGCTGGGCGACGGCCGGGCCATCGCGCTCGGCGAGATCGTCGACGCCGACGGCACGCACCAGACGCTGCAGCTGAAGGGCGCCGGCCCGACGCCCTACAGCCGCTCGGGCGACGGCCGGGCCGTGCTGCGTTCGTCGGTGCGCGAGTACCTGTGCAGCGAGGCCATGCACCACCTGGGCATCCCCACCACCCGGGCGCTCAGCCTGGTCACCACCGGCACCACGGTGATCCGCGACATGTTCTACGACGGCAACCCGCGGCCCGAGCCCGGCGCCGTCGTGTGCCGGGTGGCGCCCTCGTTCACCCGCTTCGGCACCTTCGAGCTACCGGCCGTCATGGGCGAGCACGACCTGCTGCGCGATCTGGTCGACGTCACGCTCCGCCACGACTACCCGCACCTGGGCCAGCCGACCTCCGACCACCATCGCCGCCAGCTGCTCACCGAGCTGTTCGACGAGGTCTGCCAGCGCACCGCATCGCTGATGATCGACTGGATGCGGGTCGGCTTCGTCCACGGCGTCATGAACACCGACAACCTGTCGATCCTGGGCCTGACCATCGACTACGGCCCCTACGGCTGGCTCGAGCCCTACGACCCCGACTGGACGCCCAACACCACCGACCGGTTCGGCCGCCGCTACCGCTACGCCGCCCAGCCCGAGATCGCCCAGTGGAACCTGTCCCGCCTCGCCGGCGCCTTCCACGTGCTGGTCGGCGACACGACCCTGCTCGAGGCCAGCCTCGGCGCCTACGCCGCCACCATCGAGCGCGAGTGGTGGCGCATGTGGGCAACCAAGCTCGGCTTCGGTGCCGACGCCGGCGACGACGCCGACACCCGGGCCCTGATCGACCAGCTCTTCGACGTGCTCGTGGCCACCGAGACCGACCTGACGCTGTTCTTCCGCGTCGCTGCCCGACGTGGCCGCGTCCGGCGGTGCCGGTGTCCGACCGGTCGATGGTCGAACCGTTGCAGGATGCCTTCTACGCACCTGACGAGCTCGACGGGCACGTGCTGGCCGGTCTGGCCAACTGGCTGCGCCGGTGGCGCGACCGCCTCGACGTCGACGATCCGCGGCCGTCGATGGACGCCGTCAACCCGCGGTTCGTGCTGCGCAACTACCTGGCCCAGGAGGCCATCGACGCCGCCGAGGCCGGCGATCCGTCGCTGATCCACGAGCTCCACGACACGCTGCGCCGTCCGTACGACGATCAGCCCGGTCGCGAGCGCTTCGCCGCCCCCCGTCCCGAGTGGGCCCGCAACCGGCCGGGATGCTCGATGCTGTCCTGCAGTTCCTGAACGTCGCCTGACGTCGGTGCGGTCGCCGTGGCACGACAGACTGCGACGGTGCCCACCGACTCCCCCCTGGTCGTCGAGCTGCGACGTGGTCCGCACGTCGAGAGCCGCCACGTCGTCCACGCCGTGGTCGTCGACACCGACGACACCGTGGTTCGGTCGTGGGGCGATGCCCACCGGCTGACCCATCCCCGGTCGGCGGTCAAACCGATCCAGGCACTACCGCTGGTCGAGACCGGGGCCGCCGACGCCTACGGCCTGCACGAGGTCGAGCTGGCCCTGGCGTGCGCCTCCCACAACGGCGAGTCCGGGCACGTCGGTGCCGTGGAGGCGTGGCTGTCACGCATCGGATGCACGCACCGCGACCTCGAGTGCGGCGTGGAGCAGGGACGCGGCATCACGCCGGCGGGGAACAACTGCTCGGGCAAGCACACCGGCTTCCTGACCGTCGCCCGCCAGATCGACGTGCCCATCCGGCACTACATCGACGGCGACCATCCGGTGCAGCGTCTGGTCACCCGCGCCCTGAGCGACGCCGCCGGCGTGCTCCTCGACCCGGCCGACGCCGGCATCGACGGCTGCGGCATCCCCGTCCACCCCATGCCCCTGTCGGCGATCGCCACCGCCGGCGCCCGCTTCGGCGCCCCGCCCGAGGCGTGGCCGGCCGAGCGCCGGGACGCTGCCCGGCGCCTGGCCGCGGCGATGGTGGCCCAACCGTGGTACGTGGCCGGCACCGGCCGTCTGTGCACCTCGCTGCTGGAAGCCGGCGGCGGTGACCTGCTGGTGAAGGTCGGCGCCCAGGGCGTGCAGCTCGCCGCCCTGCCCGCCGCCGGGCTGGGCGTCGCGGTCAAGGTCGAGGACGGCGATCGAGCGGCGTCGGAGATCGCGCTCGTCCATGTCCTGGCCGAGCTGGCTCCCGAGCTGGCTGGCCGGCTCGTGTCGGTCACGCGACCCCTGTCGACCGTGACCAACCACGCCGGCACCGTGGTCGGCCGGTACGAGGTCACCGGGAACTGACAGGCGTCAGCGGCGCAGCGCCAGCAGCCGCCCGGCGGTGCGGTGGGCCAGCGCCATGATCGTGAGCACCGGGTTCACCGCACCGTTGGTGACGTGCACCGACGCGTCGGCGACCCACAGGTTGTCGTGCCCGTGCACCCGCCCGTCGGGATCCACCACCGAGGTCGATGCGTCGACGCCCATGCGGCACGTGCCCGCCTGGTGCTGGCCGGCCAGCAGCCCCGTGGGCATGCGGTCGATCCAGGTGCGCCGGGCGCCGCTGGCCTCGAGCCACCGCTCGCCGACGCCGGCCAGGTGCCGGGCAGCCCGCACCGTCTCCGGATGCGCGGACCCGGACAGCCGGGCGACCGGTTGACCGTGGCGGTCGGCGACCGTGGCCAGCTCGACGCGGTTGCCGGCGCGAGGGATCTCCTGGATCTGGGCGAACAGGTGACTGGTGCGCCGGTAGGTGTCGCGCATGGCGGCCTTGGACGCCACACCCCATCGGGGAACCTCGGGGTCGAGCGACCAGTTCCAGTGGACGATCGGCAGCTTGATGATCTCGTTGGCGATCACGCCGCCACCGACCACCGCTCCCTGCTCGTCGCGGTTGCCGTGGGCGTGGTCGAGCGTGGCGATGCTGACGCCCGGACCGTCGAGGTCGATCACCTCCTCGTCGAACAGCCCGAACGCGCTGACGAACCCGTGGCCCTGGAGGTGGCGGCCGACCTGGTCGTGCTCGTTCCCCAGGCCGTCGGGCTGCGTGGACGACCGGCTGGCCAGCAGCAGGCGAGCGGTCTCGATGGCGCCGGCGGCCAGCACCACGTCGCCGGCCCGCACCGTCCGTCGGGCGCCGGTGGCCTCGTCGAGCAGTTCGACGCCGGTCACCCGGCCGCCGGTGTCGGTGCGCACCTCGATGGCACGGCACCCCGCCACCAGGTCGGCGTTGCCGGTGGCCAGCGCCCGGGGCAGCGTCGTGTTGTGCGAGCCGTTCTTGGCATCGCTCGGACAGGCGAAGCCGACGCACTCGCCGCAGCGCACGCACCTGGCCCGCCCGGCGTGGGGAACCGAGTTGATGAGCAAGGGGACCGGACCGGTGGCCAGGCCCAGCTCGCGGGCGCCGCCACCGAGCGCGGCGGCCTCGGTGTTCGGTGGGAACGGCGGCATCGGGTAGCCCCGAGGCACCGGGGTGCCGGCCGCATGCCCGGACGGGTCGCCGCAGACGCCGATCTCCCACTCGACCCACTCGTAGTGGGCGGCGAGGTCGTGGTGGTCGAGGGGCCAGTCGGCCAGCGACGAGTGCGCCGGCACGCCGTACACGCTCGCCATGCGGAAGTCGTCGGGCAGGAACCGCCAGGCCATCCCCTGGTACACGCGGGTGCCGCCGCCGACGACCATGGCGTTGTTGTGCCACGCCGGCCGGTGCGGTGCGCCGATCAGCCGCTCGCGGCCGTTCCGGTCGACCAGCACCCGCGGGTTGTCGAGCGCCGCTGGCCCGGTGTTGATGCCGTGGATCGACGACCGGTGGTTGCGCAGGTGGTCGCGGCTCATCTCGTCGTGACGCAGCACCTGACCCCGGTCGACGATCAGCACGCGCACGCCGGCCTCGGCGAGCACGCAGGCGGCGACGCCGCCGCCGGCGCCGGCGCCGACCACCACCGCGTCGTAGGTCGCTCCGATGGCGTCGAACGCCGTGGTCCGCAGCACCGGCTCGACCACCGGCGCACCGGGGTCGCGGCTGCCGCCAGGGCGGAAGCCGATCATCCGGGCGCCGGCGCCGTCACGGTCGCCGTAGTACGCCCGCGCCGCGGCCTGGACCAACCGGTCGCGGACGTCCCAGTCGAGCCCGGTGATCAGCTCGTCGAGGTCGGGCCCGGGCAGGCCGGCGGCGCCGGTCCCGTGGGTCGAGCGGGCCGCGGCGTCGACGGCGCGCAGCGATGCCCAGATGCCGTCGAGGACCTCACCACCGGTGGGATCACGCTCGAGGGATTCGAGGTACGGGAACAGCCCGGCCTCGGAGACCGCCGGCCATCCGTCCTCGGGAACCAGCCGGTCGAAGACGGCGCTCAGCAGCGCCCGAGGGTCGTCCGGTCTGGCGGGGTCCGGGTCGGGGTGGTCACGTCGTCGAGGTCGCCGCCCGGTCCAGCGCCTCGAGCGTCGCCTCCATGGTCTGGCGGTTGTGGGTGGCGCGGTCGTCGACACCGGTCATGGCGTTGCCCAGCCAGTGGACGATGCGCCCGCGCTGGTCGGTCCACGACTCGCTCACCCGGCAGCCGTCACCGTGAGGTTCGAACCGGTACTCCCACCGGGCGACGCGCAGCGGGCCGCCCTTCACCTCGAAGGCGAACATCTCGCCGGGGACGCTGTCGGTGACCGTGCACTGCGTGGCCCACGTCCGCTTGCCCAGCTTGTTGGTGCCGGTGAAGCGGGCGCCCGGAGCGGGCGCATCGGCCCCGCCCGTCCACTTCGCGCCGGTTGTCTCCGGTGACCACTCGCCCATCCGGGTCACGTCGGAGACCAGCTCCCACACACGCTCGGCCGGGGCGGCGATCTCACGGGTCACGGTCACGTCTGCCATGCGGGGATCGTAGGTGCCGGCGATGAGGCGGCAGCACCGGACCCCGCTCGCCCTGCCGGGTCTACGCCGGTGCGGCGCTGGGGGTGTCGCGACGCTGGGAGCGCAGCTCGAGGCCGGCGAAGTCACCGGCCTCACGCCACTCTCGCATGCGCTGGAAGAACGCCATGGGCCCGTCGCCGTAGCTGGCGCCGATGAGGCCGGCACCGGTCAGCGGCATGCCCTCGTTGTTGTAGTAGCCCGGCGTGCACGACTGCTGGAAGGCCCGCATGTCCCGGGCCTTCTCGTCGAGGATCGCCAACCACTCCTCGACCGCCTCCTCGGAGGGCTCGATCTCGGCCACGTCGTGGTCGATGGCGTGGCGAAGGATGTGGACCAGCTGATCGCTGGCCTCCTCGAGCAGGTGCGGGTAGTTGGCCGTGAAGGCGCCCTGGGCGTGGCCGAGCAGGAACATGTTGGGGAAGCCGTGCACGTGCATGCCGTGCAGCGAGCGCATCCCGTCGTCCCAGTGGTCGCTGAGCGTCTGCCCGGCGGCGCCGGTGACGTCGTATCCGGCGCGCCGGGTGTACGCGGTGCCGACCTCGAAGCCGGTGGCGTAGATGAGGCAGTCGACCTCGTACTCGCGCTCGCCGTCCACGCCGTCGACCACCACGCCCGTCTCGGTGAGGCGGGCGACACCCCGGCCGTCGGTGTCCACCAGGTGGACGTTGGGCCGGTTGAACGCCTGCAGGTAGTCGTCGTGGAAGCACGGCCGCTTGCAGAACTGGCGGTACCAGGGCTTGAGCGCCTCGGCGGTGTTGCGATCGTGCACCAGCTCGTCGACCCGGGCCCGGATCTCGTTCATCTTGTCGAAATCCGCCAGCTCCATCGTCGAGGCGATGCCGTCGGGCGTCAGGTCGGAGCCGTCGCTGCTGCGGAACCGGGCCAGCAGCTTGCCGATGATGTCGGTCCAGCCGTCCATGACCAGGTCCTCGTCGGCCATGCCGCCCGAGGTCAGCACGGTGAAGTTCTCGATCCGGGCCCGTTGCCAGCCCGGTTCGAGCGACGCCGCCCACTCGGGATCGGTGGGCCGGTTGGCGCGCACGTCGATCGAGCTCGGCGTGCGCTGGAAGACGTAGAGCTCCTTCGCCGTCTCGGCCAGGTGGGGCACGCACTGCACCGCGGTGGCGCCGGTGCCGATGATGCCGACCCGCGTGTCGGCCAGGCGGTCGAGGCCGCCCTCCGGCCCGCCGCCGGTGTAGTCGTAGTCCCACCGGCTGGTGTGGAAGCTGTGCCCACCGAAGGACTCCACACCGGGGATGCCGGGGAGCTTGGGGCGGTGCAGCGGGCCGTTGCCCATCACCAGGAACCGGGCGGTCATGGCGTCGCCCCGGTTGGTGCGGATGACCCAGCGGGTCCGGTCGGCGTCCCAGTCGATGGCCGTGACCTCGGTGGACAGGCAGGCGTTGTCGTACAACCGGTAGTGGCGGGCGATGCGGTGGCAGTGCTCGAGGATCTCCGGCGCCCGGGTGTACTTCTCCTTCGGCACGTAGCCCGTCTCCTCCAGCAAGGGGAGGTAGATGTAGGACTCGACGTCGCACTGGGCGCCCGGATAGCGGTTCCAGTACCACGTGCCGCCGAAGTCGCCGCCCTTCTCGATGATGCGGACGTCGTCGATGCCCGCCTCCTTCAGTCGGGCGCCGGTGACCAGGCCGGCGAAGCCACCGCCGATGAGCGCCACGGTGACGTCGTCGAACAGCGGGTCGCGCTCGACCGGCTGGACGTAGGGGTCCTCGAGGTAGTGGGCGAAGCGGCCGGTCATCTCGACGTACTGCTCGTTGCCGTCGGCGCGCAGGCGCTTGTCGCGCTCGAACCGGTAGCGCTCGCGCAGCTCGTCTGGATCGAAGTCGTGGTCCCCCATGGGGAGTGAGCCTGCTCGAACTTGACCGGGCGGTCAAGTAGCCTCGGTCACGCTCCACCGTCTGTCGTGCCCGACCGACGGGTACATCACTGCCATGGCGACCTCCGTGCACGATTCACTCGATGTCCAACACGATGCCGACGCCCACCGCTTCGTCCTGCGCCACTCGGGCGACACGGTCGGCGTCCTCGACTACCACGAGCGCGGCGACGTCATCGACATGACCCACACCGAGATCTACCCGCAGATGCGTGGTCGCGGTCTCGGCGCCGTCCTGGTGCGCGACGCGCTCGAGGAGCTGCGCCAGTCGCATCCGCAGAGCCGGGTCCGGCCGTCGTGCTGGTTCGTGCGCGAGTTCATCGACGAGCACCCCGAATTCGCCGACATGCTCGAGGTTTGACGCCCTAGCGTTCGCCGCCGTGACCGACACGGCCGGCGACACCGCACCCCTGCCCGAGCACGCCTCGGAGAACCAGCGCTACTGGAACGAGCGCGCCGACGACTGGGTGGCGCGAGGCGAGGAGTCGTGGGCGTCGGCCGACCCCTACTGGGGCATCTGGCAGCTCCCCGAGTCCGACCTGCGCCTGCTTCCCGATGACATGACCGGCACGCGCGCCATCGAGCTGGGCTGCGGCACCGGCTACGTCTCCGCCTGGATGGCCCGCCGGGGCGCCCAGGCCGTCGGCGTCGACATCTCGGCCGAACAGCTGGCGACGGCCCGCCGCCTGGCCGGTGAGCACGCGCTCCAGATCACGTGGATCGAGGGCAGCGCCGAGGAGGTCCCCGAACCCGACGCCAGCTTCGACTTCGCCATCAGCGAGCTCGGCGCCGCGATCTGGTGCGACCCCTACCGGTGGATCCCCGAAGCCGCCCGACTCCTGCGCGCCGGCGGCCGTCTCGTGTTCCTGGGCAGCCACCCGCTCGCCCAGATCTGCACCGACGACCTCGGCGAGCACCTCGACACCGAGCTGCACCGCGACTGGTTCGGACTGCACGAGCTCGACTGGCGACACGTCGAGCACGACCCGGGCGGCGTCGAGTTCAACCTGCCGTTCGGCGAGTGGCTGCGGCTGTTCCGCGACACCGGGTTCGTGGTCGACGACTACGTCGAGGTGCAGGCGCCCGAGGGCGACGACGAGCAGCGCTTCACCGCATCACGGGCCTGGGCCCGCCGGTTCCCCACCGAGCAGGTCTGGAAGCTCACCCGGCGCTGAGGGACCGCCGGCGAGGACCCTCTCGTTCGATGCAGCTCACGCACCGTCGGCGAGGACCCTCGGGTACGCCACACCCCGGGAGGCCGAACCACCGGCGCACCGCCGGCGAGGACCCTCTCGTTCGATGCAGCTCACGCACCGTCGGCGAGGACCCTCGGGTTGCGGACAGCGGTGGCGCCGGGGACGGGCGGACAGCGTGGGCCCGCCGACGATCACCCGCTGACGCTGACCACCACGCCGTCGGGGGCGATCTCGATCGAGTCGCCGTCGACGGTGGCGGCGTGGGCGAGGACGACGTCACCGCCGACCGCCAACGATGCGGTGGTGGCACCGAGGTTGGCGGCCACGGTGACCGGACCTCGCCGCTGGACCAGCAGCCCGCCGTCGACGGCGACCTCGACCGAGGACGGGTCGTCGTCCACCAGCGCCGGCTGCGACTTCCGCAGGCGGATCAGGTCGCGGTACCAGTCGAGCAGAACACGGTGTTCGGGCTCGGCACGCTCGTGCCAGCGCAGCACCGACCGCCGGAACGTGCCCGTGTCCTGCGGGTCGGGGATGGCGTCGGGGTCGTCGGCGAAGGCCTGGAAGTGGGCGAACTCGGAGCGTCGGCCCTCGGTGACCGCCCGGCCGAGCTCGGGTTCGTGGTCGGTGAAGTAGAGGAACGGTGTCGACGCCCCCCACTCCTCGCCCTGGAACAGCATCGGCACGAACGGGCTGGTGAGGAGCAGGGCGGCGGCGATGCGGAGCCGGCCGGGGGACACGAGGTGCCCGAGCCGCTCGCCGGTGGCGCGGTTGCCGATCTGGTCGTGGTTCTGGGCCGAGACCAGGAAGGCGTGGCCGGGCAGGCCGGCGGGTGAGCGGCCGTGGTGGCGCCGGCGGTGCGGCGAGTATCGCCCGGCGTACACCCACGCCTGTCGCAGCGCCAGCGCCAGGTCGTCGAGCGACCCGAAGTCCTCGTAGTAGCCGTCGCGCTCGCCGGTGAGGGCGGCGTGCAGGGCGTGGTGCCACTCGTCGGCCCAGGCCGCGTCCATGCCGTACCCGCCGGCCTCGACCGGCTGCACGAAGCGGGGGTCGTTGCGGTCGGACTCGGCGATGAGCCACAGCGGCCGGCCGAGCTGGTGCTCGAGCCGACGGGTCTCGGCGGCCAGCGCCTCGAGCACGTGGATGGCCGAGTCGTCGGCGATGGCGTGCACGGCGTCGAGCCGCAGTCCGTCGACGTGGTGGTCGACGAACCAGTGCCGGGCGTTGGCGAGGATCCAGTCACGCACCTCGTCGCTGTGGGGCCCGTCGACGTTGACGCCCTGGCCCCAGTTCGTGGCGTGGTGGTCGGTGAAGTACGGGCCGAACGCACCGGTGTGGTTCCCCGCCGGGCCGAGGTGGTTGTAGACCACGTCGAGCACCACGCCGAGGCCGCGCTGGTGGCAGGCGTCGACGAAGCGCCGGAAAGCGGTGGGGCCTCCGTACGCGTGGTGGGGGGCGAACAGGTCGACACCGTCGTAGCCCCAGCCGCGGTCGCCGGCGAACTCGGCCACCGGCATCACCTCGACGGCGTCGACGCCGAGCTCGACGAGCTCGTCGAGGTGCTCGATGGCGCCGTCGAACGTACCGGCCTCGGAGAAGGTGCCGATGTGCAGCTCGTAGAGCACCGCACCGCGGAGCGCGAAGCCCGGCCACCCGGCGTCGGCCCAACGGAAGCGGTCGGGGTCGTCGACCTCGGCAGGACCGTCGACGCCCTCGGGTTGCGACGGCGACCGGGGATCGGGCCGGAACGGCCCACCGTCGACCGAGTACCAGTACCGGCTGCCCGCTGATGCCCCGGCGACGTCGACGGACCACCAGCCGCGCGGGCCGTCGGCGTCCGCCGGCGGATCGGGCTGGCGGGCGAGGTCGTGCCGGTGGCCGTCGACCTCGACGACGACCTGCTTGGCCTCTGGTGCCCAGACGCGGAACCTCACGACCTGCTCACGCTCCGCGGCGTTCGAGCAGGACGACCGGATCGGCCACGACGGCGTCGTGGTGCTCCCGACCGGTGAGCAGGTCGGTCCACGTGCCGGCCGGCAGGACCACCTGCGGCGGTTCGCCGGCGCGGACGGCGGCGGCCACGACCACGTCGTCGCCTCGGCGGAAGGCGACGGCGCGGTCGCCGACGTCGATCGGGTCGTATCGTCCGGCCTCGCCGGCTCCGAAGCACTCGGGGCGCCGGCGACGCAGCTGCAGCGCCTGGTGGGTGAGCCACAGCTTGTGGTGGCCGACCTCGTCGTCGCACAGCGGCACCGGCGGGCCGTCGGCATCGATCAGCCGGGCGAGCAGATCGGCGCGCAGCTGGTGGTCGACCGGCCGGCGGTTGTCGGGGTCGACCAGGCTCAGGTCCCACAGCTCGTTGCCCTGGTACAGGTCGGGCACACCCGGGCTGGTGAGCAACAGGAGGTGCTGGGCCATGGCGTTGCGGCGACCGGGCACGAGCACCGCGTCGACCAGCTGGGCGAGCTCTCCTCGGAGCTCATCGTCGTCGAGCATCCGCGCCGCCAGCTCCTGCACGGCAGCGTCGAAGGCGGCATCGGCGTCGGTCCAGCTGGTGCGGAGCTTGGCCTCCTTGGTCGCCTTCTCGAGGTACGGCCCGAGCCGGGCGACGCCGATGGGCCACGCCCCGACGGCGGTCTGCAGCGCCAGCACCGAGGTGCGCCGGTCGGGCTCGACCGACCACCACGCATCGAGCCGGGGCAGCCAGCGGTCGAGGAAGGCGGTCCACTCAGCGGCGTGCTCGGTGAGGGCGTCGAGTCGGGCCCGCACGTCGGCGCTGCGCTTGGTGTCGTGCGTCGACAGGGTGGTCATCGTGGTCGGCCACTCGGCCTGGATGCGGGCGTTGTGCTCGTGGAAGCGGGCGACGGACACCACCGGCTGGCCCGGGTCGCCGCCGACCTCGTTGGCCGACGACAGGGGGAGGTAGCGGTAGAAGGCGGTGTCCTCGACCGACTTGGCCATTGCCGGGCCGGTGAGCTGCTGGAAGCGGCGGACGAACTCGTCGGCCAGTGCGCCTTCGTGCTCGCCGAGCAGGGTGGCGGTCAGGAACGAGACCAGTTCGGAGTCGACGTCGTCGGCGGCATTGGCCTGCCGGGCCGCACCCTCGATGACAGCCCGGTCGACGTCGGTGGGGGGCACGCCGGGCCGGACGTAGGTCCGGTACACCGGGTGGGCGGCCACCAGGGCGCGCACGGCTTGGGTCACGTCGTGGCGGGTGAAGTCGCGGTGGCGGCGGTCGTGCTCGCACAGCCGCAGGCCCAGGTCCGACAGCCAGACCACGTCGGAGGCCAGCACCGTGCGCAGGATCTCGCGCTTGGCGCCGGCGACCATGGTCTCCCAGTCGTCCTCGTCGACGGCCCTGCGCCAGTGGTCGACGATGGCGTCGACCCCGGCCGGGTCGCGCAGGACACCGCCGGCGACGTGGCAGAAGTCGTAGCCGGTGGTGCCGGCGACCGGCCACGCCGGCAGGTGCTCGTCGGACTCCAGGATCTTTTCGACCACGGTCCAGGCACCACCCGAGGCGCCGGCCAGCCGCACGAGGTAGCCAGCCGGGTCGGTCAACCCGTCGGGGTGGTCGATGCGCAGACCGTCGACCGCCCCCGTCCGGACCAGCTCGAGGATGAGTCGGTGGGTGTCGTCGAAGACCAGCGGGTCCTCGATGCGCAGGCCGATGAGCGTGTCGATGTCGAAGAACCGGCGGTAGTCGAGGTCGCGCTGGCCCCGCCGCCAGTGGGCGAGCTGGTAGTGCTGGCGCTCGAGGACCTCGTGCAGCAGGTCCGGGTTGGCCGACACCTCGGCCATCCGGTGGTCGACGTCGTCGGCCACCTCGGCCTCGACCAGCAGCCCGGCCAGCAGTCGCTTGAGCACGCTGAGGTCGCGGTGGCGGCGCTCGATGACGTCTCGTCCCACTTCGCTGCCGCGCGCCACCGGCAACCGCTCGAGGGCGTCGACGACGAACCCGAGCTCGGATTGGGCCCGTCCGTCGACGACGGGTCGGAGCAGCACCACGAGCGACCGGGGTGACAGCGGGAAGACGTGGTCGAAGTAGCGGACGACGAACCCGGCGCCGGCACGCTCGAGCCCGAGCTCGCCCGCGTCGAGGATGCGGCCGTAGTGGTCGCCCAGCACCGGGAGCAGGACCGTGTCCTCCTGGCGCGACTCGGGCGACTCCCAGTTGATGTCGAAGTGGTCGGCGTAGCGCGATGCCGGCCCGTTCTCGAGCACGTCCCACCACCACCGGTTGGCCGACGGACTGGCGATCGACATGTGGTTGGGCACGACGTCGACGACCAGGCCGAGACCGGCGGCGTGGGCCGCCGCAGCCAGCTCCTCGAACGCCGGGTGACCGCCGAGGTCGCCCGACAGACGGGTGTGGTCGGCCACGTCGTAGCCGTGGGTGGAGCCGGGCACCGCCTGGAGGATCGGTGACAGGTAGACGTGGCCGACGCCGAGGCCGGCCAGCGCCGGCACCAGGTCGCGAGCCGCCGCGAAGTCGAGGTCGGGTCCGAGCTGCAGGCGATAGGTGCTGGACGGGGTCACTCGGGCTCCACGGCGCGGAACAGGACGAGGCTGCGGCTGGCCACCCGGAAGGCGGTGGAGCGCTTCGTGGTCCGCTCGGGCACACCGTGCGGCGAGTCGGTGCGCAGCACGACCTCCCACTCGGGCGCCCACATCTGGGGCAGGCGCCAGCGGATGTCCTCGGGACCGGCGTTGGCGAGCAGCAGGAAGCTGTCGTCCGTGAGCCGTCGGCCGCGCTCGTCGCGGGACTGCAGCCCGTCGCCGCTCAGGAACAGGCCGATGGCGCGGGCCTCGGCGGTCTCCCAGTCCTCGTCGGTCATCTCCTGACCGTCGGGCCGGCACCAGCCGATGTCGAGCGTCCCCCGGATGGGTTGGCCGAAGAAGAACCGCCGGCGCCGGAACACCGGATGCTCGCTGCGGAAGGCGATGAGGTTGCGGGTGAAGGCCAGCAGGTCGTCGTCGACCTGCTCCCAGTCGAACCACGACAGCTCGTTGTCCTGGCAGTAGGCGTTGTTGTTGCCCTGCTGCGTGCGGCCGAGCTCGTCGCCACCGAGCAGCATCGGCACTCCCTGGGACAGGAACAGCGTGGCCAGCAGGTTGCGCTGCTGCCGAGCGCGCAGCGCCCGGATGTCGGGGTCGTCGGTGGGTCCCTCGACGCCGTGGTTCCAGGAGCGGTTGTGGCTCTCGCCGTCGTTGTTGTCCTCGCCGTTGGCCTCGTTGTGCTTGTCGTTGTAGGAGACCAGGTCGGCCAGGGTGAAGCCGTCGTGGGCGGTCACGAAGTTGACGCTGGCCGACGGCGAGCGTGACGAGTTGTCGTACAGGTCGGACGAGCCGGTGAGGCGCGACGCCAGGTCGGGCACGGTGGCGTGTTCGCCCCGCCAGTAGTCGCGCACCACGTCCCTGTAGCGGCCGTTCCACTCCGACCAGACCGGCGGGAAGTTGCCGACCTGGTAGCCGCCCGGGCCCACGTCCCAGGGCTCGGCGATGAGCTTGACCTGGCTGACCACCGGGTCCTGCTGGACCAGGTCGAAGAACGACGACAGCTTGTCGACCTCGTAGAACTGGCGGGCGAGCGTGGCGGCCAGGTCGAAGCGGAAGCCGTCGACGTGCATCTCGGTGACCCAGTAGCGCAGCGAGTCCATGATCAGCTGCAGCGAGTGGGGATGCGCCATGTTGAGGCTGTTCCCGGTGCCCGTCGTGTCGTAGTAGTAGAAGCGGTCCTCGGGCGAGAGGCGGTAGTAGGCCTCGTTGTCGATGCCGCGGAACGACAGCATCGGGCCCAGGTGGTTGCCCTCGGCGGTGTGGTTGTAGACGACGTCGAGGATCACCTCGATGCCGGCCTCGTGCAGCGTGCGCACCATGGCCTTGAACTCCTGCACCTGCTCGCCGCGGGAGCCGGCTGCGGCGTAGTCGGCGTGGGGCGCGAAGAAGCCGATGGAGTTGTAGCCCCAGTAGTTGCGCAGCCCACGTTCGACCAGCTGGGCGTCGTGGACGAACTGGTGCACGGGCAGCAGCTCGACCGCCGTGACGCCCAGCGAGAGCAGGTGGTCGATGACCGCGGGGTGGGCGAGGCCGGCGTAGGTGCCCTGCTCGTGCTCGGGCACGTCGGGATGGCGGGCGGTCATGCCCTTGACGTGGACCTCGTAGATCACCGAGTCGTGCAGCGGCACCGCGGGTGGGCGGTCGTGGCCCCAGTCGAAGTAGGAGCTGTGGACCACCGAGCGCGGCACGTGCGGCGCGCTGTCGTCGTCGTTGCGCGACAGCGGGTCGCCGAAGTCGTACGGGAAGCAGGGCTGGTCCCAGTCGATCTCGCCCGTGATCGCCTTGGCGTAGGGATCGAGCAGCAGCTTGTTCGGGTTGCAGCGCTGACCGTTGCCGGGATCCCAGGGGCCGTGGACCCGGTAGCCGTAGCGCTGACCGGACGACACACCCGGCAGGTACTCGTGCCAGCAGAAGGCGTCGACCTCGGTGAGCTCGATGCGCTCCTCGGCCCCGTCGTCGTCGAACAGGCACAGCTCCACACCCTCGGCGACCTCCGAGAACAGGCTGAAGTTGGTGCCGGCGCCGTCGTGGGTGGCGCCGAGCGGGAAGGCGACGCCGGGCCAGGTCTGGCGAGGACCGCTGGGAACGTGATCGTTCACGTGGACTCCGTGTGGTGGGGAACTGACGGGGCGAACGGAGGGGTAGGGATCGGGAACGAGTGAGTGAACGTCGCGTTACGGCCGCGGCGCGGTGTCCGGTCGAGCACCATGATGGACACTGTTCCTACCCGGTTCTGACGTGACTCGTACCCAGAGTCGACCAAAGGGGAGATCCCATCGTGCTCGGAAAGCAGTGGAATCAGACCGCCGGCAAGTACGAGGTCACCTTCGACCTGCCCGCCGACCTCGACATCGACCAGGCGACGGTCGTCGGCGAGTTCAACGACTGGGACGAGTCCGGCACGCCGATGACGCGCCAGGGCGACGGCCGGCTGGCCGCCACGGTGTCGCTCGATCCGGGCCGCCGGTACCGCTTCCGCTACCACCTCGGCGGCGATCGCTGGGAGAACGACTGGAACGCCGACGACTACGTCGGCAACGACTTCGGCGGCTCCGACTCGGTGGTCGAGCTCCCCGATGCACCCGCCGAGCCCCCCGCAGTGAAGGGTGCACCGGCAAGCCGGGCCAAGAAGGCTCCGGCCAAGAAGCGGCCGGCCAAGAAGGCGACGAAGAAGAAGGCCGCCACCAAGAAGAAGGCAGCCGCGAAGAAGGCGGCGTCCAAGAAGAAGGCCGCCAAGAAGGCCACTCGTCCCACCAAGAAGACCTCGGGGAACGAGTGACCTCCCCGCCGCCGGTGCACGGCGGCGGCGGCTACCGCTCGACGGTCGGCACCTCGGCCATCGCCGCGGCCACGGCCTCGTCCGACAGGTCGAAGTCGACCATCTCGCCCGAGAAGTACTGCTCGTAGGCGGCCAGGTCGAGATGACCGTGCCCGCACAGAGCGGTGAGGATGACCTTCTCCTCGCCCGACTCCTTGCACGCCAGCGCCTCGCGCACGGCGGCGGCGATGGCGTGCGTCGGCTCGGGCGCCGGGATGATGCCCTCGGTGCGGGCGAACTGCACGGCACCGGCGAAGCACTCCATCTGGGGCAGGGCCATCGCCTCGAGCTCGCCCAGCTCGTAGAGGTGTGACACCAGCGGCGCCATCCCGTGATAGCGGAGGCCGCCGGCGTGGATGGGGTCGGGCACGAAGCCGTGGCCGAGCGTGTGCATCTTCATCAGTGGCGTCATGCCGGCGGTGTCGCCGAAGTCGTAGCGGAACTCGCCCTTGGTGAGCGTGGGGCAGGCCGCCGGCTCGACGCAGCGGATGACCGGGTTCATCTTCCCCGCCCAGCGCTCGCGCAGGAACGGGAAGGCCAGGCCACCGAAGTTCGATCCGCCGCCGGTGCACCCCACCAGCACGTCGGGCGTCTCGCCGACCTTGGCCAGCTGGAGCAGGGCCTCCTCGCCGATGACGGTCTGGTGGAGCAGGACGTGGTTGAGCACCGAGCCGAGCGCGTAGCGGGTGTTGGGGTCAGCGGCGGCCATCGACACGGCCTCGGAGATGGCGATGCCGAGGCTGCCGGTGTGGTCGGGGTTCTCGGCCAGCAGCTGGCGGCCGTAGTCGGTGACCTCGGACGGGCTCGAGTGCACGGTGGCCCCCCAGACCTGCATCATCGCCCGGCGGTACGGCTTCTGGCGGTAGCTGGCCGCCACCTGCCAGACCTCGCACTCCATGCCGTACTGCGCGGTGGCGAAGGCCAGGGCCGAACCCCACTGCCCGGCGCCGGTCTCGGTGGTGAGCTTCGTCACGCCCTCGGCGTGGTTGTAGTACGCCTGCGGCACCGACGTGTTGGGCTTGTGCGAGCCGGCCGGGCTGACCCCCTCGTACTTGTAGTAGATGCGCGCCGGCGTCCCGAGGAGCTTCTCCAGGCGGTGGGCCCGGAACAGCGGACTGGGTCGCCACAGCTTGTAGACGTCGAGCACCTCGCCGGGGATGTCGATGTAGCGCTCGGTCGACACCTCCTGTTCGATGAGCGCCATGGGGAACAGCGGGGCCAGGTCGTCGGGTCCGACGGGCTCGCGGGTGCCGGGGTGCAGCGGCGGCGCCATCGGCTCGGGCAGGTCGGCGACGACGTTGTACCACTGGGTCGGCTGCTCGGATTCGTCCAGCAGGATCTTGGTCGGCGTGTCGGTCATCGGGTCCTCCTCGGTGTGCGGCACTCGGCCGGCACCATAAACGAAGGCCGGAGGGGCGGGCCGGGCCGGGCACAACCGGTGTCCACCCGATTGGGGGAGGCAAGTTGTGAAACGGTACCGTAGCGTTCCCCCACCGCAGGAGCCGACCGACATGGACACCCCCCGCCCGGACCGGACGCCCCCGACCAACGCACCCCTCGCCCGGCTCGGCCGCTGGTGCCACGACCGGCGCGTCGTGGTGCTCGTGCTCTGGTTCGCCGTACTCGCCGGCATCGGTGCCGGAACCGGCGCCCTCGGGTCCGGCTTCGCCACCGAGTTCAGCCTCCCCAACGTCGAGTCGCAGCGGGGGCTCACCATCCTCGACGACGCCTTCGGCGGCCAGGGCGGCAGCCGCGGCGGGACCATCGTGTTCGAGGCCGACCAGGGTGTCACCGATCCGTCGGTCCGCCAGCCCATGCAATCGTTCTTCGACCAGCTCGGTCGGCTCGACGACGTCACGGTGATCAGTCCGTACTCCGACCTCGGCGCCCGCCAGATCGCCCAACAGGGGCCGTTGGCCGGCAAGGTCGCGTACGCCGACCTCCAGCTGCCGCGCAGCATCAACCTCGAGCGCGCCCGGGAGATCCGCGACGAGGTCGAACGCCTCCGGCCCCAGATCGAGGGCGTGCGCATCGAGCTCGGCGGGCAGGTCTTCGCCGACTTCGAGCCGCCCAGTTCGGAGACCATCGGCTTGGCGTTCGCCGTCGTGATCCTCATCGTGGCCTTCGGCTCCGTGATCGCCATGGGCCTGCCGATCGGCACCGCCGTCGCGGGGATCGGCGTCGGCGTCGGCGCGGTCACGCTGCTGTCCAACGCCGTCGAGATGCCCGAGTTCACCACGTCGCTCGCGGTGATGATCGGACTCGGCGTCGGCATCGACTACACGCTCTTCATCGTCACCCGCTACCGCGAAGAGCTGCACGCCGGCCGGGACGAAGCCACCGCCACGGCCATCGCCATCAACACGGCCGGGCGCGCCGTCCTGTTCGCCGGGGTCACCGTGGTCATCTCGCTCAGCGGGATGCTCCTGATGGGCCTGGCGTTCATGAACGGCCTGGCGATGGGGGCGGCCATCGTCGTCTTCGTCACCATGATCGCCTCGGTGACGCTGTTGCCCGCACTGCTCGGATTCGTCGGCGGGCGGGTCGAGGTCTCGCGCTGGCGCGGCATCCTCACCGCGGGCCTCATCGCGCTGGGCCTGCTGGGCAGCGGCCTGTCGATCGCACCGCTCCTCCTCGCCTTCCCTGCCGCCGCGGTGATCTTCGTGGCCGGCTTCTTCCTCGGCCCGCTCCGGCGCGAGCTCCCCGAGCGCCGGCCGAAGCCCGTCGAGCAGACGCTCCCCTACCGCTGGAGCCACTTCATCCAGCGCCACCCGGTGCTGCCGCTCGCCGGCGGGCTCGCCGTGCTCCTGCTCGTGGCGGCGCCGGTCCTGTCGCTGCGGCTCGGGTTCTCCGACGAGGGCAACTACCCGGAGGACACCACGACGCGCCAGGCCTACGACCTGCTGGCCGAGGCGTTCGGACCCGGCTTCAACGGCCCGCTCGTCGTCGTGACCCGGATCCCCGACGGCACCGACCCGGCCGCGCTCCAGCGGGTGAGCGACGCGCTCGCCTCCGCCGACGGCGTCGCCTTCGCGTCGCCGGCCCGGCCGAACGATCCGCAGCAGCCCACCGCGGCGATCTGGCAGGTGGTCCCGACCACCGCTCCGCAGGCGGCCGAAACCGAGGCGCTCGTCAAGCGGCTGCGAACCGACGTGCTCCCGCAGGCAACCGCTGGCACCGGCCTCGATCCGGCCGTCACCGGCGGCACGGCGGTCAACGTCGACTTCTCCGACTACCTCGGCCAGCGTCTGCTGCTGTTCCTGGCCGTCGTGCTCTCCTTGTCGTTCCTGCTGCTGATGGCGGTGTTCCGATCGATCCTCGTGCCGCTGAAGGCCGTGATCATGAACGTCATCTCGATCGGTGCCGCCTACGGCGCGGCGGTTGCGGTCTTCCAGTGGGGCTGGCTGTCGACCGTGTTCGGGGTCACCGCCACCGGTCCCATCGAGCCGTTCGTCCCGATGATGCTCTTCGCCATCGTGTTCGGTCTGTCGATGGACTACGAGGTCTTCCTGCTCTCCCGCATCAAGGAGCAGTACGACAGCGGCTCGTCCAACACGGCTGCCGTCGCCGACGGGCTGGCCACCACCGCCCGGGTCATCACCGCCGCCGCCGCCATCATGGTCGTGGTCTTCGGCAGCTTCCTCCTGGAGTCCGATCGCGTCCTCAAGCTGTTCGGCTTCGGCCTGGGCATGGCCGTGCTGCTCGACGCGTCGATCGTCCGGATGATCCTCGTGCCCGCCACGATGGAGCTGCTCGGCGACCGGAACTGGTGGCTTCCGCGCTGGCTCGACCGGATCCTCCCCAAGCTCGACGTCGAGGGGTCCCCGCCCCCGGACCCGGCCGACGGGCACCACGCCGACGCGGTGCGGCCGTGAGCAGCACGTCCACGGGGCCCGCTGTCCCATCGACCGACCCCCGGGTCCTGCGCAGCCGCACGGCGGTGCTGCAGGCCGCGCTCGACGTGGTCGCCGAGCGGGGCATCGCCGCCACCTCGATCGAGGCCATCGCCGATCGGGCGGGCGTGGCCAAGACGACCGTGTACCGCCACTGGCGCAGCCAAGGCCGAGGTCGTCATCGAGGCCATCGGCGAGACACTCGACCCGCCGACCGACCCCGACACCGGGTCACTGCGCGGGGATCTGCGCGCGCTGGTCCACTGGCTCGTCACCGCTCTCACCGATGGCCCGCTCGGCGCGCTGTTGACGACGGTCATGGACGCGGCCGAGCGAGACCCCGAGTTCGCCGAGCTCCACCGTCGCGAGGTGGCCGCCCGACACCAGGCGGGACGCGACGTGATCGAGCGCGCCATCGGCCGCGGCGAGCTCCCGGTCGGCACCGATGCCGACGAGTTCCTCGCGCTGATCACCGGCCCGATCTTCTACCGGCGCCTGGTGACCCACGGACAGGTCGACGCCGGATTCGCCGACGCCGTGGTCGACCGCGTGCTCGGCGCTTACGGCTGACCGGGTCAGCGCTCCCAGCGGTGGAGGGGCCGGATCCGGACCGCCGCGTGCTTGTAGGCGGGCTGGCGCGAGTGCGGATCGACGCGCGGGAACGTGAACACGTTGGTGGCGTCGTCGTGCATGGGAAGGAACACGTGCCCGTCCTGGACGGTGGGCGTCGGCTGCACGGTGACCCGGACCGATCCCCGCCGGGACTCGATCACGACGGTCTCGCCCGCGACGACACCGGCGGCCGCGGCGTCTGCGCAGGACACCTCGGCCAGCAACCGGTCGGGGGCTGAGCTGGCGGAGGATGTCGGACCGTCGTGTCCGGGTCTGGGTGTGCCACTGGTTGCTCGACCCACGGCCGGTGAGCAGCACGAGCGGGTAGCGGGCGTCGGTGGCCTCGGGCACGGGGACCGGCTCCTCGAAGACGAAGCGGGCCCGGCCGTCGTCGGTGAAGAAGCGCCCGTCGGCGAACAGGCGTCGCTCGGGCTCGGGGCTCGGCGCGCCGGCCGGATGGGGCCACTGGATCCCCCGCGCCTCGTCGATCTGGGCGTAGCTCTCCACGCCGCTCAGGTCACACGGTTGGCCGGCGGTGAGCTGGGCGAGCAGCCGGAACGTCGCCTCCGGCGTCTCCCAGCGCTCGAACAGGTGCCCACACCCCCAGGCCTCGGCGATGAGCTTGAAGATCCAGAAGTCGGCCAGCGCTTGGCCGGGCGCCCGGCGCACCTGCTTGAGCACGCCGAGCCGACGCTCGCTGTTGATGAACGTCCCCTCCTTCTCGCCCCAACCAGCCGCCGGCAGGACGAGGTCGGCGTGCTCGGCGGTCTCGGTGTCGGCGTAGAGGTCCTGCACCACGAGGAAGTCGAGACGCCCGAGCAGCTCGCGGGCCTCGCGAGGAGTTGATCCAGCTGTGGGCCGTGTTCGTGGCGATGACCCACAGTGCCCGGATCGCTGCCGGTGGCGATGCCCTCCAGGATCTGGTCGTAGGCCCAACCGCCCTCGTGGGGGATGTGGGCCTCGTCGATGCCGAGCACGTCGGCGACCTCGGCCCGGTGCGACGGGTCGGCGAAGTCGCGCCCACCGAGGAGCCCGCTCGTGTTCGAGAACAGCCGACTGCCCATGGCGTTGCACTGGCCGGTGATCGAGTTGGCGCCCGTACCCGGTCGGCCGATGTTCCCGGTCATGAGGGCCAGGTCGATGATCGCCTGCGCGGTGCGGACGCCCTGGTGGCTCTGGTTGACGCCCATCGTCCACCAGAACGACACCCGCTCACCGTCGGCGATGGTGCGGGCGAGACACTCGATCTGCTCGACCGGCAGACCCGATGCGCGTACCGCACGCTCGGGGGTGTGGTCGGCGAGGAACGCGACGAACGCGTCGTAGCCGGTGGTGTGCGCCTCGACGAACGCCCGGTCGACCGCACCCCACGCGTGGAGCAGGTGGGCGACGGCGTACAGCACCTCGAGGTCGCTCTTGGGCGCCAGGGCGAGGTGCTGGGTGGCGGCGACGGCGGTCTCGGTGCGACGCGGGTCGAGCACCACGATCTCGGGGTCGTGGGGGTTGCGGGCGATGCGCTCCCACATGATCGGGTGGGTGATCGTGAGGTTGGAGCCCACCAACACGATCACGTCCGATTCCTCGAAGTCGGCGTAGGTGTAGGGCGGCGCGTCGAACCCGAAGGACTGCTTGTAGGCCGTCACCGCGGTGGCCATGCACTGCCGGGTGTTGCCGTCGGCGTGGCGGATGCCCATGCCGAACCGGCCGAGCGCCCCGAGCAGGGCCATCTCCTCGCTGGGGATCTGGCCGGTCGACACGAAGGCCACGGACTCCGGACCGTGCTCGGCGCCGATCTCCTTCATCCGGCCGACGAACGTCGCGACCGCCTCGTCCCACGACACCGCCTCGAGCGGACCGCTGCGCCGGCGCCGGACCATCGGGGCGGTTGCCCGGTCGGGCGCCTCCATCGGTGCCAGCGACTCCCATCCCTTCGGGCAGGCCATGCCGAGGTTCACCGGGTGATCGACGGTCGGGGTCAGGTTGACCGCCTCACCGTCCTTGAGGTGTATGTCGAGCGAGCAGCCCGTCGAGCAGAATCCGCACACCATCGACGTGGTGCGGTCGGGCGCGGAACGCTCCGGAACCTGGCCCAGTCCGAAGCCGCCGGCGGTTCGGGCGAGCTCGGCCGTGCGGGGACCACCGGTCCGGTGGACGAGGCGCCGGAGCCGGCTCATCGCGGGATCCCCGGCATCCGGGGCGACGACATGGCCCGGAAGAACAACGTCCGCGCGCGACAGCTCCCCCCGGACGACGAGCAGCAGGGCGAGGACCGCGACGGTCCGGATCGCGGCGAGGTTCGCCGGCGCGTCGGCGAGCAGCGCGACCAGCAGCAGCGGCAGCGCCACGCCCCCCGTGCCCAGCAGCGCCGCCTCGGCCCGCATGCGACGCGGCGAGCGGGCCACGAAGCAGCCGGGCCGATCGCTCCAGCACGTCGTCGCCCGTGCCGCCGGGGCGAAGGAACCACGCCCGCTCGACCAGCCCGGCAGCGACCACCAGGGCCGTGCCGACGGCCATGAGGCGCACGGGAGCGGCTCGCACGCCCGCCTCGCCTGCGGCCCCCAACGTCACGACCGTGGCGGTGGACAGCCCGCACGCGACCGTCGTGCGGGCGAACGCCGTGGCCGTCCGGTCGAACCGCCAGAACCGGCGGCCGGTCACGGCGTAGATCATGACCGAGCAACCGACCGCGGCGACCCCGACGACGGAGACCGCCAGTGCGGCGACGTCTGCGGCGGGGCTGCGCGGACCGATCAGGCGGAGTCCGGCCGCCACGACTGCGCACGGGGCGAACACGCCGAACGCCAGGATCTCCCGGCTCAACCACGAGTGACCGACCCCGAGCACCGCCCGCCACGCCATGCCGGGACGACCGAGGTGGCCGACGCTCGCGCCGATGGCCACGAGGCCCGTCACGAGACCGGTGACCGCTCCCGTGGTCAGGGTGGCCTCCGGCAGTCCGTCGACCAGCGTCGCCGAGCGCGGCCAGGACGGCGAAGGTGCCAACCGAGAGTTGCGTGAGCACCAACATCAGCACGAGCGGCAGGTGGGCGTGCTTCGGCGCCTCCGACCAGTGGTCGGTGGCGGTCGCCGAGTCCGGCAGCGGCTCGGCGCGCTGGTAGCGGGTGGTCGGAACGGTCAGCGACGACGCCGGCGCACCGGGTACGAGCGCGTCACCCGTCCGGCGTCGCGGCCACCAGCTCGGCCACGTCGACGACGCCGACCGCGATCGCGCCGGTGGGACAAGCCTGCACGCACGCCGGCGCCTCACCCGCCCCCAAGCGGTCACTGCACAGGTCGCACTTGCGGACGATGCCGAGCCGCTCGTTGAAGCGGGGCACCTCGTACGGGCAGGTCCAGGTGCAGTACGAGCAACCGATGCACTGGTCGTCGAGGTGCCGCACGATCCCGGTGACCGGGTCCTTCTCGTAGGCGTCGACCGGGCACCCCACGAGGCACGCCGGCTCGACGCAGTGGTGGCAGGCGGTGGTCACCGTCTGCTGGGTGCACCCCGCCGGCCCCACCCCGACGACGACCCCGACCGACCGCCACGACTCGCCGGCGTCCAGGCCGTTCAAGCGAGTGGCACGCCGAGACGCACGATTTGCACGAGGTGCAGGCGTCCATGTCCACCTGGAACCGGTACTGCTGGCCGGGCCCCGGGGGCGCGGCCGGCAACAGCTGGCGGTACCAGCGCTCGTGCAGCGGTGGGGTCTCGCGGTCGTGGTGCTCGGCGAACCGTTCGACGGCGGTGAGATCCTGCTGGCGGGCCAGGAACTCGTCGATCGGCGTCCGGACCTCGTCCTGCGTCGCAGGCACGACGTCCGTGGGTGGTGTGTCGGTCAGGGTCATCGGAGGCGACTCAGTCGGCGAACGTCGGCGCCAGCGCGGACGGCACCTCGTCGTGCTCGACGAGGACCGGCGCGGCCACCGGATCGTCGGTGAGCAGCTCGTGGTGGAAGGAGTTCTCGGGCTCCACGAGGAAGCGGTTCGCCACCACGGCCACCACGGCCGCCGCACCGATGCACAGGAAGAACACCCGCGGGGTGACGAAGAGGTTGATGGTGAGGAAGACGATGGCGCCGACGTTGCCCATGGCGCCGGTCATGCCGGCGACCTGGCCCGACACCCGCTTCTTCACCAGCGGAACGATGGCGTACACCGCTCCCTCGCCCGACTGCACGAAGAACGAGCAGCCCATGCAGACGACGACGGCGAGCACCCAGGGCCAGGACGAACCGAGCATCGCCATGGCCGGGTAGCCGGCGACGAGGCCCACCATCAGCGCACCCAGCGTTCGCTTGCGGCTGCCGAGCAGATCCGAGAGCAGACCACCGGCGGGCCGCGAGACGAGGTTCATGAAGGCGAAGCCCGAGGCGGCGGCGCCGGCCGCCGCCGGGCCGAGGCCCCACGTGTCGGCGAAGAACCCGGGGAGCACGGTGACCACCGCCAGCTCGGAGCCGAACGTGGCGAAGTAGGCGATGCACAGGACGGCGACGTTCCGCAGTGGGTACTGGTCCTCGACCGGGTACTCGTTCGCCAGCGCCGGGCGGTTCACGCGGAACACGGTCACCTCCTGGAAGGCGAGCAGGCCCACGATGACGACGAGGGTGACGACGAACGCGGCGTCGGAGATCACGTCCTCGCGCCAGATGCGCCAGGCGATGACGGCGAGGATGGCGTTGAACGGCACCGTCAGCGCAGCGAGGCCCCACACGGACGTGCGGCTGGTGACCTCCAGCGCTCCCTGGCGTCGGGGGCGCACGTAGCTGACGCCCTCGGGGGTGTCGGTCACCGATCGCAGGTAGACGAGCCCGTAGACCGCGGCCACCACGCCGGTCGTGAAGATGGCCCAACGCCAGCCCTGGTCACCACCCAGGAGGCCGGCGAGCAGCGGCAGCGAGAACGCTGCGGCCGCCGAACCGAAGTTGCCCCAACCCCCGTACACGCCCTCGGCGGTACCGACCTCGCGGGGCGGGAACCACTCGGACACCATGCGGATGCCGACCACGAATCCGGCGCCGACGACCGACAGGGCCAGGCGGCTGAACACCATGGCCTCGAAGGAGTTGGCGAACGCGAACACCGTGTTGGGCACGACCGCGAACACGAGGATGGTCGAGTAGACGCGGCGTGGACCCCAGCGGTCGAGGGCCATGCCGATGAAGATGCGGGCCGGGACGGTGAGCGCCACGTTGCAGAGCCCGATCGTCTTCTTCTGGGCCGCCGAGAGGCCGAGCTGGCCGGCGATCGTGTTGGCGAACGGCGCGAAGTTGAACCAGACGACGAAGCTGAGGAAGAAGGCGAACCAGGTGAGGTGCAGGATCCGGTACTTGCCCTGGAACGAGAGCAGGTCGCGGACCCGGCCGAGTGCGTCGCCGGCCCGGGAACCGCTCGCTGGGGTCATGGTGGATGGGGTCATGCGGGCATCCTGGGTGACCAGGTTTTCGGCGAGGTTCGGTCGAGGTGACGGTGATGCGGCGCTGCTCGCACGCTCCCGTTCGGGTGACGGAGATCGGCCTCACGAGGCCGTGCCGCCACGTGTGAACCCCGCGCCATGCCTCCGACACCCGGTCAGCGATCGGTGAGCCGGTAGCCGCGCCGGATGACGGTCTCGACACCGGCGCCGGCGGGACCGAGGCGCTGGCGGAGCCGCCCGACCGTGACCTCGACCACGTGGGGATCGGTCTCGGCGCCGCGCCACACGCGCTCGAGCAACCGCTCCTTCGACCAGACGACCCCCGGTCGCTCGGCGAGGGCGTCGAGGACGTCGCGCTCCTTGTCGGTGAGCAGCACGGGGTCAGCGGTCTGGTCCGGCAGCATCACAGCTCGGCCCTGGATGCGCACCGGGATGCCGACCAGCGTCAGCTCGCGCGCCAGGCCACCGAAGGTCTCGGCGACCGCGAGCACCATCGATCCGAGCCGGTAGCGCTCGGGTTGGACCGGCTCGGGGAGCCCGAGCTCGGTGATGCCACTGGCGCACACGGGACCGACGCACACCACGACCAACGGCCCGGCGAGGGCGGCGAGCAGCGCGTCGAGGCGGCCGAGGCGCTCGGCGATGGTCGCCAGGTTCTCGATCTGCGGACGGGCGGTGAAGGTGATGCCGTCGAGACGTCCGTCGATCGCGGACTCGATCAGGCGCTCGGCCCCGGAGGTGTCGGCGGGCATCGTCCACTCGTAGACGGGAACCGCCACGGTGCTCGCCCCCGTCTCGAGGACCGCCTTCGCCAACGGGGCGCCGGAAGCGCCGTCGAGCTGGACGGCGACCCGCTTCCCCGCGATGTCGAGCTCGGCCAGGTGCTCGATCATCTCCGCCGCCCAACCGTTCGGCGTCTGCCAGTCGACCTGCAACCCGTTGGTCACCGCGGCGCCATGGGCCTTCGGGCCCCGTGCGATCACCGTCGACCTCGAGAGCGCGTCGAGCAGGCCCTCGGCAAGCTCCAGCGATTCGGCCGCCTCGAACCACGCCCGCACGCCGATGCCGGTGGAGAGCAGGGTGACGTCGGGAGGATCCTCCACGAGGCGGCGCGTGGCAGCCGCAAGTTCGGCGTCGGCGATCAGCGGGTGGGTCTGGATGGCCGCGCCATGCACCACGGACGCGCCCTTGCGCTCGAGCAGCTCGATCTGCTCGTCCGCCCGGCGACACGCGGTGACGCCGATCGTGAAGCCGGTCAGCGGTCCGACGGCACTCCGGTTGGTGGGCACGTCACCGATGGTTGCGGCTGTCTGTTTCTCGGGAGTTTCCGGCAGACGAACATGACGCGAGACTGACCTCGACGATCCCCCCGTCGACGGTGACCCGGTGGACCGACACGGCGAACCGATCGTCGGTCAGACAGCGACCGTCGGTGAGCGAGTAGCGGTGCTTGTGCAGGGGCGAGGCGACGTACCACTCGCTGGTGCCGTCCGGACCGGTCGTCGTGCCCAGCAGGCCACGGCCGAGCACGTTCGCGCCGGTCGCCGGGTCGTGGTGGTCGACGGCGTGGACCGATCCGTCGGCGAGACGGAACAGGGCGACCTGGTGACCGTGCACCAGCGCGGCGGCGCCACGCTCCACGTCGAGGTCATCGAGGCGGCACACGCGGACAGCCTGGGTGGTGTCGGTGCGGGGATCGACGACGGTCATCGGACCGCCACCGCGACCTCGTCGGGCCGGGCCGGTCGAGGTTGGCCCCGGTCGGTGACCATGACGATCTCCGGGTCGCAGGCGTCGGGGGCGTTGACGAACGTCCGGAACCGGGCGAGGCGGCCGGGGTCGGCGAGGGTCGCCGCCCACTCGCATTCGTACGTGTCGACGTGGCGGCCGATCTCGGCGTCGAGCTCGTCGGCCACGCCCAGCACGTCGTCGAAGACCACCGCTCGGATGTGGGCGAGCGTCTGCTCGGTGTCGCCGTCGAGCGAGTCGAACCACGTCGAGGTGCGCTGGAGCCGGTCGGCGGTGCGGATGTAGTAGGCGAGGAACCGGTCGATGGCCCGGATGAGCCCGGCGTCGTCGAGGTCGGTGGCCAGCAGGCTGGCGTGGCGCGGCGACTTGCCGCCGTTGCCGGCCACGTACAGGTTCCAGCCCCGCTCGGTGGCGATCACGCCCACGTCCTTGGACTGGGCCTCGGCGCACTCGCGGGTGCAGCCGCTGACCGCGAGCTTGATCTTGTGCGGGGCCCGCAGGCCCCGGTACCGCTCCTCGAGCCGGATGGCCATGGAGACCGAATCCTGCACGCCGAAGCGGCACCAGGTCTCCCCCACGCACGACTTCACGGTGCGGACCGCCTTGCCGTACGCGTGGCCCGATTCCATCCCGGCATCGAGGACGCGCTGCCAGATCTCGGGCAGCTGCTCGAGCCGGGCACCGAGCAGATCGATGCGTTGCCCGCCGGTGATCTTGGTGTACAGGCCGAAGTCCTCGGCGATGCGACCGAGCGCGACCAACTGGGCCGGCGTGATCTCGCCGCCGGGCACCCGCGGGATCACGGAGTACGTGCCGTTCTTCTGCATGTTGGCCAGCGAGTGGTCATTGGTGTCCTGCGTCTCGCCCTGGCCCGGGTCGAGCACGTAGCCGTTCGCTCGGCTGGCGAGGATGGATGCCACCGTCGGTCGGCAGATCTCGCAGCCGCCGCCCGTGCCGTGCGCGTCGAGCACCTCGGGCCAGGTGCGGTGCCCGTGGATGCGTATGAGATCGAACAGGCCCTGGCGCGACACCTCGAAGTGCTCGCACAGCGCGTCGCTGACCTCCTCCCCCATCGCCCGCAGCTCGTCCTTCAGCAGCGACGTGACCATCGGGACGCACCCCGCGCACCCGGTCCCGGCCGCGGTGCAGGACTTCAGCTCGTCGACCGTGCGGGCGCCGTCGGCGATGGCGCCGCGCAGGGCGCCGGCCGAGACGTTCTCGCACGAACACACACCGGCGGCGTCGGGCAGTGATCCGGTCTCCCGTGGGCCGGTGGAGGGGGCGACCCACGACGACAGATCCTCCGGGGTGTCCATCTCGCCGAGGGCCATGAGCCGGAGCTGCTGGTAGTCGGCAGCATCACCGACGAGCATCCCGCCGAGCAGGCAGCCATCGGACGAGCGACGGGCCAGGCGCTTGTGGATGCCGGCCGAGGAATCCGACCAGGTCAGGACGTCGACGTCGGGCCCGGCGGCGAAGGCGTCACCGAAGGAGGCGACGTCGACACCGAGCAGCTTGAGCTTGGTGGACAGGTCTGGCGTGGTGAACCCCGAGGCGCCCGGCGTGCCGGCCAGGCGGGCGGCCAGGACGCGGGCCATCTCGTACCCGGGAGCGACGAGGCCGAGGCAGCGGTGCGAGCCGTCCGCGGCGGGGACGGCGGCGACCTCGCCCACCGCCGAGACCCGCGGGTCGTCGGTGGCCAAGTGGTCGTCGACGACCACGCCGCCGCGCTCCCCCACGAGCAGCCCGGCGCCGCGGGCGAGCTGGTCTCGGGGCCGGATGCCGGCCGAGAACACGACGATGTCGGCCGCGATCGGCTCGCCGTCCTCCAGCTCGAGCGTGCAGGCGGCGCCGGAGTCGTCGCCGGTGATCGCCGTGGTGACGACGCCGGCGTGGACGTGGATCCCGAGGGCCTCGACGTCGGCCCGCAGCACGGCCGCGGCACCGTCGTCGAGCTGGACCGGCATGAGCCGGGGCGCCATCTCCACGACGTGGGTCTCGAGGCCGAGCAGGCGCAGCGCGTTGGCGGCCTCGAGACCGAGCAAACCGCCACCGATCACCACGCCCGAGCGGACCCAGGGCTGGCCGGCGTGCACCCGGATGGCGGTGAGGTCGTCGAGCGTGCGGTACACGAAGGTCCCGGGCCGGTCGTGCCCCGGGATCGGCGGCACGAACGGGAAGGAGCCGGTGGCGAGCACGAGGTGGTCGTAGCGCCTCATCGATCCGGTCTCGGTGGTCACGCGGCAGGACTCCCGGTCGATCGCAACCACGGCGTCGCCCGTCACCACCTCGATGCCGTGGGACTCGGCGAAGCCGGGTTCGACCATCGACAGCTCGGCCGGCTCGACGCCGTCGAAGACCGCCGACAGACGAACACGGTCGTAGGCGACCACGGGCTCCTCGCCGAACACGGTGATCCGCCAGCGTTCGTGGGCACCGAGGGTCACGAGCTCCTCGAGGAGCCGGTGGCCGACCATGCCGTGGCCGACGACGATCAGCTGCGGGAGACGGGCGGTGTCGGGCATGTCCTCACGCTGGCGTCGTGCTGTTGCCAGGCGGTTGCCCGGTCGTGACGCCTCGCGGTCGTTCGCCGCGCATCGCCGCCGCGGCGCTGTGCGTGACCTCTCGGACCACGCCGGGCGCGTGTGAGGCCGGCCCGAAGCGACCTCTTGACCGTCCCGGAGAATTCATGTACCAAATGGTTCATGATCACCGAGCGAGACATCGAGATCGGCGCCCCACCGTCCCTCGTCTGGGAGGTGTACTCCGACGTGCAGCGCTGGCCGGAGTGGACCGCAGTCGGTGACCTCGGTCGAGCCGCTCGACGGCGCGGCCATCGAGGTCGGACACCGGTTCCGCATCAAGCAGCCGCGCATGCCGGTCCTCGTGTGGGAGGTCACCGAGGTGGAGCCGGGCCGTCCTGGGCTGGGAGCAACGCTCCCGGGGAGCCGCACCCGGGCCTGGCACCAGGTGCGCGGCCACCGGCGACGGCGCCGTCGCCGTGCTGGGCATCGACCAGGGTGGCGCGCTCGGCGCGCTGGTCGCCCGGCTGGTCCGCGCGCACGACGGTTCGCTATCTGGAGATGGAGGCCAACGGCCTGAAGACCCGCAGCGAGGCAGCGCCACCGGGATGCCACGGCCGCCTGACCAGGCGCGCCGCCAGGAGCTGCTCGACGCGGTGATCGACGCCGTCGCCGAGGGTGGCATCGGCGTGCGGTCGCTGCGCGACCTCGCCGCCGCCGCGGGGACCAGCCATCGCATGCTGATCCACCACTTCGGTTCCCGCGACGAGCTGCTGCTGACCATCGTCGAAGAGGTCGAGCGTCGCCAGACGACGATGCTCGACACGCTGCCCGACGATCCTGCGGAGGCCCTCACCACCATGTGGGCCGATCTGCGCCGGCCGCAGCTGCGGCCGTTCGAGCGCCTGTTCTTCGAGTGCTACGCCCGCGGCGCCCAGGGCGAGGAGCCGTTCACCCGCCTGCTTCCGGCGGCCATCGGAGGGTGGCTCGCCGAGGTGGACCGGGTCACCGAGGGCAGCGCCGATCCCGCGCTCGCCCGCCTCGGCCTGGCCGTGACGCGGGGCCTGCTGCTGGACCTGGTCGCCACCGACGACGAGACCGGCGTCGACGCTGCGGCCACCGCCTTCGCCGACCTGCTGCGGCGCCGGCTGTAGCGCCCCGGCGTCAGGCCCCGGGGAGGAAGCGCCGGGGGTGGCGGCCGTCGACGTAGCCGACGAACGGTGGGTAGATGTTGTAGCCGAGCAGCTCCTGGAGCTTCTCGGGCAGGGTGGCGACGATCTCGGGGGCGACGCCCACCACGTGGTTCTCCTGGGGCCGGAGCCAGGCCGCGGCGTATTCGAGGATGACGCCGAGGCGAGGCACGTCGGTGGTGTTGGCGCCGCCGCCGTGCCAGATCGAGCCGGTGTAGAAGGCCACGCTGCCGGCGGGCATCTCGGCGTCGATCGTCGGTTCGTCCCCGGCCGGCGTGCGGCCCGGCTCCCAGCGGTGACTGCCGGGCACGAAGCGGGTGGCGCCGTTGGCCACGGTGAAGTCGTCGAACGCCCACATCGTGTTGAGCACGACCTCGGCGTGGGGCTGAGGCAACGGATAGATGCTGTCGTCGCGGTGCAGCACCTGCGCCGGCTCGCCGCCGCCGATGCAGATGCCGGTGGGCGCGCTCAGCTGGCACGGGCCGATGAGCTCGTCGGCCACGCCCATCAGCACCGGGTGGATGGCCAGGTCGTCGAAGGCGCGGGTCTTGTGGAACAGACGGTAGATGCGCTGGGTGCCGTAGCCCTCGAAGTCGTTGCGGCCGGTGGGCGTGTGTTCGAGGACGCGGTCGAGCTCGTCGTGCATGGCGGCGACGCGCTCGTCGTCGAGCACACCTGTGCACACGGCGACGCCGTCGCTGTCGAGGGCCTCGAGGACGGCGTCGGCCCGGAACTCGACGTGCGGGATCACGACGGCGCCTCGCCGCGGTCGGCGAGCTCGTCGCGGAGCACGCGCTTGAGGATCTTGCCCTGCGGGCTGCGGGGCAGGTCCTCGAAGCGGATGTCCCACACGGTGGGCACCTCGAAGCGGGCCAGGTGCTCGCGGCAGTAGGCGGCCAGGTCGTCGGCGGTGAGGGTCGAGCCCTGCGACAGCGTGATGGCCGCCGCCACCTCCTCGCCGAGGATCCGGTGGGGCACGCCGAACACGGCCGCCTCGACCACGTCGGGGTGTTCGAACAGGACGGACTCGACCTGCACCGAGTACACGTTCTCGCCGCCGCGGATGACCATGTCCTTGGCCCGGTCGACGATGTAGACGAACCCGTCGTCGTCGATGCGGGCGATGTCGCCCGAGTGCAGCCAGCCGTCGGTGAACGACTCGGCCGTGGCGTCGGGCTTGTTCCAGTACCCCTTCACGACGTTGGGACCCTTGATCCACAGCTCGCCGAGCTGGCCCTGGGGCACCTCCTGGCCGACCTCGTCGACGCACTTCACGTCGCACACCGGCACCGGCGGCCCGACCGAGTCGGGTTTGGCCACGTAGTCCTGGCCGCCGTTCTGGGTGGTGACCGACGACGTCTCGGTGAGGCCGTACCCGTTGCTGGGCGACACGTCCACACCGAAGCCCTCGCGGATGCGCCGGACGATGTCGGGAGGCGCCGGCGCACCGCCGTAGCCGACGTTGGTGACGCTGGACGTGTCGTGGGCCGAGAACTCGGGGTGCTCGAGCACCTGCAGGACCATGGCCGGTACGCCGCCGAAGGTGGTGATGCGCTCGGACTCGATGAGCTGCAGGGCCCGCGTCGGGTCCCACTTGTACATCATCACCATCTTCGACCCGTACGCCGTGGTGCTCTGCAGGTACGAGTGGCAACCGGTGGCGTGGAAGAGCGGCACCGTGAGCAGGCTGGCGTTCTGCGGGGCGTCGGGATCGCGGGGCGGCGCTTCGATGTCCCACCGGGCCTGGGTGCGCGCCCCCGACCACAACAGCGAGAACAGGTTGGTGGTGATGTTGCGGTGCGTGCCGAGCGCGCCCTTGGGCCGACCGGTGGTGCCCGACGTGTAGAAGATCGTCGCGTCGTCGTCGGGGTCGATGCTGACGTCGGGGCGCTCGTCGACCAGGTCGGCCACCACGTCCTCCATCCGGTCGGCCTCGCCCACCGTGCCGTCGGCGCGGGCGACGATCAGACCGCGGAGGTCGAGCGCGCCGAGGTGCGGTGTGATCTCGGCCAGGCGCTGCTCGTCGACGACGGCCACGGTCGATCCGCTGTCGGACAGGCCGTACTCGAGCTCCTCGCCCGACCACCAGGCGTTGAGCGGCACGATGACCGCGCCGGCGGCGGCCGCCCCCCAGAACGCCACCACCCATTCGGGGTAGTTGCGCATGGCGATGGCCACACGGTCGCCGGGCCGGACGCCGTAGTCGTCGCGGAGCCGGGTGGCGAACGTGGCGGCCAGGCGGAAGTGGGTGGCGAAGTCGACCCGATCCATGTCGCGCCCGTCGCCGTCGGCGTACACGAGGAACTCGGCGATGCCGTGGGCGCGGCTCTGGTCGAGCACGTCGACCAGCGCCCTGGGCGCGTTCTTCCAGGTGCGGGTCGGGATGCCACGGATCTCCACCTCCTCCATCTCGAAGAACTGGCCGGGAGCGGTCAGCTCGGCCTCCACCTCGGACAGGGGTCGCGGTTCGCTGCGCATCGTGCACACTCCTAGCGCGATCTCCGCCGGCGATGCGGCGTCGCTCGCCGGACCTACGAGCACCTCCAGCGCCACGCTCGCTGACCACCCTGCCCTCACTCGGCCCGCGGGGTGAGGCGGTGCCGAAGCGAACGTCCTGCCCACCAACCCAACGCTGTCGCCGACCCGACCGCGCAGAGGACCGTCGCGACCAGGATCGGCCACGGTGTCCGCGGATCGGCGATGGCTCCAGCGTCCTGCGCCAGCAGCCACCACAGCGCCCGGCCGGCGATCAGGCCGGCGAAGACCCCAACGGCCAGCCCGCTGCACCCGAGCGCGAGTGCCTGCACCACGACCACCAGGCGGACCTGCCGGCGACGGAGGCCGAGCGCCCGGAGCACGGTGAGCTCGCCGAGCCGGCGCCGCGTCGAGACGGACAGCGCGTGGGCGAGGCCGGCCAGACCGACGAGCCCGAAGAAGCCGCCGAGGGCGATGCCGATGGTGCGGGCCTCGGCGAGGTTTCGCACTGCGCCCGGGGTCTGGGGACGGCTGAAGACGGAGAAGTCGAGGCCGTGGTCGGCGGCCAGGCCGGCCTCCACGACGGCCGGGTCCGCTCCCTCGGCATAGGTGATCGCCAGCGACTCCTGGACCCCGTCGCCGGCGAACGTGGTGAGCGTGTCAGGCGTGAAGGCGGCACCGATGTCGCTGCTGTATCCCTCGGTCGGAGGCAGCAGCGCGACGCCCACCACATCGAGCTCCCGGGTCAACTGGTCGGGGACCTCCACGGTGACGCGGTCGCCGACGGACACGCCGAGGCGCCGCATCGTCCGCCGGCCGAGCGCCACCTCCCCCGGCCCGGACGGCAGGCGTCCGGACACCCGGGTCAGCGACATGTCCCCCTCGAGCGCCACGATGGCGAAGCCGCTCACCGCCTGGCCGTCGATCAGCATCGACGTCGTCAGCAGCCGCCCGACCCCGTCGACACGGTCGTCCGCGACCAGCGCTCCCTCGACATCGCGCTCGTCGGCGTCACCGAAGTAGTCCGGCACCGTCGACCAGTTCCACCCCCAACGCGCCGGGTTCGCCTGCACGTCCGAGAAGCTGACGGCCACGACGCCGGCACCCACGACGCCGGCGATCCCGATGGCCACGGCGACGATCGCCGACCGGATCGGGACACCAACCGATCGACGCCGACCCTCCGCCATCCGCAGTCCGAGGACCCAGGTCGGCGACAACCCGGCACGGGCGGCGGCGCGCACCGCTGCCGAGCTCCGGACGCGGATGTCGTCGGCGGTCCGGCGGCGGTTCAGCCGACGGACGCCGATCGAGCACCAGGCGACCAGTGCGACGAGGACCGCAACGGCCCCGCCCACCAGCAGGAGCAGCCGCACCGACACGCCGGGATCGATCACCGCCCGACGCGCCAGGCCGAGCGGGAAGAGAGGCGAGACGAGCGTGGCGATGATGGTCCCGCTCAGCATCCCCAGCGCTCCCGCCACGAACACTGGCAGGGTGAGGGCGAAGGCGAGGAACGACCCGGTGGCTCCCAGCGAGACGACCGACCGCTCGGACGCCAGGCCGGCCGCCAGGTACCGGTCCACCGCCTGGCCGATGGCGATGGCACCGGCGACGCCTGCTCCGAGGGCGAACATCACGAGTCCGATCGCCAGGCTGTCGACCGTGCGGTTCGCCGTGTCGAGGTAGACGTCGCCCGCGGTCGTGGGCTCCAGGGGGCCGTCCGCCAAGTCACCCAATGCGTCCTGCAGCCCGGCGGTCACCGCGTCGATGTCCGAGGCGCCGTGCCGGAGCCGGACCACCACGGCGGCCGGCCAGGCCCCGACGTGGGGATGGGCCCCGAGGAACGCCGGTGAGGCGATGGCGTTGGGTGAGGTCCGGCGGACCTCGCCGGGAAGCTCCTCCAGCGTCCGGCCCACGCCGACGACCCGTAGATCGAGCTCCGGTCCGTTGAACCCGGGGAACGTCGTGTCGCTGAACAGCGCGTCGAGGTCGGTGTCGCTCCACGTGCGGGCGCGGAGGCGACCACCCACCGAGACGCCGGTGAGTTGGGCGGCCTGTTCGTTGAGCAGGATCTCGTCGGGTGCACCGGGGTCGGGCATCCGACCGGCGAGCAGCGCCGGCCGCTCGATCGTCGTCCCGAAGGCGCCGTCGGGATCGGTGTAGATGGCGATGTCCGAGATGGCTCCGTCGACGAGGAAGGCGTTGACGATGTACCGCTCGGTGGCATCGGCGACCTGCGGCAGGGTCCGGGCGGCGGCGAGGGCGACATCTGCCTGTTCGGGGGTGTTCGACTGGTACGAGGCGTCGGACGCCGCCGCACGTCGGCGGAAGTTGTCGACGCTGGTCTCGGTCCGTTCGGCGCCGTTGAGCGCACCGAGCACCGCCCCGCCGGTGACCGCCACCAGCAGCGCGATGAGCGCGATGGAGGCTCGTTGTCGTCGCAGCTCGGTCCGGGCGATCAGGAGGGCGGCCGCCGTCTCTCCACGGGGCGGGAATCGGGAGGCAGTGCGCCGGCGCACCTGCGCATCAGACCGCGAAACGCCGAGGCGAACAAGGAGATCGGCACCCGTCTGTCGGTGGTGCCAGCACCCCACTGCCCATGACGGCGGTCACACCGTCGCTGGCCCGCACGCCGAAAGAGCCGATGGGCCCTAGTAGTTCCACGCCCGTCGCCGCATGGTGCGCGACATACGTCGATCACCAAGCGACGAAGAGCAGGAGGCGCCGTCATGGGCGTGAGCTACCACGCGGGTACGAGATCCGAACCACTCGGACGTAACCGTGGTCTTCTTCGAACGGGAGCGGTGCTGTTCGCTGCGCTCTCGATGTTGTTCCCCTTGTCCGCGGCGGCCCAGTACGGAGAACCGGGCGGCGGCGGTGGTGGCGGCGGCGGCGGCGGCGGCGAGCCGGTGGACACGACCGGCTCGGTCTACGCCGACCTCGTGATCAACCTGCGCGACCTCAACGGCGCACCGATCGTGAAGAAGTACGACGTGCCCGCGACCGAGGACAGCGAGGCGACCACCGAGTACTGCGTCCAGCCGGTGTCCTACGACCCGGTCCCGGGACTGGCGCCCCAGGTGAACCCCGTCGATGGGCGGGCCGTGTGGGTCCTGCCGCTGCAGGGCGAATGGATCGCCGACCCACCTGACCCGCTCCCCGTCGCCGAGATCGAGCCGTGCGACCCATGGCCGCAGTACGGCATGTTCGTCTCCGAGGTCGAGCTCGAACGGTTGAACCTCGCACGCACGGACGACGGCGTCATGGAGCAGAAGCTTGCGGACGTGCAGGAGAAGCTGTTCCTGGCCGAACGCATCAGCCTGGATCCGACGGGACGCATCCGCCTCGACGACAAGACCGTCGACGCCTCGCCGGAGAACCAAGCGATCTACGGATCGCTCATGCTCACCGGCACGATCCCCGGTCTGCCCGACACGCTCACGAGCGCGGCGGGTCCGCCGGCGGAGATCGGACCGGTGGCAGTTGATGCCGGACACAACAGCCGGTTCGATGCCTGGGAGCTCGCGGCGATGACGATCGGCGCGGCCGCCAGCAAGGGCACACCGCTCACCATCGACGCGGTCGAGTACTACAACCGCATCATCGGCTTCCCGCCGGATCCGGACGACCCGGCGGCGGCGCCGTACGAATCGCCGTGGGGCATGCAGTTCGTGCAGTCGGCCGACCCCGACGACCCGACGATCGGGCTGGCGGGGAGCGAGCGGCTCGTGGACTTCCAGGGCTTCACCTACAACCGCTCGCAGACCTTCCGGGGAAGCGTCACCTGGCTGGACGTCCCGAGCGCTGCAGTGGAAGGTGAGCAAGATCACCGACGCGGTCCCGTTCACGAACCTGTCGCACTTCGAAGCGATCGGGAACCAGACGCTGACCGGCGTGACCGCGTTCGCCCAGCTCGCCGATGACGTGCGGGCACTGTCGAACTACGTGCCGGACAACACTTTCATCCCCGGGTTCTTCATGGACGTGCCCGGCGACGACACGACCCCGGACCAGCTGGCGGCGATCACCGACCCGGCCGTCGACCTCGGCACGCTGCCGCCAGAGGTCTTCCAGACGTTCCCGTTCCAGGTGACGATGTCGCTGCTGAACCCGTGGGGCGGCTGGACCCTCGACGACCCGCCCGAGTGGTGGGGCGGAGAGCTCATCCCGGACGCCCGGCTGCGCATCACGATCGACGATCCCGACGAGGTCTTCGTCGACGGTGACGTCACGGCGACGGCTGCCGACCTGCAGCAGGTGCCCTTCAGCGTGGATGACGACGGCGATCTGGTCGGCTGGTGGGGTCCCGCCACGGGCTTCCCCGTGCCGCCGGGATACAACGCGTCGACGACGTTCGACGTCGAGATCGCCGATGGCGCACCGTTGGACGACTACGGCCTCACGCTCGAGCTCGTGACCGCGAGCGACCCGGACACAGTGCTCGCTGCCGAGAGCGGCGTGCTGCACGTGAACGAGAACGTCGCCACGGTGCTGTGGGGTGACCCCCTGCCGAAGCTGACGGCCCAGGCAAGCGTGATGCAGATCCCGCTGCAGGTGTATGCGCCGGCGCCGGCCGAGCCCCCGGCCGAAGAGCGAGGACCGGCGGAACCGCCGGCCGAAGGGGCAGACGAGCCTCCGGCCGTGCTCGACCTGACGATCACCGGCCCCGGTGACGACTCCGCCACCGTGGAGGACGAGTCGTTGGCGGCGGGTGACGTCACCATCTACGGCAGCAACGGCAGCGACATGGTGCCCCTGCCCTTGACGCTCGCCGGTGAGGACCTGGTCGGGGCGTGGAACATCGACCTGGTGCCGGGTTACAACCCGGTCACCTGGTACGTCACCGTCGCCGCCGGCGCCCCCGTGGGCAACTACGCCTTCGGGGTGAGCCTGCGTGACGGCAACGTCCTCGCACCGCTCGTGGTCGCCGTCGCGGCTCCGCCGACGCATGGCGAGCAGCCCGGCGAGTTCGCGATCAGCATCACCCCGGTGGGACGCCGGGCTCGAGCGCCACGTTCGAGCTGGCCGCCACGGGCGACACCAGCGGCGTGATCTTCGAGTGCCGCCTCTACAAGGACGGTGCGTACTGGCAGGAGCACGGTGACGAGCCCCCGGCAACCGAGGAGGAGGAGTGGCAGACCTGCGGGTCATCCGTGACCTACACCGGGCTGCCACTGGGCTCCTACGAGTTCTTCGCCCGCGGCAGGCGGGGTGAGGTGCTCTCGGCCGTCGAGTCCGTCACCTGGACCGTCACCGAATCCGGCGGCGGAGGCGACACCGGCGGCGGCGGAGGCGACGAGGGTGGCGGAGGAGGCACCGGCGGTGCGGCGGCGGCGGCGAGACGCCTGCGTCGGCCGCAATGGTGGATCTGGCCGGCACTGACCGGGTCGCCACGTCGATCGAGGTCTCCCAGGCCCAGTTCCCGGAGAAGGCCTCGGCGGCGGTTCTCGCCAACGCCGGCGTCTTCGCCGACGCCCTGGCCGGCACCCCGCTGGCCGTGGCCGAGGATGCGCCGATGCTGCTCACGGGTTCTGCCGACCTCGACGGCCGGGTCCTCGACGAGCTGCATCGACTGCTCACGCCTGGCGCGACGGTCTACCTCCTCGGGGGTACCGCGGCGCTGAGCGACGGTGTGGAAACCGACCTCGCCGGCTATCACGTCGTGCGGCTCGCCGGCGCCGACCGGTACGCCACGTCGGTGAAGATCGCCGAGGCCCTCGGCGACCCGAGCACCGTGTTCCTGACCACCGGCCACGACTTCGCCGACGGCCTCGCCGCCGGCACGGCGGCGGCGACGGTGGGCGGTGCGGTGCTGTTGACCGACGGCGATCACATGGCGCCTGCGGTGGTGCAGTATCTGTCGGTGCACCCGGCCGGCACCATGGTCGCCGTCGGTGGCCCCGCCACCCGCGCCGACACCGGTGCCACGCCGATCGCCGGAAACGACCGGTACGACACCGCAGCGAAGGTGGCCGCCACGTTCTTCGGAAGCCCGACCTTCGTCGGCATCGCCAGTGGCGAGCGCTTCCCGGACGCCCTGAGCGGTGGGGTGGCGGCCGCGATGAACGGTGGTCCCCTCATGCTCACGAGTCGTGACGGACTGAGTGGGCCGACCGCCGAGTACCTCGCGGCCCACGCGACCAGCATCACGACGGTGCACTGCTATGGCGGGCCCTCGGCCATGTCGTCGTCGGTGCACGAGGAGGTCATGGACCAGCTGAGCTGACGGCCTGGTCCCGACCGTCGCAGATCCGAACGAGCGGGGCCTGAGGGCCCCGCTCGTCAGTCACGGGAGCGCAGTGATGACGCAGGACAGCAGGGTTCGGTGGCGGGTGGCGGGATTCGTCGCCGGCGTCGTGGCATTGGCGGCGGCAGGAATCGCTCCCCCGCTCGTGGAGACGCCGAGCGCAGCAGGGGCGTCGACTGCTGACTCGGGCAGCGGTGGGCAGTCCACGCCGGGAGCGTTCGTCACGGCCTCCAACCCGGCGGGGTCGACCGGGGACGGTCTCCACATCGAGCTGCGCGCGTACGCCGAGTGGAGCACGGTGGACAACCCCTCCTGCCGGCCAGAGGACGCCAACCTGCGTTGCTGGGGATCGCTCGAGTTGACGATCCCGAGCGCCGGAGGCCTGACCGTGCACGACTTCGAGGTTCACCGCGTTGCGGTCGGTGACACCGGCTGCGACGGCTGCGGCGGGCACGACATCGAGGAGGCCCTGGCGGCCGCGACGATCGACGCGAGCAGCGCCGGCCAGCCGGTCGAAGCGGTGGTCAACGGGGTGGGGCTGATCGGGGAGCCGGGGGATCTCGCGCTTGCCTCCGGCACCAAGGTGCAACTGAAGATGCAACTGATCGACCACGGCTTGGCGCCGTTCACCGACCAGATCGACATCCAGGTCAACGAGTTCGTCGAAGGTTCGGAGAAGCCTGAGCTGTACCGGACCGGGTTCCTGACGATCGAGCAGGTGGAGGTCACCGTGGTCCCACCGACTCCGGACGTGTCGATTCCGGACGTGTCCGCGCCCGCGGCGCCGACGGTCGATCGCGTCGTTGGTGCCGATCGCTACGAGACAGCCGCGGCGCTGTCGAAGCGGGCGTTCCCGAACGGGGCGCCCGCCGCGGTGGTCGCCGCCGCCGGCGAGTACGCCGACGCGCTCGTCGCCGGGCCCGTCGCCCACCGTCTCGGAGGTCCCCTGCTGTGGACCCGAGGCGACCAGCTTCCCCTCGCGACGCTGCTGGAGCTGCGTCGTCTCCAACCGGAGACCGTCGTGGTCGTCGGTGGGACCAGCGCGGTCAGCGATGTCGTGCTGGCCGCGATCGATGGCGCAGCCGGCACCACGGTCCGCGTCGGAGACGCCGACCGGTTCGGGACCGCGGTGGCGCTCGCGCAGGCATACTTCGCCGACGGCTCGCCGACAGCGTTCGTCGTCACCGGCCTGGGCTTCGCCGACGCGACCGCCGGCGGTGCCGCGGCGGCCGCGACGGACGCGCCGATCCTGCTGGTCACCGCGTCCCGAGCACCTGCGACGACCACCGATGAACTGGTGCGTCTCGGCGTCGGCGACGTGCACGTGCTCGGCGGCGACGCGGTGGTCGGCGACGCCGTGGTCAACGAGATCCGGGATCGCCTCGGGCACCCGTACGGGCTGCAGGTGCTCCGCCTCGCCGGCCAGGACCGGTTCGCGACCTCGGTGCAGATCGCGACGCAGGTGTTCGGCGACCCCACCGGCCGGGTGCTGGTGGCCAACGGCGAGACGTTCGCCGATGCGCTCGTCGCCTCGGCGCTGGGTGAGCCGGTGCTGCTCACCTCACGCGTCCGGGTCACCGACGAGGTGCTCGATCAGATCGACCGCCTCGGCACCACCGAGGTGCTCGTGGTCGGTGGAACCGAGGCGATCTCCGATTCGGTCCTGGAGCAACTGGGCGGCTGACGGCACGGCCCTCGTTACCCTCCGAACACATGCACCTGTCGACCGAAGATCGCCGCACCGAGGTCCGGCCCCCGGTCGATGCCTGACATCGGATCGTTCGCCGGTCCGGCGGCGTACGCCATCGTCGCCCTGCTCGCCGCGCTCGAAGCCAGCGCCTTCGTCGGGCTCTTCATCCCCGGCGAGCTCGCCATGCTCACCGGCGGCTACATCGCCCAACAGGGTCACGCCAACCTGGCGCTCATGATGACCCTGGCAGCCGTCGGGGCCGTCGTCGGTGACTCCATCGGCTACGAGATCGGGCGGCGGTTCGGCCCGGCGCTCCAACGCAGCCGGCTGGGACGCAAGGTCGGCGACGAACGCTGGGAACGCGCCCAGGAGTACGTGGCGCGCAAGGGTGGGCGGGCCGTCTTCCTCGGACGGTTCATCGGCGTGTTGCGCGCCCTGGTCCCCGCCATCGCCGGCATCACCCGCATGCCCTACCGGCGTTTCTTCGTCTGGAACGCCGCCGGCGCGGTGTTGTGGGCACCGGGCTTCGTCGCCGCGGGCTACGCGGCGGGTTCGTCCTACAGCCGCATCGAGGGATACGCGGGACAAGCGGGCCTGGTGCTGCTCGGCCTGATCGTCGCCATCGGCGGCGTGGTGATCGCCGCTCGGTGGGTCGCCGCTCATCCCGAGCAGGTCCGGAGCACCGCCACCCGCCAGATCGAACGGCCCTGGATCGCCGCTGGTGTACGTCGCTACCGGTCGCAGCTCGACTTCCTCGTCGACCGCTTCCGACCGAGCCGTGCCCTCGGACTCACGCTCACCGTCGAGCTCGTGCTGCTCGGTCTCGGCGGTCTGGTGTTCGGCACGCTGCTCCAGGACGTCCTGGGCCACGACGGCGCCTTCGGCATCGACCGCCCGGTGGTCACCTACCTGGCCGACCACCGCACGGCGTGGCTCACCACGACGTTCCGGACGGTCACGTGGTTCGGCAGCACGCTGGTCCTGGTCCCGCTGGCCCTCGTGATCGGTCTCTGGCAACGGCTCCGCACCCGGAGCTGGGCGACGCTCGTCCACCTGGCGCTCACGGTGGCGGGAGCCGTCGCGGTGTACGACTCGATCAAGCTCCTGGTCGGTCGAGCCCGTCCGCAGATCGGACAGGTGGTGGCCACCGCGACCGGCTACTCGTTCCCGTCGGGACACACCACGCAGACGGCGGCGGTGGCCACCACGTTGGCGTTCCTCGTCGCCGCATCGACCAGCTCGTGGACCCGCAAGGTCGCCACCTGGGCGGCCGCCGGCCTGGCCGTGGTCATCATCGCCTTCTCCCGCGTCTACCTGGGCGTCCACTGGCCGACCGACGTGCTCGCCGGCGCGGCCATCGGGGCGTCGTGGTCGGTCTTCCTGGCCATCGCCATGCGCATCCGCGCTGAGGCCCCGCGGCACGGCCCGGCCCGCGAACCCGCGGAGCACTGAGCGGGGTCGCTCCCGTGGATGCCGGGACCGACGATGCCCGGCCTCCGATACCCTGCACCGGATGGCGGGGCTGGTGGGGCGGAGCGAGGAAGCCGCATGGTTGGCACGCAGCATCCGGCCCGATGGTCCTCCGGTCGTCATCGTCTTCGGACTCGCCGGCGTCGGGAAGTCGTTCCTCCTCGACCATCTCGCCGACGTCGCCGACGAGTCGGGCTGGCGGGTGGAGCGGATCTTCGGCTCGCCGGCGGCGCGGGACATCCCACTCGGGGCGGCGTCGCACCTCCTCGCCGGCGTCGGCGACGACGGACACGACGCTCTGTTCCGGATGGCTCGGATGGAGCTGGCGCGACGAGCGCGCGGAGCGCCGTTGCTTCTGCTCATCGACGATCTGCACGAGCTCGACGCCTGGACCGCCGCGCTGGTCGACCAGGTGGCTGCCCACGGAGATGCCCACATCGCTGCGGTCGCTCGCGAAGGAGCCTCCTCACCGGCGGTCGAGACCCTCTCGACTCGAGCGGGCGCCGAGACGTTCCTGCTCGACCCTCTTCCGCGAGATGCCTCGGACGTGCTCGTCCAGGCCGTGCTGGGCGGTCCCTGCACCGACGACCTGCTCGACGCCGTGTGGGAGAAGTGCTTCGGTCACCCCCTGTACGTGGAGACGGTGCTCGGTGAGGCGCGCCGTGCACGCGCCGTGCACCTCGACCAGGGGCGGTGGGCGCTCGGTGCGCCGATCGAAGTCGGCCAGCTCGGCCCGTTGATGGCAGCCCGCCTCGAGCGGGTCCGTGCCGACGACCTGGCGGCGGCGCACTTCGTCGCGGTTGCCGGCCCGCTACCGCTCGATCTGGTTCTCGACCTGGTCCCACCGTCGTCGGTTCGACAGCTCGTGCATCACGGGGTGCTGGCGAGGCGCTGGATCGAAGGAACCGAAACGGTGATGGCCGCGCACCCCATGTACGCCGAGGCGTGCCTCGAACAGCTCTCTACCAGCCGGACAGCGGAGATCTGCCGCATGTTGGTCGATGCGATCACCAGCGGCACGCCGGTCGTCGACATCGACGTGGTGCGCCTCGGCACGTTGATGCTGCAGTCCGGCGACGTCCACCAGGAGCTGGCGGTTCGGGCGGGGAACGAAGCGCTCAGACGTGGCGACCTCGCCTTGGCCGAGGCGCTGGCCCGAGCGGCCACCGATTCCCAGCCCGGTTCGGTCCCTGCGCACATCGTGTTGGCGCGAGCACTCGCCTACGGCGGGCGAGGCAACGACGCACTCGCCACACTCGACCTGGCACGACCACTCGATCCGGCCGCCTCCGCCAGCGTCGCACTGGTGCGCGGTGATGTTCTGGCCTTCGGCCTCGGGCGCCCAGGCGACGCCATCCGTCTGCTCGAGCAGGTGGCGGACGAGCTCCCCCAGGAGCTGCGGTCGGGCCTCGATGGCGCCCGCTCGCTCTACGGAGCGCTTGCCGGCGACTTCGACGCGGCCATCGCCGCCGCGTCCCAGGTGCTGGGCAACGACGACGCCGACGACGACGTGCGGCTCGGCGCCTACGTGAACCTCACCGTGGCCCGCACCGTCCGCGGCGACCTGGCGGGCATCGACGACCAGCTCGAGGCCGCGGAAGCGCTGGTCCAAGCGCTGGACCTGCCCCACCCGCTGGCGTCCGATCAGCTCTCGGGCACCGGCTTCAACACCTTGGTGGCGCAGGGGCGGCTGGGGGAGGCTCGTCGCCGGGCGGCCGCCCTGCCCCCCGACGCCAGCCCGCTGCTGCTGACGTGGGCCGGTGTGGCCCTGGGGATGGCCGGGCAGCGGCGGGCGGCGATCGACCTGCACGAGCGAGCCGTCGAGGTCTTCGCCACCGCCGACCCGCTCCGCCTCGCGGCCCAGGCGCAAGCCCTCCTGGTGATGCACCGGGCCCAGGACGGTGCCGTCGACCGGGAGTCGCGCTCGCTGCTGGCCGCCGCCGGCCAGGCGGCGGGTGACGAGACCCGGCTCCGTTGCTGGGTGCAACGAGCCGAGGTCTGGTGCGCAGCGGCCCAGGGCCGCTCGGCCGAGGCCGTCGACCTGGCGATGGCCTCCGGCACCGACGCCATCTCGCGCGACCACGTCGTGTGGGGCATCTGGATCCTCCACGACGCCGTCCGACTCGGGGCCGCCGCTCTCGTCGTCGAGGCATTGGAGGACGCGGTCGGCCAGACGACGGGCGCCGACCTGCTCATCGCCATGCGGGACCACGCCTTCGCCCTGCACGCCGCCCTGGCCGACGAGGCCGCCGCTGTCGCCCACCGGTTCGCATCGCTGGGATCCCCGCTGCTGGCCTCGGAGACCGCCATCCAGAGCGCGCTGCTCCACGTCGACGCTCGGGACGACGAAGCAGCCCGTCGGAGCGCGCTGCTGGCCGCGCTGTGGCACGACCGCTGCGACGGTGTGCCCCGGCCAGACGACTCCGCCGTGCCCGACCCGCTCACCGCCCGACAGGTCGAGATCGCCACGTACGTGAGCACCGGCGCCACCAGCCAGGCCGTGGCCGAGGCGCTGTTCCTCTCCGTGCGCACGGTGGACAACCACCTGCGGGCGATCTACGGGAAGCTGGGGCTCCGGAGCCGCGACGAGCTGGGCGCGCTGGTCCGTTCGGCGGGCTGATGACCGTCAGCCGCAGCGGACGGTGATCTGTCCGTCGACCGGTTCGCTGCCGGGGTCGCTCATGTCGATGAACTGCCCGCCGCCGACCGCTCGGCCGCCGCTGATGCGGAACGCCGGCGGCGCCATACCGGTGGCGGCGGACGACTCGAGGTGGGCACCGCCGTCCACCTTGACCGAGACGTTGGCGGTGGGCTCGCTGTCGGCGCTGTAGTCGATGCTGATCTCGGCGCCGGTCGACTCGTCGACCAGCCCCGAGACGCTGAGTGCGCCGGCGTTCTCGTCCATGCGGCAGAAGGCCCCGTCGCCGGGCACGAAGGCGTAGACCGTCGTGCCGATCGTCGCGCTCGCCGTCGCCGTGCCGGCGGCATCCTCACCGGCGCTGTCGCTGTCGTCCGAACCGCTTGGCTCCTCCGACCCCGCGGGGGCGGCCTCGGTGGTGGTCGGCGTGTCGGCTGCGTCCGCCGAGTCGTCGTCATCACCGCATCCGGCGAGGAAGAGCGCCCCCAGGACGGCAACCGCCACGATTGCGAGCCACCGACGTGCCCACGGCTGGATCGATTCCATGTCTGCCTCCTCTGGGGCCGGCAGGAACCGGCCCGATCGGCTGCGCCGAACGTAGGACGACGGGCCCAGCGCGATCCCCGAGGGCGGTACTCATTCTCCTGCCCGAGCTACTCAACGACCACACCGATGCGGGTGCGTCCGTTCGAAGATTGAGTGATCGGATCAAGCGATTGAGTAGCGCGCCGGCTTCCGATCGGGTCCGGCGGCGGGGACCATCACCTCCGTGGCAGGACGATGGATGACGGTGGCGGGAACCGGCGTGCTCGTGGCGGCGCTGGCGGCGTGTGGCGGTGGCTCGGACGACGAGGTCACGGCGAGCGACGCCGCCAGCGAGCCGGCGACCGAGCTGCAGCAGCCTGGTGCCGACCCAGTCGGCGCCGATGACAAGCCGCCGGACGACGACGAAGGTGCGCAGGGCTCTGGCTCGACGGCCTCCGGCACGGGGACAGCCACGGTCGTGCACGACGGCACCACGTACACGTTCTCGGTGGTGCTGTGCGCGACCGACGTGCCCGGCGCCGACCAGAGGGACATCGAGTTCCTGGCCGGCGGCGTCCCTGTCGACACCCCACCGGACGTGGCCGCCGAGTTCCGCAAGCTGTCGGGCGTGGACTGGGGCGGCGAACCGCTGGCGGTGGCCATGGAGCTGGGGCCGGTGCTCACGGTGCTGCGGGTCCAGGACGGCGGCGATCAGCTGGTGGTGCTGCAGCTCCCGGACCTGGCGCTGAGCTCGGAATCCAGCCTCGCCGACGATGAGCGGTTCCTCGAGATCGACGGCGATTCGGTCACGGCGACGGTCGACGCGGACGACGGCGGCACCCTGCAGCTCGACCTCAGCTGCCCGTAGTCAGACCGGTTCACCCGGTTTCGCTCCGTGCTCAACGGAGCGTGCGGGTTCGCCGACCGACCCGCCAGCGCCCGGCCACCACCAGCACGAAGCCGGCGACGATGGCGGCCAGCGACCGCCAACCGAGCGCACCGACGTCCGACCCGGTCCGGGGAAGTTCGCCTGAGGCGCTCAGGACGGTCGTGGTGCTCGTGCCCGGTTCCGGTGACGCCGTCTCCGTGCTCGCCTCGACGGTGGGCGGCCGATCGCCGCCCGGAGCCGGAGTCGGCGCCGTTGTTGTCGTTGTCGTCGCTGTCGGCGGCGTTGTCGGCGTCGGCGTCGGCGTCGGATCCGGGGTGGACGTGGGATCAGGATCGGGATCCGGGTCCGGATCCGGGTCGGGGTTCGGAACGAGGGCGCGCACCACGAGCTGGATCGCGCCGGTCTCGCACCCTCCGTCGTCGTCGCAGACCTCGATGGAGACGTCGAAGACCCCCGCGTCGGCGTAGCCGTGAGACATGTCGAGCGAGGCGATCACTCCCCCGGGCGCCGACGATGGTGCCCGGACCAGGTCGACGACCTCGGAGGACCCGTCGCCCCAATCGATGCTCGCCGTGTGGGTGTCGAGCCCGGGATCGGTCGCGGCGATGTGGAGCGCCGACGGCTGGCCGACGGTGACCGGATCACCGGGTGAGGCACGGAACGAAGGCGCCACGTTCACGACGTCGACGACGCGCTCGGCAGCGTCCGTGCCACCACGACCGTCGGTGACGACGAGCGTGGCGGTGGCGGTGGCGTCGTCCTCGACGACCAGCTCCCACATCGCATCGCTGCTGGACCGGCCGGAGAAGCTCCACGAGAAGGTGAGGTCGTCGCCATCGGGGTCGCTCGAGCCGGAACCGTCGAGTACGAAGGCGGTCCCCTCCTGCACCAGTCCGATCGCACCGATGGCGGCGACCGGTGGTCCGTTGACCTCGTCGGCAGGTTCGACGTCGATGGTCACCGTCGCCGGCTCGCTCGTGGCGGCGCCGTCGGAGACGGTGAACGTGAACGCGTCCCGACCCTGGAAGCCCGCATCGGGCGTGTACGTGACGTCCGGCGCGACACCGGTCAACGTTCCGTCGGTCGGGTCCTCGATGACCGAGAAGGTGAGCGATCCGCCGCCCGGGGACACGCCCGACAGGGTGATGGGAAGGGCGGTCTCGGCGGTGGTGGTGAGCGACTGCCCGATGGCTGTCGGAGGGTCGACGGCGGCGGCGCCGAAGGCGAAGTCCTGGACCGCATCGGCGCCGGATGAGACCGTGACCGTCGCTTCCTCGACCGCTCCGCCGGGGCCGAACGCCGTCACGACCCAGTCCCGTGGCGTGCCGTCGAGGCCAAGGGGCATCGCGTCCAGGCGGTAGGTGCCGTCAGCCCCGGTGGTGTCAGCGACGCCGGCGCCACTGCCCACGAAGACCCCGGGCAGCGGGTCACCGGTGACGTCGTCGGTGACGGTGCCGGTGATCGACCCCGACCCGGGGTCGCGACCGAAGTCGAGGGTCAGGTTGGCGCCGCAGAAGATGGTGACGGTCTTCGTCGCCGTCTCGAACCCGTCGCGCGACGCGCTGACACGCACTGCGCTCGGGATGTTGTCGACGCCCGGCCCGATCCCGAACAGCTCGTAGCGGCCATCGATGCCGGTGACCATCGAACCCTGCGTCGGCGGGAACGGCGGATCGACCACACGGACGGTGGCCGCCTCCAAGGGCTGCCCGGTGCTGGCGTCGACAACCAGGCCCTCGATGCGAACGTCCCGACAGATTGGGGTGAGCGCCAGGTCCAGCACCGCCGCTTCGGTCGCCGAGACCTGAACCGAGCCGGTCTTTCCCCAGTAGCCCGCCTTGAAGGTGGTGACACCTACCTGCCGGGGGGCGTTGTCCAGCCCGAGCTGGACCGAGTCCGACAGGTACGTACCGTCTGCGGCCGTGGTCGCGGCCGCACCACCCTCGGGTTGGACGACGACGCCCTCCAGGGGCAGACCACTCGCCACGTCGACGACGCGTCCCCGGATCGAACCTTGAAGCATCGCCAGCATCTCGAAGTCGACGGTCGCGGTCGTCCCGGGCGTGAGGGTGACGTCGAGGCGCCGCTCTCCGTAGTACCCGGACGCGGTCACCCGCAGGTCGGCGTCCCTGCTGACCTCGTCACCGGCGATCTCCGTCTCGATCCGGTACCGCCCGTCGGCGTCGGTCGTGGTGGGTGAGGCGACGACGCAGCACGTGAAGACGACCTCGGCGCCGGCGATCGGTTCGCCCGTCGTCTCGTCGACGACGAGGCCCTCCACGGCCACCGGCTGGGGGACGATGGGGCGGTCGAGCACGAAGTCTCGCTGGCCGACCTGGACGGATCCGCACTCGAGCTCGTAGGGGGTGCCGAACGCCGTGCGGTCGACCGTCCAGTCGTCCGGAGTCGACGCAGTGACGCTGACCGTCCTGGATGCGTTGTTGACATCGAGGAGGAGGCGCGTCGTCGCCGTCTCGTACCGCCCGTCCGACCCGGTCCGGACCGGGTCGGCGATCACCGACTGGAGATCCTCGTCGACGCCACGGGTGCTGGTGCCACCGATCAGTGCGCCTTCCACCGGAGTGCCGAACTGGTCCACGACCGTGCCGAAGGAACGCACCGTCGCCGTGCACACCTCGATGAGACCGAGGTCCACATACGCGTTGGTCTGACCGGATGGCCCGTCGACGGGGACCCGCACGAGCGTCGATGGCCAGTACCGGTCCTTGGTGACCGAGAGCGGGATCGTGCCCGTGAAATCCGCGGGCACCCGGGCGTCGAGGCGGAACGAGCCGTCGGCCGCGGAGGTGTCGACGAAGTAGCTGTCGGCGAAGAGGTTCGTGGAGACCTGCGCACCTTCGATCGGGGCCGACAGGGGCACCGGGACTCTGACGAACGGGTTCGGATCGCGGGCACCCTCCACCACTCGGCCCTCGATGACGGCCGCGACGTAGGGGACGTACACCAGGTCGCGGACCGTCTCTCCATCGCACACGACGGGAGCCCAGCTGGAGTCCTGCAGGGGGCCGCCCGACTTGTTGAAGAGGATCCGGGCGCTGCCTTCGAGCAGACCGTCGAACCGGAACACACCGTCCGCGCCCGTGGTCATGCGCTGCTCCGCGGCGAACCCGGCATCGTCGATCCGCACCACGACCCCCTCGACCGGGCCACCGGACACGTAATCCACGACGGTGCCGGACACCGAGCCGTAGCACTCGGGGATGAGGGCGAAGGTCACCGATGCCTGAGAAGTGGTGGCATGGACCAGGTCGCCCGCGGTGCCGGTGACCGAGATCGACACCGGGACCTCCGACGCGCCCGCTGGCGCAGTGACCGTGAGCACGGACGGGGTCCCTGGTCGCGCGGTCGGCGACGACAACGACGAGCTCCAGCCGGTCGGCAGTGGGTCGACGCTCAAGGACACCGGTTCGTCGAACCCGTCGATCGGCGTGATCTGCACGGAGAACGACGCTGCGGAACCGGGGTTGATCGGTTGGGTGGTCGGCGACAGGGCGATCGCGAAGTCACCACGACCGAACCGGATGCTGCGCTCGACCTCGTCGAACAGACCGGCCGGATCGTCGACCCGGAGCTGCAACGGGTAGGCAACTCCGGGGATGCAGGCGCCGCCGCAGACCTCGGCCCGCAGCTGGGTGGCGTTGAGATCGAGGACCTGCCCAAGGCCATCGTCGAAGCCGCCGTCTCCGTCGAGCTCCCAGCGATAGGTGAGCGGGTCGCCGTCCGGGTCGGTCGACGACGAGGCGTCGAGGACGGCGCCGAACCCGTCCTCCACGACCGAAGGCGAGGTGAAGCTCGCCGTGGGGTACCGGTTCGGCGGGATCTCGACGGACACCGGTGCTGCGGTAGAGAGCGTCGTCGCGCCGGTGGCGTCGGCCGCGGTGACCGTGACCGGTTGCACGCCGCTGGCCGTGTACGTGTGGAACACGCCAGCCCCTGCTGCCAGCTCGAGGGGGGCGCCGCCGTCGCCGGGAGCGAGGGTCGCCCCGATCGCCGTCCCGTCGGTACGGCGGCTGCGGTTGGACAGGACGACGCGGGTGGTGGTGTCCGGGGTCTCGTCCGAGACCACGACGGCGGGCACCGGGAGCGCGACCGGGGTGCTCTGGGCGATCGGGGTCGTGGACAGGGGGACGCCCGTGCTGGCCGCCGAGACCGGGGCGCCGGCGTCGATGATCCGGGTGGCGCGGATGATCTGCTCGGAACCCGACGTGGCCTGCCACCAGGTCAGCTGGTGGTCGGCGACGGCACCACCCGTTCCGACGGCGAGGAGGTCGTGGACGCGCACGTCGACGATGTCGCCGTCCGGACCAGGATCGCCCAGCTGGACGACGGAGATGGGCTCCGATGCCACCGGCAGGGGGCCACCGAGGTCGAGCTCGACCGTCCAGAGTCCGGGCTGATCGTTGAAGGTCGTTCCCGGACCGCTCGGAGTTCCCACGAAGGCCACGACGGCGTCGGCTCCGTCGACGTCCGTGACGACGTCGAGCTGTTGGTCACCGTCGATGTCGTCGAACCAACGAGGGGTGAGGCCGTCGATATCCAGCTCGGCGATCGGTGCCGTGGCGTTCTCCCCGAGCACCGCCACGGGCGCGGCGTACCCCCCGGCATCGGTGCGGACGCTGACGAACAGACCGGGGCCGTTGCCCCGATCGCCGGCGAAGACGACGACCGAACCGTCGTCGCTCAGCCCGACCTGGCGGCCGAGCACCCAACCTTCCGATGACGTGGCGAGCGCGGTGGCGCTCAGGACGTCGCCGCTGCCGAGCACCTGCTGGCCGACGAGCACGCTGAACTCGGTCGCTCCCCCGTCCACGAGGTAATCGCCGCGCATGGCGGTGGTGCCGTCGTCGGCGTGGTCGGGCACCGGGGTGGCGGCAGGGTCGTCCGCCAGCGCGCTCACGAACGGCCCCCGGACGAGGCCCCCGTCGACACGCCGGTGGAGCGCGGCGCCGGTGGAGCCCGGGTCGAGCGGCCGGGCCGGGAAGACCACATCGACCGCGGACGGCGCCGGCAAGCCGACGAAGCCGACCTCAGCGTCGGCGTCGACCGCACCGACGAACACCGAGTGGCTCTTGACGACCTGCTCCATCGCTCCGGTCGACGGGTCGAACACGATGATCCGCCGCCGGGTCTCGGGGACGGTCCCGCTGGTGTCGATGGTCTGGTCCAACGCCCACACGCGCCCGTCGTGGCCGACCTCCACGTCGGGCCACCATCCTCCGGCGGCGCCACCGGTGCGGCCACTGCCGGGGAGGGCGACCGGTGGAGCGTCAGTCGCCACGTAGAGCGACGACTCCCCTCCCGACGTCCCGAGGAAGCCGACCGAGCCATCCGGTGCGATCCCTGGCCCCTCGCCCAGAATGTCGAAGCCGGCACGGGTGTCGGCGACGACATCCCGGCGGTAGTCGGCGTCGACCGTCACGCGGGTGTCACCCGTGAACACCGAAGGTCCGTCGGGGCCCGTCACTTCCACGCTGGCCGACACCACGTAGGTGCCCAATGTCTGACCCGCCGTGAGCACCGACCGGGCCACGCCATCGGCGCTGAACGCCGGTGCCGCCGGATCGATCACCGGGCCACCCTCCACCGAGGGTTCGACGATGAGCTCGACATTCGAGCTCGGGCTCACCTCGCCACCGCAGCCTGGCAGGTCGACGTTCACGCCGGTCGCGTCCCCAGGTTCGAGCACGGAGCGCCCCGAGGTGACGCGAAGTCCGCACATGCTCACCCGCTGGTCCTCGCCGGGCGACAGGTTGACGGTGACCTGCGCGGTGAGCGGGGCGACGTCCGCGAACGTCGCGTCGGCCCGCACCGCCACATCGGCCCCGCTCGGCACCGTGAGGATGTCCACACCCGAGGTCGGATCGACGGTCTCGGTGACGAGGAGGTTGCCGAGCAGATCGGTGGCGCTGAGGCGGACCTCCGTGGCGCCGAGCAGGAAGTAGCCGTCGACGTGGACCTCGAGGTCACCGGAGCGCACCAGGTCCGGCAACGCATCCGCAGGCCAGCCCTCCACCGCCGTCCACTGGCTCTGGAGCATCTCGAGATCGGTCAGCTCGGCCCCTCCGCCACTCGTCACCGGCGCCACCGCGCCCGTTGCGTCGATGGGCATCGGCGAGCGGGCGTCGAGCGAGATCCTCCCGTCACCGTTGAGGTCGGCGCGAGCGAAGACCTGCTCGGAGGTGCACGTGTCCACGCCGGGACCTCCGACGCATCCGTCGAGGTTCAGGTCCCACTTCGGGTGGTCGGCCGCTCCGTCGAGGTCGATGTCGGTGGGACAGCCGGGCAGCCCGTAGCGCGTGCACTGCCAGAGGTAGGCGTCCCGCCAGCGCCGGAAGTCCCGCATGTCGACCTGGCCGTCCGGTGCCGTGAACGCCTCAGGACGAGCAGGATCGAACGCCGTATCGAGACCCACGACCTGGTCGGCTCCGTCACGGATCGTCCGGCGGTCGCCGTCGAGCGACGCGTCGTTGACGTCGGCCAAGTCTTGCGCCGCACCGGGCAGGGACAGCAGCGACGCGAACAGGTCGAGCCGGGGCCGCGGATCGGCGGGTGCGAACCTGCTGTCCACGTCCCCCAAGCCGAGGGTGTCGGCGACGGACCGATCCAGGAGTGCCCGCCGGACGTCGGCGATCGACGGATCGCTCGGTTGGTTGAGCAGGAACTGCGCCGCACCTGCGACCAGCGGTGTGGCCTGCGAGGTGCCCGTCCTGGAGCAGTTCGATCCGGGACACAGGGCGAAGATCGAGCCCGGGGCGCTGATGTCGCCGCCCACGTTCGAGTAGTTCGCCCTCGTGAGGGTGCCCTCCGGAGGCAGGGACGGAACGGGGGCCAGCGCCTCCACGACGACGATGGGGTTGGCCAGGGTGGGATGGCTCCCACTCACGGCCGGCGTAGGTGAAGCCGTTGTTCGTCTGGGCGTCGAGCACGATCGGCGTGCAGGCGACCGGATCCCAGCTGTCGAGCGGCGCCGGCGAGAGCGTCCCGCCGGACGAGCAGAACTTCCGACTCTCGTTCCCGGCGGAGGTGACGATGAGGACCTCGTTCCGGGCTGCCTGTTCTGCGGTCCGCCGGGCCACGGCAGCGAACCCGGCGACCAGCCCGCGTCGCTCGTCCTCGTTGTCGGGGGTGCAGGGCAGGTTCGAACCGGGGAGGTGGTCGTCGCCGTTGCCGGGGCCGCAGACGAACGCCGACCCGTGGATGTCGACCCAGTCGGCGACCTGGTCGATGCCCGCCGCTGCGTCCCGCTCGAGGACCATGCCGGCGCTGAGATTGATGACACCGACGTCGGAGTCCCCCGCTCGCCTTCTCCTCGACCACCTCGTGGACCAGCTGGAGGTCGTTGAGGTTCCCCGCCCACGGGACGCCGACGAGGTCGCCGGTGTTCGCGCCGATCCCCCGGGTCCCCTCCAGGCCGTTGCGCGGCACGAGGTCCCAGCTGGAACCGACGATGCTCGCCACATGGGTGCCGTGGCCGGCCTCGGTCGGATCGTTCTCGTTGCAGAACGAGGACCCGAGGAAGCTCCCACCGTCGACGCAGTACGTGCGCTCCGTGAGCACAGGGGCCAGCTCGGGATGGGCGAAGTCGAACGATGTGTCGACGATGGCGGCGTCCACCCCGCGGCCGCCGTCCACCGCCGCCTCGCGGAGGTTCCACGCCTGCGGGGCGCGGGCTGACTCGAGGTGCCAGTTCAGCCCGACCCCCTCGACCGGTTCGGGTTCCCAGGTCCAGCCGAGCTCGTCGATGAGACGTTGCCCTTCCCGCTCGGGAAGCGCCTCCTCCCGGAGGACGAGGTCGAGTGCGGCCGCCTCCACGGCCGGTTCGCTCGACAGCGAATCGATCAGCGGGCCGATGACGGAGAAGTCGTCGGGGTCGGCCACACCGACGAGAACGATCCCTTCGGGCAGCAGCGAGCCGAGCACGGTGAGGCCGTAGCGGTCGAGCACGTCGTTCGCCTCGCCGACCGTGGTTCCCGGGACGAAGGTCAGCAGGATCGCGTCCCGGCGGGCCTCGAGAAGCGCTGACGGGTGCAGGACGATGTCGTCAGGCTCCAGCGGCGGGAAGCCCCCGCCGTCGAGCGCGTCCTCGATGGGAGCAGACGCGTCGCCGAAGAGGGCGGTCTCGCCGACCGTGATGGTCCCGGCGGGCGTCCCGTCGACGTACCACGAGAGCTGCCCGGCTGCCGGCAACGATGCCGCGAAGAGACCGCCTGAGGGGATCTGACCCGACGACAGCAGTCCCGAATCATCGGCGACTGATCGGGCCGCCGCGGCCTCGTTGTGCCACACGATGGTCTGGCCAGGTTCGGCGACGATGTCCGCGGGGATCGGCCCGACCGAGGTCAGCCTGACGTCGATCCGGCCGGGACGGGTCAGGTCGGCGATGAGCGCGACGGGTCGCTCGTCGGAGGGGCTGGCACCGGCGAGCACCGCCGCCGCCAGCGCGAACACGAGAAGCGCATCGACGACGCGACTCCAGGACCGGCGGGCTCGCCGCACGTCTCGCTCACCGTTCACGCCCCGCACCGCCTTCCGCTCAGCTGGATTCACGGTGGCCGATGGCGCCCCCACATGCCACGGGGCGGCCTACTCAAATCGGGCACTCAACTACTCAACGGAAGCACGCCGTGGGCGCGGGATGAGTACCTCCAGCTCGCCGATGAGTAGCCGCCGCCCTCCCGTTCGTCCGATCGACGTCCCTACGTTCGCCCGAGACCGCCTCATCGGCGGAACACCGAGCGAGGAGGTTCGCATCGTGCGCATGGGGGCATCGATGGTCCGGGTGGCGCTGGCGGCAGCGGTCGCGCTCGTGCTCGTGGGCTGCGGCGGCGACGACGGGTCAGATGCTGCGGCGCCGGGCGCAACCGACGACACGGCCGCTGACGCTGGCCAGGACGAGTTCGGGGAAGCCGTCGCTGACGCCATGGGAGCGGGTGGCGGTGGTTCGCTGACGTGGGACGGCACCGAGCACTCGATCGAGAGCGTGATCTGCCAACTCGACGGCGACCGCGTCGACGTCGGCACCGTCGGCGACGGGTTCCGGATACTCATCTCGGGCGACGAGCCCTACAGCCTGCAGGTGCTCGACCCCGACTCGGTTCAGTGGGTGGGCGAGCGCGCCGAGGACGGTGTCCGGGCGGGTCTGCAACGAGCCGGCAGCACGTTCACGGCCGACGGATCCTTCCTCAGGGTCGACGACGTCGAGATCACCCGGCACGCCGCGTTCGAGATCGAGTGCCCGTGACGTGACGCCGGCGCGCCAGCGCCTTGCGGAGCTCCTCCACCACGAGCACCGACGATGCGACGGCCGCGCAGACCAGCCACTGCACCGCCGAGATGGACGTGGTGTCGAACAGCCGCTGCAGCACGCCGAGATGGGTGACCCCGACCTGGAGCAGCAGCACCAGCCCGAGCGACCCCCACAGACGGCGGTTGCGCAGGCTCTGGCGGCTGAAGACGCTGCGGTGGTCGCTGCGCACGTTCAGGATGTTGAAGAACTGGAACAGCACGAACGTGTTGAACGCCATGGTCCCGGCGACCGTGGCGACACCGGCCTCGCGGCTCGGCCCCGGGTGCCAGCTCGAGGACCGCCAGGGTGCCCACCGCCATCGTGGCGGCGGCGAGGCCGATGGCCCGCCAGCGACGCCGGGTGAGGATGGGTTCTTCGCGGGGTCGGGGCGATCGGTCCATCACCGTGTCGTCGACCGGGTCGAGGCCGAGGGCCATCGCCGGCGGGCCGTCCATGATGATGTTCACCCACAGGATGGCGATGGCGGTGAACGGCTTGCCGCTGGCGATGCCGGCCACCGATGCGGCCAGGAAGATCGCCGCGAAGCCCAATGTGGTGCTGAGCTGGAACCGGACGAACTTGACGATGTTGTCGTAGATCGTGCGACCCCGACGGACGGCCTCGACGATGGTGGCGAAGTTGTCGTCGGCCAGCACCATGGTGGCCGCCTCCTTGGTCACCTCCGTCCCGGTGATGCCCATGGCGATCCCCATGTCGGCCCGCTTCAGGGCGGGGGCGTCGTTGACGCCGTCACCGGTCATGGCCACGACGTGGCCACGGTGCTGGAGGGCGGACACGATCCGCAGCTTGTGCTGGGGCGACACGCGGGCGAACACGGCGATGTCGTCGATGCGCCGGTTCAGCTCGTCATCGTCCATCGCCTCCAGCTCGCGGCCCGTGACCGCGACGAGGTCGGCGCCCGGAGCGCCGAGACCGAGCTCTCGGGCGATGGCAACGGCGGTCTCGGGGTGGTCGCCGGTGATCATCTTCACGGCGATGCCGGCGCCCTCGGCCTCGTCGATGGCGGTGCGGGCCTCGTCACGGGGCGGATCGACGATGCCGACCAGCGCCAGCAGGGTGAGGTCCTCGACCGTGTCCAGTCCAGGCTGCTCGTCCCATTCGGACTCGGATAGCTCCCTTCGGGCGACGGCCAGCACGCGCATGCCGTCGGTCGCGAGGCGGGCGTTGTGACCGACGAGCTCGTCTCGCCACCGGTCGATGGGCTCCGGCTCGCCGTCGGGCCCGAGCACCGCGGTGGCCCGATCGAGGATGACGTCCGGGGCGCCCTTGGCGTAGAGGTGCAGCCGGCCGTCGCCCGCGTCGTGGACGGTGGCCATCAGCTTGTGCTCGGAGTCGAAGGGCACCTCGCCCCGACGGCGGCGGTCCCGCCGGAGCGCGGCGACGTCCAGGCCGCCCTTCGTCGCGAGCACGACCAGCGCTCCCTCGGTCGGATCACCGACCAGCACCCACGCATCGGCGTCCGTGCTGTGGCGGATGCTGGCGTCGTTGCACAGCGCCATGGGCGCGAGCACGTCGGCGGGGTCGAACGGCAACCCGTCGACACCCTCGAGCTCGCCCGCCGGGTCGTAGCCGTGACCGGTGACCGGCAGGCGCCGGCCGGCGACCACCAGCTCCTCGGCGGTCATCTGGTTGAGCGTCAGCGTGCCGGTCTTGTCGCTGCAGACGACCGTGGTGCAGCCGAGCGTCTCGACGCTGGCCAGCTGCTTGACGATGGCGTGTTGGCGGGCCATCTGCGACACACCGATCGCCAAGGTCACGGCGGTGACGGCAGGCAGCCCCTCGGGGATCGACGCCACGGCCAGGGCGACCGCGATGAGCAGCAGATCGGAGATGGCCTCGCCCCGCAGCAGACCGATCACGACGACCAGCGCCACGATCACGCCGGCCAGCACGGCCAGCGAGCGGGCCAGCCGGTCGAGCTGGTGCTGCAGCGGCGTGCGCTCGGTGGGTGCGTCGCGGAGCAGCCCGGCGATCTGGCCGATCTCGGTGCCCATCCCGGTGGACGTGACGACGAGCTCGCCACGGCCACGGGTGACGGTCGTCTGCATGTGGACCATCGAGGTCCGGTCGGCCACCCCGGCGTCGGGGTCAGCGACCGCGGCGACCTGCTTCGGGACCGGCATGCTCTCGCCGGTGAGCGCGGCCTCCTCGACCTCGAGGTTGACCGCCTCGCTCACCCGGCCGTCGGCCGGGATGCGGTCGCCGGCTTCCACCGCCACCACGTCGCCGGGCACGAGCTCGCCGGCCGGGACGGTGACCATGTGGCCGTCACGCCGGACGCGGACCTCGAGCACCAGCATCCGGCGCAGTGCGTCGAGTGACGCCTCGGCCCGGTTCTCCTGGACGAAGCCGATGATCGCGTTGAGCACGACCACCACGAGCACCACGATCGGGGTCTTGAGCTCGCCGGAGACCAGGAAGCTCACCGCGGCCGCGGCCAGCAGCACCAGGATCAGCAGCTCGCGGAACTGGTGGGCGAACCGGCGCCACGCCGGTGTCCGTTCCGCCTCGGCGAGCTCGTTCGGACCGTGCTTGCCCCGGCGCGCAGCGACCTCGTCGGACGACAAGCCGACACCGGGGTCGACGTCGAGCGACGCCGTGACGTCGTCGACGTCCATGGCGTGCACGGGAGTGGCGGTCGGGGCGGTCAGCGTCACGGGGCACCTCGAAGTCGACGACGGTCGGGCTTCGAAGGTCTCTCCCGTCCACCGAAGTGGACCGTTGCCCCGGGCGAGGCCGGGATGACGGGGCAACGAACGGCACCGGGGCGCCGGGGGATACTCCCCTTCGTGGCGTGAGTGTACCGGCGGCACCGTCACTACGGTGCAGGCATGCGCCCGGGAACCACCGACACGGCGACGGATCGCTCGAGCCTCGTCCGGCGGGGCGCGTGGTTGGCGTGGTTCACGATCGGCTGGAACACCATCGAGGGCGTGGCCGGAATCGTCGCCGGCATCAACGCTGGTTCGATCGCCCTGATCGGCTTCGGCGTCGACTCCTACGTCGAGGTCTTCGCCGGCGCCGTCATCTTGTGGCGGCTGTCCAAGGAACGCCACGGCCAACACCTCTCCGATGCCGCCGAGGTTCGGGCGGTGCGCCTGATCGCGATCACCTTCCTCCTGCTCGCCGTCGGCATCGGCGTCGAATCGGTCCGCAAGCTCGTCATCGGCGCGCATCCCTCCGAGAGCTTGTTCGGCATCGGTCTCGCCGTCGTGTCGTTGGTCGTCATGCCCCTGCTCGCTCGGGCGAAGCGGCGGGTCGGCGAGCAGATGGGGAGCCGGGCGGTGACCGCCGATGCCACCGAGACCACGCTGTGCATGTGGCTGTCGGCCATCCTCCTGGTCGGCCTCGGCCTCAACGCCCTGTTCGGCTGGTGGTGGGCCGACCCGCTGGCCGGCCTCTGCATCGTCTACATCGCCGGCCGCGAAGGCATCGAGCACTGGCGAGCCGACGAGCTCGACGACTGCTGCTGACCGGCCGGGCCTACGCTGGACAGCGATGTCCGTTCCCGTCGAGTTGGAAGCGTTGCAGGCCGAGCTCACCAAGCGGTCGCGGCCTGCGTACCTGGTGACCGCCGGCGACGACGGGCCTCCGCACCTGGTGTCGGCGTACCTGCGCTGGTCCGACGGCGCCTTCGAGACGGGGTGCGGCAACACCTCGGCGCGCAACCTCGCCGTCCGTCCGGAGGCCAGCGTGGTGGTGCCTCCCGACGACGTCGGTGATTACTCGCTGATCTTCGACGCCACCGCCGAGGTGATCGACGGGCCCGAGCGCGTCGTTCGCCTCACACCCACCAAAGCGGTGCTGCACCGACCCGCCGCCTCGCCCGACGACGCCGGCGCCTGCGGGCACGACTGCGCGCCGCTGAGCTGACCCGAGCCGCGTGCCGACACTCGACGCCGTCGGACAGCTGCTCGACACCGAGGTGACGGCGTCGGCACGACTCGGCGGTGGCGATGTCGCCGAGTCCTTCGCCGTCGATCTCGCCGACGGGCGGCGGGTGTTCGCCAAGACCCACCGCCAGCCACCGCCCGGGTTCTTCACCACCGAGGCCACCGGCCTCCGGTGGTTGGGCGACAGCGGTGCCGTGCGCGTCCCCGAGGTGCTCGCCGTCAGCGACGACCCGCCGTGGCTGGTGCTGTCGTGGATCGACGAGGGCTCGCCGGTGGCGACCACCGAGGAGTCGTTCGGCCGCCAGCTCGCTGCGCTGCACCAGGTCGTCGGCCAGGAGTTCGGCCGGCCCGACCGCCGGACCACCGGGAGCCGCCGGCTCCCGAACGAGCCGGCCGCGACCTGGGCCGAGTTCTACGCCGACAACCGCCTGCGGCCGCTGGCGAAGCTGGCCCGTGACGCCTCGGCGCTCGCTCCCGGCACCATCGCCGACCTCGAACGCCTCGCCGACCGGCTGCCCAGCCTCGGGCTGCCCGAGGAGCCACCGTCGCTGGTGCACGGCGACCTGTGGGCCGGCAATCGACTGGTGGACCGCAACGGCGACAGCTGGCTGATCGACCCTGCCGCCCACCACACGAGCCGCGAGTTCGACCTGGCCATGATGCGGCTCTTCGGCGGCTTCGGCCCCGACTGCTTCCGCACCTACGACGAAGCGCACCCGCTCGCGCCGGGATGGGAGGACCGGGTGGCGCTGCACCAGATCGCACCGCTGGTCGTGCACGCCATCAAGTTCGGCGGCGGCTACGGGCCAGCGGCGACCCGGGCGATCGAGCAGTACGTCTGATCCCGAGCCGGTGGCCGAAGTCCTGGCTCGTCCACGATCACGAGAGCATGGCGATGGACGCCATGTCGGCATCGATGCAGACCGTTCGGTTCCGGCCCAAGGCCTTTGCCTGGTACAGGGCGGTGTCCGCCGTTGCCAGCAGCGCTCCGCCGTCCGCACCGTCGGCGCACACAGCCACACCGATGCTCACCGTCACGGCCACCGTCCGGACCTCTGCGGCGGCCAAACGCAGGCGCTCGGCTGCGGCCAACGCATCATCGTGCGCAGCGTCGGGGAGCAGCACGACGAACTCCTCACCGCCGTACCGTGCCACGATGCTCTCGGGACGGACGGCGGAGCGCAACGCACCTGCGAGCTCACGCAGCACGTCATCACCCACCAGGTGGCCGTGTGCGTCGTTGACCGCTTTGAAGTGGTCGACGTCGAGCACCGCCAGCGCCAGAGGAGCGCCGTAGCGACGGGCGCGCCGAACCTCTCGGTCGAGGGCCTCGGTGAACAGCCGCCGGTTGGGCAGCCCGGTGAGAGGATCGGACACCGCCAGACGCTCGAGCTCGCCGAGCAGCTGCATGGCCCGGAGCGAGAGCGCGATCCGCTCGGCCGCCTGCTCGATCTGGAGCAGCTCGTCCGTCGCCACCGTCCGCCGGAGAGGTCCGCACTCGACGCCAGCGACGCCGACGTATCGACCGTCAGCGACGAGGGGCACGATCACCACGTTGCTGGCGCCGGGAATCGCCGCAACCAGCTGCGGCCAGCGAACGGCATCGAGGCGGGCGTGCAGCTCAGGGGAGCCCTGGTGCCGCCAGGCCGGCACGCCACCGACCCGGGCGCTGACCACCCCACGCGGACTGGCGATCGCACCGGACCACGTGACTCCCTGCCGCACGAGCACCGTCGACCGGGCCGTGTCGGACCAGCGGCTGAGGTGTTCGGCGGCGGCCAGGGCCAGTTGCGCCACCGAGCCGCACCGCTCGAGGGCAGATCCCAGCTCCAGCAGTGTGCTGGTGGCCTCACGGCCCCGTTGCAGCGCACGCTCGTTCAGTCGCGCCGCAACGGCCGTGGCCACCGCCACCACGAGGTACGACACGATCATCGTGACGAGTCCTTGGCCACTGCGGGTCGCCCATCCGTCCACCCAGCCGGCTCGGTCCGCGGTCATCAGCAGCAGCGCGTGCCAGCTGGCGATCGCGACACCGCTGGTGAAGGATCCGAGCAGGGTCACCAAGACGATGTGCAGGTGGATGAGGACGCTGACGGCGCTCGACGTTCCACCGGTCGACGCCGTCACATACAGCAGGAACACGCCGTCCACCAGGAGCATGGCCGCCACCAGCTCGAGCGCCCGGCGGCCGGTCCGTCGGCGGGCGATCTCGGCCGCGCTGCTGAGGACCAGATAGCCGGTCGAGACCGCGACGACGTTCCCGCCGCCCGACACCGGCACCACGTCGGTGGCCAGCACCACCACCGCCACGGCCGCCACGCAGAGCATCACCCGAGCGGCTTGGAGCGCTCCGGCTCGCTGCGGGAACGGAACCAGCTCGGTAGGACCGGTCATGAGAACCCGAGGTCGCGGGTGGGATCTTCCTGGGCCGAGTCGGAGAGCTTGGCGTCGCGCCGCCGACCGACCACGAACCCGACCGCACTCAGGGCGACCGCCACGACGAGCACCCATGGCAGGGACCGGTGCGACGCGTAGTCGACCGGCGCAAGCACCTCGGGCACCAGCGGTGCGACCACCGCCAACGGGGGACGCTGCACCGCACCGGGTGTCGGGTCGGCGCTGGCGCCGTCGTTCGGCGAGCGACGACTCGGCGAGGCGGCGCCGGGTCGGTGCGCCGGCCGACGAGACACGACGGAGTCGAGGACCTCTGGGTGGCGAGACCGCTCCACCGTCGGCCGGGTTCCGGACGGCCGTTGGACGCCCCCGTTCCTGAATTCGGGTCGGGCGTTGTGCGGTAGCGGGCCTGCCGGCCTCCCGTCCCCGGTGGGGACCGGTTCCGGGCCCGCCGGCGGCGCGGGCGGTGCGCCGGGGACGGGCGACGCGCCAGGACGGCGCGGTGCGGCCGGAGGCGCAGACGGCTGCTCGTCCGAATCCACCCGGCACCGCCGCAGTCCGAGCGCCCGTGCGTGCGGGCGGGGCGGGTCGCGGTCGGCGTCGCAACGCCCGAGTCCGACACCTGCGGCGTGCGCCGGAGGCGCACCGCCGTGGGCCCGAGGCGTGCCTCTGGCATCGCCCTTGCCTGCCGACGCCGGGCCCGCCGCTCCCGCGACGAGGAGCACGGCGAGGGCAACGGCGATCGCATGCCGAAGGACCGGCGCGCCTCCGCCGAGCCTGGTCGCGCTCATCCGGCACCTCTCGCGAACATCGGATCGCTCGCGGTGGCATCGACCACGTCGTCCAACCACTCGAGTGCCGCCGTGGCCGAGAGCGCCCGGGCGAAGTGCCACCCCTGCGCAGCGTCGCAACCCAGGTCACGGAGCGCATCGCGCTCCTCGGGCCGCTCGACACCCTCGGCCACGACGGTGAGCCCCAAATTGTGGCCGAGCACGATCATCGGAGCGATGAACCGACAGTCGAGCCCGTTGGCGTCACGGATGAAGGACTGGTCGATCTTCAGCCGATGGATCGGCAGCTGCCGAAGGTGCTCGAACGACGAGTAGCCCGTGCCGAAGTCGTCGATGGCCACGCCCACACCCAGGTCGGCGAGCTGGCCGAGGGTCTCCCGTGCGCCGACGAGGTCGAAGAGCAGCGCGCTCTCGGTGTACTCGACCTCGAGCGCCGCCCCCGGCAGGCAGTGCTCGACGAGGAGTCGACGCACGTGCTCGACGAAGAGCGGATCGGTCAAGGAGCGGACCGAGACGTTCACCGACACCGGGATGCGGTGCCCGCTCCGCCACCATCTGGAACACGTCTGCAGCGATTCCGCGAAGACGAAGGCCGTGAGCTCGCTGATGAGATCGGTGTGCTCGGCCGCGTAGACGAAGTCCGCCGGCATGATCGTGCGGCCGTGGTGGCGCCAGCGCACCAACGCCTCGAAGCCGACCGTCTCTCCGGTGGTGAGCGCGACCTGCGGTTGGTACTCCACGAGCAGCTCTCCGTTGCGCAGCGCGTCACCGAGGTCGCTCAGCATCGGGAACGCGCTCACTGCGGCCGTCTCCGATCGGGCGGATCCCGAGGAGTCGGCGGCCAACTTCTTGCTCATGAGGTCGTGCGCGGCCGCTCGCAGCAACGGTTCGGCGGCCTCGACCGGACCGGCCGAGCTCACCACGCCGAACGCCGCAGTGACCGGAACGGCGACGCCCTGGATGTCCACGGAACGCTCGAGCACGCTCCGCACTCGCTCCATGGTCCGGCTCGGCGTCGGCATCGGCACCGTCGAGCACCAAGGTCACCTGGTCGGACCGGCTCAGCCGAAGGACGTCGCTGGAGCGCAGGACCGTTCGCACGCGCGCGCTGACCGCTTGGAGCAGCTGGTCCGCTGCTTCCGCCCCGACGCGCTCACGGATCTCCGTCATGCGACGCAGCTCGATCAACACGACCGTGACGCCGTGGCGCCTCGTCGCCCCGATGTGACGGAGCAGCTCTGCATGATCGAGGACATCCGAGAGGCCGAAGGAGGCCCACCGTGCGGTTGCGTAGTTGCGGAGGCGCTGGTGCATGACCGAAACCCCGAGCATCGGCATCACGATGAGCAGCCCGGATCGCAGACCGGCGACGGCGAGCACGGGCGACCACGCCAACAGCAGGAGATCGTCGAGCGCGCTCTGCGGCAGCACACGTCGGAGGATGCGGCGAACGCCGAGGCCGGTCTCCAGGTGGAGCATCTGGGCGACCAGCAGCACGTTCGTGGAGAACACGACCAGGGCGAACAGGACACAAGCGGGGACGAACGCCAGCGGGACGCTGCCCTCATCGACGAGCGCGTTGCGCAGACCGAGCACCTCCAACGCACGGATGCCCAGACCGAGGCTGACCACCAGCGTCGTCGCGTTGTACAACGCCCGGAACGGCGACTTTCTCGCCAGCGCATCGCCGGCGAGGGAGCCGACCGCCAGAGAGACCAGCGCATATGCCGGCGGAGCGACGAGGGCCAGTGCCCCGGCGAAGGCCCACGACGCGGTGAAGTCGAAGACACCGAGGCGCCGGTGGAGGGGTCGCATCTCGGCGAGGACGACCAGTACCGCCAGCGCCGCGACCAGGGACCCGGTCGCCGGCGCCACCGGCTCGACCCGCACGACACTCGTCCCGATGGTCGCGGCGGCACCCGCTACGACGGCGAAGGCGAGACCGACGAACCGCGTGACCTTCGCGACTCGGGCGAAAGGTGCCAATACGGCGGGACGCGAGAACGCAGCCACTGCGGAAACACGGTAATGACCTGTTCCTTCAAGGTCGGGCATCGCCCATGTGGGTCATTGACGTCACCCCTCCCCCACTGGTCCGCCCGTCCGAGAGCGGCACCTCGCGAGCGGGGGGTTTGCGCCCCTGGCCCTGCACGGGTGCATCCGAATCCACTCGACCCTGGGCACGACCGTTGCCCCCAACGGTTGCTACCGCAGGCACCATCCCGGTCTGACCTGCGATTTCTGGGTGGAGACGATGGGACTCGAACCCACGACCCCCTGCTTGCAAAGACGGCCGGGGCGATTCTGTCTGCTGGGCGTTTTCGCGAAAGTGCTGGTCATCGGTGGTTTTCGTTGACCGGCACTGACCCCGATTCACCCCTGTTTCCCGGTGCTTCGGGCACGGTTCGGGCACGGCCCCGATGCCCTTCCGGCATCAGAGAGACGGAATACAAATTCCTACTTACATTTCCTACTTTATGGTGAGATAGATCATTGCATGAAACTCTCCGTATCAGTTCCAGACGACCTCTGGTCAGACCTAGCCACCGGGAGCAACTCACCGTCCCAACTCGTGCAGGACGCTCTGCGCGAACTCCAACGGCACCGCCGCCGTGGAGAGGAGCGGGTGGTCGACCTAGAGGCACGGCTGGCGAGTAGTGACCCCGAAGGCGACCCGGCCGCTCCGACGGTGAACTCGGTACTCGATCGCCTGACCGAGGAGGCGGCGGACCTCATGGACACCGGCTACCGAATGGGGGTGGAACTCGCCGGCAAACTCAGCTGGCTTGACCTCGAGGCGCTAGCCGAAGGCAGTCGCCTACGCGACGACCTCATCCGGGCAGTTGAGCGGGACGGTCACTTCCTAGGCACCGGTGGCGACCTACGCGATGTCATCTACCAACTGCTGTCTGACTGGCAAGTGGGCCTCGATGAGGACGGCGAAGCGATTCCGAGCACGACCCTTTACGCAGGGATGGCGGCCGGGCTCGCTGACATCCGAGTGGCGATCCGAGAACGCCTCCGTAGGTCCTCCGAAGAGGAGCAGTCAAATGGCTCGAACTCTTGACGCACGGGAGCGCGCTGCGCTCCGGACACGACAGCATCGGGAGCACCGTCGAGCCGTGCAGCTCGCTCGTCAAGCCCGCACTCCGCGTCCGCTTCCTTGGACTCAGATTCGCCCCGGGATGGTGGTCGATGCTGCGATCGATTTCATAGATCGCCCACGTGAGTGGAAAGTTCGACCCGTAGTCGTACTTTCAGTCGACGGGGCGCTGGTGCGGGTCGCCCCATGCACAACCAAACTGCGGTCGCATCCCCAGCAAATTCGGTTACGGCGATGGCAAACCGCTGGACTCGCCGCGCCGACCGACGTTCGGCTGTGCATCGTTTCGCTCGATCGAATCGCCATCCGTTCCCTCCGCGGGGAGTTGGACAGTCGTGACTGGCACCAACTGCAGGCCATTCTCAACCTGACCGCTACGGGCCGGATTCGCTGAGCGGAGCAGCGACTTCGTCAGTACGAACGCGGGGACAAGACGCGGATGAAACCCCAGGAGGACAGCCACTACGCCGTGGAACCGATCGGCTTGCTCACAACGACCCGATCTGGTCCTTCTGCTGAGCCGATCGGCTCGACCAGTACAACTCGAACTCCGCCTCCGGCAGCGGGCGGGTCGAGTTGTTCATGCGGACGAAGAAGACGCGGTCTTCCTTGCTCGTCTTGGCCCACACGGCGTCCGGGCTCGGCGCAGCATCGACGCGGCAGATCTCCTTGCCCTCACGGACGAGGATCCGGGCCCGAGTCCTCGTGACCGGCACCGGACCGAGAGCATTGATCAGGTGGGTGGTCAGCCAGTTGACGAAGCCGTCGGCGTTCTTGGGCTTGACCCGGTCGTAGTCGAAGTCGAGGCCGAGGGTTGGCCTTCGTTGGTGATGCCGATCAGGAGCGTGCCGCCGTCGGTGTTGAGGAAGCCGGCGATGGTCTTCACGACCGCGTCCTCCATCGCCTTGTTGGGCTTCGACTCCTTGAGGTCCCAGCGGGCGGTGGACTTGAACTCGACGGCGAAGTCCTCGTCGTTCTCGATGAGTTCCTCGACCGTGCGCAGCGCTGCGACCGTCGGCAGCGCCGAGCTTGGCCGCCACGGGCGAGGCGAGCTCGGCGTCGTTCTTCAGCTGCTCGACAACGGCGTCGGTGATCGTGTGCGAGGTCGGCCTTCTCCAGGGTCGCCACGCCGCCCCCAGTGGGGAAGAGGTTCGACCGCTTCACCGCCGTAGACGCTGGTGCCTTCGTCGCCGTAGGAGGAGACGATGTGGTTGAAGATGGCGTCGACCTTCTCGTTGAACAACTCGACGGAGTAGGCGTCGAGCGGGAGGCTGTCGTCGAGTACGCCCTTGATGGTCATCCGGACGCCGGCCATCGTCTCGGCCTTGCGGCGCCAGTCGAGGACGAGCCTCTCATGCAGGTGCTCGAGGAGCGCTTGGCGCTCGCCTTGACGACGGCCCGCTCTCGTCGGTCAGCTCGGGTTCGGGTTTGGTGAGCAGGTCGAAGATGGCGAGCTATTCCTCGTCCATGCCCTCGACGACGGCGCGCTGCTCCTCCTCGGTCAGCGTCTTCGACAGCTCGACGAGCCGGCGGAGGTACTCGTCGATGTTGAAGCTGCCGGCGTTGTACTCGGCGATGAGCTCCTCGATCCGTTCGACGAGGTCGTGCCGCGTCGGGTTCCGGGCCGCGGCCCCATCGCCCGTTGCTTGAGCAGCGCGGCCAGGCGATCGGTCTCGGCGCGCTTGCGGCCGGCGAAGGCGGCGGCGAGCGACTCGAAGTCGATCTGCGACAGGTCGATGAGCGGGTCGGGTTCGCTGCCCTCGGCGGCGGCCCGGATGACGTACTCCTCGGCACCGACCGACCGGTCGAGCAGCGCGTCGACGGCGTCGCTGATCTCGGTCGAGGTCGGCCCCCGGCGGTCGGGACAGCTCGGCGATGCGTTCGGCCACCGACCGGATCGCGGCGATCGTCGCCTGGTGCGCGGCGGCAGCAGGGTCGGGCAGCAGCGCCTTGAACAGCTTCCGGGCCTTCCGGGCCGACGCCATGGAACGAGGTCCGTACGTCCTCGTCGGCGAGCAGCGCCTCGACCGCCGCGTCCCGCAGCGCGATGTGCTCGAAGCCCGACGCGTCCCGCAGCGCGATCGAGGTCGACGTCATGCACTGCACAGAGCGCGACGACCGCGTCGACGGCGAGGCCGAGCTCGGCGACCAGGGCGTCGACGTCCTGGATCGGCGAGTCGACCGATCAGCGTTGGCCGCGCCGTAGATGGCGAGGGCCTTCTCGAGGTTCCGGAACACGCCGATGTAGTCGACGATCATCCCGTTGTCCTTGTCGGGGAAGACCCGGTTGGCACGGGCGATCGTCTGCATCAGCGTGTGGTTGCGCATGGGGCGGTCGAGGTAGATCGTCGACACGCTCGGCGCATCGAAACCGGTCATCCACATGGCGCACACGAACACGATCCGCAGCGGGTCGTCGGCGTCCTTGAACTTCTCGGCCAGGTCCTCGTCGACCATCCGTTGCGGTGCGGTTTGATGTCGAGGCCGAGCGCCTCGATCTGGCGATCTCGTTCTGGGCCTGGCTGACGACCACCGCCATGTCGGTCGTCTCCATCAGCTCGATCCGACTGGCCAGCCACGGCCGCTCCAGCTCCGGCAGGGCGTCGTGCTGTGCACGGAGCTCGTCAAGGTGCTCGGCCCACGCCTCGGACACGTAGTCGTACATCCGGACGGCGGCGGCCTTGTCGAGCCCGACGTACATCGCCTTGCCGGTGAACCCCGGCCGACGAAGTGGCGGACCAGGTCCTTGGCGATGGTCCGCAGCCGCTCGGGGCGGGTGAGGAGCGTGTACTCGCTTGCCGAACCGGCGGGCCAGCTGGCCTTCGGCATCCTCGTCGAGCTCGGCCTCCTCGAGGATCTCGCCGAGCTCATCGGCGAAGTTCTCGTTGACGATCTGGAGCTCGGGGATGCGGTTCTCGTAGTACAGCGGGACGGTGGCGCCGTCCTCGATGGCGTCGCGGAAGTTGTAGATGATGACGTAGTCGCCGAACTGCTCGCGGGTCAGCTCCTCGCCGTCGATGAGCGGCGTGCCGGTGAAGCCCATGAACGCCGCGTTGGGCAGCGCCTGGCGCATGTTGAGGGCGAGCGTGTCGTACTGGCTGCGGTGGGCCTCGTCGGTGATGACGATGACGTCGGAGCGGTCGGACAGGACCGGCATGGTGGTTTCGCCGGCGTTCTTGTCGAGCCGGAACTTGTGGATCAGCGTGAACACGTACCGGTGGTCGGCGGCGAGCAGCTCACGGAGGTGCTGGCGAGTCCTCGGCGTGGACCTGGGCGGCATCGGAGATGGCGCCGGCGTCGGCGAACTCGCCGTGGAGCTGGAGGTCGAGCTCGGTGCGGTCGGTGACCATCACGAACGTCCACGACCCGGGGATGCGGCGGAGCACCTTCTGGGTGAACCACAGCATCGACAGGCTCTTGCCTGAGCCCTGCGTGTGCCAGAACACGCCGAGTCGCTTCTCGCCCGCGGCCCGCACCCGGTGGAGGTTCTCGATGGCGGCGTTGACGCCAAGGAACTGGTGGTTGCGGGCGACGACCTTGATCGGCCCGCCCGGCCGTTCCATGTAGGTGACGAAGTTCTCGATCAGGTCGAGCAGCTCGTACTTCGAGCACGTGCCCCGGATCGCGGTCTCGAGGGCGACAACGCCCCGGTTGCCTCGGCGTCGATGACCTTCCAGTCGCCGAAGAACTCCCACGGCGCGTACGTCGCACCGACCTTGGCTTCGGACCCGTTCGAGAGGAGGATGAAGCCGTTGGGGAAGAACAGGGCCGGGATCGTGTCGCGGTAGTCGGTGAGGTTGTCGTCGTAGGCGTGCCTCGAGGCCGACGTGCGGCGCCTTGAACTCGAATAGCACCAACGGGATGCCGTTGACGTACAGGATAGTGTCGGGCCGCCGGTTGTGGAGCTCGCCTGCGATGCGAACCTGCGAAGCCGCCAGCCACTCGTTCTCATCGGCATGGCGGAAGTCGATGAACGGACCGGTCGTGACGTCGTCGCCGTCGTCGTCCCGCCACGACGCCCGGTAGCCATCGCGAAGCAGGCCATGAACCGCCTTGTTCGCCCGCACCCGATCCATCGCGACCGGTCCTTGACGAACTGGCCAGCGCCTCCTCCCGCACCAGCTCTGGGAGCGCGGGGTTGAGGTGCCGGATCGCGTCCCGAGCCGGTGGACGAGCACGACATCGGCCGTCGAATCCCGGCCCAACGTGCCTGCGGCCCCGAAAGTCTCCTCCGGCGGCTGACAACCGTCCACCGAGCTCGCCCAGCAGATCGAGCGCTGGCTGCTCGACCACCGCGAGCTCGTTGAACGGGTGCGGCCAGACGCCCGCCTTCTCCACGACCGCGTCGAGGTCGAGATCTGAGACGTCGATCTTGCCGGTCACGAGCTTGGGGAGGAGCATGTCGCGCAGATGATCCGAGCTTCAGCGCCACTGCCTCCACGGCGAGCGTCGTGAGAGACCTTCGAGATACGGCACCACTGCGTCGTCGAACTGATCGAGCACAGCTCTGGGCGGCAGCGGCCACAGCTGTTCGGTCATCAACCTTTGCGCTGACACTCTTTCGAGTCGACCCCGTGCTTGCTCCCGTGGACCCACCCTTGGTACGCGTCGTCTCGGAGCGGTGAAGAACAAGAAATACGGGGGTGAGAAGCGCTGAATCAACAGGCACGGATGAAACGGACCAAGTAGAGACGCAAACACGGCGGCGAGCCTCGGCCTCGCACATACCGACCTTTCCCGGGGTCCGCGCATCCTGATCACGAAGACATCTCCGGGATGCACCAGGCAGAACTCTCGTCAGGGCGGCCTCGTCGAGAGCGATGGGGCAGAAGAAACTAACCCCCAGTCGACGTAACTCGTCTTGTTGATATCCATCCCCCCGTAGGTATTCTATATCGGGGAGCCGAGGAGCCGGTTCCTGGCTTGCTGATTCCGTGTACCCGTACTTGGAACGAGTTGGTCAGGCGAACCCCACCCCTGGGGATCAGGCCGAGGTCGGACTCAACGAAGGTGACGTCCTCGTTGCCGGGAGATCGAGGGAGAAGGGAAGTCGACAACCACTCCCCGGAAGATGATCCGAGCCATCTCCTCCAACACCTCGACCCTCCGCCGGTTGTTCTCGATCAGGTCGTCGATCGAGCCGAGTGCGTCGACCACGCTGTGCTGCTGCGCAAGGTCCGGTACGCGTACACGTATGTCGCGAAGCTGGCCGAGGTTGAACCCAGGCACGGCAGAGCCGATGGCCTGACCGGTGACCTGAGACATCGACTCCTCAGTCGACAAGGCGTGATGCCGGAACTCGCTCAGCACCTTCG
>CAWDAJ010000014.1:0-86839 GCA_963800295.1 uncultured Acidimicrobiaceae bacterium
GGCGACGAGCGCTGAGCTCAGCGCCGCTGGCGTTCGGGGAACACGACGTCGCTGACCACGTCGTCGTCGATGTCGACGCCGGCCTTCAGGATGCTGATGGCGCCCGTCCGCTCCATCACGGCGAGCTGGACGTCGCGCATCGACGCCACGCCCGACCGCCGCATCTGCTCGTGCACCTCCTGCGGACTGGTGGAGGCCCGCTCGATGTTCTCCTCGAGCATCCGGCCGTCGACGATCAGGGCCACCGGCCGGTTCTGCATCAACCGGTGAGCGGCGGGCACGTGGTGGTGGATCCAGCCGGACACGGCGTGTAGGAGGAACATGGTGGCGATGCCGAGCAGGGCCACCGAGAGCGTGGTCCGCACCAGGATCACACGACCGATCAGGCTGCCCATGGCGAAGCTGAACGGCAGGTCGTAGGACGTGAACTGGGCGAACTGGCGTTGCCCGAACAGACGGGTGAACGCGATCACCGTCACGTACACCAGCGTGGCGACGACGACCGTCTGCCAGGTGTCGGTCCAGGTCAGTCCGAGCGCGTGCATCGACTCACCGCTCTACCCGAGAACGCTGTGGGCATGACCAGGCGGTCACAGCTCGAGGACCCCGTCGACGACGTCCTGGGCCACATCGCGGAGCTTCTGGTTGGAGCTGCGGGCGTGGCTGCGGAGCCGCGCGAACGCATCCGGGAACGACTCGCCGTGGCGCTCGGCCAGGATGCCCTTGGCCTGTTCGATCACGACGCGGCTGTCGAGGGCGTCGGACAGCTGCGAGGCCAGGCGGGTGCTGTCCTCGTGCATGCGGACCGTGGTGATGTAGGAGACGGCGACATCGGCGAGCATCTGTGCCGTGGCCGCCTCGGTCTGCGACAGGTGACGGGGCGTGCGGCTCATGACGTCGAGCGCGCCGATGCGCTCGCCATGGCCGACCAGGGGGAGGGCGTGCACCGCCCGCACCCCGGCATCGATCGCCCGTGGGACGAAGCGCGGATAGCGCTCGGACGCCTCCTCGAGATCGGGGACCAGGATCGGATGCTCGACCTGCACCGCCTCGATGCAGGGACCCTCGCCCAGGTCGACCTCGAGCTCCTCGATGGCCTGACCCTCCGGACTGTTCGTGGTGGCGACGGTCAGTCCGCCCTCGGAACGCAGCAGCACGCCGACACCGTCGACCGGCAACAGCTCGGTGCAGAAGTCGCCGAGCGTGCGGAGCACGTCTTCCACGGTCTCGGTGTCGGGCAACGACTTGGCGAAGGCGACCAGCGCTTCGGTGACGTAGCGGTCGTCGTCGGACATGTACACCTCCGCTGGGTGTCTCTACCTCCGGCGGCCTGGCTCAGAACCCCGGGGGTCAGGCGCCGACCGTTCCCTTGGACCCGAGCGTGACCTGGACCTTGTGTTCGTTGCCGTTCCGGCGGACGGTGACGGCGACCTGGTCGCCGGGACGGTGGCCGGCGATGGCGGCGCCGAGCTCGTCGGGCGTGGAGACGGCGGTGTCTCCGACGGCGGTGATCACGTCGCCCACCTGGATGCCGGCGGCGTCGGCCGCGGATCCGGGCTGGACCTGCATGACCTCGGATCCTGCGGGTCCTCCCGAGTCGTCCAGGAACTGGCGCGTGGCCACGCCGAGCAGGGCGTGGTCGGGGACCTGGCCCGACTGGAGCTGGTCGATCAGCGCCTTGGCCGGGTTGATGGCGATGGCGAAGCCGATGTTCTGGCTCTGGCCGGCGATGGCGGTGTTGATCCCCACGACGGATCCGCTGGCATCCAGCAAGGGGCCGCCGGAGTTGCCCGGGTTGATGGCGGTGTCCGTCTGGATCAGGTGCGCCAGGTGCACGCCGTTGGGTTCGACCAGCGTGCGGTTGGTCGCCGACACGATGCCCGACGTGACCGTCGGTTCGGCGCCCAGGTCGAGGGCGTTGCCGATGGCGACCACCTGGTCGCCGACCTGCAGGGCGTCGGAGTCACCCAGCGGGAGCGGTCGCAGTCCGGAGGCGTCGATCTTGAGGACGGCGAGATCGGCATCGGGGTCGGCGGCCACGAGCTTGGCGGTCTTGTGGGAGCCGTCGGCGAGGTCGACGGTGATGTCGCTGGCCTGTTCGATCACGTGGTTGTTGGTCACCAGGTACCCGTCGGCGGTGAGCACGAACCCGGTGCCAGCTGCCTGACCGGTGACCTGACGGCCGAAGAAGTCGGTCTGGGTCACCTCGGTGTGGATGGCGACGATCGACGGCTCGGCCTCGACCACCAGGTCGTGCACCGACGAGGCGCTGCCGGCCGCGGACGAGGCCGGGGTCGTGGCCCGGTCGGCCGCGGCGGCGGTGGTCGGCGAGGTGGCCGAGGTTGCGGCGCCATCGTCGGTGGTGGCGGAGACGATGACGCCCCCGGCCACCCCGCCGAGGAGCGCGCACACCAACGCGACCGCGACGAGCACCGGGAGGGTGCGTCCACGTGCGGACACGGGCTCGTCGCGGTCGCGAGGGGGCTCGGTGACGGTTGCCGTCGGGGGCTCGTGCAAGGGTTCACGCTCCCGCTCGGGCGGCGTCGAGGGTGGGGCGATGGGTTCCACGCCTTCGACGGTGAGCCTTCGCAGATGAGGAGTCGGTGAGAATCCCGCCACGCCGATCTGGCGTCGGGCCGCCTCCGGAGACTCTCATGGACCTCTCATCCGCGGCGGACGAAGATGCAGGTGTGGAAGTGGGTGGACCCGAGCTCCTGATCGTTCTCCTGGTGGTCGTCGTGATCTTCGGCCCCAGCCGGATCACCGGGTTGGCGCGCTCACTCGGCGAGGCCATCCACGAGTTCCGGGCCGGCCAGGAGTCGCCCAAGGCCACGCCCGAGGCGCCGAAGGCCGACACCAAGGCGCTCGAGGCGCCGCCGGCGGACCGTCCCGATCAGGACGCCGACATCTCGGCGGGCGAACGGGAGCCCGAGCCGTCGGCCGGCGATGCCTCCGACGAGCGCACCCGCGAGAACGACAACTCGACCGGCGACAAGTAGAGCACCACCATCGGCACCAGGTAGAGGAACCAGGCGCCGACCTGCTCGATGCTCGGGCGCGGGTCCCAGCCCACGAGCGCCGAGAGGAACCGGCCGGACTGGGTCGACTGGGTGAGCCAGGCCTGTGATCGCAGGTCGTACACGCCGTTGAGGTTGAACGAACCGAGATCGCCGGTGGCCTGCAGCAACTGCACGGCGTGGGCGGTGAGCCCGGCGGCGAACACGATCAGGATCACGGCCGTGGTGGTGAAGAAGGCCCGCATCGGGATCCGCCGGCCGCCGATGTAGATCAGCGCGGCCAGCGCCACGGCGATGGCCACGCCGAGCACGGCGCCGACGAGCAGGGGCACGGGGTTGCCCCGGTCGGACAGTGCCAGCAGGAACAGCGCCGACTCGATGCCCTCGCGGACCACGGCGACGCCGGCGACGATGGCGACCGTCCGCCGCGTGGTGGGGGAGTGCAGCGCAGCATCGACCTTGCGTTCGAGGTCGCCCTTGATCAGGCGGGACTGGCGGCGCATCCAGAAGATCATCCACGTGAGCACCGCCACCGCGACCAACGACACGACCGCGAAGGCGCGGAACCGGGCGACCCCTTCGAGGGTGCCGATGGTGACCCGGATGCCGACGCCGATGGCGATGGCCGTGGCCAACGCCACGCCCACGCCCAGCCAGACCGAGCGCGCCAGGTCGAGCCGATCGATGCGACGCAGGTAGGTCAGGACCAAGGCCACGACGAGGGCGGCCTCGAAGCCCTCCCGCAGCATGATCAGCAACGACGAGATCATGTTAGGTGAGCCTACCGGTCAGGATCTGGACTGCCAAAGGGTCCTCAGCCGAGTTGCTGCGGTCGGCTCGCTCAGCCGACCAGTCCCAACACCTTGTCGGGTTCGATGCTGCCGTCGTGGACGACGACCCCGTTGCGAAGGGCGACGGCGCGGTCGGCCCGCTCGAGGATGTCCATGTCGTGGGTGGCGACCACGAGCGTGGCGCCGGCAGCGCTGCGCTCGTCGACCAGCGAGAGCAGCGTCTGCTTGCCGGTGGCGTCCAGGCCCACGAACGGCTCGTCGATGAGCAGCACGCTGGAGTGGCGCACGAAGCCCACGGCGAGGGCGGTCTTCTGGCGCAGGCCGCGACTGAAGCGGGCGGGCAGGTCGTCGGCGCGCTCGAGCAGGCCCAGCCGTTCGAGCAGGTCCTCGCTGCGCTCCTCCCAGTCGTCGACGCCGTGCAGGCGGCCGAGGTACTCGAGGTGCTCCCACACGGACAGGTCGTCGTAGAGGATCGGCGAGTCGCCGATGTAGGAGATCTCGGCCGCGCGCCTCGAGCGACCCGGCCGGGTGGCCGTGGACGCTGACCGTGCCGTCGGTGGGGTCGAGGAGGCCGGAGATCAGCTGGAGCAGCGTGGACTTGCCCGACCCGTTGTGTCCGACCAGCGCGAGGACCTGGCCCTCGGGGACCTCGAGGTCGAGCGGATCGAGGGCGACGAGGTCGCCGTAGGCCTTGGTGAGGCCTTCGGTGGCCAGCGCCAGGCGCTGCGTCGCGCCGGTGTCCCGTTTCTTGCCCACTCGAGTGCTCCTTGTTGAGAAAAGTTCTAGCGCTTCGTGGCCTGGGCCGAGGCGTTGGACCACCAGCCGTGCAGGTCGTCGCGGTAGCGGACCCAGGCGGCGACGCCGGCGCTGAGCAGCAGGACCAGGAAGGCCGCCGAGGTCGCGCCGGAGATCGGGTCGAGCCCCTGGTCGAGCGCACGGCGGGCCATGAGCACGGGCAGGAACCCGGCGGCGGCGACGGCGGGCGGCCAGGCGGTGCGGTAGAGCAGGCGCATCCCGACCGCTTCGGGCGGGATCATCATGCTCTCCTGGGCGAGGTTGCCGCTGTCCTGCGGCTCGGCGTCGCGCAGGACGCTGATGGCTGCCCCCATGGTGCCGGCCAGGGCGGCGGGCACGGCCGTGACGACGGCGACACCGACGCCGGTGGTGCCGTGTCCGACGGCGGCAATGGCGCCGGCGCCCGCCAGTCCGCCGACGACCATCACCACGGCGGGCACCACGAGGTGTTGGACCATCTGCGGGCCGCGGACGACCGGCGCCAGATCGAGGAACGTGCAGTGATCGACCTCTTGGGCCAGCGGCTCCAGAGCTTCGAGCCCGGCCAGGAACGTGCACAGGCCGCCGGCGACGATCAACGCGGTGGTGCCACGCCAAACGCCGATGCCGGAGGCGGTTGCGGCCAGCACCAGGCCGGCGAGACGCACGATCCGGGAGGTGGGGGTGCGCAGCAGGGCTCGCCAGTCGCGCAGGACCACGACGGTCCGGCCTCCCCGTCGACGGGTGCGGATCCAGGGGCGGTGTCGGGGCTGTTCCTGGTTGAGCTGGCGGCGCAGGAGCATCACGGTGCGCAGGTCGCGCATGGTGGCGGCGAACCGCAGCTCGCCGACCAGGCTGGAACGGCGTCGGAGCAGCTCGATCGAGATGCCGCCGAGCAGCCGGCCGCCGACCACGGCGGCAGCCAGGGCCACCACGGGGGCGGCCAGCGCCACCGGGTGGAACCCCAGCGGCAGGACGGCGAGGCGTCCGAAGGCGGTGGTGGGAGCCACCGCGGCGCCCGTCGACACGACGTCCCAGATCGAGGTGCCGACGAGCGCCGCAGCGAGGATGGTGGCCAGCCACGGACGCAGGCGCGTCCCGGCGGCGAGCCAGGCGAGACCGACGGCGAGGACCACGGTGGCGACCGCCCAGGTGGCGCCGGCGGCCATCCACGAGATGGCGTTGCCGGGCAACCGGTGGGTGGCGAGCTGGCCGCCGGCGGCGCCGGCGGCGGCCGAGGCGGCCACGAGGAAGCGCAGCTGGCGCAGCGCCGGCGCCCACAGGGCGCGACGCGTGTCGACCGGGGCGAGCAGGATGTGCTGCACGTCGGGCGCTTCGATGGCGAGGGGACCGCCGCGGCTGCCGGAACGCAGCCCGGTGGCGGCGGCGATGGCGGTGAGCAACCCGAGCCAGCGGGCGCCGTCGTGGACGATGTTGCCGTTCGTCGCGTCGATGGGCTGGTCGCCGATGAAGCTGGAGGCCAGGAGCAAGGCCATGCCGGCGATCAGGGCGGTGACGTACGCCTGGTAGAAGGCGTCGAAGGGGTCGATGCCCTCGGTGCGCCGGGACGACCGACGCGAGCGGAGCTCGGCGAGTGCGGCGGCGGAGGTGACGGCGGTCATGGAGTCGGTTCGGGGCTCGGCCCGTCCGCGTCATGTTCGCCGCGCAGCAGGGCGGCGGTCAGATCGACGAGGTCGGTGAGGGCGAAGGGCTTGGCCAGGAACGCGTCGGCCCCCGCCGCCCGGACCCGGGCACGGTCGTCGCTGCTGGACCGGGCGCTGATCGCCACGACGGGGATGTCGGAGCCGAGCCGGCGCAGGTAGCGGCACACCTCGATGCCGTCGGGGTGCGGGATCATGACGTCGAGCACGGCGGCGCAGAACGGGATGCCCGAGCGCATGGCCCGCAGCGCCCCGTCACCGCTCAGGAGGTGCACCGACCGCATGCCGCTGCGGGCGAAGGCCCGGGTGACGAGCGCACCGAACTTGGGGTCGTCCTCGACCACGAGCACTGGATCGGAGGTCATCGGTGTGCTCGAGGGGTCGGGTGCTTCGGCACGATCGCCGTCCGCAGCGGGGACGCCGTCCGCTGGGAGGGACGGCGTCCCCGCCGGGTGGGGCGGGACGTGCTGGTTCCTGATCGCCAGCACGTGGACAGCGTCGCATGGTGTGGATGAGAGGACGATGAACGCCCGAATCCGAGTTCGCGCACGTGGCGCGCACCGTCGTGTGGCCGTCGTTGCCGTCACAGCTCGCGCTCGGCCCGGGGCAGGTGGATGTCGACGCAGGCGCCGCCCAGCGGGGAGCCGTTGGACAGCTCGATCCGACCGTCCATGGAGTCGACGATGGCGGCGACGATGGCCAGGCCGAGGCCGGCGCCGGAGCCGCGGATGCCGCGGGTGCGGGACGCCTCGGCCCGGCTGAACCGGTCGAGTGCCCGGTCGAGGAGCGCAGGGGCGAAGCCGGGGCCGTCGTCGGCGACCCGCAGCAACACGTCGCCGTCCGCCTGGATCTCGAGCAGCACCTTCGACCGGGCGAACCGGGCGGCGTTGGTCACCAGGTTGGTGATCAGCTGGTCGAGCAGGTCGGGGTCGCCGAGCACGTGGGTCTCCACGCCGGTGACCCGCAGTCGCACCTCGTCGATGCCCAGGCGGTCGACCACGCGGGCGGTGGCGGCCATGACCGCGATCCGCTCGTGGCCGTCGGAGAGTCGGCCGGCGTCGGCGCGGGCGAGCACGAGCAGGTGCTCGGCGACGCGGGCGAGCCGGTCGGTCTCCTCGAGCGCGCTGTCGATCGCCTCGATCGAGTCGGCCGGTTCGCGGCCCTCGGCCAGCTCGAGCCGGGCCAGCTCCAGCTCGCCGCGCAGCACGGCGATGGGAGTGCGCAGCTCGTGGCTGGCGTCGTCGACGAACGCCCGCTCGTGGGCCACCGTCTCTTCGATGCGGTCGAGCATGGCGTTGAGCGTCCGCCCCAGCTCGGCGATCTCGTCCTTGCCCGGCGGCTCGGGCAGACGGGACTGTGGCTCTTCCAGCGACAGGGTCGCCGCCCGTCTGGTCATCCGTCGCACCGGGCGGAGCGCCGCGCGGGTGAGCATCCAGGCGGTGGCGGCGATGGCCAGCACCAGCGCCGGACCGAGCACGCCGAGCACGACCGCGAGCCAGCGCTGCGTCCGGGCGATCGGGGCCGTCGAACCGGCCACCACCACGAACCGCCGGCCCACACCCGGACGGTCGATCGCCCGCGCCAGGATGCGAGCGTCCTCGCCGATGGAGGGGACCTTGCCGTCGCGGACGATCTCGGCGCCCGGGCCTGTCGGCAGCTCGCTCGGCGCCAGCAGCGGCGGTGACCCCTCGGGCTCGATCACCCGACCGGCTGCGTCGAGGACCTGAGTGCGGAGGCCCTCGCCGAGCGACGGTGGGACGTCGTCGCCGAGCGTGGCGGTGACGTCGTCGGCGCGGATGCGCAGTTCGGCGGTGACGGCGTCGCTCAGGGCGCCGCTGACCTCGCTGTAGAGGATCAGCACCCCGAGGGGCAGCACGAGCGCGGCCCCCAGCGCCGACAGCACCGCCAGCCGGGCACGGAGCGAGAAGCGGGCGGCGAAGGAGTCGAGCCGGCGGGGCTCGGCGGCCGCTGCGGGGGCGTTCATCGCGACCGGAGGCGGTATCCGTGCCCGCGCACCGTCTCGATGGTCTCGCGGTCGAAGGGCCGATCGATCTTCTGGCGCAGGTACCGCACGTACACGTCGACCACGTTGGAGGTGCCCGAGTACGCGAAGTCCCACACGTGGTCGAGGATCTGCGTGCGGCTGAGCACCTCGTCGGGGTGGCGCATGAACAGCTCGAGCAGGGCGAACTCCTTGGCCGACAGCTCGATCTCGGTCCCGGCGCGGCTGACCAGCTTGCTGGCCGGGTCGAGGCGGAGGTCCTCGACCTGCAGGACGGTGGGTCGCTCGGCGGGGTCGCGGCGGAGCAGCGCGCGCAGGCGGGCGAAGAGCTCGTCGAAGGCGAAGGGCTTCACCAGGTAGTCGTCGGCGCCGGCGTCGAGCCCGGCGACGCGGTCCGAGACCGAGTCCCGCGCCGTCAGGATGAGCACCGGCATCCAGTGCCCGGTGCGGCGCAGGCGGCGGCACACCTCGAAGCCGTCGGGTTCGGGGATCATGGCGTCGAGCACGATGGCGTCGAGGGCGAGCTCGTCGGCGGCCCAGAGCGCGTCCTCGCCCGTGCCCACCACGTCGACGGCGTAGCCCTCGTGCTCCAGGCCGCGGCGGAGCAGCCCGGCCATCTTCAGGTCGTCCTCCACCACCAGCACGTGCACAGGGCCACGGTACGCTCGCCACATGAGAATCTAGTGAGTGCGCCATGAGATGTCCGGTGATCTCATCTCGTTCTCATGGAGGCGGCTCCAGACTGCCCGGCAACACTCCTCCGATCCTCAGGTGGGCTCATGGAACTCGATCAGCTCTTCGGTCTGCCGGCGCACCCGCTGGTTGTGCACGCCGCCGTCGTCCTCCTGCCGCTGGCGGCCATCGCCACGGTGGTGCTCGCCTTCCTGCCCCGGTTCCGTCGCACCTACGGGCCCATCGTGATCGGCGTCGCCGCCCTGGCCACGCTGGCCGTCGGGCTGGCGCAGGGGTCGGGCGAAGAGCTCGAGCACAAGGTGGACCGCACACGGCTGGTCGAGGAGCACACCGAACAGGGCGAGACCGTCCTCCCATGGGCGATCGCCCTCACCGTGGCCAGCGTCGTCGTGGTGGGCGTTCCCGAGCTGCTCGAGCGCCGACCGCAGCTGCCCGGTCGGGCGATCACCGGCGGGGCCTTGGTGTTCGCGCTGGTCGCCGCCGCCGGGGCCACCTACACGGTCGTCGACGTGGGACACAGCGGCGCCAAGGCCACCTGGAACGAGGTCGGCGCAACCGACAGCGACTGATGGGAAGCGACTGATAGGAACGACGTCGACAGTTCTCCGCAGCCAGAAGGAGCCTGGAGATGGAACGGATCCTCGTCGGCGTCGACGACTCCCGAGCAGCGCGTGGCGCGCTGTGGTGGGCCGCGGACCTGAGCCGCCGTGCGAACCTCGAGCTGCACGTGGCGACGGTCGTCGAGAGTCGGCGACTCGCCCGGACACCCGAGGATGACATCGAGCGCCGGCGCGAGCACATCCACCGGCTCGAGACGTGGTGCGAGGAGCTGCCCGCCGGCGTGCCCCGCGCCGAGGAGCACCTGCTCGAGGGCGACCCGGCGACGGTCCTGCTCGACACCGCGACGCAGCTGCGTGCCGACCTGCTGGTGGTCGGTGGCCGAGGCGAGGGCGGGTTCCTTGGTCTGGCGCTCGGCAGCGTGGCGCACCACCTCATGCACCGGACGACGCTTCCCCTCGCCGTGATCCCCGCCGGCGCCGACCCGAACGTGACCCACGTCGTCCTCGGGGTCGACGGCTCGCCGTCCAGCCTCCGCGCGGTCGGGGTCGGCGCCGCGCTGGCCGCGGCCGCCGGTCTGGGTGCCACGGCCGTCCACGCCTTCGAACCGTTCCTGGAGTGGGTGCCCGAGAACGACCCGGAGGGTTGGCACCGGCGGGCCGAGGAGGAGCTGCGCGCGTGGGTCGCGCCCGTCGAGGACGCGGGTGTCCCGCTCGAGCTGGACGTCGACCGCGACATCCATCCGGTGGCCGCGATCCAACGGGCCGTCGAGGCCCACCCCGGCTCGGTGGCCGTCGTCGGTGCACGCGGCGCGGGCGGGTTCCGCGAGTTGGTGCTCGGCGGCGTGCCCATGCAGCTGGTCCACCACACGGGCGCGCCGGTGGTCGTCGTACCCCGCGACCGGTAGCGACGCCGGCGGGCACCCGGTGCCCGGAGCGTCACTGCTTGTCGGCGGCGTACTCCCGGACCCGTGCCATCACGGCCTCGCCGGCCTTGTCGACGCTGCCGGCGTCGAAGGGCGGTTGGGGGTCGTACTCGATCATCAACTGCATGGCACGAGCGGCGTCGGCGTCGAACAGCAACTCGGACAGGCGCAGGGCCATGTCGATGCCGGACGACACGCCGGCGGCGGTGACGATCCGGCGATCGAGGTGTTCGACGACCCGCCGTCCGGTGGGCACCGCACCGAGGCCGGAGAGGGTCTCGTAGGCGCCCCAGTGCGTGGCCGCCTCGAGCCCGTCGAGCAGGCCGGCGGCGGCCAGCAGCAGCGAGCCGGTGCACACCGAGGTGGTGAACCGGGTCGTCGGGTGAACGGCCTCGATCCAGCGCACCACCCCGCTGTCGGGTGTGGCCAGCGGGCGCGTGCCGATGCCGCCGGGCACCACGACGACGTCGGGATCGGTGACCTCGTCGAACGTGGCGTCGACGGTGAGGCCGAGGAAGCCGTTCTCGGTGCGGACCTCGCCGTGCTCGTCACCGACGAACGTGACGGTGGCGCCTGGGAGACGTTGGAGCACCTCATAGGGCCCGATGGCGTCGAGCGCGGTGAGCTGCGGGAAGAGGGCGATGGCGATCTGCATGAGACGCTCCGGCGGTGGGTGTGCGCTGCCCCGCATCGTCTACACGACCGGAATCGACGAGATCTCGTCGATTCCGGTCGTGTGAACCGGGTTGGTGAGGCCCCGGTCAGTTGGCGGGACGGACCTCGGGCCGGTCGGCGTTGGCGCCGGCCCAGTCACCCACCGGCGACAGCCCGGCGTAGGCCCGCAGGTCGAACGCCTCGTGCAGCGCGCACTGGCCCTCGCGTTCGGCGTCGCCCGCGCCGTTGCACGAGCTCTGGCCCGGCGCCACGTCGTGGAACGAGAAGCCGCCGGCGTAGCGCGCCGACATGAAGTCGGCCCGCCACGGGTACGCCGAGCCCGACGTTCGCTCGTCGGCGGAGGGCTTCGGGCCGTCCAGGAGCAGCTCGGCCGCAGCCCGCTGGCGGTCGCGGTCGGGGTGCACGTAGCGGTCGAACCAGGCCAGCGTGTAGTAGTCGGCCATCGACGTGCCGTAGGTGGTGCCCGAGAGGATGTAGGGCACCTCGGTCCACTCGGTGTGCAGACCGCCCCGGACGGTCAGGGTGTAGGTGTCGACGTCGGCCACGCGCCACGCCCCGAAGCCGCCACCGTCGACGCGGGCGATCTGCTCTTCGGGCGACGGCGATTGGGGGGTGGGCTGGGTGTTGAGGAAGTAGCCGTCGGCCTCCTGATCCATGCCGGGGACGACAGGGACGTACGGGGCATCGGCCGTACCGGGGCTGAGCCGGTCCCAGGCGACGACGGCGTCGATGGGGAACGAGCGGGTGCAGAAGTCGATGATCTCCTTCCAGCGCTCGCTGCGGTCGGAGCACTGCTGGACCTGCGACACGGCGCTGGCGCCCAGCGAGTGGCCGGCGATGCCCAGGTGGTCGCCGTCGAACACCTCCCACAGCGGGTTGACCCAGTCGACGGGTTCGCTGCCCTCGTCGATGCTCGCCTTCGCCGCCGCCACGTCGTCGCCGGACCAGCCGCCGGGCACGTACGGGTCGTCGGGCGTCGACAGGAAGAAGCGGAGGGCGTCGATGGTGCCCTCGTGGAAGTTGAACGACTGCTGGAAGGGCACGCCGGCGTCGGTGTAGCCCTGCTCGCTGTCGGGGTCGACGAACGGTGCGGTCTGGCCGGGGGCGTGGGGCGTGGTCTCGGACTCGCCCTGGCCCTGCACGTCCCAGGTGAAGACCAGATAGCCCCGCTCGGCCAGGGTGCGTGCCGCCCACCAGTACATGTGCTGGGTGCCCTGGATCGAGCCGGTGGTGATGACCACCGCCGGCGCCGGTGTCCGTCCCTGGCCCTCGACCGGGGCGAACAGATGGCCCTCGAGCTTGGCGCCGCTGCGGAAGAGGAAGTTGACCTCGGTGGTGGTCACCTCGTGGTACGCCTTCGGGTCACCGACCGAGCCGCCGGGCAGGAGCTGGCCGAGACCGCCGTAGACCCGTCCGTTCGGTGCCTCGCGCAGCTGGTCGAGCGCGTTCTCCACGTGCGACTCGGTGGCGGTCGACGCGAAGTCGAGCTGGTACTCGGGGTCGGTCGCCATCGCCAGCTGCCGACCCGACGACCGGCTCATGTTGTCGAGGTCGAACTGGGCGTAGTCGGGGTCCTGGTACGAGTCGGCCCGCGCTGCGGTGGTGAGCAGCGGGACGGCGAGCAGCAGCGAGGCGGCGGCGGCGAGGACGGTGGTGCGGCGGTTCACGGGTGACGGTTTCGTCACCCCGAGGCGGATCTCCTCCGCTCGGGTAGGTTCCGGCTCATGGCTGAGATGGTTGAGTTCGCAAGCAACGGAAACACGGCGCGCGGCTACCTCGTGCTCCCCGACGGGGGGAGCGGCCCCGGTGTCATCGTCGTCCAGGAGTGGTGGGGCCTCGACTCGGGCATCAAGGAGATGGCCGATCGCCTCGGCGAGGCCGGCTTCGTGGCGCTGGCGCCCGACCTGTACCACGGCGAACTGGCCGCCCACGACGAGATGGACAAAGCGGGCCAGCTCATGCAGGACCTGCCCATCGACCGCGCCGCCCGCGACATGTCCGGGGCTGTCGACTACCTCGCCGACCACGACGCCACCACCGGATCCGGCATCGGTGTGATGGGCTTCTGCATGGGCGGCATGCTCACCTGGGTGCTCGCCGCCGAGCGCCCCGACAAGGTGAAGGCTGCGGTCGCCTTCTACGGCTTCCCGCCCATCGACGACGGTCCTGCCGACCTGTCCAAGATCGAGGCCTCGGTCCAGGGCCACATGGCCGAGAACGACGACTTCTTCCCGCCCGAGCAGGCCCGGGCCTTCGAGCAGCACCTCAAGGGGCTGGGCAAGGACGTGGACATCACCGTCCACCCGGGCACGTCGCACACGTTCATGGCACCCCACAACGCGCTGGGCACCCACGACCCCGAGCTCGCCGCGGAGATCTGGCCCGAGGCCACGCAGTTCCTCCACGACAAGCTCGACTGAGCGAACCCTTCGGGTTCGCCGAGCACCGCACTCAAGTCGCGGCAGAACCTGCCGACACCTCCTGTGTGACCGAATCCTCCGGTGACACGACCTCGCTGCGACCGCTGTGGCTGTCGCACCACTACGCCTGCGACGCCGACCGCTGCGTGCGGATCGGCGGTACGCACGTGTGCCGCCGCTGCCTGTCGATGTTCGTCGGCTTCGTGCCCGCCGTCGTGCTGCTCCTGTCGTCGTGGCGCGACGACCTCCAGGCGGGCGACACGGGCCTGGTCCTGGCGCTGACCATCGTGGCCGGCCTCGAGTTCGTCCAGGTCGTCCGCCGGCGCACGCCCTACAGCGCCCGCCGCGTCCTGGTGCTGAGCCCGCCGGTCGGTGCGGTGCTGGCCTGGCTGGGCGTCACCGGCGTGCGCGACGGCCTCGGCCCGCTGCACATCGCCTTCGGCCTGGCGGCGCTGGCCGTGCTGGCCATGCTGTTCGTCAACGGCACCGTGCTGCGCCGCACCGCCACCTGAGCACCTGCATCGGCGCGCAGCCACGCGCCCGGGACGAGCGCTCCTAGGATCCCGCCGATGGCGGCTCCTCGATCCTCGACCGTGCTCGTCACCGGCGGCGCCGGCTACATCGGCTCCCACACGGTGGTGCAGCTACTCGATGCCGGCCACCGGGTGTCGATCATCGACAACCTCGACAACTCGTCGCCGGTGGCGGTCGAGCGGGTGCGCGAGCTGGCCGGACTGATCGCGGACGACGACCGCCTGCGCTTCCACGAGGTCGACCTGCGCGACGGCGCCGCCGTCGACGAGGTCTTCGCCGACGACCGGCCGGCGTCGGTCATCCACTTCGCCGGCCGCAAGGCGGTGGGCGAGTCGGTCGAGCACCCGCTCTGGTACTACGACCACAACGTCGCCGGGACGGTGAACCTCCTGGCCGCCATGGAGACCCACGGCGTGTTCGACCTGGTGTTCTCGTCGTCGTGCACGGTCTACGGCGACCCCGACGAGGTGCCGATCACCGAGACGTCGCCGCTGTCGGTCATCAACCCGTACGGCCGCACCAAGCTCATCATCGAGGACATGCTCCGCGACGTGGCTGCCGCCGACGATCGGTGGCGATCGGTGCTGCTGCGCTACTTCAACCCCGTCGGCGCCCATCCCAGCGGGCGCATCGGCGAGGATCCCGCCGACATCCCCACCAACCTGATGCCGTTCATCATGCAGGTGGCCGTGGGGCTGCGACCGCAGCTGTCGGTGTTCGGCGGCGACTACGACACCCCCGACGGCACCTGCATCCGCGACTACATCCACGTGGTCGACCTGGCCGATGCCCACCTGGCCGCGCTCGACGTGCTCGACCGGGTCGAGGGCTGCCGGTCGGTGAACGTCGGCACCGGCACCGGCTCGTCGGTGCTCGAGGTGATCGCGGCGGCGTCGCGGGCCGTGGGCCGCGACATCCCCTACGAGATCACCGACCGGCGACCGGGTGACGCACCCTGCGTCTACGCCGACACCACGCTGGCCTCCGAGCTGCTCGGCTGGTCGGCCCGCCACGACCTCGACGACATGTGCAGCGACCACTGGCGCTGGCAGCAGCAGAACCCCCGGGGCTACGAGACGACCCCCGACGTTGCCGGGTCGGACCACTGATGCGGGGCTCGGGTGACGGGTTCGTCCGCTGCAGCGACGGTCACGTCCGGTGGGGACGGTTCGGTGCCGCCGGCGTCCTGTTCGTCCACCGCGAGGTCGACGGACCCCACGTCATGCTCCAGAAGCGCTCGGCGTGGGCGCACGAGGGTGGCACGTGGTCGGTGTCGGGCGGTGCGCTCGACGCCGGCGAGTCTCCCGAGGAGGGCGCGCTGCGCGAGGCGAGCGAGGAGGTCGGCGAGATCCCCGACCACCGGATCGTCGGCGAGTTCGTGTTCGCACCGGCCGACGACTGGTCGTACACCACGGTCGTCGTCGAGGTCGACCACCGCTTCGGGTTCAGCGCCAACTTCGAGACCGACGCCGTGGGTTGGTTCCGCCCGCACGAGGTCGACGAACTGGCCCTCCACGCCGGCTTCGCCGCCGCCTGGCCGGCGCTGCGCGAGATCGTCGAGTCGTAACCCTCGTCCTGGCGGGGTTCTCAGCCCCGCGCGATGGTGGAAGGGAAGAACCTTCGACCAACCACGAGGAGAAGACCATCTCACGACGGAAGCGATTCATGAGCCGGAACGTCGAGCGTGCGCACCGGATCAACGGCGAGATCCGGGCCAAGGACGTCCGGCTGATCGCCGAGGACGGCGATCAACTCGGCGAGATGCCGCTGCCTGCGGCGCTCTCCGCGGCAGAGCGGGCGGGCAAGGACCTGGTCGAGGTCGCTCCCAACGCCAAGCCACCCGTGGTGCGGATCATGGACTACGGCAAGTACGAGTACGAGCAGTCCGTGAAGGCTCGCAACCAGAAGAAGTCCAGCGGCGGCGGCACCAAGGAGATGAAGTACCGCCCCAACATCGGCGACCACGACTTCGAGACCAAGACCCGCAAGGTCGCCGCCTTCCTGCGCAAGGGCAACAAAGTGAAGCTCACCGTGTGGTTGCGCGGACGTGAACGGTCCAAGCCGGGCCTGGCCAACGAGGTCGTCGACCGGGTCGTCGACGAGCTCGACGACATGCTCGACGACGAGCAGGTCAACGTCGAGGCGCCGGTGAAGGGCGACGGTCCGCAGCGCAGCGCGGTCATCACGTCCTCGCCCGAAGACGACTGACGACTCCCCGACCGGCGCCTCGAGCGCTATCCGTCCAGGCCGATCCGCACGTCGTCAGCGCCGAGACGGAGCGCGTCGGCGGTGCGGTCGTCGGCGGCGCGCTGGCTGTCGATCTCGGCCTCGACCCGCTTGGCGTAGTTGTCGACCTCGCGGGCTCTGCGGGCGTCGTCCCACCCCAGCAGCGCGCCCATGATGTCGGCGACGACCGATGCCGCCGCGACACCACGGTCGAGCGTCTCGATCGACATCCGGGTGCGCCGGGTCAGCACGTCGGTGACGTGCAGGGCGCCCTCGTGGGTGACGGCGAAGTGGATCTCGGCGCCGACGTAGTCGTCGGTGCCGGGCAGCGGCTCGCCGAGCTCGGGCTGGCCGGAGATGAGGTCGAGCAACAGCGGCGTCTCTGATCCGTAGCGGGCCAGCAGGCGCTCGACGCGCTCGACGGGGACGCCGGATTCCTCGGCCAGGCGGTGTCGCCGGTTGCGCATCGCCTCGAAGCCGACGGCGCCCACGAGGGGAACGGCGTCGGTGCACGACGGCGGCGCCGAGATGCCCATGGCATCGACGGCGGCGTCGACCGCGTCCTCGGCCATCACGCGGTAGGTCGTGTACTTCCCGCCGGCCACCGACAGCAGCCCCGGGCGAACCTCGGAAACGGCGTGTTCCCGACTGAGCTTCGAGGTCGAATCCGACTCGCCCGAGAGCAGCGGCCGGAGCCCGGCGTACACGCCGACGATGTCGTCGTGCGTGAGCGCCGGCGCGATCCAGCGGTTGGCCTGGCCGAGGAGGTAGTCGAGGTCGGCGGCGCTGGCCGCCGGGTGGGCGAGGTCGAGGTGCCACTCGGTGTCGGTGGTGCCGACCAGCCAGAAGTCGCCCCACGGGATCACGAAGAGCACCGAGCTGGGCGTGCGGCAGATGAGCCCGGTCTCGGCGACGATGCGGTCGCGAGGGCACGACGAGGTGCACCCCCTTGGACGCACGCACGCGCAGGGCCGAGCCGCCGGCCATGTCCTGGATCTGGTCGGTCCACACGCCGGTGGCGTTGACGACCTGCCGGGCCGACACGGACAGCTCCTGGCCCGTCTCGACGTCGCGGGCCTGCACGCCCACCACGCGTTCGCCGTCGTGCAGCAGGTCGACGACGCGCACCGACGCAGCCACCGCAGCGCCGTGGTGCCGAGCGGTGCGCACCACGCCCACCGTGTGGCGGGCGTCGTCGACCTGGGCGTCGTAGTAGCTGATGGCTCCGGTGAGGGCATCGTCCCGCAGGGCGGGCACCAGGCGACGGGCACCGCGCTTGGAGTGGTGGCGGTGCCCGGGCAGCGGGTTGGAGCCGAAGGCGGCGAGCCCGTCGTACAGGGCGATGCCGGCGCCCACGTAGGCGCGTTCCCACACGTGGTGGGTGAGCGGGAACAGGAACCGGACCGGGCGGGCCAGGTGCGGGCACAGGTACCGGAGCATCAGGTTGCGCTCGTGCAGCGCCTCGGTGACCAGGCCGAACTCGAGTTGCTCGAGGTAGCGCAGACCGCCGTGGAACAGCTTCGACGAGCGGCTGGAGGTGCCGGCCGCGAAGTCGCGCTGTTCGACCAGCGCCACCGACAATCCGCGGGTGGCGGCGTCGAGGGCCACACCGGCGCCGGTGACCCCGCCGCCGATCACCACGATGTCGAAGGTCTCGGACCGCATGCGGTCGAGGTCGGCGGCCCGCTGGGCGGCATCGAGTTGCCCGGGATCGCGGCGGCCGTTGTCGGCTCCCTGCATGGTGCGTTCCTACCAGGGCGGGCGGCGAGGCGAGCAGTGCGCTCAGCCGGGTTCGACCACCTCGAGTCGCCGGCTCCGCCCGGCGGTCGGCTCGTCGAGCGTCGCCACCCGGAACGCACCGGCGAGCACGTCGGCCACCTCGTCGGGCGTCGACGGATCGGCGCCCGATGTCAGCAGGTGGCGGGCCACCAGCCCGCGGGTGTGCTTGGCCATGTGGCTCACCGCTGTGTGGCCGCCTGGCCCGTCGCGCACGACGTGCACGGAGACGGTGCGTTCGGCCTCCGACCCGGATGGTCGCCAGGCGCTCACGTAGGTCGACGAGCGGAGGTCGACGACGGCGCCGCTCCCGGCCTCGGCCGTGAGCACCGGGTCGAGCTGCGCGCGCCACGTCGGGGCCAGCTTGCCGACGCCGGGCAGGTCCACGCCCATGGAGAGCCGGTACGGCGGCACGCGGTCGGTCGGACGGAGGGCGCCGAACAGCGCGCTGACGACGATGAGCCGGCGCGCCGCCCGGCGCTTGGTCGGGCCGTCGAGGCTGTCGTAGCCGAGCGCGTCGTAGAGCACACCGGTGTAGAGCTCGCTGACCCGCAGCGCCGGGGTCTCGAGGAGCCGCCTGTTCGCCTCGACCTGGGCGGCGGCGCCGGCGGGCGCCTTCAGCACGTCGAGCGCGTCGGGGCGCCCCGAGACGTCGATCAGCGCATCCAGCACGGCCCGGCGGGTGCCGGTGAGCGACGGGAACGACAGCGACGACAGGTCGAGGGCTGCACCGCGAGCCGGCGCTGCGGCCTTGCCCTCCGAGGGCGGCAGCAGGATGCGCATCAGAACAGGGCGATGGGGTTGACCGGCGACGCGGTGCCGCCGTCGATCACCAGCGGGGCGACGGTGAGCAGGAACGCCCAGCGCCCCTCCTGCGCGCACGTCTCGGCCAGGTCGTCGAGGTCGAGGTTGTCGAGCAGGTGCAGGCCCATGGCCACGATGCCCACGGTGTGGATCGGGAGTCGTACCGGGTCGCCGCCGGCGGCGTCGACGTGGGACGGGTGCACATCGCTGACGCCGTCGCCGCCGAGGATCGCCACCTCGCGCTCGTGCAGCCAGGGCAGGCACGAGGCGTGCAGACCGGCCAGCTGCTCGCGGGGGTTCCAGGGGCCGTGCTGTCGGCGCCAGGCCCAGCGCCCGGTGCGCACGAGCAGCAGGTCGCCGGTTCCCACCCGGACCCCGGCGGCGTCCTCGGCGGCCTCGAGGTCGTCGACGGTGATGGCGGTGCCGGGTTCCAGCGCCTCGACCCCGCGCACGGGCGGGATGTCGAGCAGCACGCCCCGGCCGGCGATGCCGTCGCGGAGGTGGTGGACGCCGAGCTGCTCGGCGCCGTGGGCGGTGACCACCTCGCTCGAGTGGCCGTTGTAGACGCGGCCGTCCCAGAAGATGTGACAGAGCGCGTCGAGGTGGCTGACGGCGTACCCGTGCGACGCCACGCCGATCCAGTCGGCGCCGCCGCCCTCGGTGTGGGTGCCCAGCATGTGGTGGCTGGCCGGCACCGGGTTCTCGGGCGTCGGCAGGGTGGGCAGCGTCCGGGCGCACGAGACGGTGCGGCCCGACCGGACGAGCGCTGCGGCCGCCGCCCGGTGCTCGGCGGTGCAGAGGTTGAGCGTGCCGAGCTGGTCGTCGTCGCCCCAGCGCCCCCAGTTGGACAGCTCCCGGCGGAGCTCGTCGACGTCGGCGGCCGTCATGTGGGGCGGTGCGCTCATGCCGGCATCGTGCCAGGTCAGCGGGGGTGACCGAGCACGTGCTGGCGGATCCAGGCGTGCATGGCGATGCCCGAGGCCACGCCGGCGTTGATCGAGCGGGTCGATCCGAACATGGCGATCGAGCACACCTGTGCCGCCGCTTCACGTGCCGCGTCGGACAGGCCCGGTCCTTCCTGGCCGAAGACCAGGACGCAGCGGCGGGGGAGCGCCGTCTCCTCGAGCGGGACCGAACCGGACACGTTGTCGATCCCGATCAGGGGCAGGTCACGCTCGGCGGCCCAGGCGGTCAGTGCCCCCACGTCCGGGTGATGGTGCAGGTGCTGGTAGCGCTCGGTGACCATGGCGCCGCGGCGGTTCCAGCGGCGCCGGCCGACCACGTGGACGGCCTCGGCCAGGAACGCGTTGGCGTTGCGGACCACGGCGCCGATGTTGCGGTCGTGCTGCCAGTTCTCGATGGCCACGTGGAAGGGGTGCCGGCGGGCGTCGAGGTCGGCGACGATCGCCTCCATGCGCCAGTAGCGGTAGCGGTCGACGACGTTGCGCCGGTCGCCCTCGGCCAGCAGCGCAGGGTCGAGCCGCCCGTCGTCGGGCCACGGCCGGGGGTGCGGCCCGACCCCGGGGAGGTCGTCCCCGGGCACCGCGTCCCCGGGCAACCCGGTCACGACGGGTCGGAGCGGATGCCTCGCAGGCCCCGCCACGCCAGATCGGCGACCCGGATGGCGACCTCGTCGGGGTCGAGGTCGAGGTCGTCGGTGAGCCAGTGCCGGGTGGTGCCCTCGGCGAGTCCGACGATGCCGTGGGCCAACAGCAGCCGGTCGGCGTCGGACAGCCCCTCGATGGTGATCAGCGCCGAGATGGCCTCGGCGATGGAGCGTTCGAGCCGAGCGCTCTCCCGGGCGAACTCGGCGTCGCGGCGGGTGCCCCCGCCGAACATGAGGCGGTACTCGTCGTTGCGCTCGACCACGAATCGGAAATAGGCGCGCAGGCCGTTCTCCACCTGCTCGCGCGGACCGGAGGCCGAGGACGTGGCCTCGTCGATGGCCAGCATCAAGCGGGTGCTGACCAGCTCGAGCAGCTCGCCGTACAGCGCCCGCTTCGACGTGAAGTGCTGGTAGAGCACCGGTTTGGTCACGCCGGCGGCGTCGGCGACCTCGTTCATCGAGGTCTGGTGGAAGCCCCGGGTCGCGAACACCCGGAGCGCGACGTCGAGCAACTGCTCACGGCGGCGGGCGGCGGGCAGACGGGACGACACGAGCGATTGGTATCACCGGAGCCCGTCCGCGGGCACATCGGGGCCCACGTTCCGGACATTCCACGCATGCCGGAACGGGCGCCGAGATTCTCGCTTCGGAGGGTAGGAGGACGGCAACCGATGAGCGAACAACCACCCGTGCCCACCCGCAACACCGCCCCCGCCGCCGTCACCCGCCGCCCCGCGCAGCCGCTGCGGCCGCTGCCGGCCCGTCGGCTGGCCGGCGACCTGCTCGCGGTGAAGGCTCGCCGACGCCGCTTCTCGCGCCTGCTGCCCCCGCGTGCGGGCGAGCGGGGCTGGTAGCCGCTACCCGGCGTTGCGGCCGCCCATGGTCGGGCGGCCGTGCTCGCGGTCGTCGCGCTCGGCGGCCCGGACGGCGTAGCCGAACACGATCGCCGGCGCGAGCACGATCGAGCCGACGACGATGCACACGGTGATGCCGGTGCCCACCGCACCACCGAACCCGGCCACCAGGCCGATCACGAACGCCACGATGGCGATGCCGAACAGGCCGTAGCCGACGCGCTGGCCGACGGAGACCAGCGAGGCGATCCGCCGGCGCCGCTCCAGGACCGGGTCGACGGGTTCTGCGTCCGTGGCCACGCATCCACCGTAGGGCATCAACTGCCGGCAGCTGCCGTCGATGGGGACCGTGGCGGACGGGCTCATCGGTTGGCGTACATGGCGGACCATCTGCTTCGGATGATGAGGAATTTCTCGGGTGTTCGACAGGAGACCGTGACCGCCGTCACGAAGGATCTCCGACGGGAACCGAAGCAGACGTCTCTCTCCCGGGCCTGGAGACGGGCCCGCCCCACGAGGTGAAGAACACGTGACCATGAACTTCTCGGCGTTCAAGCGCACGCTCGGCGTGGCGGTGGTCTGGACCGCCGCCATGGCGGTGCTGTTCGCCACGTCGCCGGCGGCGTCGGGCCAGGAGTCCGAGGTCGTCCCGGGCACCGGCAACGCGTTCGCCCAGGGCTACAAGGTCGATCCCCGCAGCGGTCGCCTGAGCTTGGGCATCGGCTACGGCGTCTCGCTGGCCGGTCACCAGAACAACGTCGCCCAGGCCGAGAGCCGCTCGGTCGACCTCGGGATCATCGGCACCACGCTGGCGGCCGAGGGTTGCGACGGTGGCGATCCCACGCTGTCCAAGGACAAGCAGCCCCAGCCCCTCACCGCCACCTCCCGCGACGACGACGCCGGTGCTCAGAAGCAGGAGAGCGAGTGGGGCGTCGACAAGGTCGCCTACGCCGACGACTCACCGTTCGCCCGCTCCGAGGCCACCACCGCCGCAGCCGGCGATCCGGCGGCGTTCCAGATCGGCAACACCCACAGCGAGACCGAGTCGGGCATCATCGACGGCGCACGCATCGCCAAGGCCGTCACCCAGGTCGGCTCGATCACCTTCGCCGGCGGTCAGGTCGTGCTCCGGGGCCTCGAATGGAAGGCCGTGTACCAGACCGCCCCCACCGAGGACGTCCAGGCGAGCTTCTCGATCAAGGGCATCGAGGTCGGTGGCCAGTCGGTGCCGTTCCCGTCGGACGACCCCGCTGCTGGCCTCGACCAGGCCAACGAGGTCCTGAACCCGCTCGGCTTCCAGATCGTGCCCCCGTCCACCCGCGTGGCGTCGGGCATCGCCTTCGTCGACCCGATGAGGATCGGGATCATCCCCAGCGACACCCGCGACGGCGTGCTCGGACCGGTCTTCACCGGCGTGCAGCCGGTGCGCAAGAGCGTGTTCGACTTCCTCCTCGAGCAGAGCTGCAGCTTCGGAAGCGCCATCCTCGTGGGCGACGTCGTGCTCGGCTCCATCACCGGTGCCGGCTCGCTGAACCTCGAGATCGGCGGCGTCACCGCCACCTCGCACGAGCTGAAGACCAGCTCGTTCCTCCACGGCCTCCCCGGTGGCGCCAGCCTGCCGCCGCTCTCGCCGGCGTCGCCCGCCTCGCCCTCCGTCGCCGGCAACAGCAACACCCGCCCGTCGTCGTCGTCGTTCGGTTCCACCGGCGGCGCGATCTCCCCCAACCCCGTCTCCTCCGACAACCCCTCCACCGAGCCCACCCCGGCACCGTCGGGTGACGAGACCGCCATCGCGGACGTCGCCCCCGTGTCCGGATCGCGCGGCGGTCCCTTGGCCGCCGTCGGCCTCGGAGGCCTCGCCCTACTCGTCGCACTCGCGTTGGCCGACGTCCAGAAGATGCGTCGCGCCCAACGATCCGTCCCCATGGAGGTCCTGGCCTGATGGCTGGTTCGAACCTGTCCTCGGGAGCCCCGCAGGGTTCCTTCCCCGTCCAGAGCCGCATCCTGCGCGGCTACGGGCCGCTCGCCGTGCTCGCGGTGCTGCTGGTCCTGATGGCGGTGTTCATCCCCACCCGGCCGCCCCAGCAGGAGACGGTCAGCGCCAGCAGCAACGGCTTCGCCGGCTCCGGGTTCGGTTCCGGTACCGACGGCGCCGGCACCGGGTCGAGCACCGACGGTGGCACCACCTCGGGCACCTCCGGCTCGACCACCGGCAACACCGGCACCGCGGGAACCACCGGCGGCAACACGCCCACCACCGCGTCCTCCGGCGGCAATGGCGGTGGCGGCGGCTCGGTCGGCGACTCGGGCAAGGGCAACGGCGTGGCGCCGGTCACGGGCGTGCAGCCCTGCGCCGACCGCCAGGAGCAGGTGCCCGGCGATCCCTACACCCCGCCCTGCGTCACCTTCCAGGGCGACAACGGCGGCGCCACCTACCGAGGCGTCACCGCCGACACCATCAAGGTCACCTACCGGATCATCCCCGGCGAGAAGGGCTTCCAGCAGACGCTGGCCGACCTGGCCGGCGCCAGCCTCTCCGACACGCCGGAGACCGTCAAGAACACGGTCACCGCGCTGGGCGAGTACTTCAGCAAGCGCTTCGAGTTCTACGGCCGCAACCTGCAGTTCCAGTTCTACGAGGGCACCGGCTCCAACACGAACGAGCTGCTGGGCAAGGGACGCGACAAGGCCGAGGCCGACGCGGAGACGGTGAAGGAGCTGGCGCCCTTCGCTGACATGTCGGCCACATCAGAGCCCTACGCCGACGCCCTCGCCCGCCGCGGCATCATCGGCTTCGGCACGCCGTACCTGTCCCGCCAGTGGCACGAGCAGCGGGCCCCCTTCGCCTGGTCCCTCGCCACCGACGGCACCCGCGTGTCCGAGCTGGCCGCCGAGTACGCCAACAAGCGTCTGTACGGCAAGCCTGCCGTGTACGCCGGCGGAAACCTCAAGGGCAAGACCCGCAAGTTCGCCACGTTGGCCCCCGAGAACTCCTGGTACCAGGAGTCGGTGGACAACGCCCGCCGCATCACGCAGGAGGCGGGCAACGACCCGGGCCTCAACGTGAAGTACCAGCTCGACCTGTCGACCATGTCGAACCAGGCCAACAACATCATCCCCAAGCTGAAGAACGAGGGCATCACCACCGTCATCTGCGGGTGCGACCCCGTGCTGCCGGTGTTCCTCTCGGGTGAGGCCAACCGCCAGCAGTACTACCCCGAGTTCATCATCGTGGGCACCGCCCTCACCGACGCCGACATCGTCGGCCAGCTCTGGGACCAGAACTTCGCCTCGCACGCCTTCGGCGTGAGCTCGCTCGAGCCGTTCGTGCCGCCCACCCAGACCATCGCCTACGAGGCGTTCAAGACGGTGCGTCCCAACGACGAGCCCGCCTTCTCGGTCGATCTCATCTACTACCAGATGTACATGATGGCCATCGGCATCCAGGGCGCCGGTCCCGACCTGAACCCCGGCACCTTCGAGGCCGGCATGTTCAACTACCCCGCTCGCAGCGGTCCGGTCGGTCTGTGGAAGTTCGGCCCCGGTGACCGCACGGCGGCCAACGACGTGCGCGAGATCTACTGGGACCCCAACGCCATCTCCGATTACAACGGCAAGCAGGGCGCCTACCTCGGCACCAGCGACCAGCGCTGGGAGTCGGGCCAGATCCCCGCCGGTGACCCCGGGGTGCCCACGTCATGAGCCGCACCCTCGGCAAGCTCCGGCGCAGCCGCGCCGCCCAGGTCGTCGTCGGGGTGGTGGTGGCGTACTTCGCCCTCTACTTCTTCCCGCCCACAGCCGACTTCGTCCAGGACAAGGCGCCCTACGGCATCTTGTTCATCGGCACCGTGCAGGGCACCACCACCGCCCTGCTGGCCATGGGGCTGATCCTGATCTACCGGACCAACCGGTTCATCAACTTCTCCTACGCCGCCATGGGTGCGCTCCCCGGCGCCTTCGCCATCGGCCTGCAGCTCGAGCACGGGCTCAACTTCTTCGCCGCCCTGGCGCTGTCCACCGTGCTCGGCGTGGTCATCGGCGGGCTGACCGAGCTGGTCATCCGCCGGTTCTCGAACTCGAGCCGGCTCATCGTCACCGTCGCCTCCATCGGCCTCGCCCAGATCTTCGGCGTGCTCAGCCTGCTGGCCAACAAGGCCATCGGGTTCCTGTCGCTGGCCGGCGGCTTCACCATCCCGCTCGACATCAGCATCGACCTCGACGTCACGTCGATGAAGGCCGACGGCATCCTCATCATCGCCGTGGTGCCCGCCGTCATCGCCGGCCTGGCGTGGTTCCTGCTGCGCACCGACGCCGGCGTGGCCATCCGCGCCGCCGCCGAGAACGAGGACCGGGCCCTCCTGCTCGGCATCCCCGTCTACAAGCTGGGCCGCATCGTCTGGATGATCGCCGGCGGTCTCGCCGGGCTCACCTTCGTCCTGCAGGCGCCGTCCTCGGGCGTGGCCCCCGGCGTCGTGTCCGCCGGTCCCGCCGTCCTGCTGCCCGCGCTGGCCGCGGCCGTCGTGGCCCGACTCGAGTCGCTGCCCACGGCGTTCCTGGCCGGCATCGGCCTGGGCATGCTCGACCAGCTCGTGCGCTGGAACAGCACCGGCACGCCGTCGATCACCACCATGTTCTTCCTCGGCGTGATCCTCATCGCCCTGCTGCTCCAGCGGGGCAGCATCTCGCGGGCCATGAACTCCGAGAGCGCCAGCTTCGACCTCGAGGGCATCGTCAAGCCGATCCCCCGGGTGCTGCGCCACCTGCCCGAGGTCCGCTACCCGCGCTGGGCGCTGTTCGCCGCCGTCGCCGCCGCGTTCGTGTTCCTCCCCGCCGGGTGGAGCTCGTCCAGCCAGCTGCTGGCCGGCATCGCCATGGTCTGGGCCATGGTCGGCGTGTCGCTGGTGCTGCTCACCGGCTGGGGTGGCCACATCAGCCTCGGCCAGTTCGCCATCGCCGGCATGGGCGGTCTGCTCGCCGGCAACCTGGTGCAGAACGGCGGTCTCGACTACTTCGTGGTGCTGCTCGCCGCCGGCGCCGCCGGGGCGCTCATCGCCCTGGTCGTGGGTCTGCCCGCCCTGCGCATCCGCGGCCTGTTCCTGGCCGTCACCACGCTCGCCTTCGCCGTGGCCCTCAACAGCTACGTGCTCAACCGCGACAACTTCGACACGGTCATCCCGTCCAACATCACCCGTCCCATCCTCTGGCAGCGCTGGGATCTCGAGAGCGGGTACCCGATGTACCTGGTCTGCCTGGTCTGCCTGGTCCTGGCGGTGGCGGTGGTCAAGAGCGTCCGCTCCACCCGTGCCGGTCGGGTGATCATCGCCACCCGCGACAACGAGCGGGCCGCCGACTCGGCCTCGGTGCCCACCACCCGCATCAAGCTCTCGGCGTTCCTCGTGGCCGGCACCATCGCCGGCGTCGCCGGCGGCCTGCACGTCACCATCCTCCACGCCCTCGGGCAGGGCACCTACAGCCCCGAGATGAGCCTCGACGTGTTCTCCACCGCCGTCATCGGCGGCCTCGGATCCATCGGCGGTGCCATCAGCGGCGTGCTGTTCTTCCAGTACCTGTCCTCGGTCAGCTGGCTGGGCGAGATCCGCCCGCTGATCTCCGGCGCCGGTCTGCTGGTCGTGCTCCTGGTGTTCCCGGGCGGCTTCGCCCAGCTCGCCGGATCGGTGCGCGACCGCTACCTGCGCTGGGTGGCCGAGCGGCGCGACATCCTCGTGCCCTCCCTGGTCGCCGACAAGCGGGTCGACGACGACGAAGACGACGACGGCGACGAGCAGCTCCTGCGTGGAGCGCTCGGCGGCGACGACGACCACTCCGACGCAGCAGACGACGAACTCGTGGGGGCTCCCCGATGACCAACCCGAACGGCAACGGCCGCCGGCGCGCCCCACTGCGCGCCCGCCCGGCCACACCCGCCAGCACCAGCACGTCCAGCAGCTCCGGTGATCCGACGCTGGTCGAGGCGCCGGTCGTCGACCCGCCGGCGCCGTCCGCTGACGGCGAGACGATCCTCAAGTGCGACAGCATCGACGTCAGCTACGGCCCGGTGCAGATCCTGTTCGACGTCGACCTCGAGGTGAAGCGGGGCGAGGTCGTGGCGCTGCTCGGCACCAACGGCGCCGGCAAGTCCACCTTGCTCAAGGCCATCTGCGGGCTCAAGGCGCCCATCGGCGGCACCGTCACGTTCCTGGGCGAGGACATCACCGGTCTGTCGGCCGATCAGGTCACCCACAAGGGCGCATCACTCATGCCCGGCGGCAAGGGCGTGTTCCCGACCCTCACCGTGGCCGAGAACCTGCGCCTGGCCACCTGGCTCATCCGCGATCAACCCGACCGCGTCGAGGCGGCCAAGGCCGAGGTCCTCGAGCTCTTCCCCATCCTGGCCGAGCGCTCCCACCAGCTGGCCGGCGATCTGTCCGGCGGCGAGCAGCAGATGCTCGCCCTCGGCTCGGCGCTGATGACCAAGCCCGAGCTGCTCATGATCGACGAGCTGTCGCTGGGCCTGGCGCCCACCATCGTGGGTCGTCTGCTCGAGGTCGTCGACGAGATCCACCGCCGGGGCACCACGCTCATCGTGGTCGAGCAGTCGGTCAACGTCGCCCTCAACCTCGCCGAGCGGGCCGTGTTCATGGAGAAGGGCGAGTTCCGCTTCACCGGACCCACCCGCGACCTGCTCGATCGCCCCGACATCCTGCGGTCGGTGTTCATCGCCGGCGCCAACGCCGAGCAGGAAGCCGACGACGCCGAGGCCGATGCACAGACGGGCAAGCCGTCCGCCACCGCCAAGCGGGCCGAACGGGTCATCGCCGACGACGCTCCGGTCGTGCTCGAGACCCGAGGCCTCACCAAGCGCTTCGGCGGCATCACCGCGGTGAACGAGGTCGACCTGCAGCTGCGCGACGGCCAGATCCTCGGACTCATCGGCCACAACGGTGCCGGCAAGACCACGCTCATGGACTGCGTCTCGGGCTTCCTGCCCATCGACGGTGGTCGCGTCGGCCTGCTCGGCCTCGACGTCACCGAGTGGCAGCCCCACGAGCGGGCCAAGGGTGGTCTGGGTCGTTCGTTCCAGGACGCACGCCTCTACCCCTCGCTCACCGTCGCCGAGACCATCGCCGTGGCGTGTGAGCGCCACCTCGCCAACCGCGACGTCGTGGCCGCGGCACTGGGTCTGCCGGCGTCGTTCGAGGTCGAGATCGACGTGGCCGCCAAGGTCGAAGAGCTCATCGACCTCATGGGCCTGGGCGCCTTCCGCGAGAAGCTCACCGGCGAACTGTCCACCGGCTCCCGCCGCATCGTCGACCTGGCCTGCATCCTGGCCCAGGACCCGTCGGTGCTCATGCTCGACGAACCGTCCGGCGGTGTGGCCCAGAAGGAGACCGAGGCCCTCGGGCCGTTGCTGCTCCGCGTGCGCGACCGCACCGGTTGCTCGATCCTGGTCATCGAGCACGACATGCCGCTGCTGTCCTCGATCTGCGATCAGCTCGTCGCCCTCGAGACCGGCACGGTCATCGCCGAGGGCACGCCCGACGAGGTGCTCTCGCACCCCGCGGTCATCGAGTCCTACCTGGGCACCGACGACAGCGCCATCAACCGCTCCGGCGCAGCCTGAACCGCCCCCTTCCCGCAAATCGCAGTGGTCTGGCTCCGGAAACCGGAGCCAAGTCACAGGAATTTGTCGAACAGGGTGGCCAGGTCGCGCTCGAGGCGTTCGAGCGAGAAGTGCTCGACGGCCACGGCCCGGTTGCGCTCCAGCAGCCCGGGGTCGGGGTCGCGCAGGAACGCGTCGATACCGGCCACGTCGGCCGGGTCGAACCACTCGAACCCGAAGTCACGGACCTCGTCGGCCACCGGGTAGTGCGACACGGCCGCCGGTCGGCGGTGGATCGCCGCCTCCACGGGTGGGTTCCCGAACCCCTCCCAGGTCGACGTGAACGTGACCAGGTCACACGCGGCGTAGGCGTCGGCGAGCGAGCCGGGCGACGACCGGTGGATCACGGGGCACGCGGCCTCGGCGAGCACCTGCTCCAGCGTCGGCGCGTAGTCCTCCTCGGCGGGCCCGAGCAGCCAGTAGGTGGCGCCCAGCTCCTCGCACAGCCGGATGGAGGCGGGCACGTCCTTGCGGGCGATCGCCCGGACCGGGTGGGCGACCAGGCGCACGTCGTCGTCGACGCCGAGCGCCGCCCGCGTCGCAGCGCGGTCGCCGTCGGGCTCGGTCACGTCGAACGCGTTCCAGATCGTGACCGCCTCGATCCCGCGCTCGGCCAGCTCCCGCCGGGTGCGCTCGTTGATGGTGACGTGGATCCATGCCGGGTCGGTCGCCGGCAGCTCGGTGACGTGGGCGAAGCGCTCCCGCTGCCAGGGTGGATCATGATGGTGGAGCACGGCCGGCCGGCCCGCCAGCACGCGGGCCAGCACCCGGCTCGCCGGTAGGTTCATCGGGATCGTCGCCAGGTTCTCCACCACCACCACGTCGGCGTCCGCGAGCGCGGCGGCCAGGGCGGTCTCGTCCGGCGGTACCGGGGCGTCGATCTCCAGGCCCCGCACCACACGGTCGACCGGACCGGCGCCGGCCACGGTGACGACGTCCCAGCCGAGGTGCTCCAAGGCGGTGGCCCAGTGAGCGGCGACCACCGAGACCCCGTCGGCGCCACCGAGACGGAACGAGCAGATGGCGACGGTGCCGACGGATCCCATGCAGCGGCGATCCTGTCACGGGCTCGGGTGGTGCTCGAAGCGCACTGGACCGCGCACGGCTACTGCGTCCCCAACCCGACGACCTACCCCTGGCAGTGGCTGTGGGACTCGTGCTTCCACGCCGTCGCCTGGGCGGCGCTGGGCGACGAGCGGGCGGTGATCGAGCTCGCCTCAGCCCTCACCGACATCGATGCCGAGGGCTTCGTGCCCCACGTGCGCTACGCCCCCGACCCGACCTTCCACGAGACGTTCTGGGGCCGACGGGCGACCTCGTCGATCACCCAGCCCCCGATGTACGGCCATGCGGTCGCCGAGCTCTCCCGCCGGGGCATGACGGTGCCCGACGAGGTCGTCGACCGGGCCGCCCGCGGGTTGGGTTTCCTGCTGCGCCGGCGGGCCCGCAGCGCCGGCGGCCTGGTCGAGGTCGTGCACCCGTGGGAGACCGGGTGCGACGACAGCCCCCGCTGGGATCACTGGCGGAGCGACCCCGCCGACGGCAGCGAGTGGTACGCAACGAAGGGCGCGCTGCTGACCCACGTCGAGCGCTCGTCCACGGGTGCGCCGCTGCGGAACCCGGCGTTCCGTTGCGCCCCGGCCGGGTTCAGCGCGCTGGTCGCGTGGAACGCCCGGGAGCTGGCCTCGGTCACCGGCGACGGTCGGTTGCTCGCCGACGCCGACGAACTGGCCGAGGCCGTCGCCGCCCGCTGGGACGGCACCACCTGGATCGACGACGGCGACGCGGCCGGGGGATCGGGGGAGACGGCCACGCTCGACGGCCTCCTCCCCGCCCTGCTCGGTGGCCCCGAGGCCGGCAGTGCGGTCGCCCAGTACGTGGACCCGGAGCGGTTCGGCGCCGCCTTCGGCCCGGCCGGCGTCAGCCGGTCGGCACCGGTGTACGAACCCGATCGCTACTGGCGGGGTCCGACCTGGCCCCAGCTGGCCTACCTGTCGTTCCTGGCCGCCACCAGGGTCGGATCGTCGGACGTGGCCGATTCGGTGAGGACGATGACCGTGTCGGGGGCGTCGTCGTCGGGCTGGGCCGAGTACTGGAACCCCGAGGACGGCACCGGACTCGGCGCCCGGCCCCAGTCGTGGACGTCGGTGGTGGCCGCCATGGTCGGTGTCTGAGGGAGGCGCCGCCCGGCACCTCGGCGGGCGTAGCGGGTGAGGTCGCCGGCCATGGCCCCGATGCCCATCAGCACGATGAGGTCGCCGAACGACATCGCCGCGCCGAACGGGGCGACGGGGATGGCGTCGCCGAGCACCGGGAGGATGTCGTCGGTCCGCTCGAAGCGCCGACCGGCGCCGAGGTCGGCGTCGACCAGACCGGTGGCCTCGACGGCCCCGGAGCGCACCAGCGCCGTGGCCCGGACCGGCATGCCGCCGTTGGCCAGCACGACCACCATGTTCAGCCCCAGTCCGATGGCCAGCACGCCCACGCCGACCAGGTGGCGGTTGACCACGGCGAAGCCGCACAGCAGGGCGAGCGACACGCCCAGCACCTGGCCGGGCCACGGCACGTCGACCACGGCGGGCAGGAGCTGCAGCGCGACACCGACCAGCGCGACGCCCGGGAGGACCACCACCGGGTCGTCGAGGTGGGCGCCGAGGGGGCGGCGGAGCAGCCCGACGAGCACGCCGACCACGGCGGCCACGATCACGGGGAGCACGCCGACGACGGTACCCCGGGGCATGTGGACAGGTCGCGATGCTCGATGCGGCGCCGGTCGGCCGGTGCCGGCGACCTGCCGCTCGGGTCAGCCGGTGCCGTCCGCCTGGTCGAGGACGGGTCCGAGCGCGTCGCAGCCGGCGAACGCGTCGATCACCTGTTGGCGGAGCTGGTCCTGGTCGGTGCCCGGCTCGGCGGCTGCGGTGGCGACGATCTCGTCGAAGGAATCCACCCCGACCTCGTCGACGAGGGCGTCGGCCACGCAGCGGGCCTGGTCGAGGTCGATGGCGCCTCCGGCCTCGGCCACCAGGTCGCCGGCCAGCTCCTTGGCCAGGGCGTCGCGGCGTTCGGCCGGGGTCGGATCGTCGCTGCAGCCGACCAGGGAGAGGGCCAGGACGCAGCCGAGGAGCAGCCGGAGCACGACGGGAGGGTAGCGGTGGGTCCCGGGTCCGCCGTTCCGCCCGACCGGTGCCAAGATGCCCCGATGATCCGATCCGAGTGGCAGGGACCGGTGCTGCTGTGCACCATCGACCGACCCGAGCGGCGCAACGCCCTCGACGCCGAGCACCTCCGGGGCATCACCGAGGTGTGCGAGGCGGCGGGCGACGCCCGCGTGCTCGTGCTCACCGGCGAGGGCAGCGCCTTCTGCGCCGGCGCCGACCTGTCCCACGTCGAGGACCGCGAGGCCGCCGAACTGGTGCGGCGCACGCTCGACGCGCTCAGCGGCCTGCCGCTGTGCACCATCGCCGTGGTCCACGGTCCGGCCATGGGCGCCGGCACCCAGCTCGCCCTGTCGTGCGACCTGCGCGTCGTGGGCCCCGACGCCCGCTTCGGCATCCCGTCGGCGAAGCTCGGCCTGATGGTCGACCACTGGACCATCGAGAAGCTGGCCCTGCTCGCGGGGCACGGCTACGCCCGGGCGATGCTGCTGGCCGCCGAGACCATCGACGCCGAGACCGCCCTGCGCACCGGCTTCGCCCAGCGGGCCGGCGACCTCGACGACGCTCTCGCCTGGGCCGAGGACATCGCCCGGCTGGCACCGCTGTCGATCGCCGGGCAGAAGCTGGCCCTCGACCGCCTGTCGGGCCGGACGGTGGCCGACGCCGCGGTCGAGGACGCCTTCGCCCGCGTGTGGTCCAGCGACGACCGCCTCGAGGGCATCCGCGCCTTCCAGGAGAAGCGCCCGCCCACCTTCCGGGGGCGTTGACTCACGCGAACTGCGGGGCCTCGAACAGCTCGCCGTTGGCCGAGAACACCGCGCACGCCACCGTGCGGTCGCCCGTGTCCCACGACGTCTGCGACGGCCACAGCGCGATCAACCCGTAGCGCTCGGCGTCGTCGGTGAGACCGTCGAAGCGCTCCATGCACCCCCGGTCGGCGGCCCGCACCACGCGGGGCGTGCCGGGGTACTCGGCACCGGTGGTCTCGTCGAAGTCCTCGGCGTGCAGGTCGAAGGTGGCGTAGACCTCGAGCGTGTGCTCGGCGTGGCAGGACACCTTGCGGGCCGACGACACCTCGGCCTGCTCGGCGGCCCCGACGACCACGTCGGTCAGGCAGTCGCCGGTGACCACGGCGGTGGCCGCCACCGGACCCTCCTGCACCGTCGCCGGGGTGGCGCCCGTCGGTTCGCCGGCGTCGTCGCTGCCACCGGCGGAGCTGCAGGCGGCGAGGGCGAGCACGGCGCCGAGCACCATCGTCACCAACGGGCGAGCTCGCATCCCGGCGACCGTACCGTCAGAAGTTGGCGGGGAGCAGCTCGGAGAACGACTCGAAGAACACGAACAGGCACACCAGGAACACCGGTGCGCCCAGCAGGTAGGCCGGCCAGCGGCGCCAGCGGCGGGACAGGACGTAGAACGCCAGCCACACCGCAGCGGTGATCGACCCCCACAGGACCGCCGGTCCGGCCGTGCGGGTGTGGCCGGCGTCGAGGCTCTCGAGGTCGGTCGGCGGCGGCACGTCCTCGGACGGCAGCTCGTCGCGGACCACGGTGGTGCTGGTCGTGGTCGTGCTCGGTGCCGGCTCGTTGACCAGGGCGGCCGACACGATGATGCGCTGGCGGGCCGAGTACTTCGGATGGCACGACGTGAGCGTCAGGCGGTCGTCGCCCTTGTCGTCGACGACCTCGACCTGGTCGGGACGCACGATCTCGGTGCCGATCACCTCGTAGTGGAAGCGCCCCTGCAGCGTGTCGACGGTGATCTCGTCGCCGGGGTCGAGCTCGTCGATGCGGTTGAACGGTGCGCCGTAGGTGGTGCGGTGGCCGGCGATGGCCGCGTTGCCGGGTTGTCCGGGCATGGGCGTGCCCGGGTAGTGGCCCGGTCCCTTCTGCAGGTCGCTGCGGCTCACCCCCTCGACCACGAACTTGTCGACGCCGATCTTCGGGATCATGATCCGGCCCACCGCCTCGCCCTCCTCGGGGGGTGGTGGCGGTTCGGCGGTGGTGGTCGTGGCCGGCCGGGTCGTGGTGGTGCTCGTCGAACCGGCGCCTGACGTAGTGGTGGTCGGCGCCGTCGTGGTGGTCGGCGCCGTCGTGGTCTGCGCGTCGAGCTGCGCGGTGAAGGCGTCCTCGAGGTCGTTCTGGGCGCGCGCCTCGGCCAGGTTGGTGCCCCAGAGCTGGTAGGCGACGAACAGCAGGACGATCGTGCCCGACCAGATCAGGACACGGCCGACTGCTCCGAGCACCCTGGCGAACCGCACGCTACGGAGCGTAGGCGCGCCTTGGTCGAAATCCCTGGTCACCGGTAGCTTTTGGAGGCTCCATGGAGCCCGCCGCCCACCCCGCAGCGGTCCAGCCGACGGTGCAGCTCACCGGTGCCGTCGTGCTCCTGGACCGCTTTCCCGCCCTCGCCGGCGTCGACCTCGACGTCATGCGGGGTGAGATCGTGCTGCTCCGCGGGCCGAACGGGGCGGGCAAGACCACCCTGCTGCGCACCTGTGCCGGCCTCACCCGGCTCGCCCGTGGGCAGGTGCGGGTGCTGGGCGAGGACCTGGTCACCGCCCCCCGGGCCGTGCGCCGCCGGGTCGGCGTGCTCAACCACCACGACGGCCTGTACGCCGACCTCACCGTGGCCGACAACGTCCGGTTCTGGGCCACCGCCGCCGGCGCCTCGCACGCCGACGCCGACGCCGCCCTGGCCCGGTGCGGGCTCGACGGCCGCCTGGCCTCGGTGCCCGCCGCCCGGTTGTCGGCGGGCCAGCGACGCCGCACCGCGCTGGCGGGCCTCATCGCCCGACGCCCCGAGCTGTGGTTGCTCGACGAACCCCACGCCGGCCTCGACCGTGCCGGCCGCGACCTGGTCGACGCGCTCGTCCACGACGCCGCCGCCGCCGGCGCCACCGTGCTGTTCGCCAGCCACGAGCTCGACCGGGCCGAGGGCCTGGCCACCCGGGTCGTGACCCTGGCCGGCGGCCTGATCCGCGGCGACGAGCCACGTGACGTCGTTCGCTCGGCCGTCGTGCGCAAGGCCGGCGCGCACGAAGCCGGTGCGCGGGAGGGCGCCGCCGATGCTCGCTGACGCCCGCCTCATCGCCGCCAAGGACCTGCGCATCGAGCTGCGGTCCCGGGTCGGCATCGGCCAGACGGTGCCCTTCGCCGTCCTGGTGCTCGTCCTGTTCGCCTTCGCCCTCGACCCCGACCGGGGCATCCTCACCCGTGCCACCGCCGGTCTCTACTGGGTGGCGGTCCTGTTCGCCGGCCTGCTCGCCGTCCAGCGCGCCTTCGCCGTCGAGTCGGCACCCGGCGTCCGCGAGGGTCTGCGCCTCACCGGGCTCGACCCGGCCGGCTTCTTCCTCGGCAAGGCGGCCGCCGTCGCCGTGCAGCTCCTCGTCCTCGAGGCGGTGCTGGGGGTGGGCGTGGTCGTGCTGTACTCGGCCGACCTGTCGGGGCCGTTGCTGCTGGTCGCGACCTGCCTGGCCGCGACCGTGGGCATCGCCGCCGCCGGTACCCTCTACGGCGTACTTGCCGCGGGGCTGGCTGTCCGTGACACGCTGGTTCCGCTCCTCTTGCTCCCGGTCCTGGCACCGGTCCTGCTCGGGGCCACCCGGGCGTCGGAAGCGGCGCTCGGCACTGGCGTCGGCGACGGCTGGTCGTGGTGCGGGCTGCTCGCGGTGTTCGCCGCCGTCTACACGATGATCGGCATGACGTTCTTCGGCACGCTCCTGGAGGAGACGTGACACCTCCCGCCACAACCGCTCCGTCCACGCCTGCCCCGGCACCCACCGGCACCGCCTCGCAGGGCACACGCGTCCTGGGTGCGCTCGCCCTGGTGGGCATCGCGTTCGTGGCGTGGATGGGCCTGGTCGCCTCGCCCGCCGACGCCGTCCAGGAGGACGCCGTGCGGATCATGTACGTGCACGTCCCCGCCGTCACCTTCATGTACGTGGCCGTGCTCATCTGCGCCGTCGCGTCGGGCATGTGGCTGCGCAAGCGCACCGACGGCTGGGACACCCTCGCCGCCGCCTCGGCCGAGCTCGCCGTCGTGCTCACCGCCCTCGGCCTGTTCACCGGCATGGTCTGGGGCCGGCCGACCTGGGGCGTGTACTGGGTCTGGGACGCCCGGCTCACCTCCACCGCCATCCTCTTCGTGATGCTGCTCGGCTACCAGGCGCTGCGGCGCTACCCGGCCGAGCCCGCCGCCCGCTCGCGCATGGCCGCCGTCCTCGGGCTGCTGCTGGTGCCCAACGCCGCCATCGTCCACTACTCGGTCGACTGGTGGCGCAGCCTGCACCAGAACGCCACGATCTCGAAGATGGACGTGTCCATCGACGGGTCCATGCTCTTCACGCTGATGAGCTCGTTCGTGGTCATGGGCGTCATCTTCGCCTGGCTGCTCATGCACCGCTTCCGGGTCGGTTGGCTCGAGCGCCAGGCCGAGCAGCACACGCTCGATGCCGCCATCGCCGACCGCCGCGCCGACGCCGACCCGTCGGCCGGCGTCGCCGTCGGAGGGGTGTCGTGATGCTCGCCACCGTCCTCGCCATGACCGTGCTCGCCATGACCCACGCCGGCTACGTCGCCGCCGCGTGGATCGCCACCATCGGGCTGCTCGGGGGGTACGCAGCCGCCACCATCCGCAGGGGCCGCCGGCTCTCGCGGGTCGTCCCTCCCGAGGAGCGCCGCTGGTCATCATGACGACCGATTCCACGAACTCAGGCGATCGAGATCTCCACGCACCGTTCGAGAACACCGACGAGGTCGACGGCCTCGACCTGACGCCGCGCACCGCACCGCCGGTCGGCGGCGGCAGCACCGACCGCGGCCGTCGCGTGGCGGTCCTCGGCGTCCTCGGCGTGCTCGTCGTCGCCCTGGTGTTCATGGCCTACCAGGGCCTCAACAACGCCACCGTCTTCTTCCGCAACGCCGACGAGGCCGTCGCCCAGCGGGCCGAGCTCGGCGACAAGCGGTTCCGCCTCCAGGGGACCGTCGTCGAGGGCACCGTGCAGGCCGACGGCACCTACGTGCGCTTCGACGTCATCTACAACGGGGTCGAGGTGCCGGTCCGGCACCTGGGCGACCCGCCCGAGCTGTTCCAACCCAACATCCCGGTCGTGCTCGAGGGCCATTGGAGCCAGACCGACGAGTGGTTCGAGAGCGACCGCATCCTGGTCAAGCACTCGGCGAACTACGAGGCCAAGAACCCCGACCGGGTGAAGGACTACATGGGCCAGGACGGCTCGGGCGACACCGGCCAGGAGTGACACCATGAACGCCGCACTGGGTTCCGCAGGCGTGACGCTCGGGCTGGTGGCCTGTGTCGCCGGCGCCGTCACCGTCGTGGTCGGTCTCCGTCGAGGCCGTCCCGCGCTCATCCGCACCGGGCGCACCTATGCCTTCCTGGCCCTGGCCGGCGCCGTGCTGGCCACGGCGGCCATGGAGCGGGCGCTGATCACCCGCGACTTCACCGTCGCCTTCGTCGCCGACCACGGCTCGTCCCGCACGCCGGCCCTGTTCAACGTGGCCACCATGTGGTCGGCGCTCGAGGGGTCGATCCTGCTGTGGGCGTTGATCCTCGCCGGCTACACGGCGGTCATCGCCCACAAGTTCCGCAAGCGCCTCGAGGACCCGCTGGTGGGGTGGGCGCTGCTCACCATGCTGCTGGTCGGCGTCTTCTTCTTCGCCCTGATGCTCGGGCCGGCCAACCCGTTCCAGACGGTGTCGGTGCCGCCCGGCTACGACGGGCCGGGCCCCAACCCGCTGCTGCAGAACCACATCCTCATGGCGTTCCACCCGCCGATGCTCTATCTCGGCTACGTCGGCTTCACGGTGCCGTTCGCCTTCGCCATCGCCGCGCTCGTCACCGGCCGGGTCGGCGAGGGCTGGCTGCTCGAGACCCGGCGGTGGACGCTCTTCGCCTGGGGCTTCCTGTCGATCGGCATCGTGCTCGGCGCCTGGTGGTCTTACGAGGTGCTGGGCTGGGGTGGCTACTGGGCCTGGGACCCGGTCGAGAACGCGTCGTTCCTGCCGTGGCTCACCGGCACCGCCTACCTGCACTCGGTCATGGTCCAGGAGCGGCGCGGGATGCTGCGAGTCTGGAACCTGTCGCTGCTCGTGTCGACGTTCGCCCTCACCATCCTGGGCACGTTCCTCACCCGCTCGGGCGTCATCGACTCGGTCCACGCCTTCACCGAGTCGGCCATCGGTGCCTGGCTGCTGTCGTTCTTCGCCCTGGTGGTGGTGGTCGGCGTCGGGCTCATCGGCTGGCGGGGCGACCGGCTCCGTGCACCGGGCCGCATCGACTCACCCGTCTCCCGCGAGGGCTCGTTCCTGGCCAACAACGTCCTGTTCGGCGCCTTCGCCTTCATCGTCCTGCTCGGCACCGTGTTCCCGCTGGTGGTCGAGGCCATCAACGGCGAGCAGCTCTCCGTCGGGGTGCCGTACTTCAACCGCATGACCATGCCCATCGGCTTGGTCCTGCTCTTCCTGATGGCCATCGCCCCCGTGCTGCCGTGGCGCAAGGCCTCCCAGGAGCTGCTGCGGGTCCGGCTGTTCTGGCCTGCCGTCCTCGCCACCGTGACGGTGGTCATCACCGTGCTGGCCGGTGCCCGCGGGCTGGCGCCCGTGCTCGCCTTCGGCCTGGCTGCCTTCGCCGGCGGGGCCGCGCTCCGCCAGATCGTGCTGGCCACCCGCCGCCAGGGGTGGCGGGGCCTGATCGGGCGCACCAACGGCGGGATGGTCGTCCACCTCGGCGTGGTCATGATCGCGGTGGCACTCGCTGCGTCGCAGTCGTACGCCTCCGAGGCCGAGCTACGCCTGCACGAGGGCGACGTGGCCACCGTGCAGGGCCACACGCTGCGCTTCGAGGGCATGGAGACGACCAAGAGCGCCGAGAAGACCACCACCGCCGCCCTGATCCGGGTCGACGGGGGACAGGTGTACCGCCCGGCCACCAACGAGTTCGCCTTCGGTGGCCAGCGGATCGGCACGCCGTCGGTGCGCACCGGGATGCGCCAGGACGTGTACCTCGCTCTGCTCGACGTGCCCGAGAACCCCGGCGATCCCGTCGTCGTCCGCGTGGTGATCCAGCCCCTCGTCATGTGGCTCTGGATCGGGGGCGGCATCATCGCCTTGGGCACCGCGCTGGCCGCCTTCCCCGGACGCCGGCGACGTCCCACCCAACCCACCTCGGCGCCGGTTCCCCAGCCCGAACCCGAGCCGACGCCCGAACCGGTCGGGGTGTCGTCGTGAGGGTGGGCACCGGGAAGTGGTTGGCCGCGGGCGTGCTCATCGTGCTCGCCGGCTTCATCGGTGTGCTCGCCACCAGCAAGTCGGCGGACAGCACGTCGGCCGACTCCCCGCTGATCGGCCGCCAAGCGCCGGATGTCGCCGGCGAGACCATCGCCGGCGACACCTTCGACCTGAGCGACCAGCGTGGCGAGTTCGTGCTCGTCAACTTCTTCGCCACCTGGTGCGTTCCGTGCATCCGCGAGCACCCCGAGCTGGTGAACTTCGCCCGCCGCCACCGCGTGGCCGGCGACGCCTCCGTCGTCTCTGTGGTGTTCGACAGCGAACCCAAGCAGGTGCGGAAGTTCTTCGCCGACAACGGCGGCGACTGGCCCGTCGTGTTCGACCCCGACGGGCGCATCGCGCTCGGCTACGGCGTGTCCGGCGTACCCGAGTCGTACCTGATCGCTCCGGACGGCACGGTCGTGACCAAGCTGGTCGGAGGCGTCACGGCGAGTGGGCTCGACCAGATCCTGGCCCGCGCGCAGGGGAAGTCATGACGGCGCTCTCGCGTTCCCGTTGGCCGTGGCTGGTGCTGGTCGCGCTCCTCGCCGGCGCCCTGACGGTGGCGTCCATCGGTGACCGTGGCCCGCAGACGACGGCCGAGCGCGCTCGCGACATCGCCGAGTCGATCAAGTGCCCGACCTGTTCGGGGCAGTCGGTGGCCGATTCCAACGCCCCGATCGCCCGCAGCATCCGCACCGAGATCGCCCGCCGCCTCGAAGCCGGCCAGACCGACGACCAGATCCGCGACTACGTCGCCGGCATCTACGGCGACGACCAACTGTTGAACCCGCCGCGCTCCGGCGTCGCCGGGCTGGTCTGGTTCCTGCCCGTCGCCGCCCTGGTGCTGGCCATGGGTGGGTTGGTCGTCGTGTTCCGCCGCTGGCGCGTCGCGGACGACATCGAGGTGTCCGACGAGGACCGGGCGCTGGTCGAGCAGGCCCGGCACAGCGACCGCCGTCTCCGTCGTGAGCACCGTGCGCTCGGCTGACCCCGACGCCCTGGCCGCGCTGGAGGAGGAGCGGGACTTCCTGCTCCGCTCGCTCGACGACCTCGAGCGCGAATACGCCGCCGGCGACGTCGACGAGCACGACTACCGGACCCTGCGCGACGACTACACGGCGCGGGCCGCCGGTGTCCTGCGGGCCATCGAGGAAGGACGGGCCGCCTTCGACGACACGCCACCGCCACCGCGGGGCCGGCGGTTGGCCACGGTCCTCGGCGTGGTCGCCATCGCCGTCCTCGCCGGCGTGCTGGTGGCCCAGGCCTCCGGTCGTCGGACCGGTGGCGGACTCACCGGTCTCGACGTCACCGCCGCGTCGCAGCGCATCGGCGACTGCCAGATGATGGAGCGCTCGGAAGGTCCGCAGGCGTCGCTCGACTGCTACACCGAGATCCTCGACTCGCTGCCCGCCAACGTCGAGGCGCTGACCTACCGGGGTTGGCTGCAGGTGCGTTCGTTCGACGTCCAGGACGGCATCACCGACCTGGACGCGGCGATCCAGCTCGCCCCCGACGCCAGCGCGCCGCGCATCTTCCGGGCCAGTGCCCGTTCCCGCAGCGGCGACCCCGCGGGAGCGATCGCCGACCTGGCTGCCTTCTACGCCAACGACCCCTCCGACCAGGAGCGCACGATCGCCCAGCAGTTCGGCACGGCCATCATCCAGCGGGCGCTCGACGGTTGCATCCAGGGTGACGTCTCCGGTGACCTGCCGGTCGTCGAGGTGCTCCAGTGCTACCGCGACGTCCTCGCCGTCGACGACGGCAACGCCACCGCCAGCATCTACCTCGGTTGGCTGCTGGCCCGCAGCGGTGTCGACGACCAGCGTGCGCTGCGCCTGCTCGATGCCGGCCTCGACGCCGACCCGTCCCTCACCGCCGGCTACGTGTTCCGGGCGGCGCTGCGTGCCCACCTCGGTGACGTCGAGGGAGCCCGCACCGACCTGGCGACCTTTGCCGGTCGCGACACGCCCGCCGACGAGGCCACGGCGGCCGACGCCGTGCGGTCGGCCATCGACGCCGGCGAGGACCCGCTGGCCCGCTGAACGCGGTGCCTCAGCAGGGCGGGGCGAGGTAGCGGCCCCGGCCCCAGCGTCCGTCGACCCGCTCGACCGCCCACACGGATGCCTTGGGCCAGGTCAGCTCGTGCTCGGGCTCCATGCCGAGGCCGACCAGGTGCTGCAACAGCATCGGGATCACGTCGCCGTGGCTGCAGAACACGACGCCGGCGCCGTCGAGCTCGGCGACGAGCGAGCGCACCTCGTCGGGGCCGGCACCCTCGAACAGCCGAGGGTCGACCTCGACCTGCCGTCCGAGCTTGTCGGCCAGCGGCGCGACGGTCTGCACGCAGCGCACCGCCGGCGACGACACGACCCGGACCGGGTCCGAGCCGACGAGCAGCTCGGCGATGCCCCGGGCCTGGGCATCACCCCGCTCGGACAGGGGACGGAGACGGTCGTCGTCGGTCCACGCCGACCGGTCGCCGGCATCGGCGTGACGGGCCACGAACAGGGTCACGGCGTCACGCTAGAGGCGCGCGGACTCGGCCGTGCAAGCGCCGATTCCTGTCGGTGGGGCTGCGTAGCTTCGGCGCCGGGTCGGAGCGCCCCGACGTCCTTCTGTGCTCCCGCCACCCCGCTCCCGGGAGATGCCCATGTTGACCGTCGCCGACCACGATCCACTGACCTTCGCCGTCCTGCGCCGGGAGCATCCCCGGCTCTGGCCCAACCACCGGCGGTTGGTCCGTCTCGCCCACGACGAGGACGCCCGCACCTTGAGCGAGCTCGACGCCGAGCTCGAGCTCCTCACCGCCCGTCGCCGGGCCTACGTCGAGCGGCTCCGCACCTACCGCCGGCGCCTGTACCCGGGCATGCGGAACCGGCACCACCGTCGGACGCAGCTCGCCCACGACCCGCCCATGCCGCCGGCGCCGGCCGACGCCACCCCGGTGGCCGGTCTGGAGCTGCGCCGGCTCGCCGTCTCGATCCTCGATGCCCACGGTGCCGTCTCGTTGCGCGAGCTCCACGGCCTGATCCACCGGTACGGCTACCGGCTGGCCAGCGAGCGACCGGTCCAGCGCCTGGCCGACGCCATGGCCTACGAGGTCCGCAACGGGCGCGCCCAGCGCGTCGACCGGGGCGTCTACGGGCCGATCCGGGCGACGTCGTCGGCCACGCCCGCCGAGCCATTCATCGTCCGGTCAGAGCCCGGGCCCGACCCCCTGCCGTGGGCCACCGACCCCGACGAGCCGACTCCCGTGCCGGTCGACCCCGACCTGCAGGACGACCCCGAGCGGTGGTCCGCCGGCACCTGGCCGTCGTCGGCCCATCCCGGCGGCGACTGGTGCGACGGCCCGCCCGACCCCTCGGTGCGCTCGTTCATCACTGGCGTGGACGTCATCGTCGCCGCCACCCGCCAGCGCCTCGCCGACCACGTCGCTGAGCAAGCCGAAGCCCGACGCCGAGCCGATGCCCTCGCCACCCACCAGCCGTTCACGGAGGACACCTACGAAGGCCCATCTCGGTTCTCCGACGACGAGTTCGATGACGAGCTCGCGAACGACGAGTTCTCCGGCCAGCTTCCGCCAGCGCCACTGGGCGACGATTCGTCGACGAATCGTTCCCCACGGGGCGAGAACGGACCGGCGGACGAGGGCTGGCGGGTCGGGCCGGCCGACCGCAGGCGCTCTCCCGGGTCAGCGACGGAGGGATCGGAGCTCGGAGACGATCTCGGGTAGCGCGTCCGCGAACGCCTGGACGTCGGCAGCCGTCGAGGACCAGCCGACGGAGACCCGGAGTGAGCGTTGCGCGTCCACGCCCATGGCCTCGAGCACGGGAGAGGGCTCGAGACCCTCCGACGCGCACGCGCTGCCCGAGTGGGCGCGGATGCCGCGCCGGTCGAGGCCGAGCAGGACGGCCTGCGGCTCGATGTCCGCGATGCCGGCGCAGACCAGGTGGGGGAGCCGCTCGCTGGCATGGCCGTACAGCTCCACACCGGCGGTCGTCAGGAGGGCCGCTCGCAGCCCATCGGCCAACTCGGCCTGGACCCGAGCCTCGGCGTCGGGGTCGATCGTCTCGATCGCAGCGGCCAGGCCGATGGCCCCGACGACGTTCTCGAGGCCGGCACGCCGCGCCCGCTCCTGCTCCCCACCGACGATCAAGGGACGGACGCGCACCCCCCGGCGGATCAGCAAGGCGCCGGTTCCTGCGGGGCCGCCGAGCTTGTGGCCGCTCAGCGACAGCAGGTCGGCGCCCAGGGCGGCGAAGTCGATCGGTAGGTGGCCGGCCGCCTGGGCGGCATCGACGTGTACCAACACGCCACGCTCGCGGCAGGCGGCGACGACGTCGGCGACCGGTTGCAGCGTCCCCACCTCGTGGTTCGCCCACTGCACGTGGACCAGAGCGGTGTCGTCGTCGATGGCATCGACCAGCGCGTCGGGGTCGATCTGACCGGTGCCGTCGCACCCGACCTCCACCACCGCACCGTGGTCGGCAGCAGCCAGGCGGACGGCGGAGTGCTCCACGGCGGACAGCACCTGCCGGCGCCCACGGTCGGCTGCGCCCCAGCAGGCGGCGGCGATCGACTCAGAGGCGCCGGACGTGAACACCACCTCGCGGGGACGAGCGCCGAAGGCCCCGGCCACGACCTCACGCGCCTGCTCGAGCGCCGCCCGGGCGAGCATCCCGGACTCGTGGATCCGGGACGGATCGCCCAGCGGCAGATCGAGCGCAGCCGTCATCGCCTCGCGGGCCGCCGGTCGCAGCGGCGAGGTCGAGGCGTGGTCGAGGTAGTGCCCGAAGCCGGTCACGCGGGTGCGCAGGTCTGGGTCAGGCCGACGAGGTGACGACGGTGACGCACGTCTCCGAGCCCTGCGCCTGCGTGGTCTCCGTGGCCGGTCGGGTGTCGCCGTACAGGGCGGACAGCATCCCCTTGACCAGTCCACGGTCGACGGCGCAGATGACCGGGTGCTCGATGGCGGCGCCACCGAAGGGGCAGTGCTGGGCCACGATGCGCAGCTCGTCGCCCTGCTTCTCGGCGTGGGCGGCGAAGCCGTGGGCGCTCAGGGCGTCGGCGACGGCGTGCAGCGACGACCGGAAGGACCGCTGCGCGGATTCGCTCGAGCCGAGCGACGCGGCCAGGGCGCGCCCGTACTCGATCCCGACCTCCTCGGCCATGGCGGCGGCGACGTCGTCGGGGAGCAGGGCCAGCGACTTGCCGAGCAGCGAGACCAGCAGGTCGTCGTGGCGCACGGCGAACTCGATGGGGTTGGCTTCGCCGAGCGCCGTGTAGCGCTTCGACGGCCGACCGGCACCGCCGCCAGCGGGCCGGGCGGTGGTGACCTCGACGTAGCCACCGCCGGCGAGCTTGTCGAGGTGGTGGCGGGCGACGTTGGAGTGCAGCTCGAAGTGCTCGGCGACATCGGAGGCGGTGGCGCCCTCGGTGCGTTCACGCAACCACAGGTAGATCTCGCGCCGCGTCGGGTCCCCGAACGCAGAGGTGATCGCCGTGACCGCCGACGAGAAGTCGACGGCGCTCAACCCGCTGGGCGGTGTGGGTGTGTCCGCATCCACACCGATATTCTACCTATGCAGATAGGAGAAATCCCGCCGCACCAACGTCCGGAAGGTTCACCGTGCCCACCGAGTCCCAGATCATCGACGCGCTCCGCCCGGTCGAGGACCCCGAGCTGCACCGCAGCATCGTCGACCTCGGCATGGTGCGCTTCGTGCGCATCAACGGGGCCTCCGTGCAGGTCGAGGTCGCGCTGACCGTCCCCGGCTGCCCGTTGCGCAACGAGATCGAGCGACGTGTCGGCGAGGCCGTGCACGCGCTCGGCGACGTCGACTCGGTCAACGTCACGTTCGACGTGATGTCCGACGAGGAGCGAGCCAAGGTCCGCGAGCTCATGGTGGGCGACCCCCAGGCCACCGCCGGCAGCCAGGCCGCCCACGGTCACGCCGAGGGCCGCTCGATCCCCTTCGCCGACCCGTCCTCCAAGACCCGGGTGCTGCTCGTCGCGTCCGGCAAGGGCGGCGTGGGCAAGTCGTCGGTCACCACCAACCTGGCGGTGAGCCTGGCCAAGCGGGGCAAGAAGACCGCCATCGTCGACGCCGACGTCTGGGGCTTCTCCATCCCGCGGATGCTGGGCATCGACCGCCCGCCGGTGGTCATCGACTCGATGCTGGTGCCGCCCGAGGCCAACGGCGTGTCGTGCATCTCCATGGGGTTCTTCGCCGAGGAGGACCAGGCCGTCATCTGGCGTGGACCGATGCTGCACAAGGCGCTCGAGCAGTTCCTCACCGACGTCTACTGGGACGACCCCGACTTCCTCGTCGTCGACCTGCCGCCCGGCACCGGTGACATCTCCATCTCGCTGAGCCAGTTCCTCCCCCGGGCCGAGGTCTACGTGGTCACCACGCCCCAACCCGCCGCCCAGCGGGTGGCCCAGCGCGCCGCGTTCATGGCCGAGAAGGTCCACCTCGAGGTCAAGGGCGTCATCGAGAACATGTCGTGGTTCACCGGTGACGACGGCACCCGCTACGAGCTGTTCGGTGCCGGCGGCGGCCAAGAGCTGGCCCACCGCGTCGACGTCCCGTTGCTCGGTCAGATCCCGCTGGTTCCCGCGCTCCGCGAGGGCGGCGACTCGGGTCGCCCCATCGTGGTCGACGCTCCCGAGTCCGAGGCCGCCGCCGCGTTCGACGAGATCGCCCGCACCATCATCGAGGACCTGGCGCCGACGAAGCGCTACCACCCCGAGCTGAAGATCACCTGATCAGGAAGAGCGGTCAGCCCCCGCGACCAGCGCCCGGATCGTCTCGATGAGCGGCTCGGGGTCGCCGTTCTTGAGCCGGAGCGGCACGCCGTGGCGCTCCATCTCGGTGCGGGCGAAGTCGCCGGCCACCGCCGAGTAGGCGATGATCTTCACCTCCGGGCACTCGTCCTGGAGCACCGGGATCGCCTCGAACCCGTTCATCCGTGGCATCAGCAGATCGAGGATCAACACGTCGGGCTGCGTCGTCTTGCAGATGTCGACGGCCTCCTGGCCGTCGGCGGCCTCGCCGACCACTGCGATGCCGGCGTGCCGCAGCTGCAGCTTGAGCAGCAGACGGATGTCGATCTCGTCGTCGGCGACGACGACCTCGATGTCGCGGGGCATGTTCATGACGCGCGGGGCAGCCGCAGCCGGGTCTCGACGACCCCGTCGGCTTGTTCGATGGTGACGTCGCCGCCGTCGAGGCGGGCGAGCGCCCGGGCGACCGGCAGGCCGACGCCCAGGCCGGCCGCCCGGGTCACGGCGGTCTCGCCCCGGAAGAACAGCTCGAAGCTGAGCTCGAGGTCGGGGATCTCGGTGGTGACCGGCGAGCGCACGACGACCACGACGTAGCCGTCGTCGCGCTCGAAGGAGACCGACGGCTCGTCCTCGGAGTAGCGGGTGGCGTTCTCGAGCAGCCGGGACAGGGCGTGGGACACCTGCTCGGCGTGGGCCAGGACCAGCCCGTCCGGACGACCCTCGACGTCGATGCCGGCCTCGCGCCCCACCTGGTCCACGAGCGGGCCGAGGTCGACCGGTTCGGCGGGCACCGTCGGGCTGGCGGTGGCGATCTCGCCGGCGATCAGCAGATCGTCGAGCAGTCGCTCGGCCCGCCGGGCGTTGCGGATCAGGGCGGGGATGAGCGTGTCCTGCAACTCGGTGCTCGACGCGTCCGGAAGCAGCTCGGCCAGGCCGCGGATGGTGGTCAACGGCGTACGCAACTCGTGGCCGACCACGTTGATCACGCGTCGACGAACGAGGTCCAAGTCGTCAGGGCTTGGTGCGGTCATGCAGCGTCTTACCGTTCGGTGAACTCCGGAGCCAGCGGCAACGGGCGGGGACTGGGACCGTACGCTCGACTGGGTGCAGGACCAAGCGTACCGACCCGTCGGTCGGCGAGCCTTCCTGGGGATGGTCGGTCTCGGCGCGGTCGGGATCGCGGCCGGGGCGCCGGTGCAGCGAGCGCTCGAGCGCTTCTTCGCGCCGCTCGCTGACCGCGACGGCACCGGCCTCACGTCGCTGCTGCCCGGTACGTCGAAGTTCCGGTTCTACAGCGTGGCCGGCTACGACCCGAGCATCACCCGCGACGAGTACCGCCTGGAGGTGGCGGGCATGGTCGAGCGCCCGCTCGAGCTCGGCTTCGCCGACCTGCTGGACCGGCCTCTCGTCGGCATGACCAAGGACTTCCAGTGCGTCACCGGCTGGCGGGTGGCCGACGTGGAGTGGCAAGGCGTCCGCGTCGCGCACCTGCTCGACGAGGCCGGCGTCGACGCCGCCGCCACGCACGTGCGCTTCACCAGCCACGACGGCGTCTACACCACGACGCTCACCCTGGACCAGGCCCGCCGCGACGACGTGATCGTCGCCACCGCCATGCTGGGCGGGGACATCACCCGGGACCACGGTGGTCCCGTCCGGCTCTACGTGGCACCGATGTACGGCTACAAGTCGCTCAAGTGGCTGGCCGGCATCGAGGCCACCGACCAGCCCGACCCCGAGGGGTTCTGGGAGGTGCGCGGCTACGACGCCGACGCCTGGATCGGGGGCTCCAACGGCCGGACGGACGAGCCGGTATGACCACGGTCGTCCCCCGCCGCGACACGGTCCTGCGCTTCGACGGAGCCGAGCGCCTCACCCACTGGGTCACCGCCTGCACCGTGCTCGTCACCGTGGCCACCGGCCTGGTGCTCTACGTCCACCCGCTGTCGGTCGCGGTCGGGCGTCGTGAGCTGGTCAAGGACGTCCACGTGCTGTTCGGCATCGGATCCTTCGTGCCGTTCCTGCTGGCGATGGCCGGTCCCTGGCGTGCCGGCCTACAGGCCGACGTGCGGCGCATGGCGATGTGGCACGACGACGACCTGCAGTGGTTCCGCCGCCGGCTGCGACGGCTGTCCCTGACCGGCAAGTTCAACGGAGGGCAGAAGCTGAGTGCGGTGCTCATGACGTCGGGCATGGTCGTCATGTTGATGAGCGGCTCGGTGATGCGCTGGTTCGGTCCGTTCCCGCTGTCGTGGCGCTCGGGGGCCACGTTCGTGCACGACTGGGTGTCCTTCCTGCTGTGGTTCCTGATCGCCGGCCACATCGTGATGGCGGTGGTCACGCCCGGGGCGCTGCGGGGGATGTGGACCGGGCGGGTGCCCCGCGCCGAAGCCGAGGCCCGGCCTCGCTGGTGGGCTTCGATGGGCGACGGCGAACCCCGATAGGTTGAGCCGGCAACCGCCCAACGACTCGAGGTGCTGGAGCAGTGGACGTCCGGATCGGTGTGACCTACACGGCCAAGGAGCTCGACATCGAGCTGCCCGACGACGCCAAGAGTGACGACGTCCAGGCCGCCATCGACGATGCCATCACCGGCGACAGCCCCGTACTGTGGCTGACCGACAAGCGGGGCCGCCGGGTGGGCGTGCCCGTCGAGAAGCTGGCGTACGTCGAGATCGGCAGCCCGGAGGCCGATCGCCGCATCGGCTTCGGGAGCTGAGCCGGACCGAACCGGTGTCGGTCACCCCGCTCCTCGACCGGCGGCTGCTGTTCGTCACCGGCAAGGGCGGTGTCGGCAAGACCACCGTGGCCGCCGGCCTCGGCGTGCTCGCCGCCAACCACGGCAAGCGGACCCTCGTCTGCGAGGTCGACGCCAAGGGCAACCTGTCCGACTTCTTCGAGGCCGGGCCCACGGGCTTCGACCCCACCGAGGTGCACGACGGGCTGTACGCCATGTCGATGAACACCGAGGAGTCGCTCAAGGAGTACCTCGGTCTCCAGCTGAAGATCCCCGTCCTGGCCCGCATCGGCCCCCTGGCCCGGACCTTCGACTTCGTCGCCAACGCCGCGCCCGGCGTGAAGGAGATCCTCACCGTCGGCAAGCTGGCGTGGGAGGTGCGCGAGGACCACTACGACCTGGTGGTCGTCGACGCCTCGGCCAGCGGGCACATCGTCGGCCAGCTCGCCGCGCCCGACGCCATCAACGACCTGGTCAAGGTCGGGCTCGTCCGCGACCAGACCGGCTGGATGCTCGACATCCTCGGCGACCCCGACCGCACGGGTGTGGTGATCGTCGCTGCGCCCGAGGAGATGCCGGTGCAGGAGACCATCGAACTGGCCGGCCGGCTCGAGGCCGAGACGGTCGTCGACCTGGCGGCGGTCGTCGTCAACCGGGTTCTGCCCGAGCTGTTCAACAGTGCCGAGGAGGCGCTGTTCGAGCGTCTCCGGGCCGACGACGCCCAGGACGCGCTCGCCGAGTTCGGTGGCGGCCCGGTCGGCCCGATCCTCGACGCCGCCGAGCTTGCCGTGCGCCTCCGTCGGTCGCGCGCCGTGCACCTCCAGCGGCTGCGCGACGAGCTGCCCACGGGGCTCGACCTGCTCTACGTGCCCTACCTGTTCCACCGCTCGCACGGGGCCCGTGCCACGCACCGCATCGCCGCCCACCTGGGCGAGGAGCTCGGCTACTGATGGCCCGCCGTCGCACCGCCCCGTCGCCGTCGCTCGAGCAGCTGCTGGCCACCAAGGAGATCGTCGTCTGCTGCGGCTCCGGCGGGGTGGGCAAGACCACCACGGCGGCGGCGGCCGCGGCCATGGCCGCCACCCAGCTCGGCGGCAAGGTCCTCGTCGTCACGGTCGACCCGGCCCGGCGGCTGGCCAACGCGCTCGGACTCGAGTCGTTCGGCAACGTCGAGACCCGCATCCCCGACAGTGCCTTCGAGGCGGCCGGCTACGAGCCGCGCGGCGAGCTGTGGGCGGCGATGCTCGACACCAAGCAGTCGTGGGACGACCTGGTGCGCATGCACGCCCCCGACGACAAGACCCGCGACGCCATCCTCCAGAACCCGCTGTACGCCAACATCACCGGCCGGTTCGTGCAGAGCCACGACTACATCGCCATGGAGCGCCTGTACGAGATCCACGTCTCGGGCCGCTACGACCTGGTGATCGTCGACACCCCGCCCACCCGCAACGCCCTCGACTTCCTCGAAGCCCCCGAGCGCATGGCCGACTTCTTCTCGTCACGCCTGCTGCGCTGGCTGACCGTTCCGTACCGGTCCCGCCTCGTGAACATGGCCAGCAAGCCGTTCTACCGGGTGGCCGACACGATCCTCGGCTCGGCGTTCCTCGAGGACATCGCCGAGTTCTTCATGCTGTTCCAGACCATGTACGCCGGCTTCGTCGAGCGGGCCCGGGCCGTGCAGCGCCTGATCGAGGACAAGCGCACCACGTTCGTGGTCGTGTCCACCCTCGAGTCGGCACCGGTGCGCGAGGCCGAGTTCTTCATGGACGCCCTCGGCCAGCGGGGCTACCACCTCGGCGCCGTGGTCCTGAACAAGGTGCTGCCCCAGTACCTGCTCGACGCCGACGCCGCCCGGGTGGCCGAGCGGATGCTGGCCGAACCCGGCGAGGCCGCCGCCTCGCTCGACGACAGCATCGGCGATCCCGAGGACGTGCGCCGGGTCATCGAGGAGGTCGCCAACAGCTTCTTGAACTTCCGGGTCGTGGCCACCCGTGAGGCCGAGCAGCGCAAGGAGCTGGGCACGGTTCCCGACGTGTTGGCCACCGTGCCGTACTTCGAGTCCGACATCCACGATCTCGCCGGCCTGCTGCTGCTCGGCGAGCAGATCTGGCGGTGATCGTCGTGTCCACCCTGGTCGAGCTGGCCCGCACCCTCACCCCGTTGGACGACGACGAGATCCAGCACGTCCAGCGCCTGGCCGCGTCGTGGGGGCTGCTCGCCGACTTCTGCTTCTCCGACCTGTTGCTGTTCGTGCCCACCGGCGACTTCGGCGGCGGCGAGTTCGTCGTCCTCGCCCAGGTGCGGCCCACCACCGGCCAGACCGTCTACCGCGGCGACTGGGTCGGCACCCGGCTGGGGGAGGGCGAGCGTCCGCTCGTGGCCCGGTCGTTCCGCAACGGCGAGATCATCGAGGGCGAGATCCACCTGTCGGTGGTGCGCGAGCGGGTGCGGGTGCTGTGCATCCCCATCCGGTGCTGCGGCCGGGTCATCGGGGTGCTGACGAGAGAGGCGGCACCGTCGATCGGCCGCCAGCACGGCGAGCTCGAACGCACCTACCTCGACATCTTCAACCGCTTCGCCCGCATGATCGCGGCCGGCGACTTCCCCTACGAGGACAAAGACGACAGTGCCGAGGCGCCGCGCGTCGGCGACGGCGTGCTCCTCCTCGATCCGGGCGGCCGCGTCGAGTACGCCTCACCCAACGCGGTGTCGGCGTTCCACCGCGTGGGCGTCCACGCCAACGCCGAGGGTCTGCGCTTCGGCGAGCTCGGCCTCGAGGACGGTCCCATCCGCACCTCGTTCGACCGCCGTCAGCCCACGGTGCTCGAGGTCGAGCGGGGCAAGGAGATCACCGTCGTCTTCCGGTGCCTGCCCATCACCGACCGGGGCGACGTCTCCGGCGCCGTGGTCCTGGTGCGCGACATCTCCGAGCTGCGCCGGCGCGACCGCTTGCTGCTGTCCAAGGACGCCACCATCCGCGAGATCCACCACCGGGTGAAGAACAACCTGCAGACGATCTCGTCGCTGCTGCGCCTGCAGGGCCGGCGGCTGGGCTCGCCCGAGGCCAAGGCGGCCATCGAGGAGTCGGCCCGGCGCATCCGGTCGATCGCCCTGGTGCACGAGACGCTGTCGCGCGAGGCCGGCGACGACGTGCCCTTCGTCGTGATCGCCCGTGAGCTGTCCCGCATGGTGGAGGAGGGCCTGATCGACCCCGGCCGCCCGTTCACCGTGAACTTCTCCGGCGAGGCGGGCACGGTCCCGGCGGCGCCGGCCACGTCGTTGTCGGTGGTCCTCAACGAGCTGCTCCAGAACGCCGTGGACCACGCCTTCCCGCGCGACCTCGACCTGTCCGCCGAGCCCGGCCGGGTCGACGTCGTGCTCGAGCGCGAGGACGACCGACTGACCATCACCGTCACCGACAACGGCGTCGGGCTGCCCGACGGCTTCGACCTGGACCGCACCACCGGTCTGGGGCTGTCCATCGTCCGGGCGCTGGTCGAGACCGAGCTGCAGGGCGAGATCCGCATGCGCCGCGTCCGGGCCGACGGTCCCCGCCACGGCACCGAGGTGCGGGTCGTGGCCAACGTCAACGTCGAGTAGACGCGAAACGACCTCCCCGAGGGGAGGTCGCCGTCGTGGAAGCCGTTGCCCGACGAATGCGGAGCATTCGTCGACGAACCCGAAGGGTTCGCCTAGGCGGAGCGCTTCTGCTTCTCGAGGCGCTGACGGGCCCGACGCATCTGCCGGCGCTCCTCCTCGGAGGTGCCGCCCCACACGCCGCTGTCCTGGTTGGTGCTGACGGCGTACTCGAGGCACAGTCCCTGGACGTCGCAGGTCTGGCACACGGCCTTGGCATTGGCGATCTGCTCGAGGGCCGGGCCGGTGGTGCCGACCGGGAAGAACAGGTCCGGATCGGTGTCCCGGCAGGCGGCGAACTTGCGCCACTCATCTCGTTCGAGGGTGACGGGGATCGAGCGCGACGTTGTCAGGGCCACGGGGCCTCCAAGGGGACGGGGTCAGGTCACGGTATTGTGACGGCGTTCACATGCCTCTGCGGACTGGCGGGCTCTCGCAGGGCCATTCGTCACCGTAGCGTCACATCATTGGTCCCGCAAGGGTTTTTTCGGAGGAACGAAACAACGTGGTCACTCCCATCGTCTACGGCCATCGCGGGGCCTCGGCCGACGCCCCCGAGAACACCATCGAGGCCTTCCGCCTGGCCCGCGAGCAGGGCGCCGACGGGGTCGAGCTCGACGTCCGTCGCTCGGCGGACGGTGCCCTGGTGATCCACCACGACGCCCACCTCCCCGACGGGCGCCGCATCCTCGATGTCGCCCGGGCCGACCTGCCGGCGTCGGTGCCCACGCTGGCCGAGGCGCTGGACGCGTGCGAGGGCCTGATCGTGAACATCGAGATCAAGAACAGTCCCTACGACGTCGACCACGACCCCGAGCGGCAGTCGGCCGACGACGTGGTGGCGCTCCTGGCCGAGCGCCGCGGGCGCGACCGGGTGCTGATCTCGAGCTTCGACCTGAAGACGGTCGACCGGGTGCGGGCCATCGACGACGGCATCGCCACCGCCTTCCTCAGCCACGTGGCCCCCGACGGCCGGGCCGCCATCGCGCTGGCCGTGTCCCACGGCCACGGTGCCGTGCACCCCTACGAGGCCGACGTCGACGAGCGCTACGTCACCGAGGCCCACGCCGCCGGCCTCGCCGTCAACACCTGGACCGTCGACGACCCCGAGCGCCTGCGCCTACTGGCCGCCGTCGGGGTCGACGGCATCGTCACCAACGTGCCCGGCATCGCCAAGCGGGTGCTGGCCGGCGACGCCTGATCGGGCGTCCTACGGCAGGACGAGGCGCAGGGCGTCGGGCCGGTGCTCGAAGCGCAGCGACTCGATCTGGCCCAGGAAGTCGCCGTCGACCTGGTAGGGGAGCGGCCCGTACCCGGTGACCTCGATCTCGTCGAGGTCGTGGGCCAGGACCGCGTGGTGCGAGCTGCGCAGCAGGCGACCCGAGCCCAGCGCCGACCCGATGAGGCTCAGCACCTTGACGAAGTCCATGGTGCGCACCACGAGCACCGACAGGCCGGTGTCGAGGGTGGCCTCGGGGGCCAGGTCGAGGGGCACGTTGCCCAGGAACGTGTACGGGCTGGTGTTGAGGACGATGGCGAAGTAGCCGTCGTCGATCATCGTGCCGTCGCCCAGCTTCACCGCCATGCGCGGGCGGGAGTGGTCGTAGTGGCGGAACCAGGTGGCGAACCCGGCGTACACGAACAGGGGGTGTCCGGCGTAGCGCTTGAGCGACGAGCGGCGTTCGACCTGCTCGACCACGGCGGCGTCGAAGCCCAGGCCGGTGTGGAACAGGAAGTAGCGGTCGTTGACCGAGCCGAGCCCGACGGGTCGGATGGACTCCCTCGTCAGGGCGTCGAGCAGGACGCCGGTGGCCTCGATGGGGTCGTTGGGCAGGCCGATGGTGCGGGCGAAGACGTTGGTGGAGCCGCCGGGCAGGACGGCCAGCGCGGTGTCGGTGCCGACCAGGCCGTTCGCCGCCTCGTTGAGGGTGCCGTCGCCACCCATCACGACCACGACGTCGTAGCCCTCGTTGGCCGCCCCCAGCGCGAGGCGGGACGCGTTGCCCCGGCGGGAGGTCTCCACCAACGTCACCTCGTGGTCCGCGGAGAAGGCCTTGCGGATGACCACCATCGACCGGGCGGTCACCGACGAGGCGAAGGTGTTGACGATCAGGAGCACGCGCACGGTGGGCGCGATCCTGGCACGTGGGGAGATTCGACCGCGCACAAGTGCTGCTGACAAACTCGGACACATGGCTCTCAACGTGGTCGTCTGCGTGAAGCAGATCCCGGATCCCGCCGATCCCGGCGCCCTGGACGCTGACTTCACCCTCAAGCGTGATGTAAAGCTCATCCTGGACGAGTCCGATTCCTACGGGGTCGAGATGGCGCTCCAGCTGGTCGACGAGGCTGGCGGCGGCGAGGTCACCCTCGTGTCCATGGCCCCCGGGAACGAGACGTCCGGTCTGCGGACGGCGCTCGCCATGGGTGCGGCCAAGGCCGTGCTCGTGTCCGACGACGCCATCGCCGGCGCCGGCGCCCTCGACACCTCCAAGATCCTGGCCGCCGCCATCGGCAAGGCCGGCGACTACGACCTGGTGATCTCCGGCGTCGAGTCGTCCGACGGCTACACCGGCACCGTGCCCCAGATGCTCGCCGCCCAGCTCGGCCTGCCCATGGTGTCCTTCGCCAAGAAGGTCACCATCGACGACGGCAAGGTGCACGTCGCCCGCCAGACCGAGACCGGCTCCCAGGACGTCGAGGCGTCCACGCCGGCCGTCGTGTCCGTGACCGCCGGCGTCGTCGAGCCCCGCTACCCGTCCTTCAAGGGGATCATGGCGGCCAAGAAGAAGCCGGTCGACGAGCTCTCGCTCTCCGACCTGGGCATCGACGCCGACAGCGTCGGCTGGTCGGGTGCCGGCCAGGAGATCACCGCCGTCGAGGACGCCCCGGCCCGCGAGGCCGGCGAGATCGTCGAGGACGAGGGCGAGGGCTTCCAGAAGATCGTGGCCAAGCTCGAAGAGCTCAAGGTCATCTGAGCGAACGACCCGAAAGAAAGGAAGAACGACATGGCTCTTTCCAAAGTGTGGGTCTTCGCCGAGACCGACGAGAGCGGCGCGCTGACGTCGCTCACCAAGGAACTGCTCACCAAGGCCCGTGACCTGGGCGACACCGTCGAGGCGTTCTACGCCGGCGACGGCTCGGCCGTGGCCGAAGCCGTTGGTGCCTACGGCGCCACCGCCGTCAACGCCACCGGCGACCTGGGCGACCAGCTCGTCGGTGCTCCCGCCGGCGCCGCGCTGGCCGGCGCCGCCGAAGGTGTCGACCTCGTGCTCGGTGGCACCACCTACGACGCCCGCGACAGCTTCGCCGTGGCGTCGGTGAAGCTGGGCAAGCCGGTGATCTCCAACTGCACCGCCATCGACCTCGACGGCGACACGTTGCTGACCACCACGCCCGTGTTCGGTGGCGAGAAGCTGGTGAAGACCACGTTCACCACCGGTGGCCCCATGCTGTGCCTGGTGCGCCCCAAGTCCTACGAGCCCAGCGAGTCGGGCGGCGGCGCTGCCTCCGTCAACGACGTGTCGGTGCCCGGTGACGTCCCCTCGGCCAGCGTGCTGGCCACCCACGTCGAAGAGCGTGAGGGTCCCCAGCTGGACTCGGCGCCCATCGTCATCTCCGGTGGCCGCGGCCTCGGCGACCCGGCCAAGTACGAGGAGTACATCGAGACGCTGGGCAAGAAGCTCGGTGCCGCCACCGGCGCCACCCGCGCCATCGTCGACGCCGGCTGGGTGCCCTACGCCAAGCAGGTCGGCCAGACCGGCAAGGTGGTCAAGCCCGACGTGTACATCGCCGCCGGCATCTCCGGTGCCACCCAGCACCTGGTCGGCATGAAGGGCTCCAAGAACATCATCGCCATCAACAAGGACCCCGAGGCTCCGATCTTCTCGGTCGCCGACCTCGGCATCGTGGGCGACGTCCACAAGGTCCTGCCGGCGCTCATCGAGGCACTCAACAGCCGCAGCTGATCCCGGCACCGCCGGGTCGTCCGGCGACCACGAATCGGCGCGAAGGGCCGTCCCGCGAGGGGCGGCCCTTCGCCGTTTTGGCGTCCGCTTTCGCCGAATTCGCCCTCCACCTCGGAGCGCGCGTATCCCGCTCCGATTCGTGCGGATCACTCTTTGCGGTTGTGTGTCCACCCCTCGTGGTCAATTGACGTTGATTCTGTGGCTGATGAGGTTCGACGGGCAGAACACGCAGGTGGCGCCTGGGTTCTCGGTGTCCGAGCACCGTTTCCGAGCGCTTCCAAGCTGAACGCTCACAGTGGTAGCAGCAGCACGTTCACGATTTTCCGTGTTGAGGGGTTCTCCCTCTGTGCGGCTCAGTGAGGTTGTCGCCCGTCGCAGTGGCCAAACGACCGCACGACGTGAGCAAACGCACCGGGAAAACGAAACGATCCGAGGACTTCCGATGACCACTTCCACGACACTCCAGGACACCATCGCACCGGTCGCCGGCGAGCAGCTCCGCCGACGTGGGATCACCGGCCGAGGGGTCGGGATCGCGGTCATCGACTCGGGCGTCACCGCCCCCGAGGCCTTCGGTGACCGGCTCATCGTCGGCCCGGACTTCACCGCCGACGGTGGCACCGACCGCCACGGTCAGGATCACACCGGCCACGGCACCCACCTGGCCGCCATCGCCGCCGGCATCGACACCGGCGTCGCTCCCGGTTCTCACGTGCTCAGCCTCAAGGTCGTCGCCGAGGACGGCTCGACCGACGTCGGCGCCGTGATCGCCGCCATCGACTTCGCCATCGCCCACCGTCGCCAGCTGTCCCTCGGTGTCCTGCTGCTCGCCTTCGGTGCCGACCAGCTGCCCTCGGGTCACGATCCGCTCGCCGCCGCCATCGCCCGTGCTCGCCGTGCCGGCCTGGTGCCCGTCGTCTCCGCCGGCAACGGCGGCGATGCCGCCCTGCCCACGCCGGCCCACGTCGCCGAGGCCCTCACCGTCGGTGCCGCCGAACTGGTCGACGAGCAGTGGCAGGTCTGCGACTTCACCACCACCGGTCGTGGCGCCCAGCGCGCCGACCTGGTGGCCCCGGGCCGCTCCATCGTGAGCGCCCTCGCCGCCGGCTCCGCCGCCGCACAGGCCCCCGCCGAGTCCTTCGTCGGTGACCGCCACGTCAAGGGCACCGGGAGCTCGCAGGCCGCCGCCGTCGTGGCTGGCGCCGCCGCCCTCCTGCTCGAGGCCGATGGCTCCATCACCGCCGACGACGTGGTCAGCATCCTGCGCACCTCGGCCCACCGCATCGCCGACCCCGCCGCCGGCGCCGGCGCTCTCGACCTCGAGGTCGCCCTCGCCTGCCTCGCCTCCGGTCTCTTCGGCGCCGAGTCGCCCGAGCAGGCCAAGCAGACGGCCGTCGCCGGCGCCTGGAGCGGCTTGGAGTGGTCGGCTTCGTTGGACGGGTCTGGAGTGGTCGTGGCTTCTCGCTGGACCGGGTTCGCGTGGACGGGCCTGGAGTGGGTCGGGCTTCGTGCGGTCTGGTCGGGCTTCGCGTGGACGGGTCTGGCGTGGTCGGGCTTCTCGCTGGACCGGGTTCGCGTGGACGGGTCTGGAGTGGTCGGGCTTCTCGCTGGACCGGGTTCTGAGTGGACGGGTCTGGAGTGGTCGGGCTGGAGTGGTCGGGTTCGCGTGGACGGGCTGGAGTGGTCGGGTTCGCTGGTCGGGCCTGGAGTGGTCTGGAGTGGCGTGGCTTCGTCCTGGACCGGGTTCGGGTGCGTTGGACGGGCCTGGAGTGGTCCGGCTTCGCGTTGGACCGGCCTCGAGTGGCGTGGCTTCTCTCTGGACGCTGAAGCACTCCCAGCTTCCGTACGCTATGGACTGCATGCGATCACCTGGCGTAGCTATGTGCTGCTGACAGCTGCGCTGAGCGGGGAGAGGAACGGTCGATGTGAGATCAGCGAAACAGGCGAACCTGGGGCTTCTGCACTCGCGGTCGTGCTGCCGCTTGGTGTCGCCGTCGCTGCCTTCGCCGGCCTTGTCCTCGAGGCCCCGGCTGGCCAGCCGTTCCAGTTCCCTGGCCGATGCTGGTCGTCGCGTTCGTCCTGGCCGAGGCGTTCGACGTCGACATGGAGGTCCGGCAAGAGGCGCAGACTCTCACGTTCACCGAAGCGCCGCTCACCCTCGGTCTGATCTTCGCCGATCCGACCCAGTTGATCGTGGTCCGCATCGTCGCTGCGGCGGTCGCGGTGCTCCTCCTGCGGCGGCCGCCGCTCGTGAAGCTGCTCTTCAACGCCGGGCAGTTCGCGCTGCAAATCGGAGTGGCGGTGCTCGTCTTCCACGCCGTCCTCGGCTCCGCGGATGCCGTCGAGCCCATCGGATGGCTCGCCGCAATCGTCGCCATCATCGCCAGCCACCTGTGAGCGCGGTCGCCGTTACGGCGGTGATGGCGATCGCTGGTGCGCCACTACGCTGCGGAACTCGCTCGGCATCGTGGTCGGGACCGGCTTGGCCTGCGTCGCTCGCAGGCTCCGCAACAGCGCTGGGGGCTCGGCGCAACGCTGTGGCGGGACGGCCGGTCGTGGGTGTTGCTGGTCGTTGATCGGCGCGATGCTCGGCTACTTCTTCGTGTCGTTTGTGCGCATCCGCGACCGTCACCAAGAGCCTTGCGACCCTGCACGAGTTCACGACCAGCCTCGCGGCGGCAGAGAACGCTGGAGTCGCTCGGGCGAGCAGATCGTCGAGGGGATCGCGACCTGCTCAAGGCGCAGCGCGTCGTGGTGCTCTTCCCTGTGGCCGACGGTCCATCGTGCGCATCGAATCTGAGGACGGCGAGGTGCAGAGGTCTACGCCGACCACGACGTAGGATGACCTCGAATGGGCGAGTGCCTTGGGCATCGTGGGACATTCACCCGTCCGAGCTCGGTGGGGACCCGAGTGGCAGGCGTCGAACTGAAATCTCCAGACACGAGTCGTCTCCGTACGTCTGCCGCTGCCTGAGACGCCCGGGTCTGATCATCGTCGACGGGCGGCTGTCGGCAGCCCGCGCAGTTCGACGATGAGGACATCCAGCTGCTCGAGACTGCCGCCGGTCACGCGGCCTCCGCCATCCACAACGCCCAGCTGGTCAACGAGCTTCGCGAGGAGGCACCGTTCCGTGCTCACCAGGCACTTCACGACGACGTCACCGACCTCCCGAACTCGCGGGCTCTCGCCGAGGACCTGGCCCGTCCCGTTGGCGCATGCGTCAGCGAGCTCGTCGTGCTGACAGTGCGAATCGACTCGCTGCGGGAGGTCAACGAGACGCTCGGGCGGGCGAATGGGTGACGAGCTGCTGCACCAGATCGCCGACCGCCTCCTGCCGCTGGGCTACGCGCCATGGTGCGCCAAGACCGGCTACCGACGAGTTCACCCTCGTCATACCCGGCGGGCCGGACGAGGCCGACATGCTGGCCAATCGAGTCATCGCGGTGTTCGATGCGCCGGTGCCGTGCGGTGAGGTCGAGCTGGCGGTGAACGCCGGCATCGGCGTGGCCTCGCTCCCGAGCACGGCTCCGAGACCGAGATCCTCCTTCGCCGAGCGAGCCTTGCCGCCAGCCGGTGCGCGGTCGAAGGCACCAAGGTCACGACGTGGGCAGCTGACCGTGATCCCTACGACCCCCAGCGCCTCGCCATCGCCGCCGATCTCCGCAACGCCATCCCGCGTGGCGAACTGCAGGTGCACTTCCAGCCGCAGGTCGACATCGCCACTGGGCTGGTCACGGGTGCAGAGGCTCTGGTCCGCTGGCAGCATCCGCGCCTGGGCGCGCTGCGCCCGGACCAGTTCATCGCCGCCGCCGAGTACACAGGCGCCATCGATGCGCTCACCGCACACGTGCTCGAGGTGGCAGCGACGACCTGTGCACGCTGGCGGACGCTGGGTTGGGACCTCGAGGTCGGCGTCAACGTCTCGGCGCGGAACCTCTCCGACGCTGGATTCGCCACGACGGTCGAACGCGATCTTGCGCGACACCGGCCTCTCGCCCTCCGCGCTCACGCTCGAGCTCACGGAGTCCTCCGTCATGACCGAGGCCGAGGCTGCTCTCGCCACGCTGCACCAGCTGGCCGAGCTCGGTCTGTCCTGGTCGATCGACGACTTCGGCACCGGCTACTCGTCCCTCGCCCACCTGCGCCGGCTCCCGGTGTCGGAGATCAAGATCGACAAGTCGTTCGTGTTCGACCTGACGACCAGCCAGTCCGATCAGGCGATCGTGCGTTCGATGATCGACCTCGGACGCAACCTCGGCATGACCGTGGTCGTCGAGGGGGTGGAGACCGTCGAGGTGCGCCGCCGTCTCGACGAGCTCGGTGCTGACCGCATCCAGGGCTATCTGCTCTCGCGGCCGATTCCGGCGGAGGCATTCGAACAGTGGATCGCCGATCGCCCGGTTCGGATGGCGGCGATGGAAGACGCCGACGGGGCAGCTCCACGGATGGCTCACGAACGAAGAGCTCGATCGCTGACGATGTCGCCATCGGTCGCCGCGACGACGCACTCGTCCGACCGTGACCGGCTGACGCCGAGGAATACGATCCCATGGCGTAGCGCGCGCACCGCGGCGGGTGGTCGCTGCGAGTTCGGCGGAGACGACATGGGAGTGAGTCCATGCGGCGGGGCGGGATCGAACGAGTGCAGGGCGCGGCGGCGTCATCTGCGGTGCTCTGGCATGGCTGCGTTGGTGGTGCAGTGCGTGTGCACCAGGGATGACCGGCGCCCAGCTCTGGGCCCTGTCGTGATGGCATCGCTCGGCATCGCCGCCGCAAACAGAGCCAACATCCGTCTTCCGGGACGGCTGAACGTGAACATCGACCTGCAGGAGGCGGCCGTCGCCATGCGCAGCTCTGTTGTTGCCGTTCGGCCACGTGGTTCTCGCTGCCGTGGTCGGGAACGTGCTCGGAGCCTAGTGGGCCATCGACGTCCGTCCGTGGTGCTCGTCACCTCAGAGCTTCTCGGTGGCCGGTGCAACGTCGTCGCGGCGCCGCGACTGTCGAAGCGATCGCGAGCTCTACGCCGGATGGATCGTGGGTGCTGGCGGTGATCGTGGCAGCGCTCATACAAGCCACCGTGACTCGTGGGCGATGCTCCATCGCTGGTCGTCGTCGGCTCGAGGGAACGGCGGGCGTCCTCCGACACCCGCTCGCGATCTGCTCGTCACCTGGCCGTTCGCAGTGTCAGCCGCTGCTGCGTTCGGCGCGATCATCGCCGTCGCAGTCGACCGCCGACTGGGTGGACGTGGCTGCTCGTTGCCATCGTCGCCGCCGGCATCCACGTCGCCGTGCGGCTGGCCGGACGCTCCGCCCGCGTCGGCCCGGCACTCGCTGACCCTGGTCCACCTGCGTGCCCTGGTCGAGGGTGCGCCGACGGCGGAGGACATCGTCGTCCGGGCCGGCGTCCTGCTGGCCGGTGTCATCGACGGCTACGAGATCGTGTTGGCCGACGGCACGCCGGTGGACGGTGCCGTGGTGTCGGTTGCCGTTCGTGGTCGCCTGCGGGTGTCCGTGGTCGCCATCAGCCATCCGTTGCCGCTGGACCGCGACGACCTGCACTTCGTCGACGACGTCGCCGCCACCCTGCGCGACGCCCTGGCCGAGCGCGCCCGTCGTGACGAGCTCGAGCTCCAGGCGACCACCGACGCGCTCACCGGCCTACCCAACCGGAGGGCACTGGAACCCATCGCTGGCGAGCGGCGTCGCTACGGCGTGCTGGTGCTCGACGTCAACAACCTGAAGGCGGTCAACGACACGCTCGGCCACCACGCCGGCGACGAGCTGCTGTGCGAGATCGCCGGTCGCGTGGCTGGCCTGGTCCGCGAGGACGACGTCGTGGCCCGGATCGGCGGTGACGAGTTCGTGGTCGTCGTGGACGACACCACCGACCTCGACAGGCTCGTGGACCGGCTGGCCACGGCGTTGTCCACGCTCTCCCCACCGCCCGAGCTCCACGTCGGCGTCTCGATCGGCACGGCCGTGGCCGGCGTCGACGGCACCAGGTTCGCCGAGTTGGTCGAGGTCGCCGACGGCCGGATGTACGAGGGCAAGCGGATGGTCCGCCGACCCGTCGGCTACGTGCGGGGGAGCTAGGGCCGGTCGCCTACACCAGCGGCCAGGGGTAGCGGTGGCCGGTCTCGTCCAGCGGGAAGTGGCCCAGGCGCAACACCAGATCGACCCGGTCGAGCAGCGCCTCCTGTTCGTCATCGGTGAGCAGCGCGGCGAGCGCATCGGGGAGACCGACGTCCTGGAAGCTGGCCAGGTCTTCGAGCACGGGATCGGGCACGGGCTCGCCTGCGAACTCCCAGATCACCGTGCGCAGCTTGAAGTCCTCGTGGAAGCACAGGCCGTGGTCGATGCCGAACAGCTGATCGCTGACCGAGACCAGACAGTGGCCGCTCTTGCGGTCGGTGTTGTTGGCCACCAGGTCGAAGGCGCACATCATCCGCAGCCGGTCGAGGTGGCGGCCGTCCTCGTAGAGCGTGAAGTAGTGCTGCTCGAAGTCGGCCTCGACGAAGCGCTGCACCGAGCCCCACCCGAGCGGGCCGTCGCGCAGCACGGTGTGGGGGACCAGGTCCCAGCCGAGCGCCTCGCTGAGCTCGTGGGCGGCAACCTCGCGTCGGTCGAGGCCGGCCGGGAAGTCCCACAGGGGCCGCTCGCCGCGGCGGGGCTTGTAGATGGCCCGGAGCCACTGGTCGCCGCAGGTCACCCGCACCAGGAACGTGCCGTTGGACGACCAGGGCATGCGTCCCTCGACGTCGATCTCGCCCGTCTCCAGCACGGCACGCACCGGGTCGTCCATGTCTCGATCCTGCCCCGACGCCTGCGATCGCGCCCGGTCAGTTGTTCCGGGGGCAGGCGTGCCCCTCGGGGTCCATCGGCGCCCCGCACAGCCGACACGGCGGTCGCCCGCCGGCCATCAGCTCGGAGGCCTTGTCGATGAACGCGCGGACCTGGGCACGGGTGATCACCACGCGGAACGAGTCACCTTCGGGCTCCTCTTCGGGCGTGAGCTCCTCGGCGACGATCACGATGCGGTCGCGGTCGTTGTCGTAGGCCACGCCGATGTTGCCGACCGTCCACTCGGGGACGATGGGCTCGACCAGCTCGGGCGCCGGCGGCACCTCGCTGGGTGCGGGGAGATCGTGCAGCATGCCGGCCAGGTACTCGGCCAGGGCGCTGACCTGCTGCTTCTCCAGGCGTACGGAGGCCACGACGTCGTCGGCGCGGGCCTGCAGGTAGAAGACGCGGTGCCCCGGCGGGCCGACGGTGCCGGCGGTGAAGGCGGTGGGGTCCTCGAACTCGGTCACGACGGCACCAGGGCGACGAGATCGTCGGTGTGGTTGACGCACAGCACCACCGGACCCGTGGTCGTGTACAGCACGGCCGACACGGAGCACTGTCCGATGACGATGCGCTGAAACAGGTCGAGGGGTGTGCCGAGCGCCGAGGCGACGGCGGCCTTGATCGGGTCGGCGTGCGACACGGCCACGATGGTCTCGCCGGGGTGAGCGGCCACCAGCTCGTTGACGGTGTCGACGATGCGCGTCTGCATCTCGCCGAACGACTCGCCCTTGGGGAAGCGGAAGCCGGAGGGATGCTGCTGGACGGTCTTCCACTCGGGCAGCTTGTTGAGCTTGGCCAGCTCCTCGCCGGTCCACGTACCGAAGTCGCACTCGATGAGCCCCTTGCGGGTGCGGGTGCGCAGGCCGAGCGCCTTGGCGATCGGCGCCGCCGTCTCCTGCGTGCGCTCCATCGGTGACGCGTACACGGCCGTGATGCCCTTCGCGTCCTTCTTCGGCTGCCCCTTCGCATCGAGCGTGCGGGCGTCGTGCAGCTCGCGGATGCGGCCGGCGACGGCCTCGGCCTGGCGCACGCCCTCGTCGGCGAGGTGGAGGCCCGCGGCGCGACCGGGGAGCACCGAACCGGTGGTGGGGGTCTTGCCGTGCCGGACCAGCAGCACGAGCGTCGGTGCCGGCCCCGCGTCCTTCTTCGATCTGGGCGAGCGCTTGGCAGCCATGCGATCAGCCACGCTATCGGGCATGGATCCGTTCCAGACCTTGGCCGCCGACGTCGAGTCGTGTCGCGCCTGCCCCCGCTTGGTCGAGTGGCGCGAGCACGTCGGCGAGGTGAAGCGGGCAGCGTTCCGCGACGAGGAGTACTGGGCGCGCCCGGTCCCCGGCTTCGGTGATCCGCAGGCCCGGGTGGTGGTGGTCGGGCTGGCGCCGGCGGCCCACGGCGCCAACCGCACCGGCCGGATGTTCACCGGTGACCGGTCAGGCGACTTCCTCTACGCCGGTCTCCACCGCATGGGCTTCGCCAACCAGCCCACCTCCGAGCACCGTGACGACGGTCTCGAGCTGACCGGCGCCTGGATCACCTCACCGGTGAAGTGCGCCCCACCGGCCAACAAGCCCACGCCGGCCGAGCGCGACAACTGCGCACCCTTCCTCGCACGCGAGCTGGAACTGCTCACCGAAGCGCGCGTCTTCGTGCCGCTGGGCCAGTTCGGCTACGTCGCCTTGTGCAACCACCTGGGCGTGCGCCCGCGTCCCAAGTTCGGCCACGGCGTCGAGGTCGACCTCGGTGCCGACGAGCGGGGCGTGCCGCGGTGGATCGTGTGCAGCTACCACGTGAGCCAGCAGAACACCTTCACCGGCACGCTCACCGAGGAGATGTTCGACGCCGTGCTGGCCCGCGCCCGGGAGCTGGCTACTTCTTGACCGGCACCTTCGGGAAGTCGACGGCCTCGTCGGGCCAGCGCTTGCGTGACTTGGCCGCCAGCTTGTGCATGAGGGCGATGGCGCCGGGATCGTCGTCGCCCGGTCGGGCCTCGATCACGCCGGCGTCGATCATGCGGGAGATCACCTCACGTCCCAGATCGGTGCGCACGATGGTGAGCGTCCAGTCGTTCTCCTTGCCGATGCCGCCGGTGGAGATGTCGGCGTGCTCGGCGGCGAAGTCGGGGCAGTGGTTGCAGCCCTCGCGCGTCCAGGCGTGGCACTCCTTGAGCGGGATCTCGTGGTAGCTGCCGTCGGCCATCCAGATCTGGAAGACGCCCTTGATGTTCATCTTGACCATCTCGTGCTTGTCGAGGCCGTACTTGGTCCAGAACAGCTCCTCGAAGATGGCGTCGTCGAAGGTCTTCGAGCACAGCAACCCGATGTTGAACTTGATGGGCTTTCCGATCTTGCCGATCTTGCGGTGCCACATCACCGGCGCCACCGAGGTCTGGCACGACATGCCCACCAGCGCCAGGTCCTTGAGGCCCCGTTCGTCGGCTTCGTCCATGGCCAGCGTGTTGGCCGAGTACGTGTACCGGCTGCCGGCGGCGGCCAGGACCTCTTCCTTGTTGGTGGCCACGCCGGGGCGGGCCTTCCAGTCGCCCTTCTCACCCTCGAGGTAGCTGACGAGGGCGCCGTCGATGTACTTCTCCTGGAGCAGCCACAGCAGGATCGCCGACACCAGGCCGCCGTCCTGGCCCAGCTCGTGGACCGTCTTGTCCGACGCCTTGGTGAGCATGATGTCCTGGTAGACGCCCGACATCTCGTCGGGCTGGCGGCGCCGGGCGAACAGGTGCTCGTCGGCCTCGGGCTCCCAGTTGCGGAAGCGGGGGCACGCCCGCGTGCACGACGTGCAGCCCTTCTGGCCGTGGACGCAGTCGTCGGGGCCGAGCTCGTCCTCGAGGTGGAAGGGCTTGTAGCCGCCCGACTCGTGGTTGTAGCCGATGACGTCGTGCGGACAGGCGATGACGCATCCCGCGCAGCCCGTGCACAGGCCGGTGTCGATGACCTCGGCCTTGAGCTCCAGCCACTGGTTGGTCCAGCGAGCGGTCTCTCCGGTGATCACGTCGGTCAGCGCCATGGTCGGATCCTAGGAGCGAGATCGTCGTCGCACGGAACAACACGGGGAGATCGGTGGTTTGATGGAAGTGACTCCAGCCACACGACGCCGCCGAGGAGGGTGACGCCGCAACGCTTTCGACACGAGAGGAACCGTCATGAACGTGGGTTCGATCCTGGCCGAGAAGGGCCACCGGGTGGTCACCATCCGTCCCGACGCACCGCTGCTCATCGCCGCCCAGCAGCTCAAAGCGATGAGCGTCGGCGCACTGGTCGTCAGCTCCGACGGTCGACACGTCGACGGCCTCCTCTCCGAGCGCGACGTGGTGGTCGCCTTCGCCGAGCACCCGGAGCTGCTCGCTCACCGCAAGGTGTCCGAGGTCATGCGGCGCGATCCCGTCGTGGCCGATCCGCACGAGGACCTGGCCACCGTCATCCGGGCCATGACCCGTCGTCGCCAGCGGCAGGTGCCGGTCCTCGACGGCGGTCACCTCGTCGGGGTGGTCAGCGTCGGCGACCTGCTCAACCACCAGCTCGACGAGGCGTCCCTCGAGGTGCGCGTCCTGCGCGACGTCGCCATCACCCGCTCCTGACGTCCGGGGTTGCACGCGGTCGCCGGAGCGGTACGGTCCGGGGCGTGCCCCCTCGCTCCGTCCGGGAAAGCAGGTACGGCCTCGATCCGCACGCGGCCGGCGTCGCCGCCGGTGCGGTCGTGGTGCTGCTGGTCCTGGTCTACGTGGGCAGCGGGGGCCTGCGCTGGTTCGACGCCGCGCTGGCCGGCTACCTGCTCGGCACGCTGCTGGCCGTGTTCGCCACGGTGTACCGCTACCTGGTCTGGCTGCGGCGGCCACCCACGGCACGGCTCAACCGGCGGGGCTGGGAGGCGTTCCGCCGCCGGGGCTCCCGGGGCCGCAACGTGGTGGCGCTCGGCGGCCTGGTGGCCACGAACCTGTTGACCCAAGGGTTCATCCGCCGGCGGTCGACCAGTCGCTGGTTCGCCCACCAGCTCGTGTTCTGGGGTTGCATCCTCGCCGCCGCCGTCACGTTCCCGCTCACCTTCGGCTGGCTGCACTTCGAGTCGGTGGGCCAGCAGGGCTCGCGGTACAAGGCGTTCCTGTTCGACGTGGGCACGGTCTCCTTCGGGGCCCGAAGCATCGCCGGCTGGCTGATGTTCCACGCGCTCAACATCGCCGCCGTGCTCGTCATCGGCGGCGTCGTGGTGTTCCTGCTGCGCCGGTTGCGCGACCCGGGTGCGCTGGCCATCGAACGGTCGGGCGACTTCCTCGCCCTGGCCGGCTTGTTCGCGGTGTCCTTCACCGGACTCATGCTCACCGCGTCGAGCCTGTGGCTCGAGGGCCGCTTCTACCACTTCCTCAACACGGTCCACGCCCTCACCGTCATCCTCGGACTGCTCTACATCCCGTTCGGGAAGCTGTTCCACATCTTCCAGCGGCCCGCCAACCTGGGCGTGGCCTTCTACAAGCAGGCCGGCGCCGAAGGAGAGCAGGTCCGCTGCTGGCGGTGCGGCGACGAGTTCGCCTCCGCCCTGCAGATGGGTGATCTCAAGGAGGTCCTCCCGCAGGTGGGCTTCGACTACGCCGCCGGCAGCCAGACCAGGAGCGGAGCAGACATGGTGTCGAACTGGCAGGACACGTGCCCACGGTGCCGACGGGCGCTGGTGACCAGGGCCCAGGTGGCCCGGGTCGGGGGGTTCGGCTGATGGCCCGGTTCCCCGTCAGCGAGGAAGAGCTCGTCGAGCGCTTCGGCCCCCACCTCAACCAGGCGCCCCCCGGCGGCTGGAACGCCGGCCTGGAGATCGACCGCGAGGTCGAGACCCACTGCTGCTTCTGCGGCCAGCAGTGCGGCATCAAGCTGAAGGTGGCCGGCAACGAGGTCGTCGGCTTCGAGCCCCGCTACGACTTCCCGTTCAACCAGGGCAAGCTCTGCCCCAAGGGCGTCAAGCGCTACCTGCAGGGCAGCCACCCCGACCGACTGCTGCACCCCATGGAGCGCGACCCGTCGGCTCCCGGTGGCTTCCGGCGGGTCAGCTGGGAGCACGCCCTCGACCGCACGGTCCGCGAGATCAAGCGCATCCAGGCCGAGTACGGCGACGACGCCTTCGCCATGCTCTCCGGCGTCTCGCTCACCAACGAGAAGTCGTACCTGATCGGCAAGTTCGCCCGCCTGGCGCTGCACACGGCCAACCTCGACTACAACGGCCGGCTCTGCATGGTGTCCGCCGGCGCCGCCAACAAGCGGGCACTCGGCATCGACCGCGCCTCCAACCCGTGGAGCGACATCCCGCTCGCCGACGTGGTGTTCGTCGCCGGCGCCAACGTCGCCGAGTGCGCGCCGATCACCACCAGCTACATCTGGCGGGCCCGCGACCGCGGCGCCAAGCTCATCGTCGCCGACCCGCGCGTCCACCCGTTGGCCCGCACCGCAGATCTGTTCCTCGGACTGCGACCCGGGACCGACTCGGCGCTGTTCACCACCATCCTCCACGTGCTCGTCGAGAACGACTGGATCGACCACCGGTTCGTCGACGAGCACACCGTCGGCTACGACGAGGCGGTGGCGGCCGTGCGCGACTGCACGCCCGAGTGGGGCTCGAGCATCACCGGCGTGCCGAAGGAGCGGATCATCGAGGCGGCCCGCCTGTGGGGCACGTCGGCCACCGGGATGCTGCTCCACGCCCGGGGGATCGAGCACCAGAGCAAGGGCGTCGAGAACGTGCTCTCGTGCATCAACCTCGGCCTGGCCACCGGCAAGTACGGCCGGCCGGGTTGCGGCGTCACCACCATCACCGGCCAGGGCAACGGGCAGGGCGGTCGCGAGCACGGGCACAAGTGCGACCAGCTGCCCGGCAACCGCGACATCACCAACCCCGAGCACCGGGCCCACGTGGCCAAGGTGTGGGAGTGCGAGCCCGACCAGATCCCGGGCAAGGGCATCACCGCCGAGGAGATCATCGAGGCCATCCACGACGGACAGATCAAGGGGCTCCTCTCGATCTGCTTCAACCCCAGCGTGTCGCTGCCCGACACCGCGTTCACCGACGCCGCCCTCGACAAGCTCGAGTACTACGGCAACATCGACTTCTTCCTCACCGAGACCGGCGGGCACGCCGACATCGTGTTCCCGGGGTCCCTGCACGAGGAGGACGAGGGCACGGTCACCACCGTCGAGGGCCGGACCGTGAAGATCAACGCCGCCATCGATCCGCCCGGTGAAGCCCGGCGCGACTGGGAGATCTTCCTCGACCTGGCCGACCGCCTGGGTGCCGGTCACTGGTTCCAGTACGAGAACACCGAGCAGATGTTCGACGAGCTGTGCCGTGCGTCCGCCGGCGGGGCGGCCGACTACGCCGGCATGACGTGGGAACGCATCGTCGCCGAGGACGGCATCTTCTGGCCCTGCCCCGAACCCGGGCACCCCGGCACACCGCGCCTGTTCGAGGGTGGGCGCTTCTACCACCCCGACGGCAAGGCCCGCTTCGTGCCCGTCACCTACCGGCCCCCGGCCGAGGAGGTCGACGACGAGTACCCGATCTGGCTCACCACCGGTCGGGTCATCAGCCAGTACCTCTCCGGCGCCCAGACCCGTCGCATCGGTCCGCTGGTCGAGCAGTACCCCGAACCGCTCTGCGAGATCCATCCTCGCCTGGCCGCCGAGCTCGGCGTGGTCGACGGCGACGTCGTGCGGGTCACGTCACGGCGCGGGTCCATGACCCTGCCCGCCCGCGTGGTGGAGACCATCCGTCCCGACACCGTCTTCATCCCGTACCACTGGGCCGGCGACAAGGCGGCCAACCAGCTGACCAACCGTGCACTCGATCCGGTGTCGAAGATCCCCGAGTACAAGGTCTCGGCCGTGCGGGTCGAACCGGTGGGCGAGCGGCGCATCGTGCACGACCAGCGCGACACCCGGCTCCACGGCGAACCCGAGGGCGGCATCGATTCCGGCTCCCGACCAGGAGGTGACCGTTGAGCATCACCGTGCCCATGGCCGACCAGATCTTCGTGATCGACCAGAGCCGGTGCATCGGCTGCCAGGCCTGCGTCCAGGCGTGTTCCGAGTGCGGCACCCATCGCGGTACGTCGCTCATCCACCTCGACTTCATCGATCGGGGTGTCGACACGCAGACGGCCCCGATGGTGTGCATGCACTGCCAGGACCCCACCTGCGCCGAGGTCTGCCCGGCCGACGCGATCAAGCAGAACGAAGACGGCGTGGTGCAGTCGTCGCTCAAGCCCCGCTGCATCGGCTGCTCGAACTGCGTCTACGCCTGCCCGTTCGGCGTGCCCAAGTACTTCGCCCTGCCGGACCAGATGATGAAGTGCGACATGTGCTACGACCGCAGCTCCGAGGGGCTGGCACCGATGTGCGCATCGGTCTGCCCGAGCCAGGCGCTGTGGTTCGGCACCGAGGAGGAGTTCGCCGAGACCCGCCGGGGCAAGCTGATGCACGAGTTCCGCTTCGGCGACCAGCTGGTCCCCACGCTGGTGGCCACGGTCGTCGACGACGACGCGCTGGGCCCGCTCGACGTGCTCGCCGGCGCCGACACCTCGCGCTGGCAGGACGACCCCTTCGGACTCGAGGACGCCTCATGACCGAGCCGGGCACCGAACAGCCGCGCTGGCGTCGCGACTTCCCCTACACCGCCGCGGGCGAGGACGACGTCACCCGGCGAGACTTCGCCCGCTACCTCGTCGGCGCGTCCGGCGCGGTGGCGGTCAGCACCATCGGCATCGCCGTCTGGGCCGAGGTCGACGAACCCGCACAGGGTGAGCCGACGCCGATCGTGGCGCTCGACGACGTGCCCGAGGGGGCCAGCCACCTGTTCCGGTTCCCGACCAGCCGCGATCCGGCGATCCTGCTGCGCCTCGCCGGCGATGAGCTGGTCGCCTACTCCCAGAAGTGCACCCATCTCGGGTGCGTCGTCTTCTGGGAGCCCGACGACGACGAGCTGGTGTGCCCGTGTCACGAAGGGTTCTTCGATCCCCGCTCCGGTGAACCCACCGCCGGCCCGCCCGACCGGCCGCTGTCCCGCATCGACGTCGAGGTGCGGGACGACGGCATGATCTGGGCCCTGCGGAGGACGACGTGAGCGCGCCGCAGCGAGTCGGCCGGCGCCCCGAGCGCAAGCGCAGCAACGCCGTGCTCGTGTACGCCATCGTGCTCATCTCGTTGCAGATCTTCCTGCTGGTGGTGGCGGTCGAGGGCTTCCTCGGCGACGAGGACCACCTGGCCGTGAACGCGGCCGTGCTCTCGTCGGTCCTCTTCGGCATCGCCCTCGCCTTCGGCTACCTGGTCCGCGATGGCTGAGCAACGACCGCTCGAAGAAGGTGCGGAGCCGACCCGACCGACGAGTCCGGGCCCGATCGGCGGCGACATGGCGTCGATCGTGTTCGGTCTCGCCCAGCGGGCGCGGGTGCCGGCGCTCACCCGTCGCCACGACCAGACGGCGGTCATGGGGCTGTTCGCCTTCGTCAACGGCCTCATCTCCATCGCCATCATGTCGGCCTGCGCGTTCGCCACCGACCAGCCCTTCATCTTCCCGTCGCTCGGGCCCACGGCGTTCCTGTTCTTCTTCACGCCGATGGCCGCCGGTGCCGCCCCCCGGAACGCCATCGGCGGCCACGCCATCGGTGCGGCCGCCGGGTACATCTCCTTGGTCATCTTCGGCCTCACGGACGCGGCGCCCGCGCTGGCCAGCGAGGTGACGGGTGCGCGGGTGGGGGCGGCGGCGCTGTCGCTGGGTCTCACGAGCGGGGCCATGGTCTGGGCTCGGGTCCCGCACCCGCCGGCCGGGGCCACCACGCTCATCGTGTCGTTGGGCATCCTGCGCGAGCCCGACCAGCTCCTCGTGCTGATGCTCGCGGTCGGCCTGCTCACCGTCCAGGGCTACGTCATCAACCGGGCGGCGGGCATCGACTACCCGCGCTGGGCCCCCCGGACGTGAGTTGATCGCCACCGGGGCCTCGGGACCACAATGAGCCCATGGACCTGACCTATCCCGAAGAGGCCGAGCAGTTCCGCACCGAGATCCGGGCCTGGCTCGAACAGAACCTCCCGTCCGACTGGGGCGAGCGGGACATGAGCTCGGAGGAGAAGGCCGAGTTCTCCAAGGAGTGGAACGCCAAGCTCTTCGAGGGCGGGTGGATCTGCGCGTCGTGGCCCAAGGAGTACGGCGGCAAGGGCCTCACCACCATGCAGAACGTGGTGCTCAACGAGGAGTTCGCCCGGGTCGGCGCGCCCATGCGTGGCGACTTCTTCGGCGACACGCTGGTCGGTCCGACCATCCTCCAGTGGGGCAGCGAGGAGCAGAAGCAGCAGTTCCTGCCCGGCATCCTCAAGGGCGAGATCGCCTGGTGCCAGGGCTTCTCCGAGCCCAACGCCGGCTCCGACCTGGCCAGCCTCAAGTGCAAGGCCGAGCTCGACGGTGACGAGTGGGTCATCAACGGCCAGAAGGTCTGGACCACCCAGGCCCAGTACGCCGACTACTGCTTCCTGCTGGCCCGCACCGATCCCGAGGCCAAGAAGCACGCCGGCATCTCGTACCTGCTGGTCCCCATGGACCAGGAGGGCGTCGAGATCCGCCCCATCGTCCAGCCCGACGGCTCGGCCGAGTTCAACGAGGTGTTCTTCACCGACGCCCGCTGCCCGAAGGACAACGTCGTCGGCGGCGTGAACAACGGCTGGAAGGTGGCGATGACCACGCTGGGCTTCGAGCGGGGGTCGTCGGCCACCACGTCGCACCGCCGGTTCGAGAAGGAGCTCGACCAGATCACCGACATCGCCAAGGAGAACCGGGCCATCGAGCGTCCCCACATCCGCCAGCAGCTGATGCGCCAGTGGTCGAAGATCCAGATCATGCGGTTCAACGGGCTGCGCACGCTGTCGGCGTCGCTCACCGGCAAGAAGGATCTGGGCGTCGCCGCCCTTGGTGCGACCAACAAGATGTTCTGGTCCGAGACCCACCGCGACACGATGGAGCTGGCCATCGAGGTGCTGGGCATGGAGGGCCAGATCCTCACCGGCGACGCCGAGGCCGACTTCGTGCCCGGCATCGGCAAGCGCGAGGCGGCCCGGAACTACCCGGTGTCGCCGATCCAGGCCCAGTTCTTCTTCTCCCGTTCGGAGACCATCTGGGGTGGTACCGCCGAGATCCAGCGCAACATCGTCGGCGAGCGCGTGCTCGGGCTGCCCAAGGAACCCAAGCCGGAGAACGAGCTCCCCAACGGCTGAACCCGTCACCGTGCGGCGATCGCCGCTGCCGCCCGGGGCCCTCGCCGTCGGCGGGGGCCTGGTGGTGGCCAGCGCCACCACGTACGGGTTCCTCGCCGTGGCCGCCCGGGCCCTGGGCCCCGAGCGCTACGCCCCGATCTCGGTGCTGTGGTCGGCGTTGTTCCTGGTGGTGCCGACCGTCTGGACGCCGGTCGAGCAGGAGATCGCCCGCCAGCTGAGCGGCCGGGCGGTGGCCGGCCAGGGCGGCCGACCGGTCGTGGTCGCCGGCGCCCGTGCCGGCGCCCAGCTCGGGGTGCCGGTGCTGGCGATCCTCGCCGTCGGAGGGTGGTTCGCCGCCGAACAGCTCTTCGCCGGCCAGCGCGGCGTCGCCCTCGCCCTGGTCGCCGCGGTGGTGGCCTTCGCTCCCAACCACCTGACCCGGGCCGCCCTCGCCGGCTCCGGATCGTTCGGTCGGTACGGGTTGTGCATCACGATCGACTCGGCCACCCGGCTGCTGATCGCCGGCGCGCTCTTCGCTCTCGGGATCGACGACGCCCTGCCCTACGCCCTGGCCGTCGTGGTCGGGCCGCTGGTCCCGGTACTGGTGTTCCGCCGGCGGTGGGGCCCGGCAGCGGTCGACGGACCTCCGGTCGGTGCGCCGCTGCTGGGCCACGTGCTGACGCTCGCCGGCGCCCAGGCGGGAGCGCAGCTGCTGATCAACGGTGGCCCGCTGGTGGTCGCCGCGCTGGCACGACCAGGTGAGGAGGCGGTGGCCAGCCGCTTCCTCACCGCGCTGCTGGTCGCCCGCATCCCGCTGTTCTTCTTCCAGGCGGTCCAGTCGTCGCTGCTACCCGGCCTGGCCCGGCTGTCCGCAGCCGGCGATCGGGACGGCTTCATCCGCCAGCTGCGCCGGCTCGGTGCCGGCGTGGCCGCACTGACCGCGGCGGCGGTGGTCGGGGCGTGGTGGGTCGGGCCGTCGGTGATCCGGCTGGCGTTCGGCGCCGGCTTCGTCCTCCCGGGCCGTGACCTGGCGCTGCTCGCCGGCGCCGCCGGTTGCTTCATGGCCGCCACGGTGCTCGCCCACGCGGTGATCGCCCGGTCGGGACACCGGCAGGTCACCCTCGGTTGGGTCGCCGGCGTGGGCACTGCGGCCGCCGTCGTCGCGGCCGGCGACGACCTCGTGTGGCGCGTCGCGGCGGCCATGGCCGCCGGTGCGCTGGTCACGACGTTCGCCCAGCTCGCGTCGCTTCGCCGGGTGCTCGGTGACTGGGTCCCAGAACGGGGCCAGCACTAGCGTCGTCCTTCGTGTCAGGTCCCAAGCACCTCGCGACGAGGTCGCGTCGCAGCGCCGGCCAGCGGGTCCTGGTGGGCGGCGGCGCGGTGCTCTCGCTGCTGCTCTTCTCGGCGGCCACGGTGCTCGGGTACTTCAACTACAAGTACGGCCAGATCGACCGGTACGACGTGTCGATCGACGTCGCCCCCGACAGCGGCAAGCCCCGCAACTACCTGATCGTCGGCTCCGACAGCCGCGAGGGCCTCGACCCCACCAACCCCGACGACGCCCAGTACTTCGAGAAGGACGGTTCGTCACCGTCGGCCGGCACGCACCGGACCGACACGATCATGGTGCTGCGGGTCGACCCCAAGGAGGGCAAGGCGTCGCTGCTGTCGTTCCCCCGCGACCTGTGGGTCACGATCTCCGACACGGGCAAGCACAACCGCATCAACGTGGCCTTCGCCCACGGCCGAGAGGTGCTGGTCGACACCATCCGCGAGAACTTCGGCATCCCGATCCACCACTACGTCGAGGTCGACTTCGTCGGCTTCCTCGGGCTGGTCAACGCCATCGGGGGCGTGCCCATGTACTTCAGCGACCCGGTGCGCGACAGCTACTCCCAGCTCCACGTGAACGAGCCCGGCTGCGTCACCCTCGACGGCCGCCAGGCGCTGGCCTTCGCCCGGTCCCGGCACCTCGAGATCCAGAACCAGGAGACCGGGCGCTGGCGCGACGACCCCAGCGGTGACTTCGGCCGCATCTCCCGCCAGCAGGTGTTCATCCGCAAGGCCATCAAGAAGGCGGTCTCCCGTGGGCTGACCAACCCGGCGACGCTCAACCAGTTGGTCAACGTCGGTGTCGACTACGTCGGTCTCGACCCGACCCTCACCGTGGGCGATCTGCTCTCGCTCGGCCGCAAGTTCGCGGCCTTCGACGCCGACTCGCTCAACACCTACAGCCTGCCGGCCACCCCGTTCCGCACCAGCGCCGGTGCGTCGGTGCTCGACCTCGACGAGCGCAAGGCCGAGCCCATCCTCAACGTGTTCCGCGGACTCGATCCCGACGCCGTCACGCCCGGCGTCGTCGGCGTGACCGTGTTGAACGGCACCGGCGAGAGCGGCCTGGCGGGCGACGTCACCGCCGCGCTCGACCAGATCGGCTTCGCCACCGACACGCCCGGCGACACCGACCAACCCTTCGACCACACCACGATCTACTACGCGCCGGGGAGCGAGCAGGCGGCCATCACCCTGGCCCGGCACGTGTCGGGCGAGGTCGCCTTCGGCACCGACGAGGACCTGGGCGAGAACGAGGTCGTGCTGGTGGCCGGTCACGACTTCACCACGCTCCACGACCAGCCGTCTCCCACCACGCCGTCGCTGCCCACCACGACCACCACCACGGCAGCGCCCGGGAAGGCCGGTTCGTCGACGTCGGCCCCACCGCCGACCACGACCACCACCGCGCCGCTCGGGTACACGCCCGACGAAGCACCCGCCGGCGTCAGCTGCGGGTAGTCAGAGGCAGACGCCGGTGGTCGCGCTCGCACCAGCGCTGACGGTCGAGCTCCAGGCACCCTGCAAGGCTCGTACGCGGTACGTGTAGGTCGACAGCCCGAGCACCGAAGTGTCGGCGTACGTCGTCGAGCTGCCGGTGAGCGTGGTCAGCAGGCTGAAGCCGGCACCGGCGCTTCGCTGGACCTCGTAGCCGGTGGCGCCGCCAACCGCGTCCCACGACAGGTCGACCTTCGGGCCGATCACGAGCAGTGTGCAACCGGGCGTGGCCGTGAGACCGGCAGGAGCGGGCAGCGTCGCCGCCGCGACGGAGCTGCCGGCGTTGGCGGTGTCGGCGGTGAAGGACGCCGCGACCGGACGCTGGTCCGCCGCCGCACCGACCAGGGCGACGAGGACGGCAGCGTGCAGCAGCAGTCGACCCAGGCGTGCGATCCGCTGGGCGACGGTCCTCCGCAGATGACGTCCGCCCCGAGGGCGCCGCACCGACATCGCGCTCCAGATCAGGACGCCGAGCACGACTCCGGCGCCGGCGAGCAGATCGACGCGACCCTGCGTGGCCCAGGTGGCGGGGAGGCCGACGATCGGGACGACCAGCCGTCCGATGCCCACGATGTCGCGATCGCCCACCCGCCACGGGTCTGGCCCGGCGTTGGCATCGCCCCGGGTGAGCCAGGCGTCGCGGTCACGTCCGGCCAGGCGGTGCGTGACGAGCGCGCCGTCCGTGCGGTCCGGCCGTACGAAGGTGGCGATCCGGCCACGCGTGGCCTCGGCACCGGTGTCGAGCAGCACGACGTCTCCCACGTCCAGCGAGGGGTGCATCGACCCGCTGGTGATGACCACCGGACGCAGACCGGTCACGACCGGGGCCAGCAGCGCCCAGGCGGCCAGCGTGCACACGACGACCAGCACGGACAGGCTGCACGCCGGCCCGACCAGCCGACGCCACGGTGGCGCCGGCGGCGGCTCGTCGATCAGGTGGAGACCGCCCACGTGAACGTGCCGCTGGTCGAATCGCCCTGGGCATCGTTCGCCGTGTCGTCGCCGAGCGTCACGGTGATGCGGAACGGTCGCATGTCGTCGGTGCCGGGTGCGGGCGTCCAGCCGGTCGACGTGGCGCCCCCGCTGGTGAGGGTGCTGAGCGGGGTGGTGGTGGCGAGCGTGGAGCCGACGGTGAAGGACGTGCAGTCGCTGCCGGCGGTACCCAGCTCCACCGTGACGTCGAGGTCGTCGCTCAACCCGTTGCCGTCGCCGTCGGGTGTGTCGCTCGACGCTGTCGTCAAGGTCACCGGGTTGCCAGGATCCACCGACCCGCCGTAGCTGACCTCGATGCAACCGGTCGTGGTGTCGGACGGGACCCACCCGGTGGCGGTGAACAAGGCGGAGCCACCGTCGTCATCCGTCAACGTCACGGTGCCCGCGCTGAAGGACCCGGTCGTGTCGGTCGACGCGGTGAACGCCGCACCTGACGTCTGCCACACCAACGCCGACGCGCCCAGCACGCCGACGAGGATGGCGAGCACCTGCACCCGCGCGGTCCGATCCATGGGCGTGCCGATCGGCGGCGACATGGCCGAGTTGAGGAAGTTGGCGAGAAATCGGCGCCCCGCGCCGAATGTGGTCGCTCAGCGCGCTACGTATGGAGGTGTGAGCCGGTTCCGGGCGTTCGTGCGGCGCCACCGCCTCGGCGTCCTGTCGTGGCTGGGCGTCCTGCTCCTCGGGGCTGCCGCCGGCGCCGTCGGGCTCACGCTCCAGCCCGAGGTCCACGGGGACGTCGGCCCGGGCGTGGTCAGCATCGACCCTGCCGTGCGCGCCGGCGACACGGTGGTCGAGCTACCGCCACTCGGTCGGCTCCGAGCCGACAGCCACCGCGGTCCCGTCGGCTTCACCGTGCGGGTCGACCGGATCGACCTGGACCAGGCCGGTCAGCTCGCCGGTGACCTGGTTCGCGGTACGGATCCGGCAACGGAGCTGCGCAATGAGATGGAGGACGACCTGCGCCCGTTGCTGTGGCGGGTCGCTGTCCGCACGCTGATCGTCGCGGCGGCCGGCGGGGTGCTCGTCGGCCTGACGCTGCCCCGGCGGCGCATCCGCTACGTGGTGGCCTCGACCCTGGGCGCGGTTGGCTTCGTCGCTGCGGCCGGTGGGGTGGCGATGGCCACGTTCGTCCCGTCGTCGTTCGACCATCCCGAGTTCGAGGGCACGTTGGCGGCCGCCCCGGACGTGGTCAGCACCGTCCAGCGTCACCTCCACGACGTCGACGCCGTGGAGACCCGCCTCCAGGCGCTGTCGGACCGGCTCGTCGGCCTCTACCAGTCGGTCGAAGGCGCCGGCCCGTCGTCCGCCGACGTCACCCTGCTCCACGTGTCCGACATCCACTCGAACCCCGTCGGCATCGAGCTGGTCGAGGAGACCGCACAGCGCTTCGGCGTCGACGCCATCATCGACACCGGCGACGTCACCAGCTTCGGGTCGTCGATCGAGCAGGCCATCGTCAAGCGCATCGCCCGCATCCCGTTCCCGTACTACGTGATCCCCGGGAACCACGACCGCCCCGACATCCGTCAGGCGCTCAGCGACGCCGGCGTGCGGGTGCTCGACCCGGGCATCGCCCGGATCAGTGGCCTGCGCATCCTCGGCGTGGGCGACCCGGTCTTCTCGGCCGACAACCGCATCGCCAAGCGGGTGTGGGACCGTGAGCTGGTCGAGTCCGCCGCCGACGTCGGCGAGCTCGTGCACCGCTACCGGCCCGACATCGTGGCCGTGCACGAGCCGTACCAACTCACCGGGGCGTACGGGCAGTTCGCCGTGGGGCTGTCCGGTCACATGCACCGGCCCAAGCTGCACTACGAGGACGGCTCGGTGTTGCTGGAGGGCGGCAGCGCCGGCGCCACCGGCGTCGGCGCGCTGATGGCCGACGAGGACCTGCCGTACCAGATGGAGCTGCTGCAGTTCGAGGACGGCCGTCTGGTCGCCGTCGACCGGCTCGAGTTCCGGGGGACCGCCGGCGCCTTCCGGCTCGAGCGCCTGCTGATCGATCCCGACCGCGTCACCGCCTATCCCGACACCGAGACCGTTCCGGTCGAGTCGGGGCCGCTGGCGCCGCTGTACCGCATGGGCCAGGTCCCTCGCTAGGCCGGCTCCGCCGCTGTCGTCACGCATGCTCCGATCGGGACGTTCGGCTCTGGCCACCTCGCGCCGGCGGTGTTCCCCTCGAGGGTGAGATCACAAGGTCCGCCAGCAGGAGGTCGCCGCCATGAGCCGCGGCAAGATCGCACTCGTCGTTCTCGGAGCGTTCCTTGCGCTCATCGGCTTCGCTGCCATGCTCGGCGGCGCCGGCCTCGTCTGGGCCCACGAGACCCAACGCAACGACGCCGGCTACTACTGGACAGGCCCGCACGAGCTGTCCAGCACGACCGGCGTCATCACATCCGACCGGGTCGATCTGGGTTCTCGCGCCCGGGGCGACTGGACGCCGTTCGACGACATCGGCGACGTCCGCATCGACGCGGCGACCACCGACGGCAGTCCGCTGTTCCTCGGCATCGGTCCGAGCGACGCCGTCGACACCTACCTGACCGGCGTCGCCCACGACCAGCTCACCGACGTCGACCGGTCACCGTTCCGGGCCCAGTACGACCGTCACGACGGCCAGCAATCGCCGGCGCCACCGCAGGGGCAGGGCTTCTGGGTGGCCTCGGTGGCCGGACCAGGGATGCAGTCGCTGTCGTGGTCCATCGACTCCGGTGACTGGATGGTCGTGCTGATGCACCCGGACGGTTCGCCCGCCATCGACGCCCAGGTCTCTGCGGGGATCAAGACGGGCGTGCTGCTGCCCATCGGGCTCGGCGTGGGTGCCTTCGGCGTCCTGCTCATGGTCCTGGCCACGGTGTTCCTGATCCTGGGACTGCGCCACGCCGCAGCACCCGCCAGCGAGCAGGAGCAGGTCGCCGCCGGCACCACCGCCGTCGGCGGCGTGGCCGTGACCGACGCCTACCCCGCCCGGCTCGACGGTCATCTGGACGAGCCGCTGAGCCGCTGGCTGTGGCTGGTGAAGTGGGTCCTGTTGATCCCGCACTTCTTCGTGCTGGTGTTCCTGTGGCTGGCGACCGTCGTGCTCACGTTCGTGGCCGGCGTCTCCATCCTGTTCACCGGCCGGTATCCGCGGTCGCTGTTCGACTTCAACGTCGGCGTCATGCGCTGGACGTGGCGGGTCAGCTTCTACGCGATGTCGGCGTTCGGTACCGACCGCTACCCGCCGTTCAGCCTGCAGCCCGACCCCGACGTACCCGGCCGACTTCCACGTCGACTACCCCGAGCACCTGTCCCGCGGGCTGGTGCTGGTCAAGTGGTGGTTGCTGGCGATCCCGCACTACCTGGTCGTGGCCATCTTCGCCGGTGGTTGGAGCTGGGGCACGCGGGACGAGTGGCGGGTGATGGGCAGCGGTGGTCTGATCGCCGTCGTCGCCCTCATCGCCGCCGTGGTCGTCGCCGTCCGGGGCCGGTACCCCCGCGAGCTGTTCCACTTCGTGATGGGCCTCAACCGGTGGTGCTTCCGGGTGCTGGCCTACGTGGCGCTGATGCGTGACGAGTACCCGCCGTTCCGCTTCGACGGCGGCGGCACCGACCCCGGTTCTGTTCCGGCGCCGCCGGCGCCGCCCACCCCACCGGCCACCGACGAGGCGCCGGACGACCGTGCCAAGGAGCTGATCCCATGACCGCCACCACGGTCCTCGAGACCGACGTACGAGCCTTCCTCTCGCACCACCGCTACGCCGTGGTCGGTGCGTCCGACGCCAAGGACAACTTCGGCCGGACGATCTACCGCGAGCTGCGCGCCCACGGCTACGAGCCGGTGGCCGTCAACCCGAACGCCGAAACCGTCGAGGAAGACCCGTGCTACCCGGACCTGGCGTCCGTGCCCGGTGACCTCGACGGCGTCATCGTGATGGTCCACCGCGACCGCTCGGCCGACGTCGTGCGCCAGTGCGCTGCGCTCGGCGTGCCGCGCGTGTGGCTGTTCCAGGGCGCCGGCGGCGCCAGCGCCGTGTCCGACGAAGCCGTGCAGCTGTGCCACGAGCACGGCATCGACGTGGTGGCCGGCGCCTGCCCGCTGATGTTCCTCGAGCCCGTCGCCTGGTTCCACCGCATCCACCGCGGGGTCCGGCACCTGAAGGGGTCGCTGGTCTCGGCGTCCTGAGCGTCGACGTCAGTGGCCGTTCGGCCCTGTTCGGCGTCGCCCGTCCAGGCGCATGATCCTCAGATGCGACACGTCCACGCTGCGGTGCTGCTCGCCGCCTCCTGTCTGTTGCCCATGCTCCCCGCGGCTGCCGACGGGGCGATCGCCACGCCGGCGATGGCGTCCGCGACGACCGGCGACGGCGGCTACGTCGTCGACGGCTGGGGTGGCCTGCACGCCTTCGGCGACGCCCGGCCGGTCACGCCCAGTGCCATCTGGCCCGGCCGTGACGTGGCCCGCGGCGTCGTCACCCGACCGGACGGCGGATCGGGTTGGGTCCTCGATGCCTTCGGCGGTCTGCACCGCTTCGGTGGTGCGCCGGCGGTGGCGTCGACGGCCACGTGGCCAGGGTGGGACATCGCCCGCGGCGTTGCCCTGCGCCCCGACGGGTCGTCGGGCTACGTGCTCGACGGCTGGGGCGGCCTGCATCCCTTCGGTGGCGCACCCGCCGTCCGCAGCACGTCGTACTGGCCCGGCTGGGACATCGCCCGCGGCGTCGCCCTCGACGCCTGCGACGCCTCCGGAACCTCGGGCTGGGTGCTCGACGGGTTCGGTGGCCTCCACGCCTTCGGCGGCGCACCGGGGAGGGCGGCCTGGTACCTGCCCGGCGTCGACCTCGCCCGCGGTGTCGTCAGCTGGTGCCGATCCGGCGCGCCGGCCGGCTACGTCGTCGACGGGTGGGGACGCCTGCACTCCTTCGGTGCCGCGCCGCCGGCAGGCACCGCGACGTGGCCGGGCTGGGACATCGCCCGCGGCGTGATCATGGACCGGGCGCACGACGGCGGCTGGGTGCTCGACGGCTGGGGCGGGCTGCACGCCTTCGGAGGGGCGCCGCCGACGGCGCCGAGCGCGTACTGGCCGGGCTGGGACATCGCTCGCGGTGCGGCTGCCGGCGCCAGCGGGGGAGGGGCGACCGCACATGCCGTGGGTCGCACCATCGCCCCGGTCCAGGGCGAGGCCGCCTGGGTCGACCTGTTCGACTGGTCGATGACCTACACCGACGGGCAACCCACGGTCGGGCCCGAAGATGTCGATGCCATGGCCGCCGTGGGGGCGCGCACGCTGTTCATCCAGGTGACGCGCTGGAACGCGGAGGCGGACGTCGTCGAACCGGCGCGCCTGGCCCAGTTCCTGACCCGGGCGCACCGCCGGGGCATGCACGTGTGCGCCTGGTTCCTGCCCGCTCTCGCTGACCCGGCGGTCGATCAACGCCGGCTCGCCACCATCGCCCGCCTCGACGTCGACTGCGTGGCGCTCGACATCGAGCCGACGCCGGCGCAGACCGACCCGGCCGCGCGCAACCGGAACCTGGTGTCGCTCAGCCGCTTCGCCCGGGTGACGGTTCCGTCGGCCCTGCCGCTGGCCGCCATCGTGCTGCCGCCGGTCGTCACGGACATCCTCAACCCGAGCTACTGGCCCGACTTCCCGTGGACGGCGGTCCGCAGCTCCTACGACGCGTGGATGCCGATGTCCTACTGGACCAACCGGACGAGCACCTCGGTGTGGCGCGACGCGTACCGCTACACGGTCGAGAACGTGAACCGCGTGCGAGCCCACCTGGGCGAGCCCGGTGCGCTGGTGCACCCGATCGGTGGCGTCGGCGACCAGGTGACCGCCGCCGACCTCGTGTCCTACCGCCGGGCGGTGGTCGACACGGCCAGCATCGGCCTGGGCATCTACGACTGGCACAGCACCCCACCGGAGCTGCGCGACGACCTGTGAACGGTGAGTCGCCCGTGTCCGGGTAGGCGCCGTCTCGCATCGTCCCGTGTGTCCGCCGGGTAGGGAAGAAGGGAGGACGCCGGGCAGGCCCGTCATCGTCGGCCGCCGCCGGCCTCACGTCCCAGGACCGCGATCCGGAGGTTGCATGACCCACGACCGCCTGCCCATCGCCGCCGACCCTCGTCGTCTCGCCATCAAGCCGCTCGGCCGGCGCCGGCGGATGCTGCTGATGGCCGGGATGACCGGACTCATGGTGAGCGCACCGGCGCAGAGCTTCGCCGACGTGGTGACCACCGGAGCGGCCACCCACATCGCCGGTGACCAGCAGCCCGACCCCGACGTCCACCCGGCGATGGCTGGTCCCCTCGGCCCCGCCGGACGGGTGGCCGACCAGCTTCGCGAGCTGGCGGGCGTGTCGGCCGATCGCGCCGACGAGACAGGACCGGTGAGCCAGGTCGCCGCCGGCCCGACGTCCATCGCCCGGTGGGACGGGGTGAACCTGCGTGCCGACGGCAGCCGCATCGAGCTCGTCGGCTTCCACGAGTCGAACAACCCGGATGCGCTGGTCTTCGCCGCCGGTCAACCGATCGCCGAGAACCTGAACCCCGCCGTCGAGGTGGCCACCACCGGCGAGGCCGACGGCCAGGTCGTGGTGCTGCCGTCCCGGTCGCGTCCGTCGGCGCCCATGACCGCCATCGACCTCGCCGTGCACCCCGATGCCACGGTCGTCTCGCCGGTCAACGGCGTGGTCGTCGACGTGGCCCCGTTCCAGCTCTACGGCGGTACCGACCACAAGGTCCGCATCCGACCGGACGGGAACGCCGCCGCCGAGGTGTCGCTCATCCACCTCGAGGACCCGCTCGTGCAGGCCGGTCAGCGCGTCGAGGCCGGCGTGACGCCGATCGCCGCCTCGCCCCGCCAACTCGACTTCGACAGCCAGGTCGACCGCTTCACCGAGGCGCAACGGGGCGTCCGAACGCCGCACGTGCACATCGAGATGCGCCACGCCCCCGCCGGCGTCTGACGCGTCGGCGAGGATCCTCGCCGACGGTGCGCCAAGCGGTGCGTGGGCGAGGACCCTCGGCGAGCATCCGCCCGACGGCGGGTGTTCCGAACCCGAGGATCCTCGCCGAACATGCGCCAGGCGCGCGTGACCCGAGCACCCTCGGCGACGGTGCACGCTGGCCGACGGGTCGCGGGCGGTAGGTTCCCCCCACTTCTGTCAGGGACTCTCGGACGATCGGAGAACGCGTTGCAGGACCGCGGACCCGCCGAGGCCACGATGTCGATCGCCGAAGCGGTCGCAGCGTCGAGCGAGACCGAGCACGTCCCGGTGACGTTCGAGCGTTGCGGCCACGTCGAGGGACCCTTCTTCCATGGAACGAAGGCGAGCTTCGGCATGGGCGATCTCGTCGTTCCCGGCCGGGGCTCGAACTACCACGAGGGTCGGGTCTCGAACCACGTCTACTTCGCTGCGCTGCTCGAACCTGCCGTCTGGGCAGCCGAACTCGCCACCGCGCTCGCCGGGGACGACGAACGCGGTCACATCTACGTCGTCGAGCCCACCGGTCCCTTCGAGGACGACCCCAACGTCACCAACAAGAGGTATCCCGGCAACGTGACGCGGAGCTATCGCACGCGCCATCCGATGCGGGTGCTCGACGAGCTCGGCGCATGGGAGGGCCATGCCCCCGAGGCGCTCCAGGCGATGCTCGACAACATCGCTCGACTGCGCGAGCAGGGACTCGACCTCATCGAGGACTGACTGCGTTTCCCTGGCAGCATGCCGGTATGGGCATCTTCCGGCGACGGCGTCACCCCGACGACCAGGTGACGCCGGAGCTCGTCGATCTTCCGGTCGGCTTCGACCGCACCGTCGCGTCGATGATCGTGGCGCGATGTGAAGCCGAGGGGATCCCGATCCGGCTGCTGACGATGGACGACAACGGGCTCACCCCCGGCTATGCCGCCCTCGTCGAACACCGGGTGCTCATCCGGGAGAGTGACCGGGAACGAGTCGACTCGATCATCCGACGGGCGACGCGCCAGGCCTGATGCTGCTCGTGTCCATTGCTGGCGTTGGCGGCGCGATCGGGGTCGCCCAGTCCCTCGAGATCATCGACGAGTGGTGGACACTGCTGATCCTGCGCGACTCGTTCCTGGGTGTCCGCCGCTTCGACGACTTCGTGGACCGCCTCGGGATCTCGCGCAACATCCTCACCAACCGACTCGACAAGCTGGTCGCGGCCGGCATCCTCGAGCGCCGTACCTATGACGAGGGGCGGGGCCGTCACGACTACGTCCTCACCGACAAGGGCCGCGCCCTGTGGCCGGTCCTCGCCCTGCGGCCACGAACTGGACGCGCGGTCCGTTCTGGCCAAGCCCGGCCCAGGCGCCGACTGACGGCTCGTTCACCGATCCACGTTGCCGCAGCCCGAGCCGTCGTCTGGGAATGGGCCTCCGTAGGCTCGGCCCGGTGAAGCAGGCGTGGATGAGTTGGAGCAGCGGCAAGGACAGCGCCTTCGCCCTCGCCGCAGTGTGCGGCGCGGGCGAATTCGAGGTGACCCGCCTACTGGTGACGGTCAACGCTGATGCCGAACGCGTGGCCATGCACGCGGTGCGGCGGTCCTTGCTCGAGGCCCAAGCCGACCGACTCGGGATCGAACTGCGCGTCGTCGAGATCCCCTCCCCCTGCCCGAACGAGGTCTACGAAGCCCGCATGGGCGACGCGATGGACGAGGCGATGGCCGCCGGCGTGGACGCCGTGGTGTTCGGCGATCTCTTCCTCGAGGACGTCCGCGCCTATCGCGAGGAGGCGATGGCCCCGACCGGGATGAGCCTTCACTTCCCGTTGTGGGGTCGTCCGACCGATGTCCTCGCCCGGGACATGGTGGCGTCCGGCGTCAAGGCCGTGCTCACGTGCGTCGATCCGACTCAGCTCGACCCTGCGTTCGCCGGACGGGCCTTCGACAAGGAACTGCTGGCCGATCTTCCGGTCGCCGTGGACCCGTGCGGCGAGCGGGGCGAGTTCCACACCTTTGTGTGGGATGGGCCCGGCTTCTCCGCACCGATCGACATCGAGGTGGGCGAAGTCGTCGAACGCGACGGCTTCGTGTTCTGCGACGTGGTGCCGGCCTAGTCCATGCGCAACCGAGCCGCGGAGCTCGGCGGGCAGGTCCTCGTCCTCACGATGTTCGATGACGACGAATGGATCACCGCTGCGCTGCGAGCGGGCGCCGGTGGTTACCTGCTGAAGGGCGTCCGTCAGGAGGAGGTCGCACGCGCGATCCGGTCCGTGCACGCCGGCGACCTCATCATCGGGCAACCGCTCGTACGCAAGGTCGGCCAGCTCCTCGCCGAGCCGAAGCCGTCGTGTCCGCTCGGGACGCCAGACTAGAGGCGCCGGTACCAATCTTCGTGAAGTGCCCCCGGGGCGACTCGAACGCCCGCACACGGCTCCGGAGGCC
>CAWDAJ010000015.1:0-25835 GCA_963800295.1 uncultured Acidimicrobiaceae bacterium
GGCCCGCGGCCGCTTACGGGACGTCGCGCTGGACCACCTGGAGCGTCACGGTGTCGTTGAGGATGCTGTCGGAGTCGAGCGTGTCGGGATCCGACACCGACCGCACACCCAGGATGTCGATCGTGATCGACTGCCGCTGCGCCGCGGTCAGGCCCGTGATGTCGGCCGTGGCCGCCTCGGCGCCGATGCCGACGTGGTCCTGGGTGGCGAGGACGTTGCCCTCGGCGTCGCGGATGGTGACCGAGTACTCGAACAACCCGAGGTCGGCGCCAACGGTGGCCTCGGACGGATGGACGATGGTGGCCCGGATCTGATCGGTGCCGCTGTCGGGCGTGATCGTGTAGGTGTGGGCGTCGGTGTTCACGGCGACGGTGGGCGCGGCGTAGGTCCAGAAGTCGCTCTGGACCACGGCCTCGGCCGCCCGCAGGTCGCGATCGAGCTGGTCCTGCGTGCGGGACAGCTTCCGCATGCCGCTCTTCGACTGGACGAGGGAGACGGCGCGGGCGAGATCGACCCGGCCGTAGCCGACCTCCCAGAACGGGGCCGGTCCGCCGTCGGTGGCCTCGACCGGCTGGGCCGTGACCTGCATGGCGCTGAGCAGCTGCTCGGGGGTGAGGTCGGGATTGGCCTGCAGGAGCACCGCGGCGGCGCCGGCGACGTGCGGCGATGCCATCGAGGTCCCCGACGCCGTGGTGTTCTCACCCGGCGGGCAGGGCCCGACGACGGTTCCGGCCGTGTCGCAGGTCGAGGAGATGTCGACGCCGGGCGCGGCGACGTCGGGGTGGACGAGGCCGAGCTGGCTGCCGGTGAAGGTGGTGTGGCCGCCAGGGCCGATGTTGGTGGGGAGCGAGTTGTCGTAGCGGAAGCCGTTGGACGAGAACGAGCCCCGGACGTGGTCGATGCTCTCGGCTGCCACCGACACCACCCAGGGGGCCTGCGAGAACGGGTTCAGCGTTCCCTCGCCGTTGCCGTCGCCCGAGTTGCCCGCGGCGAACACGACGACCGCGCCCGCATCGGCCGCCGCCTTGGTCGCGGTGGCCACCGGGTTGCGGGGATCGAACTGGGCGTAGGAGTTGCCCCACGAGTTGTTGATCACGTCGACGCCCCACATGTCGGGCTGGTCGAGGAGGTAGTCGTAGGCGGTCACCACCGCGGTGGTGAAGAGGACCTCACCGACCGAGATGCACACGAGGTCGGCGTCGGGCGCGACGCCGAGGTGGTCAGGGGATGTGGTGCCGTCGGCGGCGATGATGCCGGAGACGTGGGTGCCGTGGCCGGATCCGAGGTCGGTGTTCTGGTACGGGCCGACCTCGTTGGGCACGGCGATGGTGTTGTTGGCGTCGACCTGCCCGTTGACGTATTCCGGGCTGACCACCTTGACGTTGTGGACGACGTGGTCGGCCAGGTCGGGGTGGGAGGCGTCGCAGCCGGAGTCGACGACCGCGACCGTGACGCCCTTGCCGGTCATACCTGCGGCTCGGGTGGCGGCGCCGCCCATGGCATCGGAGGAGGCAGTGTCGAGGTACTGGAGCTGGTCGTTCGGATAGACGTCCTCCGCGATGCCGGTGGCGACCGCGGCCTGCATGGCGGCGACCGGTCCCCGGACCAGGGCCAGCGGGAGGTGCTTCATCGGCTGCACCTCGAGGCCCAGCGCCTCCAGCGAGTCGCGCACGACGGCCGTGGGCACCGCGTCCAGGGTGGCAATTGCGGTCGTCGAATCCGTGGCCGAGGCCAGGAGCCGATCGAGGCCCGGGGTCGCGGCGCCGACCGCAGCGCCGGGGTCGAGCACCGTGCCGACCAGCGAATTCTCGGCGAAGGCCGGTGCGGTGGTGAGGGCGAGGGCGAGCACCGCCAGCGCGGTGATGAGTCGTCTCGATCGGGACACGTCGTCTCCTGGCTCCGAAGTGGGCAACGAGTCGTGCCGACCAGTTCGACACGGCGCGATCTGCGCAGTCGCAAGCTTCGGTGCCGAACGCTTCGTCTCCTGCTCTGCGATCGGTGGCCTACCGTGCCCACCGTGACAGCGGTGCGACTGGTCGTGCAAGCGGACGATCTCGGGATGTGCCGCGCCGTGAACGAGGGCATCGAGGTGGCGGTGACCGACGGAGTGGTCACCCAGGCGTCGGTGATGGCCCCGACGCCGTGGTTCGCCGAGGGCGCCGCCACCGCTCGCCGGCTCGGCCTCACCACCGGCCTGCACTGCACTTTCACCTGCGAGTGGGACTTCCTGCGCTGGGCGCCCCTGTCGGCCGGAGCCACGTTGCGGCTCGACGACGGCACCCAACCGCGGACGGTGGAGGACGCCGCGGCACGGATCGATCCGATCGAGGGCCTCGACGAGCTCCGTATCCAGGCCCGACGGGCCGTGGCCTGTGGGCTCGAGCTCGCCTACGTCGACCCCCACATGGGATTGTCGGTCACCAGCGCCTACCCCGCCATCTGCGCCGAGCTCGGCCGGCGCTTCGTGTACGACCCCGTCGAGCCCCACCACCGGTTCGACTCGATGTTCATCCTGTCGCTGTCGTCGGTCGACGACCTGGCGCAACGCACCGATCGGTTCGTCGAGTGGCTCGAACGACTCGACGGCGGGACCCATTTCGTGCTCTCGCACCCGGCCGTCCCGTCCGCCGAGCTCCGGGCGATCTGCGCGCCCGACGCCGCGAACGCGGCCTGGGCCGAGACGTTCCGGGCCGCCGACCTCGTCGCGCTGACGTCACCCGACGTGCGGCAGGTGATCGAGCGGCGGGGCATCGAACTGGTGAGCCTGGCCGAGCAGTGAGCGTGGACCCGGCCCCGATCCGGCCCGCCGAGCCCCGGGACCTGGACCGCCTCTACGAGATCTGCGTGCGCACGGCCGACGCCGGCGCCGATGCCACATCGCTCCACGCCGATCCGTCCTTGCCGGGGCACGTGTGGGCCGCGCCCTACCTGATCCATGCGCCCGATCACGCCTTCGTCGTGGTCGATGCCGACGATCGCGCTGGTGGGTACGTGCTCGCGGCCCTCGACTCGCGCGCCTTCGAGGCCGAGCTCGAACGCTCGTGGTGGCCCGACCTGCGAGCCCGGTACCCACGTCAGGGCGAGGGTCGAACGCCTGCCGACCAGGCGACCGTTGAGCTCCTCCACGACCCGCCCACCGCCGTCGACGCCATCCTCCGCGGCTACCCGTCCCACCTCCACATCGACCTGCTGCCCGAGTTCCAGGGGGCCGGCAACGGCCGTCGGTTGATCGACACCGTGCTTGACTCGCTGGCCCGCGCCGGCTCCTCGGGCGTGCACCTGGGCGTGTCGGCCCGCAACGAGCGGGCGATGGGCTTCTACCGGGCGGTTGGCTTCACCGAGCTGGGCGCCAGCCGGCACGGAACCGCGTTCGGGTGGCGCCTGGCCTGAACCGTGGCCTGAACCGGGCGGGACTCAGTCCCGCCCGGGCCGGCGGACCAGCCGGAACCGCAGGGCCAGGGCCGCGCCCAGGAGGACCACCGCCAGGGTGAGCGGCACCGATGCGCCGGTCCGGGGCAGCGACTCGGGAACGGCACCACTGCGGGGCGTTGCCCCTGATGCCTGCTCGGCCGCGACGTCGGGGCTGGCTGCCGCGGTGGTCGCGCCCGATGCACGGCCGACGACGGGCAGCACGATCGAGCTGGGGTGGGCGGTGTCGTTCAACACTTCGACCGGCCCGGCCAGGGTGGACAGCGCCGCCGGCGCCGGCGGGAGGGCATGGGGCACGTCGTAGGCGGCGATCGTGACCCGCAGGCGGTGCCCGCTCTGCAGCACGGCGGAGGTCGGGAAGACCTCGACCGGAACCAGCACGGCCTGCCCCGGCGTCACCGCCTGCTGGGCCGCCTTGGTGAAGGGGTGCCACGGCTGGATCGATTGTCCGTCGAGCATCCGGCTGCGCGCCGGGTCGACCGCCCGGTGCGAGGCCAGCAGCATGCCGTTGGTCAGGCCGCGAGAGGTCCCGTCCGGGGCCACGTCGGAGATCGCCACCGACACGACGGCCTCCTTGGAGAGCAGCGGTCGCAGCCAGAGGTCGGCCTCGATCGGACCGTTGATCTCGACGCCGTCGTCGAAGGGTGCGCTGGTCCAGGTGAGGGCGGTCTTCTCGTCGAGTTGGTTGTCGGTGGCACATGGCGCGCGGTCGATGACGCCGATCAGCCACTGGGCGGTGCTGCGCGTGCAGGGGCCGTTCACCGGGAGCTGGAGGTAGGTCGACGACGGCTCGTCGCCCGCCGGTTCCTCGGTGAGCATCTTGTCGCCCCGGAGATGCCACCGCTCGGCGTGCAGGTCGGGCACTGGCCAGGTGGGCGCCGACCGGTAGTGGTCGAGGCCTCGCTCGTACTGCGTGACGTGGGGGATGCAGTCGGCTCCGGTGTCGATTCCCCGCACGTGCTGGTCGAACCACTGGAGCACCAGCGAGTCGACGTCCGGAACGCCGTCGGCCGGCAGACCCGAGCCGGCGGCGATGTGGGTCCACGGGCCGATGAGCAGGCGGGCGTCGGTGTGGTCGGCGAGGGCCTCGTAGAGCAGCGGCTCACCGCGCTGGAAGAGGTCGTCGAGGCCCCCGACGATGAAGGTCGGTACGTCGATGCGGTCGGCCACCTCGATGGGTGACCGCTGGCGCCAGAACGGCCCGTCGTAGGCCGTGTCGCCGCCCACGACCGAGTCGGAGATGGTGGGCAGCTGGAAGTCCTTCACCGCGGCCAGGTGCTCGAGCACCGTCGACGGGTCGCTCCCCGGCACCAACGAGAGCCCCGTCACCAGGCCGACCCACAACGGGATGAACGCGGTGTTGACCTCGCCGCCGCCGAAGACGATGTCGCGGTAGCTGTCGGCCATCGGCACGGTGGCGAAGACAGCTTTCACCGCGGGACGCTGACTGGCGGCCGTATACAGCGAGGTGATGCCCATGTACGACGCGCCGGTCACTCCCAGCGTCCCGTCGCTCCACGGCTGGGCGACGATCCAGTCGATGATCTCGGGGTAGTCGGCCACGGTGCGCGGGCCCCACGAGTCCCACCGGCCGCCCGACGAGCCCGTGCCCCGGTCGTCGACCACGACCGTGGCGTAGCCGTGGCGGGCCAGTCCGGCGCTGCCGCCGGTGAAGGCCGCCGCCCCGCTCGATTTCCCGTATCCGGTGATGGTGAGCGCGGTGGGGAACGGCCCCGGGCCCGCGGGCAACGTGACGTCGGCGCGCAGCACGACGCCGTCGGACATGGTGATCTCCTGGTCGGCCAGCGTGGGACCGACACCCGTCGGTGCCGGGTCGTAGGCCGGGAACGCCGAACCGCAGGGGGCGGCAGGTGGCTGGTCCTGCGCCGACGCGGCCGAGGACGGCAGCGCGGCGAAGCCGAGGGCCAGCACGGTGGCGACGAGGAACCGGACGCTGAGGGTGCGCATCGGGTGACACTACGACGGGATGCCCGATTTCTCCTTTTTGGACCAGCGTCGAAGGTGTCCGCGCGGGGCCGAGCTCAGCCGACGTCGAAGCGGTCGAGGCTCATGACCTTGTCCCAGGCGGACACGAAGTCCCGGACGAACCTCTCTTCGCCGTCGCCGGCTCCGTAGACCTCGGAGATGGCGCGCAGCTGCGAGTTGGAGCCGAAGACGAGGTCGACCGCGGTGGCGGTCCAGGTGATCTCGCCGGTCGATCGGTTCCGCCCCTCGTAGACATGCTCGTCGGATGCCGAGGTGCTCCACTCCGTGCGCATGTCGAGCAGGTTGGCGAAGAAGTCGTTCGTGAGCTGTCCGGGCCGGTCGGTCAGCACACCGTGGCGGGTGCGCCCGTGGTTGGCGTCGAGGGCGCGCATGCCACCGACGAGGACGGTCATCTCGGGTGCGGACAGGGTCAGCAGGTTGGCCCGATCGAGCAGCCGCTGCTCGGGCGGCAGCTTCTCGCCGTCCCGCAGGTAGTTGCGGAACCCGTCGGCTGTGGGCTCGAGCACGGCGAACGCGTCCACGTCGGTCTGTTCCTGGGTGGCGTCGGTGCGGCCGGGCGTGAAGGGCACGGTCACGTCGTGGCCGGCGTCCCTGGCCGCCCGCTCGACCGCCGCGCACCCGCCGAGGACGATCAGGTCGGCCAGCGACACCCGCTTCCCACCGGACTGCGCTGCGTTGAAGTCCTGCTGGACCCGCTCGATGGTCGCCAGCACGGTGGCCAGTTCGGCCGGATCGTTGGCCTCCCAGTCCTTCTGCGGGGCGAGCCGGATGCGGGCCCCGTTGGCGCCGCCGCGCTTGTCGGTGCCCCGGAAGCTGGCGGCCGCGTTCCAGGCGGTGGCCACCAGCTGGGGGATCGAGAGCCCCGAGTCGAGGAGCGCGCGCTTCAGCGCCGCGATGTCGTCCGCATCGACCAGGTCGTGGTCGACGGCGGGGACGGGGTCCTGCCACAGCTGCGGCTCCGGCACCCACGGGCCGAGGAAGCGGGAGACCGGACCCATGTCGCGGTGCAGCAGCTTGTACCAGGCCTTGGCGAACGCCTCGGCGAGCTGGTCGGGGTTCTCCATGAAGCGCCGGGAGATCGGCTCGTAGACCGGGTCCAGCCGCAGCGCGAGGTCCGTGGTGAGCATCATCGGGGCGTGCCGTTTGGCGGGATCCTGCGCGTCGGGCACGGCGTCGGCGCCGGCATTTCCCTTCGGCTTCCACTGCTTGGCGCCGGCCGGGCTCTCGGTGAGCTCCCATTCGTAGCCGAACAGCGTCTCGAAGAAGCTGTTGTCCCACTGGATGGGGGTGGGAGTCCACGCTCCCTCGAGCCCGCTGGTGATGGCGTCGGTGCCCTTCCCGGTGCCGAACTCGCTCTTCCAGCCCAGACCCATGGCGTGGACCGGGCAGCCCTCGGGTTCGGGACCGACGAGGTCGGGGTCACCGGCGCCGTGGGTCTTGCCGAACGTGTGGCCGCCGGCGATGAGGGCGACGGTCTCCTCGTCGTTCATGGCCATCCGGGCGAAGGTCTCGCGGATGTCGCGGGCCGCGGCCAGCGGGTCGGGGTTGCCGTTCGGTCCCTCGGGGTTCACGTAGATGAGCCCCATCTGCACCGCCCCGAGCGGGTTGGACAACTCGCGGTCGCCGCGGTAGCGCTCGTCACCGAGCCAGGTGTCCTCCGGGCCCCAGAAGATCTCCTCCGGCTCCCAGATGTCCTCGCGGCCGAAGCCGAAGCCGAAGGTCTCGAAGCCCATCGACTCGAGGGCGACGTTGCCGGCGAAGACCAGCAGGTCGGCCCAGGAGATGTTGGCGCCGTACTTCTGCTTGACCGGCCACAGCAGCCGGCGGGCCTTGTCGAGGTTGGCGTTGTCGGGCCAGCTGTTGAGGGGGGCGAAGCGCTGGGCGCCGTCGCCGCCTCCGCCCCGGCCGTCCTCGATGCGATAGGTCCCGGCCTGGTGCCAGGACAAGCGGATGAAGAGTGGGCCGTAGTGGCCGTAGTCGGCAGGCCACCAGTCCTGCGATGTCGTCATCACCTCGACGATGTCGTCCTTCAGGGCCTCGAGGTCGACGGAGGCGAACGCCTCGGCGTAGTGGAAGTCCTCGCCCATCGGGTTCCCCCGGGGCGAGTGCTGGTGCAGGACGTTCAGGTCGAGCTGGTTGGGCCACCAGTCCCTGTTCGTCCGCGGCCTGGTCCTCGTCGCCGGTTCGGGCGCGGGGATGGCGGGGTTCTCGCTCTCGCTGGTGCTCTGGGTCACGTCGTCAGCCACGTCGGGCCTCCTCGTTCGCTGGCTTGCTGGTGGGTAGTGCTCGGTGGTGGTCGGGTGAGCCGGGTTCGGGCGACGCGGCCGTGCACTCGGCGCAGCGGCCCCAGTAGATGACCTCGGCTTCGTCGATGGTGTAGCCCGAGTCGTCGGCGGCGGTGAGGCACGGCGTGTAGCCCACGGCGCAGTCGACGTCGGCCGTCTTGCCGCACATCCGGCAGATCACGTGGTGGTGGTTGTCGCCCACCCGGTTCTCGTAGCGGGCCGGGGATCCGGCCGGCTGGATGCGCCGGATGATGCCCTTGTCGGTGAACGTCGTCAGCGCGTCGTAGATGGCCTGCCGGGAGATGGCGCCGATCTCGGACCGGACCGCGGTGTCGATGTCGTCGGCGGTGCGGTGGGGACCCTCGGCCACGGCGCGCAGGACGGCCAGCCGTTGGGCGGTGACGTTCAGGCCGTGCTGGCGCAGCAGCAACTCGTCGTCGGAGTCGGGCATGCGCCGAGCATAACCGAGAAATCTGGACTCAGTCCAGATATTGTTTTGTTCCGGATTGCTTGACGCGGCTCAGGCCCGCACCTCCTGGCGCATGAACACGACGTAGGAGGCGGTGAACGCCACCACGACGCCACCGAACAGGGTCACGATCTGCCACCAGGCGAGCAGCAGGCTCTGGTCGAGGGGGAGCGTGCTGGGGAGCGCGCCGCTGTTGTCGTTCACCACGACGATGCCGGTGCTCTGGCGGGCCGGGTTGAGCAGGACGCTGGTCGCCTCCTTGTAGAGCTCGTCGGGTGAGAGCCGACGGATGTTCAGCTCGATCCGGGCGTTGGCCAGCACGTCCTCCACCGGGGCGTCGGAGGCGACGGGGTGGACGGTGTCGGCGATGACGCCGGCGATGAGGCCACCGAAGAGCGTGAACACGAGCCACGCGCCGAGCGTCGCCAGCGCGGCCGTCGCGGCGCGGTTCGTCGTCACCGACAGCAGCATGGCGACGGCCAGCCACAGGGCGATGTAGACGAGGGCCACGATCAGGAACCCGATGATGCGGACGGTGTCGCCGAGCGATGGTCCGATGCCGAGGCGGAGCGCGCCGTAGCCGGCGACGATGGCGGTCACCGACACCAGGGCCAAGGCGATGGCGCTGATCCCGGCGACGAACTTGCCGTTGAGGATCTCGTCGCGATGGATGGGTTGCGCCACCAGGCGAGGCAGCGTGCCCTGGGCCCGCTCGCTGTTCACGGCGTCGAAGCCGAACGCGATGCCGAGCAGGGGACCGAGGATGCCGAGGAACTCGTGGAACGCGGGCACCCGATCGGGTGACAGCGTGAACAGGTACAGGTAGATCGATGGCGTCGCGGACGCCGAGTCGGCGGCGTTCCTGATCGGCCCGCTGGCCGAGTGCGCGGCGGCCAGGCCGGCCAGCGACACCAGCACCACCAGGATCACGAACCGGGCCGAGCGGACGTGGTCGCCGAACTCCTTGCGGGCGACGATCCGCCACCCCCCGGTGAGCCGGGCCGGCTCAGCGATCGTCGTCGTCGTCATCGTCTGCTCCTCGGAACCAGCGGTGGTAGATGGCGTCGAGGTCGGCGCCCTCGCGACTCAGGTGGGTGAACTGCCCGCCGCCCTCGACCACCAGCTCTTGCAGGTCGGCGCGGACGTCCCGATCGGCGGCCAGCAACCACCGTCCTTCTCGCCGCTCGATGTCCACCACCCCCGGGATGGCACGCAACGCGCGCGGTGCGTCGTCGAGGCCCGTCACGCCGACCGCGAAGCGCCACCGGTCGGTCAGCTCCGAGGCGAGCTGGTCGATGGTGCCCATGGCGGCCAGCCGCCCGGCGACGAACACGCCGATGCGGTCGCAGACCTGCTCGACCTGGTGCAGGAGATGGGAGGACAACAAGACCGTGACGCCCTGCTCGGTCCGCAGCCGTTCGACCAGCAACAGGATGTCCCGGACCCCTTCGGGATCGATGTTCACCGTGGGCTCGTCGAGCACGAGGATCGACGGTTCCTTCACCAGCGCGTCGGCCAGGCCCAGCCGCTGGCGCATTCCTCGCGAGTAGCCACCGACCACCCGGTCGGCATCGTCGGCCAACCCGACAGCGTGCAGGAGCTGGTCGACGCGGTCGCCGGCCACCGGGCGGGGGATGCGGTTCAGCTCGGCCGTGTAGCCGAGGTTGTCGCGCCCGGTCATGTCCTCGTAGAAGCCGACGTTGTCGGGGAGGTAGCCGATGCGGGCCTTGACCTCCAGCGGTGAGCGGGTCGGGTCGAGGCCCTCGACGCCGCGCCGTGCCGCTCGTCGGCTCCGTGAGCCCCAGCAACATCAGCACCGTGGTCGTCTTGCCGGCCCCGTTGGGCCCGAGGAGACCGAACACCTCGCCCCGGCGGATCTCGATGTCGAGCCGGTCGACGGCCAGCGTGGGGCCGTATCGCTTGGTGAGGTCGGTGGTCTCGATCACCACCTCGTCGGCCACCATCAACGCCGGCCGTAGCGACGGAACACTCCGGCGAGCGCCGCGACCGCGAGCACGATCACCGCGATGGCCACGAATCCGAGGGCGCGCGAGCCCTGGAGCGCGAACCGCAGGTCGAGGTTCGACGACTCGCTGCCCGCGCTCGACCGGATCGTGATGTCGTAGTCGCCGGCCACGGCGTCCTTGCCGGGTGAGATGATCGCCGTCACCTGCGCGGTCTCGCCGGGCTTGATCGCGCCGATCTGCTTCGGGTCGAAGGAGACGTCCCAGCCGGTGGGAGCGGTGCCGGCGAGCTTGACGTCGCTCAGCGCGGCCGAACCGGTGTTGGCGACGATGAGGGGGAGGCGCTTGGTGGTCCCCGACCGCCCCTTGACGTTCAGGCGCTGGTCGGCGGTCGCCAGGGAGAGCTGCGGAGTCCCGGTGACCTCCGCCTGGAGCTTCAGGTCACCGCTGGCGCCGTTCGGTGCCTTGACCACCACGTCGATGTCGTACGAACCCTCCTTCGTCGTCGCCGGCGGGTGGGCCGTGACCTTCACGTCCGAGGTGGCGCCGGCGTCGATGGTGACGGTCTGGGCCTTCGCCTCGGCGGTGGGCGACGCGCTCACCGTCCAGCCCTGCGGGGCACTGGGATCGAACGTGAACGTCTGCGATTCCGGGGTCTTGTTCTCGATGGTGAGGGTGTAGGTGAAGTCGGTGTCCGGTTCGCCGCGCAGCGACGGGAAGTCGGCCTTGAGCCCGATGCCGGCGTCCACCACCTCTTCGACGTCGATGGTGACGGGCAGCGACGACGATCCACCGGGTCCGGAGGCCGTGACCGCGAACGGGTGGGGCCCGGGCGGCGCGTCGGGCGGGACGGTGATCTCGAGGTTGGCCGTGGCCGGCGCGTCGGACGTGGCGGTGATGGCGTGGATCACGAACCCGCCGCCGCGCAGCGTCGACTGCCAGCCATCGGGCAACCCGGTCACCGCCACGGCGGCCGAGTCGGTCGAGGAACTGGAGAAGGTGAGCGACAGCTTCACCGTGGAGCCCGGGGTGGTCTCCACGTCCGGGTAGGGGGTGGTGATCTGCAGGCCGCTCGCCGCCGACGCCGCAGTGGCGCCGGGTCCGAGCACCACGGCGAGCAGGAGGGCGGCGGCGAGGGCGAGGACGGATCGCGGCCGCATACCGGTCGGCGATCGGCGATGGGGTGTGGGGCCGGGGTGGGTGGGAACCGGGGTGGCGGCGCGGACGTGCATCGACGTCCGAGCTTCGGTCATGGCCGGTGAGCGGGAGGTAAGCGCCGGGTCAGCGGGGGGTTCGCGTTGCGCTCCGGAGCGCGAGGGTGAACCTGGTCGGGGTGCGCGAGGTCAGCTCCAGGTGTCCGCCCGCCGAGGCCGCCAGCGTGCGGGCCAGTCGCAGCCCGATGCCGTGGCCGGGGTCGGATGGCGCCGCCGCCAGCGGGTCCAGGGTGGCGGGGATGCAGCCCTCGTCCGCGACCTGCACGGTCACCGTGTCCTCGTCGCCCTCGACCGTGACGGTGAGGTCGCCCCGGCCGTGCCGGCCCCCGTTGTCGAGGAGGATGTCGACGACGTGCCGCAGTGCTTCCGGTGCGATGCGGGCCTCGGCGACGCCGCTGGGTCCGACGAGCGTGGCGGTCCGGCCGACCCGCGACGGCGACGCCATCCACCGGTCGACCTCCTCCCGGACGATGGCGACCGCGTCGGCCCGGGTGTCGTGGTCCTCGTCGTGGCGGGCCAGTGCCAGCAGACCGGTCACCGTGGATTCGAGGCGGTCCAGCGCATCCAGGCTCTCGGTCAGCACCAGGGCGGGATCCGGGCGGGGGGCGGCCAGCTCGGCCTCGACCGCGACCCGGAGCGCGGCCACCGGGGTCCGGAGCTGGTGCGACACGTGGGACGAGAACGCCCGCTCCCGGCGGAGCAGCTCCTCGATCCGGGCCGACGCGTGCTCGAACGTGAGCCCCAGCTGGTCGACCTCGGCGACGCCGGTCGGGGTGTGGCGGACCGCCACGTCGGTGTCGCCGATCGATCCCACGCCGGCGCGGAGCTGATCCAGCGGTCGGGTCAGGCGCCGGGCCAGGACCGCGCCGATGGCGGCCGCGCCGACGACGGCGAGCGCCGCCTCCGAACCGAGCAGAGCGAGGGCGTGGCGGATCCGGCTCGCGCTCACCGAGGCGGGTTCGAGGAGACGGAGCACGCCGCCGGCGCCCGCCGTCGACACCGGCACCGGCGCCGCGGCGACGAGGTCACCGTCCACGTACCCCTCGGTGAGCGTTCCGTGCAGGGCCTCGCTCACCACTGGATCGGCGAGCTCGGGACCGGAGCCGTCGAGTCGGTGGCCGCTCCCGTCGTAGAGGGCCAGCCGGCGGCCGTCGGTGACCGCGGCGCGAAGGCGATCCAGGTCGAGGGGGCCGTCCGCGGGCACCATGGCGTTGACCACGGCCAGCTGCCGCTGGAGCGCGAGCAGGTCGCCGCGGCGGATGCCGCTGCGAACGGCGAGGGCGGCGGGCACGAAGAAGGCGACGACGACCAGCGCGGTCACCGACACCACTGTCACCAGGATGCGGCGCCTCACGAGGGCTCGGGGTCGAGGCGGTAGCCGACACCCCGCACGGTGGTGATGCGGCTCGGCGCGCCCGGTGCCTCACCGAGTTTGCGACGCAACGCGTTGATGTGGACGTCGAGCGTCTTGGTGGACCCCCACCAGCAGTCGTCCCACACGTCGTCGATGAGTTGCTCGCGACGAACCACCCGCTGCGGCTCCCGAGCCAGCCGGGTGAGCAGGTCGAACTCCTTGGGCCGCAGCTGGAGCTCGTCGCCGTCGAGGAAGGCCCGCCGCCCGCCGGCGTCCACGGTGACCCCGCCCACCACGATCCGTTCGCCGAGTCGGGTTGGGTCCGCCCGGGCCGCGGTCGCGTACCTGACGTGCGACGAGAGACGGGCGAGCAGCTCGGCCAGGCGGAACGGCTTGATGATGTAGTCGACGGCTCCGGCGTCGAGCCCGAGGACGACGTCGACCTCGGTGCTGCGGGCCGTGAGCACCAGCACCGGCACCAGCGGTTGCTCGGCGACGACCGTGCGGCACACGTCGATGCCGTCGCCGTCGGGCAGGCCGAGGTCGAGCAACACCACGTCGGGATGGTGGCGGCGCAGGGAGTCCTTGGCGTCGGCCACCCCGGCGGCGAGCTCGACGTCGTAGCCGTTGGCGACCAGGGCGCGCGCCAGGCTCGTGCTGATCAGCACGTCGTCTTCGACGAGGAGGACCCTGGCCGGCACCGACGCGAACGTACGCCGCTGATTCGTGGTGGTGGGATCGCGCGTGGCCGGATGGCCCCGTGGGTTCAGGCGGGCGGGAGGGGGAACGCGACTCCGGTGAGCCGCTCCGACAGCTCCCAGAGTCGGTCCTGGGCCACCTCGTCGAGCGCACGCCTGGCCGGCGGGACCGGGACCGGCGCCCCGTGCGTCTGGAACCGGTGCGCGGGCCCGTAGTACTGGCCGGCGTGGGCCCCGGGGTCGGTGGCAGCCCGGAGCGAGGCCCGGCTCGCCTCCGCTGCCGTCTGGATGAACCGCTCGCCGGCGCGTCGTTGCCACTGGAGGAACCGGGAGTCACGACCGCGGTGCAGGATGTCGGTCGCCGCGAACCCCGGATGGGCCGCCAGCGAGATGGTGTCCCCGCCCGCTGCGGCCAGACGCCGCTCCAGTCCGAAGGCGAAGAGCAGGCAGGCCAGCTTCGACTGGGCGTAGGCCGTGAACTGTCGGTAGGAGCGTTCGGCGTGGGGATCCTCCCAGCGGATCCGTCCCATCCGGTGCGACAGGCTGGTGACGGTCACCAGCCGCGAGCGCGGTGCGTCGAGCAGCGCGGGCAGCACCCGCCCGGTGAAGGCGAAGTGGCCGAGGTGGTTGGTGCCGAACAGCAACTCGAAGCCGTCCTCGGTCTCGCCGCGCTCGACCGCCATGACCCCGGCGTTGTTGATCAGCCGGTCGATGCGGGGGAACCGTTCGACGGTCTCGGCGGCGGCGTCCGCGATCTGGGCCTGGCTGGCCAGATCGAGTCGCAGCACCTCGAGCCGCCCGCGCGGTCGCCGCGACTCGATCTCGGATCGGGCCGCGGCCGCCTTGTCGAGGTTCCGGCACGCCAGCACCACGGTCGCGCCGGCGCCGGCGAGTGCTGCCGCGGTCTCGAGACCGATGCCGGCGTTGGCGCCGGTGACGACGACGGTCATGTCGTCGAGGTCGGGGATGTCGGCGATGGACCACGGCACGGGCGCCGAGGATACGCGCGGGCCGCGGGACACGCCGTGTGGTGGAGGAGCGGCGCTCTGCTGGCGCCGGCGGGTCAATCGGCGCCGATCATCTCGCCGTGGACATGAGGGAGGCGTCAGTCCCTGGTGAGCAGCGCGGCGGGCGGGCGGCGGCGGGCGAGCAGGGCGGGAAGGACGGCGGCCGCATCGGCGAGCACCAGGGCGGCGAGGACGGTGACGCCGAGCGCGGCGGTGGGGTCGACGGTGTCGGTGCGGGCCCCTAGGTCGGACACGATCCGGCCGTAGAGGATGCGACCGACGGCGTCGCCTACCGGCAGCCCGACGGCCAGCATGCCCGCCGCGAGGAGCGTCGCTTGCAGGTACACCGTGGTGCCGATCCAGCCGGGGGACGCGCCGAGCGCCTGGAGCACGGCGTGGTCGCGACGCCGACGTCGCACCGACACCATCACGAGGTGGGCGAGGCTCAGCACGGCGAGGGCACCGACGGAGGCGGCGACCATGGCCGGCACCGTGCGGACGCGATACAGGTTGAGGATGTCAGGTGGTCGGTCGGCCCCGATCGCGCCGCCCTCCTGTCCGGCGATGGCGGATTCGTCGGTACCGGTGATGGCCAGCACCCGGAGCAGCCCCTCGTGCCCGGCGGTGGGCCTGAGGCGGACCGCCCCCGCGCTCATCGCCACGTCCGGGTCGAGGACGGCCAGCGCCGCGTCGGTCACCACTGCATCGTGGCCGACGCCGTCGGCACCTTCGACCGACGGCACCACCGCGATGCCTGACACCTTGAAGGCCCGATCGCCGTCGGCCGTGGCGAGGGTCACCTGGTCGCCGACCCCGGCGTGCAGCGCTCGTGACGTCGATCTCCCGAGGGCAATGTCGTCGACGGTGGCGGGCAGCCGGCCTTCGAGCACATCGGGCAACAGATCCCCGCGGACCGGCTGCATGCCGACGGCGTCGAAGGTGACGGTGCTGTCGGCGACCGACACGAAGGCCACGCCGTAGAGGGTGAGGGCGGCCACGTCGGAGCTCTTGTCGAGGCCGTCGACGACTTGGGGTGAGAGGGAGTCTCCCCCGCTCCCGATGGCGAGGTCGAAGTTGATGCCGTACTGGCGAGGCGTGTCGACGAGCCGCACGAGGTTGGCCCCGAAGGTGAGGGCGGCGCCCAGGACGACGAACACCGCGACCAGGCCGAGTAGGGGGATGTTGGCACCCCGCCGCTGGTCGGGATGCTGCCCGAACGCGAACCGCATCGCCACGTCGAGCCGGGGCCCGCCGGCGCGCTCCGCCAACCGGTCGGCGATGCTGGACCGAACGGTGGGCGGGGCCGGGCGCCCGGACCGGTACTGGGCGAAGGCCACCCAGGCGATCAGGGCGGAAACCAGCACGGCGAACGCGGGGAGCAGGGCCACGGTCTCGAAGCGGTGGCCCGGATCGGGTTCGAGGTCCCGCACGAAGTCGATGGGGAAGCGACTCGAGGCCAGGTAGGCGATCACCACAGCACCGATCCCGCCGAGCACGGTGGGGAGCACGGCCCGTCCGGCGGCGTCGACCATCGCCATGCGTCGGTCGGCCCCGAGGGCGCCGAGGGTCTCGACCTCGGCGTCGGGGATGCGCAGCTGGCGGGTGAGGGTCTGGCCGAGCACGGCCAGCGCGGTGAGTCCGACGATCGCGGCCAGTACGAACAACCCCTGGGCCTGGGTGCGCACGGCGGTGCGGACGACGCCGGGGACGACAGCGATCTCGTCGACGCTCATCTGGGCGCCGGCATCGATGGTCGTCAACTGGGAGCGAAAGTCGTCGGTGGTCGACCCGGGCGCCAGCCGGACGGTGTACATGGTGGCCGCGATGCCCACCGACCCCGCTGGCGTGGCGTCGAGCAGGCCGGCCGAGGCGACGGCGACGTCGTAACCCTCCGCGAGGCCCGAGTCACTCCCGAGGATCCCGACGAGGGTGGCCTCGAGGTGGACCCCCTGCGGTTCGCCAGCATCGAATCCACCCGCCGCCGCCTGCGCCGCGGTGAGGGTGACGAGCTGGAGGTGATCGCCGAGTTCCAGCCCGGCGGCGTCGACGAGGCCCGGCGAGGCGACGAATTCGCCGGGCGCGTCCGGCGCCGGCGCCCGCCCCTCGACGACCGTGGTGGACAGGGCATCGAGCGAGCCGGCGAACAGCAGCGCGTTGATGTCCGGACCGCTTTCGGCCGCCAGCCCACCGAACACGAAACTGGCCGCTGCCACGTCGTCGACCGATGGCAGCGCTTCGAGTTCGGTCGTGGCCGGGGGCCCGTCGTTCTGGGACACGGACACGTCGTAGGAACTCGGATGCGCCGACGTGTACCGGGCCGGCGCGGTGGAGGTACGAACGGCCCCCGCCAGCAGCGTGAGCGCCAACCCGCCGACGAGCGCGACGGCCATGGCGAGGGCGGTGACCGTGCGGAGATGGGCGCGCCACCACGATCGGAGCCGGAAGGCGATCACAGCCACGCCCATACGGAACCCCGGCCGGCGCCGCCCAGCAAGGGTGCCAGCACCACCGTCGGACCGGGACGATCAGGCGCCGCTGCGACTGACGCCGAGCAGCGCCCCGCATTCCGGACAGGTGTAGACCAGGACCTCGACCGGGCCGCCCGGGGTGTGCCGTCCGTCGCCGACGGTTCCATGGTCCCGACGGCGGCCGGCGTGGGGTCGGGTCCGGCACGCCTCCCGTCGAGCTGCAAGGATCGGAGCCGACATCGAGCCCGGGGGGAAGGCATGGACATCGTGAACGAGGTGGTCGAGCGGGGTGTCGTCGAGCGCCGCATCGACCTGAAGGTCGGCACGGAGGTGGTGTCCGGCATCCATTGGCTGCCGGAGGAACCGGCCACCACCCACCCGACCGTGCTCATCGGCCACGGCGGGACCCAGCACAAGCGGGCGCCCAACGTGCTGGCGCTCGCCCGCAGTCTCGTCCGGCACCTCGGGGTCGGCGCGGTTGCGTTGGACGCGCCCGAGCACGGTGACCGGGTCAGCGACCCGGAGGCGGCCTCCGAGGCCCGGCGGGGTCTCGAGCGACGACTCGGCCGCGACGCACCGTCGGGGCGCCCGGGTGTGAACGCGTCCTGGCGAGCGGCGATGGCGGCTCGCATCCCGGGCCACGTGGCCGAGTGGAAGACGCTCCTCGACGAGCTCGAGTCCGAGCCGGCCTGGGCGGCGGGGCCGTTCGGCTACTGGGGCCTGTCGATGGGGACCTCGCACGGGCTCCCGCTGGTGGCCGGTGAGCCTCGCATCGCGGCAGCGGTCCTGGGGCTCAACGCGGCGATGTCGCCGGAGGATCCGCAGGCCGTGGCGGCGGCGAAGATCACGGTACCGGTGCTGTTCCTGCTCCAGTCCGACGACGAGTTGATGCGCCGCGACGACGGGCTCGCCCTCTGGGATGCGCTCGGGTCCGAGGACAAGAGCCTCCACCTCAACCCCGGCGGTCACATCGACGTACCCCGCTTCGAGCGCGACGCCGTCGAAGCCTTCTTCCGTCGCCACCTCCTCTGAGGATCGGCTGCCGGTCGTGCGCCAGGATCGTTCCATGACGTTCCCGCGCAGCAGCCCGTCCGCCCAGGGCGTGGATCCCGTCGCCATCGTGGCGCTGATCGACGCGTTCGAGGCCGACCCGCGCATCGAACCTCACGGGCTCATCGTCGCCCGCCATGGCCATCGCATCGCCGAGGGCTACTGGGCGCCGCACGCCGCGGGACGGCCCCGGCTGGTGTACTCGCTCTCCAAGACGTTCACGGGCAGTGCGCTCGCCCTCCAGCTCGGGGAGGGTCGCCTCACCCTCGACGACCTGGTGGCCGACCACCTGCCCGACCTGCTCCACGACGCCGATCCCCGGACCCGCCAGCTCCGCATCCGCCACCTGGCGTCCATGTCGACCGGCCACGACCGCGAGATGCTCCTCGACGCATTCGTGGCCGACCCCGGCGATCCGGTACGTGGCTTCTTCCACCTCCCACCGGACCACGAGCCCGGTTCGATCTTCGCCTACAACCAGCCGCCGGTTCTGGCCCTGGCCACGATCCTGCAGCGCCTCGCCGGCGAACGCGTTGCCGACTACCTCCGCCCCCGCTTGCTCGATCCCCTCGGCATCGGCGAACTCCGGTGGCAGCAGCTCAACGGGGTCGACCTCGGCTTCTCCGGTGTCTTCACCGATCTGGACGCGGTGGCGCGCCTCGGCCAGCTGTACCTGGACGAGGGCGTCTGGGACGGGACGCGCCTCCTCCCCGACGGCTGGGTCCGCGAGGCCTCCCGGCCCCAGATCGCGAATCCGAACGAACCCGACCCCGACTGGCAGCAGGGCTACGGCTTCCAGCTGTGGATGTCGCGCCACGGCTACCGGGGCGACGGCGCCTTCGGTCAGCTCATGGTGGTTCTCCCCGAACACGATGCCGCCGTGGCCGTCTTCGCCAACGTCGCCGACCACATGCAGGCTGAGCTCGACCACGTGTGGGCCCACCTCCTACCGGCCATGGGCCCCTCGCCTCGCCCCGCAGGCGTCGCGGACGACGCCCTCGCGGACCGCCTCGCCGGCCTGTCGCTGCCCACCGCCGGCGAGCGGGTCGGCGGCACTGCGCCGCGCCCCGCGTCGGGTGAGCTCACTCGGGCCGACGGCGTGTCGTCCCATCCCACCGTCACCTCGGTCGAGGTCACCGGCTCCGAGGTGGTGCTCCACGAGGAGCGCTCGTTGCTCCGGGTGCCCATGCGGTCGGCGTGGACTCCCGTGCCCGATGCGGCGGTCTCGGCGAGCGCCACCCAGGACGCCGGGGGGCACCTGGTGGTCGACCTCGTGTTCCTCGACACGCCCCACCGGCTCGAACTGACCTGCGACCTCGCTGCCTCGACCTTCCAGGCAAGGTGGCCGGCCGTGCCGCTGTTCGGGGTCGGCGTGGAGCCATCGTTGGCCACCATGCACGCGCCGGCGTAGGCGCGCTCGAGCGTGTCGGACGCGGCGCACCCGGCGAGCCAGGCCATGATGGAGGCCGTGGATCATCGGCGGGAGCCCGTGCTCGCAGTCCGCGGGCTACGAAAGCAGTTCGGCCGACACCGGGTCCTCGACGCCGTCGACCTCGAGGTGCAGGAAGGTGAGATCCTCGCCCTGGTCGGCGAGAACGGCGCCGGCAAGTCGACGGTGGTGCGGTGCATCGCCCGGACCCTCCCGTGCGACGACGGCACGTTGGTCCTCGACGGTCGCCTTCTCGCCGCTGACCCGATCGGCGCGCGCGACCAGGGCATCGCCGTCGTGTGGCAGGACCTCGCCCTGTGCGACAACCTCAGCATCGTCGCCAACCTCTTCCTCGGTGGCGAGCGCACCGACCGCGGCGTGCTCGACGACCGGGCCATGGCCGACGAGGCGCGCCAGCTGTTCCACCGGCTGCACCTGCCCACCGACGACCTGCTCCGCCCGGTGGGTCAGCTGTCGGGTGGCCAGCGTCAGCTGGTGGCGATCGCTCGGGCGGTGCGGCGCCATCCGTCGGTGCTCATCCTCGATGAACCCACGGCGGCGCTCGGCGTCGCCGAGACGGCAGTGGTCGAGCGCCTGCTCGCCGAGTTGCGCGACGCCGGTGCCGCCATCTTGTTGGTGAGCCACCGGCTCGATCAGGTCTTCGCCCTCGCCGACCACATCGCGGTGCTGCGCCTGGGACAGATCGTCGCCACGGTCTCTCCGCTCGAGGTCCACCCCGACGACGTGGTGGCGATGATGTCGGGCATCGAGACCGACTCGTCGGCTCGCCGCCAGCTGCGCCGGCTCAGCGACCTGGTCGAGGAGCTCGCCGATGTGGACCCGGCTGCTGGCCTGTCGCTGATCGTGTCGGCCATGGTCGAGACGCTCGGCATCGAGGAGTTGTGTGTCCACCTCTTCGACGACGAGGGGGTGCTGCGGCGGACCGCGGCGGTCGGTCTCGGGCCGGGGACGCTGGTGACCGCCGGTTCCGACGATCTGCCGGGCCGGGCGGCATCGAGCGGTGAGGTCGTGCTCGTCGACGGCACCGGCCGCCGACCCCGCAGCGCGTGGTCGGTTCCCATCGTGGGAGCGGAGGGCGTCCTCGGCGCCATGTCCGGCTTCGCCGACGCCCCTGGACGCATCCACGCCGACCAGCTCGAGCTCGTGCTCCTCCACGCCCGATTGGCGGCGGCGGCCGTCGAGCGGGACCGTCTCCTCGCCGACGCCACCCGCCGCAACCGTCTCCTCGAGACGCTTCGGGGCGTGCTCGACACCTTGGCCGGCCCCCAAGCGGCCGAGGGTGGCATCGCCGTGGCGCTGCTCGCGCTCGGCCGGGGACTGGGCGCCGACTCGATCGCGCTGCATCACGCCGACGGCACGGCCATCGAGAGCAGCGATGCCGGCGCCGACCGCCGGCGCGAGGCGGCCTCGTTGGTGCTGCAGTCCAGCGGGCGGCTCGACCGGGCCCGCCCGGTCGGAACCGACGTGCTGGCCGTGCCCATCGACGCACCGGACGGTCGTGTGGTCGTCGCCGCCTGGTGGGCCGATCCGGCCCGTCTCTCCGACGATGCCCTCGACCTCCTCGACGACGCCGCGCGCTCGCTGCGCCTGGCGCTCGAGCGCGAGGCCCTGGAGGGCGCCAACGCCGAGGCCGAATCACTACGGCGCAGCCAACGGCTCCAGCGCGACTTCCTGTCGCGACTCAACCACGAGCTCCGCACCCCGCTCACCGCCATCCAGGGCTACGCGGAGACGCTGCGCCAGGACGACGTGTCCTGGGACGTGTCGTCTCAGGAACGGTTCCTCGGGTCCATCGCCTCCGAGTCGGCGCGGATGGGGCGGTTGGTGGGCGATCTGCTCGATTTCAGTGCCATCGACTCCGGCACCCTGCGGCTGGTGGCCGACTGGTGCGACCTGCCGCTGGTGCTGGAGGCGGCGAAGCGCTGCATCCCCGAGGGCTCGATCACCCTGCGTACCGCACCCGACCTGCCGCCGGTGTGGGGCGACCACGACCGCCTGGAACAGGTGTTCGTGAACCTGCTCGACAACGCCGCCCGCCATGCCGTCGAGGGATCGCTGGCGGAGGTCGAGGTCGAAGCGTGCGCCGACGCGGCGGGCGAGAACATCACCGTGCGGGTGCATGACAGCGGCCGTGGCATTCCGCCCGCGCTCGCCGCTCGCGTCTTCCTCCCCCACGCTCGCGGGGCGACGAGCGCACCCGGTGCCGGGCTCGGTCTGGCCATCGCCCGAGGCATCGTCGATGCCCACGGGGGGACCATCGGACTCGAACCGTGCGATCGTGGGACCACCATGGTCGTGACCCTGCCGGTGGAGCCGATCGAGCCATGACCGACGACGCAACGGTGGTCCTGCTCGTGGAGGACGACCGCAACATCATCGACCTCGTCCGCTCGAACCTGCTCGCCCGCGGATTCGAGGTGGTCGTCTCCCGCGACGGCGACGACGTCGCCGAATTGGTCCGCGACCACCAGCCGGAGCTGGTGCTGCTCGACCTCATGCTCCCGGGTGCCGACGGGTTCGACATCTGCCAGGAGCTGCGGAGCGAATCGTCCATCGGGATCATCGTCCTGTCGGCCCGCCGAGGCGAGCAGGACAAGGTCCGGGCTCTCAACCTCGGCGCCGACGACTACCTCACCAAACCGTTCGGCATCGAGGAGCTGCTCGCCCGCATCACGGCGCTCCTACGGCGGTCGCGCCCCGCCACCGAGGCGCCAGCCGCGCCCGAGCCCGTGCTCAGGTTCGGCGACGTGTGCATCGACCTCGACGCCAAGCTCGTCACCAGGGCGGGCGAACCGGTCCACCTCACGCCCACGGAGTTCGCGCTGCTCCGGGAGCTGGCCCTGTCGCCCGGGAAGCTGCTGTCGCACGCCATGCTGCTGCGCAACGTCTGGGGTGTCGGGTACGAGACGGCAACCGAGTACACGCGGGTCTACGTCCGTCGCCTCCGAGCCAAGCTCGAGGATCCCGACGGTCCATCCCTCATCGTCACCGAACCCCGCGCGGGCTATCGCATGGTCCAACCGTGAAAGCCAGCCGTCGGACGGCATTCACATCTCGTTCACGCAACGGCCAGAACTTCTACACCTCGTTCATGGCGACGTTCGTACGTTGACCGGGACAACCGATACACGATGAGGGAGCGTTCATGAAGGTTTCGCGCACGCGGGCGGCAGTGCTGATCTTGGCCGCCCTCGCGCTCCTCGGCCTGGCGTCCTGTGGTGATGACGACAGCGGCGACACGGCCGGGAGCACCACCACGGGAGCCGGTAGCGGCTCCACGGAGACGACCGCGGGCGGCACCGATGTGAACATCGCGGCCGACTCGTTCACCGCCGACTTCTCGGCGATGGATGCACTGAAGCCGATCGTCGACGCCGGCAAGGGCAAGGTCGCCGTCCTGCTTCCCGACACCACGACCTCCGCCCGGTACGAGGCGTTCGACCGGCCCTACCTCCAGCAGGCCTTCGAGGCCGCGGGCATGAGCTCGGATGACATCATCATCCAGAACGCCCAGGGCAGCGCCAGCACGATGCAGACCCAGGCTGAGGCCGCGATCACGGACGGCGCCGTCGTGCTGCTCGTCGATGCCCTCGACTCCGGGAGCGGCGCCGCCATCGAGGCCGCCGCCACCGCCAAGGGCGTGAAGGTCATCGACTACGACCGTCTGGTCAAAGGTGGCGACGCCAACCGGATCTACGTGAGCTTCGACAACGTCTCCGTCGGCAAGCTCATCGGTGACGGCTTCACCGAGTGCGTCTCGGCCTGGAATGTCCAGGACCCGCAGGTGCTGATCATGAACGGCGACCCCACCGACAACAACGCCACCCTCTTCGCCCAGGGCTATCACAGCGTGGTCGATCCGCTCTTCGACGACGGGACCTACACCAAGGTCGGCGAGCCGGCCGGCACGTGGACGCCGTCCGTGGCGCAGACCACCTTCGACCAGCAGTACACGGCGCACCCGGAGATCAATGCCGTCATCACCCCGAACGACGACAACGCCAACGCGGTGATCTCGTCGCTCCAGAAGCTGCAGATCCCGCCGAAGACGTTCCCGACCACCGGTCAGGACGCCTCCCTCTCCGGGCTCCAGAACATCCTCAAGGGCTACCAGTGCGGCACCGTCTACAAGCCGATCTACCTCGAGGCCCAGGGTGCGGCGGCTGCTGCGCTCTACCTCCGGGCCGGCATGGACGTCCCTGACGCCCTCCTGAACGGCACCACCGAGGACTCCGACGCCGGCACCAACGTCGCCTCCGTGTTGCTCACCCCGGTGTGGGTCACGGCCGACAACATGGCCGACACCGTGGTCGCCGACAAGGCCGTCGATGTCGGCGAGCTCTGCGTCACCGCAGTCGCCGACGCCTGCACCGCAGCTGGGATCAGCTGATCGGCACATCGACGGAAGCGGGCCCCACCTCCCATCCCCCCAGGGAGGTGGCGGCCCGACCGACCGACGACGAGACTGGAGCGTCATGACGGCACCACCGCAGCTGGAGCTGCGGGGCATCGACAAGCACTTCGGTGCCGTGCAGGCCCTGAAGGGCGTCGACCTCGAGCTGCACGCCGGTGAGGTGACCGCGCTGGTCGGCGACAACGGCGCCGGCAAGTCGGTGCTCATCAAGTGCGTGGCCGGCATCCATCACGCCGACGCCGGCACCATCCTCTGGGAGGGCGAGCCGATCCACGTCCGCAACCCGAAGGACAGCTCCGCGCTCGGGATCGAGACCGTGCACCAGGACCTGGCCCTGTGCGACAACCTCGACATCGTCCAGAACATGTTCCTCGGACGGGAGATCCTCCGCAACCGCGTCCTCGACGAGGACGCCATGGAACAAGCGGCCAGCAAGACCCTGAGCAGCCTGGCGGTCACCACCGTGCGGTCGATCCGCCAGGTGGTGGCATCGCTCTCCGGCGGTCAACGTCAGTCGGTTGCCATCGCCAAGACGGTGCTGTGGAACTCCAAGCTCGTGATCATGGACGAGCCCACGGCCGCCCTCGGCGTCGCCCAGACCCGCATGGTCCTCGACCTCGTGCGCCGGCTCGCCGACCGGGGCCTGGCCGTGCTGATCGTGTCGCACAACATGGTCGACGTGTTCGACGTGGCTGATCGGGTCGCCGTGCTCTACCTCGGTCGGATGGTGGCGAACGTGCCCGCGTCCGAGCTCGACACCCAGCTCGTCGTCGAGCTCATGACGACCGGAACCACCAGCCGCACCATCGAGGAGGCCAGGTGACCGACGTCCACGAGCGAGACGAGGAGGCGACGGAGGAGGTCCCGGGCGGCCCGGCGGAGGTGGAAGCCTCCTCGATCGGTGAGTACGTCAAACTCAGCTGGGCGCGGGTCAAGGGCGGCGACAGCGGGGTCCTCCCGGTCGTCGCCGGGTTGATCCTGATCTCGGCGCTGTTCCAGACGCTGAACTCGAACTTCCTCACGGCCGGGAACCTGGTCAACCTGCTCATTCAGGGGTCCGTGTACATGCTCCTCGCCATGGGGCAGGTGTTCCCGCTGCTCCTGGGCGAGATCGATCTCTCGATCGGCTTCGTCAGCGGCATCGGCGGCATCGTCGTCGCCGAGCTCGTGCGCGAGTCGGCCGGCTGGCCGTGGTGGTCGGCCATCCTCGTGGCCCTCCTCGCCTGCGCCGCCATCGGCGCCCTCCAGGGCGCCATCATCACCCGGCTGGGCCTGCCCTCGTTCGTGGTCACCCTGGCCGGTCTCCTCGGGTGGCAGGGCGTGATGCTGCTGATCCTCGGCGACGGCGGCACCGTGCCGATCAACAACGACATCGTCAACGACCTCGCCTCCGGCAACCTCACGCCACTCGCCAGTTGGCTGGTGATGCTGGCCATCGTGGCCGTGGTCGGCGCGCTCACCTGGCGCCGGGAGGAACGACGGCGGGGGAGCGGACTGGTCGCGCCGCCGGCGACGCTCACCATCGCCAAGATCCTCGCCATGCTGGTGGCCGGCTCGGTCGTCGTGCTCATCTGCAACTCCGACCGTGGTCGCCTGGTTGCCATCCAGGGCGTGCCATGGGTCGTCCTGCTGGTGCTCGCCGTGCTGGCCCTGTGGACCTTCCTGCTCGGCCGGACGCGGTTCGGCCGGTACATCTACGCCATCGGCGGTAATGCGGAGGCCGCTCGGCGGGCCGGCGTCAACCTGGTCGCCGTGCGCACGGCGGCGTTCGCGCTCGCCTCGCTCACCGCTGGTGTCGGCGGCATCGTCTACGCCTCGAGGCTGCGGTCGGTGTCCACCTCGCTCGACGGCGGCACGCTCGTCCTCTACGCCGTCGCCGCGGCCGTCATCGGCGGCACCTCGCTCTTCGGCGGTCGCGGCAAGGCCATCCACGCCGTGCTCGGCGGCCTCGTCATCGCCGCCATCGACAACGGCATGGGCTTGCAGGGATATTCGGCGGCGGCCAAGTACGTGGTCACCGCCCTCG
>CAWDAJ010000016.1:0-355544 GCA_963800295.1 uncultured Acidimicrobiaceae bacterium
CGAACTCGTCGAGGACGACGGGAACGCGGCGCGCCTCGCCCAGCCCCACGCCATCGCCGACCGCACAGCACGACCTCTGGAGCGCGAGGGGGCCGACTCCCTCTCCCCGAGGCACTATGGCTCGTCATACTATGTGGCGACATAGCATCGATGGCAGGCCCCGGCCAACGTCACGACGTCGGTCACCGGCGCCGGCGTGGTGCACCACGTGGACGCTCGACACACCGTGCACGCCCGGTAGCGGACGGCGAAGGGGATCATCGGTGATCGGTAGGGTGGTTGCACGCCTCGTCGGGCAGCGGATGCCCGACCAGCCCGGTCGACCTCGAGGAGCCGACGATGTCGCTCACCGCCACCGAAGGCCTCACCATCGAAGATCTCGAGGCCATGCCAGACGACGGTCGCCGCCACGAGCTGCTCGGAGGCTCGATCGTCGTGAACGCCGCACCCAACCCGCGCCACCAGCTCGCGTCCAGCGCGCTCAACGACGTGCTCAAGGCGGCGTGCCCTCGGGGACACGTGGTCCTGTACACGCCGGTCGATCTGGATCTGCCCGGTGAGCAGCGGGTGGAGCCCGATCTGGTGGTCGTCCCCCACGCCAGCATCGGCGAACGGCGGCTGTCACTGCCCGTGCTGCTGGTCGTGGAGCTGGTGTCGCCCTCGACGCGGGTGTGGGACACCGTCGCCAAGCGTGAGGCGTACGCCGAGGCCGGCATCGAGCACTACTGGCTGGTCGACACTCGGCGGGGGCACGAGCGCTTCACTGCCCTGTCGCTGCCCGCGGGAGCGCAGGAGTACCAGGTGGTCGCCGACAGCGACACGGCCATCGACATGTCCGATCCCATCGCCGTCTCCGTGCCCCTCACCCGGCTGTTCGAACCGCTGCACTGAACGCTGTGCGGCCTCGTCGAGAGGCCCGGCCGCGCGCACTGGGGTGTTCAGGGAATGCCGTCGGCGAGGAGCTCGGCTGCTCCGATGGCTTCGACCTTGGGTGCCATCGAGAACCTGCCGTCGCCGGCATGGGCGACGATGATCCGGTCCAAGTCCAGGTCGTCGATGGCGTTGCGGATCGACGGGGTCATGCGAGGGGCGTCGGTCCGCTTGATCTCGATTCCGGTCCAGCCGCCATCGTGCTGGAGGAGGAGGTCGATCTCGGCACCGCCATGCGTGCCCCAGAACCAGGCGTCGCGGATGCCGGTGCGGGCGAGGAGCTGCTCGATGACGAAGCCTTCCCAGCTGGCTCCGAGCTTGGGGTGACCGAGCAGCGCCTGCTGATCGTCGATGCCGAGCAGGCGGTGGAGCAGGCCGGTGTCGCGGACGTAGACCTTCGGGGAGCGGATCTGTCGCTTGCCGATGTTGGCGTGCCACGGCTGGAGCTGGCGGATGACGAGGGCATCGGTGAGCGCGTCGAGGTAGCGCCGCACGGTCGGTTCGGAGACCGCGAGGCTGCGGGCGATCTCGGCGCCGTTCCAGGTCTGGCCGTGGTAGTGGGCGACCATGGTCCAGAAGCGACGCATCGTGGTGGCGGGGATGCGAACGCCGAGGTTGGCGAGGTCGCGCTCGAGGAAGGTCCGGACGTAGTCCTCTCGCCAGGCGACGGATCCCTGCTCGGTCTCGGCCAGGTAGGAGAGCGGAAGTCCGCCGCGCCGCCAGAGCGCTTCCAGCTCGCTCGGACCGGTGTCCACCAGCTGAAGCCCGGTGAGCTCGACGAGTGCGACCCGCCCGGCGAGGCTCTCCGAGGCCAACCCGACCAGGTCCGGGGAGGCGGAGCCGAGGACGAGGAACCGGCCGTTGCGACGGTCCTCGTCGACCAGCACTCGCAGGACCGGGAAGAGGCCATCGCGGCGTTGGGCTTCGTCGATCACGATGGTGCCGTCGAGCGCCGGGAGCGTGAGCGTTGGCTCGCCGAGTCGAGCGTCGTCTCGCGGATCTTCGAGATCGAAGACGTTCGCATCGGGCGCATCGACGAGCTCTCGTGCGAGCGTGGTCTTGCCCGCCTGACGCGGCCCGGTGAGGACGACGACCGGGGACCGCTCCAGCGCGTCCTGAACGCGTCTACGGGCAAGATGGCGTTCCAGCAGCACCATGAAATTCTAACGTGATACGTCGGAATATCAAGGTAGTTGACCCGCGGCACGTACGCCCGACGCACCGTGCACGCCCGATAGCCGCCCGCTGGTTGGAGAATTTCGTCGGCTGGTCAGCAACGTCCTGACCAATCGACGACAGACCCGGTCAGCTCGCCACAGCAACCATGGCAGACGTTCCGTCGGAGGGGCCTGGGCTGTCGTGTTGCGCTGGCGCAACACGACACGCCCGGTCTCTCAGTCGCCGTCCGCCGGGGTTCGTGTCGGTGGGTGTCGGTAGCCTTGGCCGTATCCCTCGCCGGCGGGGTTCACGCCGTCCGACCAGCAGCGCACCGTGCGATCCGAGCGGAGGCACCCATGACGCTCACCGATGCTCAGGGCTTCACCATCGAAGACCTCGAGGCCATGCCCGACGACGGTCGCCGCTACGAGCTCATCGGAGGCTCGATCGTCGTGAACCCCGCCCCCACCCCCCGCCACCAGCAGGCGTCGCTCGAGCTTGCCGTCCGTCTGCGGGACGCGGCCCCGCCCGGTCATCGGGTCTACACGGCGCCGATCGATCTCGACCTGCCCGGTGGTCAGCGGGTCGAACCTGATCTGGTCGTCGTGCCGGCTGGCAGCGTCGGGAAGAAGCGGGTGGCATTGCCGGTGCTGCTGGTCGTCGAGCTCATCTCTCCCACCAACCCGCTGCTCGACACCCTCATCAAGCGGGCGGTCTACGCCGAGGCCGGCATCCCCCACTACTGGCTCCTCGACACCCGAGAGGGCCACGAACGCTTCACCGCCCTCCGCCTCGCCGGTGACGACTACGAGACCATCGACGACAGCACCGAGACCGTCGAGACCACCGAACCGGTGGCGGTCACCGCCACCCTCGCCGAGCTCCTCGACCCGCCGAGCCCGTAGAGCCTCGGGGGACGTCGTGCCGAGCAATCGTATGACGTTCTAAGATCAGCGTATGACGATGCTCAGCTTCCGGGCCGACGATGATGAGGCGGCGCTCGCGCAACAGTGGGCGGCGCGATTGGGGATCGACAAGTCCGAGTTGCTCCGCGACGCGCTTCACCGGCACCTCGTGCGGCTGATGTCCGAGCACGACGTCGACCGATGGCTGGATCGACCGCTCGATGAGGGTGAGCGGACCTTGGCCGCCATCGCCGATTGGGGGCCGGCCGAGGACTGGTCGGACTGGGCCGATGCACAGGGGTGAGGTCTGGTTCGCCGCGACCCCCGGCGGCGACCGTCCTGTCCTCGTGCTCACGCGTGACCCTGTCGCAGACCGGATCGGATCAGTGGTCGTCGCCGCGTTGACCCGAACGGTCCGCGGGCTCGTGTCCGAGGTCGAGCTCTCCGCCGAGGACGACGGTGTGCCCACCAACTGCGTGGTGAACTTCGACAACATCCACACGCTCCCACGCGACGCGTTCCGACGAATGGTCGTGCAACTCAGCCCCCACAAGATGGTGGAGGCATGTCGCGTTCTTCGTGACGCAACCGGCTGCTGACAGCCGCTCGGGGGCGTGCTGCTGGAGGGCGTTGTCGCTCCGAGGTGGCGCCAGCGCAGGGCCCTGCGGTGGGCCTCGAGCGCTGCGGCAGCGCGACGTTGTACGTGGACGTACAGAAGCGTACGATCGCGAGATGACAACCATGTCGGCCAGCCAGGCACGGGCTGCGCTGCCCGAGATCCTCGACCGGGTCCGGGGCGGCGAGGAGGTGACCATCACCCGGCACGGCGAGCCGGTGGCGGTGGTCGTGCGGCCTGATGCCCTCCGCGCTCGCCGAGCCGACCGTGTCCTCGCCGAGGCGGAACGGCTGCACGACCTGATGGAGCGGGCCCGGGCCGAACCGCTCGGGGCGGCGGATCCGCTGAGCGTCGAGCGCGCCGACGAGCTCGTCGCCGACGTCGCCGCGTCACGCACCGCACGCTGAGCACCGTGGACGCCTTCGACGCCGACGTCCTGATCTACGCCGCCGCTGCCGACCACCCGCTGGGGCAGCGAGTGCGGGCGCTGTTCTCCGACGAGTCGCCGGCGCCGACCGGGGTAGTGACGGGTGTGGGTTCGATCCTGTTGATCCCCGAGCTGCTCACGAAGCCGATGCGGGACGGAGCCGACGCCGAGACCGCCGCGCTCGCCGCGCTGCTGACACGACTCGAGCTCCGACCAGTGGACGACGCCACCGCCCGGCTGGCCGCCGCCCTCGGCGCGTCCTACGGCCTGCGGGCGGCCGACGCCGTCCATCTCGCAACGGCCGTGGCCGCCGGCGCCGATCGTTTCATCACCAACAACGCCTCCGACTTCCCCACGACGATCTCCGAGATCGACGTCACCTACCCGTCGGAGCTCGGCGAACCCTGACCAGACGTCCGGTTTCGAAGGGGCCCGCTCCGCACCGGGCGGTACCTGGGTCAGCGTGAGACGGGTGCCGGTGCGCACCGGGTTCAGGCCGGACGGGACTTCGGTCATCGGGCGTCGGCGGATGGCGTCGACGTGACCGTTGGCGTCGAACGACACCTCGACGTAGGAGTCCTCCCTCGTCGCGCGGGGCGGGTACCGTGCCACCCATGGGTCGTGACGTCCCCGGTGCGCTCGAGCGGCTGCACGCCGCCGCCGACGACGGCACGCTGGACGACATCTGCCGTCGACGCAACGTACGGGTACTCGGCGTGTTCGGCAGCGCGCTGACCCAACCCGAGCCCGGCGATCTCGATCTCGGTGTCGGGTTCCTGGCCGGCGAGGGAGACCTGCTCGGCCTCCTCGACGACCTCACCGTCTTGACCCACTGCGACCACCTCGACCTCGCGGTGATCGACGGCGCCGATCCGGTCCTGCGCGCCCGTGCCCTCAGCGGCTGGGGACTCTACGAGCACACGCCGGGAGCGTTCGCCGTCGAGCAGATGGCGGCGCTCGCCGAGGCCCGGGACACGGCCTGGCTACGCCGCCTCGATCTGGACTCGCTCGCAGGGTGACACCAGCCCGGCCCGACATCGACGTCGTGGAACGGAGGTTGCGCGCCCTGCAGGACACGCTCCATGACCTCGATCAGCTCCGTGACGCGAGCGCTGACGACCTGCGCGCCAACCCCATCACCCGGGCCGGCGCCGAACGCCTGCTCCAGGTGGCCGTCGATCTGGCTGTGGACATCAACGCCCATCTGGCGACGTCACTACAGGGCCGGGCGCCGGCCACCGGCCGGGAGTCCTTCGAGGCGGCCGCTTCCGCCGGTGTGCTCTCGGTGCCGCTCGCCACCGAGCTCGCGCCTGCAGCGGGTCTCCGCAACGTGCTGGTGCACCGCTACGTCGACATCGATGTCGAGCTCGTTGCTCGTGCGGTCGGCGAGCTCCTCGATCTGCTCCCCCGTTACGTCCGCGAGGTCGCCACCTTCGTGGCAACCATCAGGGACAAGTGAGGCGACGGTTCCCGGCGGCGGCGGTTGCTGTCCACCTGGCGGTCAGTGCGGGAAGCGGTGGCGGATCCAGTCGGCGACCACCGGGTCGACGATCTCGAAGCGGTCGCCGGCCACCAGGTCGCCGTCGGCGACGAGCGCATCACGTGCGTTCTGGGCCGACGACGCCGTCAATCCGAGCAGCTGCGCGGCCGTGCCGAACAACGGGTCGCCGTGGGCGACGAGGCGGAGGACCGCCTTCTCGCTGGCGGAACGGTGCCCGAACGCCGCCTCGGTGGCCAGGTTCGACTCGGCCCGCACGGTCTCGAGCGTCCGGGCCCACAGCGCCGTGGTGTCGGTCGGCTCTCCGGGCGCGGTCAGGCGCCAGGCGACGTCGGCGATCTGCATCGTCCGGTACGGGTGCCCACCGGTGAAGGCGAACAACTGGGCGGCGAGCTCACCAGGGTCGCGACCGGTCGACGAGAACCCGTCGTCGACGATGTCGCGGGTGGCAGCCATCGTGAACGGGCCGATCTCCACCAGGTCGGCCTGGGCGTAGAACGGGCGGGTGCGGTCGGCGAACATCGTGCGCATGAGCGACGGCTGCGAGCCGGCGAACAGCAAGCCGATGTCCTGGAACCGGTGCTGCAGCTTGGTACGCAGCAGCCCGGCGGCGCCCTCGACCCGGTCGATGCCCGGGAACTCGTCGATGACGACGACGGTCGGCGTGGCGGCAGCGCCGTCGACGAGGATGTCGAGCAGCAGCGAGAACATGGCCTCGGGGTCCGGACGATCTCGACCGCGGCGCGACAGCTCGACGCCGAGGAACCCGAGGTTCAATTGCACGCCGACGGCGACGTCGTGGATACGTGAACGGACAGAGCCGGTGGCGTCGGCGAGGCCGCGGTCGAGACGGCGGGCGAGGTCGGCCACGGAGGTGACCTCGTACAGGTCGAGCCACACCACGCTGGTGCCGGCGCCGACCATGTCGGCGGCCACCCGGCGCAGCACCGACGTCTTGCCGTAGCGGCGAGGGCCGAGCAACGCCGTGACCCGGCGCGCCGTGACCCGCTCGACGAGGTCGTCGACGAGATCGCCGCGACCCCGGACCTGCTCCGGTTCGAGCGGGCCCTGATGCGGGAACGGCGACAGCTCCATGGGCCGGAGGGTACCAGACGTTCGCAGCTTTCAATACCAGCGACTGGTAGGTGATCCGACCAGCTGCTGGTAGTCGTTGGAGGTGCCAGGACACATGGGCGAACGAGGTCGGCTCGGCGGTGAGCGAATGCAGAAAAATACCGCGAATCGGTTGCATCGAACGTACGTTTGGGATATTCTGATCGGTATGGGGAGTCAGCCAGCCACTGCCGAGGAGGTGCTCGGGACGCTCACGCAGGTGCGTGACGTGTGCGGCCGGTTGGATCCGTCGGTGTTGGGCGACCACGAGGTATCCGGCGTGTTCGACGCGGTGGTGGCGATGCAACGGTTGGTGTCGGGTGCGGTCACCCGCTTGTCGGCGCGCTATGAGGAGTCGGGGGCGTGGAAGCGCAACGGTGCCAAGTCGCCCGAGGACGAAGTGGCCCGCAAGACCGGCACCAGCGCCCGTGCGGCCCGTCGGAAGTTGGCCACCAGCAAGCGGTTGGCCAAGCATCCCAAGACCGATCAAGCGGTGCGCGAGGGCAAGCTGTCCGACGAACAAGCCGACGAGGTGTCCTCCGGGGCGGATGCCTCCCCCGAGGACGAAGAGCGGTTGTTGGCCTCCGCGGGCACCGACCGGTTGCACGAGCTGCGCCGCAAGGCCGACGAGGCCCGGGCCAAAGCCGAAAAGGACCGGGAAGAGCGTCGTCGACGCCAGCGCAAGGCGCGGTGCGTGCGGCGTTGGAAGGACCGGGACGGACTGCAGAACCTGCTGCTGAAGCTGCCCGATGAGGACATGGCCGAGGTCGACGCGGTCCTGCAACGCAAGGTCGACCGGGCCTACGCCGATGCTCGCGATTCGGGGAAGTTCGAGACGTGGGAGCAGTACGCGGCCGACGTGGTCCGCGACCTGCTCACCGGCCGCAGCGGCGGGTCGGGTGGCGATCGGCGGACGGGGCAGGCGGTGCGACCGGACAAGAAGGTCATCGCCTTGATCGAGCTGGCGGCACTGAACCGTGGTCGCGTCGAGCCCGGCGAGACGTGTGAGATCGCCGGGGTCGGGCCGGTGTCGGTGTCGGCCATCCGGGCGTTGTTGGGTGATGCGATGTTGGCGGTGGTGATCAAGGACGGGGTCGACGTGTTGCACGTCACCCACTTCGGCCGACACGCCACCGCCCACCAGCGCACCGCCTTGGAGGCCCGGGGGCCGCGCTGTGAGCGGTGCGGGAGCCTGCATCGGCTCGACATCGAACACCACGACGACTGGGCCGACACCTACGTCACCCAGCTCGAAGAGCTGGGTTGGGCGTGCGGGCACTGCCACCACCTCAAGACCCGCCACGACCTGCGCTTCGTCGGCCCACCCGGCAACAAACGATTCGTCACCCGGGACGGTGAGCCGTGGGATCCGGTCCTCGACGACCCGGTCGCCCGCCAAGCGGCCGGCCCACCCGGGTCGGCCGACCCACCCGACCCACCGACCGGTCCGACCCGTCCGGTCCCACCGGGCAGGACCCGCCGGCACCCGAGCCGCCGCCCGAGCCGCCGCCGGGACAGGGCGACCTGTTCACCCTCGCCGACTGAACGGCCAGGGCACATGCGAAGCAAGCCGATGCAACCCGGGGCCACAGCCGCCGGGGCATCGGCGCGGCGCGACCCGGTGGAAGAACGACCCGGTGGAAGAACACGCCTTCGGACCCCGGGTCGCGCATCCGTGACCTCGGCGCCGTGACCCGATCGAACTAGGTTGGCCGCCCGTGACCCCCATGGAAGCGGTCGAAGACGAGCTCGATCTTCGGCACTACCTCGACGTGGTCGCCCGGCGGAAGTGGGTGATCGTTGCGGTCACCGTCCTCGTGACGGTGGTCGCCCTCGTGCTGTCCCTGGCCCAGACCCCGCGGTACCGGGCCAGTGCGCAGGTGCTGTTGCAGGGCAACGAGGCCGAGCAGCGCCTCGGCGCCACCCAGCAGATCGACACTCGTGACCAGAACCGGGTCGAGACCGAGATCGAGGTCATCGAGTCGAACCTGGTCGAAGACGCCGTGCAGGAGAAGCTCGGCCGCGAAGCCCGACGTCAGCGTCAGCGCGGTGGGCGCCACCGACACCGTCAAGATCTCGGCCACCTCCACCGAGCCCGAGCAGGCGGCGGAAGAGGCCAACACCTACGCCGAGACCTACGTCGACTGGAAGCGCCAGCGCACCATCGACGAGCTGCTCGACGCCCAGAAGACGGTGCAGGCCGAGATGGACTCCATCCAGCAGCGCATCAACGCCCTCGACGATCCGCTGGACGAGCTGAAGCTCGAACTGGTGGGCACCGACGACGCCGCCGAGCGGGCCGACCTGCAGTCCCAGATCGACGACCTCGAGGCCCAGAACCAGGCCGAGCGCTCGGCCCTGCAGTCCAACCTGGCCCTGTACCAGTCGGAGATGTCGTCGCTGCAGGTCAGCCAGCGCATCACCCGCACCGGCGGCGCCCAGATCATCGACAACGCCACCGTGCCCGACGAGCCCTTCGAGCCCCAGCCGCTGCGCAACAGCGTGCTGGGCCTCGTGGTCGGCCTCATGCTCGGCGTCGGCCTGGCCTTCCTGTTCGAGACCCTCGACGAGCGGATCCGCACCAAGGACGACCTCGAGCGGGTCAGCGGCTGGCCGGCCATCGGGCTCATCCCCATCATCCGGGGCGCCACCAACGGCGAGCACGACCTGGCCACGCTCGAAGCGCCCACGTCGCCGGCAGCCGAGTCGTACCGCAGCCTGCGCACGGCCGTGCAGTTCATCGGCCTGGAACGACCGCTGGGCACCATCCAGATCACCAGCGCCAAGTCGGGCGAGGGCAAGACGACCACCGCCGCCAACCTGGCCGTGGCCCTGGCCCAGGCCGGCCAGCGGGTGATCCTGCTCGACGCCGACCTGCGCAAGCCCCGCCTGCACAAGGAGTTCGGCATCAACCCGACCGACGCCGGCTTCACCTCGATGCTGCTCGACTCGCAGCTGCGCTCCGACGCCCTGCACCGCACCAGCGTGTCCAACCTGGTGGTCGTGCCCTGCGGTCCCCCGCCGCCCAACCCGTCCGAGCTGCTCAGCCTGGGCGCCACCCGGCGGGTGCTCACGATGCTTGCCGACGAGTGCGACGTGCTGGTCATCGACTCGCCGCCGGTGCTGCCGGTGACCGACCCGCTGATCCTGTCGGGCTACGTCGACGGCGTGCTGGTGGTGGCCGACAGCCGCAGCGCCAACCGCAAGGACCTGACCCGCACCCGCGAGCTGCTCGACCAGGTCAACGCCAACGTCATCGGCATCAGCGTGAACCAGGTGTCGGCCGACCAGCGCTACGGCTATGGCTACGGCTACGGGTACGGCGAGAGCTACGGCGCGCCGGCCGAGGACGAGGCCGGTGCCGGCGACAACGGGCAGCGATCCCGCCGCTCGCGCATCTTCTCCCGCTGACCGACCGCCGTGTCCTCGGCCATCCAGTCGTTGCTCGCCCTCGGCGTCGGCATCGTCGCCGCCGGCGCGGTGTACGTGGCCGAGGGGGCCCGACCGAAGCTGTTCCACCAGCGCCACACGGTGCTGACGTGGGCGATCGTGGCCGCGTCGGCGGCCGGCGCCGCCGTGGCCCCACCCACCCCCACCGGCATCGACGGGCTCGACGTTGCGTACCGGGTGGTGTTCGCCCTGGCCGTGACCCTGGCCGCCGGGCGGGCCCGGCGCGGGGCCCGGATCGTGGCCGGGACGCTGGCCGCCGTCGGCTCGGCCGGGGCGTGGCCGTGGACGCTGGCCGCGTTCGGCGGTCTGGGGCTGGCCTCCGGCGCGGCGTCCATCCGGCGGCCCGCCCGTCCCCTGGGCGTGGCCATCGGCGCCCTGCAGGTGCAGGCCCTGCTGCGCCTGGCCTGGCCCGACCCCGCCTACACCACCGCCGCCCTGGCCACGGTGGCCGCCGTGGTGTTGTTGGTGTCGGGTGTGCGCCACGCCCGACGGCACGAGCGCGGCCCGGCACGCGTCGTACTCGGGCTCGTCGGCGCGGCCGGGTTCGTGGTGGTCGTGCTGCTGGCCATCGGCGCCTTCCAGGTCCAGGGCGATCTGCGGGCCGGGGCCCGGGCGGCCAACGCCGGGCTCGACGCCGTGCGAGCCGGCGACACCACGACGGCGGTCGACAAGCTCGACCGGGCCCAGCGGCGGCTCCGCTCGGCCGACGACGGGCTGCGGGCCGCGTGGCTGCGACCGGCCCGGGTCTTCCCGGTGGCCGGGCGCTACCTGGCCGCCGGGCGTGACCTGACCGCAGCATCGCTCGATGTGCTCGACCCGGCCCTGCGCAGCGCCCGCCTGGCCGACGACGACGCCCTGCGGATCGTCGACGCCCACGTCGACCTCGACGCGGTGGCGGCGCTGCGGCCGCCGCTGGAGGACACGCTGGCCGCCGTGCCCGGCGCCCGGGCCGCCGTGGCGCAGCTGCAGACCGAGCCCCTGCCCGGACCGGTGGCGCGCGAGGTCGACGACCTCGACCGCACGCTGACCAACGCCATCGACGACGGCGACACCGCGCTGGAGGCCCTCGACCTGGTGCCCCAGCTGCTGGGCGGGAGCGGGCCCCGGCGGTGGTTCGTGCTCATGCAGACCACGTCCGAGCAGCGGGCCAGCGGCGGCATCGCCGGCGGCTACGGCGTGCTGTCCGTGGACGACGGGACGCTCGAGCTGGTGGAGGCCGGCGCCGCCGCCGAGCTCACGGACCCAGGCGAGGAGTGGCAGCTGGGGTCGGTGGCCGACGAGTACGAGCGCTTCGCCGGCTTCGGTCCCGAGCGCTACTTCCAGAACGTGACCAACGTGCCCAACTTCCCTGCGGTGGGCGAGGTCATCTCCCAGATCTACCCCCAGGCCGGCGGGGCGCCCGTCGACGGGGTCATCAGCGTCGACCCCAAGGTGCTGGCCGCGCTGCTGGAGCTGGCCGGGCCCATCGAGGTGCCCAACTGGCCCGAGCAGCTGACCGCCGACAACGTCGAGCGGGCGCTGCTCCACCAGCAGTACCTGCGCTTCGCCGACGACAGCCAGGCCGGCGACCAGTTCGTCACCGACGTGATCCAGGCCACCTTCGCCAAGCTGCAGACCGGCGACCTGCCGGCGCCCGGGAAGTTCGTGCACGAGCTGGCGCCGATGGTGCGGGCCGGTCGGCTGAAGCTGTACAGCCCCCGGCCGGCCGAGGAGGCGCTGTTCGAGACGATGGGTGCCGACGGCGCCATGCCCGCGGTCGACGGCGACTTCTTCGAGCTGGTCACCCAGAACAGCGGCCAGTCCAAGATCGACTGGTTCCAGCACCGCACGGTGGACTACCAGGCTCGCTACGACCCGGTCACCGGCCAGGTGAACGCCACCGCCACCGTCACGATCACCAACGGGGCACCGGCCGAGGGCCAGTCCGAGCTGGTGATCGGCGGCGCCTTCCCCGACGAGGGGCCGCTGGGGCGCAGCCGCCTGTACGTCGACTTCTACTCGGCACTGAACCTCGACGGGTTCACGATCGACGGCACGCAGAGCGGCCTGTCCCGCGACCGGGCCTACGGCCGCAACCTGTACTGGACCATCCAGACGCTGCTGCCCGGCCAGACCATCACCTTCCAGCTCTACCTGAGCGGCCTGCTCGACCCGGGCAGCCCGTACCGACTCGACCTCGGCATGCAGCCGGTGGTGTGGCCCGACGACGTGAGCGTGTCGGTGGCGTTGGCCGGCGACGCGCCGATCCGATCGGCGACCGGACTGCGGGTGGATGACGGCACGGCCAGCGCAACCTTCGAGCAGCACGCTCCGCGGCGGTTCGTGGTCCGTGGGCGTCCAGAAAGTGCCTAGATCGTGCCAACTGCGACAATCGCGTGACGCTGCTCCACTGGACCGTTAAGGTGACCCCGATTGCCGGCGGACCATGGAGGAATGTCACGTGAAGCGGCTCGTTTTGACGCTTGCGCTGGGGACGGCGCTCGCCCTGTTGGGGCTGGTCCCCGCCTCGGCGCAAACCTACGAGGCGGTGGCGGCGGTGGCGGCACGACCACGACCACCACGACGCCGTCGGGATGCACAGTCGGGCGGCGACTCGCCGTGCCAGCCGCGCACCACGGCCACGGCGTCTGATCCGGTCGTGACGCCCGGTCAGACCATCACCGTCACCACGCCCCCGGCCTTCGCCCCTGGTTCGGCCGTCACGGTCAACTGGGTGCACGTGGACGAGAGCTCCACGGCGTCCACGCTGAAGGAGACGACGGCGAACTCCTCGGGCGCCGCCGACACCGGCGTGACCATCCCGAACGTGCCGCCCGGCGTCTACTTCCTCTACCTGACCGGCGTCGACGCCGACGGCAACACCACGGTCGCCCTGGTCCCCATCGTCGTGAGGGGCTCGTCCGCCGCCACCGGTGAGCAGGCGGCTGCACAGCCCGCCGCCGCCCAGACGGCCGGCGCCGGCCCGGTGCCCGCCCAGGTTGCCGAGGTCCAGCAGGATCTGTCGCCCAAGGTCGAGGCCTCGGTGGTCGAGGCCGTGTCGGCCGGCGACGCCGGGCTCGTCCTGACGCCCGACCGTCAGCTGAGCGTGCGCACGCCACAGGGCACGCAGTCGGTCCAGTCGCTGGCCACCACCGGCCGCGACCTCACCACGCCGATCACCGTCGGCTCGGCCCTGGTGCTCGCCGGCACCGGCCTTGTCCTGCTCCGCCGTCGGAAGGTGGCCCTGCGATGAAGCGCCGTCACGCCATCGTCGGCGCCCTCGCCGCCGGCGCCTTCTCCCTCGCCACCGCCACGGTGGCCATGGCCACCACCGACGTGGCCGCCACCCGCCTGGCCGGCACCAACCGGTACGACACCAGCCGGGCCGTCGCCGATGCCACCTTTGGCACCGACACCACGGTGGCGGTCATGGCCAGCGGCGAGAACTTCCCCGACGCCCTGGCCGCCAACTACCTGGCCGGCGCCAGCGACGCCCCGGTGATCCTCACCGCCAAGGGCCAGCTGTCCCCCGAAGCCAAGACCGCCCTCGAGGCCGTCGGCGCCACCGGCGTGCTGCTGGTGGGCGGTTCCGCCGCGGTCAGCGAAGACGTGGTGGCCCAGCTCGAGACCGCGGGCTACACCGTCGACCGCATCGCCGGCGGCGACCGCTACGCCACCGCCCAGGCGGTCGCCGAGTCGGTCCCCGAGGAGTCCATCGGCTCGCTCGACGCCGACGTCGGGCGCACGGCGCTGCTGGCGTCGGGCAACCGGTTCCCCGACGCGCTCGCCGGCGGTCCGCTGTCGTACCACTCGGCGTTCCCCATGCTGCTGACGTCCAAGATGGTGCTGCCCGACCAGACCAAGCAGGCCATCCAGAACCTCGGCATCGAAGAGGTGGTCATCCTCGGTGGTGACGTCGCCATCTCGCCCGAGGTCGAGGCCGAGGTCCTGGCGCTCGGCGTCACCGTCCGCCGGGTCGAGGGCGCCAACCGCATGGGCACGGCGACCGCCATCGCCGACCTCGCGGTCAGCGAGCTCGGCTTCGCCGTCAACCACGCCAACATCGCTCGCGGCGACGAGTTCGCCGACGCGCTCAGCGGTGGTCCGCACGCCGGCACCGAGACGACGCCCATCCTGCTGACGGCCACGCCCGACGTGCTCGGCGCGCCGACGAAGACCTGGTTGCAGGATCACTCCGACACGCTGACCACGCTGCACGTGTTCGGCGGGTCGTCGGCCGTGTCCGACGCCACGGTCGACGAGGCCGAGGTGGCCGCCGGCCGCACGCCGTAGCTCCACCAAGGCGAATCTGGCAGCCGCTGCGTCACACGCAGCGCACTCGCCTTCACACCTGAGGCTCCTGTCGCTCCGGCCGGCCGCACTGCGGCCGGCCGGGTCGCGTTCCGGGTGGGTGCTCAGCGCTGCGGCGTCGGGAACAGCGCCGCGCGGAGCTCGGCCACCGCCGGGCGACGATCGCCCGCGTCCCCCTGCAGCAGGTGGGCGATGGCCCACTGGGTGTAGGGCGGCGTGGTCGAGGTGACGGCGACACCGGCGAGGCGGGCCAGCTCGCGGTCCAACGCACGATGCCGCATGGCGTCGGCACGGGTCCGGAACGAGAGCTGCTGGGCGGCGACGAAGCGGGCGGCCAGCACGGCGTCGGCGTGGACGGACCGGGTCAGCAGGGCCAGCGTCTCGTCAAGCGAGGCGGAGGGTTCGCCGTCCGGTCGGAGCGTGGCTTCGAGGAGACCGCCCAGCCACCGTGCCTCCCAGACGACCGCGGACAGCCCGAGGTCGTCGACGGCGAAGGTCTCGACGGCCAGCGGACCGACGCCGGCCGCGGCCGCCACGTTGGACACGGTGACGGCGCCGACGCCGTGGCCGTCGTACAGCTCGAGCGCGACGGCAACCAGACGGTCGTGGTCGGCGTGCTCGGCGAACAGCAGCCCCTCGACGGTCCGCCCCGACGCTTCGTCTCGGATCCGCTGGCGAGCCGTACGCCGGTCGACGGCCCCGATCTCGGGGGTGGTGATGGCGTCGAAGATGCGGATCGCCGTCTCGGCGTAGAGCTCGGGGTCGGCGTGTCCGGGTGCGAACCGGCGGAGCAGGAGGAAGCCGTCGGCCAGCGCGGTGAGGACCGTGGCCATCGTGCGTGCGTCGTACCCGTCGTCGAACACGCGACCCAGACCGTCGGCGAACTGCTGGTAGAGCGCGGCGTAGCCGGCTCGAAGCCCGTCGTACTCGTTGCGGAGCGACTCCCTCGCCACCGGGTCGTTGGGGGCGGCCGCGGCCTGCAGGTAGATGCGGGTGTTCGGGGCGAGCCGCTCGAACAGCATGGCGAGGTTGGCGCGGGCGGCCTGGGCGATGCGGTCGGCGGCGTCGGCGCCCCACGGGCGGGCGCTCTGTCCGGGTTCGTGATGGTTCGCACCCCGCCGAAATGGCACGTCCGACCCATGGACGCATCGCGGTCGCCACCGTACGATGGGTGCTGATGGTGGGGGGAACGCAGACGCGGTACCCGGGCGTGACGGTCCGGTGGTGCCTGTACCTGCTCGCCGCGATGACCACGGCGACCGCGGCGTGGACCCTGCCCGCCCACCCCACCGACCTGGCCCCGCTCGAGCTGGCCGGCCTGGTCCTGGCCGGCACCGCCGGCTACCTCTTCCCCGTCGGGCTCGGCCCGGTGGGCCAGTGGCGGTCGCGCAAGGTCTTCCCCACCCCCGTGCTGCTGGTGCTGGCCATCCTCGCCGGCCCGCAGCTGACCACGCTGGCCTGGGTCGTCATCGCCGTGGCGTCGGGGCTGTGGATCCGCCGGCACCGGTACTCGCCCGGGCGCATGGCCGTGGGCGCCTCGATGATCACCGTGGCCGCCTACCTGGCCGCCTGGACCGTGCACGCCCTGGACGGCTCGCCGCTGGTGCTGCGGGCGGTCGCCGGCGTGCTCGTGTACCGCAGCGTCGCCCTGACCATCCGGGCGCTGACCATGGCGACCGCCCTCGGGGTGCCGGCATCGGGTTACTTCAAGGACCTCGACCTGGACGACGTCCTCCACGAGGTGGCCGGCATCAGCCTGGGCCTGGGCGCCGTCGTGCTGCGCGAGCACTCGTCGCTCGCCCTGCTCGTGCTGGCCGTGCCCTACCTGGCCACCATCGCCGCCGGCCTGCAGCACCTCATGCTGCGGCGCCTGCGGGGCCAGACCCAGGCCATGGCCACGCTGGCCGGACGGCTGCGGGCGGCCACGTCGGTGCCCGAGGTCGAGGCGCTGATGATCGAGACCACCAAGGCGGTGCTGGACACCCCGTCGGCCCGGATCGGCCCGTACGAGCCCGAGCGCGACGAGCTCGGCGTGCCCTGGCAGGGCGGCTGGCTGGTGGCCGAGGATCGCCGGCGCCCGCCGACGTTCAACCGCCCGTACCGGCCGGCCGAGCGGGACGAGCTCGAGGCCATCGTGACCGCCGCCTCGGCCGCCGTCGAGAACCTGATCCTGCTCGAGCGGCTCGAGACGCTGTCGTTCGAGGACGACCTCACCGGCCTGCCCAACCGACGGGCGGCCGAGCAGGCACTGCCCACGGCGCTGGCCCGGGCCCGCCGGCGACGCATCAACGTGGCGCTCGTGCTCGTCGACATCGACGACCTCGCCCTGGTCAACGACCGTCACGGCCACCCCGTCGGCGACCGGGTGCTGGCCGAGGTGGGTCGCCGGCTGCGCGACGCCACCGGACCGGGCGACCTGGTGGCGCGGTGGAGCGGCGAGGAGTTCCTGGTCGTGGTGCGGTGCGAGCCGACCGACGCCTCCGCCGTGGCCGAGCGGCTGCGGGCCGCCGCCTCGGGGCCGGTCGACGTCCACGGCGTCACCGTGGACGTGTCGCTGAGCTGCGGGCTGGCGGCCGGCGGGTCGAGGGACGACCTCGATGCCGGCACCCTGATCGCCCGCGCCGACCTGGCCCTGTACGAGGCCAAGGCCGGCGGCAAGGACCGCACGATCCGCTTCGGCGACCGCTCCGCCAGCCGCTGACCGCCGCTGCGCTCCAGGGCCGGCGAACGGACCGGAGTCCGCGTCCAGAGGTGACTTTGTGCCCTGCTGCGGCCACTCGTCGTGCTCGTATGGTTTGGCTCCGGTTGGCGTGCGGGTACGCAACCGAACAAGTGCGATGTGGAGCGAGGTCCCGGCGGGTCGGGGCTTCGCTCCCCGCACAAGGCCTCGCACCTTCTCGTCCGAATTGTCGTTAGGCTCGTCGCACAGCGCGGGAATCGCCCCACGCACCGTGACGAACCGGGGGAACCAACGCAGTGGCCGAGGACGAGGCTGGGGGCCCGTCAGCGTCGTACCGCGACGTGCTCGACACCGTCGAGAAGCAGCTGCTGTCGATGCAGCGCCGCTTCCAGGCCGGCTTCGAGTCGTCGCCCGACGGCTGGGCCTACACCGACCTCGACGGCCGGTTCACCATGGTCAACGAGGCCTTCTGCGACATCTTGGGCCGGAGCCGCGCCGAGCTGCTCGGGCACCTCGCCCACGAGTTCACCCTGGACGAGGACCAGGACAAGCGAACGCCGTTCGGGCACATGGTGGGCAGCGGCACCGACAGCTACGCCGCCCGCAAGCGCTACGTGCGGCCCGACGGCACCGCCCGCTGGGTCGACGTCACCGTCCACCTCGTCCGCGACCACGACGCCCAGCCCGAGTACTTCTTCGGTCACGTCCAGGACATCACCGAGTTCGTCGCGGCGCGCGAAGAGGTCGAGCACGCCACCGACCGCTACCGCGACCTGTTCCGCTCGTTCGTGTCTGCGGTGGCGACCAGCCACGAGATGGCCGACCCGTTCACCGCCGGCCACCAGCAGCGGGTCGCCCGATTGGCGGTTGCCATCGCCGACGCGCTCGGCATCGAGGACGAGGCCCACGAGGGCATCGCCGTCGGCGCGCTGCTCCACGACATCGGCAAGGTCGCCGTCCCCGCCCAGATCCTCACCAAGCCCGGCCCGCTGCACCCGGCCGAGTTCGAGCTGGTGCAGCGCCATGCCCAGGTCGGCCACGACATCATCGCCCACATCGACTTCCCCTGGCCGGTGGCCGAGGCCGTGATCCAGCACCACGAGCGCATGGACGGCTCGGGCTACCCGTTCGGCCTCACCGGCGACGACATCCTGGTCGAGAGCCGCATCGTCGCCGTGGCCGACACCGTGGAGACCATCTCGTCGCACCGGCCCTACCAGGCGGCGCGCACGGTGCAGGAGGCGCTCGACATCGTCTCGTCCGGCGCCGGCCGGCTCTTCGACGCCGACGTGGTGCGGGCCTGCCGGGGCGTGTTCGCCGACGGCTTCTCGCTGGCAGACGGGCTGCTCGGCCTCGACTTCGGCCCGGCGTAGTCCAGCTTCGGCCCGGCCTGACCACGTCCCGTCGGAATAGCGCCCGCCCGGGTGCTGTTCGCCCGAGCGCATGACCTCACGCACCCCGCTCTCCATCCTCGACCTGGCCAGCATGGGCGGTGGCACCTCGGCGGCTGATGCCTTCCGGGCCAGCGTCGCCCTCGCCCGTACGGCCGAGGCCACCGGCTACCGGCGCATCTGGTACGCCGAGCACCACAACATCCCCACCATCGCCAGCTCGGCCACCGCGGTGCTCATCGCCCACGTGGCCGCCCACACCGAGACGATCACGCTCGGCGCCGGCGGGGTCATGCTGCCCAACCACGCGCCGCTGATCATCGCCGAGCAGTTCGGCACCCTGGCCGAGCTGCACCCCGGACGCATCGAGCTGGGCCTGGGCCGGGCGCCGGGCAGCGACCAGAACACCATGCGGGCACTGCGCCGTGCTCCCCAGGACGCCGAGCACTTCCCCCAGGACGTGCTCGAGCTGCAGGGCTACCTGCGGGGCGAGACCCGCATCCCCGGCGTCACCGCCATCCCCGGCGCCGGCACGAACGTGCCGCTGTACATCCTGGGTTCGTCGCTGTTCGGCGCCACGCTGGCCGCCGCCCTCGGGCTCCCCTACGCCTTCGCCTCGCACTTCGCGCCCAACGCCCTGCACGACGCCGTGGCCACCTACCGCCAGCGGTTCGAACCGTCCGAGCAGCTCGACCACCCGCACGTGATCGCCGGCGTGAACGTCATCGCCGACGACACCGACGAGGCCGCCGAGGCCCAGCACCTGCGCGTGCGCCGGTCCCGGGCCAAGTTCTTCGTCGGCCGCGGTCGGGAGTACACCGACGACGAGGCCGACCAGCTTCTGGCCTCACCCGCCGGCCAGCAGGTCCAGAACATGATGCGCTACTCGGCGGTCGGCACGCCCGACCGGGTGGTCGCCTTCCTGGACGACTTCCGCCAGCACGCCGACGCCGACGAGCTGATCGTCGTCCACGCCTCCGCCGAGGTCGAGGACCGCCTGCGGTCGGTGGAGCTGACGGCGCAGGCCTGGGGTCAGGCGCCGGCGTAGCCGGTTCCTGTCGGACCCCGTCGGCAGGCTCGTCGGCATGCCTACGATGTCACCGATGAAGGCCGTGCTCCTGGACGTGCCCCAGTCCCTGCTCGACGAGCGACGTCGTCTCGGCATCGACGTGTTCGACGAGTGCTGGGAAGGGGTGTTCCACTTGGCGCCGCCGCCGAGCAACGATCACCAGAAGATCGAGGGCGAGCTGCAGATCGCCCTGGGCGTGGCCGCCAAGGAGATCAGCCTGCGGTGCACGCCCGAGACCGGGTACTACGCCGGCGACGACGACTACCGGGTGCCCGACCTGGTCATCGCCGGCGACGACGCCCGGACCGAGCGCGGGGTCGAGGGCCCGGCGGCGTTGGTGGTCGAGATCCGCTCACCGCACGACGAGACCGACGCCAAGCTCGGCTGGTACACCGCGCACGGCGCGGCCGAGATCCTCGTGATCGACCCCGACACCCGCGCCGCCGAGCTCTACGTCAGCCGCGACCACACGCCCGTGCTGGTGCAGGCCGATGCCGACGGCGTGCTGCGACTCGGCATCGGGGCCACCGTGGCCACGGTCGAGGGACCCGACGGGCCGGCGCTTCGCGTCGTCACCGCCCAGGGCACCACCACCGTCTGACGACCGTTCGTAGCGCGTTGTAGTGCGTCCGCGCTACGGTTGGATCATGGCCACGCCGACGTCGTATCGCCTCGATTCCGGGCTCAAGGAGCGTCTGGCTCGTCAAGCTGCCGCCGAAGGGATCTCGGAGACCGCGTTGGTCACCCGCCTGCTCGAGCAGGGCCTCGAGGCCATCCGTCACCCCGGCATCGTCTACCGACCCGGACCAACGGGATGGCGGCCCGGACTGGCGGGCGGACCAGACGTCGACGAGGTGATCCACGCCGTTCGCACCACCGGCGCCCGAGGCGATGCTGCCGTCACGGCGGCGGCGAAGGACCTCGACGTCGATCCCCGGTGGGTCCGCATCGCCGTCGACTACGGCGCCGAGCACCTGGACGAGATCGAGGGACGACTGCGCGATCGCGACGAGGCGCTCGCCCGTGCGCGAGCGCTGGCGGAAGGTCGCGCGGCGCTCTTGCACGAGTGAAGTTCCTGCTCGACGAGATGTACGGCGAACGCGTCGCCGTCCGTCTCGACCGGTTGGGCCACGACGCTCGGCATGTCCGACAGATCGGGCTCGGCGGCGCGCCGGATGACGACGTGCTGGCGCGAGCCGCAGAAGAAGGATGGACGCTCGTCACGGAGAACGCCGCCGACTTCCTCCCACTCCTCGACCAGCGCCAGAGCGCCGGCAGGGCCATGGCCCCCGTCCTGATCGCACTCACGGCAAGTCGGGGCACGGGGGGTGCCCTCCACAGCCGCCTGGCCGCCGACATCGACCGGTGGGCCGAACGCAACCCGCGGCCGTACGCGCACGTCCACTGGCTGGGATGACGGTGCAATGTGCATGAAATGCCACGCAGCTGGGTATCAGCCTGCGAATGCACAGACGAGCGTTCCTCGCCATGGCGGGCGCAGGAGCCCTGGCCGCAGGCGCGGCCGGGAGCGACGTCTTCGGCCGTGCCGGGGCGTCGTTCACCGCCGGAGGCCCCTCGCCCGGCGATCTCGACCACCCCGGTGACGTCGCCGACGTCAGCATCGAGCAACCGCTGGTCCCCCACCGGGGCAGCCACCGCATCATCTGGTCGGTCGACACCGACGAGCCACGGGCGGCGCTGTCGTTCGACGACGGCCCCGACCCCGAGTTCACGCCCCGGATCCTCGAGATCCTGGCCGACCACGGCGTGCACGCCACGTTCATGATGATGGGCTACAACGCCGCCGAGCACGCCGATCTGGCCCGGCAGGTCGTCGATGCCGGCCACGAGGTCGGCAACCACACCTGGACGCACCTGAGCCTGCTGCGCGAGACCGACCAGAGCCAGTACGAGCAGCTGTACCGCGGCCAGCAGGCCATCCAGGAGGCCACCGGTCAGCGTCCGGTCTACTTCCGGCCACCGCGAGGCCAGCTCACCGGGGCGTCCATCCGCGACGCCGAGATGCTGGGCTGCGACACCGTCCTGTGGTCGGTCGAACGGGGCGCGCCCGGCGTGTCCACGCCCGATGCGGTCGCCGACTACCTGCGGACCGAGCTGGGCTCGGGCGACATCGTCGACCTGCACGACGGCATCGGGCGCGGCCAGTTCCATCCCGACGCCGACTACGCGAAGCACTCACGTGACCGGCGCGAGGTCGAGGTGCGGGCGCTGCCACGGGTGCTGCAGGACGCCGCCGACCGGGGGCTGGCGCTGGGCTCCATCTCCGAGCTGCTGGCGGTCGAGCGCCGATGACCGACACCGCACTCCCCCGCCCCAGCGCCGCGGCACGCACCGCCGGGGCCGATCACACCTCCGACGACCGCGAGGCCCGCCGCAGCCGCCGGGTGCTGGCCATCGACGCCGTCCGAGGTCTGGCCGTCGTGGTGCTGCTGGTGTGCGTGAACCCCGGACCACGCTGGGCGCTCCCCGAGACGCTGCACCACCCCTACTGGCACGGGCTGACCTTCGCCGACCTCTTCTTCCCCCTGTTCCTGTTCGCCGTGGGCGCGGCGATGCCGTTCTCGTCCTCCGCGGCCACCGCCCGCAGCGTGGCCCGGCGAGCCACCGTGCTGTTCCTGATCGGCATCGCGCTGACGTCGGCCAAGAACATGGAGCTGATCATCCCCGGGGTGCTGCAGCACATCGCCATCGCCTACGTCCTGGCCTGGCTGGTCCTCAAGCTGCCCCGGCGGGCCCAGTACGCCGTGGCTGCCGCGGTGGTGGTCGGCGCGTGGATCGCCTTCCTCGCTGTCGTCGGACCGGGCGTCGACCCCTGGGCCCACGACAGCCCGACGCTCGCCCACCAGGTCAACAACTGGTTCTTCGGCGGCTTCCGCACCGAAGGACTGCCCCAGTCGGCGATCAGCGTGGTCAACGTGCTGGCCGGTGCGTTCGCCACCCGCTTGCTGCTCGACCACCGAGACGACCGCCGCCGGGTCGTGCGCATCGCCGCCGGCTGGTCGGCGGGTCTCATCGCCGCCGCCTTGGTCATGACCGCCTGGGTGCCGCTCAACAAGCACCTGTGGACCCCGTCGTTCGCCGTGCTCACCTCGGCCACGTCCATCGGCTTCTTCGCCATGGCGCTGTGGGTCATCGACGTGAAGGGCTGGCGTCGCTGGTCCCAGCCGCTGGTCGAGCTCGGCAGCAACGCCATCGCCGTCTACGTGCTGCTGATGACCGCCTTCGCGGTGATCGAACCCAACCGGTCGGGCTTCGACCACGCCGTGTCGGCCGTCGTGCCGTGGCCGGCGGTCATCTCCTGGGCCTGGGCCGTCGCCTGGACGGTGCTCGGCTGGGCGTTCTGCCACGCCCTGTACCGCCGGCGCATCTTCATCAAGGTGTAGCCGGCGGCCGCCGGCCTGCACCGAACCCGAGGACCCTCGCCGACGGTGCACCCGGTGGCCCGCATCGAACCCGAGGACCCTCGCCGACGATGCACCCGCAACACCCAACCCGAGGACCCTCGCCGGCGGTGCACCCGGTGGCCCGCATCGAAACCGAGGATCCTCGCCGACGATGCACCCGCAACACCCAACCCGAGGACCCTCGCCGGCGGTGCACCCGGTGGCCCGCATCGAAACCGAGGATCCTCGCCGACGATGCACCCGCAACACCCAACCCGAGGGTCCTCGCCGGCGGTGCGGCCGGTCGAGCCTCGCCGGCGGTGCGCCGGCCGGTCGGCGCTCGCCGGCGGCGTCAGCCGCCGGAGGCCTTGGCGATGAACTCCTGGAACGACATCGTCTCGTCGTCGCTGGGGAACTGGACGTCGACCGGCGTGCCGAAGTCGTAGTACTCGACGTCGATGGTCTGCGTCTGGCCGGCCATGGCACCGAGATCGGGGTTACCGGGCAGCTGGAAGGTCGAGTAGTCGATCTCCTGGCGGAAGCGCCGGACGCGGTCCTGGTCGTCGAGCCACACCTCGATGGGCAGCGTGTCGACGGTGTAGAGGTCGACGAGCTTGGCCATGTCGTCGCGGGCCGACTCGGGGGTGTTCTCGACCAGCTTGGCCAGGTCGACGGTGACCTGCAGGTGGCGGGTCTCGGTGTCGCGGATGACCTCGGTGCCCACCTCGGTGACCTCGGACGCGCCCCGCAGGAACTGGAGCCCGGACGTCGGGTCGGACGACTGCGACTGGATGATCTCGGCCATGTCGGCGTCGATGCCGGCCTGGGCCATGGCGGCACCCAGATCCATCGTCAGGTAGGCCGCGCCGACCTGGGCCTGGAAGCCGGACGGCAGGGCGATGTACATGACCATGCCGTCGCTGAAGTCGTAGAGGAACGTGGTGTCGCCGGTGCCGAAGCCCATGGCCGACGCCGGCGCAGTGAACTTCCCGGCCCGGTCGGCGAAGTCGAAGACACCGTCGAAGGTGATCTCCTGGCCGAGGGTCGACGTGGTGAACGACGCCCGAGCGGTCTCGGCGCCCAGCGTGGCGCCGGCGGCGCCGCTGACCTGCGAGACCAGGTCGAGCTCGGACTCACCCCCGCAGGAGGCGAGGGCCAGCACGGCCACGACCAGCAACGCGAACTTCCGCAACGAGGACATCAGGAACCTTTCGACCGCCAACCCGGAAACCTTGACACACGCGGGCCGCCGGCACCGCCCGTGAACGACCCCGACTGACACAGATGTATCAGTGCGGTGGACGCACATGGACGATCCAGGACGACCCGGCACGCGTCGATGTTCCGGACGAGAGGGCCGAGGGAGGTCGCATGTTCTGGGACGTAGGGGTACGAGAGGGCGACGGTGACGGGCGCTACCGCGAGCTCGTCCAGCAGCTCGACATGCCGATGCTGGTCCACGACGAGGGTTCGATCGTGTTCGCCACGAAGGCCACCGCCGAACTGGCCGGCCTCGACAGCGTCGAGGAGCTGAACGGGACGGTCGCTGCTCGAGTTCATCCATCCCGACGACCAGCAGCACGTGATCGAGCAGATGCTGCGGGCCATGGCGGGCGAACCGGTCGGACGGGACCGCTACCGGATCGTGACCGCCAAGGGCGAGACCCGCGAGGTCGAGGCGGCGGCCACACCGATCGTCCTCGACGGCCGCGACATGGTGCTCGGCGTGATCGAGGACGTGACCGAACGCCTCCGGTTCGAGGACGAGCTGCAGGCATCCGAGCTGCGCTTCCGGGCACTGGTGCAGAACTCCAAGGAGTGGGTGGCCATCATCGGCACCGACGGGACCATCGGCTACGCCGGGGCCTCGACGATGACGGTGCTGGGACGACCGGCCGAGGAGCTGACCGGCACCCGACTGGCCGATCTCGTCCACCCCGACGACCGCAGCGCCCTCGTGTCCCGGCTGCAGGCCCTCCACCGACAGGCCGACGGCCAGTCGACCGTGGGCACCTACCGCCTGCGCCACGCCGACGACCAGTGGCGACACATCGAGCTGATCCTCAGCTGCCACGTCGACAACCCGGTCATCAACGGATGCGTGGTGAACGGACGCGACGTGAGCGACCGGGTGGCCGCCGATGCCGACCTGCGCCGGCTGGCGCTGCACGACCCGCTCACCGGGCTGGCCAACCGGGCCCTGGTCGAGGAGCGGATCGGGCGAGGGCTGCAGCAGATGACCGCCGTGCGCCGCACCGCGGTCGTGGCGATCGACCTGGACAGCTTCAAGGACATCAACGACACGTTCGGCCACGCCATCGGCGACGTGGTGCTCAGCGAGATCGCCGAGCGGCTGCGCCGAGCGGTGCGTAGCGACGACACCGTCGGCCGGCCCGGCGGCGACGAGTTCGTGCTCGTGTTCCCCGGCGTCGAGCGCATCCGCGACGCCCGCAATGCCGTCCAGCGCATCCTCGACGCCATCGAGGAACCGATCGTGCACGACGGCCAGCGCTTCCGGATCACGGCCAGCGCCGGCCTGGCGTTCGGGCCCGAGCACGGCACGGACAGCGACAGCCTGCTGCGGGCCGCCGACGCCGCCATGTACCGGGCCAAGCGCGACCACCGCGGTGTGGCGCTGTTCAACGAGCACGACCGCGAGCGCTCGCACGAGCGCCTGGCGCTGACCACCGAGCTGGCCGACGCCGTGGAGCACGACGAGTTCGTGCTCCACTACCAGCCCAAGTACGACCTGACCGACGGGCGCCTCACCGGCGTCGAGGCGCTGCTGCGCTGGCAGCACCCGACGCGGGGTCTGGTGCCACCCGACGAGTTCCTGCCCCTGGCCGAGGACACCGGACTGATGCGCCCGATCACGTCGTGGGTGCTCGACAACGCCGTGGCACAGGGCAAGCGGTGGTACGACGCCGGCTCGGAGCTGACCGTGGCCCTCAACCTGTCGCCGTCGAGCCTGCAGGATCCCGGCTTCGTCGACGAGGTCCGCTCGATTCTGAAGCGCCACGGGCTCCCCGCCGAGCGCCTGGTGCTCGAGGTGACCGAGCAGACCGTCATGGCCAACTCGGAGGCGGCTCGGGAGGTGATGCGGGCGCTGACGCGGGTCGGCGTCTCGTTCTCCATCGACGACTTCGGCACCGGCTACAGCTCGCTGACCTACCTGCGCATCCTGCCCGTGGGCGAGCTCAAGATCGACCGCACGTTCATCCGCGACGCCAACGGCGAGATCGACCTCGACATCGTCGAGACCATCGTCACGCTGGGCCGCCGGCTGGGCCTGCGTGTGGTCGCCGAGGGCATCGAGACGCCCGAAGCGGCCGACGAGCTGCGGGCGATCGGCTGCGAGGTGGGTCAGGGCTTCCTGTTGGGACGCCCGGCACCGGCCGAGCAGCTGGACGTCGCCGTGCCGTACCGAGCACCGACGATGACGATCGCCAGCTGACGGTCGTCAACTGAGGGGCCGACTACCCCTTCTTGCGCTTGCGGCGCCGGCGGGCGCTGCCGATGAGCTCGGCGGCCACCAACGTCGCCGCCGCCGTCACCAGCAGCACGACCCACAGCGGCTGGCGGGTGTCCCACACCAGCCACGTGACCGTCGTGCTGTCGGTGTTCTGAGCCACGAACAGCGCCAGCGCGGCGCCGACGACCATGCCCACGACCAGGCCGACCGGCACTCCCCCGGACGCCGGTTCGAGCTCGGTGCGGTCGTCGTCGCGTGCCATCAGGCCCGGTTGCGCAGCAGGTCGCGGATCTCGGTGAGCAGCAGCACGTCGTCCGGGGGCACCGGCTCCTCCTCCTGGGGCGTCTCGCCCCGCAGGCGCATGGCCGAGAGCCGCTCGAAGGTCTTCAGGAAGAAGAACAGCGCGGTGCCGATGATCAGGAAGTTGAGGACCTCCTGCAGGAAGCCGCCGATGGACATGACCGCGCCATCCCGGATGGTGATGTTGAGCACGCTGGTGATGTCGGGCTTGCCGAAGATGGCGGCGATGATCGGGTTGATGATGAACGCCACCAGGGCGTCGACCACGGCCTTGAACGCCACGCCGAGCACGACGGCGACCGCCAGGTCGACGATGTTGCCCTTGAACAGGAACTTCTTCAGATCGTTGAGCATGAGCCCTCCTGGGTCCGGACCGGGCGGGTGCTGGGCCCGGCTCCTGCCGGTACCGTACGGAACTCGCGTCCGCCGTGGGAGGAACACCGCATGAAGGTCGCCATCACCGGCTCCAGTGGGTTGATCGGCTCGGCCCTCACCGGGGCGCTGCGGGGCCGGGGCCACGTCCCCGTGCCCGTGGTCCGCAACCAACGCCCCGGCCCGGGTGAGCTGTCCTGGAGCCCGTCGGCGGGCACGATCGACGCCGCCGGGTTCGAGGGCGTCGACGCCGTGGTCCACCTGGCCGGCGCCGGCATCGGCGACAAGCGCTGGAACGACGACTACAAGCGCACGATCCTCGAGTCGCGCACCACGGGCACCGACCTGCTGGCCCGCACCCTGGCCGGTCTCGACAACCCCCCGCAGGTGCTGATCTCGGCGTCGGGCATGGACTACTACGGCGACACCGGCAGCGAGGTCGTCACCGAGGAGCACCCGGCCGGCGACACGTTCCTGGCCGAGGTGTGCGTGCAGTGGGAGCAGGCGGCCACGCCGGCGGTCGACGCCGGCATCCGCACGTGCTTCCTGCGCACCTCCATCGTGCAGAGCGCCGACGGTGGCGCCCTGGCCAAGGTGCTGCCGCTGTTCAAGTTCGGCCTCGGCGGCCGGCTGGGATCGGGCGAGCAGTGGTGGTCGTGGATCTCCATCGACGACCACGTGCGGGCCATCCTCCACCTGCTGGACACCGACGTGGCCGGCCCGGTGAACATGGCCGCCCCCAACCCGGTCACCAACGCCGAGTGGACCAAGGCGGTTGGCCGGGCGCTCGGCCGTCCCACGCTGCTGCCCGTGCCGGCGTTCGCGCCCCGCATCCTGCTCGGGCGGCAGATGGCCGACACCCTGCTGTTCGGCTCGCACCGCCTCGCCCCCACGGTGCTCGAGGCCTCCGGCTTCACGTATCGCCACACCACCATCGACCAGTGCCTCGACGCCGTGCTCGGCGACCAGGAGCTCACCTGACGACGGCGGCGGCCGCGTGAGGTCCGTGGCTGCGTAGCCTCTTGCGGAACATGATCGACCTGCTGCACCCCGTCCTGGCTGCGTCCCAGAGCGACCTGGGCCTGGCGCTGGCCGCCATCGCGGTGTTCGGCGTGGGTGCGCAGTTCCTGGCCAGCCAGATCCGCGTCCCGTCGGTGCTGCTGCTGTTGCTGGGCGGCATCCTCGCCGGACCGGTCCTGCACATCATCGATCCCGACGAGATGCTGGGCGAGCTGCTCTTCCCACTGGTGTCGCTGTCGGTGGGCATCCTGCTGTTCGAAGGCGGCCTGGGCCTGCGCTTCCGCGAGCTCACCCGACAGGGGCGGGGCCCGATCGTCCGCCTGGTCACGGTCGGCGTCGTGGTCACGTGGGTGATCGGCTCGCTGGCTGCATGGGCGTTCGTCGGGCTCGACGCCAACTCGGCGATCCTGCTCGGCTCGATCCTGGTGGTGTCGGGGCCCACCGTGGTGCTCCCGCTGCTGCGCTTCGCCCGGGTGCGCGAACCGGTGAACAGCATCCTGCGTTGGGAGGGGATCTTCATCGACCCCGTCGGCGCGACCCTGGCCATCGTCGTGCTCGACGCCGTCATCGGGAACGAGGGCACCGGCCAGAGCGTCGAGCGGATCCTCACCACCGCGGCGGCGGGCACGGCCGCCGGGGTGGCCGGCGCCGCCATCCTCACCGTGCTGTTCGCCCGGCACTGGGTGCCCGACAACCTCCACAACCCGTTCACGCTCGCCCTCGTGGTGGGCTCGTTCGCCGTCGCCGACGTCGTCCGCCCCGAAGCCGGGCTGTTCGCCACCACCGTGATGGGCGTGGCCCTGGCCAACCAGCGGTGGGCGCCCATGGCCCACATCCGCGAGTTCGAGGAGGACCTGGGCCAGCTGATCCTGGCCGGCCTGTTCATCGTGCTCGGCGCCCGCATCCACCTCGACCGCCTCGTCGACGTGGCGCCCGGAGCGATCGCGCTGGCGGTCACGCTCATCGTCATCGGGCGTCCGGTCGCCGTCTACCTGAGCACCGTCGGGTCCAACCTCACGTTCGTCGAGCGGGCCTACCTGGTGTGCATGGCCCCGCGGGGCATCGTGGCCGCGGCGGTGTCGGCGCTGTTCGCGCTCGAGCTGGTCGAGGCCGACCGCGCCGTGCCCGAGCTGGTGCCGGTCACCTTCATCGTCATCGTGGTGACCGTCGTCTACTCGGCGGTCGCCGCCCGCGTCGGCGCCCGCCGCTTCCGGGTGGCCCGCCCCGAGCCACGCGGCGTGGCGTTCATCGGCGGGCCGAGCTGGGCCATCGACCTGGCCGGCTGGCTGGCCGACCACGAGATCCCCACGCTGGTGGTGAGCCACGACTCGATCGAGTCCCGCGAGGCGTCGAGCCGTGGCGTGCTCACCTACACCGGGCAGATGGACTCCGAGGACCTCGAGCTGGCGCTCGAGAGCGTGGGGGTGGGCACGGCCATCGCCGTGTCGCGCCTGCCGGTGCAGAACGCCATGGGCATCCAGCGGGCCACCGCCTCGGTCGGCCGGGCCAACGTGTTCTACCTGCCCCTCGACGACGACGAGGACGACAACGACTCGTCCATGTCGGCGGTGATCGCCCGGCGCCCGTTCGGCCGCGGCGCCACGCAGACCAGCATTGATCGCCGGCACGCCAGCGGCGACCGCATCGCCGCCGTGTCCCACGACACCTTCGACAAGGACCGCCTCGACGACGCCATCCCGCTGCTCGAGCTGCCACCCGACGGGGCGCCCGCGGTGGTCGTCGGTCAGCCCGACAAGGCCCCGCCGGAGGGCACGGTGCGGCTGTACCTCGTCGGCCAGCACGTCGGCGGCGGCGTCGAGGCCGAGCACATCCCCGCCTCGCCCCACGACGACGTGCACCCATGACGAGGAGCCACGACGACGACATGCGCGTGCTGGTGGTGTGCACCGGCAACCTGAACCGGTCGCCGATGGCGGCGGCGCTGCTCGAACGAGCCCTGGCCGAGCGTGGCGAACCCGCCACCGTGCGCTCCGCCGGCCTGATCACCGAGGACCAACCGTCACCGCCCGATGCCGTCGCCGCGCTGGCCGAACGGGGCCTCGACCTCCGCGACCACCGCAGCTGCCGCATCGACCCCGACCTGGTCCGCTGGGCCGACCTCATCGTCGGCATGGAGCGGATGCACGTGCGCGAGGTCGCCGTGCTCGACCGCGACGCGTTCGCCAAGACCTTCACGCTGCCCGAGCTGGTCCGCCGGGCCGAGGCGGTCGGGCCGCGCCCCGCCGGCCAGCCGCTGGCCGACTGGCTCCGCCACGTCGGTGCCGGGCGCAGCCCGCAGGACCTGCTGCGCGACGACCCCGCCGACGAGGTGCCCGACCCCCACCGCCAGAACATGCGGGCCTACCGCAAGGCGGTGGCCACCATCGACGAGCTCGTCACCCGGCTCGTCGACCTGCTGGTGCCCGACGCCGATCGGCAACCCGACTCAGGGCAGCGGCGGCAGCTCCTCGCCGTAGAGCCAGGCATCGAGGAGGTCGTCCAAGGGCCGGCCGGCCACCTCGGCGACCAGCGACCGGAAGTCCTGGGTCGAGGCGACACCGTCCCGGTGGCGGGCCACCCAGGTTCGCAACAGCTCCTTGAACCGGGCTTCGCCGAGCTCGTGGTACACGGCGTAGAGGGTGAGGCCGCCCCGCAGGTACACGGGTGGGGCGAACAGCTCGTCGGCGCCGGGGTCGCCGGGCGCGACGCCGCCACCGCCGAGCCGGCCGTAGGTCAGCTCGGCCGAACGGGAGATGCGCCGGCCACCGGACTCCTGGATCCAGATCCACTCGGCGAAGGTGGCGAAGCCCTCGTTCAGCCAGATGTCCTTCCACGTGGCCGGGCTGACGGCGTCGCCGAACCACTGGTGGGACAGCTCGTGGGCGGCCACCACGTCGACGTCGCCGCCGCCGACCACGACGTCGGACCCGAACAGCGACAGGGTCTGGTTCTCGAGGGCGAAGCCCAGGGGCTCGTCCACCACCACCTGCCCGTACACGTCGAACGGGTAGGGGCCGAACCAGTCGGTGAAGACGGGGAACATGTCGGGCACGGCGGCGAAGTCGGTGCGGGCCGCCCGGGCCAGCCGTGACGGGTAGGCGCTGCGCAGCGGGGTGCCGTCGCCGGCGGTGCCCTCGTCGAACACCAGGTCGCCGATCACCACCGACACCAGGTAGCTGGCCGTGGGCTCGCCGGTGGCGTAGTGGAAGGTCGCGGTGCCCGGTCCGGTCGTGCGCTGCTGGAGGGTGCCGGTGGCGATCACCGACAGGTCCTCGGGGACGGTGACGGTCAGGTCGTAGGTGGCCTTGTCGGTCGGGTGGTCGTTGGCGGGGAACCAGGTGGCGGCGCCCGCCGGCTCGGACACGACGAAGGCGTCGCGGCCGTCGGTGTGCCAGCCCACGTCGTAGTAGTCGGTGCCCTCGTGGATGGGGGCGGGTTGGCCGGCGTAGGTGACGACCACGGTGGTCGGGTCACCGCTGGGCAGCGGTTCGGCCGGCGTCACCGTCAGCTCCCGACCGTCGTGGGCGGTGGTGGCGGCCGTACCGCCGACGGTCACCGACGAAGCGTCGAGCCCGACCAGGTCGAGGTTGAACGACGACAGGTCCACGCCCGGGACCAGGTCGATGGTGGCGGTGCCGTCGAGCGTGCCGGTGTCGGGGTGCCAGCGCAGGTCGAGGCCGTAGTGGACGACGTCGTAGCCGCCGTTGCCCAGGTCGGGGAAGTACGGGTCGCCGACGCCGGACGCACCCGGTTGCGGATGCATCGCCTCGGTCGTGGTGGGCGCGGTCGTCGTCGTCGTGGCGGTCGTCGGCGCCGTCGTGGCGGGGGTGGCCGCAGGGTCGGAGGAGCAGGCGGCCAGGGCACCGGTGGTGACGGCGAGGACGACCAACAGGGCGGTTGCCGGTGCGGTGGCCCGGTGGCGGTGATCACGATCAGCTGCCAGAACGGAGGGGGTGGGCCGCACCGGCGCATCCTGGCACGGGATCTGCGGGCCCACGTCGTCAGCGGCGGCGCTCGGCGATACACAGGTGCGATGTCACGTGTCCTCGTCACCGGCGCCACCGGCTACATCGGCGGCCGGCTCGTCCCCGAGCTGCTCGCCGCCGGCCACGAGGTCACCGTGCTCGCCCGCACGCCCTCCAAGCTCGGCGGCGTGCCCTGGGGCGACCACGTCCGTGTCGTCCAAGGCGAGATCGCCGATGCCGACGCGCTGCGGCGGGCCATGGACGGGTGCCAGGCCGCCTACTTCCTCGTGCACTCGATGGGCGGCAGCGACGACTTCGCCGCCACCGACCGGGCCAACGCCCGCGCCTTCGCCGAGGCGGCCGCCGACACGCCGGGCCTCGAACGCATCGTCTACCTGGGCGGGCTCGGGCACGAAGCCGACGATCTGTCGCCACACCTGGCCAGCCGGCACGAGGTCGGGCGTGTGCTGGCGTCCGGTCCGGTCCCGGTCACCGAGCTGCGGGCGGCGGTCATCATCGGCTCGGGGTCGGCCAGCTTCGAGATGCTGCGCAACCTGGTCGAGGTGCTGCCGGCGATGGTCACGCCCCGCTGGGTCGACACCCGTGTGCAGCCCATCGCCATCCGCGACGTGCTCCACGCCCTCGTCGCCGTGCTCGACCGGCCCGATCTGGCCGGCGCCGTCGTGCAGGTCGGCGGGCGCCGACGTGCTCACCTACCGCGAGATGATGCACACCTACGCCGAGGTGGCCGGGCTGCGCCGGCGCTGGATCATTCCCGTGCCGGTGCTCAGCCCGCGCCTGTCCAGCAAGTGGGTGGGCCTGGTCACGCCGCTGCCCGGCGAGCTGGCCAAGCCGCTGGTCGAGAGCCTGGTGAACGAGGTGGTGGTGACCGACGACGGGCACGGCCTGTTCCGCGATCGACCGCCGCTGTCGTTCAGGGAGGCCGTGGAGCTGGCGCTGCACCGCATCGAGGACGTCGACGTGCGCACCCGCTGGTCCGACGCCAGCCTGCCCGGCCGCACGCCGGCCGATCCCCTGCCCTCGGACCCCGACTGGTCGGGCGGCACGGTGCTGACCGACGTCCAGGAGGTCACGACCGACGCCAGCCCCGAGGACGTGTTCGCCGTCGCCTCCGGCATCGGCGGCGACCGTGGCTGGTTCGTGGCCGACCGGCTGTGGACCATCCGGGGGTGGGCCGACAAGCTCGTGGGCGGCCCGGGCATGCGCCGCGGGCGCCGCGACCCCGACCGGGTGCGGGTGGGCGACGCCGTCGACTTCTGGCGGGTCGAGGCCCACGACCCGCCCCGCCTGCTGCGCCTGCGGGCCGAGATGCGCCTGCCCGGCGAGGCCTGGCTCGAGTGGCACGTCAGCGCCGGCGACGACGATCAGGGCCGCACCACGCTCATCCAGCGGGCGGTGTTCGTGCCCCGGGGGCTGTTCGGCCGGGCCTACTGGTACGCCATGTGGCCCTTCCACCGGCTGATCTTCGGGCGCCTCGCCGGCGAGATCGCGGAACGGGGACGGGCCACGTCGGTAAGGTCGCAGTGATGAAGCGCCTCGTCCGGTTCGTCTTCCTCGCCAGCCTGGTGGCCGCCGCCGTTGCCGCGGTGCGCTCCCTGCGCCGCGAGCAGGATCCGCTGCCCGTGGTGCCCACCGGCCCCAGCGGCGGCCCGTGGCCGCCGCTGCGCAACGAGTCCCCGGCCGCACCGGCCCCCAACGGCGACTCGACCGGCAGCTCGAGCACGCCCGCCACCGAGCGGCCGTCCGCTCCCGCCTCGTCGTCGGCCACCGCTGCGCCGTCGCCGGCGCCCGCCGACGCCGACACGCCCGCCGAGACCGTCGCCCCCGAACCCGCCGGCGTGCCGGTGACCGCCGACGGGTCCAAGGCGGCCGCCGACGCCCCGTCCACCGCCTGGGTCGAGCCCACCGGCGACGGCGAGTGCCCGTCGGGCTACCCGATCAAGGCCAAGATGAAGTCCAAGATCTTCCACGCGCCCGGGCAGCTCAACTACGACCGGACCACGCCCGATCGCTGCTACGCCAGCGCGGCGGCAGCCGAGGCCGACGGCCTCCGGGCCGCCAAGCGGTAAGCCAGCGGCCGCCGGCGGTCTGGGCTGTGGTGTTGCGCTGACGCAACACCATGCACCAGGCGCTTGGCGCCGCACAGGCTGGGTTCTCCTGTTGCGCTGACGCAACACCATGCACCAGGCGCTTGGCGCCGGACGGGCTGGGTTCTCCTGTTGCGCTGGCGCAATGCCACCGCCCGGGCGTCACGCCGGCTCAGTCGCGGCGGAACCAGGTGGCCTTGGCGGCGGCCAGCACCTGGCCGTCGGCGGTGGCCAGGGCGGTGCCGGCGAACAGCTTGCGGCCTTCCTCACCGATCTGCCAGCCCAGCACCACGTGCTCGTCGCCCACCGTGGCCGGTGCGTATTGCTCGAACACGATGCGGCCGAGCAGGCCGGCGAACGTGCCCCGGGCGATGAAGGCCATGGCGCCGGGGCAGTCGAGGGCGGCGAGCACCCAGAGGCGGTCGACCACGCCGTCGTCGTCACGGTCGGCGTGCATGGGGCGGGGTGTCCAGACGGCGGCGACCTCGTCGTGGCCGTCGACGTCGAGCGGCCCCACCGCGATCTCCAGGCCGACGTCGTCGGTGCGGGCCAGGCCGCAGCCCAGGCAGATCGGGTGCACGCCGTGGTCCTCCCAACGCGACGGTGAGCCCGCCTCGGCGGCACGGGCCGCGTCCACACCGGGCACCGGCGGCACGTCGATCTCCAGCGTCGACGGTTCGGCCTCGACGATCAGGTCGTCACCCTGGCGCAGCTCCCACCGGTCGTCGGCGGGCACGATCTCGAGGGCGGTGTCCACGGGGGTCGGGCGGCGCAGCGTCACCTGGACGGCGCCGGGGATCTCGCGGGCGAGCAGGCCGGCCACGTAGCCGCCGTGGCCCATGGCGGGCGGGCCGACGTAGCGGCTGGGGACGATGACGCTCGACATAGGTCGGACACGGTGGCATCCCCGCCGTCCCCGGTGCCAGCTGACGCCGCCAGTGGCGAAGATCTCACGCTGCGGGGAGACGGCGGGACCTCGACGGGCGTATCGTGCACCCCAGCGGGAACCATCCCGGGTGCTGGAGGAGGCGCGGTGGTGTCGGTGCTGGTGGTCGACGACGAACCGGACGTGCGCCTGGTGGCCCGGGTCGTGCTCGAGCAGGCCGGTTACGAGGTCGAGGAGGCCGACTCCGGCGAGTCGGCGCTCGCCCGGCTCGAGCAGGGGTTCGTGCCCGACGTGATGATCCTCGATCTGCGCATGCCGGGCATCGACGGCTGGGAGGTGCTCGGCCGGGTCCGCACCCATGGCGGACCGCTGGCCGAACTACCCATCGTGGTGTGCACGGCCCACCTCAGCTCACCGGCCGAGGCGCCGGTCCCCTTCGGGGAGCACGACACGTTCCTGCCGAAGCCGTTCCATCCCGAGGCGCTGATCGAACACGTCGTCAGCGCAAACTGACCTCAGGCCGCCAGGCCGTAACCGGCTCAGGCCGCCAGGCCGAGCGACATGGCCTCTTCGCGGAGGCGGTCCATGGCCCGACCCACCAGGCGACGAGCCGCCTCGGCGCTGATGTCGAGCTCTTCGCCGACCTCGCGGAACGACCGGGTGCGGCCGTCGGCGAGACCGACCCGCAGCTCGACGGCGTCTCGCACGCGGGGCTCGAGGGCGTCGAGGAGGCTGAGCATCAGATCCTCGTGGATCTGGTCGAGGACCATCGACTCGGGGCCCTCGGCGTGGTGCTCGATGAGGTCGCCGAAGGCGTCGTCACCGTCCTCGCCGATGGGCTTGTCGAGGCTGGCCACCGCGGTGAGCCGCTGCAGATCGGCCAGCGTGGGGTCGAGGTCGTCGACCGAACCGCCGTTGGCCCGCAGCGCGGAGCGCAGCTCGGCCGACCGCTCGCCCGGCAGGCGGATGAGGCTGCTCTTCTGGTCGAGGGCACGACCGATGGACTGGCGGATCCAGAACGTGGCGTAGGTCGAGAACTTGAAGCCCTTGCGCCAGTCGAACTTGTCGACCGCGTGCTCGAGGCCGAGGTTGCCGTCCTGGATCAGGTCCAGGAGGTCCATGCCGACGGGCAGCGGGTAGCGCTTGGCGATGCTCACGACCAGGCGCAGGTTGGCCTGGATGAACCGCTCCTTGGCCCGGGCGGCCTTGCGGACGGCTCGGGTGAGCTCGACGCCGGTCTCGCCGGCATCGAGTCGGGCCTGGGCGTCGCGCCCGGCCTCGATCTGTCGGGCCAGGACGCGTTCCTGCTCGGCGTCGAGCAGGGGAACCTGGCCGATCTGGTGGAGGTACTGACCTGTGGAATCTCTCATCGTGCTCTCTACAACGAGCATCACACGGGTGATGTTCCCATTTCCACGGGATTTCCCGTGACAATTGCCACCAAATGTACGCGCGTTTGCCTGCTGCCCACGAACTCGACGAACTGCGCGTCGGAATCCGACGCCGGACGTGTCGAGTTCGTCAGACCCGGCGATTACCCCAGGACGTGGACGGTCTCGATGCCGTCGGTCGCCCGCAGCCGGTCGGCCACCTCGCGGGGCACCGGCGTGTGGGTGGCCAGCACCATCAGCGAGGCGTGGCCGCTGGTCGTGGACCGCCCCAGGTGCATGTCGTCGATGTTGACGCCGGCGTCGGCCAGGGCCTGGGCCACGGCGGCGATCATGCCGGGACGGTCGTCGTTGCGGACCATCAGCATGTGCTCGGCCGGGGGCACGTCGACGGAGTGGTCGTCGATCTTGACGATGGACGGCTCCTGGCGGGCGCCCACCACCGATCCGCTGATGGCGTGGTGGCCGCCGCTGATCGTGATGAGGTTGACGAAGTCGTGCGACGTGGACGACGACGTGTCGCGCACCTCGATCCCCCGCTCCTTGGCCAGCATGGGGGCGTTCACGTAGCTGACCGGCTCTTCGCTGACCTTGCCGAACGCGCCCTTGAGCACCGACAGGGTGAGGATGCGGGTGTCGTAGTCGGCGATCTCGCCGGCGTAGGTGATCTCGAGCACCTCGGGGATGCCCTCGGCCATGGCGGTGAACATGGCGCCCATGCGCTCGGCCAGGGGCAGGAACGGCTTGATCGTCTCCGACGCCTCGGCGGCGGCGACGTTCACGGCGTAGGGCACGAAGTCGCCGGCCATGGCCAGGCCCACCATCTCGGCGATGGTGATGCCGGCCTTGTCCTGGGCCTCGTGGGTGGAGGCGCCGAGGTGCGGGGTGACCACCACCTGGTCGAGCTCGAACAGCGGCGACTCGGTGGTGGGCTCCTCGGCGAACACGTCGATGGCGGCGCCGCCGATGTGGCCCGAGCGGATGGCCTCGGCCAGGGCGTCCTCGTCGATGACCCCGCCCCGGGCGACGTTCACGACCCGCTGACCCTGCTTGGCCTTGGCGAAGTACTCCTTGCCCAGCAGGCCGATGGTCTCGGGCGTCTTGATCAGGTGCAGCGTGACGAAGTCGGCGCGCGCGGCCAGCTCGTCGAGCTCGACCATCTCCACCCCCACCCGGCGGGCGCGCTCGTCGGTGACGAAGGGGTCGTAGGCGATGACCTGCATGCCGAAGGCGTTGGCCCGCTGGGCGACCAGCGTGCCGATGCGACCGAAGCCGATGATGCCGAGGGTCTTGTCGGCCAGCTCGACGCCGGTCCACTGCTTGCGCTCCCACCGTCCGGCCTTCAGCGCGGCGTTGGCCACGGGGATGTTGCGGGCCTGGGACAGCAGCATGGCCATGGTGTGCTCGGCGGTGGACAGCGTGTTGGACTGCGGCGCGTTCACGACCATCACACCCCGCTCGGTGGCGGCGTCGGTGTCGACGTTGTCGAGCCCGATGCCGGCCCGGCCGACCACGATGAGGTCGGTGCCGGCCTCGAGGACCTCGCGGGTGACGGTGGTGGCCGAGCGGATGATGAGGGCGTGCGCACCCTTGACCAGCTCGAGCAGCTCCTCGGGGGACTTCTTGAGCTGGATGTCGACGTCGTGGCCGGCGTCGCGGAGCTTCTGGAGCCCGCTGTCGGCGATCTCTTCGGTGACGAGGATGCGTGCCATCGCTCCTGAGTCTCGCGGGTTGGCGGGGCCCAGCACGAACGGCGATTACGCTCCCGGCGGTGACATTGCGGTTGGTGCTGGCGGACGACCACTACCTGATTCGCGAGGGCGTGGCCGCCCTCATCGCGACCGAGGACGACCTCGAGCTGGTCGCGACGTGCGAGGACTTCGACTCGGTGCTGGCGGCCGTCGACGAGCACGAGCCCGATGTGGTGGTCACCGACATCCGCATGCCGCCCACCGGCACCGACGAGGGCGTCCGGCTGGCCAACACGCTGCGGAGCACCCATCCCGACGTCGGCGTCGTGGTGCTCAGCCAGTTCGTCGAACCCACCTACGCCCTCGACCTGCTCGCCGAGGGTTCGGCCGGGCGGGCCTACCTGCTCAAGGAGCGGGTGTCCGACGTCGACGAGCTGGTCCACGCCATCCGGGCGGTGTCCGCCGGCGACTCGGCCATCGACCCGAAGGTGGTCGAGGCGCTCGTGCAGGCCCGGGGTGCGGCCGCCGACTCGCCGCTGCGGTTCCTCACGCCCCGCGAGCTCGAGGTGCTGGCCGAGATCGCCACCGGGAAGAACAACGCCGCCATCGCCCAGACCCTGGTGCTCAGCGAACGAGCCGTCGAGAAGCACATCAACTCGATCTTCTCGAAGCTGGCGCTCTCGGAAGAACCAGCCATCCACCGGCGGGTCAAGGCGGTGCTCCTCTTCCTCGGCGAGCAGCCCTGATCGTGGGCGGTCTTCGTGGTGGCACCACCCCCGCTCCACCGGTCGGCATCCTCGCCATCTCACCGTCCTGATGGGATGATGCGGGCACGATGCAGTCCCCCGTGCCCGTCCTGATCGTCGACGACCAGGCCCCCTTCCGCGCCATCGCCCGCCAGGTCGTCAACATGACGCCGGGCTTCGACGCGGTCGGCGAAGCCGAGTCCGGCGAGGACGCCGTGCGCATGGCGGCCGAGCTGCAACCGGCGCTGGTGCTGATGGACATCAACCTGCCCGGCATCAACGGCATGCAGGCCACCAGCCAGATCGTCACCGCCCGTCCCGAGACCCGCGTGATCCTGCTGTCGACCTACCAGGACACCGACCTGCCCGCCGACGCGCTCACCTGTGGTGCGCTGCGGTACGTGCACAAGGAGGACTTCGAGCCCGCGGTCCTCATCGAGGCCATGGGCGAGGACCGCGACCCGAGCCTGCCGGCCGGCTGAGTCCGGCGGTTCCCTCGCCTACCCCTCGGTGGCCACCGGCTGTTCCCGGGGCTCGGCGGGCAGACGACCGGCGATGCGGGTGCCCTGACCGGGCGCCGACCAGACCTCGACCGACCCGCCGATGGCGCCGAGGCGGTCGGCCATGTTGACGAAGCCGTGCCCGCCCGAGCGGTCGGCCAGGTCGAAGCCGGCGCCGTCGTCGGTGACACAGAACCGCAGCTCACCGTCAGCGGCGGTCACCTCCACGGTGATCACGGCACCGTCGCCGGCGTGCTTGCCGGCGTTCTGCAGCGCTTCCAGGCAGCAGAAGTACACGGCCGCCTCCACGTCCTGGGCGTAGCGGCCGATGCCGTCGGCGGCCACGGACGTCGGCAGCACGGCTCGCCCGGCGGCGGCGCGCAGCGCCTCGGGCAGGCCGCGGTCCATCAGCAGCGGTGGGTAGATGCCGTGGGCCAGGCTGCGCAGCTCGTCCACGGTGGTCTGCACGTCGCCGCGGGCCTCTTCGAGCATGGCCAGCGCGGCATCGAGGTCGTTGGCGGCGATCCGCTCGATCAGCCGCAGCTTCACCGCCAGGGCGACCAGGTGCTGCTGGGCGCCGTCGTGGAGGTTGCGCTCGATCTTGCGTCGCTCGGCGTCGGCGCTGGCCACGATGCGGGCCCGGGACTCGCGCAGCTCGACGTTGGCCCGCTTCACGTCCTCGAGCGACGCCTGCAGGGCGAGGTCGAGCGAGCTGTTCTTGAGGGCCAGGCCGACCTGGCGGGCCAGTTCGGTGAGGACCCGCTCGTCCTCCTCGGTGAACTCGTCGTGGCCGACCGGGCGCTCGACCACCATCAGACCGAACACGCCGCCCTGGCTGGTCATGGGGACGATGCGCACCGGCCCGTCGTCGCGGCCCTCGAGCAGCGCCGGCAGCCACACCGACGCCCAGGCCCGGCCGCTCACGCCGGCCCGGGCGACCACCGGCAGCTCCTTGTCGCCGAGCACCAGCGTGGCCACGCCCCGGTCGGGCACGGAGGCGGCGCGCTCGAACCGGCCGTCGGTGCCGCTCCACACCTCGGCCTGCGTCAGCGCCAGGTGCTTCTTGAGCAGCTCGACCAGCTGCAGCAGCAGCTCGTCCATCGGCAGGGCACGGGTCATGCGTTGCCCGAACGTCTCGAGCGCCTCGGTGGGGTCGTTGGCCTCGCCGTAGACGATGCGGTTGGCCGCCTCGGCCAGGCGCGTCCGTGCCGGCAGGAACACGATGGTGGCGATGGCGGCGGCCAGCATCGACAGCACCAGCACCGTGCGCTCCTCGTCGGTGGGCACCCGCCCCAGGCCGATGACCACCACCAGGTAGGTGAGCACGACGATGGCGCAGGATCCCGCCAGCGTCACCGCGTGCTGCAGCAGCGTCTCGACCTGGCCGACCAGTCGGCGGGACGACCCGGCCACGAACGCGATCGCCAGCAGCAGCAGCGAACCGCCGATGACCACCAGCGGCTTGGGCGGCCACGACAGCAGCACGTCGAGGGCGGCCACGATGATCACCGTCTCCACGACCAGGGCGGCGGCGAGTCCGAGCCACTGCATCCGCTGGCGGACCACGCCACGGGCGTCGCGGTAGCGGCGGTGGGCGACCGGGATCGCGGCAGCCGCTCCGACCGCGCCGAGCACGACGAGCTGCCAACCGGGGACACCACCACCGTGGTTGATCGCCCCGACGACGACCGCCGCTGCGTAGACGGCGGCGACCAGCCCTCGCGAGGTGCGGGAGCGCACCTCGCCGTCGGGCACGGCCACGACCAGGTGGACGCCGATGGCGACCACCAACGCCGACGCCAGGGGCAGGACCAGATCGGCGGTGCTCGTCAGCTCGCCCCGCTCGAGCAGCCCGTGGGAGAGGCTGCGCAGCACGCCGGTGCCGGTGCCGGCCAGGATGATCACGCCGAGGCGGCGGGTGGCGTCGACCTCGACCACGGCGGCGCCGGCCACCGCCCAGCCGACGAGGAGCACCAGCCGCACGACGTCGGCCGCCAGGACCCGGTCGCCGGTCGACAGGACGAGCGCGGCCGCGGCGCCGGCGCTCAGGGCGAGGGCGGCGAGCCGGCCGGCGACCCGCCGGGTGGCGGGTACGTCGACGGCGACCGGGTGAACGGGTGCAGGAACCACGGTGCTGCTCATCACTCGCTCCTCAGCACGGGCGCCGGGCGGACACGCGCGGCGAGCAGCGCCGGCGCCACCGCGACGGCGTTGGCGACCACGCCCACGACCACGACGGCGAGGGCCAGGTAGGCGAACGGCGTCCCGGGGTCGACCGCCACACCGATCTCCTCGGCCAGCGCCGACCACGTCAGCCGGCCCACCACCACCCCGACGGGAACGCCGATGAGCAGTGCCGTTCCGGCGGTCACGGTCGCCTGGCACAGGACGCTGCCCAGGACCTGGCGGTTCCGGAAGCCGAACGTCTTCAGCACGGCCAGCTCCCGCCGCCGGCGACGCACGTCGGCGGCCAGCACGAAGGCGAAGGCGACGCCGGCGAGCGTCAGGAGCACCGCAGCGACGACCAGCGGCGTCTGCTCCACCCGCTGCATGCCGCGTACGTCGCTGGGACGCTGCGGGTCTTCGAGGATCTCGATCTCGCGCTGCTGGACGGCGTCCTCGTAGCCCGCCGTCACCTCGGCCATCCCGGCATCCAGCGCGGCACGGTCGGGCGCGTCGACTGCGACCCACGGGAAGCCGAAGCCCTCGCCGAGTCGAGCGAGCGTGTCCTTGTCGAGCAGCGCGCCCTTGCCCAGCTCGGTGCGGTCGGCTCCGTTGTAGGTGCCCAGGCCGGGGAACACGGCCTGGCCCACCACCCGGAGCGGCACGCCGTCGTCGCCGGCCGTGACCGTGTCGCCGAGACCGACGCCCAGCGACGTCATGGTGCGGCGACCGAGGGCGATCTCGTCAGGTGCCTGGGGGGCGTGTCCGGCGACGATGGTGAGCGACGGGCCGTCGCCACCGGTCTCGGTGCCGATGGCCGGGAGCCGCTGGCCGTCCAGCTGCATCTCGTCGACCGTCAGCACGGTGGCCCCGGTGAGCTGCGGTGCCGACCTGAGCCGGTCGATGATCTCGTCCCTTCCCTGCTCGGGAGGCGACACCAGCGCGCTCCACGCCCACCCGTACTCGGACGGCGTCGAGACGAAGTGGGCCAGGTTCGCCCCGAACGTGGTGGCCGCGACCATGGCGCCGATGGCCACCGCCAGGCCGGCCAGCGCCGCCCGGGTCGATGCGGCGGCGCCACCACCGGGCCGTGCGACCGCGGCACGGATGCCTGTGCTCAGGACCGGCGAACCCGAACTGCGTCCCATGCGCTCGAGCACCCCGACCGACGGCACCGGCCGCCGGCGCGGCGCGACGCCGAGGCGGCGGGCACTGAGGGCGGACCAGCCCACCAGCAACAGAAACAGGGCCAGCGCGCCGGGGACGAGCACCAGTGCGTCGAACGCGACCCCGGGCGACATCTCCGCCCGCCGAGCCACCCCCAGCGGGAACAACGGGGAGAGGGCCACGGCGACCGCCACTGCCGACACCGCGCCGGCGCCGACCACCCCGGCGGAGCGGGCGACGCTGGCCGACCGCAGGCGACGACGCGACACACCGATGGCACGGAGCGAGCCGGCATCGCGGGACAGTGACAGGGACAGGCGCGAGGTGGCCTGGCCGCAGACGACCAGGGCGGCGAGGCCGACGAGGATGGCGAACGCGAGCAGGGCGACGACGTGCGGGTCGGGTGCTGCGCTGGACCCGGTCGCTCGTCGCCTGGAGCGTCTGGAACTCGAACGCCTCGCCAGGTACCAGCTGCTGCACCGCCTGGCGGAACGCGGGCACGGCGGCTGCGCCACCGGCCAGGTCGACCTCGACGCCGTAGTAGAACGGCTGCAGGTGCTGCTGCTGGCTGAACGCCTGCGTGAGCAGCACCTCGCCGAAGGCGTAGGCCTCGTCGTCGACGACGCTGTCGGGCGCGACCACCACGGCGGCGACGGTGAGCTGGTGCACGGTCGAGCGGCGGATCGCCGTGCTCGCCGGCCGCCTGCCAGGCGTCCAGTTGCCCCATGTCGAGGGTGGCGAGCTCGACCGGGTCACCGACGGCCAGATCGTGGCGCTTGGCCACCTCGTCGGTGATCATCACCTGGTCGGGGTCGGCCGGGTCGAACAGCGTGCCGGACAGGATGCGCGGTCGCTCGAAGTCGACGAGCACGCCGGGGTCGCGCTGGGCGAGCGTCAGCGGCATCTGATCCGGCTGACCGTCGGCACCGATGAGCGTGGCGCCGACGCCGTCGACGACGCCGATCCGGCGCACGCCGGGCAGCGCGGCCAGCTCGTCGACATCGAGCGCGCTGTTGCTGCCCATGTCCGGGTTCACCATCACGTCGGCCGTCTCGGTCTGGTCGACCATGCGCGGGAACGCCGTGGCCGTCCGGCGGGCGCCGGCCAGCGCTCCCAGCACGAGGCCGCCGGTCACGCCGATCAGGACCACGACCGCGACCCAGGCCGGCCAGCGCCGGCGGAGCTCGGCGCGCAGGTGGGCGAACAGGGGCATCAGCCGGCTCCGTCGTTCACGAACTCGACGGTCAGAGCAGCACCGGTTGCGGCGAGCCGCCGGCGGCCCCGTCGGTCTCGGGTACCTCGACGCGCCCGTCGCGCATGCGGACGATGCGGTCGGCGGCCACCGCGACGTCGTCGTCGTGGGTGACCATGAGGATGGTCTGGCCGTCGGCGTGCAGGCGGCGGAACAGCTCGAGGATCTCCTGGCCGCCGGCGGAGTCCAGCGCGCCGGTCGGCTCGTCGGCCAGGACCAGCGTGGGCTCGTTGGCCAGCGCACGGGCGATGGCCAGCCGCTGGCGCTGACCGCCGGACAGCACGCCCGGGGCCTCCTTGGCCTTGTCGGACAGGCCGAGCAGGTCGAGCAGGTCACGTCCGCGCGTCTCGGCGGCCTTGCGCTTCTGGCCGGCGATCATGGCGGGCAGGGCCACGTTCTCCAGCACGGTCATGCCCTCGAGCAGGTTGAAGAACTGGAAGACGATGCCGATGTGGCGCCGGCGCATCACGGCCAGCTCGTCCTCGTCCATGGCGTGGATCTGCTCGCCGCCGAGCAGGATCGTGCCCTCGTCGGCCACGTCGAGACCGGCGATGAGGTTGAGCAGCGTCGACTTCCCGCAGCCCGAGGGCCCCATCACCGCCACGAACTCGCCGGGCGCCATGGCGAAGTCGACGCCGCGCAGGGCGCGCACCGGGGCGTTCTCGGCCTCGAACGTCTTGCGGACGCCCCGCACCTCGAGCACAGGGTCGTCCAGCACCGGCCCCTGCACGGTGCCGTTGGGTCCGTTGACTGCATCCATGGTGTGCTCCTGATTCGGGTTCACGGGTTCGCTCTCGGGGGCGTGCGGTAGGCGACCACCGGCTGCTCGCGCCCCTTGACGAGCGCCGGCTCCAGCTTCTCGGCTTCGATGCCGACGGTGAGGGCCTGGTACGTGGGTTCGGCCAGCACGCTCTCGCCCGGCTCGGCCCACTGCTGCAGGCGCTGGGTCAGGTTCACGGCGTCGCCGACCACCGTGTACTCGAGCCGCTCCTCGCTGCCCAGCAGCGCGGCGGCGACCTCGCCGGTGGACACGCCGATGCCGAGCCCGAACGGTGGGAGCCCCAGCGACTCCCACCGCTCGTTGATCTCGGCCTGCGCCTGGTGCATCGCCCGGGCGGCGGCCACCGCCCGGTCGGCGTGCTCGCGGCACGGAAGCGGCGCGCCGAACACGGCCATCACCGCATCGCCGACGAACTGCATGACGGTGCCGTCGCAGCTGATGATCGCCCGGTTCATGGCGGCCCGGTGCTCGTTGAGCTGCCCGGCCAGCTGGGTCGGGTCGGCCTTCTCGGCGATGGTGCTGTAGCCGCGGATGTCCGACATCAGGACGGTGACCAGCAGGCGTTCGCTCTCCCCGATGTGCTGACCCTCGTTGCGGAGCTTCTCGGCCAGGCCGCCGGGGAGCAGGCGGCTGAGCGTCTCGCCCTGCTCCTCGCGGTCGACGATGGCCTGGTGCAGCATGCGCAGACGGCGCAGGGCGACGTCGGAGCCGCGGCTGGCGTCCTCGGCCAGGCGCAGGAACAGACCGTCCACGGCCTCGGCCACCAGCGCCGCCGTCGTCTGCTGGATGGCGGCGATGGCCTTGATCGGCTTGCCCTCGGCCACCAGCTGCAGCAGCGCCTCGTCGGCCGACGACAGCCCGCCCTCGGTGGACACCGGCCGCACCAGCGCCTCGACGATCTCGGGGTCGAGCATCGAGCCGCCGGTGGCCACCGTGCGGATGGCCGACGCCAGGTGCTGGCCCTCGGCCACCCGGTCCTTCAGGAGGTAGGCGTAGCCGGCGGCACCCTCACCCAGCAGCGAGACGGCGTACTCGGGGTCGTCGAACTGGGAGAGCACGACGATGCCGGTGCCGGGGTGGCGCTTGCGCACCACCTTGGCCGCCTCGATGCCCTCGCGCTGGAAGCTGGGTGGCATCCGGATGTCGGTGACCACGACCTGGGGGTTGGCCGCCTCGGCGCCGGCCACCAGGCCGTCGAAGTCCTCGGCCGCACCCACGACCTCGATGTCGGGTTCGAGGCCGAGCAGGGCGCGCACGCCCTCCCGCACGATCAGGTTGTCGTCGGCCAGGAAGACCGAGATGCGAGCCGGCCCACCTCCGGCGTCTGATGTGCCACTCACCGCCGGCCTCCGGCCCTGCCATCCACTGGCGCTCCCCCGGGCGCCCGGTGGTGGAGTCTACGCCACCGAGCGCTCCCGGGGATCCCCCTGCACGACATGTCGTCCGCCGGCCTCAGGACACCGTGAACGTGGTCTTCATGCCCAGGTCGTAGTGGGCCTTGCCACCGGGACCGGGGAGGAAGCAGATCAGGGCGTAGCGGCCCGGTTCGAGGTCGGCGTTGATGTAGTGCGGGCCCTCGCCCGGCCCGGCCTGGGTGAAGCCGATGTCCTTGGCCTCGTCCTCGCTCGGCTGCTGGTCCCGGGCGAGCAGCTCGTCGAGGTCGGCACCCTCGCCCAGCTTGACGAGGACCATCTCGTGGGCGGTGTCGGTGGTGGTGTTCGTGAAGCCGAGCGACACGGGACCGGCGCTGAGGTTCTGGGGCACGCCCTCGAACCCGAAGTTCACGGCCTTGATGTCGACGACCTCGGCGCCCGGCGTCGGCTCGGTGACCGGCGCCTCGTCGGGGCCGCCGCCCGAGCTGTCGATGCCGCAGTTCGCGGCCTCGAAGTCGTTGATGTGTCCGAGCGCCTCCTCGACGCCCGGCTCCGACATCGCCTTCCCGAAGTCGCCGTCGGCGGCGATGATGGTGTCGGCCACCAGATCGATGTCGTCACCGATCTCGTCCGGACGCACCTCCTTGGCCTTCGTCAGCTGTTCGTTCGTCGGTGGGCCGTTCTGGCTGTTGATCTCGGTCGCGAGCGCGCAGTACTCCTGGTACTGGGGGTCGACGGCACCGCTGCCCGAGTCCGACCCGGTGGGCTCGGCCTGGACGGCGGTCGTGCTCGTGACGGTCGTCGACGTGTCCGCCGACGCTGCGGTGGTGTCGTCGTCGTCACCGCAGGCGGTGACGAGCACGGCGAGACAGGCCGCGGCGGCGAGCGAACGGACGAGACGGGTTCGGGTCATGGTTCCTCCAGCAGGGGGTCTTCGGTCCTGACCATTGACCCCGATCCGGGCGACGGCGCCCAGCCCGCAGGCACGACAACTCACGGTGGTGCCTGCCCCACCCCCGGTCACCGGCCAGCGCCCTCGCTCACCGACCGCACGAGGCGGACGCTCGGTGCATGAGGATCGAACGCTCTGCCACCTCCATCTCCTGGATCCCGTCCGAGGCCGTGGTCGGCTCCACCAAGGTTCCGTTCTCGACCGGGGTCGCCCACTACGACGACCCGCCGCCGGAGAGCCTCGACGGCGGCGCGTCGATCGTCGACACGCTCGGCACGCTGCGCGAGGCCGACCGGTTCCGCTTCGCCAACCACCTCACCGCGTGGGTCGAGGTGGAGGACGGCCGCATCACCACCTGGGGCCAGGGCGGTGCGCCGATGATCGGCAGCACGACCATGCGGGCGGGACGGTCGATCACGGTCGCCGCCGTGCCGTACGAGACCATCGAGCACGAGCCCGAGGTCGGCGACGGTTGGGTCCGCTTCCGCCAGTCGGCCGGCGGGCGCACCGGCGTGCCGGCGCCCCGCCACGTGAACCGGCCGCCGTTCGTGCAGGTGGTGGCGCCCACCGCGTGGACGACGCTGGCGCTCACCATCCACGCCGACGGCCACAGCGAGATCGACCTGGCCGGCGCCAGCCCGTTCCCCCGGCACTGGCTCTACGACGACGCCGGCAAGCTGGTCGCCAAGAGCGGCATGATCGACTTCAAGCAGTGGTACCGCCACGCCTTCGGCAAGCACAGCCCGTGGGGCGACGAGGACTCCCCCGCCCTGGCCACCGAGGTCGAGACCGCGCTCGAGCGCGACCTGTCCCTGCGCATCATGCGGGGCGGGAGCAAGCCGCGTGTGAAGAAGCTGAAGGAGGGGCGCGAGCTGGTGCGCCAGGGCGACGAGGGCGACGAGCTGTTCCTGCTGCTCGACGGCGTGCTGTCGGTGGACGTCGACGGCGAGCGCCTCGCCGAGCTCGGCCCCGGCGCGGTCGTGGGCGAACGGGCGCTGCTGGAGGGTGGCCTGCGCACGTCGACGCTCACCGCGCTGACCCCGTGCAAGGTGGCGGTGGCCCGGGCCGACGAGATCGATCCGGACGCCCTCGCCGAGCTGCGCGACAGCCACCGCCGCGAAGACCACCGTTGAGGGCGGCGTTCGACAGCGCCATCGCGGTGGAGTAGTACGCCAGCGTGCGCATCCACCTCCTCGGCGTCCGCGGTTCCACCCCCACCCCCGGCGCCGCGTTCGCACGCCACGGCGGCAACACCTCCTGCGTCGCGGTGGCCGACGACCAGGGCGCCATCCGCCTCGTCATCGACGCCGGCACCGGGCTGCGACAGCTCCCGGCCCTCCTCGGCGGGCGAGCCTTCGACGGCACGTTGCTGCTCGGCCACCTGCACTGGGACCACACCCACGGCCTGCCGTTCTGTCCGGCGCTGGACAACCCCGATTCGCACGTGCGGGTCCACGCCCCGTCGCACGACGGTCGACCGGCCGACGACCTGCTGGCCCAGGCGATGTCACCGCCCAACTTCCCGATCGGGCCGAGCGCGCTGCGCGGCGACTGGACCTGGACGTCGCTGACCGACCCGGCGAGCTTCGACGCCGACGGCTACCACGTGCTGGCCCGCGAGATCCCGCACAAGGGTGGGCGCACGTTCGGCTTCCGGATCGACGACGGCAGCTCGTCGTTCGCCTACCTGTCCGACCACATGCCCCAGGCGCTCGGCCCGGGCCCCGACGGCTGGGGCGAGTACCACGAGGCCGCCTGCGCGCTCGCCGACGGGGTCGACGTGTTGTTGCACGACGCCCAGTACACGGCCGAGGAGCTGCCCACCCGCGGGTACTTCGGTCACGCCGCCGCCGAGTACGCGGTCGCCCTGGGCGAGAAGGCCGGCGCCGGCCGGGTCGTGCTGTACCACCACGACCCGGCGCGCACCGACGACGAGGTCGACGCCATCGTCGCCCGCTTCGCCGGCCGTGCCATCCCGGTGGAGGCGGCCGTCGAAGGCGCCATCCTGACGCCATGAGCACCGGGTCCCGCAGCGAGTCCGTCGATGCCGTGGTCATCGGCGCCGGCCCCAACGGGCTGGCCGCCGCCATCACGCTGGCCCGGGCCGGGCACTCGGTCACGGTGTTCGAGGGCGCCGGCACCGTCGGCGGCGGCACCCGCACCGCCGAGCTCACCCGGCCGGGGTTCCTCCACGACGTCTGCTCGGCGGTGCACCCGTTGGCCGCCGGCTCACCCTTCTTCCAGACGGTGCCCCTGGCCGAGCTCGGCTGCGAGCTGATCCACCCCGACCTGGCGCTGGCCCATCCCGTCGACGGCGGCCGGGCCGGCATCCTCGACCGGTCGCTGTCGACCACGGTCGAGGCGGCCGGCGCCGACGGCGCGGCGTGGGCCGGCCTGTTCGGCCCGCTGGTGCGCAACTGGAGCAAGGTCGACCGCCAGGTGCTCGGGCCCATCGTCCGGGTGCCCCACCACCCCGTCGCCATGGCCCGGTTCGGGCTGCACGCCCTCCAGCCGGCGTCGATGCTGGTGCGGCGGTTCCACACCGACGAGGTGCGGGGCCTGTTCGCCGGCATCTCCGCCCACGGGTTCCTGCCGCTCAACCGCCCGCTCACGTCGTCGTTCGCACTGATGCTGGGCGGCCTCGGCCACGTGTACGGCTGGCCGGTCGTCCGGGGCGGTTCGCAGCGGCTGGCCGATGCACTGGTGGCCGAGCTCGAGTCCCTCGGCGGCCGGGTCGTGTGCGACCACCCGGTCCGCTCGCTGGACGAGCTCCCGCCCCACCGGGTGGTGGTCGCCGACGTCACGCCCCGCCAGCTGCTCGAGCTCGCCGGCGACCGCGTCGACGCCGCCGGCCGGCGACGCCTGCGCCGCTTCCGGTACGGACCGGGCGTCTGCAAGGTCGACTACGCCCTGTCCGAGCCGGTGCCATGGGCGGCCGACGCCTGCCGCCGGGCGGGCACGGTCCACGTGGGCGGCACGTTCGAGCAGGTCGCCGCCGCCGAGGCCGACGTCGGCCGCGGCCGCCACCCCGAGCGCCCGTTCGTGCTGGCGGCCCAGCAGAGCCTGTTCGACGACACCCGCGCCCCCGACGGTCAGCACACGCTGTGGACCTACACGCACGTGCCCAACGGGTCCACGCTCGACGTCTCCGAGCGCATCACCGCCCAGATCGAGCGCTTCGCCCCCGGCTTCCGCGACACCGTCCTCGACACCCACGTCACCACCGCCGACGCCTACGAGCGCTACAACCCGACGTTCGTCGGCGGCGACATCTCCGGCGGCTGGCACGGCGGCACGCAGCTCGTGTTCCGCCCGTGGCCCACGCTGCACCCGTACCGCACGCCGGTCGACGGCGTGTTCCTGTGCTCGGCGTCGACGCCTCCGGGCGGCGGCGTCCACGGGATGTGCGGGGCGAACGCCGCCGCCGACGCCCTGTCCTGGCTCGACCGCTGAGGCGCGCAGAACGAGGGCGGCCGGCCCGGCTACCGGAATCTGGCAGCCGCTGCGTCACACCCCAACCGAACTGGCAGCCGCTGCGTCACACGGCAGCCCTCCCGCCGCTCACCGCACGGCGGGCCGGGCCTCCACGTGTGACGTACGAGCTGCCAGTTCTGGTACGTACGAGCTGCCAGTTTTCTCCCGGTCCGCCGCCACGTCCCGCACCTGGGGTCAGGTGCGGGGGACGAGGGCCAGCTGGCGCGACTGGGCCACGAGACGGCCGGTGGCGTCCCAGACCTCGCCGTCCTCCTCGAGGAACCCACCGGTGACGAAGCGGGTGGTGAAGGCGCAGCGCAGCGGTCCCGGTGCCGGGCGGGCCCGCACGTGCGCGGTCAACTCCACCGTGGGGACCCAGCCCACCGGCAGGTCGGTGTTGAAGATCGTCGGCGGGAAGGCGTCCGTCGCCTGGAGCATGGCGATGGTGTCGACCGGCTCGGGGTTGCCGTCGGGTCCCGGGGGCAGGGCGAACCAGCCCCGCACGCGCGCCTCGCCCGACTTCTGCCCCGAGGCGAACACCGAGTCCTCGGGGTGCAGGCGCAGCTCGACGCGCTCGCTGAACGCCGGCGGTTCGGCCAGCGGCGACGCCTGGCGCCGGTCGCAGTCGTCGTAGTCGGGCAGCTCGGGCGGTTCGGCGTCGACGCGCTCGATGCCGCCGGGAGGTGCTTCGCCAGGACCGTCGAGCGAACCGAACGTGCCGACGAGGGCGAGCACCGGCTTGCCCTCGGCGTCGAGGAGCGTGCCCTGGACGGTCACGAAACGCTTGCCCTGCTTCACGATCGACGTGGTCACTTCGGCCGGGCCGGGCTTGCCGGGACGCAGGTAGTGGGCGGTGATCGTCACCGGGTCGGGCCGGTCGCTGGCCTGCTGCATGGCGCGGGCGGCGATGGCCAGGAGGTAGCCGCCGTTGGCGTTGCCGCCGATGTCCCAGCCGTCGTGGATGGTGGCCTCGTAGTGGCCGTCACCGACAGGGGTGACGGCGGTCGCCGACGCGAAGGTCATGCACGACAGCGTGCTACGCGGCGCCTCCGGGCGCGAAGGCGGTGAGGCTCAGCAGCTTGCGGACCTGGGGGCCCGGGTTGCGCAGGCACAGGTGGCCGCCCACGGTCTCGAGGCACTCGCGTGCGTTCTCGAGGATGCGCAGCACCTCGGTGTCCATGAAGTCGACGTCGGACAGGTCGACGTCGACCTCGTGGGCGCCGGAGCGGATGGCCTTCTGGACCGAGTTGGCGAAGTCGTCCATGGTGCCGCCGTCGAGCTCGCCCTCGGGATGGAGCGTGGCCCGCATGTGCGTGGCGTCCAGGTTGCTTCGGCTGTCGGTGATGACCATGGCGACCTCTCGGAGGGACCGGACCGCTACTGCAGTCGTTACCCACTCTGACGCTCCCATCGACGGAAATGGTGGAGGTTCGAGGCAGCGGAACGCGATCGTCACGATCGTCACCTTCTCGGAACGATCGTCACGTCCTTCCGATTTCGCCTACTTCTCCGGGTCGGCTGGCGGCCCGTCGCCGAGGAACTCGGTCATGGTCGCCTCGCCCTCCCGGGCGACGCCGCCCCGACCCAGCACGACCCGGACGGTGCGCCACAGGATCTTCAGGTCCAGCAGCGTCGAGCGGTGGTCGACGTACCAGACGTCGAGCTCGAGGCGCTCGGGCCAGTCGGTGTCGTTGCGGCCGTTCACCTGCGCCCACCCCGTGAGGCCGGGGCGCACCTCGTGCCGGCGGGCCTGGCGGGCGCTGTAGCGGTCGAGGTACGCGGTGGGCAGCGGGCGCGGTCCGACCAGGCTCATCTCGCCGCGCAACACGTGCACGAGTTCGGGCAGCTCGTCGAGGCTGGTCGAGCGCAGGAACGAACCGAACCGGGTCAGCCGGACCTCGTCGGGGAGCAGTTCGCCGTTGGCGTCGCGCTCGTCGGTCATGGTGCGGAACTTGGCGAGCACGAAGGGTCGGCCGCCGAGACCGGCTCGCTCCTGGCGGAACAGCACCGGCGAGCCGAGCCGGACGCGGATGAGCACGGCGAGGACCGCCAGCACGGGTGACAGGACGACGAGCGCGATCGCCGCGCCGGTGACGTCGATGGTCCGCTTCAGCGCCATCGGATCAGCTGCCGGCGCCGCGGTAGCGCCAGCGGTTGAGGACGTCGCGCAGGTCGTTCTCCAGCCCCATGCCGCCCCGCACCTTGCGGCCGAAGAAGTCGAGGCCGTCGGACACCTGGACCGGCGAGCGGGTGAGGCGGTGCAGATCGGTGGTGCCCCAGGGGTTGGACCGGGTGCGGGCGATGGTCGCCGTGCGGAACCGGGCACGGACCTCGGCCTCGGCGCCGGCACTGCCGAGCACCGCCTTGGGATAGGCGAAGTGGTGAGGCGAGTGCCCGACCTCGTCCTCGATGCGGGCGATGGACCGGTCGAGCTCGTCGGCCGCCTCCTGCCGCGGGATGCGGTCGAGCAGGGCGTGGGTGTGGGTGTGCGAGCCGACGTCGACCAGCCCCGAGCTCACCATCTCGCGGGCCGCATCCCACGTCATCGGCGTGCCGCCGTTGGGGAACGGCCGTTGCTCGTCGAGGAACGACGTGGCCAGGTAGTAGGTGACCGGGACGCCGTGGCGGACGAGCACCGGCAGCGCGTGGTCGACGAAGTCGGCGGTGCCGTCGTCGAAGGTGACGGCGACGGTGGGGCGGTCGTCGTCGGCGCGCCCGTCCGACGGACGGTCTTCGGACGGCCGGTCGCCGCTCGGCAGCGAGTCGGCGACCTGGTCGAGCGTGAGCACGTTGGTCTCGGCGGCCAGGCGGGCCATCTGCTCGTCGAACAGCGCCGTCGGCAGGTCGACGCTGGTCGGCGTGCCCGCCCCCACCCGGTGGTAGATGAGGATGGTCACGCCGGCGGGCGGCGGTCGGAGCCGGTCGAACGCGACGGCGACGCGCTTGGCTGCCATCGTCGCCACGCCGGAGGCCATCGGGCCAGAAACGTAGCCTGTGGCCGGCATGCCCCGGCTCCTCCACGTGACCACCACCGACATCAGCCTCGAGCTGCTGCTCGGCCCGCAGCTGCGGGCGTTCCAGGCCGCCGGGTTCGAGGTCCACACCGCGTCGGCGCCCGGACCTGGGTGCCGGCGCTCGAGGCCGACGGCATCGTCCACCATCCGCTGCGCCACGCCACCCGCTCCACGGCGATCGGCGAGGACCTGCGGGCGCTGGTCGAGCTGTACCGGCTGTTCCGCCGGCTGCGGCCCGACATCGTCCACACCCACAACCCCAAGCCCGGCGTGTACGGCCGCATCGCCGCCCGGCTCGCCCGGGTGCCGCTCGTGGTGAACACCCAGCACGGCCTCTATGCCCAGCCCACCGACCGGTGGCGCCGCAAGCTGCCCGTCTACGTGCTGGAGCGGGTGGCGGCGGCCTTCTCCGATGCCGAGCTGGTGCAGAACGAGGAGGACATCGTCACACTGCTGCGATTGCGGGTGCCGTCCCGCAAGTTGGGGCTGCTGGGCAACGGCATCGACCTGGCGCGGTTCCGGCCCGACGCAGCCGTGCGTGCCGAGGTGCGGGCCGAGCTCGGCGTGAACGACTCGACCGTGGTCGTCGGGGCCGTCGGCCGCCTGGTCTGGGAGAAGGGCTACGCCGAGCTGCTCGAGGCGGCGCGGGCCATCCTGGCCGACCGTGGCGACGTGGTGTTCGTGGTCGCCGGCCCGTTCGACGCCGACAAGGGCGACCCCCTCTCCCCCGCCGACGTGGCCGCCGCCGAGGCCGCCGGCGTGCGCTTCCTCGGCCACCGCGACGACCCCGAGCGCCTGTACCAGGCGTTCGACGTGTACGTGCTGGCCAGCCACCGCGAAGGCTTCCCCCGCTCGGCCATGGAGGCGGCCGCCACCGGCCTGCCCATCGTGGCCTGCGACATCCGGGGCTGCCGCCAGGTGGTCGAGCACGGGGTGACAGGACTGCTCGGGCGGGTGCGTGATCCGGTGGTGCTCCGGGCCAACATCGAGCGGCTGCTCGACGACGCCGACCTGCGGGCGTCGATGTCGGCGGCGGCGCTGGCCAAGGCGCAGCGGGAGTTCGATCAGCAGACGGTCATCGACCGGACGCTGGCGGCCTACGAGCGGCGCTGATCAGACCTTCACTCCGGGCCAGGGCCAAGATCGATGTCGAGTTGTATGAGCTCGACGGCTCCATCAGCCGACATCTGGCCCACGACCGCAAAGTGGGGTACGAGCACGCCGGTACCGATCAGGATGCGGTAGTCCTCACGACCGCGAATCAGAGCGGGCAGCTTGTGGAACGACGTTGCGAACAAGTCGACGATGCGCAACAACTCGATGGTCTGGAAGTCGTTGGTGGAAGGTTCACCGTTGGGCCCACGCTCGGCGGGGAGCTGACGGTCCAGATCGGCGAAGAAGTCGGACGTGGCACGGACCGTCCGACGCTCACTCGTCAACGGTGATGCGGCTCGGAGCCGGCGATGCGCCGTGCCGTCCGTTGGCGGACCCGTTCGAGGAACTCGGGAGGAACATCGTCGAGATCGGTGACGATGCTCGACGCGAAGACCTCGTCCAGCTCGACCGGCGTGAGACGCTCGAGCTCTTCCGCCGTCCAGATCTTCTCAGACATGCCCTCAGGGTAACCCGACGTTCTGACAGCAACGGCCAGCCGTGCGAGCCAGGTCCGTATCAGAAGAGCTCGAGGTCGCCGAGGGCGAAGTCGATGCCGTCGAGCTGGGGCACGTCCGGTCGGGCGAGCGGCCGCCAGGTGACGATCGGGCCCTGGCGAGGCAGCGGGACGAACCCGTGCCGGGCCGTGAGTCCGGTGGCCACCGCGTAGTCGCCGGCGCAGTCCCGTACGAGGCGGCGGACGGCACGGGTGTCGGGCTCGGGCGAGAACCAGTCGACGATCGCCACCTCGCGCAGCGGTCCCCGCCGCCGCACTCGGAACACGGCGTGGCCGCCCCGGACCTCGACCGCCCGGTAGTGGAGCGGCTCGAACCCGTACCGCCACCCGAGGAACTCGGCGCTGCGGGGCGTGGACCAGCCCTCGTGCTCGGGGCCACGCAACTCGGCGGCGATGCCCGGTACCGGCTCGCCCACCGACGTGGCTCCGACCACTTCTCCGCCGGCACCCGGGCCCGCAGCATCCGCACCAGCGCGATCGGCGATGCGGGCTGGACCAAGAGCGTCGGCCGGCCGAGGACCGACCACCCCATCTTCAGGTATCCCGGGCGGCTCTGGTCGTTGGGGGTGTTGAAGACGGCGTCGGTGCCCTCGCCGGTCAGCTCGTCGACGGCCTGCATCGTGAGCCGGCGGAACAGACCCCGACCCTGGTACTCGGGATCGGTGGCGGTGTCGACGGCCCGCACCAGCCGCAGCCGCTCGTCGCCCTGTGCGAGCTGCCAGCGCAGCAGCGTCCGGAACGCCACGAGCCGCTCGCCGTCGAACGCCGCCCAGCCCGGCGACTGCCCGAACGGGTTCTCGGTGTGCTTCCAGTGGAAGAAGGCCCGGTCGCGCTCGTCGCCGGCCCAGTGCAGCGATCGGGTGGCCAGCTCGACGATCGCATCGACGTCGCCGCCGGCCGTCCGCCGGACCATGAGCTCGTCAGCCGCCATCGATCGACCATCATGGCCGATGTGACGGCCGGTGGCGGGGAGCGGATCAAGGTGCTGTGGCTCACCAAGGGCCTCGGCCCCGGTGGCGCCGAGCGTCTGCTGCTGTCGTTCGCGCAGAAGGGCGACCACGAGCGCTTCGACTTCCACGCCGCCTACCTGCTGCCGTGGAAGGACCACCTGGTCGCGAGATGGAAGCCGCCGGCGTCACCGTCCACTGCCTGGACAGCAGCCGGCCGTGGGACCTGCGGTGGCTGTGGCGCCTCCGGCGGCTGATCCTCGACGAAGGGCATCGACGTGGTGCACGACCATTCGCCTCTCGTGGCGTCTCAGGCCCGTCTGCTGGTGCGGACGATCCCCCGCTCCCGGCGGCCGGCGTTGGTGACCACCGAGCACAACGTGTGGGGTTCGCACCAACGGGTCACCCGTGTCCTGAACCAGCGGACCATGGGCCTCGACGACCACGTCTTCGCCGTCTCCGAGCAGGTGCGGGACTCGATGGCGCCACGTCGGAGCGACAACGTCGAGGTGCTGGTGCACGGCGTCGACGTCAACCGCATCGCCGGCCGGCGAGCCGAACGCAGCGCCGCCCGCGCCATCCACGATCTGAGCGACGACGACTACGTGGTGGTGACGGTCGCCAACCTGCGGGCCAACAAGGACTACCCGACGATGCTGGCCGCGGCCCGGCGCATGGTCGACGGCGGCGTCCCGGTCACGTTCCTGAGCGTCGGCCAGGGCCCGCTCGAGGCCGAGCTCGACCAGCTCCGGGACGGGCTCGGTCTGGGCGACCGCTTCCGCTTCCTCGGCTACCAGTCCGACCCCATCGAGGTGCTGGCGGCCGGCGACGTGTTCTGCCTGTCCTCCCGCTACGAGGGCCTGCCCATCGCACTGCTCGAAGCGCTGGCGATCGGGCTGCCCGCCGTCGTCACTGCCGTCGGCGGGGTGCCCGGCGTCGTCCGCGACGGCGCCGAGGGTCGGCTGGTCCCGCCCCGCTCACCGGACGACCTGGCCGCTGCAATCACCGCCCTGGCCGATCCGGCCCGGCGTGTGCCGCTGGCCGCCCAGCCGCCGAACGGGCGCGCGACTACGACATCGGCGCGGCCGTCGGGCGACAACAGCAGGTGTACGAGCGGCTGGCCGGCCGCTGATCAGCAGAGTCCCGCTGCCCGTCAGTCGCCGTTGGTGACGATCGCGGAACGGTCGAAGGCGATGCGCAGATCGGCGACCGTCACGACGAGACCGTCGGCGTGATCGGAGACATCGAACTCGCCACGTCCGATGGCGTTGAGCAGGGCCAGCTGACGATCGGCTGGCTCGTGGTGCACTGCGTCGAGAACGACCTCTCGCAGCCGCACGGGGTCTAGGTGCGGAACCGGCATGTGTAGGCCTCTTTTCATCCCATGGTGCGCCCATCGGGACGTAGTGTCCATCGTTCTCTTCCCGCCCCGGGAGAGAACGATGCGGCGGGCTGCGCCTCGCCCTCGGAGGCGGGCTCGAGCACGGCGAGGTGGTAACTGCGGCCACCACTATGGTTTCTATTTTTACCATGTGGGCATCTCGATGTACCATGTGCAGATGGACTACGTGTCGCCCATCGAGGCGCTGTTTCCTGGAGCCACGGCCGCCATCCTCGGCGTGTTGACCCGGGCGGAGCAGCCATTGACGCTGCGGCAGATCGCGGAGCGAGCCGGCGTGAGCCACCCCCAGGTCTCGCGCCATGCCGACCGCCTTGAAGAACTCGGCGTCATCCACCGCAACGTCGTCGGACGGAGCCACCAGATCACGCTCACCGGCAGCGCCGCCGCCCGCCAGCTCCGTCGCTTGGCCCACCTCGAGACCGCGGTTCTGGATCATGTGCGTGCCACGGCGCCGGCGCTGGAGCCGAACGCGATGAACGTGACGGTCTTCGGCTCGTTCGCTCGGGGGCTGGCTCGGTCCGGCAGCGACATCGACATCGCCGTGGTCGCGGTGGACCCGTCCGACGAGGGCTGGCTCGGCGAGCTCGCCGACTGGGTGGACGACATCGCTGAGTTCGCCGGTAACCCGGTCGCGGAGATGGTGCTCGCCGCCGCCGACCTGGCCGGTCGGGCCGAGGAACCGGTCTGGGAGTCGATCATGACCGAGGGCATCACCGTTGCCGGCCGCCCGATCACCGAGTTGCTCCGCCAGTCGACGACGGGAACCAGCCGATGAGCCGCGGCGGGCGGACGGGCCCAAACGTGGTGCCACTCGGAGTCGCCGACGCCCTCCGCCATCTCGACAAGGCACAGGAGTACCTCCGGGCCGCGCAACGATCCCTCGACGAGGGCGATCTCGACGCCGCCGGTGGCACCGCCGTGCTGGCCGGGATCAACGCCGCCGATTGTGTCTCCGGCATCGTGCAAGGCAACCGATGGAACGGGGCTCACGAACAAGCTGCCGCCCATGTCAAGCAGGCCGGAGGCGACGGCAAGGCGGTCGCCACCCAGCTCGCCAAGCTCATCCGCAAGAAGACCCAGACGCACTACGAGCAGACCCGACTCCGTCCGGCGGAGGCGTCAGGCCTCGTGCAGGCAGCGCAGCGGGCCGTCGCATCAGCCGAGCGCGCGGCGGCTCCGTTGAAGAAACGTCGGTAGCCCGGCAGCTTGCCAAGCGGCTCAGCTCGCCGGCGTGAAGCCCAGCACCTGTCCGTAGAAGGCCAGCTCGGACTCGAGCACCTCGATGACGGTCTCCGACTTCCGGAAGCCGTGCTGCTCGCCCTCGAAGGCGTGGTACTCGACGGGCACGCCCTTGGCCTTGAGGGCGTCGACGATCATCTCCGACTGGTTGGGCGGGACGATCTCGTCCTCCAAACCCTGGAAGACGATGAGCGGGTCGTTCAGCTGGTCGACGTGCTGGATCGGTGAGCGCTCGTCGTAGATCGCCTTCGCCTCGGGGTACGGGCCGATGAGACCGTCGAGGTAGCGGGACTCGAACTTGTGGGTCTCCTCGGCCAGCGCCGTGAGGTCGGCCACGCCGTAGCTGCAGGCACCGGCGGCGAACACGTCGGACTGGACCATGGCGGCGAGCACGGTGAAGCCGCCGGCGGAGCCGCCACGGATGCAGAGCCGGTGGGGGTCGGCCAGGCCCTGGTCGGCCAGGTGGCGGGCGGCGGCGATGCAGTCCTCGACGTCGACCACGCCCCAGTTGTCCTTCAGCAGCTCGCGGTACGGACGGCCGTAGCCGGTGGAGCCGCCGTAGTTGACGTCGACCAGCGCGAAGCCACGGCTGGTCCAGTACTGCTTGGCCAGGTCGAGCCGGCCACGGGCCATGCCGGTGGGACCCCCGTGGATCATCACCAGCAGCGGCGGCGCCTCGCCCTCGGGTCCGCGGACCTCGGGGTTGGTCGGCGGGTAGTACAGGGCGTGGGCGGTGCGCTCGCCGTTCGGTCCCGAGGCGAACGACACCGGCGTGGCCACCGAGAACCAGGAGTCGTCGAGCCCGAGCTCGCGGGACGGCCGGAGGATCTTCGCCTCGCCCGGTCCGTCGTCACCGAAGGCGATCTCGACGACCACGGCCTCCTGGGTGAAGCCGGCGCCGACGAAGGCGACCCGGCCGTCCCTGGTCGCCAGCGAGGCCAGCTCGGAGTACGGCGTGTCGACGTCGACCACGGCACCGTCGTCATCCACGATGGCCAGGCGGTCGAGGCCGTCGCTGGCGTAGGCGATGACCGTGCGGCCGTCGCCGAGGAAGCCGTACCGGGTCATCCCGAAGACCCAGGCCGGCGTGCCGACCTCGGCCTCGAGCTCGGTCACCGCCACCACCGAGCCGCCGGCGTCCCGCCGGTACACGTTCCACCAGTCGGTGCGGTCCGAGATGAAGTGGAGGACACCGTCGGCTCGCCACAGCGGCTGGATCACCGACTCGCCGGGGCCGCCGGCGACGACCGTCGGCTCTCCGATGCTGCGGCCGTCGGCGGACAGGTCGGCGACGAGCAGCTCGGTGGAGTCCCAGGGCATGTCCGGGTGGTTCCACTGGATCCACGCCAGCTGCGTGCCGTCGGGCGAGATGCGGGGGGCGGCGACGAAGTCGGGGCCGGTGACCAGCACCACCGGCTCGGCCGAGCCATCGGCAGGAAGCGACACGATCTCGTTGACCGCATCGTCGCCCGGGGCCACGCCGTCGTGGCGCTCCCGGACGCAGACGAGCAGATCGCCGTGGACCTGGAGGTCGGCGTAGCGCAGGCCGTGCTTGGTCTCGGGCTCGGGCGTGACCGGGATCGGATCGCCGGCTGCGCCGTCAGGCCCGAGCGGCAGCCGGTGGATGCGCTGGTCGTCCCACCGGCAGAACCAGACCGCGTCCTCGGTCGGAAACCAGGCGGCGCCGCCGTACTCGTGCACCCGGGTGCGGGCCGACCACCCCTCGGGCAGCAGGTCCTGCGGGTCCGACCCCGCCGGGGCGTCGGGCTTGCGGACCAGCTGGATCCGCCCGCCCTCCTCGGGCCGGGACTCGTGCCAGAACACCGCTGAGGGCGTGACCCGGACCTCGCCGGGCGACGCCGCCGCGGCGACGACCGCTTGTGGCGTGATCGGCGAGGCCCACTCGCCGTAGGGGACGGTCGGTTGCGTCGTCATGGTCGGTCACCGTAACGGCGGTCGGAAGAACTGTCAGTGGCCGTCCCTATGGTCCTCGCGATGGACGACACTCACCTGGATGCGACGTGACGGACGAACCGGAGGAGGACCCGGTACCGCTCGGTCTCGTGCTCGACTTGGACGAAGCGTTCCGGGTGCTCGAGGGCCTCGAGGACGCCCGCTTCGAACTGCGACGAGCGGGCCTCGCACTGGGGCTCCAGGACGAGCTCGCAACCGTCATCAGGATCATTCACCGTAGACTCGGGTTCGACGACGAAGGACTCTCATGAGCGATTGCAGGATCCTCCTTCCGGCAGAAGCAGCAGAACGGCTCGGTGTCCGGACCCGTGTCGTGATCGAGGCCATGTACGAGCGCCGCATCGCACGCGTCCGACTCGACGACGGCACCCTCGGGATCCCCGAGGACGCGCTCGACTCCTTCGAGCTACCGGCGACCTGATCCCAGGGAGCGCCCGAAGCAGACCGTGGTCAGCTGACCAGGTCGGCGATGCGCTGGACGCCCTCGGCGAGGTCGTCGTCGCCCAGGGCGAAGGAAGCCGGGCGTAGCCAGGGTGGCCGAAGGCCTCGCCGGGGACGATGGCCACCTTGGCCTCCTCGAGGATGATCTCGGCCAGCTCGAGCGTGCTGGATGCCGTGCGGCCGGCGATCTCCTTGCCGAGCAGCCCGGTGAGGTTGGGGTAGGCGTAGAACGCACCCTCGGGCTCGAGGCAGCTGACGCCGGGGATGGCGTCGAGGCCCTTCCAGATGGCCTGGCGCCGGCGGTCGAACGCCTCGCGCATCTCGTGGACGGCGTCGAGCGGACCCGACACGGCGGCGAGCGCGGCGCGCTGGCTCACGTTGGCCACGTTGGAGGTCTGGTGGCTCTGCAGGTTGGACGCCGCCTTGATGACGTCGCCGGGGCCGATCATCCACCCGACCCGCCAGCCGGTCATGGCGTAGGTCTTGGCCACGCCGTTGAGCACCACGCACTGGTCGGCCAGCTCGGGCACCAACACCGGCATGGAGTTGAACTCGTGGCCGCCGTAGACGAGGTGCTCATAGATCTCGTCGGTGATGACCCAGATGCCGTGCTCGACCGCCCACTCACCGATGGCCTGCACCTCGTCGCGGGGGTACACGGCACCGGTGGGGTTCGACGGCGACACGAACACCATCGCCTTGGTCTTGTCGGTGCGGTGGGCCTCGAGCTGGTCGACCGTGACCTTGAAGCCGGTGGAGTCGTCGGCGACCACCTCGACGGGGACAGCGCCGGCGAGCTTGATGGGCTCGGGATAGGTCGTCCAGTACGGGGTGGGCAGCAGGACCTCGTCACCCGGGTCGAGCAGGGTGAGCATCGTGTTGTAGACCGCGTGCTTGCCGCCGTTGGTGATCAAGATGTTGGCGGGGTCGACCTCGAGACCCGAGTCTCGCCCGGTCTTGGCCGCCACCGCTTCCTTGAGCTCGGGCAGGCCCCCGGCCGGCGTGTACTTGTGGTTGGCCGGGTCCTTGCAGGCGGCGACGGCGGCCTCGACGATGTGGTCGGGCGTGGGGAAGTCGGGTTCACCGGCGCCGAAGCCGATGACCGACTCGCCGGCGGCCTTCAGTGCCTTGGCCTTGGCGGTCACGGCGAGGGTTGCCGACGGGGCGATGGCGCCGACGGCGGCGGAGATGCGGGACGCGGGCTGTGACATCGGAAGGATTCGCTCCTGATCGGGTACTCCGCGATAGTTGCACGTCGATGGCTGCTTCCCCACCCGACATCACCATTCCCGACGACATCAAGCCCCACGACGGCCGGTTCGGCTCCGGGCCCTCCAAGGTGCGGCCCGAGCAGGTCCAGGCCGTCGTCCACGCCATGCCCTCGGCGACGCCGTCCGGCGACCGGGTCGCGGTCATGGGCACCTCGCACCGGCAGGCGCCGGTCAAGTTCGTGGTCGGGTCGCTGCGCAACGGCCTGGCCGAGCTGCTGCAGCTGCCCGACGGCTACGAGATCATCCTCGGCAACGGCGGCACGCACGCGTTCTGGGACGGCCTGGTCTCCAACTTCATCGAGCAGCAGTCCGTGCACGCCACCTTCGGCGAGTTCTCCTCCAAGTTCGCCAAGGGCGTGGCGGCGGCACCGTTCCTCGCCGATCCGGTGATCGTCGAGTCCGAGGTCGGGACGTGCCCGTCGATCGACGACCTGGGCGCCGCTGCCCGTGACGCCAGCGCCGACACGATCGCCCTCACCCACAACGAGACCTCGACCGGCGTGATGATGCCGGTGCAGCGCCCCGACGCCCCCGGTCTGGTGGTGGTCGACGCCACCTCGGCCGCCGGCGGCCTCCGGGTCGACCTGTCCCAGTGCGACGCCTACTACTTCTCCCCGCAGAAGGCGTTGGCCTCCGACGGCGGGCTGTGGCTCGCCGCCGTCTCCCCCGCCGCCATCGAGCGCATCGAGGCCCGGGCCGCCGCCGGCGACCGCTGGGTGCCGCCGTTCGTCGATCTGAAGGCGGCGCTGGACAACTCCCGCAAGGACCAGACGCTGAACACGCCGGCGCTGGCCACGCTGCTCATGGCCGACGCCCAGGTCCAGTGGATGTGCCACAACGGCGGCATGGACTTCGCCGCCGGCCGCTGCGACCAGTCGGCGGAGATCCTCTACGGCTGGGCCGACGCCCACGAGCTGGCCACGCCGTTCGTCTCCGACCCGGCGCTGCGCTCGCACGTGGTGGGCACCATCGACTTCGACGACTCGGTCGACGCCTCGGCCGTGGCCGCCGTGCTGCGGGCCAACGGCATCGTCGACACCGACCCGTACCGCAAGCTGGGCCGCAACCAGCTGCGCATCGCCATGTTCCCGGCGATCGACCCCGAGGACATCCGGGCGCTGACCGCCTGCATCGACTTCGTGCTCGGCGAGCTCGGCTGACGCCGGCGCCGGCTCAGCCGGCAGCGGTCGTCGAGGTCGTGGTCGCCGGCGCCGTCGTGGTGGTGGACGGCGCCGTCGTCTCGGTCGTGGTCGTCGTCGTCGAGGCGTCCGTCGTGGTGGTCGGCTCGACCGCTGCGCTCGTGGTGGTTGTCGACCGCGCCGGCGCCACCGTCGTCGTGCTCCTCGGCCGCGTTGTCGACGTGGACGTCGTCGTGGTGGCCGCTTCCAGTGCCGCCGGGTCCACGCCCTTGAGCCCTTCGAGCGCCTTCAGCGTGTCGGGGTCGAGCCCCTTCAACTCTGTCGAGCGCCTCGGCCTCGGACAGGGTCGTCGACGTCGAGGGCGCGACCGTGGTCGACGTCGTCGTGGTCGTGGATCGGGCGACGACGTCGTCGAGCACCTCGACGGGCTGGTCCCGAGCGGCGTCGGCGAACGGGCCGAGGTCGGCGGCGTCGGCGCCGACGACGACCACGCAGCCGGCAACGACCCACCAGAACCAGCGCCCGTCTCGAAACATCGGGCCGCGACTGTATGCCAACTGGGATCGCTGCCCAACCGTGACCGATGCGACCACTGCAGAATGACGCTTTCGCGACCCACCCACCGCGTTGGCGCCAAGAGCTGCGGCAACTACAGGTAGCGTCTCGACGCGTGAGCATTGTTGAGTCGGTTACTCGGACGTTTCGTGCAGACCGGGCAGAGTTCGTTGTGCGCTGCCCTTCAGTCGAGATACGCAATGTCGTCGAAGCTGCATTGATCGATCTCCCGGGCGGACTAAAGGCAGAGAAACCAGCTGAAATCGAACTCGTAGGCAACACCTCGTCTGAGGAGATCTCGATCTTCGTTGATGGTCGACGAAGAGTTCGGGCGCGGTCCCCGAATGCAGCGCTTGCATCGCTCTTGACAGTGATTACGCGGCTTGCGCTTGACGCAGAAGCCGACCGCCTGCACCTGCACTGTGCCGCCGTCGCTATGGGAGACGCGGCGCGCTCATATCTGCAAAGTCTGGCACGGGCAAATCGACTCTTGCAGCTACGCTCGCGCTCCGAGGCTGGAGCTATGCCAGCGATGAATCTGCGGCCATCGCCCCTCAAGCGCTCACGGTCACCAGCTTCCCAAAACCGCTGCTCATCAAGGCCGGCGGCGGCTCTCTCGTCCCTCGCCTTGAGCAACGGCGCGTGGCTTTCAAACTCAGTGAAAGTCGTCGTGAAGGCTCCGACGACAGCGCTTGGATCGTTCCTGCGAGTTCGCTCGGCGTCCGCATCGAACATTCGATCCAGCCGACCTGTGTCGTCATCTTACGCAGACCTATCGATGGAGCGAGAGCTGCGCTCTCAAGACCACAACGCATTCATCCTGCCGATGCAGTCGTCGCATTGATGGACCAAACGATGGACGCAGGACGGTTCGGGCCTACCTCAGTGGACGTCCTGGCAGCAATTACCTCCACGAGTCACTGCATAATCCTACCGATTGGACCCTTGGAGCAAGCAGCGACAGCGTTGGAGGATCTCATCGCAGCAGAGCCCGACCGCTTCGAGGTCCGAAACCTCGATCGACCGAGCATTGTGAAAGACCCAGAGTGGCAGGTACCGGCCGCTGTTCGATCCGTGCTGATCGGTGAGCGCGTGGTCATTTACGAGCCGAATAGCGGTACCATCGTCGCCATGGACGAGGGTGGAACCGCCATCTGGCTCGCTCTTCACGATGAAGCACCACGGTGGTGGCCAGAAGACCTCATGCAGGCTTCGGCCGCCAGAGCATTGCTATCGGAACTTGCGTCTCATGGCCTTCTCGTGCCGACGACGTGAAGGGAGGTCCACCGCATGGAAACCCATTTCGGACTAAACGACCTGGCGGAGCTCAGCCCCCAGGTGAATCCCAACGCGATCGTGCGTTTCTACGACAATGAGCTAGTGGCTTGGTCACCGACGAGCCATGATCCCACGTCCCTTGATGCAGTCGCTTCCGTGGTGTACCAGATGCTCGACGGCACTGCGACTGTTGCGGAACTGGCAGTAGACATCCATGAGGTCGTCGGGGTATCAGAGTCCGTGGCGCAGAATCAGCTGCGCCGCGTGATCACCCAGCTTGGCAACGCCGGGCTGCTTGAGGACCCACAAACAGATGAGGATCTGCAGCTGAAAGAGGACTTCTTTCCTGCACCGCCGAACCCGTGAGCGGTGAGTTACGACGGTTCCGTGAGAACCGCTGTCGACTTGGATCTATTCGGTACACCCATACACGTGCTTGCAGAGCTTCCGGAAGCGGGAGCGGCCGTCCGCTCAGCTTTCGCGGACTACCTGTACGAAGATGCCTCGCCAGTCGGCTTCGTGCTAAAGGCCCCCCAGAACGCTGGCGGCTTCCACGTCCTCGTCGATCGGTCGGGGTTCGTTCTAGCTCGATGCCGGTCTTGGAAGGAGTGCGTGGGCGTGCTGACGGAACACCTCGTAGCGTTCGCTAAACCGCCAGCAGGCACTTGCCGCGTTCGCATGCGTTCGGTTGTTAAGATTCGCCTACTGGACGGGAAGCGGTGCTCGGAATGTTCCCGCTGCTCAGCCTTCCCCCGCTGGTAGAACGCCAACTTGCCCAGAAGTCATTGCGGATACTCGATCGGCTCGCAGTCGATATGACTGACGAGGGCCAGCTTATGATGAGATCTATGCCCGGAATCGAAGTCGCTGACGGCGAACCAACCGTGGGTCATTGCAGTTCGCAAGATGCGAATGGGGCCAACGCTGCTGCAGTTCTCGTTCCTACGTTGCCGAACGGCGCACCGAGTCGCTCTCAGCTGGTAGCGTTGATCGCCCGACAAGTGCACTCGGAATCGCGCACGAGAACTCTGGACCTCGCGGAACATCTAGCGAGCAATACCGTCCCCGTGCCGATCAATGACGAACTCGCGCGAAGGCGGGCCTTGTCTAACTTCGGCTAGCTGAACCGCCCGTCAGCCGACTCGCGTCACCAACCGGACGGCCGAGTACAGCTTGCCCGTCAAGCCAATCGGCGACTTGGTTCAATCGTCAATACACGTCCGTCAGACACGCATCATCGTCAGAACACTCAAGGTAGACCGCAATGAAGATGTCGCTGCCCTGAGTGGTGCTGTCCGTTGCACACTGAATACGAGGCATATCGAACTCGTCTCCGGTGGGATCAGCAAACCCAACGACTCCGACCGTCTTGATGACATCAGTGCCACAGTTGCCGTCGATCACATCAATTGTGATCGTGCAGAAGGGATAGTCCTCAGCGCTCTGCCTTGGGCCGATCTCTACAGTCGCGGTTCCCTCGAGTCCAGTTAGATCATTGCTGTGGTACGTCGTCGGAGGACACTCGCCGCTGTCCGGGAAGTGGTACGTAACCGTGCGGGGTACGTTCTCAGCCAGCTTCACGCCGCACGAACTCTTGGGTGGCTTGTATGCAACGTACTTCCTGATCACATCCGTGTCAGTGACGTCGTCATGGACGGAACCATAACAATCGCATGAAGTATTCCGGTACCCGAGGAAGAACCGCTCAGGAACGCCCGTGCATGCCGCCGCGTACGCTGGCGTCCCGCCGATCGAGGAGACGCTCGGAGAGGACCAGACAGCCACACCGACGCCGGCCGCGGCAGCACCCTTCAACAGCTGGCGTCGGTTGACTCCGCCGGCCACCCCATCTGTTGAGCTGCCGCTCTTAGCCATCATGCACTCCTCCAGTGGTGGCACCGGCGTCTTACCGGCAACGAGTTTCACTCTAATCGCAGTGCGTGCAGAGGCAAGGGGCCTGCCGCCACCTTCTGCGGTCAAGCGACCCTCGGCAGCAGTATTGGCGAGCAAAGCGCATTTGGCGCCACGATCCGTGGTCGAACTTCTTACGATCCGTGCGTCACCGTCTCGTGTCTTGCGGCGCCATTCGGTCACCGGACCGGCGGGCCCGGCGACCGAGCACTACCGTCCACATACGCCGCGACTAGGCTGCCCGGGCATCGAACGCTTCCTGCGGTCGTTCCGAAGGTGCACCCGACCCCATCGCCAGGTTGGTGAGGCATTGATCGTTGCCAGGCCACACGACGGCGCTCCACTCCATCTGAACGCCATCGCTGCACTCCTGTGGCAGGCGTTGTCCAACTGGACCACCGAATCCGAACTCAGCCGTTTGCTCGAGCTGCTGTTTCCCGATGTCGGCAGCGAGGAGCGTGCAACGGCACTCAACCACGCACTCAACATGTTCGCCGAGGAAGGTTTGCTTGACTTCGGTCGGTCGTAGCGCCCGACTGCTACAGGCCGCACTCGGCCACTTCGGCGGGACAGGGGAGCCGATCGTCGAGCAGACGTTCGCGGACTGGCTCGAACTCGCCCGCTCGCAGCGCGTAATCCCTCTCCTCGACGCACTGGTGAGAAGGGGCAATCACTGCCTCACATCGGCTCAGCGGTCGACCGTCGAAACGGCTCAGCTCGAAGCGATGGCTGTCGCTGTACGTCTCGAACACCATCTGCTCGATGTCACTGCTCGCTTCGCCGACGCGAACATCGCCGTCACCGTCCTGAAAGGGGCAGCGACAGCGCATCTCGACTACGAAGATCCATCACTGCGACAGTTCGGCGATGTGGACTTGCTTGTCCAGCCGGAGGACTTGGGCGCGCCTGCATGCTGCTCGGATCGCAAGGCTGGCGTCGGCCATATGTGCTACCCCGAGGACATGAGCGATTCACCCACGCCATCACGTTTCAAATACCCCCACGTGTCGAGATCGATCTCCACCAACACATCGCTCACCGTGCTCTTGGACTGCGAATCGCGACCGACGAAGTCCTTCGCAATTCGGTGCACTTTGAGATCGCAGGTCACACTGTGCTCGCGCCGTGTCGCCGCGACCGTCTGATACACGCTGCCATCCACACCATGGCATCCAGAGGTAGGTATCGCCGTTTGTCGAGCGTCGCCGACGTGCTCCGCTTAGCCGAGTCATGCGTGGGGGAGGCGGAGTCAGCGCTGCAGCACTCCGAACAGTGGCGTATCCGCCCTCTCGTCGCTCAAGCCGTGATCGACGCCTACGAGACAGCACAGCTTCCCTGCCCCACACCTTGGATTTCAGCCGTACAGAGACCCGCAGTTCACCGCGACCGACTCATCGAGCGCGCGTATCTAGGCACCGGCCGCCGGCCGATCTGGGAAGAAGTTGCATACCTGCGGCTCATGGATGGTTGGCTCGATCGAGGACGGTACGTGGCAGGATTCTTCGCCACCGGCCCAGAATATTCCACCAAGAAGCGCCGTTCCGGCCCGCTATCTCAAAGTCGTTATTTGTGGGTCGCGAATACGATCGGGCAGAAGGCCTCGAAAGTAACCCGAGGTCTGTAGCCCAAGGGGACTGGGCAGCCACAGCAATCGTAAGGCGTTCACCACAGCTTGAGGCTCTTTGCCACGGCCGCTGGCTCACTCGTGACGCTCGGACGACTCCACTTCACCAGCCGGAGCAGCGACCGGCGGAACTACGTCGTCTCCAACATGTGCTTGTCCGTCACCAACATGCGTTTGTCCGTCAACGGCCACAAGCTGCCCAGCTGAATTCGGTGCACTTCCTCGATCGCTTGGGCCATCACCGACGCTAGTGGCCTCTCTAGACGAGCTGGTCCTGCGTCGTCTGCCCTTCTGCTGCGTCGTGTAGTAGGAGCCGTAGCTCCCGTATGCGCCGCCGCTTCGCTCCGACACCCCAACGGCGATGACGCCAGCGACCGGGGCACTGAGGCGATCGAGCAGAACGCGCATGACTCGTCAGGAGTCTCAGTCGGTTGCTCGGTCATCGGGTTGGTCCTCTCGCACCGGAAGCATCTCGCCCACCTCGGACAACCCACATTGTGCACGCGCCCAACGTGGTATGTCGACCGGCTTGGCTACTGAGCGAGACGTGTTCGAGGACAGCTACCCCGGAACGGAGCGCTCGGACCCGAAGTCACCACGCTACGTGCTTGCATCAGTCGTTCACGAAGTGGCCCACACACAGGCAGAAGAGACCGAATCACGACGGCGGGTGCTCGCTCGACGTAGCCTTGAGTGTCCCGTCGAACGAGTCGGCGGTTGTCGGCAGCGAGACTTTGTCTTCTCGTCGATCCTGATCGATGTCGGGCGCACGGTCCTCTTCGGGAGCTCCACTCACGTCCGCGTCGGCGTCGGCTGGGCTCCGCCGATGTGTAGTACGAGCCATACGTCCCATATGCCCCGCCGCTGCGTTCGGAGACGCCGACCGCGATGACGCCGGCCACCGGAGCGCTGAGGCGGTCGAGGAGGAACCTGGTCCGGCGGGCCCCGTCTCTCGTCGTCTTGTCGATGCGGGCGACCACGACCACTGCATCGCTGGCTGGGATGAGCTCGCTGGCGTCATTGGTGGCGAGCATCGGTGGCGTGTCGATGATGACGACGTCAGCCAGATCGCGAGCTTCGTCGACCAGCTGACGACCGGCCGCCGCGACATCACCGAAGTTGCGCAGGCGCTCGCCGCTCGGGGCCAGGAACACCCCGTCGATGTCGGTACCGACGATCACGTCGGCGAGCTTCGTGCCCTCCTCCTTGGTCAGCACGTCGGCGATGCCTGGCGACGCCGGGTCGGTCGAAGTAGCAGTGGATCTCCGGTCGACGGAAGTCGCAGCCCAGCACCAAGACGGTGCGCCCGGTTTCGGCCATGGCGATGGCCAGGTTGGCGACAGTGGTGGTCTTGCCGTCGCCGGGCGCTGCCGAGCTGACGAGGATGACCTCCGGCTCGCCCTCGCGTCGTGGTCGATCGCCGCCCAGACCCAGCGTGGAGACCGGACTGAGCAGCAGCGAGGCACGCAACGTGCGGTACGACTCAGACAGCGCCGACATCGGATCGTGGTCGGAGCGCACACGCTCTCGGCGCTTCGTCTTCACCTGTGGAACCTCGGCGATCACGGGCAGGGCGAAGGCCTCGGCGATGTCGTCGACCTCGTGCAGGCGGGTGTCGAGACGTTCGACGAGGAGCACGGCAGCGAGGCCGAGCAGAAGGCCGATCACGACGGCGATCGCCGTGCGAGCTGCGCGACTACGAGGCGCGGAGAACCCACCGCCCTCCACCGAGGCCAGCTCGGGGATGGCGGGCTGCAGCGTGATGTAGCCGGCAGTCGGCGGCGGTTGGTCGAGCAACTGCTGCTGCTGGTCGATGGTCGCCCCGTAACGGCGGAGCTTGGCGTCCCGGGTCGCCTCGAGAGTCCCGGTCGACTCACCGGCGGCTTCGGCCGCAGCGATCTGGTCGGCAAGGTCGTCGACCTCGGCCTGCAGCGTCGAGAGCTGCTCGTTCACCCGCTCGAGCTGGTCCTGCTGCTGCTGGGTCGCCTGCTCACCGAGGAAGCCGAGCAGCTCCTCGGCGAACACATTCGCCCGCTCCACCGCTTGAGCCTTGCTGCTGCCAGTGGCCGTGATGTCGAGCGTGCCGGTCCGGTCGTCGACCTCGAGGTCGAGCCCGTTGGCCAGCACGGCGGGGTTGCCCGTGTAACCGAGGCGCTCGGCGGCTCGCTGGGGAACCACGCCGGTCTTGACGAACAGGGTGACGGTGGCCAGCGACTGCGGTGCCACCGCGGAGCTGTCACGCAGGAGCTGGTGCGTGGCGCTGTAGGTGAGGGTGTCCCCCGACGGCTTGGCAGGCGTGGTGACCCACGCGGCCACGCCGGCGACGAGCACGCAGGCAGCGAGGAGCCGCCAACGGCGTCGGAGGAGGCGGAGGTACTCGTGGAGGTCCATCAGCGGCGCACGTCCAAGGATCGAGAGCGTACCGAACGACTACTGCCCGTGTTCGAGCGCGGCCACGATCTGTGCCGCGTGCTCGTGGATCTCGGCGACCGTGGCCGGCCACCGTGTCGACGGTCGAACCGGACATGTGCGACCACAGCGGCGGACTCAGCACCGTGTCCGCCAGATGATCGGTCACCGGGAGCGGGCGAGGGGTCGCCCATCGACCCTCGTAGGCAGCTTGGCGATGGATCGGTGGGTGGTAGTAGCGGCGGCTGTCGATGCCCTCGGCCTTCAGTGCACCCTGGAGCTGGCTGGCGCTGAGGCCGTACTCCTCGGCGTCGACCACGATCGGTCAGGTCCTTGAAGGTGGACGTGTCACCCTCGGCTGGCCGCACGACCCGCAGGCCGGGAACGCCAGCGACGCCGGCCGCGAACCGGTCGACGAGCTCAGCGCGGGTGGCGACGTGCTCGTCGAGCCGGGCGAAGGACGACAGCGCCACCGTGGCGTGGAGCTCGCTCATTCGCGCGTTGAGACCGGGGAAGCGGGTGTCGTAGTCGCCCGGGTTGCCATAGTCGCGGGCGATGCGCAGGGTCTCGGCCAGCGCCGGGTCTGTGGTGGCGACGAGGCCGCCCTCGCCGGCGACGACGACCTTGGTGGGGCTGAGGCTGAACACCTCGGCGACGCCGAACCGGCCGACGGGCACGCCGCCTCGGGCGCTTCCGAGGGCGTGGGCGGCGTCGTAGACGAGCGGGATTCCTGCCTGGTCGGCCAGACGTCCGAGTTCCTCCACGTCGCAGGGCGAGCCGTAGACGTGCGTGGCGGTGACCGCTGACGCTCCGTCCAGCAGTCCTTCCAGCGCTGACGGGTCGAGCGTCGCTCGTTCGGGCTCCACGTCGGCGAAGTCGACGGTCCCGCCGGCCCAGAGCACGGCGTGAGCGGAGGCGGAGAAGGTGAAGCTGGGCAGAACGACCCGGCCGGTGGCCCCGATCGCTTGGAGGACCAGCATGAGGCCGGCCGTGCAGCTCGACACGGCCACCACTTCGGTACCGAGCCGCTCCCCCACCGCTTCCTCGAGACGCCGGACGGCCGGCCCGTTGGTCAGCATCCCGCTCTCGACGACTCGCCCGAGCTCTGCGGTGAGCGCGGCAGGGTCCTCGATGGTGGGCCGGACGAGTGGGAGACCGTCGGGGAACGCCGGCGTCCCGCCGAGGACCGCCGGAGTGGTCGTCGACGTGGTCACAAGACCTCCACGTTCGGGCGGTCACGCCGGGCGGTGGCGTTGCGGGCGTCGAACAGCAGGTTCGACCAGTCCATCAGCTCGTCGAGGTCGTAGTCCGAGTGCGGGGTGAGCAGCAGCACGGCGTCGGCCTCGCGCACGAGCTCCTCGGTGAGCCGCCGGCGGCGGAGCTTCAGGCCGTGCTCGTCGACTCGGGTGACGAACGGGTCGTGGAAGGACAGCTTCGCTCCCCACGCCGAGAGATGCGCCAGCACCTGGATGGAGGCCGACTCGCGCACGTCGCCGACATCGGGCTTGTAGGTGACGCCGAGAGCGAGGAGGTTCGCACCCTTGACCGCGATCCCCCGCGCGTTGAGCGCGTCCATGATGCGCCGGGCGGTGTAGTTGGGCATCTGGTCGTTGATGTCCTTGGCCAGCTCGACCAGGCGGAAGGGGCGCCCGGTGTCGCGGCGCGACTGCCACGTCAGGTAGGCGGGGTCGAGCGGGATGCAGTGGCCGCCGACGCCCGGACCGGGTTCGAAGCGCATGAACCCGAACGGCTTGGTGTCGGCGGCGTCGATCACCTCCCAGGTGTCGATGCCCTGGTCGGCGCAGAGCTGGGCCAGTTCGTTGACGAGGGCGATGTTGACCAGACGGAACGTGTTCTCGAGCAGCTTGGCCAGCTCGGCGGCCCGGCAGTTGCTGACCGGTTGAACCCGGTCGACGAGCTCGCCGTAGAACGCTGCCGCCGCTCGAGTGCACGGTGGCGTGAGCCCGCCGACGACGCGCGGCACGGCAGCGAACCCGTGCGCGTCATCGCCCGGGTTGATCCGTTCGGGCGAGAAGGCGAGCAGCAGGTCCTCGCCGGCCACACGCCCGGTCGACTCGAGCAGGGGCCGGAGCACCTGTTCCGTCGTGCCCGGGTAGGTGGTGGACTCCAGGACGACGAGCGTGCCCGGTTGCACGTGAGCCCCGACCGCAGCTCCTGCACCCTCGATCGCCGCCAGGTCAGGCCGGTGGTCGATGAGCGGCGTCGGCACGCAGATCAGCACGACGTCACTGGTCGCGACGACGGAGAAGTCGGTGGTGAAGGCCAGGTTGCCGGTGGCGAACGCCTCGGCGAAGAGCTGGTCGTCGACGCCGGGCACGACCTGCTCGCCGCGCCCGAGGTGCTCGACCCGCTCGGCATTCAGATCGACCCCACACGTGCGGAACCCGGCCCGGGCGGCCGCAGCGGCCACCGAGAGGCCGACGTAGCCCTGGCCGATCACCGAGACCCGGGCGCTGCGACTCTCGATCGTCTCGAGCAACCGGTCGGCGAGCGCCTCCGCGGGGTCAGTCCGTTGGCGTCGTGGGGACATCGGTCGATGCTACGTCGCCGCCATCGCTCGTCCCGTCGCCAGAACGGGGGACAGTGAGGTTCGTGACGGTGTCGAACAGGGCGGCGCGGACGTCGTCGTCTCGCTGGCCTGACGCCAAGCGTCGCCAGTCGGTCGACGGCTCGGTCCAGCTCCTCCATCGAGCGCACGTGGGGGACGATCCGGGAAACTGCGGGGTGCACCGTCGGCTGCGCGGGTTCGTCGGCAGCAAGGAGCTCTTCGACGAGCTTCTCCCCCGGCCGCACACCCGTGACCCGGATCTCGATGTCGGAGCCGACGCGCCGGCCGGACAGGCGGATCATGCGCTCGGCGAGCTCGTGGATGCGGACCGGCTCGCCCATGTCGAGCACGAACAGATCGCCACCGCTGGCCAGCGTGGATGCCTGGAGGACGAGCTGCACCGCCTCCGGGATGCTCATGAAGTAGCGGGTCATTCGCTCGTCGGTGACGGTGACGGGACCACCTTGCTCGATCTGACGAACGAAGGTGGGCACGACGCTGCCGCGACTGCCGAGGACGTTGCCGAAGCGCACGGCCGTGTGCGTCGAGCCGGGCGGTGCGGCGCCGAGCACCAGGTGCTCGCCCAGCCGCTTCGAGGCGCCCATCACGCTGGACGGCTCGACGGCCTTGTCGGTGGAGATGAAGACGAACCGCTCGACCTCGACACGCTCGGCGGCGTCGAGGATCTGTGCCGTGCCCAGCACGTTGGTGAGCACCGCTTCGCTGGGGTGGTCTTCGAGCAGCGGAACGTGCTTGTGGGCGGCGGCGTGGAAGACGATCTCGGGTCGATGACGGTCGAAGACGCGGTCGACGGCGGTGCGGTCGCGAACGTCGGCCAGCGCCTGCACGACCGGCGTGTCGAGGGTGGCGGCCATCTCGTGCAGGTGGGACTCGTCGTGGTCGAGCGCCACCAGCACCGACGGCTGGCACACCGCCACCTGGCGCACGATCTCGGAGCCGATCGAACCGCCAGCTCCGGTCACCAGCACCCGACGACCGTGCAACATCCGCCGCACCGCCTCGAGGTCGGTCTCGACCTGGGCCCGACCGATCAGGTCGTCGATGCGCAGGTCGCGGATGTGCCGGATCGCTGCCTCGCCGCGCATCCGGCCGACGATCCCACCGACGATCTTGAGCGCGACGTCTGCTTCTTCGGCGAAGCGGGCGACCTGTCGGACGACCTCGCTGGTGGTCGAGGTCATGGCCAGCACCGCCTGGTGGGCACCGGTGCGCCTCGCCACCTCGGGTAGCGCATCGAAGCCGCCGACGACGCGCAGGCCCATGATCCAGCGACCGTGGAGCGCCTGGTCCGGGTCCAGCACGGCGACCGGCACCAAGCCGGCGGCCGGGCTCTTCTGCATCTCGGCGATGAGGGCCGCGCCGGCATCGCGGGCGCCGATGATGATGACCCGCAGACCGTCCGCCGTGACGCCCGCCGATCGGCGCCGGAACGAGAACAGGCGGCTCTGGAAGCGCACCGCGCCGAGCAGGAATCCGCCGAGGCCGGTCCCGAAGAAGACCATCGACCACGGGATGCTCTGACCGCGGATGAGCTCGACGCCGGTGAGGATCAGGAGCAGTGACAGGCAGGCACCCAGCAACCGCCGGGCTTCGTCGGCGCTGGCATGTCGCCACACCTGGCCGTAGAGACCGAACGCCCACATGCAGGCGACGCCGGTTACCGAGGCGAAGGGCAGCCAAGGCAGCACCTGATGCCAGATGTTGCCAGGAACGGAACCGTCGAAGCGCAGGACCACGACGACCACGTAGGCCAGGGCGAGGAGCGCCGCGTCCAACACCGCCAGCGCCAGATCGGCGCGACTGCGCACGGTCCATGTCGCCATCCGCTGCCACAGCCCGGATGGGGCTGGCATCTCGCCGTTGCTGTCCATGGTTCTCCCGCCAACCGCCGAACGGTCGTGCGCGCTCTGCGCGTTCAACCGTATCGCTGTGTCAACGCGTTCGGACATGGGTCATCCGACCCACGCCATCGCGCTTCGCTCCCGCTCTCGGGGTGGAAATGCCCGGAGTCGGCAGATCCACCGGCCCGACGAGGTCGCGCCAGTGCTGCTCACGGGGCTTGAACGGCGGCAGGCAGACGAGCACGAGGATGAACGGCAGCACCTGGACTCGCTGGCGGACCAGGATGCCGGCGTTGGAGAACGCGGAGAACGCGTAGATGAACAGCACCGAGTACGTGCAGCACAGCAGCACGTAGGGCGTTCGCAGGATCGATCGCAGCGAGCCGAGGATGCGCCGCCAGCTCGTCGCGAAGAGCACGACGAAGAACGCCGACTCGAGGGCGGCGATGAGCGCCTGCGGGTTGCTCGCCTGCCACGGGAACGGTCGGAACATCACGTTCACGAAGGCCTGCGGGAACCGGCTGGGGTTGAGGTCGGTGTTGGCCTCGCCGGCGAACGCCGATCCTGCCTTGCGACGTCTGGCCGGAGACTTCCTGGAGCGTGACCTGCACCGCCTCGTCGTTGAACTCGTCCAGTCCGAAGAACTGCTCGAGCTGCCCCACAGCGATCACCAGACCGATGCCGAGGAGGATGATCACCGCGAACTTCCCGATCGGGAACAGGATCGACGCGTCCTTCGGAGGCCGCTTCAGGAGGAAGGCAGTGAACGTCGCCACCGAGATCAACGCGGCGATGTGCGGTCGCACCATGTAGAGCATGAGGTTCCCGAGCGCGATCAGCAGCAGACCACCTCGAGCACTGGTCAGCAGCCGTGAAGCGCCGTAGGCGACGACGCCCAGCGCCAGGCAGATCCAGGCTTCCTTGCCGATGCTCGATGGCCAGAACAGCAACGACGGCAAGCAGGAACACGAGGAGGGCGTAGCGCCAGTGGTCCCCCTCGGGGCAGGCTCGGACGAAGGCCCGGTGGAAGAGGTACAGCCCCCAGAACCCGAACCAGGAGTACACGAGGAAGCCACCGATGCTGGTGGGACCGATCACCGTGTAGAGCACGGAGGTGAGCACCTGGATGAAGCCCGTGCCCTGCACCCGTCGGCCGAGGTCCAGCGCCCAGTCACCGTCACGGATCTGGCGGGCGAACACCGCCGCCGTCTGGTGGTACATGCTCGCGTCGGCCTGGCCGTCGTAGACGCCGAAGGCGACGGCGTAGCGAACCAGCGCCGACGCCAGCTTGAGGCCCATCGCCCACCACAGGAGCTTGCGCGATCCGGGCGTCCGCCTCGCACGCTGCACGCCGCGTCGCGGAGCATCGGCACGCTGATCGCCACGAGCCCGATCGCGACCGGAATCGCCGCCCACGTGTCGTAGGAGCCGTGCTCCATGAGCCACGACATTGTTCCGGCCACGAAGGCGATGGCCGCCAGGCTGAAGATGCTGACCAACACTGTCTGGCTGGGAAGGCGTCGATGACGTGCCGTCGGTCCGCCGAAGAGTGCGTCAGCCACGGGGCGCCGCCATGTCACACGGGTCCCGGAGCCGCAACGGTCACGTCGTCGTCGGCCACCAACTTCCCCTCGGACAACCGGATGACTCGAGAGCAGACCTCGAGTGTGCTGGCCCGGTGGCTGATCACAACGACGAGCGCCTCTGCACTCACCTCGAGGAGTGCTCGTTGCACCCATGCCTCGGTTTCTGTATCCAGCGCACTGGTGGGCTCGTCCAAGATGATCAGACTTGGTTTCCCGACGAGGGCTCGGGCGATTCCGATGCGCTGGAGCTGCCCACCCGACAGCTCCCGTCCCGTCTCTCCGAGCGAGGTTGCGTACCCATCGGGCAGCGACTCGAACAAGCTGTCAAGGCCGACGGCCGCGGCAACACGTTCGACGGCATCGTCGGACACCGCTGGCCGGAAGAACGCGATGTTGTCGCGTACCGAGCCTCGTATGAGCTGCGGGTATTGCGGTACCAGAGCAACGTGAGACGCCCACGACTCCCGGGAGAAGTCCCCGATGTTGCGCCCGTTGACGAGCACCTCACCTTCGGTCGCGTGCCGAAGCCGCAAGAGGATCTGCGCCAGCGTGGACTTCCCGCTTCCTGACGGGCCGACGAGGCCCACGACGCCCGGCCGAGACAACGTCAGGCTTACGTTGTCGAGTGCCTCGTCTGACGCGTCTGCCCCCGGATACCGGTAGGAGACGGCGCGAAGGTCGATCGCGTCGACTCGGTGGAGTTCCTCGCGACCGAAGGTCTCGCGAGCGTCGTCGAGCTCGCCGAGCTGTATGTCCAGCCGCTCCACGAACGGAACCATCTGGTTGTACTGCTGCTGGGTAACGTTCAGCTGCTGGCCGTAGCCGAGGCTACGGAGGAACAGCAGCGCAACGGCGCCGATCGTGCTCACGTCCAGGTCGCTGTAGACGAGCGCCAGCGCGAGGGCGGCCACCACAAGGAGCAGCCCGAAACCCTGGTACAGGATCGGGGCGAGACCGCTGATCATGTTCAGATGGAGTTGCGTACGCGAATGCGCTGACGCCGCGTCCCGGTATGCGTCGAGGACGTGATCCTGTGCGCCGTGGAGCCTGATCTCGCGTCCATCTCGCGCTGCCTCGCTCACCAGTCGCGAGGCCTTGATCCCCTGTTCGCTACTGGCCCTACCCGCCACTCGCGAGCGTGCCGCCAACGGCCTCAGCGCGAAGAGGAGGGATCCGCCGACTACCGCAATGACCACCGCAGCCAGCGGCGACGTGGCGAACGCGACCAAGACAAGAATCGAGAAGCTGATGGCGGCGTTGACGACTTGACCGATGATCGACAGTCCGCCAGCAGCAGAGGTGATGTGCCCACCGACGATCGCCTGCAGCTCGGCGGGTGACAGCCGCGTCGTGTACTCGTAGTCGGCGTTCAACAGCAGGCGCAGTGCACGGACTCGTTGTCGCAGCTCCCAGGAGCGAGTGGTCCTCGACCGCAGCCACAAGGCGAGGGCCTTGCCCACGGACGAGAAGATGATTAGTCCGAACACGATAGCAAGGATCTGTCCGGTGGGCAGATCGACATGGATGGGCCCGATTCGGCCGGAGACGTCACCCCCCCCGACGAGTCGCCCGTTCCGCGAGGGGTACGACCATGACCAGCACGCTTGCTTCCGCCATCGCCGAGAAGGCCGTGACGATCGCCGCGGCAACAACGCCACGAGTGTGGGTGCCGTAGTGCCTACGGAAGAAGTCGAGCATGAGTCACACCGTCAGCCGCTGGCGCAGAGTGAGGGCGGTCGAGAGCGTAGCGGCATTGCCTTTCTGCCTGGCGTCGGGAGACAAGCGGCGCCACCGTTCACCACGTCGGCACTTCCGACCGGTACGTTCCGGTTCGCAGCACTTGCCATGCTCGTGAGATCCTTCTTCGCGCCTTCATGGCAGGTGTCATCTTCGGCAACGGAACACCCGACCATCCGGATGCTGCCACGCGCCTCCAGCCAACGATGGAACAACGGGTGCCCATCACCGCCAGCGTGCCAAGGCTTGAGCGCACCGCCGAACGTCACAACTAGTGGATCATCGCGAGCACGGTCGACATCATCGAAGATCACCCGGGTCCAACCGCTGTCGTCGTACACGTCGAACTGCTGATGATACCACAGCGGCATCTCCGTCCAGCGACCGTAGAAGTGGACGTTGAGCGCACTCTGGTCTGTCGCACCGGTGCGCTGGCAGTAGTCGAGCAACGCTGCGCCATGGCCGTTCTCCCGCCACTGGTCGAGGTCATAGAGAAGCATCCCAGCCGCAAGGTACGGCGCCCTCGGATCCAGGCCGAGCTCTCGATAACGCGTCAGCCCGCCGGGCCACGCGACGAAGGGCGTCGAGGTGTTCCGGGGAGCGCCCAACGGGTTGCCTCCGAGGTTCATCTCGAGCACCTGGCGCAGCGAACCGAGGATCACGACATCAGCATCGAGGTAGAGCGCGCGTTCCAGCTCGGGCGGGAGATAGCGGTCAGCGATCAACCGTAGATACGTAGCTCGGCTGACCCACGCCACCTCTCTAACGCCCGCCACCTCGACCTCCGTCCAAGAGATCGCGACGTTTCGCCCTGCCGAAGCCTCGACTCGCGACTTCGAGAGCGCGCTCACGTCGTCCCCCAGGACATGCACGACGTACTCCTCGTCGGGATCGTTGAGGCCGAGGGACGCGATCGCCACGCCTGCCCCCTCCGCGTACCGATCATCGAAACCCACCACGAGATGTACCGCCACGTACCAGAGCCTACGGACACGACTGCGCTCGCGAGCCAGGGCGCTCCTCGTGGCCATGTCGCAGATGCCAAGCTGCGTAGTCTTCGAGGATCAATCGTCGACCCGCGAGCGTTGCGAAGGACAGATCGGCCGATGACTGACGTACCGCAGGTCTCGGCGATCATCACGACCTATCGCCGGCCGGACGTGCTGCCGCGAGCGATCCAGAGCGTTCTCGACCAGACGATCGACGACATCGAGGTCATCGTCGTCGACGACGAACCATCAGACGAAGCTGCCGAGGTCGTGCGACGGATCGAGGATCCGCGCGTCTGCTACATCGCACACGAGACGAATCGCGGGCTGTCGGCGGCACGCAACACCGGGATCTCGGCCGCACGGGCCCCGTACGCGGCGTTCCTCGACGACGACGATGAGTGGGCTCCAGCGAAGCTCGAGCGGCAGCTGGAAGCGATGCATGCGCACGACGACCAGGTGGTCGTGACCAGCTTCGAGCTGTGGCGTCGACCGGACGGATCCGAGACGCTGCGGGACATCCGCCTCGATGGCGACGTACATCCGGCGCTGCTGCGGGACGACATTGTCCACATGGTGACACTGCTCGCCCCGACAGAAGTGCTGCGTAGCTCGGGAGGGTTCGACGAGCATCTCTTCCACCACGAGGACCTCGACATGGCGCTTCGTCTGTCGCAGGAGTACCACTTCGTCACCGTGCCCGAGCCGCTCACGGTCGTGCACGTGTCCCCTGGCTCTCTGAGCCGGAACATCGACAACCGGATCCACGCGCTCGAGCGCATCATCAACAAGTACCGGGAGCTCCGCGAAGACAGACGGTTGCGGAGCCGCTGGACATACCGGCTCGCACGCCTCCACGGGGAGGTCGGCGACCGCTCCGGTTGGCGGCGCACATTGTGGCGTGCGGTCCGGCTCGACCCAAGGAACTTCCGCGCTGCAGCGATGCTGGCGGCCAGCGTGGTCGGCGGCCCAGGGCTACACCTGCAACTCGCGACGTGGCGCAATCACCTCGGTCGGCGACGTCGTGCAGCTACACGTGCGCGAGGCCAGGCGTGACCACCACCAGCATCATCATCCCGGCGCTCGATGCCGAGAAGACCGTCGGTCACCTACTGGACGCGCTCGTACCGCAACTGCTGCCCCACGTCGTCGACGTCATCGTCGCAGACAACGGATCGAGCGACGACACGCGAACCATTGCTGCCGCGTATGCCGACTGCCTGCCGGTGCGCGTGATCGATGCGTCTGCCCGCCGTGGACCAGCTGCAGCGAGAAACCTCGGAGCCGCTGCCGCTGCGGGTGAGAAGCTCCTGTTCTGCGATGCGGATGATGTGGCGTTCCCCGACTGGGTCGCTCAGCTCAGCGGCTGCGTGACGCCGGGCACCATCGCAGTCGGCGCGACCCTATTCGTTGACTTCGGCAGGATGACCGTCCCTCACGAGTGGAGACCCAGGTCAGAGCGCCTCCCCCGCTATCTCGGTCAGGTGCCACTCGCCTCGTCGAACAACCTTGGTGTCTCCCGAGCAGACTTCGAGCGCCTGCACGGATTCGATGAATCGCTCCGCTGCGGGGAGGATGCAGACTTCGGGATACGGGCACGCGAGGCCGGCTTCCGCGTGCACTCGTGTCCGGCGGCGCGCATCGCCGCTCGCGACCGGGCAACTTCCCGATCACAGTTCCGCCAGTTCGTGGAGTATGGACGCTGGGACGTGACCGTGTACCGCAAGCACCGGGGCCGAGCGCTCCACCGACCGCCGCTCTCCGACCCGCTGCGCGACTACGCGTCGCTGGTCGTACACGTCGGGCGGCTCCTCCACCCGGAACGGCGGCGGTCGTGGATCGTGACTGCGGGGCTACGAATCGGGCGGATCATCGGCTCCGTGAAGGAGCGGACGTTGCTGCTGTGAGCCCACTACCGCTGGATGATCGTCGTGTCCTGCACGTGGTGACGTCGACCCAGCGGCGCGGCGCTGAGATCTTCGCGACCGACCTCGCGCAGGCACTGGGCAGGATCGAGTGGCCGGGCGAGGTGTTCGCACTGGCGGATCACGGGCCGCTTCAAGTCGACGAGACCGGACGAGGGCGGTTCCACCCCAGCACCATTCGCGCCCTGCGGTCGCAGATCCAGCGCTCATCGGTGGTGATCGCGCACGGGTCGAGCACGTTGCTGGCGTGCTCTGTCGCGGCCGCTGGTACGCGCATTCCCTACCTGTACCGCACCATCGGGGACCCCGATCACTGGGTGTCAACGCCACTACGGGCCCTGCGCGTGGGGATCATGCTTCGCCATTGCACCCGCGTCGTCGCGCTCTGGCCATCTGCTGCGGGCCGGCTACAGCAGCGTCACCGGCTCCGACCCGACCGGGTCGCCGTCGTCCCGAACGCCGTCGATGCGAGTCGCTTCGGCCTCATCACAGCGCAAGAACGCGGGGACGCCCGGGCGCGCTTCGGTCTGCCCGCTTCCGCACCCGTGGCCTGCTTCATCGGTGCCCTGACCCCGGAGAAGAACCCGGAGCTCGCCGTGCAGGCAACTGCGGCGATGCCCGAGGCCCATCTGCTGCTCGTCGGTGACGGACCTCTCCGAGCCGAGGTGCACGAGCTAGCGGCAAGGTGCATGCCCCGTCGGTCGGTCTTCCTTCCGACGGTCGACGATGTTCGACCGCTCCTTGCTGCCGCCGACGTCCTCGTCCTCACCAGCCTCTCTGAGGGCCTTCCGGGCGTGCTCATCGAGGCGGGGCTCCGGGGCCTCCCCACGGTCGCTTCCTGCGTCGGCGGCATCGCCGAGATCGTGCAGGACGGGGAGACAGGGCTCCTCGTCCGAACCGGCGACCGGGCCGCGTTCACGAGCGCCATACGCGAGGCGCTGCACTCCAAGGAGGAGTTGGGACTCGCCGCTCGCGCTCACTGCCGCGAGCACTTCGATCTCGCTCGGGTCGCAGCTCAATGGGCGGGCATCCTGGAAGCTGTCGAGGCAGCGCAGCAGCCGGCGCAATGATCAACGGGCTGCGTGGAGGACCCGCAGACCGGACGCCAGCTCTGCCTCGACTCGATTGCAGCTGAAGTCAGCAGCATGCCGGGCGATGCCGTTGGTGACGAGACGAGCTCGCAGCATCGGGTCCTCGAGGACCCGCACGCAGGCCACAGCGAAGGAAGCAGCGTCGTCAGCGAGGAGGAGGTCGTCGCCGTCGCGTGCCCGCAAGCCGGCGGCGCCGACTGTGGTCGCAACCACCGGGATCCCGTGCGCCCATGCCTCGAGGATCTTCAGGCGAGTACCTCCACCGAACCGGATGGGCACGACGGCCACGTCTGCCCTCTGGAGCTCGGCGGCGAGATCGGGCACCTGGCCGACGACATCTACGCCCGGATGCGCAGCGAGAGTTCGGACCCCGTCACCGCACTCACCCACGACACGGACCTGCGCACCAGGGACGGCTTGGCGGACCCTCGGAAGCACTTCGCGGACGAGCCATGAGGCTGCGTCGGCGTTGGGGCGGTAGGTCATGAGGCCGACGAGGAGGAGCACCGGTTCTGGACCACCTTCCGGTCGACCAAGTCGCTCGCCCGGTTGCGGGTAGCAGTTCGGCAAGACCATCGCCCCGGGAAGTCCGCTCGCCTCGGCGTCTTCCTCGCTGCAGAACACAACGGCATCTGCTTCCGCCGCGACCCGCCCCAGCAACTGACGCCAGCCGGCGATGTTCCGGCGCAGCTTCTGTCGCGTGAGGAAGCGCCATCCAGGCAGCCGGGGACCACTCCATGCCCCCTCCATCACGCCGGCCTCGAGTCGGCCGAGGAGCTTGACGTCCTCCCGATCATCGAGGTCGACGACGCAGAGCGCGTCTCCGACAGCTGATGCGGCGAGGTAGCTGTCAGGGCGGTTGAACCACGCGAGGTCGTAGTCCGTACCTCCCGTCCGTCTCCAGCTCTCGAGAGCTCGGCAGGTCGGCGAGGCATCAACTCCCACAAACTCGCTGGGCTCTGCCGGCCTCTTGATTAGCCAACGAAGCTGCTGCCAATTCGAACGCTCACGACGCGGCGGCGGACCATGGCCGACTCGACCAATCGATAGCTCACGCGGCGGCGCTGGGGAATCGCCACCTCCGATGACGAACACATCGACCGGTCCGAGATGACCAAGCGCACGGAGCACAGAGCACATCCTGCGTTGATTCCCGGACACCTCCGGCCAGGGGCAGGTCGAGCTGACGAACAAGGAACGAATGGGCTCAGGCGCGTCGCGAACCCCTTCGGCGTCCGTAGATCGCTCAGGATCCGCCACAAGCGCGAGCGTACGTGCTGGATTCCAGCACCCCGCCACACACGAGGGCACAAGCGCTCCCCCATCCGCGCTACACGAAGACGCGGTCCGGAATCTCCCTTCGAGACAATCACTCGTCGGCGGACGACTCCGGACTCGACCGAACGCATGAACCGCTCGAGACGCCGTCTGACGCCGGCCGTTCCAGCTTCGTGAACGAGCGTTTGCCGGCTGTATCGAACACCTCCGCTGCGTATCCCGAGTCAACGATGCGTCCAGCAAGTGCCCCTTCCTCGGGACGCTGCGAGTCGTCGAGCAGCACCGTGTCGGGCGGCCAGGCCATCTCGACGAGCTGCATCAGTCCCACGCGTCCGCCACGCGTGGAAGCGGGAGGGCCATCGCAGACGACGAGTCCGACTCGAGCAGGGAGGTCTGCCCTCGAGATCGTGTACCAGTCGAACTCGTCGTAAGCGCGAAGGGGCCGGTGCAGTATCCCATCGTGATGGAGCCTCAGGACGCGCATCCGCCACCTGACAGTGCTTGCCCACTTCGCGTCGTGTTCAAGCGTGACCACCTCGGTTCCGAGGTACTTTCGAGCGGCCCCGAGCACGAGACTGGTGACGCCGCTCCCACATTCGACAACCGCATGGCGTCCGCTTGCGACCTCGCGGATGACGGAGGCGAGGAGCTCCGGCGATGCGGCGAAGTCGGGATTGCCCCAGCCACGCGTTAGTCGACGAGCCACCGCTTCGGCGTCCGTGCCGACGAGAAGCGCCTGCTTGAGTCCGAGGACGCCATGCAGGAGAGTCAACCAGCGCACCCCGGTCCTGGCGACGAAGCGCCGGTGGATCCACCGCTTGGGGCGGACCAGTCGGCCGTGGAGCAAGCGTCGTGGTGTAAGGGCAGTCATATGGCCCATTTCCGATAGCGGATCGATCCGACCAACCGACCGAACAGGGTCGCCACTGTTAGCACGGACGGCGTCAGGTCCTCTCGCCGTAGAGCGGCGTTGATTATGGATGGGCCGACGCGGATCCAATGCTTCAGCGAGTTTCTCCAACTGTACGAGAAGGCAATTTGGGAGCCGTAGCGCTTCTGAAGCTGGACGTCTGCAACTGCCCACCAGTAGTGCTGCCTGACTTTCTGCGCGAGGCGAGCCCGCTCGACGTAGACGACTCGCGCCTCAGGCACGTATCCGATTTCCACACCTGTGAGCGCCAAACGGCACGACAGTTCGACGTCGACACGGTGCCGGAAGTCCTCGGAGAAACCATGAACTGACGTCAAAGTCGCCCGGCGGATGGCGAAGTTGGCCGAGGAGAGGCAGGTAAGCCCTCGGAAGTCCCCCCGGAAGCCTTCGGTATTCACCGGCTGACCGGCGTGATCCACGCGTTGTAGCGAACCAGTGACAACGTCGTTATCGCGCAGCCCGTCCACGAGACCAGCCAGCCATCCCTGAGCCACCACGTCGTCTGCATCGCAGAACGCCAGGAGATCGCCGAGTGCGGCGTCGATGCCGACATTCCGGGCCGCAGACCGATTCGGTTGGTCGGGTCCTCTGACAAGCCGGATGCTGGGCCACGTCAGCGCCGCCTGCGAGACAACCAGTGCCGTCTCGTCGGTGGACCCGTTGTCCACAACTACGACCTCGAACTCGGCCTCGATCTCCTGCTCGCACACGGCGGCGAGCTGTCGCGTGATTGTCTCCGCGGCATTGCGGGCGGGAATCACAACCGAGATATCCGGGTTCACGTCGCGACCATCCCGCCTTGATGAACATCGTTCCGCTGACTTGCCGGTCCGGCCAAGATTGCGATGCTAGCGATCGGCAACCGTCGCGACGCCGGGGGCGTGCAGCGCCTCACAGGGCGGGACCCGTGCTTTGACAGTAGACGACACATCCGGGTCCGCACGGGAGGGCCCTCCGCCTCGCGGGTAGCATCAGCGGCTGTGGCGGCGGCGCACTTCTGGACTCTGATGGACGTGCAGGGACTCGATGATTGGGATCCGGATGCGCAACCCGAGCGTTACGCAAGCGGCTGGAGCCACGCCTTCGCCGAGCCCTACGTTCGGCTGCGCAACGCCGGATTCGCTGTCTCGATAGGCCCGACAGCGCCCCCGAGCGCCACGGTCCTATTCGCCATCATGGAAGAACTCGGCCAGTGGCGACCCTCGTTGGATTCCCGCCTGGTGATGCTCCTCGCAAGAGCCGCATGGCGGTGCCGGACTGTGCTGATCATCCGGAACGACTACCCCTTGGATATCGCCGCTCCCGGCTTCACGGCGCTCGAACTCCTCCCAAACGAACGGACTGCGCAGCAAAGACCCGGCCGTCCCCTGTCCCCCCTGCCCCAGCGTGGCCTCGTCAGGCGGGACCCCCGACGGGCTAACCGCATCGAGGTAGCCGCCCTCAAGGCGCACCGGGCCAACGTTCCCGATTGGGTGGACGAACTCCAAGTGGGATTGGACGCAATCGACGTCGAACTGCGAGTCGATGACACGCCAGGGCGTTGGCCGGACTTCGCGGAGGTGGACGTGGTCATCTGCGCGCGCAGACCTCACGCCATCGATACGGACTCGTCGTATCTCCGGAAGCCACCCACGAAGCTCGTGAACGCCTGGCTAGCAGGGTGCATACCGATCATCGCACCGGAAGCGGCGTACCTCGATCTCGCCAATCCGGGCACCGACGTGATTGTGGCGTCCGGGGCGGATCAGATCGTCGGCGCTGTCACGACACTCAAGCGCGACCCTGAGCTGACGAGACACCTCTTGGACCATGGTGCCGCGCGGGCGGATGCCTGCTCCACCACGGCCGTGTTGGCGGAATGGGCCGAGCTGATCCACTACGAAGGCGGGGCGACGGGCTATGCGATCGCGCGCGAGTTCTGTCGGCACGCACTTCGGCAGCAAGTGCGGCAAGGTCGACGGGTTGCTCGGCGCCTCGTTCGCCGATGGCAGGCAGATTCTCAGATGCGCTCGAGGGTGAACCGCAGTTCATAGCACGAGGCGAACCGGACAAGGTGCGCTTCGAATACCTCCTGGTTCTGGCTGGACCTGTTCACCCACCGTTGGATGCCCTTCTTGAGACGCCGTACGGTGCCTCCGTCGATCTCACTCAAGAACCTCATCTCGACCGCAACCACGCGCAACGGTGGCTTGTCTCCGTAGTCGGGGACCCTTCGCCGGAACAGGTCGCACCGCGCCAAGTACGCGAAGGAGTACAAACCGAAGAAGGCACGGTGCGTCGGATCGGAGTAGAAGTACGGGTTGGACCAGTGCGGCACGGTGGCGGTCATGGTCGCTCCCGGCCTCATGACGCGTCCGAGCTCCCGGAGCAACATCGGGAGGTCGTCCACGTGTTCGAGTGCGTGATGGGACCTCACTTCCGCCACCGATCCCGCGGGCAGGGAGCACAAAACGTCGATCATGTCGCCGACCACATCGACCTCGGGATGGTCGAGGCGGTCGATGCCCACGACGCCGGCGGGCGTCCGCTTGGCTCCGCTACCCAGTTCGAGCCGAAGTTCCTCGGCCGGATCGAGAAGGCCTGCCCGATCGATGAAGGCTCCCGCCATCCCATCCATCTTGACCGGAAACACGCGCTGGTGCAGTTGGTTCCGCTCGATGCACTGTCGCTCAAGCAGAGCCGCTCGATGTTCCCGTCCCTCGTCTGGCATCCGGAACGTCCGCAACAGACCAACGCGTAGAAGGTTCGACGATCTCGTCGTACATCGTCGCGTAGGAGGCGACCATGGTCTCACGACTGAAGTGCTCAAGCGCGACGCTTCTCGCCGACTTACCCATCCGCCAACGCAGGTCGCCGGCGGCGAGCAACCGCACGATGTGAACGGCCGCACTCTCGATGTCACCGATGTCGACGACGTGTCCGGTCTGCCCCTCGAAGACCAGGTCGACGACCCCGCCGGCGCGGGTCGTGACAACAGGTAGGCCACACGACATGGCCTCGGCAACGCTGAGGCCGAACCCTTCGTAGCCGGACGTCGACAGGAACACATCACCGGCGTTGAGAAGCGCCGGCAAGTCGTCGACGTGTCCGAGGATGCGGATGAAGTCGTCGCTTCCGACAGTGGCAACCAGCTCATCTTGTAAACTGCCCGACCCGGCGATGGCGAACATCGCGTCGGGCACGGCAGCTCGGACGACTCGTGCGACGGCGATTGCGTCCTCCGGGCGCTTGAGAGGTTCGAGCCTGCCAACCCACACCACCAGTGGTCGATCGTCCGTGAGGCCGAGGCTTGCTCGTCCGCGTCGCCTCGCACCTGCATCTGGACGGACCCGGTGCACGTCGATGCCGAGCGGTATCAGGTCAATCTCGGACTCGGGCACCCCGAAGGCCGCTGCGGTCTGCGAACGGACGACCGTCGAGTGGACGAGCAGTCGGAAGCCGAGGTATCACGCGCAAAACCTCATCACGGCCACGTTGGCCTTGCGGCTGCGGCCTGACTGTGGCTCGTCATGAACCTCAAGCACGCGACGAGCACGGGGCAAGGTCAGCGCAGCCGGTGTTGCGAGCCATGAGGTGCCGGAGTGCAGGTGGATGACGTCGGGGCGCAGCACGCGCAGGTGCCGCGTGAGGCGGATCACAGCCAGAGCAAGACCGAGCCTCGACGCGCCCATGTCGTGCTCGGCACTTCGAAAGCGACCAGCCTCGATGACGGCGTCCAAGTCATCCTCGGGGTACCGCGGCCTGAGGCTGAGGACGTACAGCTCGACCTCAGCAGGCTCCAGACCCACAGACAGCTCGCGAACGACGCGCGAATGCCCCCGGTCGGCGACAGTCGCCACACGACGTGCGCGACGCGGATCGGGGCGGCCCGCCCGTTCGGATCCGCTCGACGGTCACCGCTTTCGGCACTGTGCAGTGCCCGCCGGTAGAGCCCGACCATCTGCTCAGCCACGGCCTCGATGGTGTACCGCTCTTCGAACCGCACTCGACCGCGAGCGGTTCGCTCCGCAGTCGCTGCGGGATCGGCAATTGTTGCCGCGATGGCCTCGGCGAGTCCTGAGGCATCTCCGGGCTCGGCCAGCAGCGCCACGTCGCCCGCAGGGGCGACCTCAGCGATCGGGGCGAGGTCGCTGGCCACGATCGGCAGCTCCAAGGCCATGGCCTCCAGCAAGACCCCTCCGAGGCCTTCCCACCGGGATGGCAGGACGAGCACGTCTGCGCCCACCATGAGATCGGCGACGTCGTCACGCACGCCGAGCTGCTCCACCACGTCGCGCAGTTCGAGCTCGTCGATCCGTCGCGCGATGCGACCTGAGGCAGAGCCCTGCCGTCCGACGAGGACGACACGGATCCGGTGACCTCGCCCGCGAAGCTGGGCAGCGGCCTCGAGGAGCACGTCCAAGCCCTTCTGCGGCTCCTGTCGGGCCACGGCGAGCAGGACGTGCTCCCCGTCTCCCCAACCTCGAGATGCACGCACGGAACTGCGTCGCGCACGGGATCGCCGACCGAGCGCAGCGTCGGAGCGCCCGCGAGGGATCACCTCGACCGGTTTGCGGCCAACGCACAGGTGCGAGGACCCGTGCTGGGCGGCAGCTTCGGTGATGGCGTGGAACCTGGTGACGAACTGCGCGGAACCGGCGTCGAGGGCACGGGCCGCGGCGACCTTCCACGCCGGCAGTGCCTCTCCTTCTCGGCGAGCCTGCCCGTACTGCATCGTCACCAAGCTGGAGACGACGGGGATCCGCCGACGAGCCGCTACGAGGCGGCCGACGACGTCTGCCTCGAACAATGAGGTGTGGATCACGTCGGGTCTCAGCCGGGCCACGAGTCCCGAGAGTTCTCGCGCTCGGGACCACCGATGCCGAGCTGCAATCCGCGCGACCTCGGTTCCGCCAGCCCGGATCTCCTCGGTGATCCCCGGCCCGACACCGAAGTGGACGACGGTGCTGCTGACGCCGAGCGACTTGAGCGCAGGGATCATCGCTGCGAGCGAACGCTCGGCCCTGGCTGGTTCGAGGGAGTCGATGACATGAAGAACGCTCATTGGCCGTCCCGGCTCGGGAACCGCCGGGCGCTCGAACTCGCCGGCGGCGCAGTCGGGGGCGGCCACGGAGAAGGATCCTAAACACCACTGCTTGCCATGACGCGCCAGACACGACCTCTTCGCCGAGTACAAGCGCGGTGGGTCGTTTCATGCGAGACCACCGCATCGCCCTACGACTGCGAGGCGTCTGTGCTCGAGTACACCGCCTTCACCGGACTGCGAGTCCAATTGGTGGAGGGATGAGCTGACCATCTCGAAGTCCTGCGAGGTCACGCGAACAGCGCGCATGGAAGGTCACTTTCGCGGCGCGCCCTGGCTGATGACGCGCTTCGCTGCACGGAGCGCCCGGCCCACCCATCGTCGGCTCCGGAGCCGCGTGGTCTCGAACGCTGATGCCGCTCGGGCGCCGGACCAGCCCCAGGTGGACGCTCCCAGCCGTACACCTCGTGCGTGCCACATGGCCAGGTAGTCGTTGCCCCCTTCGAGACCAATCGCCGCCACTTCCCCAGCCGACTGAATCGGCTTGCCGCCGCGACCAGACCCAGCGGCGCCAACTCGAAGCCACGGCGGAACTCCCGGCCTTCTACATCGACCACGACCCCCATCCTCACTCCGGACTCGACGCCTTGACGGGCAATCGCACGTCCAAAGGACGACATCGTCGGACTGAGCGGCGTCGCTCCGTACCGTCCGGCCCGGCAGTTGGCAACAACCTCGTCGATGGCGACGGTGAATACCGAGTTCCCGGCTTCCGCATACAGCAACGCCAACGAACAGTTCCACGGAGCGTCCATGGAACCCGTCGATCGGAACAGCACGAGCTGTGGCGCTGATCCGTCGTCGAACAATGCTGCTGGGCTGCGAAGAATCCGAACACCGGCGTCGACGTACCAACCGCCATACACATGCAGCACACAGAACTTGAGCAGGTCGGCCTTGTACGCGTAGGGCCGCAGGCAGCGAAAGGCCCAGGCGACCTCTGGGTCGAAGTTCCGGTCCACGAAGCTCTGCCCTTCAGCGCGGCCCCAGAGGCGGTATCGCGTCGGCCGGGAAGGCCTCACGGACAGTGCGGGTCGCATCAGCGACGTATCCAGTGAGGCGAGGCGACTCGTCGTCGGTGATGGCGATCTGATGGACGTGAGGGTTCACACCTGCGCTCCTACTGAATCGCCCTTCGTCCAGTACCGTCGCAGCGTAAGCCGACGCCGGGAGCCGCCGTGACCTCGTCCTCGTCCTCGCCTTCGCTCTCGGTCGCTGTTGCCACAGCTCGCAGAGATGGTGTCGCCGTGCTTCGCAACGTGCTCGATCCCGATGACGTCGTTGAGGCACGCCGCATCGTGTTGGAGCATCGTCACCTCCTGCGGAACACGAGGCCCGCGCCAACCGCCGGTCACCTCGCTGGATTCCATCGCTACGCGCCGTTCGAACCGCTTCACGCCCTGCTCACTCAAGATCCGGACGTGCTGGCTTGTGTCGCCGAGCTGTGCGGACCAACCGGGCGCACGATCGGAATGAGCGACATCACGGTGAACCGTTCCCAACCGTGGCACAAGGACCTTCTTCGTGGGCCGTACCGCGAGTACCTGGACGCCGACGATCCGTGTGCACGGTGGCATGGGTCCGTCTTCAAGTTCCTCGCCTACCTTCAAGCGTCGGCGTCCCTGCGGGTCGTCAGCGGGTCCCATCGGGAGGATCTCGACCTCAGCAGTGACGAACACGCCGTCCCCAGGTCCGAGCGGAACATCCTTTTGGTGGAGGCCGCAGCCGGTGACGTGGTGATCCTGGACGTGTGTGCGACGCACCGGGGATCCGAAGAAGCCGCCTTCTTGTCACTCGGGCCCGACGCTGAACCCAAGATCCTGGTCTCAACCGTTTTCGGTTCCGCCACGAGCGAACTCACCGATCGCCTGGAACTCGGCAACGCGGTACGGCAGTCAGATTGGATGCGCCGTCACGCCTGAGGAGACAGCGGCGTTACCGGAGCGGTGAGCAGGATCAAGGTGAACTCTGCTTGCGCTACCAGACTCGGTGCGCAGATCCGTTCGATCCCAGGTTGCCGCGCTCGAACCGCCAACGGGCACCGGCGTTGCGTTCCGCTCTGCGACCGGTCGCAGCCTGTCAACGCGGTAAGACCGGCAGCGACTCGCTGACGACTCCGTCGCGGTCACGCTGCTGGTTGGCGCGAATGCGACGGATAGCCTCCGCACGGGCATGAACTCCGACGAGCGGAGGTTCGATGGGTCTGCTCGCGAGCTTCATCATCCCCACATACGGGCGACCGGCGTTCATCCGCGACGCGGTCGATTCGGTGCTCGACCAGACCGTGCAGGACCTCGAGTGCATCGTGGTCGACGACGCAAGCCCGTCACCCGTCGAGCTCCCAGGAGATCCGCGGCTTCGCATCATCCGGCGGCCCGTGAACGGCGGCGTGGGCGCGGCCCGGAACACTGGCATCGAGGCATCGCGAGGGCACTACCTGACGTTCCTCGATGACGACGACGTCTTAACCCCCGATCGCCTCGAGATCGGACTGCGAGGTGTGGAACGCGCTTCGGTCGGGCTCTGTCTTCTAGCATCACTCGAGGATCCCACTACGGGTCCGGGACGTCGGATCGACGGCGATGTCGCCGGGTCGATAGCGGAAGGACTGGTCCCGAATGTCGGCCAGGCGCTCGTGCGGCGAACCGACGTGGAGCGCTTCGACGAACGCTTCCGCGCCTGCGAGGACATCGACTGGTGGATCCGGATGGCGCAGCATGGGCCAGTGGCCCTCGAGCCCCAGGTCGGTTACCTCTTCCGTCACCACGAAGGTCCGCGTCATGGCAACGAGCTCGCCGCCCGGGTGTCGTATCGACGCCAGCTGCTGATAAAGCATCGTGAGTACTTCCAGTCGCATCCTCGTGCGGAAGCCTTCCAACTGCGCCGCATCGGGCTGGCGGAGGCACGCCTGGGCCGCACACGAGACGCTCGAGCTGCGTTCAGGCTCGCCATGCGGCGATCACCGTCGTTGGCTACCGCAAGGGACCTCGCCCGGACCTTCGGAACGCGACGTGTAGCTCCCGATGGCCTACCCGGAGCCGGCTGACGTGGAACTCAGCGTCGTGATCCCTGCGCGGAACGCCGCAGCCACGATCCCCGAGCAACTCGATGCGCTCGCTGCGCAGACGGACGCTCCCGCGTTCGAGGTTCTCGTCGTGGACAACGGCTCGACGGATGAGACCAGAGATGTGGTTCAGGGATACCAGGAAGCGCTCGCCAATCTCCGGATCATCGAGGAGTCGACGAGGCACGGGGTCAACGTCGCGCGGAACGCGGGGGTGCGGGCAGCACGCACGCCGAAGGTGTTGATCTGTGACGCTGACGACGTTGTGACCTCGTCGTGGGTCCGTTCGCTCGGTGACGCTCTGGATGAGTGCGACGTCGTCGGCGGGCCGCTGGACGAGACGTCCCTCAACGCAGGCCCAACCGCGCTGGTGCGGACGCCGCTGCCGACGACGCGCCTACCGAAGGCAGGGGGGTTCCTTCCCTACGCGGTCGGCTGCAACATGGGTTTCAGGCGTTCGGTCTGGGAGCGCATCGGTGGCTTCGACGAGACCTGGGCGGGTGGAGGGGACGATGTCGAGTTCTGCTGGCGTGCCCAACTCTCTGGCGCGAGCATCGGCCTGGCTCCCGATGGTGTCGTCCGGTACCGATACCGCGCCGAGGAGCGGGAGACCGTCCGGCAGCTTCAAGCGTTCGCCGAGGCCCAGGTTCGCCTGTATAGGGAGTTCCGCGCTCATGGCATGCCACGCACTCCAACGCTGAGGGCTGTTCGTAGCTGGGCTTGGCTCGTCGTTCAGATCCCGGATCTGAAGGGTTCGTCCGGGGCGCGGGCATCTTGGCTCCGACGATACGCACAACGGACCGGCTACCTGCGTGGGAGCGTGCGGTACCGGGTGTTGTACGTCTGACGGCTCGATCCATCTCTGGCGGCGCGATGTCAGGGATACAGAACCCGGTACCGAGTCGATCCGACCAGCCGTGCGACTCCCTTCACGAGCACTCTCAAGGCTCGCACCCGGGTCCCCCTCCCCCGCGCCGTCGCCAACGTTGCGATGCCCCACGCCCAGCCCTTCAAGACCACATCGAAGGGTCGCCGGGGCATCCCCATCGACCGATAGCGGCGGTACAAGAAGGCCTCGTTGCGGGCATACCTATAGGCCTGTTGAGAGAACCACGAAGATCGTCACGCAGTCGATAATCCACGATTGCGAGTGGTGCGAAGCTCAGCGTGAAGCCGGCGAGCTGCAGCCGCCAGCACAGGTCGACGTCTTCGGCACAGTTGCCGGGAATCGCGTCATCGAACCCGCCGACCGCACGCAACGCCTCTGCGTGAGCGCCGAAGTTCGCGCTGATGCCCCACGGAAGGAAGCCAGCCCAGATGTTCAGCGCGTCCCGGAGTCCTTGCGCCCGCCACTCAACCAGGTTCGGTGGGTTGATCCGGTCGGTACGGATCGCTCCCGCGACGGCGTCGCTCCGATCGAGTGCCCTCGACATCGCCTGGATCCACTCTGCATCCACGATGTCGTCGCCATCGCAGAACACGATGAGTCGACCACGAGCGACCGCGATGCCCTGGTTGCGCACCGCGGACACACCGTCGACGTCCCGAGCATCGATCACCCGGAGGTTCGGGATCGCTGCCCCCTCGCGCTCGATCACCGCCTGTGTGCCGTCGCTCGAGCCGTTGTCCACGATGATGAGCTCCCACTCGCCGTCGTAGGTCTGGCCGGCGAGTGCCTGCAGCTGCGAGCCGATCGTGGCCTCGACATCACGAACGGGAATCACGACAGACACGTCAGGCAGACCGCCGGGGCTCACGACGACGTCGCGCCCCCAGGGGCCGGAAGAGCCATTGGCGTACCTGACAGGCCCTCCGGCACCTCCTCGCCGAGGAGGGAGAAGAACGTCGGCACGACGTCGAAGGCGCTGACAACGCCGAGGTCGAGGGGCGCCGAGCCAGGACCGGCGACGACGACCGACCCGTGAGGCGCCGAGTGGCCACCAGTGCGCTTGAACGGAAGCGGACCGATCAGCCCGAGCTCGGGGTGATCGAAGCCAAGGGGCCCGTTCCACACGACGACGAGGTCGGCATCCGACGGCCCGAGATCTCGCGGGTCGACACCGCGACCTGCAGCAATCCGTTCCACGGATGCGACCACGGACTCCCCGGTCGCTGGGTCGCGGCAGGAGCGGATCAGGACTTCGATCTCGTCGAGGATGACTTCGTACTGCTCGAGCGGAACCACTCCCCGACTCTCCCGCCCGACGAGGTTCACGCGCACCCTGCCGTCGTAGTACGACGGCAGGGCGAAGGCCGGCATGCTCGCCCACGCGTCCCGGTACCAGGTTGCCGGCATCCACTCCAGACCGCTGCTCGCCGTAGCGGTGACTCGAGAACCGATGCGCAGCGCCGCGAGCGAGACGGGTCGAGGCGCGCTGCAGGAGCGACCGGGATCCGACCGGTGCCCAGGAGGTCTGACGGATGATCGACGACCACGAGTTGCTGGGTTCGATGAACGGCGGTGCTGCGGGATCGCGAGCCCACTCCGCGGGAACCTCGAGTCGACGATTCCCCGTCGCGTGTCGATAGAGGAGCTCTGGCAGCAGGGCCATGCTTGCGACATCGGAGGTGTTCGACCCCATCCCATGCATCGAGAAGACGACCACGGTGGCGTCGGGAAAGGCGTCGACGTGCGCGCCGACGAGGCGGTCGACCGCCCGATAGACCTCGCGCACACCCTCACCAGCGACGGACACCGACGGGATGGTAGCGAGACGGTGCTCGGGGTCGACACCGTGCCAGAGACCCTCGATGGCGGAGTGCGGCTCGCTGACCGAGACCAACGCGAAGCGCCAGTCCCGGAGCCGTTCCTTCAGCAGCCACAGGCTCGCCTCGCAACGGGCGTCGACCGCCGCAGCGAGCGAGTCACCCATCTGCTGGCAAAGGTCAACCGACGACCAGGGCGTGCAGTAGATGAACTTAGACGCCGGGTACGCGCCGAACCGATCCTGCAGCTCGTCGAGCAGCGAGTCCGGACGCGCTGACGTCGGGACTCCAGGGTCGTGTGAGCCCCAATTGACCACCCCACGAGCGTTCGACGTGCCCTGGAGATCGAAGTACGGAACGTCGAAGACCACGGTAGGCGCATCGAGCTGTTCGACGAAGGTTGGTAGGCGATTGCCGACCTGCCGAGCGATGTAGGTCTGCGGGTCAAAGTCCACCGCAGCATGCCGTGCCGCGGCATCGGGGGCCAGTCCGGTGCTGAGGTGCTCCCCCGCCAAGCCCGTCCGTTGTGCGGCGCCGTGGACCAGGCGCGCAACCGACCCGCGACCAACGAGGGCGGAAAGTCTCGGCAACTCCCCCTCAGACCGCATCGATGACTCGATGGACGTTTCATATCCGTCGAGGAAGATCCCGAGCACACGCCCCATCCCGCCCACGATTGATAGTCAACTACGCACGGCTGTCTGGCGCACCTCGGGAACCCGACCTTCACCGTGGACCGTGACCTGAGCAGACACTCGGCCTGGCCGCCGTGCCAGGATGTCGTGCGGCGGAGGGGGGAGGCTTGCGTAAGCGGATGGACACCGTGGCCAGGAGAGCACGACAGTGTCGGCTCGCCGCTCCGCGCCGCTTTCTCAAGCTTGCAGCGCGTTCGGGCATCGCACCGCGCTACGTCGCGGCCATGAAGGGCTACTTCGAGTCGAACGGTTCGCTCCCGAACCTCATCCGACCTCGATCCTTCAATGAGAAGCTGATCGCACGCTCACTTCGCGATCGGCGACCCCTCCTTGTGGCAACGGCTGACAAGGCGGCGGTCAGGGATTACGTGCGGGAGCGGGTGGGGGGCCACATCCTGACGGACGTCCTCTACATCGGGCCCGACCTCGATGAATGCAGGCTGTCGTCAATCGCCGAGCCCGTCGTGATCAAGGCAACCCACGCTTCCGGTCCCGAGTGGATGCGCGTCGTGACCGATCCCACTGCTGCTGACTGGGAGGAGATCCGTGCGGCCGCCGAGCGATGGGTCATGAGGCCATACCAATCAGGCAATCATGAGTGGTGGTACGAGCACATACCCCGTCAGGTGATGGTGGAACGCTTCATCGGCGATCCCGCCAGCGGGTTGCCCCATGATTACAAGTTCTTCGTCATCAACCAGGAGGTCGAACTCATCCAGTTCAACACCGACCGAGGCAACGAACTCAAGGTCGATCTCTACACGCCGACATGGGAGCGCATCCACGTCACGTACGGCCACGCCAGCGGCCCCGAATCGGTCCCTCCACCCTCGAACCTCAAGACAATGATCGAGGTTGCGACTCGACTGAGCGTTGACCTCGACTTCGTCCGTGTGGATCTCTACGACACCGAAGCTGGCGTGAAATTCGGTGAACTGACCCATTGCCCGACGGCTGGCTACACGGGGTTCAGTGACCCTGCCTTCGACAAGTCGCTCGCGTCGAAGGTTCCGCTGGTGCCGATACCTCTACCAGGCTCGCCACGTGCCTAGTACTGCCCGTGTGTTGATCGCCCTCTCGACCTGAACCACATCTGGCTCAATGACGCGAATCGCATTCCTTACGACCGAATATGGCGAGATTGGATCGGAGCGCGGTGGATTGGGGAGCCATCTCGCACGGGTGGTTCCGATGCTCACCTCACGCGGCTTCGAGTGCGAAGTCTTCCTGTGCGCAGCCGGCCACGGAGACGTACGCGAACTGCACAAGATTCAAGGCGTTCTGGTTCGGGAGCTCGGCGAACCGAACTCGACTCCGTTCGACGATGTCGGTCTCCCCGACCAGGTGCAGCGCCACCTGCGTTCCGCCTGGCAGATCGCAGACAATTTCGCCTCAGAGTCCACCACGGCGCCGTTTGACGTGGTGCAAGTCCCCAACTACGGCGTTTCGGGTCTGTTCATCGACGTCCCGGTTCCGATGGTGATGCGGTTCAGTTCCCATGCACCGACGTGGTTCGCCGCCGAGGGCTCATCAGCTGGTATGCGGACGCTGATGGGCGGGTGCGTCGAGCAAATGGCCGTCGAGCGGGCCGACTTCCACTTCGCGCCCAGCCGATTCGTGGCAGATCGGGTAACCGGCGACACCGGCATCCCCGTCGAGATCGTGCGGCCCCCGGCGCCCAATCCGACCGAGCACACTCAGTGGGATGAAGCTTGGGTGGCGGAGGTCGTTGACGGGCGTCCCTACCTCGTGCATGCCGGCCAACTCAGTCCCCTCAAGGGGACCGACCTCGTCATAGCGGCGATGGCCAAGTGCTTGCAGACCGTGCCCGACGTGGCGCTGCACCTCTGCGGTCGAGTCGTCGGCATCGGGAGCAGCATCCGGCACCTCGAGGACGAGTTCCCCGGCCGGGTCCTGCACCACGGGCGCGTGAGCCCCGATCGCCTTCATCCACTCATGGCGGGGGCGCTCGGGGTATTGGCGCCCTCTCGCGCCGACAACCTTCCCAATGTCGTCATTGAGGCGATGCAGATCGGCGTACCGGTCATTGGCGTCAACGGTGCCAGCATCGACGAACTCATCATCGATGGCAGGTCCGGCATCCTTGCGAAACCAGAGAGTGCGGAGGCACTCGCCTCGTGTGTGATGAGACTCGTCTCCATGTCGCCGTCAGAGCGACGAGCCATCGGGCAAGTCGCTCGGCGACGAATACTGACCGCCTTGGACGAAGAGGCCTGCATTGGCTCGCTGATCGAGATCTATGGAAGAGCGTGTCAAGTCGGCGTGCGCAATCCTGAGCCCCGGTGCCGAGTCGCCCAACAAGTGCTCGACGATCTCGAGGCCATGAACGGTCGCACGGCATTCGCGTCCCGACGGATGCTTCTCCGACGGCTCGTGCGCCGGTTCGATCCTCGAAGATTGCGCCGGAGGTGATGCTCGTGGATTCTCCGGGCACCCAACGAGAGCATCCGAACCATTCCCATCTGAGGATGAATCTTGGCCTCAGCCGTCACAAGTGCCGTTCCGGCGTCGAAAAACCTGCCATGGACGCAGGCACGCGACGAGGTGCTGGAGATCAGAGGGCTTCTCGACACCTCGACGCATGAGCGCGTCTCGAAGGGCAGCCTCTTCATCGGGTCTTCCAGAGACGTAGCCGCTGGCGATCGCGTCTCGATGAAGGATGCGCACTGCATCGACTACGCCGAACCTTCGGCCCTGGTTGAGGCACTCCGTCCAGCCGACGTCCACACCCCAACCCATCGGGGTCCGCTCGGGGAACGGCACCACGGCCACTCGCATCTCTGGCGAGAGCACGAACACTGGTCCGATCTCCACGAACGTGGTCAGCCGTGCTGCCAATCCGGGGTGCGCGGCGGTGATCCCGTGGGCGAATCGGCTTCCCAGTGTGTGGCTGGGCTGTGCGAGATCGAAGCCCAGACAGGCTGACAGCTTGACCAGATGCACCAGGTTCCCGCGTACGAAGGTCACGTCGTCGTCGAGGACCGCAACCCAATCGGAACCGACGTCGGCGATCAGTCTGTTCAGGAGTTCGAAACGACCGCCTGTCCCAAGCCCGAGGGTCCAGGCGGCGAGGGCATCGTCCACCTCGTCGAGGGCCCAAAGACGCGCTTCCACTCCCGCCTTCAACGCCGGCTCGAGCGCATCGGCAAGGCTCGCCGCGTTGCGCTTCCGGTAGACACCGATGACGGTGGCTTGGGGAGAGGAATCGCACGCAGCAGCACCCCGGTCACGAAAGGAGACGGGTCCAGTCGTTCCACCGCAATGCGGGCCTTGTGGCGCAGCCAGCAACAGACCCTACGGTCAACTCGAGCAACTCGACCGCGATCAGTCACGGCTACAGCGATGCGCTTGAATCAAGGGCGGCGGTCTCGCCGAGGAGCCCCGGCAGCGCCGAGAGAGGGTCGACCACCGACAGCCGCTGTGCGAGCGGGTGATGAGGAAGGGCGGCGAGCACCGAACTCGCGCGAAGGAACTGCGGAGAGTCGGGGGAATCAGTGCGGATCGCGATGTTGAGGTAGGGACGGCGCATGAGTCCCAACTGCCTGGCGACGAGGTCCCAGTACTCGCCGGCGGGGCCGGGTGCCACGCGGAGGTCCGCTGGGTACAGAACTCGCCGGCGTGGGCGTTGGCGCCGCTTGAGAACTGCACCGGCGAGTGTCTGCCATCCCGGCCGATTGGGCATGAGCCAACTCGTCGTCATCGGGAGCAGGACCAGGCTCCGCGGCTGTCGACTCGGCCGAATGAAGTCGCCGGGGGCCGGGTGATACGGGCGTCGTGGCGCATTTGTGCAGTCGGTATTTCGTCCACTCAACGGTGTGGCGTCAAACGATCCGAGGATTTCATCTTCGTCGACGCCTCGTCCGCGCACGGGCTCGAGAGAGGAGTCGACCTTGGCGCCAACGCTCGCCAATGAATCAACCATGTCTTGGCTGTAGATGGCGGCGCCCGCCCGATGTCGCTCACACGCCTGGCCGAAGCACTGAGCGAACGCTGCGAAGCTCGATTCGAGCGCATCACGGATCCACACCGAATCAGAGACGTCGTGTACCCAAGAATCTTGGGTGGCGGACCAGCGGACAAGATGCGTGTGCAGACCGACATGATCACCAGCGTCGAGCAATCCACCAACTCGATTCCCGAAGCCGTCCACCAGGTGGTCCGGTCGACCGAACACCGCATCGATCTGTGGGTCCATCCGGAAGAACCAGCCGAAGCTCGCCCGCCGACCCGTCGTCTGCTCGAGTGCTGGCCGGAGTCGAGTGATGACCTCGACCATCGCGTCGTATCCAGCAGTCGACACCGCAGCGTCGCTCGTCAGCTGGAAACCCGCGGGTTCGACATCGACGCTGATGACTACCGGAACCATCCCGCCCACGCCACACAGTCGACCACATCGACCGAGCGCAAACTGCGGAGGCGCCACTGAGATGCCCATGTCGTAGGATCCATGCGAGCACGCGGGCGCCTGACAAGTACGAGCTCCGTCCGCGCCAGGGTCGATCGAGAGTCCCGGTGGCACGAGAGGGCGGGTGGGGCGATGAGCAGCAAGGTCCCCCCGGCTGACGTCGACGTCATCGTGGTGCCCCGGGAGCGATACTCCCCCACCGTCGCATCCGTGAGGCAGGTGCTGGCGACGGTGCCCGCTGCCACCAGGATCATCGTCGTCAGGGGCGGTATGCCCAGTCGGACGGTCGAGGAACTGAGGGCCCTCGATCCCTCGCGCGTCCGGATCGTCGGACCATCTCGCCATCTCGCGCCAAACACCGCACGCACGATCGGCTTGAGCAACGCGTCTGCACGCTACGTGCTCTTCGTCGACAACGACGTCATGCCCTCCAAGGGCTGGTTCGAGCCGCTGCTACGCGCCGCCGTCGACCGCGATGCATGGGCGGTCAGACCTGTGGTCCTTCAGGAGATCCGGGGCGAAGTCACGGTCCACGAGTCGGGCGGGGATTGTCACCTCGAAGAGCGCGACCAACTGACGACGCTTGTCGAGTCCCACCGCCATGCGGGACAACCGGTCCAACGGACGGCAGCGCTCGAACAGCAACCCGTCGAGCTCTTCGAGTTCCACACGGTTCTGTTCGATCGTGCACGCCTCGTCGCGCTGGGCGGCCCGGACTCGCGGATGCTCTCTCAGGGCGAACATCTCGACCTGGCTCTTCGCATCCGATCAGCGGGCGGTTCGATCTGGTTGGAGCCGAACTCGCAGGTGATCTATCAGATCCCAGATCGTCTCGATCTCGGTGACGTGTCGTTCTTCGTGGGTCGGTGGTCTCCATCGTGGAACCGGGCGAGCCGCCACGCGTTCTGCGAGATCCATGGCATCGATGATCCGGACGATCCCTGCGGGACGTGGGAGTACCCGGAGCTGCACCGCGCCTACGCCTGGTTGCCAGTCGGCCGAGCGATGTCTCGCCTCATCCGCCGGTCCACTGCGGTTCAGTCCGCTCGGCAGTTCGACCGCCTTGTCGGTCGGCACGTCGCCGAGCTGTCACTACGACTGTCACCGCGTTGGCGAACTCGTGGCAGTGCGTGAAGTGGCCCCAATGACCTTGGCCCAGACCTATCCGCAGCTTGCGATGCAGCTCGCTGAGGCCGGCTGGCGGTCCACCGATCTCACCCGCGCGACGAGCGCACGAGCTCGCTGCGTCGCTCTTCTCGACGGCGCAGCGTGGTTCGGGCAAGCCGTTTATCGACCACCTGGTAGGGACCGCTTCGGGCGTGCTGCTCGGTGGTGGCGAGCCAGAGGTGGTCGCCGCAGCGCTGCTCCACGCGGCCTACGACCAAGGCGACTTCGGCGATGGGAGAACAGGGCCCAGCACGAGGCATCGACGACGCGTGTCCTCTGCCGTTGGTGAGGAAGCGGAGCATCTCATCCACGGCTATCACCAGCTCGGCTGGAGTCGTGACATCGCGGTCAGCGCGTTGGCCACCGTCGACAGTCTCGATCGGAAAAGGAGGGCCGTACTGCTCATGCGGCTCGCCAACGAGGTCGACGACGCGATCGACGGAGGACTCATCCTGTCTCGCAAGGACAGCCTCCCGCAGCACAGACGGAACGTGCACGAGATCGCGGTGCAACTGTCGGAGCGAATCGCCACATGCGAGTTCACCGCGCTGTGCCACACGGAACTGCTCGGTGACCGTCCACACCTGCCCCAGGAGCTGATCGTCGGCACCGTGGCCTCCACCACGCGCATCCCCGAGTCGTACCGTCGGCGCCTCCTCCCGACAGTTCAGCAGTCGATGCCTCACATCCGGCACCACATGGGACGTGTCGCTCGCAGGGTGCGGCGTCGGCTCAGGCGGCTAGCGGCCGGACGTACGGACGACTGAGCGGACGCCACACCGTGTCCTTCCATTCGGCGTCCCAACCGAGTGATGACTCGGAGAGCCTCGTCGCGCCTGCAGCGAGCGTGATCGTTCCGGTTCACGATGCTGCGGAAACGCTCCGGCAGCAGATGGAAGCGCTCAGCAACCAGGTCGATGCCCCGGAGTTCGAGGTCGTGGTCGTGCTCAACAGGTGCTCTGACGACAGCCGCACCATCGCTGAATCGTTCGCTCACGACCTCCGACTGGTGATGCTCGAGGCGAACGACCTTGCGTCTGCGTCCTACACGCGAAACCGGGGGGCCGAGGCCGCCGCCTCCTCGGTTCTCCTCTTCTGCGATGCCGATGATCGCGTCGAGACCCGATGGGTCGCGGAGATGGAGCGGGCGCTCCGTCGGGGTGACGCTGACTTCGTCGGCGGGCGCATCGTGGTCGACCGGAAGGATCTGCCGGACTGGCTCTACGAGCTCCACTACCGAGCATTCGATGGTCGATGCACCCAGACGGCTCGGGGGTTGCCCTACGCGATGAGCGCGTCTCTCGGTTGTCGTCGCGCCGCCTTCGACGCCGTCGGAGGCTTCGACGAGGCATTTCCCGGTGCGGGCAGCGAAGAGGTGGATCTCGCCGCTCGCCTGCTCCGTGCCGGCTTTCGCATCGGCGAAGCGCCGTCGGCCCGTCTCAACTACCGCCCTCGGACCACGACGCGCGACATCTTGCGGCAGGTGCGCTCCTACGCACGTGGCTGGGTCGTTCTCGCTGCGAAGGAAGGACTGCTCAAACCGCCCCCCGCCAATCGACTCGCGGTGTGCGGACGAACCACCAAGCGCATCGCGCACCTGATCATCCGCCAGCGAGAGCTTCGACCCCGGGTCGTTCTGTTCCACACCGTCCGAATCTTCTCTCGGCTGGAGGCCGAGCGGCAGCAGGCGATCGCCGCCGCTTCGAAGCTCGAGTGAGCACACATCCGCGGTCAGGGTCGGGCTCCGGTGGACGTCGCCGCCACCGCGTCCGATGCCGGTGCGGAGCTCTCGGGGACCATCCGTCGCCCACCAGGGCGGAGGGTGAGCAGCGCCACGATCAGCCAGATCGCCACGAGACGCGCCGTGATCGATGACGCGGACAGCAGTCGTCCGTACTCCGCACCGGCCGAGTGCGCCACCAGTGCGATGTTCAGGACTGCGACACCCAGCAGCAGCACTGCCATCGAGGTTCCATCGGGCAAGCGCTGAGAACGGAGGGCCCGACGCGCTGCGACGCCGCACAGAACGAGCACTGCCAACCCGACGATGAACAGGCTCAGGGGAGTTCGTGGCCAGTACAGCAAGCCCACCTGCGCCGGAAGGACGCTTCGCGGCGTCGCGTACTTGGCCCCGTGGACGAACCCGCGAACTGCTGCCGGATCGTCGGCCAGCGCGGACACGACGTACACCGGATGTGACGCGAGAAACCTGAGATAGGTGGCCGTCCCGTCACTCGCCATCCACCCTCGGAACTCCTCGTCGGCGGCCAGGATCCTCCGTCGCTCGAAGATGAGTGCATCGTTGTCGACGCGTGACGAACTGACGACGGCGACGGCCTCGGTCTCCGGCATCCCACGGTCGACGAACCACGCACGGTGATCGGAGTCGGCGAGTATCTTCCGGGCGAGGACCTGTGTCGTGTTCGCCTCCTGGATCCCCGTGTTCGAGCTGGCCAGCACCCCTGCCATCCCAGCGAGCAGCAGAAGCGAGAGTCCGAGTACTGCGAACTGCCTTCCCGACGAGCGTCGCAGAGCCCAGAAGGTGAGCATTCCGAAGGCCAGGGCACCGAGGACGATTGCGTTGTTCTGACGTGAGAACGCCCAGAGACCTGCCGCAACGACGGTCGAGACCAGGAGCAGCCGACTCGACGCCGAGCCGAAGCGGATGAGCAGCGCGGCGACGAGCACTGCCAATGAGATCGACATTGACTCGCTGAGCAGGGTTGCATCCCAGGCCGTCACCCCCGCCGTGAGTCCGAGACCGAAGGCCACGACGTGGAACAGCTGGCGATGCGGGGACGTCGGGATGAGCGATCCGAGGATGATCACCGCTGCCACCCATGCGCAGGCACCGGCCACTGCCTGGATCGTCACGATCGCTCGATGGTCCGCCACCAACGCGTAGAACGCCGTGACGACCGGGAACCTCGTGGCGCCCCAGAGCTCGAAGTCGAAGTAGCTGGGGGTGTCCGGCGTCGTCCTGATGGTGCTGCCAGCGGTGGCGTAGATCCGAGGCGCGATGAAGATGGCCACGGTCGTCGTGGTCACGAGATCTTCGCTGATTCTCCGCCTGAGTCGCTCGCCTCGGATCTCTGCACCGCCAGTTCCAGGGCCGGGTGCTCAGTCTCGCGCTTTCGGAGGAGGGCGCGCCCGCCCGAGCGAGTCAGGCCTGTTCGGGTCCTGACGTCGGCATGAGGCGCACGCCCAGCGCGACGAGGCCCCAGCGCCGAACAGAGTGCAGGTGGTGAGGAGCACTGCAGGCAGGTGCCACACGTAGTCGACCGAGGCGTGCAAACCGACGATGGTCACCGCAGCCGCCGACAAGGAGGCGAGCGCCGGACGGTGAGTGGCCGCAGTCCACAGGGTCGCCCACACCCATCCGACGAGCGCCGCTACGAGCAGCAAGCCGACCACTCCGTACTCCGCCGCCGCCTGCAGGTATCCATGGTGCGCCCACCGGAGATCGGCGTCACTGGACACCGGGTTCCCTTCGGCGAACTGGCCGGGACCGATGCCGTGGAGCGGTTCCTGGTTGGCGAGGTCCGCGGCGGCCGCCCAGAGCTCGCCCCGGGTCGCGGCTCGCTCCCCCAGGCCGCCCAGATCTGAGCCCAGCGCGATTGCCGTCGTGGCACCGACGGCCAACGAGACGGCGATGAGCCCACCGATGACAGCGAAGCCGGCCCATCGGGTGACCGCGCTCAGGACCAGCAAACCGAGGGCGACGGCGAGCACGAGGACGCCGGCTACCGAGCCGGTGAGGACGGTGAAGGCACCGAGGAGGCCGGCGACACCCAGCCAGGCCCGGCGCACAGCTATGTCGGGCTCAGCTCGCGCTGCGCCGAGCGCAGCGATGAGGCCCAGTGACGCCAGCGTGGCGTTGCCGTTGGCATAGCCGAGCGGTGGCCCTCCGGCGCTCAAGGCCCCGGGCCAGATGAGCACCATCGAGCCAGCAACACTCACCGCCACGAGCCCTGGCAACAGCCCGGGGCGCTCGGCGAGCACGCGACCCGCTGCCGTCGCCATCACCAAGCCAGCCAGCAGGAGCAGTACCGGTCCGGGCCGCCCTTCGCCGCCACCGGCGAACACCCCGACCCAGAGGGCGAGCAGCGCAACCAAGCCGAGGCCGATCGCGTTGAGGCGTCGTGACGACAGTCGGGGGGACCGGACCACCGCTCCGAAGCGTACGGCCGGTGCCCCCGCCGCTCGGCGTGGGCACCATCACCGCGACCACGGGTGCCTGGGGGCACCATGGAAGTGTGGCTCTGTGGATCGCCGGCGCCGGCGGCGTGGGACGAGAGGCGCTCGACGTCGCCCTCGCGTGCAACATCGAGGTCGCCGGCTTCATTGACGATCGCACCACTGGCAGCTCGGTGCGCGACCTACCCGTCGTGGGGCCCGATGACTTGTCAAGCGGCATCAGCTTCCTCGTCGCCATCGGTGACCCGTCCGCCGCGCCTCGACGTCGCGAGCCGGCTGGTCGCGCTCGGCCACGAGCCGTCGGCGCTCGTCCATCCCCGTGCCATCGTCGCCCCGCTCACCCAGGTGGGGGCTGGCTGCCTCGTGTCCGGCGGCGCCCACATCTCGTCGTCAGTGACACTCCAGTCCCACACGCAGGTGCACTACAACGCCACGGTCGGGCACGACTGCATGCTCGAGGAGGGCGCCACCATCCTGCCGGGAGCGAACGTCGCTGGCGCAGTGCACCTCGGTCGAGCGGTCACCATCGGCAGCGGGGCGATCGTGCTCCAGGGGCTCACGGTCGGCGAGCGGGCGATCGTCGGCGCCGGAGCGGTCGTCACCAAGGACGTGGCGGCCGGGACCACCGTGGTGGGTTCGCCGGCACGTCCGCTGCAGCGCTGAGGCGGTCAGTCCCTGAGGACGGCGGTGCCGAGAGCGTCGAAGCGCGTCGCCAGCAGATTGACCAGCTCGTCCTCGGCCCCTGATGCCAGCAGGTGCGCCCACCGCTCCTCGATCTCGGCCCAGATCCGTGCTCCGTCGGGGACGCCCATGAAATGGGGCAGGTTCGTCTCCACGCGGGCGTAGTGGTGGCGAGGTCGGAAGCGTCTGGCTGCCTCGACGCCGGCTCGGCCCCGGTGGAGGATCAAACCTCCATGGTTCGTGCGCACGTCGACCACGGGCAGGCCCGCGTCGCCGATGCTGCGCTGCATCCGGTATGCCGGCGCGCCGTCGTGTGCGGCGGGGGCGACGTCGCGGCGGGCGTGGACGTCGCGCCGGACCACGAAGAACGACGCTTGGATGTCGGGCTGCCGGTTGACGCCCGTGCGCACCTCGCCCATGAGTGATGCGTTGTGCTGCAGTGCCGTGCCCGCAAGCGCGGTCAAGGTCACCGGCGAGCGGAAGACCACGTCCGTGTCGCAGAAGAGGAGCAGGTTGGTCGGCCGGGCGTCATCACGGTCGATGCGATCGAGGGCCCGCACGCCGGCGCGCATCCCGGGGCCGTGGCCCAGCCAGCGGTGGCGGTGCACCACGTGGAGCCGAGGGATGCGGTCGGCCAACCGGTCGAGGAGCTCGGCGCCGCCGTCGCGGGAGCCGTTGTCGACGACCACGATGCGGTGCAGCAGTCCGAGGTGCTCCTGCTCGGAGAGCGTGAGGAGCAGCAGCTTCAGGTAGCGGGTGGTCGAGAAGTTGACCGTGATGAGGGCGAACCGCGGGTCACTGTCCCAGGCGACCGACCGGTGCGGTGGTCCGATCCGGTTCCAGACCGTCGCGGCCAACCGGTCGACGAGCATCGCCGTGCGCCGGCGGGCCAAGCTCAGCCCGCCCGAGCCGACGAGGCGCTTCCACCGGTGCGAGCGACTCCACACCGCCCGGAGCGTATGGCGGACGGAGCTCAGCCCTGCGACCGAAACCAGTCGACCGTCGCCCGCAGCCCGTCGGCCAGCGCCACCGGCTCCACGTCGGGGAACAGCGCCCGCAGCCGGGTGGTGTCGGCCTGGGAGTGGGGCACGTCGCCGGCCCGGGACGGCTGGTGGTCGACGTCGACCGAGTGTCCGAGGATCGACTCGAGCTCGGCGATGACCTCGAGCAGCGTCACCCGGGTCCCGAAGGCCAGGTTGACCGGCTCCGGGTCCGACACCCGGCGGGCGACGGCGTCGGCGAGCACGGCGCACACCGAGCCGACGAAGGTGAAGTCGCGGCTCTGGGTGCCGTCGCCGTGCACGGGCAGCGGGCGGCCGGCGAGGGCGGCGTCCACGAAGGCGGGCACGACGGCGGCGTAGGCGTGGCCGGCGGGCTGGAGGGGCCCGAACACGTTGAAGAAGCGCACGGCCAGCACGTCGAGCCCGAACGACGCCGCCCAGGCGAGCGCGTAGGACTCGGTGGCCAGCTTCGACGCTGCGTACGGGCTCACCGGTCGGGTGGCCAGGCCTTCGTGCTTGGGGAGCGTGGGGTTGGCGCCGTACACCGACGACGACGAGGCGACGATGACGTGGGCAGGCCGGTCACGCCTCTCCCCCGCCCGACGGACCGCTTCGAGCACCTCCACGGTGCCGGTGGCGTTGACCAGGTGGGACGCCATCGGATCGGCGATGGAGCGGGGCACGGACGGCCGGGCGCCGAGGTGGACCACGGCGTCGGTGCCGTCGAGAACCTGGTCGAGCACCTCGGGGTCGAGGATCGAGCCCTCGACCAGCTCGCACGGCACACCGCCGAGGTTGGCGCGGTCGCCGGTGGACAGGTCGTCGAGCACGACGACCTCGTCGCCGCGGGCGGCCAGATGTCGGGTCAGGTTGGCGCCGATGAATCCGGCTCCGCCGGTGACGAGCACTCGCACGCCCGGGCACGGTAGGCCACGGCATGCCCACATCCGTGGCCCCGGATGTGGTGGGATTCCCCGGTGCTCCTGATCGCCGTCGCGGTGGGCGCGATCCTCGCCAGCCTGATCGCCGACCGTCGCCCTGCCATCGCCACGGCGCTCCCTTCGGTGACCGTGCCGATCGTGGCCGCCGTCTCCGGGGTCGCGCTGGCGTTCTCCGACGCCTCCCCCACCGGGTGGACGCCCTTCGACATCGTGCTGCGCATCGCCTTCGGTGCGGTCGTGCCGCTGGCCGCCGCGCGGGCCGGGTCGCTGGCCACCAGCTGGCTGCTGCTGGTCGCCGCCGTCACGGTGGTGATCACCGAGCCCCCGGCTGCGGTCGTCACGGCCGTGGCCGCCGGCGTCTTCTGGAGCCTGGCCACCGCCGGCGTCGCCAAGCGGGAGACGGCCGCGGTCGCCGCTGCGGCCGGCGTCGTGCCCATGGGGTTCGTCGACTGGCCGCTGGCCTCGGGTCTCAGCGCCGCCGCAGTGGCCGTGGCTGCCACCCCGGTGCTGCTCGTCGGGCTGGTTCGGGCCGATCGGCGCGTCCGCAACCGGATCCTGCTGGGCGTCGGCCTCACCGTCTTGGTCCTCGGCGCCGGCGCCGGCGTCGGCCTCGGCTCGGCGCTGTCGGCCAAGAGCGACATCGACACGGCCACCGACCTGGCCGTCGACGGCATCGACCGGATCGGCGACGACGACGGCGTCGCCCAGCAGCGCCTGCGCGACGCAGCGACGCACTTCGACGACGCCGAATCCAAGCTCACCGCCTTCTGGGCCAAGCCGGCCTTGCTGGTGCCGGCCGTGGCCCAGCAGTCCCGGGCCGTGGCCACCATGGCCTCGGCGGGCGCGGACCTGGCCCGCACGGCGGCCGACGCCACCGACGAGGCCGACATCGACTCGATCCGTCCGACCAACGGCCGGGTGGACCTGGCGGCGCTCGCCGAGCTGTCCGACCCACTCCAGCGGTCCGTCGCCTCCCTGCGCCACGCCTCCACCCGCCTGGCCGACATCCGCAGCCCGCTGCTGCTCCCGCCCATCGTCGACCGGCTCGACACCCTCGAGGGCGAGGTCGACGACGCCTTGGAGAGCGCCTCGCTGGCTTCCGACGCGGTGGCCTTGGCGCCGGAGATGCTCGGTGCCGACGGGCCACGCCGCTACTTCGTCGCCCTCGACAACCCCGCCGAGTCGACGGCCAACGGCGGCTTCATGGGCAACTGGGCCGAGATCGTCGCCGAGGACGGACAGCTCCGCCTTCAGTCGACCGGTCGGGTCCGTGACCTCCGCGACGGCGGCCCCGACCCCCAGGGGCGGACCCTCGTCGGCGAGGACGAGTTCGTGCGCAACTACACCGACAGCGCCGCCCGGCTCTGGGGCAACATCAACTTCACGCCCGACAACCCGACCGTGAGCCGCATCATCGCCCAGCTCTACCCCCAGTCCGGGGGCTCGGAGCTCGACGGGGTCATCACCGTCACGCCCGGACGCCCTCGCCGCCTTCCTCGAGCTCACCGGGCCCATCCAGGTCGAGGGCTACCCGGATCGACTCACCAGCGAGAACGCCCATCAGATCCTGCTGCACGACCAGTACCTCGAGTTCCCCAAGGACGCGGCCGCCGACCGCGAGGAGTTCCTGTCCAGCGCGGTGCGCGTGCTCTTCGACCAGTTGACGTCCGGTGAGCTCCCCGGCCCCCGGGCGCTCGCCGACCAGCTCGGTCCCGCCGTCGAAGCCAGGGACCTGCAGCTGTGGTCGACCCGCCCCGACGAGCAGGCCCTGTTCGCCCGACTCGGCGCGACCGGCGGCGTCGAGCGCACCACGGGTGACTCCTTCGGCGTGATCACCCAGAACGTCAACGGCAACAAGATCGACTGGTTCCTGCACCGGGACATCTCCTACGACGTCAGCTGGGACCCGGAGTCCGGCGAGGTCAACGGCACCATCGAGGCAACGATCGAGAACCAGGCACCCGACAGCGGCCTGCCGGCATCGATCATCGGTTGGGGTGGTGACGAGTCCGCCGGGCAGCGGCCGGTGGCCGACGGCGAGAACTTCATGCTGGTCGCCCTCTACTCGGCGTACCCGATCGACAACGTCACCGTGGACGGCGAGCCCATGGACGTCGTGCCCAACGAGGAACTGGGCCACTACGTCGCCCGCTTCTTCCTCTCGGTGCCGTCGAAGACGACTCGGCGAGTAGCTGCCGATGTACGCGGCGTAGTGGATCCGTCCGCACGGTACGTGGTGCGACCCATCCGTCAACCGATGGTGAACGCGGATCAGCTCGAGATCCGACTCTCGGTCTCGGCCGGATGGAACATCGAGGACCGTCAGCGCAGGAACCGTCGCAGATGGCGCCAAGACCGCTCTGACCAGGGAAGACGCGACCAGCGACGCAACCGTGGTCGTCGACGTCGACGTCGACGCCGACCGCAAGGGCGTGCTCGATCGCCTCCGCGGCGAGTCCTGATCCCTCCGGTTTCCACCCATTCCGGCGAAACGCGCCGTGGCCACGCTGCGCCCACAAATCGCTGACGAACGGTGGCCGAGCGTGGCGGAGGAATGCGAAGATGCGGTGAGGACCAGACCAGGACCGGTGTCCTGGGAGGCGGAACGGAAGATGAGGGCAGGCCGATGAACCGAGCACGCACGATCGCAGCAATCTTCGGCGTGGCTCTCGTCTCGCTGCTGTTCGCGGTTCCTGCCTTCGCGCAGGAGCAACAGCAAGAGACGAACTCCCCGATCGTCACCACCATCCCGACCACGACGACCACCACGGCGTCGACGACCACCACCACGATCGAGGTGTCGCCGACCTCCGTGGTTCGGTCGACCACCACTGAGGCACCGACCACCACGACCACTGAGGCGCCGACGAGCACGGTCCAAGTCAAGGACGAGGTCGTCGTGCGCCCCCTGCCCCGCACCGGCGGTGACATCGGCGGCCCCACCCTCCTCGGCCTCGGCCTGACGGCAGCGGGCATCGTCCTGGCGGTCGGCGCTCGCCGGCGCCGGCACCGCTTCGACACCGTCGACAGCTGACACGACCGCACTTGGACTGCGACGGGCCGGGCTCCACGCCCGGCCCGCTTCGCGTCCGGGCGCCTCGAAGCCGGCTCGCTGGGGACCTTCGGCCCTTCCTCCCGACGGCGGCGAGGCGTCTGATGTGGGTGTGTCGAAGACCCCTTGTCGCCAGCGAATGGACTGGTTCCCGGTTGCGGTGATCGCCGCTGCAGGGTGCGGTTCGAGCGCCCCGACCCCCCAGCGCCCCGCCGGCGGCGGGGTCTCCGACACGACTCCCTGAGTTCGGGCGCCGGGCGTCCGGGTCGCTCCTGGCAACGGTCTTTGCCAGACTCTCCCGAACAGCCAGCCACGAGGGGGAGTCCGTCCATGCCGACCGTCGCCGAGGTCCGCGCGCAACTCACCGCGCCCGGTGGGATGTTCGAGATCACCACCGAGACCGTCAACGGCGTGGAGCTGCAGGTCTACAAGGAGCGCCTGCCCAACCTGCGCGAGATCCCCAAGCTGTCGATGCTGCGGGGCGAGCAGACGTTCCTCCAGTACGGCGACGAGACCTGGTCCTTCGAACGGTTCATCACCACGGCCAACGGCGTCGGCCCACGCCCTCGCGGGACGACGAGGCCGGCGTCGGCCACGGCGACCGGGTGGCGGTGCTGAGCCAGAACAACCCCGAGTGGTGCCTTTCGTTCTGGGGCACGGTCACCGGTGGCGCCATCCTCGTGGGCCTCAACGGCTGGTGGAAGACCGAGGAGATCATCTACGGCCTGCAGGACTCCGGCGCCAAGGTCCTGGTGGCCGACCGCAAGCGCTTCGAGCGCATCGCCGATCAGCTCGACGCCTGCCCCGACCTCGAGCGCATCTACCTGACCCGCGACGCCGACCCGGCCGACTTCGCCGACGTCGTCGGCGAGGCCCATCGCGACAAGCTCCACCGCTTCGACGAGCTGACCGGCCAGCCGACCACCGAGTTCCTCGACACCCCCATCGACGAGGACGACACGGCGGTGATCTTCTACAGCTCGGGCACCACCGGCAAGCCCAAGGGGATCATGTCGACCCACCGGAACATGGTCGCCAACCTGCAGAACACCATCTACAACTCGGTGGCCGGCGCCATGTCCGGCGGCGGCGCGCTGCCCTCCCTCGATGGCGACGCCGACCAGACCGTGGCCCTGTTCACCTCTCCCCTGTTCCACGTGTCGGGCTGCCACTCGACGCTGGTGGTCGGGCTGCTCGCCGGCCTGAAGCTGGTGATGCCGGTGGGCAAGTTCGAACCCGCCGACGCCCTCCGGATCATCGAGGAGCAGAAGGTCAACGTGTGGGCCACGGTGCCCACCATGGTCTGGCGGGTGTGCGAGTACCCCGACCGCGGCGACTTCGACACCTCGTCGGTCACGTCGGTGGCCTTCGGCGGGTCGCCCTCGGCCGACGAGCTGCAGCGCAAGGTGCGCGAGACGTTCCCGAACGTCAGCACCACGTCCAACGCCTACGGGCTCACCGAGTCGTCGTCGGTGGCCACCGTGAACTCGGGCGAGGACGCCGCTCCGCAAGCCGACGTCGGTCGGCCCGCCGGTGCCGACGGTGGAGATCCAGGTCATCGACGGCAACGGCAAGGCCCTGCCCGTCGGTGCCATCGGCGAGATCTGCATCAAGGGCCCCATCGTCATGAAGGGCTACTGGAACAACCCCGACGCCACCGCCGAGACGGTGGTGGACGGGTGGCTGCGCTCCGGCGACATCGGCTACGTGGACGACGAGGGCTTCGTCTTCATCACCGACCGCAAGAAGGACATGATCATCCGCGGCGGCGAGAACATCTACTGCGTCGAGATCGAGGAGCGCCTCGTCCAGCACCCGGCCATCGCGGATGCCGCCGTGATCGGCGTGCCGCATGCCGAGCTGGGCGAGGAGGTCAAGGCGGTGGTGCAGGTCGAGCCCGGTCAGTCGATCACCGCGACCGAGGTCAAGCAGTGGGTCGCCGACGGCCTGGCCAACTTCAAGGTCCCGGCCTACGTCGAGATCCAGGACGACAAGCTGCCCCGCAACGCCTCGGGCAAGCTCCTCAAGAACGTGCTGCGCGGCGAAGGTGTCGTGTCGTTCGAGGAGACGATGTGAGCCCCCGGACCACCCGCCTGGGCGCCGCCGCCGTGGCGCTGCTGCTCGTGGCCGGTGCGTGTGGGGGCGAGTCCAAGAGCGACGAGCTCACCACCGCACTCACCGACAGCCTCCTGCAGGACCAGACGTTCGCCGACTACGAGATCACCGAGCCCGAGGCCCGCTGCGCCGCCGAGCGGGTGGTCGACGACCTGGGCACCGACCGCCTGGTCGAGATCGGCTTCGCCAACGACAAGACCCAGGTCGAGTTCACCGAGCTCGACGAGTCGGAGATCACCGTGCTCGCCGACGCCATGAACGACTGCATCGACGACAGCGCCGCCGTCCTCGTCGACGCCGTCGCGGCCGGCATCCTCGAAGAACCCGACCCCGCCTTCCCCGTGAACGACCAGCAGGCCCACTGCGTGGCCCAGGGCGTGGTCGACCAGGTCGGTCTCAGCCGGCTGATCGTCGTCGGCGTCGAGAGCCAGCGCAACGGCGGCGACCAGTTCGCCGCCCTCGAACCCGAAGAGGTCGACGCGTTCACCAACGCCTTCGTCGACTGCATCGACGTGCGCAAGATCCTGCTCGACAACATCGCGTCGAGTGGCGCCGGCGACGACGTCATCGCCTGCCTCGACGCCAACATCACCGACGACGACATCGCCGAGCTGTTCGCCGCCGGCTTCGCCGGCGAGGACAGCGCCGCCGCCGCACAGCGCATCCTGCAGCCGGCCGTCGACGCCTGCACCTGACGCCGGTACCCGTCGCCGGGCCCGGCGACAGGCCCCATCCGTAGGCGTACCATCCGGCCATGGCCGAGATGAGCAGCTACGCGCCCGGAACGCCCAGCTGGGTGGACCTGTCCAGCCCCAACGTCGAGGTCAGCGTCGCCTTCTACGGCGAGCTGTTCGGTTGGGAGGCCGTCGATCCGGCTCCCGAAGGCGCCGACGCCGGCGGCTACCGCATGTTCCACCTCCGGGGCCGCACCGTGGCCGGCGTGGGCCCGCTCCAGAGCGACGGCGGCCCACCGGCGTGGACCACCTACATCGCCAGCGCCGACGCCGAGGCCACCGCCGACGCGATCCGCCAGGCCGGCGGCACCGTCCTGATGGAGCCGTTCTCGATCTTCGACGCCGGCCGCATGCTGGCGGCCGTCGACCCCGCTGGTGCCCACTTCAGCGTGTGGGAGGCCAAGGACCGTCCGGGCGCCGAACTGGTGAACGAACCGGGATCGTTCTCGTGGAACGAGCTGAACACCCGCGACCCGGAGACGGCGTTCGCCTTCTACGGCGACGTGTTCGGCTGGGAGGCCCGCACCAACGCCATGGGCGACGGCTCCAGCTACACCGAGTTCCTCCTCGACGGCCGCTCCATCGGCGGGGGCATGGACATGCGGGGCCGGGTGCCCGACGAGGTCCCGGCCCACTGGCTGACCTACTTCACCGTGGAGGACACCGACGCCGCAGTCGCCCGGGTCGAAGAGCTCGGTGGGCAGGTGATGGTGCCGGCCATGGACATCGAACCCGGCCGCTTCGCCGTGGTGGCCGACAAGACCGGCGCCTTCTTCGCCGTCATCACCATGCGAGAGGGCGCATGACAGACGGTCGGCCGACGACTTCGAGCCCTCGACGCCACCGCCAGGCCGAGCTGATCGCTCGGGCCAGGTCACGCACGAGCTGGTGGAGGCGGCGATCGCCCGGCTGGAGGCCCGCAACCCGGCGCTCAACGCCGTGATCCACCCCGATCTGGAGAGGGCGCGCAACGAGCGGCAGAAGGTCCGTCGACGGACCGTTCCGGGGCGTGCCGTTCCTCCACAAGGACCTGATCGGCAAGGAGGCCGGGCGACCGTTCCACGAGGGCAACGTGCACCTGAAGGAGATCGGCTACACGGCCCGGAGGACCAGGAGTACGTGGTCCGTGCCCGGAAGGCGGGGCTCATCTCGCTCGGGCGCACCAACGTGCCCGAGTTCGGCATGCGTCGGTGTGCGAACCCGTCGCCTACGGACCGACCAACAACCGTGGAATCTGACCCACTCCCCCGGCGGTTCCACCGGCGGCGGAGCGCTGCGGTGGCGGCGGGCATCGTGCCCATCGCCCAGCCAACGACGTCGGCGGCTCGATCCGGGCGCCGGCGTCGCACAACGGGCTCGTGGGCCTGAAGCCGTCCCGGGCCGGTCGTGCCTGGCGCCGGACTTCTTCGACGCATGGGCGGCATGGCCGAGGAGCTGGTGGTCACCCGCTCGGTCCGCGACACGCCTGGCGCTCGATGCGCTCGCAGCCGGCCCCTACGTCGGCGACTGGTACCCGACGTGGCCGGCGCCGACTCGTACGCCGAGCTGCCGGCCAGGAGACCGAGCGCCTGCGCATCGGGTTCGTGACCGAGCACCACGCCGTGCCCACGCACGGACACGTGGCCTCGACCGTCGCCAGATGGCCGACAGTGCTGACGCGGTCTCGGTCACGACGTCGACGACGGTGGGCCGGACGCGCTCCGACGAGGACATCGTCACGCTGTTGCTGCCGCACTACACGGCCGGCACGGCCTGGATCGTCGACCACCACTGGCCACGCTGATCGGGCATCCGATCCCGCCGACCAGATCGAGCCGGTCACCGCGTTCCTGCTCGAGATGGGGCGCGGCGTGACCGGTGGTGCGCTGCTGGAGGCCCGCGAGCTCGCCCAGCGGTGGACCCGACGCCTGCTCACCTGGTGGGACGACCACGACGTGCTGGTCTGCCCGGCCGTCCCGGTGCCGCCGCCCCGTACCGGAGACGAGCACGACGACCAGATGCTCATCACGTGGCTGGCGCCGTTCAACCTGTCGGGGCAACCGGCCATGGTGGTGCCCGGCGGCGTGCACGCCGGCCTGCCGATCGGGGTGCAGTTGGTGGCCGCGCACGGGCGAGAGGACGTCCTCATCCGCCTGGCCGCTCAGCTCGAGGCCGAGACCGGATGGCTCGACCGCCATCCGCCACCGTTGACGTGACCGTCCGCGCAGACTGACCCACCCGTACCAGGGGTATCGGTTGCATCGAACCCGGCCGGTTCGCCGTGGTCGCCGACAAGACCGGTGCCTTCTTCGCCGTCATCACCATGCGGGCCTGAGAACTGACCGGCTGACTGACCGGGCGGGGCCCGGGGTATCGCTCCGTTGATGGAACCGATCGGTGCCGACTCGACCTCGCGCGTCGCGCGCCACCGCGACGTGCTCCACCTGCTGGTCCGCCACGCCAACCACGACGTGGTGGACGGGGCGCGCGTCGAGTCGGAGCTGCAGGACATCGACGCCGCCGACCGCGACGCCGGCACCGACGACGAGGCCGAGTCGCTGGCCCGCGACCTCGAGTCGATGGGGCCGACGTTCGTGAAGCTGGGCCAGGTCCTGTCGACCCGCGCCGACCTGCTCCCCCGCTCGTACCTGGCGGCGCTGTCGCGGCTGCAGGACGACGTGGCACCCGTCGACCCGAGCGAGATCCGGGGCGTCATCGAGGAGGAGCTGGGCATGCCGGTCAACGACGTGTTCGCCTCCTTCGACGACCAGCCGCTGGCCGCCGCCTCCGTCGCCCAGGTCCACCGGGCCCGCCTCGCCGACGGCACCGACGTGGCCGTGAAGGTGCAGCGCCCCGGCATCCTCGAGCGGGTGCGCCGCGACCTGACCGTGCTCGCCGACCTGGCCCGCCTGGTCGACGCCGGCACCGAGGTGGGCCGACAGTTCGGGTTCGAGGACTTCGTCGCCACCTTCCGGCGCAGCTTCGTGGCCGAGCTCGACTTCCGCCACGAGGCCGACAACCTCGAGACCTTCGAGGAGCTGCTGTCGGACTACCCCCACCTGAGCGTCCCCCGTCCCATCCACCGGCTGGTCACCCGCAAGGTCCTCACCATGACCTTCATCGACGGCCACCAGCTGTCCGAGCTGGGACCGCTGTCCCGCCACGACGTCGACGGCGCCGAGCTGGCCGACGAGCTGGTGCGGGCGTACCTCGACCAGATCCTCGTGCACGGCATCGTGCACGTCGACCCCCACCCCGGCAACGTGCTGCTGCACGACAAGGGCATCACGCTCATCGACCTGGGCATGGTGACCCGCCTGGGCCACCGGGTCCGCACGCAGATGCTCGACCTGGTGCTCGGCGTCGTCGAGAACCGGGCCGACGACGTGGCCCGCACCCTGCGCGAGGCCGGCACGCCGCTGGCCGACTACGACGAGAAGGCCCTGGAGGCCCGGCTCGCCGACCTCATCGGCCAGCACGCCGGTACGTCGGTCGACCGCATCGAGACGGGCAGCCTCCTGCTCGAGCTGTCGCAGGCCTGCGCCGCCGCCGAGCTGCGCCCGCCGGCCGAGCTGGCCATGGTCGGCAAGGCGCTGCTCCACCTGGACGAGATCACCAGCCGCCTCGACCCCCACTTCGAGCCGTCGGCCGTGCTCGAGGATCACGCCTCCACGCTGCTGCGCCACCACGTCGGGGCCAGCGCCTCACCGCTGCGGGCGGCCCGCACCTCGCTCGACACCGCCCGCCTCATGGAGGGCCTGCCCCGCCGCGCCGACACGATCCTGCGCGACCTGGCGGATGGTCGGCTGCGCTTCCGGGTCGACGCCTTCGACCAGGAGGAGTTCATGCGCGGCCTGGAGAAGATGGCCACCCGCGTCACCGCCGGCGTGGTCCTGGCCGCCATGCTCGTGGCCGCCGCGCTGGCCATGCGCGTCGACACCGAGGTCACGCTGCTGGGCGTGCCGGCGGTGGCGCTGGTGTTCTTCGTGCTGGCGGCGATCGGGGGGATGGTGCTGGTCGCCCACGTGTTCCTGGTCGACCGGCGCGACCGGATGCGTCGCCGGCGCCGTCAGGACGGGTGACCGGCCGTCGGCTCTCAATCCTGAGAGCCTCCCGCGGCGTCCTTCACGGACTGCTTGCCGGCGGAGATGAACGGCATCATCGAGCGGAGCCGCTTGCCCACGTCCTCGATGGGGTGGGCCTCGCCCTCCTTGCGGAGACGGTCGTAGGTGGCCCGGTCGCCGTTGGCCTCGGCCACCCACTCCTCGGCGAAGCGGCCGTCCTGGATCTCGTCGAGCACCTTGCGCATCTCGGCCTTGACCTGGTCGGTGATGATGCGGGGACCACGGGTGAGGTCGCCGTACTCGGCGGTGTCGGAGATCGAGTAGCGCATCCCGGCGATGCCCTCTTCGTACATGAGGTCGACGATCAGCTTCAGCTCGTGCAGGCACTCGAAGTAGGCCGACTCGGGCTGGTAGCCGGCCTCGACCAGGGTCTCGAACCCCGCCTTGACCAGCGAGGTGAGGCCGCCGCAGAGCACGACCTGCTCGCCGAACAGGTCGGTCTCGGTCTCTTCGGTGAAGGTGGTCTCGAGGATGCCGGCCCGGCCGCCGCCGATGGCGTCGGCGTAGGACAGGGCCAGCTCGCGGGCCTTGCCCGAGGCGTCCTGCTCGACGGCGATGAGGCAGGGCACGCCGCCGCCCTCGGTGTAGGTGCGCCGCACCAGGTGGCCCGGGCCCTTGGGGGCGATCATGACCACGTCGACGCCCGCGGGCGGCTTGATGAGCCCGTAGCGGATGTTGAACCCGTGGGTGAAGCAGAGCACGTCGCCCGACGACAGGTTGGGGGCGATCTCGGACTCGTAGATGGCGGCCTGCCGGGTGTCGGGCAGGCACATCACGACGAAGTCGGCCTCGGCGCAGGCGTCGGCCACCGACAGCACCCGCAGCCCGGCGGCCTCGGCCTTGGCCTTGGACGACGACCCCTCGCGCAGCCCGACGCGCACGTCGACGCCCGACTCGGCCAGGTTGAGGGCGTGGGCGTGACCCTGCGAGCCGTAGCCGAGCATGGCCACCTTGCGGCTGCGGATCAGGCTCTGGTCGGCGTCGGCTTCGTAGTACACGGATGCAGGCATGAAGGGTTCCTTCGCTGGGGACTCTGTCGTCAGTTCGTCAGGACAGTGCTGACAAATCGACGAAATTCTCGGTTGGGGAGTTTGTCAGGCGGTGCGGCGCGGCACCGACTTGAGGCGGGGCGGGGTGCGCTCGAGCTTGGGCAGCGACACCCGTCCGGTGCGCTGGAGCTCGACGATGCCGTAGGGGCGGAGCAGCTCCTCGACGTCGTCGAGGGTGTCGGGTTCGCCGTTGACGGCCAGCGACAGCTCGTCGAAGCCGACGTCGATGACCGCACCGTCGAACACGTCGACCAGCTCGATGACCTGGCTGCGGACCGAGGCGTCGGCCTTGACCGTGGCGACCATGAGCTCGCGCTCGACCGAGTCGGCCGGGTCGAGCTCGGAGATCTTGACCACGTTCACCAGCTTGAACAGCTGCTTGGTGATCTGCTCGAGCGGCGTGGACTCGACGTCGACGACGATGGTGATGCGGCTGAAGCGCTCGTCGTCGTCGGTGGGGGCCACGGCCAGCGAGTAGATGTTGAACCCACGGCGGGCGAAGAGACCGGCGACCCGGGTGAGCACGCCGGCCTTGTTCTCGACCAGCACCACCAGGGTGTGGTGCCGGACCGGTTGGGGGGCGGGCATCAGGCACGCTCCTGTTCGTCGGGTCGGTGGGCCGGCTGGCCGGGGAAGTCGGCGTGGGGGCCGGGCTGGGACGGGTGGACGACGATGGCCGAGTTGGACCGGCCGGCCGGCACCATCGGGAACACCTTCTCCGACCAGTCGGTGCGGAAGTCGATGACCACCGGCCGGTCGTTGATCTCGTTGGCCTTCTGGATGGTGGGCAGGACCTCTTCGGGCGAGTCGACCCGGAAGCCGGCACACCCCATGGACTCGGCCCACATCTTGTAGTCGGGCACGTCCTTGGACAGGAAGACCTCGGAGTAGCGCTCGTCGTAGAACATCTCCTGCCACTGGCGCACCATGCCCAGGTACGAGTTGTTGAGGATGGCGACCTTGACCGGGATCTTCTCGACCGTGGCCGTGACCAGCTCCTGGGCGGTCATCTGGAAGCAGCCGTCGCCGTCGACGAGCCAGACCGTCCGGTCGGGCATGGCCGCCTTGGCCCCGATGGCGGCCGGCACGCCGAAGCCCATGGTGCCCAGGCCGCCGGAGTTCACCCACGTGTAGGGGTGGTCGAACTTCCAGTACTGGCTGGTCCACATCTGGTGCTGGCCCACGCCGGCGCACACGATGGTGTCGGCGGGCGTGTTGTCGCGCAGCGTCTCGAGCACGAACTGGGGCTTGAGGCCCTCGCCGGGCTGGGGCGGGTCGTAGTGGAGCGGGAACTTCTCCTGCCAGCCGCTGATGCGGCTCTTCCACTCGGTCCGGTCGGCCTGCGTGCGACCCTCGGCGAACAGCTTCTCGAGGACGGCGACCAGGTCCTCGATGATCAGCCGGCAGTCGCCCACGATGGGCACGTCGGGGGTGCGGTTCTTGCCCAGCTCGGCCGGGTCGATGTCGGCGTGGATGACCTTGGCCTTGGATGCGAACTCGTCGAGCTTGCCGGTGACCCGGTCGTCGAAGCGGGCGCCCAGCGTGATGAGCAGGTCGGTCTCCTGGAACGAGGTGACCGCGGTGTAGTTGCCGTGCATGCCCGGCATGCCCAGGGCCAGCTCGTGGCTGTCGGGGAAGGCGCCGCGGGCCATGAGGGTGGTGACGACGTGGATGCCGGTGAGCTCGGCCAGCCGGCGCAGGGCCTCGGCGGCGTGGGCCTTGAGGATGCCGCCGCCGGCGTAGATGACCGGACGCTCGGCGGCCAGGATCAGCTCGGCCGCCTCGCGGATCTTGCGGGGGTGGCCCTTGGTGGTCGGCTTGTAGCCGGGGAGGCCGGCGGCGACCTCTTCGTCGGTGGGCCAGTACCACTCGAGGAACGAGGCCGGGTTCTTCGGGTCGACGATGTCCTTGGGGACGTCGATGAGCACGGGGCCGGGACGGCCGGTGGTGGCGATGTGGAAGGCCTCGCGCACGATGCGGGGGATGTCCTTGGCATCGGTCACCAGGTAGTTGTGCTTGGTCACCGACATGGTGATGCCGGTGGTGTCGCACTCCTGGAAGGCGTCGCTGCCGATGTTGGGGTAGGCGACCTGTCCGGTGATGCAGATCATCGGCACCGAATCGAGGTAGGCGTCGGCCAGGGCGGTGACCACGTTGGTGGCCGCCGGACCCGACGTCACCATGCACACGCCGGGGCGGCCGGTGACGTGGGCGTAGCCCTCGGCCATGTGGCCGGCGCCCTGCTCGTGGCGCACCAGGATGTGCCGGATCGACGAGTCGATGATCGGGTCGTACACCGGCAGGATGGCGCCACCGGGCAGGCCGAAGATCATCTCCACCCCCTCGAGCTCCAGGGCTCGGATGAGGGCGGCACCTCCGTTGGTCGGCTCGTTCGGTTGCACTTGGATGCTCCTCGGCGTGGGTGGGGTGGTGACGGTACCGGGCGGAAAACGACGACGACCTCCCCGGGGGGAGGTCGTGGGCGCACGCGCGACGGGGTCGGGCGTGCGCTAGTCGAGAATCACTACGAGGTGGCCGCGGTCCATCGCTCCCCATGTTGGCAGAACGACCGGTGCGCGCGACAACGCGACTACGACACGCCGGCGATGTCCTTGAGCTCGTCGAGGCTCTCCTCGAGCAGGTGGCACAGGTCCCACAGGTCGGGCACGGCATCGCGGCAGGCCACCATGCCGAAGTCGCAACGCCCGTTGTAGGACTGGATGGTGATGTTGAGGCCCTGCGTGTCGGCCACCGCCGACACCGGGTAGTAGTGCAGCATCTCGGCGCCGGCGGCATACAGCGGGAACTGCGGTCCGGGGACGTTGGAGATGATCAGGTTGAACGGCGGGTCGATGCGGTTGGCCAGCGCGGTGCGGGCCATCACCCGGGCCGCCCGGGCGGTGATGGCCGGCGGGGCGAACTCGGCCACGTCGGTCAGCAGGTCGGCGGGCAGCGCGCCCAGGCTCTCCTTGGCCCGGGCCGTCTCCTCGTGGATGACGTGGAGGCGGGCGATCGGGTCCTCGACGTCGGTGGCCAGCGCGGCGAGCATGCCCGACACCCGGTTGCCATAGGTGTTGGCCTCGTCCTCGCTGCGCACCGACACGGGGATCATGGCCCGCAGCGACTGCTCGGGCAGCTCGCCCTTCTTCTCGAGGTACGTGCGCAGCGCACCGGAGCACATGCCGAGGACCACGTCGTTGACGGTGACGCCGAGCCCGTCCTTGACCGCCTTGACGTCGTCGAGGGGCATGGTGGTGAACGCGAAGCGGCGGTGCGGGCCGATCTTGTTGTTGAAACGGGTCGACGGCACGGTGAAGCCACCGGTGTTGGACAGCGTCGGCGGCTCGTCCTCGATGCGGCGGGGGCCCTGGCCGAACACGCGGGCCACCGGCGTGGGCAGCGACTTGGCCAGCGAACCCCAGTCGACCGCCCGGCCGATCTGGGGCAGGTCGCGGAGCGTCCGCACCAGCAGCCGGCCCTGCTTGTAGGGCCGGGTGGCGAGGGAGCCGAGCGCCCGCAGCAGCATCTCCTCCTGGGATGGCTCGTGATCGGGCTCGGGCAGCGGCTCGGGGCCCTTCGGCGGCGCCTCGGGTTCGAGGTCGAGGATGTTGGCCAGCAGCTGGGCGCCGCCGACGCCGTCGATGGCGGCGTGGTGGATCTTGGTGAGCTGGGCGACGCGCCCGCCCTCGAGGCCGTAGATGACGTAGAGCTCCCACAGGGGGCGGCTGCGGTCGAGGGGGCGGGCGATCAGGCGGCTGACCAGCTCGGCCAGCTGCTCGTCGGTGCCCGGCGGCGGCACGGCGGTCTGGCGGATGTGGAAGTCGAGGTCGAGGTTCGGGTCCTCGATCCAGTACGGGTGGTCGAGGTCGAAGGGGACCTCGACCAGCTTGCGCCGCATGGGGTCGAGGAGGTGGAGGCGTTCGGCGAACAGCGCCCTGGCGTTCTCGAAGGTGGCGCCCTCGACGTTCTCACCCCCGTAGATGATGAGGCTGGAGACGTGACCGAACGTGGTCGGCGACTCCATGTAGAGGAACGTCGAGTCGACGCCGGTGAGCTGCTGCATTGCTACCCCCTGTGCATGGTCTGGGCACATCGAGCGGAGGAACGCACGATCGTGGTGGTCATACCCCCACTTCGACCTCGCCAGCCCCGATCCCTGCCGACAGCATCGCGCGACGAGGGCCACCCCCGTCCGTCGGCAGGTGGCCCTCTGGTGCGCTCACCGGCTGGTGGGCGGTGACTTGGTGCTCAGACCGGCGTGAAGACGCGCGAGGCGATGTGCTCGGGCCGGCGTTGCGGGGCCGAGAACGGCTCCGTGAGCGTGTTGTGGACGCTGTTGTAGACGAGGAACAGGTTGCGCCGGGGAACCGGCGAGATGTTCGACGGCGAGGCGTGCATGAGGTTGCAGTCGAAGAACAGCACGGAGCCGGCCTCGCCGGTGACCGGTTCGATCCCGCACTCGTCGTAGAGGTCGAGCAGGCTGTCGTCGTCGGGCGAGCCGACCTGCTGGACCTTGAGCGAACGCTCGTGGTTGGCCGGCGGCGTCGGCTCCTTGCAGGTGACGAACCACCGGTGCGACCCGGGCATGACCAGCAGCGGTCCGTTCCAGGTGTGGTTGTCGGTGAGCGAGACGACGGCGGAGAGGCAGCGCATGCGGGGCATGCCGTCCTCGGTGTGCCAGGTCTCGAAGTCGGAGTGCCACTGGAAGTCCTTGCCACGGAACCCCGGCTTGCGGTTGACCCGGCTCTGGTGGATGTACACCTGCGAGCCGAGGAGCTGGCGGGCGACGCCGGCCAGCCGGTTGTCGCCGGCCACCTTCTCCAGCGGACCCGGGCGGTCGTGGAAGGAGAAGATGGAGCGGATCTCGCGCGAGTCGGGCTCGACGATGAGCCGGTGGGCGTCGTCGGCCGTGGTCGTGTCCATGACCTCGTGCAGGGCACGGTCGAGCTCGGCCACCTGCGACGGCGAGAACATGTCGTGCATCACCAGGAAGCCCTTGCGGTCGAACTCGGCGACCTGGTCGGCCTCGAGCGGACCGGGGGCGTTCCCGGTGTGGTCGCGGTGAACGACCGGATCGACCCGGGGAAGCAGCTCGGGCTCCCGGCCGAGACGTGAGGGGTACGGATCGGCGTCGTACCCCTGCGGTTCTTGGTCGTGGATCCCCAGGAGGCTCATGCCGGTTCGGGCTCACCCCCCACGTCGGCCCCGTCCATGTCCGCCACGGTCAGCAGCGGGTAGGCGCCGTCCTCGTCGTGGACCTCCTGCCCGGTGACCGGCGGGTTGAACGAGCACACCATCCGCAGGTCCTCCTCGGCGCGCACGACGTGCTTGTCGTGGTTGTTGAGGAGGTAGATGGTGCCGGGACGGAGCTCGTGGATCTCGCCGGTGGCCTTGTCCTCGAGCGTTCCCTTGCCTTCGATGCAGTACACCGCCTCGAGGTGGTTCTTGTACCACATGTGGGTCTCGGTGCCGGCTCGCAGGATGGTGTCGTGCATGGAGAAGCCCATGCGGTCGTCGGCCAGACACAGCCGCCGGGACGACCACGTGCCGCCGTCGACGTCGCGTTCGGTGCCGACGATGTCGTCGAGCGTGCGGACGATCATCGGTAGACCTCCGGGTTGTCTTCGTGGGCGTGGCCCTCGTGCTCACGCCGCAGATCAGCGATCATCTTGTCGTCGAAGTCGGCCGCCACCTCACCGAGAATGGTGATGGCCCGGTCGATCTGGTCGTCGGTGACGACCAGCGGCGGCAGCAGCTTGACCACCTCGCCGTCGGCGCCGGCGGTCTCGATGATGAGGCCCCGCTCGTACGCGCCCCGGGCGACCGCGGTGGCGATCTCGGGGACGCTGGCTTCGATGCCGAGGATCAGGCCCCGTCCACGCACGTCGGTGAACAGGCCGGGGTGCTTGGCCTGCAGCTCCTCGAGGCCGGCACGGGCCCGGGCCGACTTGGCCTCGACCTGCGTGGTGAGGGTGTCGTCGGTCCAGAACTGCTCGAGCGCCGCCGTGGCGGTGGCGAACGCCGCGTTGTTGCCGCGGAAGGTGCCGTTGTGCTCGCCCGGCTCCCACACGTCGTGCTCGGGCTTGAGCAGCACGAGCGCCATGGGGAGACCGGAACCGGAGAGCGACTTGGACAGGGTCACGATGTCGGGATCGATGCCCATGCGCTCCCAGGAGAAGAACGGGCCGGTGCGGCCGCAGCCGACCTGGATGTCGTCGACGATCAGCAGGATGCCGTGCTCCTTGCAGATCCGGTCGAGGCCCTGCATCCACTCGGTGCTGGCCGGGTTGATGCCGCCCTCGCCCTGGGTGGTCTCGACGATGACCGCGGCGGGCTCGTCGAGGCCCGAGGACTCACCGACGAGCATGGATTCGAGGACGTGCAGGCTGTCGACGTCGTCACCCAGGTAGTTGGCGTAGGGCATGGAGGTGGCGTTGCCGAGGGGCACGCCGGCGCCGCCGCGCTTCATGGCGTTGCCGGTGACCGACAGCGAGCCGAGGGTCATGCCGTGGAAGCCGTTGGTGAAGCCGACGACGCGGTCGCGGCCGGTGACCTTGCGGGCCAGCTTGAGGGCGGCCTCGACGGCGTTGGTACCGGTGGGGCCGGGGAACTGGAGCTTGTAGTCCAGGCCGCGCGGCTTCAGGATCAGCTCCTCGAAGCGCTCCATGAAGGTGCGCTTGGTGGTCGTGGAGATGTCGAGGGCGTGGATGAAGCCCTGGTTGGCCAGGTGATCCTGGAGGGCGGCGATCAGGTCGGGGTGGTTGTGCCCGTAGTTGAGGGCGCCGGCGCCGGCGAAGAAGTCCAGGTACTCGGTGCCGTCCTCGGCGACCATGGTGGCGCCGTGGGCGGATTCGAACACCGCAGGCCACGAGCGGCAGTAGCCGCGGACCTCGGACTCGAGTCGTTCGAAGATGCTCATGTGAATGTTTTCCCTTGTGGGGTTGTTGACGGACGGTCATCGGGCGCGGCGAAGCGCCCGGGACACGGAGACATCTCAGCCGTGGGCGATCGGGCCGATGCGGAAGCGGACCTCCGCCTCGTGGCCCGGGGGGAACAGCTCTTCACCGAAGAGCGGCTCGGTCGACACGGACGCGCCGTGCCGATCGCCGAAACGACGGAACAGGGTCTCCGACGCCGTGTTGGACGGCGTCACCGTGGACTCCAGATGGGTGGCGCCGACCTGCTCGACGAGGACGTCGAGGAGCTGGCCGGCGATGCCCCGACGGCGATGCGAGTGATCGACGCCGATCTGCCAGACGAAGACGGTGTCGGGATCGTCGGGGCGCAGGAACGCCATCACGAAGCCGACGGGCACGTCGTCGTCACCGCTGGTTGCGATGACGGTCGTGCCCCGGAAGTACTCGGTCCACAGCAGGTACGCGTAGGGCGAGTTCTCGTCGAGGCCGTTGGACTTCGCCAGGGCCCACAGGGCCGGACCGTCCTCGATCCGGGAGGATCGGAACGCTACGGGCGCGAGGGCAGAGGCAGTCTGGGGGGCCACGGTCCTTCCATACCTACCGGTCAGAACCGCAGAACGCAAAGAACCGTGGGATCTGTCACACCGCGCTGGGCTTCTGGGGTGCAGATCGCCGTGTTCTGCGCAAACCTCGCGGCCCAGAACGGAGGCGACACTCAGGCTTCGGTGACGGCGCCCTTCTCGGCGCCGGCGGCCAGCTTGGCGTACTTGGCCAGCACGCCGCTGGTGTAGCGGGGATCGGGGTGCTTGAGGGTCTTGCGCCGCTCGTCGAGCGTGGCCTCGTCGACCAGCAGGTCGATGGTGTGCTCGCGCACGTCGATGCGGATGCGGTCGCCCTCCTGGACCAGGGCGATGGGGCCCCCGTCGACGGCCTCGGGGGCCACGTGGCCGATGCAGAAGCCGTGGGTGCCACCGGAGAAGCGGCCGTCGGTGATGAGGGCGGCGTCGCCACCCCGGCCGGCGCCCTTCATGGCGCCGGTGATGGCCAGCATCTCGCGCATGCCCGGGCCGCCCTTGGGACCCTCGTAGCGGATGACGACGATGTCGCCGGCGTTGATCTCGCCGGCCAGCACGGCGTCCATGGCCGTCTGCTCGCCGTCGAAGACGCGGGCCGGGCCCTCGAAGTGGTCGAAGTCGATGCCCGCCACCTTGACCACCGAGCCCTTGGGCGCCAGCGAGCCCTGGAGGATGGCCAGGCCGCCGATGTCGTGGATGGGGTCGTCGATGGTGTGGATGACGTCGCCGTCGGGGCCGGGCGGGTCGAGCATCTCGAGGTTCTCGGCCACGGTCTTGCCGGTGACGGTGAGGCAGTCGCCGTTGAGCAGTCCGTGGTCGAGCAGGTGCTTCATCACGACCGGCACGCCACCGACCCGGTCGATGTCGACCATGTGGTACTTGCCGTGCGGCTTGGTGTCGGCGATGTGGGGCACCTTGGCGGCGATCTCGTTGAACACCTCGAGGTCGAGCTCGACCGCGCGCCTCGTAGGCGATGGCCAGCAGGTGGAGCACGGCGTTGGTGGAGCCGCCGAGGGCCATGACCACGGCGATGGCGTTCTCGAAGGCCTCGCGGGTCATGATCTGGCGGGGGCGGATGCCGGCCTTGATGAGGTCGATGACCGCCTGACCGGAGGCGTAGGCGAAGTCGTCGCGCCGACGGTCGACGGCGGCCGGGCTGGCGCTGCCGGGCAGCGACATGCCGAGCGCCTCGGCCACCGACGCCATGGTGTTGGCGGTGAACATGCCGGCGCAGGAACCTTCGGTGGGGCAGGCGTTGCGCTCGATGGCGTCGAGCTCGGACTGGCTGATGGTGCCGGCGGACCGGGCGCCGACCGCCTCGAAGACCGACACGATGTCGAGCGCCTCGCCGTTGAGGTTGCCCGGCAGGATCGAGCCGCCGTACAGGAACACGCTGGGGAGGTTGAGCCGGGCGGCGGCCATGAGCATGCCGGGCAGCGACTTGTCGCAGCCGGCGAAGGTGAGCAGGCCGTCCATGCGCTCGGCGTGCATGACGGTCTCGACCGAGTCGGCGATGACCTCGCGCGACACCAGCGACGCCCGCATGCCCTCGTGACCCATGGAGATGCCGTCGGACACGGCGACGGTGACGAACTCGATGGGGTAGCCGCCGGCCGCCCGGACGCCGAGCTTGGAGCGCTTGGCCAGCCGGTCGAGCGGCATGTTGCAGGGCGTCACCTCGTTCCACGAGGACGCCACGCCGATCTGGGGCTTGTCCCAGTCGTCGTCGGTCATGCCGATGGCCCGCAGCATGGCCCGCGCCGGGGCGCGCTCCATGCCGTCGGTGACGTCGCGCGACCGGGGCTTGATGTCGACGCCCGTCTCGCTCGGCGTCTCGCTGGCGTTGCTCGGAGTGCTCACGCCGGCGAGGCTACGCGGTGCCGCACGCCGGGCCGTAGCGGGAACCCGTGCCAGGATGCCGCCGTGCTCGGCCTCCGCTCCCCCCACGACCGGGAGATCGCCCGCCTCGCGGTGCCGGCGCTGGGTGCGCTGGTGGCCGAGCCGCTGTACGTGCTGGCCGACACCGCGGTGGTGGGCCACATCGGCACCGACCAGCTGGCCGGGCTGGCGGTGGCGTCCTCCGCGCTGCTGACCGGGTTCGCCGTGTTCATCTTCCTGGCCTACGGCACCACGGCCGCGGTGTCGCGCCTGCTCGGTGCGGGTCGGACCGCCGACGCGTCGGCGCAGGCCGTGCAGAGCATGTGGCTGGCCACGCTCATCGGGGTGGCGGTGGCGGCGCTGGTGGTGGCGGTCCCGGGCCCGATCGTCGCCGTCCTGGGCGCCGACGGCGCGGTGCGGACCAACGCCGAGATCTACCTGCGCATCTCGGCCCTCGGCATCCCCGCCCAGCTCCTGGTGTTCGCCGGCACCGGCTACCTGCGCGGCCTGCAGGACACACGCACACCCCTGGTGGTTGCCATCACCGCCGCCGGCGGCAACCTGGTGCTGGAGCTGGTGCTCATCCAGGGCTTCGGCTTCGGGATCGGTGCCTCGGCACTGTCGACGGTGGTGGCCCAGGGCGCAAGCGCCGGTGTGTACGTGGTGCTCGTCGCCCGCGACACGGCGTCGAACGGGATCCGGCGGCGACCCGACTGGACGTCGATCCGGCGCCTGGCCAAGGTCGGCGGCGACCTCCTCGTGCGGACGATGGCCCTGCGGGGTTCGCTGACGCTGCTCACCGCGGTGGCGGCCCGCATCGGCGCCGCCGACGTGGCCGCCCACGAGGTGGCGTTCGCGGTGTGGAGCCTGCTGGCGCTGGCCCTGGACGCCATCGCCATCGCCGGCCAGGCGATGATCGGCCGCTTCCTCGGCGCCGACGACCCCGGTACTGCCCGGGAGGTCGGTCGCCGCATGCTGGAGCTCGGCGTGGCCTTCGGGGTCGTGGTCGGGCTCCTGGTGCTCGCCCTGCGCCCGGTGCTGCCCGACGTGTTCAGCGACGATCCGCTGGTGATCCACCTGGCCGCGTTCCTGCTGCTGTGGGTCGCCGTCCTGCAGCCGTTGAACGGAGCGGCGTTCGTGCTCGACGGCCTGCTGATCGGCGCCGGCGACATGCGGTTCCTGGCGCTGGCCATGGTGGGCACGCTCGCCGTCGTGGTGCCGTCGGCCGTCGCCGTGCTGGTGCTCGACCTGGGCATCGGCTGGGTGTGGGGCGTGGTGGCGGTGTTCATGGCCGCCCGCGTGGTGCCGCTGTCGCTGCGCTGGCGCTCGGGGGCGTGGGCGGTCACCGGCGCCGAGCGCTGACACCCCGTTCCGAAAACTGGCAGCTGCTGCGTACCAGAACTGGCAGGCGCTGCGTACCACGGCGACGGCGCGCCGGGCTGGGTGGTACGCAGGAGCTGCCAGAACCGGTACGGGCGGGCTGCCAGAACCGGTACGGGCGGGCTGCCAGAACGTCAGCGTTCGCCGGCGGCCTCGAGCTGGGCGGTGAGGGCGGCGTGGTTGCGCTCGTCGAAGGCGACCAGGCGCACCACCTCGACGTCGGTCTCGGCGGTGACCAGCGTGCGGACGGCCACGCCGGCGGCCTCCTCGATCGGATAGCCGAAGATGCCGGTGGAGATCGACGGGAACGCCACCGAGGCGGCGCCGAGCTCGTCGGCCACCTCGAGCGAGCGCCGGTAGCACGACGCCAGCAGGTCGGCCTCGCCCTGGTCGCCGCCGTGCCACACCGGGCCGACGGCGTGGATCACCCAGCGGATGGCCGGCGCCAGTCGGAAGGCATCGGTGGCCACGGCGTCGCCGGTCTCGATGGGGCCGAGCGGCACGGCGGCGTGCTCCAGCGACGGACCCGCCGCCCGGTGGATGGCGCCGCACACGCCGCCGCCGGCCCGCAGCTCTCGGTTGGCGGCGTTGACGATGGCGTCGACGCGCTGCTCGGTGATGTCACCCCGGATGATCTCGATCTCCACGGACACGATGCTCGCGCGATCAGCTGAAGCCGTACCGGAGGACCTCGTCGACCGGCTCGTAGCCGATGCGTTGGTAGATGGCGTTGGACACCGGATTGGTCAGCTGCGTGTAGAGGATGCAGCGGTCGCCGGCGGCGAGGACCTGTGAGGACAGCTCGGCGACCAGGGCGGACGCGTAGCCGCGGCCGCGGTGCTCGGGCGGCGTGTAGACGAAGCCGATGCGGGCGACGCCGGCCTCCGGTCCCATGACCGCCGCCGACGCGCACGGCGCACCGTCGTGGTCCCACAGCTGCAACTGAGCGCTGTCGACGTAACGGCGGGCCCGAGCCGCGGGGTCCTCGTCCACGACCGCACCGCCGGTGTCGGCTTCGAAACCGGTGACGAAGTCGACCAGCACGTCCAGGTCGTCCGCGGTGGCCGACCGGGAGGCACCGCCGACGCCAGCGGGCGGGGCGACGGCACGGATCTCGTACAGGCGCTGCGCCTCGATCGGATGCACCGGCCGGCGGGTCACCGTGGCGAAGGCACCGGCGAAGCGGGAGACGTCGACGGCGGTGCCGTTCACCGCGGTCGCTGCCGGACTGGCGCTGGCGACGGCGCGCGCCAGGGGCTCGACGGCGGCGTCGGCCAGCGTGCCCACGAGGACCGGGGCCGACTCCGGTGACTGGAACGCCACGCCGAGCACCGCTCCGTCCTGCTCGGCCCACCAGAAGCGGATGCGCTCGCCGGCGGCCATCCGGGCGGCGAGCAGCGTCAGCATCACGTTGTGACGGACGGGATCTGCCTGCACGCGATCGCCGGCGCGGGCCAGTGCCTCGGCGGGATCGGTCGTGAACCGGACGTCGACGGCCATGGCAGCAGTGTGCTGGGCGCGACCCGCTCGGCGGGCACGAGATACGGGCCGAACGGCACCGTCGGCGACCGCGACCGCCGCCGTACGATCCGCGCCGTGGACATCCAGCGGATGGCCGACGACATCGACGGGCAGCTGAGCGAGCTCGGCGACCCGGTCCGCGCCGACAAGGAACGGGCGTACCTCAAGAGCGACCGGCTGCACCACGGGGTGTCGATGCCGGCGATCCGGCGGGTGGCGGTCGGGGCGGCACGCACCACGCCACTCCCCCACGACCAGTTGATCGCGCTGGTGGGTGCACTGTGGGCGAAGCCGGCGCACGAGTGCCGGGTGGCGGCGGCGGAGCTGCTCGAGCACCGCGTCGACGACCTCGAGCCCGGAGACATCGAGTTGCTCGAGCGTCTGCTGCGCGAATCGGGCACCTGGGCGCTGGTCGACGGTCTGGCGGCGTCGGTGGTGGGTCCGCTGGTGGACGCCCACCCGGAGCTGGGCGCGGTGCTCGACCGCTGGGCCGTCGACGACGACTTCTGGATCCGCCGGTCGGCCCTGCTCGCGCTGCTGCTGCCCCTGCGGCGCGGTGCCGGCGACTTCGAGCGCTTCGGCCGCTACGCCGACGCCATGCTCGACGACACCGAGTTCTTCATCCGCAAGGCGATCGGCTGGGTGCTCCGGGACACCGCGAAGAAGCGTCCCGACCTCGTGTACGAGTGGATCCTGCCGAGGGCGGCACGGGCGTCGGGCGTGACGTTGCGCGAGGTGCGCAAGCCGCTCTCCGACGTCCAGCGCGCCACCCTGGAGGCGTCCCGCTGAGTGGTCGGGTCACGGAGCCAACAGGCAGGCTGGCCTGCGCCCCCCGCCCACGATCACCGGAGACAGCCATGTGGCGCACAGCATCGACCAGGGTCACCACACGAGGAGCGCAGGTCACACGGGTCACGGGGCAGGTGACCGCTCCACCCCGCCACGGGCCGGACGGCGACCTCCACGCGTACGAGCCCGGCGCGCCGACGACGGCCTGCGGTCTCGAGGTCGGTCCGCTGAAGCGTTGGCCGACGCTGTCGTTCCGGCGCGAGATCTCGCACCGTCGCTGCCGCGAGTGCATCCAGGTGGTGCACGGCTGATCGCCGCACCGACCGGCGATCGGGCGCGCCCCGAGTGTCGGTGGTCAGAACAGCGCGGCGAGCAACCAGCCCAGCAGCGCCAGGAGCGCAACGGCCACCACGACGGTGACCACGACCACGGCCAGGATGGTCCGGCGGACGACCGTGCGGCTGTGGGCGTCGGTGCCGGCAGGGTCGACCGCGTGGCGTTCGAGCAGGTCGAGGTTGCGGACGTTGGCCTTGAAGGCGAAGTCGAAGACCCAACCGATCAGCGGAATCGATCCGAGCACCGCGTCGGTGGTGACGTTGAGCACCATCCGGGCGACCGTCCCACGACGTGCCCCGAGGCGCACCGCCTGCCCGATGACGACAGCGGACAGCACGAGGCCGGCGGCGTCACCGATGCCGGGCACCAGACCGAGCAGGCCGTCGAGGCCGAACCGCCGGTCGGTTCCCGGGACCCGGAACTGCGTGTCGAGCAGTCGGGCGAGGGACCGGGCGCGCGCACGTCGGCTCGCCTGCTCGGCATCGGGCTGAACGCGCGCCGACGTGGTGGTGCTGGCCATCAGCGTTCCCTACCCACCGGGGCGCCGCTCGATCAGCGCCCCCGGACGAGACGGATGCCCACCACCGCGGCAGCGAGCAGCCAGATCACGCCCCACGCCACGGCCAGCGAGGCGGCGTAGTTCCGCGACAGGAACGACGGCTCGCCGGGCGTGATGCCGTAGGCCCGGACGAACGGCCAGGAGACGAGACCGACCATCCCGCTTGCCAGCAGCGCGCCCTGCACCGGTGCCACGGCGGGGCGGGACAGGCGGCGGGCGAGCACCCAGCCGGCGGCCACCACCAGCGGGCCAACGAGCAGGTCGTGCACCAGGGCCACACCGACGAACCACCGCAGGAAGCTCGTTCCCTGCACGCCGGGCAGGTGGTCGATGGCGCCGACGATCCCGTAGGCGATGACCGGGGTGCCGGCGAGCAGCCCGATCCAGAAGCCACGGGACACGTGCACGTGCTCGGTGTCGAACGGAGGCCTCCTCACACGACCCGCACCTCCCGGACCCACTTCGTCTGGTTGACGCCCGGCCGGTTGGGGCCGATGAGCCGCAGCGGATAGCCGTGGTCGATGTGCAGCACCTCGCCGTCGAGCTCGAGCGCCAGCAGCGTGTCGCGGTCGGCGGCGTGGTGCCGGTTGACGAACGAGCTGCGGAAGGCGCCGGATTCCTGGAGCGACACGACGGTGCAGGTGACCCGTTCCGGCGCACCGGCCATGGCCAGCAGGTCGACCAGGCGGATCCCCCGCCAGCGCGCCGACTTGCTCCATCCCTCGACGCAGGCGATCGGCAGCTCGGCTTCGTGCTGGTCGAGGGCGCGCAGGTCGTCGAGGGACAGTTCCAGCTGCTGGGCCACGTTGCCGGTGACCCGCAGCCGGTAGTCGGGGGACGTGGCGGCGTCGACCACCCGCCGTCGGGCGGCCGACGAGTTGACCGGGAAGCCCTGCGGACCCAGGTCGAGGTCACGTGGTGACAGGAACCCGACGGGCTGGAAGGGGGCGATCGACTGGGACTCGACCGACACGGCCAGGGCGAGGCCGGTGGCGCCGACCACGCCGACGAAGCCGCGGCGGCTCAGGCCCGCCGGTGTGACGGAGCGACTGCCAGATTCACCGGGCGGTGTGACGGAGCGACTGCCAGATTCACCGGGCGGGTGGTGACGGAGCGGCTGCCAGTTTCAGAGGGGGTGGGGTGGGTGAGGGCGCGGCGGGCGGTGGTGGCCTTGGCGCCGATGTGGATGACCAGCGCACCGACGGTGATCCAGGCCGCCCAGTAGTGGGCGGGCACGAAGGCGAACGACCACGGGTACCAGGCCACGATGTTGTTCAGGCCGGTGACCAGCAGGAACAGGCTGCCTCCGACCAACGGCAGCAGGGTCAGCCGCTCGAGGGCGTGGGCCACCGACGCCGCCGGCGGGAACCGGAAGAACCGGGGCAGGACCGTCCAGAGCTTGGCCAGCAGCAGCGGGATGCTCAGCACGCCGGTGAACACGTGCGTGGCCTGGGTGACGCGGTACAGGCCGGCGGGGCGGGACGGGAACGCGACCAGCGGGTCGGTGCTCTGCCCCCAGTGGGAGAACAGTCCGGTGAGGAAGCAGACCGTGAACGTGACGCCGAGGGCGATGCCGAGCACGGCGGCGGTCCGGTCGTCGTGCAGCGGGCTGGTGGCGGCGCCGTCGCGGTTCGGCCCCTGCCGGAGCCATGCCGGCCACGCGATCTTCCCCTCTGCGATCTTCCCCTCTGCCATGAGCTGACGGTACGGAGGCGACGCCGGTGCAGTGTCCAGCGGCGGCGACGCTTCACCATTTGTTCAGGGTCGCGGCTCAGGGCTTGCGGCAGACCTGTTCCTGGTAGGCAGCCAAGCGGTCGGCGACCTTCCGCAGCGCGGGATCGTTGAACGCCGAGACGTCGACGTTCTCCTGGGCGAGGCGCCCGAAGTCGTAGCCGGCGTCCTGCAACACCCGGGCGAAGTCGTCGAAGGTCGCCACCAGCTGGTCGAGGTCGTCGGCCAGCGGCTCGGGAGCGACGTCGTGGAACGCCTGGAACCGCGACGACAGGGCGCGGAAGCGGAGCTCGACCTCGCGGGGTTCCAGTCCGGCCTCGAACGGGTTCAGCACCGGCCGGTCGGCGGCGGCGCGGCTCAGCTGGCAGAACTCGGAGTCGGGGTCGCCGGTGAAGACCGGCGCGTCGGCCGCCACGCTGGTGGACGCCAGCGTCGTGGTGCTCGCCGCGGGTGCGCCCGCGGCGTCAGCGCCGTCGCCACCGCTGCACGACCCGGCCAGGAGCGCGGCCACCGCCAGCGCGACGAGGGCGCCGGCCCAGCCGGCCGGCCCGGGCCGCATCAGCCCTTCCGTTGCTGGAGGATCTGGTTGAGCGCTCGACCGTCGGCCTGGCCGCGGGTGGCCTTCATGACGTGGCCGATGATGGCGCCCTGGGCCTTCTGCTCGCCGTCGCAGTACTTCTGCCAGGCGTCGGGGTTGGCGGCGATGGCCTCGTCGACCAGCGACTCGAGCTCGGACGTGTCCATGGCCTCGAAGCCGTGCTCGTCGGCCAGGGTCCTGGGGTCCTTGCCGGTCTCCCCCATCTCGGCCAACACCTGCTTGGCCTGGCTGGCGGTGAGGTCGCCGGCGGTCTCCATGGCGACGAGCGAGGCCAGGTCGGCGACCGAGACGTTGTCGGCGTTGTCGGGGTCGAGGTCGTGCTGGAGGTGGTTGAGGACCTTGTCGCCGTCGGCGCCGTCGGCCAGCGCGCCGAGCGCCAGCTCGTCGAGGCCCCGGTCGACGACGATGCCGACCGTCTCGTCGGGCAGCGTCCGGCCGGCGGCGTCGGCCAGCGCCGAGCGACGCTCGGCGGGGAGGCGGGGCAGGGCGGCGTCGATGCGCGACACCTCGGCGGCCTCGGGGACGTGGGGCACCAGGTCGGGTTCGGGGAAGTACCGGTAGTCCTCGGCCTCTTCCTTGGTGCGCAGCGTGTTGGTGCGGCCGTCGTCCTCGTTCCAGTGACGGGTCTGCTGGATGACCCGCTCGCCCGATTCGAGCAGGTCGACCTGGCGGCGGGCCTCGTACTCGATGGCCCGTCCGAGCGAGCGGATCGAGTTGAGGTTCTTGATCTCGCAACGGGTGCCGAGCGGGGTGTCGGGCTGGTGGACCGAGACGTTGGCGTCGACCCGCATCGAGCCCTCTTCCATCTTGGCGTCGGACACGCCGGTGGCCACGAGGATGGATCGCAGTTCGGAGACGTAGGCGCGGGCCTGCTCGACGGTGCGCAGGTCGGGTCGGGACACGATCTCGACCAGCGGGACGCCGCAGCGGTTGTAGTCGACCAGCGAGTACCCGGCCTCGTGGATCCTCCCGCTGCCACCCACGTGGGTGGACTTGCCGGTGTCCTCCTCGACGTGGGCCCGCTCGATGCCGATGCGGGTGCCGTCGGGCAGGTCGAGGTGGCCGTCGACGTTGAGCGGTTGGTCGTACTGGGAGATCTGGTAGTCCTTCGGCATGTCCGGGTAGAAGTAGTTCTTCCGGGCGAAGACCGAGGGCCGCACCTCGCAGTGCAGGGCCCGGCCCAGGCGCATGGCCAGCTCCATGGCGTGGGCGTTGAGCACCGGCATCGACCCGGGCAGTCCGAGGCACACCGGGCACACGTTGGTGTTGGGCTCGTCGCCGAACTGGTTGGGACAGCCGCAGAACAGCTTGGTGGCGGTGTGCAGCTCGACGTGGACCTCGAGGCCGATCACCATCTGGTAGCCGTGCGGGAGGACCGTGTCGGTCGTCGAGCCGGTCGCGGTGTCGCTCATGCGGACTCCCTCCGGGCCGGGTCGGCGGCCTCGATGGCGGCGGCGACGCGGAACATGGTGGCCTCGCCCAGCGCCGGCGCCATCACCTGGATGCCCACCGGAAGGTCGTCGGCGCCGACGCCGAAGGGCACCGACATGGCCGGGTCGCCCGACAGGCTGGACGGGATGGTGCACACGTCGTTGAGGTACATGGCCAGCGGGTCGTCGACCTTGTCGCCGAGGCGGAACGCCACACACGGCGAGCTGGGGCTGAGCAGGACGTCGAAGCGCTCGTAGGCGGCGGCGAAGTCGCGGATGATCATGGTGCGCACCCGCTGGGCCTTGCCGTAGTAGGCGTCGTAGTAGCCCGACGACAGGGCGTAGGTGCCGAGCATGATGCGGCGCTTCACCTCGGCGCCGAAGCCGGCGGTGCGGGTGGCGTCGTAGGTCTCGCCCATGGTGGCCCGCTCCTCGCGGAGTCCGAAGCGGACGCCGTCGAAGCGGGCCAGGTTGGACGACGCCTCGGCGGGGGCGATGAGGTAGTACGCCGACAGCCCCAGCGTGGCGGCGGGGACCGACACCTCTTCGACGGTGGCGCCGGCGGCCTCGAGCGCGGCGGCGGCGTCGCGGGTGCGGGCGACCACCTCGGGTTCGATGCCGCCCTCGCCGTCGGAGCCGAGCAGCTCGGAGACCAGGCCGATGCGCAGGCCGTCGACGCCGCGGTCGAGCACGTCGACCAGCGATCCGGCCGGTTCGGGGATGCTGGTGCTGTCGCGCTCGTCGTGCCCGCCGATGACGTCGAGCAGCAGGGCGGCGTCGCCGACCGTGCGGGCGAACGGGCCGATCTGGTCGAGGCTCGAGGCGAAGGCGATGAGCCCGTAGCGGGACACGCGCCCGAACGTGGGCTTCACCCCGACGACGCCGCAGAGGGCGGCCGGCTGGCGGATGGAGCCCCCGGTGTCGGACCCGAGCGACAGCGCGGCGAAGTCGGCCGCCACCGCGGCGGCGGACCCGCCCGACGATCCGCCGGGTACGCGCTCGGTGTCGACGGGGTTGCGGGTGGGGCCGAACGCCGAGTTCTCGGTGGACGAGCCCATGGCGAACTCGTCGAGGTTGGTCTTGCCGACGACGACGGCGCCGGCGGCGGTCAGACGCTCGACGACGGTGGCGTCGTAGGGCGGCCGCCACCGGTCGAGGATCTTCGACGAGCAGGTGGTGGGCACGCCGCGGGTGCACAGGTTGTCCTTGAGCGCCACGGGCACGCCGGCCAGCGGGCCCACGTCGTCGCCGGCGGCGATGCGCTGGTCGAGCTGGTCGGCGCGCTGGCGGGCCTCGTCCGCGAGCACCAGGTTGAAGGCGTGGATCTCGGCCTCTCGCGCATCGATGCGGGCCAGGTGGTCGTCGACCACCGAGCGGGCGGAGCGGTCGCCGGCGCGGACGTCGCGGGCGACGGCGGCGGCGGGGCCGAGCGGGTCGGCCGTGCTCACGGCGCCTCCCCCAGCACCGGCGGGACCCGGAACATGCCGGCCTCGGCCGCCGGCGCCTGGGCCAGGACCTCGTCGCGGTCGAGGCAGGGGCGAACATCGTCGCGGCGGAGCACGTTGCGCAGCGGGTACGGGTGCGACGTCGGCGGCACGTCGTCGAGGTCGAGCGACTCGACGTCGGCGGCGTGGTCGAGGATCGACGCCAGCTGACCGGTGAACAGGTCGAGCTCGTCGTCGTCGAGGACCAGGCGGGCGAGACGAGCGACGTGGGCGACCTGGTCGCGCGTGATCGGTCCGGAGTCGGGCACCCCGAGAGCCTACGAGCGCGCCACCCGGTCGACGAAGGCCAGCACCTGCTCGATGATGAGGTCGCGGTCGAAGTCGATGGTGGCCACGTGGTAGCTGCGCTCGAGCGTGACCCGCTCGACCGGGCCGCCGAGGGTGGTGGCCAGGTGGTCGGCGTTGCTGGGGGCGACCACGTGGTCCTGGGGGCTGTTCATGATCAGCGCCGGCGCGGTGATGCCGGCCAGGTCGTCCTGCATGGCCTCGATGCCGTCGAACATCGAGCGCAGGGGCGGCAGCGGGGTCTGGGTGTAGGCCGACTCGGTGACGTCGGGGTCGGCCACGTCGCTGCCGATGCCGTCCATGAGCGTCTCGCCCTGGTCGAGCATGCCCTGGATCATGGCCTTCATGTCCGGCGCCGGCTCGGCGGCGGCGTTGATGAACACCAGGCCGGCGACGTCGGGGCGCTGGGTCCCGATCCAGGCGGTGAGGGCGCCGCCCATCGAGAGCCCCACGACGACCACGTGATCACAACGGGCTGCCAGTTCGTCGTAGGCGGCGGCGACCTCGGAGGTCCAGTCCCCCCACGTGCGGTCGAGCATGTCCTCGACCTTGGTGCCGTGGCCGGACAGGCGGGGCATCTCCACGGCGTGGCCGGCGGCGGCGCAGGCCTCGGCGATGGGCCGCATCGAGCTGGGGTTGCCGGTGAAGCCGTGGAGCACGAGCACGCCGGCGGGACCACCGTCGGCGGACAACGGTTCGGCACCGGGGAGGACGTCGGATTCGCTCATCCGCAGCACCCTACGAGGGGCTTACCGGATTCGCTCGTGGACCCTCAGCCGGCCGGCGTCGGGAGCGCCAGCGAGCAGCCGGCACGCGGCGCTGCGAAGCAGACCGCCAAGAGCACGGGTCAGAAGCCGGAGCTGGTGATGTTGACCGCCGCCGGCCCGAGGATGACCACGAACAGGGCGGGCAGGATGCAGAACACCAGCGGGAAGGTGATCTTCACCGGCACCTGCATGGCCCGCTCCTCGGCCCGGGCCCGGCGCCGGTCGCGAAGCTCGAGGGACTGCAGGCGCAGGATGTTGGCCAGCGGGAAGCCGTGCTTCTCGGCCTGGCGGACGGCGGTGACGAACTGGCGCAGGTCGGGCACGTCGGTGCGGTCGGCCATGGACTGCAGGGCCTCGCCGCGGGACAGGCCGAGCTGCATGTCGTGGACGGCCCGCAGCAGCTCCTTGGCGAGCAGGCCGCGGCCTTCCTGGCCGGCCCGGAGCACGGCGCCGTCGAAGCTCATGCCGGCCTCGACGGTGACGGTGAGCTGGTCGAGCACGTCGGGCAGCTCGTTGGTGATGGCCTTGCGCCGGTCGTCGGCGGTGCGCTTGACCTTGGCGTTCGGGCCCATCGTCAGCAGCAGCACGAGCAGGCCGGCCACGATCAGGTTGGTGCGGCTGGCCCCGGCGCTGCGCAGGTACGCGGTGGACAGGAACATGCCGATGCCGAAGCCGACGACCTGGGCGCCGACGATCATCTCGGCGCTGTACTTCTTGTCGAGATCGGCGACGCGGAGCGTCTTGGCGGTGGCGTCGAGCACGCCGCCGGGCAGGAAGCGACCGACCTTGTTCGACAGCGTCTTGGCCAGGGGCTGGAGGACGCGCTCGGCGAAGCTGCCCTGCAGCTCGAGCTCGCGGGACGTGGGCGCCAGGTCGTCGGGGTCGACGCCGATGGGCACCATCTTCGGCTCGGGCTTCAGGGCCCACAGCGCCAGGCCGACGCCGCCGATCACGAACAGAGAGGCGAGATAGATGATCATCATCAGAACTCCGGGTTCACGAGCTTCTTCAGCCACAGGCCGCCGATGGAGATCATCACGCCGGCGGCGCCGAGCATCGCCTGGCCCAGCCCCGAGTGGAACATCGGGGTGATGTAGCCGGGGTTGGACGAGAAGATGAAGCCGAACAGGCCGAACGGCAGCACGAACAGGACCAGGGCCGAGATCTTGCCCTCGGCGGTGAGGGCGTCGACCTGGCGGCGGATGCGGGTGCGGGCCCGGATCGTCTCGCCGACCTGTTGGATGATCTCGGAAAGGTTGCCGCCGACCGAGGCCTGGATCTTGATGGCGTCGACGACCCAGTCGAAGTCGGGAGCGCCGATGCGGTACGACATGGCGTCGAGGGCGTCCTCGAGGCTGCGGCCGAGCCGGGTCTCCATGACCACCCGCTGGAACTCCTCCGACGTGGGGGAATCCGTCTCCCGGGCCACCGAGTCGAGGGTCTGGCCCAGGCCGTAGCCGGCGGTGAGCGAGCCGGCCATCAGCTGGAGGGTGTCGCCGAGCTGCTCGACGAACTTCTTGCGGCGCCGGCCGATCTTGAACTTGACGAACAGCGGGATGAGCGCCGCCGGGATGATGCCGCCGAGCAGGAAGTACGGGATGCCGAACAGGGCGACGCCGACCAGCAGCGAGCCGGCGATGATGCCGGCGCACAGCACGACGAACTCGTTGGAGCGCATGGCGATGCCGGCCCGGTCGAGCGTGTCGTCGAGCGAGCGACCGCGGTTGTTCTTCTCCAGCATCTGCGCCGAGATGCCCTCGAGGCGGTCCTGCACGCCGGAGACCCGGCGCTTGCGGTCGGCCTTGACCGCCTCACGCTCGGACTTGCGCTCTTCGCGCCGCTCGACGGCGGTCTCGGAGGTCCGCATCATGAGCAGCAGGACGAACGCCCCGGCGCTCACGCCGAAGGCGGCGGCGTAGGGGATCCACGCGGCGCCGAAGATGCCCCCGGTGGGCTCGGTGTAGGTGGCGTCGGCCACGTCGGGGACGAACTGGCGCACCGCCGGGTGGGCGAAGCTCTTGCTGGCCGACACCGACGGGTCGCTGGCCAGGGCGATGGACAGATCGGCCGAGTCGCCCGCCGACTGCGACGTCCAGCGCAGCTCGAAGAAGCTGCTCAGGCTGGCGGCCACCTGACCGAAGGCGGCCCCGAACTTGGCGGCCTGGTCGACGGCGAGCACGTCACCGCCGGCGGCGTCGGCCAGGGCCTGCACGGCGGCCATGTCGAGGTCCGGGGTCTGGAGGGCCACGAACGACGCGTCGACGTCGGTGGACGCCAAGCGGTCGACGACCTGCTGGGGCGGGGTGGCGCTGGTCGAGTCACCGCCGTCGGCGAGCACGACCAGGGCGCTGGTGCCGTTGCGGGAGGCGAGCTGGGCCAGGCTCAGGTCGACACCGTCGTACAGGGCGGTGCCGCCGGCGGCGATCAGCCCGTCGACCGCCGACTGGATGGACGCCCGGTCGGTGGAGAAGTCGTGGGTGACCACGGCGCTGGCACCGAAGCTCACGACCGACACCGGGACGGTGTCGGGCAGGTTGGCGAGCAGCTCGCCGACCGCGGCCTTGGCCCGGTCCAGCGGCTCACCCTCCATCGAGCCGGACACGTCGATGGCGACCACCACGTTCAGCTCGTCGCTCCGGAGGCGGACGACATCGGCCTGGCGCTGCTCGCCGTCCTCGGTGACCACGAAGGCCTGGTCGGGATCGCCGTTGACCGTCGGACCGGACACGACGGCGCGCACCAGCGGGAAGCCGCTGGCGTCGACGCTCTGGATCTGCAGTGCGCCGTCGTCGGTCTGGGCGCCCGCGGGCGGGACCAGCATCAGGGCCGAGACCAGGCCCACGATCAGCGCCACCAGGGCGCGCAGGGAACGGGAACGCCAGAAACCTGACTGAGGGCTCATGCCGCTTCTCCTCCGAAGATGCGTTCCTCGAACTCGATGCCCAGGTCCCTGATGTGGTCGACGAACGTGGGCCGGTAGCCGGTGGGCTTGAGGCTGCCGAGCACCCGACCACTCGGGTCGAGGCCGGCGGAGTAGTCGAAGTCGAAGATCGGGATGACCTCGATCTCGTCGCCCTTCACCCGGCCGATCTCGCAGATCTGCACGATGCGGCGGCTGCCGTCGCGCAGGCGGCCGATCTGGACGACCATGTCGACGGCACCGGCGATCTGCTGGCGGATGGCGGCGATGGGGAACTCGATGCCCGCCATGAGCACCATCGTCTCGAGGCGGGTCATGGCGTCGCGGGGGCTGTTGGCGTGCAGCGTCGACAGCGAGCCGGCGTGGCCGGTGTTCATGGCCTGGAGCATGTCCAGGGCCTCGCCACCACGGCACTCACCGACGACGATGCGGTCGGGGCGCATGCGCAGCGAGGTGCGGACCAGGTCGCGGATGCTGATCTCGCCCTTGCCCTCGGCGTTGCCAGGGCGGGTCTCGAGCCGGACCACGTGGTTCTGGCCCAGCTGCAGCTCGACCACGTCCTCGATGGTGACGATGCGGTCGCCGTCGGGGATGAACCCGGACAGCACGTTGAGCAGCGTCGTCTTGCCCGAGCCGGTGCCGCCGCTGACCAGGATGTTCAACTTGGCGTGGACGCAGGCGGCGATCATGTACAGCGACTCGACGGTGGCGCTGCCCTTCTCGATCAGGTCCTCGGCGGTGAACTTCTTGGCCGCGAACTTGCGGATGGTCAGCGACGAGCCGTCGACCGCCAACGGCGGGATCACCGCGCAGACGCGTGAGCCGTCGGGAAGGCGGGCGTCGACCATGGGCGACGACTCGTCGATGCGCCGGCCCAGCGGCGCCACGATGCGGTTGATGACCTTCCGCAGGCTGGTCTCGTCGGCGAAGTTGATGTCGGCGACGGTGAGCTTGCCGTTCTTCTCGATGTAGATCGACTTGGTGCCGTTGACCATGATCTCGGTGACGGCGTCGTCGGCCAGCAGCGGCTGCAGCGGGCCGTAGCCGAGCAGGTCGGCGGCGATGACGTCGACCAGGCGCTCGCGCTCGTCCTCGGCGAGGGGGATGTCCTCGCCGGCGAGCACCTTCTGCATCTCGACCTTGGCGAGCTTCTTCAGCTCGTCGTCGTCGACGTCGGGGTCGCCGACGCGGTTGCCCAGGGTCAGCAGCAGCGCGTCCTGCACCTTCTGGCGCAGCGAGGTGAAGCTCTCGGTCTCCATGAGCGCCGCCGTCATCTTGACGTCGTTGCGGTGCGCTTCGTTGATGGCCTCGTGGTCCGTCTCCGGCAGCGAGACCAGGACCTCGTCGGAGGTCGCCTGCTTGACGCGTTCGCCGAGCTTCACGATCAGCCCTTCCGCTTGAACAGACGCAGGCCGGACCGGCCTCCGTCGGCGCTCGTGGCACCCTCGGGCTCGAAGAGATCGGCGAGGTGCGTGAACGCCTTGGAGATCTCCTCGTTGCGACCCGACTCCACGATGGGCACGCCGTCGTTGGTGGCCAGCACCATGTCGATCGAGCTGGGGACCCGGACGTCGATCGGCTGGCCGACGATCTTTTCGATGTCGGCCATCTCGAGCCCGACCTTGGCGTTGGCCCGGTTCAGCAGGAACAGACGGCGGGCCTGGGTCAGGCCGATGACGTCGAGCGCCTCCAGCGCCTTGCGCAGGCCCCGGATCGAGGGGATCTCGGTCCCGCAGACCAGGATGATGTCGGTGGACAGGTCGAGCGCCGAGAGCACCCGCTCGCTCAGGCCGGGGTCGGTGTCGACCACGACGAACTTGAACGAGCGGTGGAGGGCCTTGATGATCCCCGCCGCGTGCTCGGACTCGATGGTGTCGGCTTCGGCCGGGTTGTTCGGCGCGCACAGCGCGTAGAGCCCGGTGTGGTGGCTGGTGAGGGCCAGCTTGAGCTGGGCGCTGTCCACCGGCCACCGCGACGCCAGGTCGTAGATGGTGGACTTCGGCGTGAGGCGCAGGTTGGACGCCACGTCACCGAACTGCAGGTCGAGGTCGACCAGCACCACCTGCTTCGGGTAGCGCTTGGCCAGCGCCACCGCCAGGTTGGTCGAGGCCGACGTCTTCCCGGCGCCGCCCTTGGGAGACAGGATCGTGACGATCCTGCTCGGATCGACGGCCTCCTCCTGTTCGGGGGGCATGGTCAACGTCGGAGCTCCCATCTCAGATCAGCCGAAGATGCGATCGGTCGTGCGGATGTCGGTGCCGCCCTCGTCGGCGTTGGCGGGCTCGATGGCCAGCCAGATGTTGCCGTAGCTGGAGGCGAACACGATGCGCTCGGCCTGGTCGGCCTTCACCGCCAGGGTCACGAGCAGCTGGCCGGTGGGCGTGGGCGTGCGGTCCTCGGCGGTCGCTGCCCGGCTGGCCTCGGGGACCGGCGTGCCCTGCACGTTGGTCACCAGGATCTTGTGGAGCAGGAAGCCCGACACCTGCTCGGCACCGGGCTGACCGGGCGCCGTGCCGGCCGCCGGGTAGTCGGTGAACGAGGCGATCAGGCCGACCAGGTCGCCGGGGCGGACGGTGCCGCCGACCGTGCGGATCGGGTCGAGCGGGACGGTGATCTCGAGCAGCCCCTCGGGCACCTCGACGTTGCCGCCGCCGCGACCCAGTCGGGCCTGGGCGGCGTTGTACTCGGTGGCCTTGATGAGCCGGCCCTGGGTGAGCTGCTCGCCTTCGACCAGGTCGACGGCGACGACCATGTCGTCGGCCTCCGACAGGCTGGCGAGGGCACCCGACGCCTGGACCTTCACCGGCACCGACTCGACCCGCAGGAACTTCTGCAGCTCGGTGGCCGACGTGCCGGCCGGCACGGAGGCGTCGAGCACGAGCACATCGACCAGCTCCTCGCCGGCCAGTGCCCGGTCCTCGGCCGTACTCACGTACTTGACCAGGGCAAACGTTCCCAGAGCCACCAGCAGGATGGCTGCGATCAGACTGACGCGCTTCTTCTTCACCGTTCTCCCCTTGGAGTCCTCGGAGCCGCTCTCCCAGGGAACATCGGCCGAAGAACGAGAATCTGAAGAGGTTTCCGTCCGGGAATTTTCAGATGCCCCGGCGGAACCGGAAGCCCGTCAGCGGTAGGGGTCGTCCTCCAGCGGTGCCTCCCACCAGTCGAGCGGCGTCTCGAAGTCGTCGCCCGGGCCGTCACCCGGACCATCGCCGATGGGGTAGATGCAGTCGACCGGGCACGGGTCGACGCACTTGAGGCAGCCCGAGCACAGCTCGGGGATGATGATCACGTCGATGCCGTGGTTGAAGATGGCGCCGAACTGCGGGGGGCAGTGGCGGATGCAGGTGTCGCAGTTGATGCAGATCGACATGTCGATCCACAGCGGCGGCTTCTGCCACTTCGGGTTGCGTTCCCGATCGGCCATTCGCTCGGCGCGGTTGCCCCCACTCACGGCAGCGACGCTATCAGGACGACGACGAGGCTTGACCAGCCGGTCAAGTGACGGGTTCACTTGGCGGGATGCCCGATTCGCCCGCCGGCACGGCCACCGCCCCCGCCGGTGATCCCGACCGTGATCCCGACCGGCAGCTGACGAGCCAGGGGCGCGAGCGCAAGCAGCAGCTCATCGACTGCGCGGCGGCGCTGTTCGCCGAACGGGGATACGCCGAGACGCGCGTCAAGGACATCGTCGAGGCGGCCGGCGTGGCCAAGGGCCTCTTCTACTGGTACTTCGACAACAAGGACGCCCTGTTCGCCGAGGTGGCCGACGACATCCGGCTGCGGCTGCGCAAGCACCAGGGATCGGCCATCGACCCGACCGCCGACCCGCTGACCCAGATCCGCCAGGGCACGGCGGCGAGCCTGCGCTTCATGGCCGAGAACGCCCACTTCTTCTCGCTGCTCGAGGTCGAGACCGAGACGGTGACCGCCGAGACCCGGCGGGCCGGCACCCGCCAGCACATCGACGACGTCGAGGCCATCATCCGCCGGGGCCAGGCCGAGGGCGTCATCGTCGACGAGGACCCCCACCTGCTGGCCCTCGGCGTGGTCGGTTCGGTCGGCTACTACAGCCACTACCACCGCACCGGGCGCTCGTCGGTCCCCATCGACGAGCTGGCCGAGTTCGTGGGGCGCACCGTCGTGCGCACGCTGGCCGCCGACCGCGAGCTGCTCGACGCGACCCTCCGATAGCCCGGGCGAGAGAGGAAGCGCCAGCGCCCTCGGCCGCAGGGAGGCGAAGCGTGCGAGCCGACCGCAGCAACACCGCTACATTCGCCGTCCCGAGCTGGAGGAGGATCAGTGGCCAAGCATGAGTTCCTGTCGGACGAGTGGATCGAGGCCGCCCAGGCCATCCGCGAGGAGTACGCCGGGTCGATGGGCACCTCGCCCCCGCCGATGAAGATGAACGTGGTGATCACGCAGGTGCCCTTCGGGGAGGGGTCCCTCGACGCCCACATCGACACGACCGACGGGGAGCTGTCGCTCGACATCGGCCACGTCGAGGGCCAGGACCTGACCGTCACCGTCGACTACGCCACCGCCAAGGCGATCTTCGTCGACCAGGACCAGCAGGCCAGCATGCAGGCGTTCATGGCCGGCAAGATCCAGGTCCAGGGCGACATGACCAAGATGATGGCCATGCAGACCGCCCCCATCGACCCCCAGCAGCAGGAGATGGCCTCCAAGATCGCGGAAATCACCGCCTGAGCAGTCCGGGTGGGACGGCCGGCCTCGTCGCAGTGGCTGGGGAACACTGCGTCCGGCCTGACCGTCCCACCGGGATCGCCCCGTGGGCGTCGATGATAACGGCCCTCGCGCCGGGGTCACCGGGCGACGTCGGGAAGGTCCTGAATGCCCGAAAGGCCTGGTGGACGCCCTAGCTGAGCGACCCCAGGGCGCCGCGGAGCCCGTCGATGGTCCAGCGGTGCTCGCGCTCGAAGGTGGCGCCGAAGCTCCACCCCTCCATCGACCGCACGGTGCCACCCTGCACGAACAGCGTCCGGCCGTTGAGCGGGCAGTCCTCGGTGGCCAGGTACGCCACCACGGGCGACACGTTCGCCGGATCCCAGAGGTCGAAGGCGTTGTCGTCGCCCGGGGCGGCCACCATGTCGGACAGACCGGGCGTCGACTCGGTGAGGCGGGTGCGGGCGGCGGGCACGATGCAGTTGGAGCGCACGCCGTAGCGGGACAGCTCCTGGGCGCAGATCTGGGAGAAGCCCGCGATGCCGGCCTTGGCGGCGCCGTAGTTGGTCTGGCCCGGGTTGCCGAGCAGACCCGAGGTCGACGACGTGTGGATGACGCTGGCCCGACGAGGATTGCCGGCCTTGGCCTGCTCGCGCCAGTAGGCGGCGGCGAAGCGCGTGGGCACGAAGTGGCCCTTCAGGTGCACCTTGGTGACGGTGTCCCACTCCTCCTCGGACATGTGCACCAGCGCGCGGTCACGCAGGACGCCGGCGTTGTTGATCAACACGTCGAGCCCGCCGTAGGTGTCGATGGCGGTCTGGACGAGTCGCTGGCCGCCCTCCCAGGAGGACACGTCGTCGTGGTTGACCACGGCGTCGCCGCCGTTCGAGCGGATCTCCTCGACGACGGCCTCGGCCGTCTGCGGGTCGCCGCCCGACCCTTGGGAGTCGGAGCCGAGGTCGTTGACCACGACCTTGGCCCCCTCGGCGGCGAAGGAGAGGGCATGCGCTCGCCCCAGACCTCGCCCCCCACCCGTGATGATCGTGACTCGTCCGTCCAGGAATCCCACCGGTCGTCCTTCCTCGTGCGTCCGCAGACGATGACGGCCCACCTGCTGTGGGGTCAAGTTCCCCCAGCGTGCGTCAGCGGGCCATGAACAGGTTGACCGATGAGCCGCGCCGCACGTAGGAGCCGGCCGCCGGGTCACTGCCCACGACCCGGCCACGTGGGGAGCAGCACGCCTGGCCGAGCACCAGCCCGGCCTTCTTCAGCGCCGCCTCGGCCTCGTCCAGGTGCAAGCCGCCGAGGTCGGGGACCACGACCAGGTCGGGTCCCTTGCTCACCCGGACCTCGACCTTGCTGTCGCGGGGGACCTCGGTGCCGGGGGCCGGCTCGACCGCGATGATGCCACCCTTGTCGACGTCGTCGCTGAAGACGTTGACGCGCACCGGGACCAACGACTGCTTCTGCAGCTCGGCGGCGTAGGCGTCGTAGCCTCCCTCGGCGGGGACCTCGGGGACCGTGCGCGGCGCCGGCCCCTTGGAGACCAGCAGCGGTACGACCTCACCCTTGGGGAGCTGGGCGTCGATCTGTCCGTCGGTACCGATGACGTGGTCGGCGGGGACCTCCTCGTCGAAGACCTTCTTGACCGACGACTTCAGGCCCGCCCGCTGCAGGTCGACCTGCACCTCGGCCAGGGGACGACCGGCCAGGTTCTTGGGCCGGTCGGTGAGCTCGTTGCCCTCGGAGACCAGCACGGTGAGCGTGCCGCCCTCCTTCAGCTGCGAGCCGGCCTCGGGGGTGGTCTCGACGATCTCGCCCGGTTCGGTGCCGTCCTGGCGGGTCTTCTTCTGGTCGAGGGTCCAGTCGAACTGCTGGGCGACCAGCTCGAGCTCGGAGACCTGGCGACCGGCCAGTCGGGGACCTCGTGGGTCGGCGTGCGCAGCTGGAGGTACGCCAGCCAGCCGCCGGCCGCGGCGGCCAGGGCGACGACCACCGCCAGCAGGATCGGCCACCGGCGCCGGCGCGGCGGGGCTCGGCCTCGCCGGCGGCGTCGTCGGGCGCCTCGTCGGCGGGCGGGGGCACGGCCACCTGCGTGCGCTCGTCGGGGTCGATCTCCGCTCCGGCCTCGTGGAGGGCGCCGACGAGCGGCAGCGGGGCGGGCGCCGGCAGCAGCTCGGAGGCGGCCAGCAGCGCGATGCCGAGCTCTTCGGCGTCGGCCCGCTCGGCCGGGTCGAGCCGGCCGGCCCGCTCGATGGCCGCCCGCAGCGGGCCCATGGCCTCGGGGACCGCGAGGTCTTCGTGGGTGCGGGCCTGCAGCGACGCCACCGGGTCGGGGCCGGCGAAGGGCACCCGGCCGGTGACCGCCTCGATCAGCACCAGGGCCAGCGCGTACACGTCGGCCTCGGGGCCGGTGCGCTGTCCGAGGGCCTGTTCGGGGGCGGCGTAGCGCTGGGTGCCGACCAACGAGCCGTCGTGGTCGGTGATGCCGGTGTCGGCCAGGGCACGGGCGAGCCCGAAGTCGGCGATGCGCAGACGGGCGTCGTCGCCGAAGAGCAGGTTCGCCGGCTTGAGGTCGCGGTGCACCAGACCCCGGCCGTGGGCGTGGGCCAGGCCGCGGCAGACGTCGAGGCCGACCACCAGCGCCTGCGACGGCGTGAGCCGGTGGCCGGCGGTGAGCATGCCGCGCAGGCTGCCGCCGGCCAGGAACTCGGTGACCAGGAAGGGGACCTCGTCGACGCCGCTGTCGTGCACCACGACGATGTTGGGGTGGTTCACCGACGCCACCGTCTGGGCCTCGGCCCGGAACCGCTCGAGGAAGCGCTCGTCGCCGGCGAGGGCCGGCTGCAGCATCTTCACCGCCACCTGGCGTTGGAGGGTGACGTCGTCGGCCAGGAAGACCTGCGCGGAGGCGCCCGCGCCCAGCGGCGCGACGATCCGGTAGCGGCCGCCGAGCACGCGGCCGACATGGTCCTGCAGGGCAACCATGGCCACCACGGTATTGGTCGCTCCCCGCGACGAGGTGGAGGCACCGGCCTGCGAGACTGGGTCCGGTGCCCGCCACCCACCACCGCACCGCCGACGTCGCCCGGGCGCCCCTCGCGCTCACCGTGGCGTTCTGGCTGGTCGTGGCCGAGACCGTCGCCGAGGTGGCCTACGTGGTCTCGCGCGACGACTACGGCGCCGGGGGTCGGGCGCTCCTCGTGACCGGGTTCGCGACGAAGGTGCTGCTTCGCGCACCTCGCCCGCCGGCTGAGCGCCGGCGGAGCCCTCGGTTTGCTCGTGTTCGAGCTGGTGGGCATCCTCGTCGCGGTCAGCGCCGACTGGGCGCTCGTGGTCCGCCTCGCCCTCGTGGCCACCGTCGCCTGCGTCTTCGTGCTCGTGCTCTCCTCGCTACGGGCCTTCCCCACACCGGAGCTCCCCCCGACATGACCGATCCCACCCCGAACCGCCCTGGTCGCTTCCGCTACCCGGCCCGCACCCGACTGGTGGTCGCCGTGGGCATCGCCCTGGCCGTCGGCGGGTTCGTCGTGGCCGGCATGTCGGCCAACACCGACGAGGGCGGCGACGCGACCGTGAGCGGCACCGCGGCCGCCGTCACCGCCGAGACCATCGCTCCCGGCGTCGAGGAGCGCATCCCGCCGGCCGGCGCCAAGATCCTCGGCCAGGAGACCATCGGCATCGACCTGGCGCCGAGCTGGACGGGTGAGCTGCTGCTGCTGCCCGGCAAGGGCGCCGCCCAGGGCAACGCCGTGCAGCTACCCGACGGACGAGGTCGAGGTCACCGCCCTGAACCAGCTGCTGTACGTCCCCGGCCCCGGCAAGACCATCGAGCGCCTCAGCGGCGACTACTGCCTCGCCGCCACCATCTGGGACCGCGTCGAGGGCCGCGACGCCACCCAGCGCGTCGAGAACTGGTGCTTCTCCGCCACGTGACCCCAAAACTGGCAGTCGCCGCGTACCGGAACTGGCAGCTCTGGCGTACCACGACGCCGACCCGGTGACGGTACGACCGGTGTGCTGGTACGCAGCGGCTGCCACAACTGGTACGGAGCGGCTGCCAGAACTGGTACGGAGCGGCTGCCAGATTCCTAGGTGGGGAGGTCGCCGGTGCTCGAGGAGGTGCTCGAAGGCGGACTCGTCGAGGATGGGGACGCCCAGCTCCTCGGCCTTGGTGAGCTTGGAGGCGCCGGGGTCCTCGCCCACCACCAGGGCCGCCGTCTTCTTCGAGACGCTGCCCGGCGACTTGCCGCCTCGGGCCTTGATGGCCGCCTCGACCTGCTCGCGGTTGTAGCCCTGGAGCGTGCCGGTGACCACGACCGAGCGTCCCTCGAGGGTCTGCGGGAGGTCGGTCGTGGTCGCCGGACCCTCGAGGTTCACCCCGGCGGCGCGCAGCCGGTCGAGCAGCGCCCGGTTCCCGGGCTCGGCGAACCAGGCGCAGATGGCGGCGGCGATGGTGGGACCCACGCCCTCGATGGCGGCCAGCGCCTCGCCGCCGTCGCCGGCCGTCGCCGCCTCCTCGATGGCGTCGAGGTGCCCGAACGTGGCGGCCAGCGCCTCGGAGGCCGCCGGGCCGACGTGGCGGATGTTGAGACCCACCAGCAGGTTCTGCAGCGGCCGGTCCTTGGACGCCTCGATGGCGGCCCGCAGGTTGTCGACCGAGGTCTGCCCGTAGCCCTCGAGCTCGAGCACCCGGTCGAGGTCCATCTCGTAGACGCTGGCCACGTCGTGGAGCAGGCCGAGCTCGAGGAACTGGGCGATGGTGCGCTCGCCCAGGCCCTCGATGTCCATGGCGTTGCGGCTGGCGAAGTGCTCGATGGCGCCCTGCACCTGGAACGGGCACTCGGGGTGGACGCAGCGGGTGTCGGACTCGCCCTCGGGGCGGACCAGCGTGGACCGCACCGGGCACGGGCAGGTGGTGGGGAACTCCCAGGGCTCCAGGCCGGCGGGGCGGGCGGCCAGCACCGGACCGACGACCTCGGGGATGACGTCGCCGGCCCGGCGCACGATCACCGTGTCGCCGGGACGCACGTCCTTGGCCCGCACCTGGTCCTGGTTGTGCAGCGTGGCCCGCTCGACGTTGGCGCCGCCGACGAAGACCGGTTCGAGCACCGCGTACGGGGTGGCCCGGCCGGTGCGGCCGACCGACACCATGATGTCGAGCAGCTGCGTGGTGCGCTCCTCGGGCGGGAACTTGTAGGCCATGGCCCACCGGGGTGCCCGGGCGGTGAACCCGAGGTCGTCACGCCGGGCGAGGTCGTCGACCTTCACCACGGCACCGTCGATCTCGTAGTCGAGGTCGTGCCGGTGGTGCTCCCAGTGGGCGCAGAAGTCGACGACGGCGTCGATGCTGTCGACCACGCGGATGTTGGGGTTGACCGGGAAGCCGAGCTCACCCAGGAACTCGAGCGTCTCCATGTGGCGGGTGAACGCCGGACCGCCCTGGATCTCGCCGAGCTGGTACGACCACAGCGACAGCTCTCGACGGGCGGTGACGGAGGGGTCCTTCTGGCGCAGCGACCCGGCGGCCGAGTTGCGGGGGTTGATGAACGGGGCGTGACCCTCGTCGGCGGCCCACCGGTTGAGGGCCTCGAACGCCGCCGAGGTCATGTACACCTCGCCCCGGACCTCGAGCACCTCGGGGGCGCCGGCGGGCAGGGTGCTGGGGATGTCGGCAACCGTGCGGATGTTGGCGGTGATGTCCTCGCCGACGCGGCCGTCGCCCCGGGTGGCCGCCTGGACGAGCTCGCCGCCCTCGTAGCGGATGGAGACGGCCACACCATCGATCTTCAGCTCGCACACGTAGCCGTAGCGCACCGGCGCATCCTCTGCAGCGACACCCAGCCGGCGCTGGAGACGGTCGTCCCAGGCCCGCAGCTCGTCGCCGGAGAAGGCGTTGTCGAGCGACAGCAGCGGGCTGGAGTGCACCACCGGCGAGAAGGCCTCGGCCCGGCGGCCGCTGACCCGCTGGGTGGGTGACTCAGGTGTCTGCAGCGACGGGAAGCGGTCCTCGAGGTCGCGCAGCTCGCGGACCAGCTCGTCGTACTCGGCGTCGCTGACGATCGGCGCGTCCTGGACGTAGTACCGCTCGTTGTGCTCGAGGATCTCGGCTCGCAGGGCCTCGACCCGGCGCACGACGTCGGCGGCGGGCTCCTCGTCGGGATGCTGGTCGCTCACCCGGCCGACGATATGCCCCGATCAGAAAATCGCAGTGGATCGGCTCCGGCTACCGAACCCAATCAGCAGGAATTTCGTCGTCGTCGTCGTCGTCTTCGTCTTCGTCGTCTTCACGCGCCGACGGAGAGGCGCACGCCGAAGGACTGGCGGCGGACCCGCTCGGCCAGGTCGACGGTGAGCGCCAGGACGTGCTCGGCCTGGAGGGGGTCGTGGACGGCCAGGCCGCACTCGGGCGTGACCAGGGCCTGCTCGCGCAGGCGCAGGGCGTCGCAGCCCCGCTGGACGAGCTCGCACCAGGTGTCGGAGAGCGTGCGCCAGAGCCGGTCGGACGAGTCGCCCACCGGGCGGTGCGTGGGCACGGCGCCCCAGGCCACCCAGCCGCCCCGGTCGATGTGCTGGCCGAGGGCGCCGGCGTACTCGACGATGGAGCCGTCGAGGGGCAGGGAGATGATCTGGGGACCGGCGGTGAGCGCCAGGCGCCAGTCGGTGTCGCCACAGCAGTGCAGGCCGGTGACGGCGAACGGCTCGGCGGCAGCGAGCGCGCTGGAGACCAGGTCGACGGCCTCGTCGGCGGGGATCGGCAGGCCCGGTCCGGAGAGGGCGACGAGGCCGGGTTCGTCGACGAAGGCCACCTGCGGCGCCAGCGGGCACGTGGCCAGGGCGAACTCGAGGACGGCGCGGATGCGCTGACGCACCGCCACCGCGGCGGTGGCGAACGCGATCTCGGGTTCGGCGCCGGCTTCGACCAGGGCCAGGCCGAGCGTGACCGGTCCGGTGAACTGGAGCTTGATGGGACCGGTGCGCTGACGGTTGGCGTCGAGGAACGCTCGGATGCCGCCGAAGGGTGGCCCGTCGAGCCCGGGATCGCCGGCGAAGGGATCGGCGGGGTCGAGGTCGCCGGTGAGGACGATGACCCCGTCGGCGCCGATGTCGACGCCCCGCAGGCCCCACGCGCCCTGCGAGAGCATGCCCTCGCGCGGGTCGAGGGCGGGCAGCGACGGGGCGGGCGGCAGGTCGGGGCAGGCGGCCATCACGAGGGACACCGCGGCGTCGACCTGCCGGTGGGGCAGGCTGCCGACGGCCGACGCGGTGCCCACGCGCAGGTTGACCGCCTTCATCGGCGGTCTCCGCGGTGCTGCCCCCCGGGCGCCGGAAGTGCACGGAACGTGGCGGCGATCGCCTGTCCCCCGGTGTGCGCCATGACAACGGAATAGCCATCAGAGGCCCCCGCAGGCAAATCTGTCGGGGCCATGCCGAGCCTCCCGAACGCCCTCGCTCCGTGGATCTACCGCGCGTGCTGGCTGCTGCTGCCCGTGGTCGCGGGCCCGGCGATCGGTGACGCGTTCGCCGACGCGAGCCGTCCGGTGCAGCTCGTGAGCGCCCTCCTGGCCTGGGCGACGTGGGGCGTCTGCCTCACGGCGTCGCTGGTGCCGCGCTCCACCACGCTCACCGCGATCCGCCTGATCACCCCGGGCGCCGTCGCCCTCAGCGGCTGGGCCGCCGTCGGCGCCGACCGGCCGGGCTGGGCGGCCGCCGGCCTGGCTCTCGCCGTCGTCGCCAGCATCGCCGTCCTGTCACCCTCCGTGGCCGACGTGTTCGTCGACGGGTCGAGCTACGGCGACGAGCGGCGGGTGTCGCTGCGGGTCCCGCTGACCATCGCCCTGGTGCCCGTGCCCCTGGCCTGGGCGGTGCTGGCGGCGGCGTCGGTCACCGGGCCGCTACTGCTGGCGGCCCGGCAGTGGGTGCTGGGCGCGCTCGTCACGGCGGTCGGCGCGGCCGTGGTCGCCAAGCTCGTCGAGCGCTTCCACCTGCTCAGCCGACGGTGGCTGGTGTTCGTGCCGGCCGGCGTCGTGGTCCACGACGCGCTGCAGCTGACCGAGCCGATCCTGGTCCACAAGAAGATGCTGTCCCGCTTGGGTCCGGCGCCGGCCGACACCGACGCCCTGGACATCACCGGCGGTGCACTCGGTCTGGCGCTCGAACTGCGGTCGATCGAACCGATCGAGATCGGCATCCGCAAGGGCCGCTCCGAGGTCGAGCACACCGACATCACCGCCCTGCTGGTGACACCCGGCCGGCCGGCGACCACGCTGGAGGTGGCCGAGTCCCGCCGCCTGCCCGTCGGCTAGCGGCTCCGAACGTCCGGAGGGAGCCGCCAGGCGACCGGCGCACCCACAGGCGCAACGCGTCTGCGTGTACGCGCCGGTGAGGAGCCTGCGACGAACTGGCAGGAGTTACGTGGCGATGCCGCCGCCCACCACGAGGTCGTCGCGGTAGAGCACCACCGACTGGCCGGCGGCGATGCGCCGGCGAGGCTCGTCGAACTCGACGGTGGCACCGTCGGCGTGCGGTCGGACCACGCCCGGCGCCGGGGTGCCGTGGGCGCTGCTCTGGGCGAGCACCGGTCCGTCGACCGCATCGTGTGCCCAGACCATCCGCGCGAGCTCGACCGTGCGCCGGTGCAGGTCGTCGAGGCCGCCGATGGTGACCGTGGCGGTGGACACGTCGACGTCGACCGCGTAGCGGGGCGTGCGGTTGCCGCCCACGTCGAGGCCCCGCCGCTGACCCACGGTGACCAGCTCGACGGCGTCGACGTGGCCGACCTGGCGTCCGTCGGTGTCGACGATGCGGCCGGGCGTGTAGTCGATGCGCCGCTCGAGGAAGCCCCGCCGGCCCTCGACCGAGGTGATGAAGCACACGTCCTGGCTGTCGGGCTTGCCGGCGGTGCGCAGCCCGAGCCGGGCGGCGTGGGCGCGCACCTGGTCCTTGGTGAGGTCGCCCACGGGGAACGACACCCGCTCGAGGACGTCGCCGGGCACCACGTAGAGCACGTAGCTCTGGTCCTTGGCCGCATCCGCGGCCCGGGCCAGGTGGCGGCGGCCGGCGGCGTCGGTGGCCAGGCGCACGTGGTGGCCGGTGGCGACCTGGTCGAAGCCGAGGGCGGTGGCCCGCTGGAGCAACCGGTCGAACTTGAGGTGGCGGTTGCACTCGATGCACGGGTTCGGCGTGCGGCCGGAGGCGTGATCGGCGACGTAGGGCTCGATGACGTCGCGCGTGAAGTCGTCGCCGAAGTTGAACACGTGGTGGTCGATGCCGAGCTGGTCGGCCACCCGCCGGGCGTCGTCGACGTCGCTGACCGAGCAGCACCCCGAGTCGGACTCGCCGCCCCAGAGCTTCATCGTGACGCCGACCACGTCGTGGCCCTGCTCCTGGAGCAGGGCGGCGGCGACCGACGAGTCGACCCCACCCGACATGGCGACCAGGACGCGGCTCATCGCCCGGCCTCGACGGGGGCGAAGGACCGCAGGCGCTCGACGGCGGCGGGCACCGCCGCCAGGGCGGCGTCGATGTCGTCGTCGGTGGAGGCCCACCCCAGCGACAGCCGCAGGCTGCCGCCGGCCAGCGCCCGGTCGACGCCCATGGCGGCCAGCACGTGGCTGGGGTCCTGGGCACCGGAGGCGCACGACGAGGCGGCCGAGGCGTAGACGGGTTCGAGCCCGGGCTCGGTGGGGTCCTCGAGCAGCACCAGCAGCGCCTCGGCCTCGACACCGGGGATGCACACGTGGCAGTTGCCGGCGATCTTGTTGCGCCGGTGGTGGGTGCCGGGATCGACGGCGGTCTCGACCAGGCCGTCGATGCGCCCGTGGAGCCCCTCGGCGAGGCGGTCGCGCAGGGCGGCGAGACGGGCGACGGTGTCGGCTCGGGTGCGGGCGGTGACCTCGGCCGCCGCCGCGGCGCCGGCGATGCCCGCCACGTTCTGGGTGCCCGAACGACGGTCGCGCTCCTGCCCGCCACCGAGCAGCTGGGCTCGCAGGGGCGTGCCCGCCCGGACGGCCAGCAACCCGACGCCCTGGGGGCCGCCGAACTTGTGAGCCGACAGCGACAGCAGGTCGACGCCGGCGGTGGCCTGGGGCAGGTCGAGCCAGCACAGGGCCTGGACGGCGTCGGTGTGGATGGCCGCCTGCGGGGCCCGCTCGCGCACCAGCTCGACGACCGGCGCCAGGTCGGTGATGACGCCGGTCTCGTTGTTGACCGTCATGACCGACACCACGGCGGTGCGCTCGTCGAGCGCCTCGGCCAGGTGGCCGAGGTCGACCTGCCCGTCGGGCTGCACCCGCACGACGCGTCCGCCCGCGTGTTCGACGTTGGCGAGCACGGCGTGGTGCTCGGTGGCCGGGCAGACCGCCACGCCCTGATCGACCGCGTCGAGGACGCCGCGGACGGCGAGGGCGTCGGCCTCGGTGCCGCCGGCGGTGAACACGATGTCGCCGGGCTCGAAGCCGGTGACCTCGGCGAAGACGTCGCGGGCATCGTCGAGGGCGCGGCGCGCGTCACGGGCCAGGCGGTGGGCGCCCGACGGGTTGCCGTAGCGCTCGCCCAGCCACGGAAGCATCGCCTCGCGGGCTTCGGGCCGCACCGGCGTGGTGGCGGCGTGGTCGAGATAGGCCACGCCCCGAGCCTACGGCTGACCGACGTCGGTGAAGACGTCCACGGGGAGCCGACACCGACCCGCACCGGGATCTGGCAGCCCGTCCGGTCACACGTGCATCCGCCCGCCCCAGGCGGGGCGCCGGTGTGACGGAGCAGCTGCCAGATTCGTCACGGGGCGTGCTGCCAGATCCGGTGAGGGTTAGGCTGCTCCCAGGTGTCGGGGGGTTCGTCGTCGGCGACCACGCGTGGGGGCACCGTTCGCCGGGCCGGCGGGGGCGGAACGGTGGGGTCGGGCACGTCGATCGGCTCGGGACCGTGGCGGGTCTGGTGAGCCGCGGCGACGGCGACCAGGAACGCCTCGGGGTCGGTCCCGCCGGGGAACGGTGTCTCGATGAGGGCGGCGACACGTGTCGCCAGGTCGGCGGCGCGCGCCCGGCGGGCGTCGGGTGCCAGGTCGTGGACGCGCAGCAGGAAGGCCCGCACCAGGACGTAGGCGTCGTCGCGCAGCGCGGACACGTCGATCGCCGCCGTGTAGGCCTCCCAGCCCGGCGGGGGCACGAACTGGACCGGACGGGAATCGGTGCGGGCCTGGCGCTCGCGGATCACGACGGTGCCGGCGGCCAGGTCGCCGAGGCGTTGGCTGCGGCGGGTGGCCAGGGCGGACAGGATGGCCAGGGCGCCGGCGCCGAGCAGGAAGTCGACGATGCCCAGCGCCGACCGGATGGCGGCGTGCCGGAACCGGATGGGCGCACCCTCGACGGTGACCACCCGCAGGCCCATGGCCGCCTTGCCGGGCGTGCGACCGTTCCACGCCGTCTCGAACGCCGCCGGGTACACCAGGACCGCGGCGAAGAGCGTGGCGATGGACAGCACGACGAGCAACGTGTCGCCGAAGACGGCGCCGCCGGCAGCCGCGGTGAGGAGCACCGCCCAGACGATGATCGCCCGCACGCCGAGGTCGATCACGAAGGCCAGCGAGCGGCTGCCGAGGCCGGCGTCGGCGAACTCGAGCAGGACCGCCTCGGGCGTGACGATGCCCTCGTGGGGCCCGTCACCGGGGAGTCCACGCGGCTCCCCCGCCGGCACGTGCGGCGCCGTGGAGGCTGGTGGGGACACGGCTGGGTACCGTACCGGTCACCGTGGACCTGGACCGCTACCTCGCCCTGCACCGCCCCGCCTGGGACCGGTTGGCGTACCTGGCCCGCCGGGGCCGGCGACGGTCGACCCGCCTCGACGCCGCCGAGCTCGACGAGCTGGTCCAGCTCTACCAGCGGGTGTCGGGCCATCTGTCCCACGTCCGGGCCAGCTACGCCGACCCGGCGCTGGCGGCGATGCTGACGGCGCTGGTCGCCGACGCCCACGCGGTGATCTACGGGTCGCGCACGTCGGCCGCCACCGCCGTGCGCAGCTTCGTGCTGGAGACGTTCCCCGGTGCCGTCTGGCGCATCCGGTGGTTCGTCCTGGTCGCGGCGGCGCTGACCCTGCTGCCCGCCTTCGCCGTGGGCACGTGGATCGCCAACTCCGACGCCGCCCTCGAGGCATCGGGACCCGAGGCGGTGCGTGCCGCCTACGTGCAGGAGGACTTCGCCGACTACTACTCGTCCGCACCTGCTGGGCAGTTCGCCGCCCAGGTCACCTTCAACAACATCCAGGTGTCGATCGCGGCGTTCGCCATCGGCATCCTCGGGTGCGTGGGCACGGCGGGGATCCTGGTGTTCAACGGCGCCAACGTCGGCGTGGCCGCCGGACTCTTCCACGCCGTGGGCGCCTGGGACCGCTTCTGGGGGCTGGTGCTTCCCCACGGGCTGCTCGAGCTGACGTCGGTGATCATCGCCGGGGCCGCCGGCCTGCGGCTCGGGTGGACGCTGATCGATCCCGGCGACCGCGGACGCACCGCCGCCCTGGCCGAGGAGGGCCGCCAGTCGGTCATCGTCGTCCTCGGCCTCGTCGCCACGTTCGCCACCGCCGGGCTGATCGAGGGGTTCGTGACCGGGTCGCCGCTGCCCACCGCCGTGCGGGTGGGCATCGGCGTGCTGGTGGAGGTGGCGTTCGTGACCTACGTGGTGCGGCTCGGCCCGGCGGCCGAGGTCGCCACCGCGGTGCCGGCGCCCACCGGCTACAGCCGACCGGCCGCCTTCATCTCCAGGTAGGCGTCGCCGAGCTCGGCGGCCAGCCGATCGGGCGGCACGTCGACAACCACGGCACCCGCGGCCCGCAGGCGGGCGGCCGCCCGGGCGCGGGCCCGCAACGTGCGGGCGGCGGCCGCCTGCCGGTAGGCGTCGTCGGCGTCGGCGACCGGACCGTCGGCCCAGGCCCGCACCTGGGGGTCCTGCACGGCACCGACCAGCAGCACGTGCGAGCGGGTGAGCACCGGCAGGGCGGGGAGCAGCGCCTCGCCCACGGCCTGCTCGACCAGGTCGGTCAGCAGCACGATGAGCGACCGGCGGCGGAACCGGGCCAGCGTGTGCTGGAAGGCCCCGCGGTAGTCGCTCTCGGCGAGCACCGGCTCGAGCTCGTACAGCGCCTCGGTCACCCGGCCGAGCTGCCCGGCGGCGTGGGCGGGCGGCACCACGGCGCGCACCGTGCGGTCGAAGGCGACCAGGCCGCAGCGGTCGCCGAGGCGGGTGGCGACCGTGGTGACGAGCAGGGTGGCGTCCATGGCGAACTCGGCCCGCGGCACGCCCTGCACCCGTCCGGCCATCACCCGCCCGTTGTCGAACAGGACGAGCACGTTCTGGTTCCGCTCGGCCCGGAAGGTGCGCACGATCGGACGGCCGGTGCGGGCGGTGGCCGCCCAGTCGATCCGGCGGAACTCGTCGTCGACGGTGTAGTCGCGCAGCTGGTCGAAGTCGGTGCCGCCGCCGCGACCCTTGGCCGAGCGCAGGCCGACCTCGAGGATCCGGGCCCGGTCGATCCGGAGCTCGGCCTCCTCTCGGGAACGGAACCGCGGGTACACGCGCACGGTCGTCGGCTGGCGCAGACGGCCCTGACGTGCGGCCAGGCCCAGCGGCCCGTCGACCCGCCACACCAGCTCGACCGGGCGGAAGCGCCCGCGCCGGACGGGGGTCAGCGCGGTGGAGGCGGTGTGCGTGCCCCGCGGCGGCACCTGTCCGCGGAAGCGCCGGCTCCCGGCGCCCAGGCTGGGTGCCAGCTCGTCGGCGACCGACACCCGCAGCGTCCGGGCCGTGTGGTTGCGGACGCGCCAGCGCACCTCGGCCGAGGCGCCGAGCGTGATCACCGCAGGCAGCTGGCGCTCGATCGAGAACGCCGCACTACGGGGCGCCAGGAGCCAGTCGATCACGAAGGCGACGAGCAGGACGCCGTCGACCACGAGCAGCCGGGTGACGACCGAGCCCGGCACCACCGCGACGACCAGCGCCGCCACCAGGGCGACCACGGCGAGGCGGGGCGTGGGGACGGGCACGGCTGGGACTCTGCGGGCGGAGCTCAGCGGGGGGCCGGGACGCTGGCCAGGATGCCGTCGAGCACGGCGTCGGCGGTGGTGCCCTCGAGCTGCAGCTCGGGACGGACCTGCACGCGGTGCCGCAGGGTGGGCTTCACCACCGCCTTCACCTCGTCGGGGGTGAGGAACGTGCGTCCCGACAGCCACGCCCACGCCTTGGCGGCGTGGAGCAGCGAGGCGGCGCCGCGGGGCGACACGCCGAGCGACAGCGACGGGCTCTCGCGCGTGGCCCTGGCGATGGCCACCAGGTACCCGAGCACGGCGGGCTCGACGTCGATGGCGTCGACGGCCGCCCGTCCGGCATCGAGGTCGGCGGCGCCGGCCACGGCGCGCACGCCGGCGGCCACGGGGTCGTGCGGGTCGAGGCCGGCGTGGTGGCGAGCGAGGATCTCCTGCTCCTGGGTGGCGTCGGGGTAGGCGACCTGGAGCTTGAACAGGAACCGGTCGAGCTGGGCCTCGGGCAGCGGATAGGTGCCCTCGTACTCGACCGGGTTCTGGGTGGCGATGACGACGAACGGGCGGGGCAGCGGGTGGGCGACGCCCTCGACGGTGACCTGGCGCTCCTCCATCGCCTCGAGCAGGGCGGCCTGGGTCTTGGGCGGGGTGCGGTTGATCTCGTCGGCGAGCAGCACGTTGGTGAAGGCCGGCCCTTCGCGGAACCGGAACCCGCCGCTGCCCTCGTAGATCACCTGGCCGATGACGTCGGAGGGCATGAGGTCGGGCGTGAACTGCACCCGCTTGAAGCCGAGGTCGAACGAGGCGGCGACGGTCTTGACCAGCAGCGTCTTGGCCACGCCGGGCACGCCCTCGAGCAGTACGTGACCGCCCACGAGCAGGGCGGCGATGATGCCGGACAGGACGCCGTCCTGGCCGACCACCACCTTGGCGACCTCGTCGCGCACGGCGATGACGGCGTCGCGGGCGGCCGTCGCCGGCAGAAGGGCCGGCGGAAGGGCCGGCGGGAACGTCGGCCGGTTCAGACGAGGGTGGACCGGTGTCGGCCATGGGTGATCTCCTCACGGATGCGGGCGAGCAGGGTGGCGACCTCGACGAGGTCGCCGTCGGTGGCGACGGTCGAGGCCACGGCGCGGGTGACCTGCTGGGCGGACAGTGTGGTGCGGGCGGCGAGCACGGACACGACCACCTCGACGGGCGCGTCGAGCGCCAGCCCGAGCGGGCCGGACAGGTCGCGTCGGGCGCGGTCGCGCAGCACCGCCGCCGCCCGCCGGGCCGAGCCGCTCCGGCTGAGCAGGCGGCCGACCGCCCGGGTCAGCTCCGAGCTCTCGATGGCGACGGCCTGCGGTTCGAGCACCGGGCGCCCGAGGCGCCGGGCCCGCCACAGGACGACCACGCCGAAGGCGACCAGCGCCTGGGCCAGCGCGGCGCGCACCGGGTCACCGATCAGGTCGACCAGGCCCTGGTCACCGCCGCCGACCGGTGTCGAGCGCAGGAAGGCGGCCCGGCTGGTCTCACCGGGGGCGAGCAGCGAGACGGCCAGGACGGCGTTGTCGTGCTGGTCGAGCAGGTCGTTGGTGAACATCGCCGGTCCCCCGACGGACACCACGGTGCCGGCCCCGAGGCTGCCCACCACGACGACGGCACTGGTCCCCGTCCGTGCGCAGCCGGTCGACCCCGGCGGGAGCTGGTACCGGAACCCGTCGCCGACGTCCAGGGTGCGGACCGCGGCCAGGGCCGGCTGTGGGCAGCTGACCTCGACGACGTCACGTGCCGCGCCGGCGACCGGAGGCGTGAAGGTCGAGTTCGGGTCGGCGACCACGAGGGTGCCGCCGGCTCGCACCCACGCCTCGACCGCGGCGGCCTGGTCGCGGTCGAAGTGGTCGGAGAGCAGCAGGGCGGTGTCGACGGAACCGTCCGGCACGTCGTCGCGCACGGTCATGGTGGCGAACGAGTCGACCAACTCGACCACGGCCCGGGCGCCGTCGGGTGCGGTCGAGGCGGGGTCGAGTGGCGGACCGGCCGTGCGACGGACGGCGGTCAGGTAGGCGGTGGCGAGCACGGCCAGCACGAGGAGGGCGACGAAGCCGATGCGCCGGTTCATGCCGGCACCTCCGTCGGCGCGCGGTCGCCGGCGCGGCCACCCGATCGAGCCGCCGACGTGACCACGACTTCGACATCGTGGGCGTCCCGCTCGAAGGCGACGTACCCGTCGGCGGTCACCGCTCGACCGCCGTACCAGGCGGTCTCGAAGCGGTCGGTGACCGAGCCGATGCCCTCCGCGGCGCCGGGGGTCATGCCCACCAGGACGCCCGCCAGCTCGCGCGCGGTCCGGCCGGGCGTGTCGTCGACGACCCCGTCGCGCACGAGGGTGGTGACGAGGGCCTGGTAGCGGCAGCGCAGCGCCCGTCGGTGCTCGCCGGCGGCGGCCAGCCGCCGCGCCTCGTCGAGCCAGGCATCCGGGCCGGCGGGCGCCGAGGTGCCGTGCGCCACGGGGTCGGGCTCGGCCGGCCGGCGCCGCCATCCGGCACCGGCGGTGCGCACCAGGAACCACACGGCCACGGCCACCAGCACGGCGACGACGACCGTGGACACCACGCCACCCGGTCCGCTGCCCGACACGGTGCCGATGGCATCGCGCAGGAAGCGCCCGATGGCCTCGAGGACCCGTTGCACCAGCGACGGCTGTGGCTCACGGAACTCGGGCCGGGCCAGGATGCGTTCGGCCGCCCGGCGGGCGTCGTCGGCCGGCACCTGCGGCGGCGGGAGCTCAGCGAGCCAGGACCACATGGCTGCGCAGCTCGATGTCGTGGGCCTCGACGCGGATGCGCAGGTCGAGGTGGAAGAGCACGGCGACGCCGGCGGTGAAGGGCACCACGAGCAGCTGGGAGGCGATCTGGCCCACCGAGCGCACGAACCAGCCCCAGTCCTCGCTCACGGCCACGGCGACGACCTCGGCAACCGTCTGGAGACCGAAGCCGACCAGTGAGCCGACCAGCGCCACCAGCGCCGGGACCACCAGGGCGGCACCGAGGCGACGGCGGGTGAGCGACATCGACCGACGGATGGCGGCGAACGGTCCGAGCCCCTCGACCGCCACGACCGGGCTCACCACCTGGCACAACGCCATGACCACGTAGGCGCCGACCATCATCAGCACGAACCCGAGGATCTCGAACAGGTGCACGAGGACGACGCCGGCGAGCAGCGGCCAGCCCCGGCGCAGCGATGCCCGCACCGCTTGTCCGGCGCCGACCCGCTCACCCCGGTACCAGGCGTCGACCATGACGGCCAACGCCCCCGTGAGCAGGGCCAGCGACACCGTCCCGATGGCGAAGGTGAGCAACCCCGCCACCACACTCGCGGTGGCGTCGTCCTCGACCGGACGGAAGATGGTGCTCGGGTCGGCGAGGCCGCTGAGGCCCAGGTCGCCCACCACGTCGCGCAGCAGCACGGCACTGACCAGCTCGATGGGGATGACCAGCAGGGCGGCGATGGTCAGGACCTCGCGGGGCCGGCGCTTCAGGATGGCGAACGCACCGTCGAGCAGGTCGGCGGTGGTCATGGGCCCCAGCGCGACGGGCACCGGCGGCAGGGGACGGTCGCGCCCGGGGTCGGACGGCGTGCCGGGCTCGGTCGGCGAGGCGAAGGCGCCCGACGGGCCGGCCGCCGGCTGCGGCGGTGCCGTGTCGGGCGCTGCCCAGGGTGCGGGCGGTTGCCGGCTCACGACGCCGGTGAACCGGGCAGGTCGGGGTGCACCCGTGGTGTGGTGCGACCGCAGCGGCAGGGTCGGTCGTCGAGCCGGCCGGCGACGCCGAGCGCCACCCGCACCCACACCGATCCGTGCCAGCCCACCGCCGACCACACGAGGTGACCCTCGGTCGTGTGACGGCCGGCGTCGTCCACCGCCTCGAGCAGCTCGTGCGCCGGCCAGGTGTGGAACCCATCGCTGCCCGGGCACGACGCCCAGGCCGCCCGGGTACCGGCCGGCGACCACCACACGCTCACCGGGACGCCGAGGCGCGGCGCGAAGCGTCGGGCCGCTGCAGCCTGCGCCGTGGTGCTGGCATGGACGAGCAGGAGGCGCACCGATGGCGGCAGTCCGTCGGCCGCCAGTCGACGCAGGGTGCGGGGCGACCCGGCCAGCACGGTGGGGGCGGCCTCGACGACCAGACCGGCGCCCCACGCCGGATCGGCCTGCAGCGCGGCGACGCCGGCGTCGCGGCAGCCCTCGGCCAGCTGCAGGGGCCCGACGCCGACGGCGGGCGTGCACAGGACGCGGTCGTCGGGGCGGACACCGCTGATCGACAGGGCACGGCGACCCAGGGCCGCCAGGTGGTCGAGGTCGGTGCGCGTCGATGCCGTGAACAGCACCTGCCCCGGGGCCGGCGCCAGCGTCCACGCCACCGGCTTGTACGGCTCGTCGATGTGGGACCGGACGAACTCGCGCCGGCCGCCGGCCGCGTCGGCGACCAGCAGCCGGCCCCGGGTGACGAGGTCGGCGTACTGGTGGACCAGCGCCTCGGTGGGCGCCAGCACCCGGTCGCGGCCGTCGCCCAGGTCGGCGACCGCCGTGATGGGCAGACGACGGAGGTCGGCGGCGGTGCGCACGCCGCGGCGGCCGAGGCCGGCGGCGTCCAGCGCGGACCGGACCGACGACGAGTACGGGTAGACGTCGTCGGCCAACCACGAGCGCAGGGCCTCGTCGCGCCGAGACGCGTACTGCCCGGGCCGCCGGCGGTCCTCGCTCATCGGCGGTCACGCTACCGACCACCCGTCGGCGGACGTGACGGCGCCGGCGGGCGGGGCAGGATGGACCGCCGTGGAGGGCTACCGACCCGCGACCTACGGCGACGGCTTCGCCGACGTGTACGACGACTGGTACGCCGACGTGTCGCCGCCCGAGGCCACCGCCCGGTTCCTCGCCGACCGCACGGACGGTCCGGTGCTCGAACTGGGCAGCGGCACCGGCCGGCTGGCCGGACCGCTGGCCGCGCTCGGTGTACCGGTGGTGGGCCTCGACGCGTCCACCGCCATGCTCACCCGGTCACGCGCCAACCACCCGGCCGTGCCGGTGGTGGCCGCCGACATGTCCGAGCCGCCGGTGCGCGCCGGGTCGGTCGGCGCCGTGCTGGTGGCGTTCAACACCTTGTTCAACCTGCCGACCCGGGCCGTCCAACGTCACGCACTGGCCGAGGCCGCCCGGGTGCTGCGCCCGGGCGGGTGCGTGGTGGTCGAGGCGTTCGTGCCCGGCGACGCCGCCGCCGAGCCGTCCGACCGGGTCGACGTGGTCCGGCTCGACGCCGAGCTGGTGGTCCTGCGCGTCAGCCGCACCGACCCCGGCGCCGGCCGGGTCAGCGGCCACCACGTCGAGCTGCGCGACGGCGAGCCGGTCCGGCTGCGACCGTGGCAGGTGTGCTTCTGCTCGCCCGACGAGCTCGACCGCAGCGCCGGCGCCGCCGGGCTCCGACTGGCCGAGCGCCACGCCGACTGGGCGGGCACGCGCTTCGACGACACGAGCCCGGCCCACGTCACGGTGTACGAGATGGCCGACCCCCGTCGGTAGTCTCCGGTCAGTGAGCCAGCTGCGCCTCAATCCACTGACCGGTCGATGGGTGACCGTGTCGGTGGCCCGCGCCGACCGGCCGGGCGACCTGGTCTCGGGACAGCTGCCGGTCGAGGCCGACCCGCAGCGTCCGTGTCCGTTCTGCCCGGGCAACGAAGAGGCCACGCCACCGTCGCTCGAGGAGTACAGCACCGACGGCACCTGGTCGGTGCGGGTCGTGCCCAACAAGTACCCGGCCTTCGCCGGCAACGAACCCATGCGGGTCACCAACCTGGGGCCGGTCTTCACCCAGGCCAACGCGTCGGGCATCCACGAGGTGCTGGTGCTCAGCCCCGAGCACACCCACTCGTGGGGCGACCTCGACGACAAGCAGGCCGGCCTGGTGATGGCCGCCATCCGCGACCGCATGGAGGATCACGGGCGGCACTCGTCCATCCGCTACACGCAGGCCATCGTCAACGCCGGGCGCGAAGCCGGCGCCTCGCTCGACCACCCGCACGGCCAGTTGCTCGGCATCCCGTTCGTCCCGGGCGAGATCGCCGAGGAGCAGCGCGGCTTCGACCGGTTCGAGGGCTCGTGCCTGCTGTGCACGGTCGCCGAGGCCGAGCTCGACGCCCGCCACCGGATCCTGTACTCGGACGACCGCGTGGTGCTGGTGTGCCCGTTCTGGAGCGCTTCGCCCTTCGAGATGCTCCTGATCCCCCGCAACCACTGCGAGCACCTCACCGACGCCACACCCAAGGACCTGGTCGCCGTCGGACGCTCGTTGCGCGACGGGCTGGCCAAGCTGCGGGCGGTCATGGGCGACATCTCCTACAACCTGGTGTTCCACACGGCGCCACACCACCATCCCGGTGAGTTCCACTGGCACGTGCACCTGAACCCGCGCATCACGTCGGTGGCCGGCTTCGAGCAGGGCACCGGCGTGATGATCAACATCATGCCGCCCGAGACCGCCTGCGGTCTCCTGCGCGCCGGCCGCCCGCTCGCCGCTGCTGCCGGCTGAGGCCGGCGTGAGCACTTCCCCACCGGCGGGCTCGCCCGCGAGCACGTGGCCGTTCTGGGCCCCGAGCCAGAAGGACGCGGTCGACACCGCGCTGGCGCTCGCCGAGGTCGGTCCGGGCGTCCGCCTGCTCGACCTCGGCTGCGGCGACGGGCAGGTGCTGCTGGCGGCCGCCCGGCTCGGTGCCGACGTGGCGGGCATCGAAGCCGACGACGACCTGGTCGCCGAGGCCCGTGCCCACCTGGCCGATGCCGGCGTCGACGCCGACGTGCGCGCCGGCGACCTGTTCGATCCCGAGTTGGTCATCGACGCCGACGTGCTGTTCGCCTACCTGGCCCCGGCCACGCTCCAGCGCCTGCTCCCCCGCCTGCGGCAGCTCCGCGCCACCGTCCTGGTGACCGTCGACTTCGACGTCCCCGGACTGGTCCCCGACCGACGCGACCCGCCGGCCCAGCGCTACCGGCTCCCCGGCCGGCGCCGACGGGTCGGCCGGCCCGGGTGGCCGTCGGCGGGCACGCTCGTGGCCACGGTGCCCGACGTGCAGTCGCTGACCTGCCTCGAGCTGGTGCACCCCGGCGGCCCCACCGGGGTGCGGCTGTCGGGATCCCTGCGTCGAGCGGCCACCGCGCTGGCCGGCGCCGACCACCTCGACGAGCCCGCCCACCTGGCCGTCGACATCCGCTGGGAGGGCCTGCCGGCCGACACGGTGGTGGGTGGCGTGGTGCGGGCAAACGGCGTCGACGACCACGGCCTCTACGTGGTGTTCTGCGACGACGAGGAGGCGGTGTGGGAGCTCGACGCCGGCGCCACCGACGAGCTGCGCCGCGCCCTGCGACGCCGTCGACCGCCGACCACCCTGACCGAGGTGCTGGCCCTGGTCGGCGCCTGAGCGGCGCGCTGACCGAGCCCGCCGGCCCGTCACTTGGGCGAGGGTCCTCGGGTTACGCGTGCTCTGTGCACGCCCGGCGAGGACCCTCGGGTTACGTACGCCCGCCGGCCCCGTCACGTCGGCGAGGGTCCTCTCGTTTCGCCTCGCAGGCGCATCCTCGGCGAGGATCCTCGGGTTCCGCACGCATGTCACGTGCTGCCGAACTCACTCCAGGGCGAGGTCGTAGACGCGGCGCTTGGGCACGCCGAAGCGCTCGACGACGGCGGCGACCGCGTCGCGGTTCGAGGCGCCGGCGCCGCGTTCGGCGGCCAGCGCCGCCCGCAGCTCGTCGTCGGTGGCGGCCGGCGGTGGCTCGCCGCCGGCGACGACCAGCACGAACTCGCCCTTGGGCTCGTCGGCCAACCACGCGACGGCGCCGGCCAGGTCGCCTCGGTACCACTCCTCGTGCAGCTTGGTGAGCTCGCGACCGACGGCGACCCGACGCTCACCGCCGCACGCCTGTACGAGGTCGTCCAGCGTCCGGGCCACGCGGTGGGGCGCTTCGTAGAGCACGACGGCCCGCTGCTCGGCGGCCACCGCAGCCAGGCGTTCGTGCCGGGCCGTTCCCTTGCGGGGCAGGAAGCCCTCGAACACGAAGCGGGCGGTGGGCAGGCCGCTGCCGGCGAGGGCGGTGGCGACCGCGGTGGGCCCCGGGACGACGGTGACGTCGAGACCGGCGTCGGCGAACGCGGCGACCAGGAGGTGGCCGGGGTCGGACACCGCCGGCATGCCGGCATCGGTCACCAGCGCCACCGCGTCGCCCCGCCGGGCCCGGTCGACCAGACGGGTGGCGACGTCGGCCTCGGTGTGCTCGTTGGCCACCACCAGGTCGCCCCGGTCGACGCCGGCGGCGGCGAGGAGACGGCCCGTGCGGCGGCTGTCCTCGCAGGCGATGACGTCGGCGGCGCCGAGCGCGGCCAGCGCCCGGGGTGACAGGTCGTCGAGGTTCCCGATCGGCGTGCCGACGACCACCAGCGACCCGCTCACGACGGGTCGTCCACCTCGTGGGGCGGGGAGGTGCGCACCTCGAGCTCCTGGCCCGCCTCCAGGCCCCACCGGGCGAAGCTGCCGGCCTCGGCCTCGAGCACGCAGTGGGCGTGCCACACGGGCAGGCCGAGCCGGTTGCGCGACATCGTGCACGTGCGCAGCACGACGTGGTCGCCGTCGAGGTGGGCGACGTCGATGGGGAAGCGCATGCCGATGGTGTGCACCGACCGGGCGTGGTCGATCAGCAACGCGCCCTCGAACCCGTCCTTGCCGAGCAGGCCACGCCGGCGGTCGCGGCGGGAGGTGGCCACCTCGAGGCTGGCCAGCACCCGTCCGTCACGCAGCAACCACGGCATCGGGGAGCATTCTTGCACCGGCGAGGGCCAGCGCCGACCCGGTCCGAACCGCCCGAAGACCGGGCGCGCGATGTTCCACCAGTGCAACACCACGACCCCGGACCGAACGATCCAAAGACCGGGCGCACCACGTTCCACCAGGGCAACACCACAACCCCAGACCGAACGCCGGAAGACCGGGGCTGTCACGTTCCGCCGGCGCACGATCATGCGCCCGGAGCGCGGGGGTCGCTGCGACCGGCCCGGTCCAAGAAGCCGGCGATCTCGGCGAGCATCGCCTGGCGCTGGGCGACGTAGTCATGCCAGGTGTACCGAGCGACGACGTAGCCGGCCGTCTGCAACAGGCGGTCGCGCTGGCGATCCCGCCGCGCTCGGCGGACCCGCTCGGTGTGGTCGCCCCCGTCCAGCTCGATGTCCAACAACACGCCGGGCCAGTCGAGATCCAGCTCGATCGGTGCCTCGCCCGGCAGCCGCACGATGTGGTGCAGCCGGGGCTCGGGGAGACCGGCGGCGACGAGGTCGCGGACGACCAGCCGCTCGAACTCGGAGTCGGTCACCTCCCGGCGCAGACCGAGCAGTGCCTCGCGGAACACGCGGATCCCGGGCCGACCCGGCCGCGCGTGCGTTTCGAGCACCTCGACGAGGGCGCCGACCGCCAACGAGGAGTGCCGGCGGCACGAGTCGACGAGCTCGAGCACCTGGTCCGGCGTGCGACCCACCGAGGCGTCGAGCAGCGCGCGGGCCACCCCCGCGGTGGGGATTCCGTCGACGACACCCGGCGTGTCCAGGTGCAGGTCGCGGCTGCGCCGCACGACGGCGGCGCGGGTGCGGTAGCCGCACTGCCGGGGCACGGCGATGACCGGTCGGAGGGGAAGGACGAGCTCCGGGCACCACAACCCGAGGGCCGAATCGGCCGTGGCCCTCGCCTGATCTCCCGCGGCCAGCAGATGCACCATCAGCGTCTGACGGGCCGTCGCGGGTGCGCCAGCCAGCGCGTAGACGCCCGGCGCCCGGCGTTCCAACGACCCGGACGCACAGCCGCGGCTCAGCCACGACCGGTGCACGCCTCTCGCCACCGCCTGGCCAGCGCTGAACGCGCCGTGCTGGCGCCACGCCAGCGCGGACACGACATCGAACATGGTTCCCCCGATCCTCGGGTCGATGCGGGGGAAGTGCCGACGACCCTACGCCGGGGCAGGGACAACGACCCGGTCGCAGCCGATGCCGGTGAACCGGGCGCACGATGTTCCAGCAGCGCAACACCACAACCCCGGTCCGAACCGCCCGAACACCGGGCGCACGATGTTCCACCGGCGCAACACCACAACCCCGGTCTTCGCACCGGTGAGCCCCTGGGCCCGGCGAGCCGTCGGGCTACACGTTGAAGCGGAACTCCAGCACGTCGCCGTCGGCGACCACGTAGTCCTTGCCTTCGATGCGGAGCTTGCCGACGTCGCGCGCCGCGCTCCACGAACCGCATTCGAGCAGCTCGTCCCACTGGATGCACTCCGCCCGGATGAACCCGCGCTGGAAGTCGGTGTGGATCACGCCGGCCGCCTCGGGGGCCTTGGCCCCGGCCCGGAACGTCCACGCCCGGGTCTCCTTCTCGCCGGTGGTGAAGTAGGTGCGCAGGCCCATCAACCCGTAGGCGGCGTGCAGGAACCGGGGCAGCGCACCCTCGCCCAGCCCGAGACCCTCGAGCATCTCGACCCGCTCCTCCTCGGTGTCGAGCATGGCCGCCTCGGCTTCGAGCTGGACGCACATGGCGATGACCTGGCCACGGCCGGCCAGCTCCTCGTCGACGGGTTTGGCCACGGCGTCGACGTCGTCGAGCTGGTCCTCGCCCACGTTGACGATGGCGATCACCGGCCGGTTGGTGAGCAGGAAGTGCGGGCGCAGCTCGTCTCGGTGGGCCGGCTTCATGTCGGACCGGTACAGCGGCGTCCCTTCGCCGAGGATGGCGGCCGCCTCCTCGAGCACGGCGATCTCGCCGGCCAGCGACTTGTCGCCCTTGAGCATGCGACGCTTCTTGTCGAGCTGCTTCTCGACCGTCTCCAGATCGGCCAGGGTGAGCTCGAGCTCGACGATGCGCAGGTGCTCGAGCGGGTCGGACGGACCCGGCACGTCGTCGTCCTCGAACGCCCGCAGCACGTACACCACGGCGTCGACCTCGCGGATGTGGGACAGGAACTGGTTGCCCAGGCCCTCGCCCTTGGACGCGCCCTCGACCAGGCCGCCGATGTCGACGAACTGCACCGAGGCGGGGATCACCTGCCGCGAGTGGCTCATCTCGGCGAGCTTGCCCAGCCGGTGGTCGGGCACCTTGGCGACGCCGACGTTGGGGTCGGTGGTGGCGAAGGCGTACGGCGCGGCCAGCGCACCGCCGCCGGCGAGGGCGTTGTAGAGGGACGACTTCCCGGCGTTGGGGAGACCGACGAATCCGAAGCGTTCCATGCGGGGGCCGAGGCTACTGGGGTCGCTCTCCCCCGCCCCCATACGCGCTCAGGTGATACGGCTCAGGTGACGCGACCCGGGTCCTCGGGGAGCTGGAGGTGGCGACCGGAGCGGACGACGTCGGCGATGCGGGCGATGCCGTCGGCGGCCTCACCGAAGCGGCAGGTGAGCGGGCCCGGACCGAGCCGCACCACGTCGGGCGCCCGGAAGTCGGCGATCACCTTCTGCTCGCGGGCGGCACGGACGATGCGGCTGGCGTCGGCGTGGCGCAGCGCCACGTGGCCGCCCCGAGCGGCATCGTCGGTCGGTGACGCCAGCTCGAAGCCCAGCCCGGCCAGCTGATCGGCCCAGCCGTCGAGCAGCGTGCGTCCCAGCACCAGCGACCGGGCGCGCACGGCGTCGATGCCGGCCTCGGCGACCACGTCGATGCCACAGCCGGCGGCGACCAGGCCGAGCACCGGCGGCGTGCCGGTCTGCCAGCCGCCGACGCCGGGCAACGGCTCGTACTCGGGCCCCATGGCGAACTGGTCGCGCTGGCCGAACCAGCCGTGGATGGGCTGGCGCAGGTCCTGGGCCCGTGCGCCGACCGACACGTAGCCCGGCGCGCCCGGACCGCCGTGGAGGTACTTGTAGGTGCAGCCGACGGCGAGGTCGACGTCCCAGTCGTCGAGTGCCAGCGGCACCGCACCGGCGGCGTGGGACAGGTCCCAGATCACGCGGGCGCCCGCGCCGTGGACCAGGTCGGTGATCTCGGCGACCGGCGCGAGCGCGGCCGTCACGAACGACACGGCCGAGCCGACCACGGCCGTGACGCGGGCCGTCCCGGAGTCGGACCGGTGGGTGGCGAGGGCGCCGGCGACGTGGTCGGCGGTGAGCCCGTCGATCCAGTGGACCGATCCGCCGGCGGCGTCGGCCGCACCCGCCACCACGTAGCGGTCGGTGGGGAAGTCGCCCCGGTCGGCGATCACCACCGGCCGGTCGTCACCGGCCCGGCGCGCCTCGTCGAGCACGGCCACGACCGCCTTGTAGAGGCTCACCGTGGTCGATTCGCCGACCAACGTGGTACCGGGCGCCCGTCCGAGCAGCGGCGCCAGCCGGTCGCCGGTGCGCAGACCGAGGTCGATCCAGTCGTCCCAGGCCAGCACCAGCTGTCCGGCCCACTGCTCGATCGCCGCCGTCACCGCCGCCGACGCCGTGCGCGGCGGACGGCCCAGGCTGTTGTCGTCGAGGTAGACGACGTCGGGATCGGGGATGTGGAACCGCTCGCGGTACCCGGCGAGCGGATCGTGCCCGCGCGTCGGGAGCATCACTCGAAGACGTCGAAGACGTCCTCCAACATGGCGGCGAAGGCGCCCTTGCGCTTGGACGTGCGCTTCCCGTGACGCAGGTCGGGTTCGTCGCGTCGGTCCTGGGGCAACACGTCGGGTGTGTGGCGCTCGGCCGGGGCGGCGATGCGGGGCTCGGGCGAGCGGGCCTCGGCCAGATCGAGGAGCTTGTCGAGCTCGGTGCGCTCGAGCCACGTGCCCCGACAGCGGGGGCACCGGTCGACCTCGATGCCGTCTCGGATGTGCTCGACGAGCTCGGTGTCGTGACAGGCGGGGCAGCGCATGGCCGCCGAGCGTACCGACCGGATCGCGGCCCGGCGTCAGATCGTCCGGCCCGCCGCCTCCCAGTACGGGTCGCGCAGCAGGCGCTTGTAGAGCTTGCCGGTGGGGTGGCGCGGGAGCGCGTCCTCGAAGTCGACCGAGCGGGGCGCCTTGTAGCCGGCCAGGTGCGCACGGACGTGGGCGATCAGCGCGGTGGCCAGCTGGTCGGACGGCTCGACGCCCTCGACCAGCTCGACGGCCGCCTTGACCTCCTCCCCCATCTCGTCGTGGGGGATGCCGAACACCGCGGCGTCCTTCACCGCCGGGTGGGTGACCAGCACGCCTTCGATCTCGGCGGGGTAGATGTTGACGCCGCCCGAGATGATCATGTCGATCTTGCGGTCGGACAGGTGCAGGTAGCCGCCCTCGTCGACGAAGCCGATGTCGCCGAGCGTGCCGAACCCTCCTTCGCGGTGGGCGGCGGCGGTCTTCTCGGGGGCGTTGTGGTACTCGAAGTCGCGACCGTCCTTCTGCCGGAACCAGATCTGGCCCGACGACCCGACGGGCTGCTCGACCCCGTCGTCGTCGAGGATCCGGATCTCGTAGTTGGCGCCGGGAATGCCGAGCGCACCGGGCCGCTCGAGCCACTCCTGCGAGGAGATCGTCGAGATGATGCCGCCCTCGGTGCCGCCGTAGTACTCCCACACCTTGGGGCCGAGCCAGTCGATCATGTCCTTCTTCACCTGGGGTGAGCACGGCGCGGCGCCATGCCACACGCACTGCAACGACGACCCGTCGAAGGCGTCCTTGACGTCATCGGGCAGCTTCAGCAGCCGGATGAACTGCGTGGGCACCAGGTGGACGTTGGTCACGCCGTACTGGTCGATGAGCCGCAGCGCCTCGGCGGGATCGAACTTGTGCTGCATCACCACGCGGGAGCCGACGGTGAGCGGCGGCAGCGACCACGCCCACTGGGCCGAGTGGTACAGGGGCCCGCACAGCAGGGTCACGCCGTCCTTCGGGATGTGCAGCCCGGTGACGACGGCTTCGGCCACCAGCGCGCCGACGCTGGCCGGCAGGTCGGGGTTCACCAGCGACGAGCGAACGCCCTTGGGGAAGCCGGTGGTGCCCGACGTGTAGAACATCGGCCCGCCGTAGCGCTGCTCGTCGGGTTCGGTGGCGGGGGCCGACGCCAGCAGCTCCTCGAGCGACACGAAGCCGGCCGGCGCGGTGCCACCGATCATCACGGCCAGGTCGAGCGGTTCGTCCAGCTCGGCCACCGCCGCCACAGCCACGTCACGGAAGCGCTCGTCGGCCAGCAGCACTCGCGAGCCGGAGTCGCGCAGCACGTACGCCAGCTCCTCGCCCGTCCAGTGCCAGTTCACCGGGACCAGGCGGATGCCCAGGTGCGTGGCGGCGCACAGCGCCTCCATGTTCTCGCGACGGTTGCCGCACAGCAGCGACACGGTGTCGCCGACGGCCACGCCGGCACCCCGGAGCGCGTGGACCCACCGGTTGACGCGCTCGTCGAGCTCGGCCCACGTCTCGGTGCCGTGCTCGTCGACCAGGGCGACCTCGTCACCCTTCGATTCCGCGTGCGGACGGAGCAGTTCGGCCATGTGTCCCCCTGATGGCAGTCGCCGTGTTGGCGATCCCCCTGTTTGCTGCCGGGTGTCCGGCTGAGGGGCGGACAGTAGCGACCTGGGTAGCCTCGGCACCGATGCACCCCCGGAAGGCGCTGGAGCGCGTCGCCTACCTGCTCGACCGAGGCCTGGCCGACGGCAATCGGGTCCGCGCCTACCACCGGGCCGCCGAGGTCGTCGCCGGGCTGAGCGACGACGAGCTCGCCGACCTGCACCACCGCAACGCCCTCACCGAGCTGCCCGGCATCGGGCGGTCCACCGCCGCGGTCATCGCCCAGGCACTCGACGGTCGGGTGCCCGACCGGATCACCGAGCTCGAGGAGTCCACGCAGATACAGGCGACCGCCGGCGCCGACCTGCGTGACGCGCTGCGGGGCGACTGCCACCTGCACTCGGTGTGGTCCGACGGTGGCGCCACCATCGAGACGATGGCCGAGACCGCCCGCTCGCTGGGGCACGAGTACGTGGTGCTCACCGACCACTCGCCCCGGCTGACCGTGGCCCACGGCCTCGACGCCGACCGCCTGCGCGCCCAGCTCGACGAGATCGCCGACCTCAACCGCCGCTACCAGGACGGGGGCGCCGACTTCCGCATCCTCACCGGCATCGAGGTCGACATCCTCGCCGACGGCTCGCTCGACCAGGACGAGGACCTGCTCGCCGAGCTCGACGTCGTGGTGGCCAGCGTGCACTCGAAGCTGTCGATGGACGCCGACGACATGACCCGTCGCATGGTCACGGCGGTGGCCAGCCCGCACGTCGACATCCTCGGCCACTGCACCGGCCAGAAGGTGCCCGGACGCATGCGCCCCATCGGCAAGAGCGACTTCCCCGGCCGCGTCGGGTCGCGCTTCGACGCCGAGATGGTCTTCGCCGCCTGTGTCCGCTTCGACACCGCCGTCGAGATCAACTGCCGGCCCGAGCGCATGGACCCGCCCGACGACCTGCTGGCGCTGGCGGTCGAGTGGGAGTGCCCGATCGCCATCGACACCGACGCCCACGCACCCGGTCAGCTCGAGTGGCAGGCCTTCGGCTGCGACCGAGCCGCCGACGCCGGCATCCCGAGCGAGCGGGTCGTGAACACGTGGGACGCCGACCGCCTCCTCGCGTGGGCGGACGGCCATGGTCGGTGACCGGAACACCGCCGCACGCACGACCGGACCCACGGGAGCAGCGTCGGTCTGAATCAGCGGACCACCAGCGGGTACTCAGCGTCTGCAAGGCCACCACGCACGGCCGATCGAGGAGCATCCGTTTGACCATCGCCCCCCAACCTCCCGCCCACGGGGCCTCCCTGCCGGCACCGGGCCGGCACGCCGAGCAGCCCCCGGCAGACGGGCCGTTCCCCGGGGACCGCCCGCTCGCCGAGCACCACGTCTGCTGGGTCTACGACGACCTGCAGGGCTTCGGGGCCGAGGCAGCGGGGTTCCTCGGGCGGGGTCTGGGTCGCCACGACCGCGTGCAGCTCATCGGGCCGTGGTCGCACGACGCCGGGTTGGCGCTGCTCGAGACCCTCTGCGGCGTGCACGATGCCGTGGCGTCGGGTGCACTGGAGATCGCCGGCCTGCCCCGGCCCCACGACGGCGACCTGCTGGATCACTTCCGCCGCGAGACCGACCGCGCCCGGGCCGACGGGCACCGCGGCCTCACCGTGGCCATCGACGCCACCCACCTGGCGGCCGACGCCGACGATCGAGCGCTGGCCGTGGCCGGCGAGCACGCCCTCGATCGTTGGATGACCGAGGCTCCGTTCGCCGCCCTGTGCGCCTACGACGTGCGGTCGTTGGGCGAGGGTGCCACGTTGCTGGCGTCGCTGCATCCGGACACCAACCACGTCGTCGACTTCCAGGTCTTCGCCGCCCGCGACGGGTGGTTGCACGTCACCGGTGCGGTCGACGCCCTCAACGTGCAGCTGTTCGAAGAGGTGCTCGCGGGTGCCGCACCCCGACGCCCGAGCATGCTCCACGTCGACGCCCGGTCGCTGCAGTACATCAACCAGCGCGGGCTCCACGCCCTCGACGGCCTCGCCGATCGGGTGCGCCTGGTCACCGACGACGCCCAGATCGTGCGTCTGGCCCGATCGCTGCGCACCTCGAACCTCGAGGTCATCAGCGCCTAGCTGGGGCGCCGGGCGCCGGATGCTCCTATGGATGTCAGGCGCCGATGCGCAACGTGCGCCGGCACTCCACGACATCGCCGGCCAGGGCCTCGAGCGACACGTCCTCGTCACGGGCGAGCGCACGCAGCAGCCCGAACGCCTCGCCGACGCCGACCTGACGCTGGACGGCCACCATGCCGGTGGCCTGGGAGACCAGCTCCTCCTCGGGCGGCAGGAGCACGTCGGGTCCTCGTTGGACGGCGCGGGTGATGGCCGTGGCGACCACCGCCGCCAGCTCGCCGGCCAGCACCACCGTGCCTGCGGTGACCGCATCGGCGCGGTCGCCGTACACCACGAGCGCGCCGAAGGGACGACCCGACCGCCGGATCGGGGCGGCACCCGACGAGGCGACCCCCGCGGCGCGGGCCTTCACGGCGAACGCCGGCCACGCCATCGGCCGCTCGTCGGACAGCCACGCCGAGCAGCCGGCGTTGGTGGCCACGGCGTCGGTGGCCGGGCCTTCTCCGAGCGAGGACTCCCACCACGCCAGCCGACGGGTGGCGGGCGACGACGCCCACAGCACGCGGCGGCGACGTCGGCCCTCGACCACCACGGCGACGTCACGGACGCCCAGCGCCAGCGCACAACGCTGGCACAGCACGCTCCCGTCTCCCTGCAGCAGTGCCGTGGCGATGGACGGGTTCATGGAGGTCGCGCCTCCCGACGGATCGTGGCGATGTCCAACCGATGAGTACCCACCGGCGCCCGTCTGATTCAGGCCGTCTGGTGCAGGTCGTCTGGTACCGGTCGTCTGGTACAGGGGCGATCTGCGTCAGGCGCCCGGGAGCTGCTGGTCCCGCACCACCTGCTCGGCGATCTCCCGCAGCTTGACGTTGTCGCGCTGCGAGGTCTCGCGGAGCATGGCGAACGCCTCATCGGCGTCGCAGTGGAACCGCTCCATGAGGATGCCCTTGGCCTGGCCGATCACGTCGCGCGTCTCCAGCGCCTCTTGCAACTGCACGTTGAGCTCGCGGGAGTCCTCGGCCGCCTGGGCGTTGGCCAGCGCCACGGCCGCCTGCTTGGCGATGAGCTCGGCCGAACGCCGATCGGCGGCCTGGAACGGTCCGCGTCGCCCGTAGAAGTTGATCGATCCGACCACGTCGCCCCGCACCCGCAACGGCACCGAGTACGAGGAGCGGACCTCGTGCTCCTGGGCGGCACGGAGGAAGTCGGGCCACCGCGCCTCGGTGGCGAAGTCGTCGACGACGACGATCTCGCCGGTCTCGATGGCCCACAGGCAGGGCCCCTCGCCCGAGGCGTACTGCTGGTCGTCGACGGCCTGGGCGAAGTCGCCGGCCGCCGTGCGGGTGCGGACGACGCCACCCTCGAGCAGCGACAGGCCACAACCGTCGCAGGCGTCGACGCCACGGATGGCCGCGTCGGCGACCCGCTGCAGGGAGCTGGCCAAGGTCTCGTCCTCGAACAGGAGGCCGGCCAGATCAGGGAGCTCGCCCACCGGGTCGGAGTCACCCGGGGCGGTGTCTCTGTCGTGCATCGTCGTGTTCCAGCCAACACCCTCGATCCGATTTTCAGTGCGCCTCAGTGTAGATCCGAGCGCACAGATCCACTACCGGTTCTTGCCGGTTTCGGCATCGCCGGCGCGCGCCCCGTCAGTCGGCCACGACCAGCTGGAGCTGGGCGACGATCGACCGCAGGCGGCGGTGCACCATCGGCTGGGACATGTGGAGGCGACCGGCGATCTCGCGCTGGGTGAGCTCGTGCCCGTAGCGCAGCGAGAGCAGCTCGCGGTCCTGGGTGTCGAGCGCACGCAGGGCCTCGGCCGCCACCAGCCCACGGACGACGTCGTCGCCGGCGTCACCCACCTGGACGGTGGCGGTGACCTCCTCGTCGACGGAGCGGGCGGGCAAGCGGGCCTGGAGGGCGTCGCGCACGGAGGTCACGTCGGTGTCGGCAGCGAGGGCCAGCTCGTGCAGATCGGGGGCACGGCCGAGCTCCTGCTGCAGCCGACGCTCCTCTCGCCGCAGCCGCTGGGACAGCTCCTGCAGCCGACGGGGCGGGCGGACCGGCCAGCCGACGTGGCGGTAGTGCTTGCGCACCTCGCCCATGACGGTGGGCACCGCGTACGCGCCGAAGGGGACGCCGCGCTCGGGATCGAAGCGACGAGCGGCCAGGGTGAGACCGAGCAGGGCCGCCTGGTGCGTGTCGTCGTCGAGGCGCCCCGGCGTGTAGCGCTTGGCCAGGCGCTCGGCCAGCGGGAGGTGGTCGAGGACCAGGCGCTGCCGGTCGTCACCCATGCGGGCGTGGCCATCGGTGACAGGAACACCGGGCGTGGCACTGGGGTTGGGTGCGGGAGACCGCATGGACAGCACTCCGAACGAGGGTTGGTCGGAGCGGCTGTGGTCTCAACCGCGCATCCTCGTTCTAGCGGGCAAACGCCCCGTTGGCAACGAACCGGACGGGCGATGGTAGGAAGCCGGGGTGCTCGACGTCCTGGCCGAGGTGATCGCTCCCGTCCTGGTCGTCGCTCTCGTCGGCGGATGGGTGTGCCGTCGGATCGGGGTCACCGCCCCCACCGTGTCGGCGTTGTCGTTCTTCCTGTTCAGCCCGGCGCTGGTCTATCGATCGATGTCCACCATCGACCTGGGCGGGTCGGAGACGGCGGGCATCGTGGCGGTCACCGCCGGCGGCGCCGTGGCCACCTGCGTCCTCGGCTACGTGGTCTCCTCCGCGCTGCGTCACGATCGGCGCACGCGTGCGGCGGTGGCGCTGACATCGGGCATGGCCAACTCGGGGAACCTGGGTCTGCCGGTGGCGGCGCTGGCCTTCGGCGACCCCGGCCTGGCGGTTGCGGTCCTCGGCTTCGTCACCAGCTCCTTCGTCGTGAACTCGGTCGGCGTGCTGGTGGCCTCGTCGGGGAGCGGCCGCGGGCTGCGCTCGCTCGGCTCGGTGCTCACCGTGCCGGCCCTGTGGGCTGCGGTGGCCGGGTTCCTGGTCAACACCTCCGGCGCCGACCTGCCGGCGGTCGTCACCGAGTCGGCCAACACCCTCGGCGACGCGGCGGTGCCCGTGATGCTGGTGGTGCTGGGCCTGCAGCTGTCGCGGGACCAACCCTCGGGCGGGCTGGGCGCCGCCGCCACGTCCGTGGTGGTGCGCCTGCTCGGCGGCCCGGCGGTGGCCTTCCTGCTGGCCGCCGCGCTCGGCCTCGACGGCACCACGCGCGACACGCTCGTGGTGCTGGGTGGCATGCCCACCGCCGTGTACACCACGATCCTGGCCACCCAGTTCCGCACCCGGCCCTCGCTGGTCACCCGCACGGTCGTGCTCAGCACGCTGGCCAGCATCGCCACCTTGACCGTCCTGATCGCGCAGTACCGATGACCTCGCTCCCCGACCGGGTTCGCGGCGCCGCCGCCGGCGTGGCGCAGCGGGCGACGCTGGTGCGCATCGACGCCGACGCCCTCGACCGCCTGGCCGCCGACCTCGACCCCACGGCACCCGAGCCGTACCCCGAGGAGCGCTGGTCGGGGGCGACCGACGACCGGGTGATGGGCGTGGTGGCGTGGAACGCGGTGAACTTCGGTTCGGGTTGGTTCCCGCACGTCCGCAAGCTGCCCGGCCACTCCGGCGCCCGCACGCTCGGCGCCCGCTGGCAGGCGTGGTGCACGACGAACGGTGTGCCCGAGGCCGGCTGGTTGGCCGACGTCTCGGTCGAGCAGGTGGCCGAGGTGTTCGCCCAACCGCTCCACGGCGAGGTGCGGGGCCTGCTCGACGCCTTCGCCGGGGCGTGGCGAGAGCTGGGCGTGCATCTGCTCGAGCACCACGGTGGCTCGGCCACCGCCCTCGTGGCTGCCGCTGGCGGGTCGGGAGCGACGCTCGCCGAGGAGCTGGGCGCCCTGCCTGCGTGGGACGACCGCCACCACCACGACGGTCACGAGGTGCCGCTGTACAAGCGGGCTCAGATCGTCGTGTCGCAGTTGGCGTCGGCGCTGGCCGGCGACGAGCCCGACCACGTCGACGAGCCCGGCGCCTTCGGCGACCTCGACCGCCTGACCGCGTTCGCCGACAACCTGGTCCCCCACGTGCTCAAGGTGCACGGCGTGCTGGTCGTGGATCCCGCGCTCGACCGGCGCATCGAGCGCGAGGAGCTGCTGCGCTCGGGCGAGCGTGGCGAGGTGGAGCTACGGGCGGTCGCCGTCCACGCCGTGGAGCAGATCGTCGCCCGTCTGCACGAGGCCGGCCACAGCGGCGCCACCCCCGCCGCGGTCGACCACCGGCTCTGGCAGCTGGGCCAGGATCCCGCCGTGAAGGCCCGGCCCCGCCACCGCTGCCGCTGCACCTTCTACTGAGCTCCGCGTTGACATTCCGCGATCGGCTCGGCATCCTTGGGGACGATGATTCACGAACTGGGTCTGCTTCTTCTCACCTAGGCGAGCGCCACATAGCTGCGCTCGCCCGACCTCCTGTGCCTCCCGGCCAGGAGGTTTCTTGCTTTTCAGACCCGGACGACGAGAGGAACCACACGACATGCCCCCGGCACAACATCGAAACGGCAAACCCGGCGTGCGCAACGGAAAGCCCGGCGTGATGCCCTTCGACAAGTACGAGCCGTTCCTCCCGCTCCGACTGTCCGACCGCACCTGGCCCGACACCCGCATCGAGCAGGCACCGCGGTGGTGCTCGGTCGACCTGCGCGACGGCAACCAGGCGCTGATCGACCCGATGGACATCGATCGCAAGCGCAAGATGTTCGACACCCTCGTCGCCATGGGCTTCCAGGAGATCGAGGTCGGCTTCCCCTCGGCGTCGCAGCCCGACTTCGACTTCGTGCGCCACCTGATCGAGGACGACCTGATCCCCGACGACGTGTGGATCCAGGTGTTGGTGCAGAGCCGGCCCGAGCTGATCGAGCGCACCTACGAGGCCATCGCCGGGGCGCCCCGGGCCATCGTGCACTTCTACAACTCCACCTCGATCCTGCAGCGGCGCGTCGTGTTCGGCCTCGACAAGGACGGCATCACCGACATCGCCGTCAACGCGGCCAAGCACTGCAAGAAGCTCGAGGAGACCGTCCCGGACACCGAGGTCCGCTACGAGTACTCCCCCGAGTCCTTCACCGGCACCGAGGTCGACTACGCCATCGAGATCTGCGACGCCGTGCGCGAGGTCATCGACCCCACCACCGATCGCAAGCTCATCCTCAACCTGCCGGCCACGGTCGAGATGTACACGCCCAACATCTACGGCGACGTCATCGAGTACTTCCACCGCAACATGCCCCACCGCGACCAGATCGTGCTGTCGCTGCACCCCCACAACGACCGGGGCTGCGCGGTGTCCGCGGCCGAGTTCGGCGTCATGGCCGGCGCCGACCGGGTCGAGGGCACGCTGTTCGGCAACGGCGAGCGCACCGGCAACGTCGACCTGGTGACCCTGGCCATGAACCTGTTCGTGCAGGGCGTCGATCCCGAACTGGATCTGCGCGACATCGACGCGCTGCGCCGCACCGCCGAGTGGTGCAACCGCCTCGAGGTCCACCCCCGACACCCCTACGCCGGCGACCTCGTGTACACCGCGTTCTCGGGCAGCCACCAGGACGCCATCAAGAAGGGCCTGGCGGCCATCAAGTCCGGGTCCGAGGACGGCGACTACGACACCTGGGAGGTGCCGTACCTGCCGATCGATCCCAAGCACGTGGGGCGCACCTACGAGGCCGTGATCCGGGTGAACAGCCAGTCGGGCAAGGGCGGCGTCGCCTACGTGATGCACGAGGAGCACGGCTTCGACCTGCCCCGGCGCCTGCAGATCGAGTTCTCCAAGACGATCCAGGGCGTCACCGAGAACACCGGCACCGAGATCTCGCCCTCGGACATGTGGACCCACTTCGAGGACACCTACCTGCGCCCGGGCGAGCTGCGCCTGCGGACCTACGAGCTGCACACCACCGACACCGGTGCGGACATCACCGCGCAGCTCGAGCGACTCGTCGACGGATCGGTGGAGCCGGTCACGGTCTCGGGCACTGGCAACGGACCGGTGTCGGCGTTCGTGCACGGCCTGTCGCAGCACCTCGGTGTGGGGCTCGACGTCCTCGACTACAGCGAGCACGCCATCGGCGCCGGCGCCGACACCCAGGCGGTCGCCTACGTCGAGACCCAGACGGGCGACGGCGAGGTCCGTTGGGGCGTCGGTGTGCACGACAGCATCGTCGCCGCCTCGCTCCAGGCCGTGCTCTCCGCCGTCAACCGCTGAGGGCGTCCGGGCCGCTCACCCGGCGGGCGGGCGACGGCATGGTGCCGTACGCTCGCCCGCCTCGAACGGTGGCGGACGGACGAAAGGAACCGAGCTTGTCGGATGTGACGCGGCGGTCCGGTTGGTCGCAGTCGCTGGATGCCGACCTGTCTCCGGAGCTGTTCGACGCGGTCGTGCAGCGTTCGGGCACCGGCGTCGTCGTCTTCGACCGCTCACTGCGCTACGTGTACGTAAACGACGTGGCAGCAGAGATGAACGGTCTCGCCGCGACCGATCACCTCGACCACGAGCTCCGCGAGCTGTTCCCCTACGTCGCACCGCAGGCCGAGCCACTGATCCGCCAGGTCTTCGAGACGGGAGAGGCGGTGCTCAGCCGTGAGCTCGTCTACGAGGTCCCCGGACGGCCGCAACGTCGGCGCACCTGGTCGGCCACGTACCGGCGCTTCCGCTCCGCCGCCGACCAGGAGTACGTGGTCGCGCTGTTCGTCGAGACCACCGAGACGCGCCAGGCGCAACGGCGGTTGACCGAGGTCATCGACACCTTGCTCACGTTCGTCGGCATCTGCGACCCGGACGGCCGACTCGTCGAGGCCAACGACGCCGCGCTGCTCGCCGCCGGTCTCGACCGCCACGACGTGATCGGCCGTCCCTTCTGGGAGACGCCGTGGTTCAGCCACCATCCCGAGGTGAAGGAGCGTCTGCGCAACGCCGTCGAGCGGGGCCGCCGAGGTGCGTCGTCACGCTACGACGTCGCACTCCAGGTGGCGGGCGGCCGGCTCGTGACCGTCGACTTCCAGGTCGTCCCGATCGTCGAGGACGACGAGGTGACCGCACTCGTGGCCTCGGGTTCGGACATCAGCGATCGGGTGCACGAGCGCGACCGTCTGCAGGCGCTGGCGTCGCTCTCCGGCCACCTGAACGGCGCGGTCACCACCGACGGCGTCGCCAAGCTCGTCGTGGAGCACGCACGCGACGTGATCGATGCCGGGTTCGTGAACGTGGCGCTCGTCGACGACGCCCACTCGCAGCTGCACCTGGTGCAACCGACCATGGATCCCGACATCGAGCAGCGCTGGACCGTGCTCCCGCTCGCCGACGGCGTGCGCACACCGTTCCACGACATGCTCGAGTCGCGCCGCACCGTCTACGTCGATCGGGCCCGCCGCGCCACCGACTATCCGCACATGGTCGCCGACACCGACCGGGTGGGCCTCGACACGACGGCGACCGTCCCGCTCGTCGACGTGTCGGGCGCCGTGTTCGGGGGGCTCGGGGTCGGCTGGACCGAGGCCATCGTCATCACCCCCGAGCTGCAGGCACGCCTCACCCTGCTGGCGGACCTCTGCGGCCGTGCGCTCGAGCGCGCTCGGCGCACCGAGATGCAGGACCGTCTGGTGCACCAGCTCCAGGACGAGGTGCTCCGGGCGCGCGACTGGCCGGAGTCACTCGACGTCGCCGTGAGCTACGAAGCTGCCCACACCGAGTTGGGGATCGGAGGCGACTGGTTCGACGTCATCGCCGTCGACGCCGACGAGACGGCGGTGGTGGTCGGCGACGTCGCCGGCCACGGCATCGCGGCCGCAGCGCGCATGACCGCTACCCGGGCCACCATCCGGGACATGGTGCTCACCGTCGATCGGTCCGACGTGATCCCGTCTGCGACCCGCGCGCTGCGCTACTTCGACTCCGGCTACGTCGCCACCGTGGTGGTGGCCTGGATCAACCGGGCCACCGGCCAGCTCCGCTGGCAACTCGCCGGGCACCTCCCGCCGGTGCTGCGCACGCCCGCGGGCGACGCCCGACTGCTGGCCGGCACGCAGCACCCACCGCTCGGCATGACCTCCGGTCCGCAATCCGTCCCCGTGGTCGACTTCCCTCCGGGCTCGACGCTCGTGCTGTGCACCGACGGTCTCGTCGAGCGCCGTGGTGCCGACATCGACGAGCGCCTCGAGGTGCTGCGGGACGTCGTCGACTCCGCCCCGGAGCCGTGTTCGGCGGAGGAGATGCGGCGGCACCTGGTCGTCGAGCTGCTGGACGGCCACACCGACGACGACGTCGCCATCGTGGTCGTCCAGAACCCTGGCTGATCGCCGCCGGTGGCGGGGTCAGCTCAGCGTCAGCAGCGCCCCCATGTCCGCTGCCTGTGCGTCGAGGTCGTCCCGGACTGCTGCCAGATCGACGGTGGGCACCCCGAAGAGCTCGAGACGGGCCGACGACTCGGCACCGGTGCCGGCCAGCTCCTCGGCGGCGATCACCAGGGTCGACAGGTCGACGTACTGGAGGTCGGGGCGGTGGTGGTCGCCCACGGCGTCGACCACGACGCCCGGGATGCGCCAGGCGGCGAGCTGCTCGCGCGCGGCCAGGGCGTGGTCGGTGCCGAACATGCCGCGCTCGGCGTGCAGCTGCTCCTGCTCGTCGCGCCAGCCGGCGTGCGCCGCCGCGTAGGTCTCGGGGTCCTGCCGCCACAGCAGGATCTCCCCGAGGTCGTGCAGGAGGCCGGCGGCGAACGCGTCGGCCTTGTTGAGTCCCGCGCGGCCGGCGAGCATCCTCGCTGCGCAGGCGGTGCGGATGGCGTGCTCGCGGGCGTGAGGCAGGCCGCCGGCGCCGTCGAGCAGGTTGCACGAGCCGGCGATGGCCAACGTCTGGCACATGTTCGACCCGACCATGGACACCGCCTGCTGCACGTCGGTGACCTGGCGGGACAGCCCGAACGCGGCCGAGTTGGCCAGCGCCAGCACGCGCGCCGCCAGTCCGGCGTCGCTGGCCACCACCTCGGCGACCATCCCCACGGTCGAGGCCGGGTCGGTGATGGCCTGCATCAGCAGCGGCACCGTGGCCGCCGAGACAGGCGCGTCTGCAGCTCTCATCCGATTCCACCTCGTGTCATGAGGTCTTCATCGGCGGTGGGCTGCGCCGAGTTGAGCAGCTGTGGGACAGAACCTGCGCCGGGCTCCGTACGCCCGGTGTGCGGTAGACCGGCGCCCATGGCGCACCTCGACGAGCTGGTCGTCGGCGACGACCCCACGGCCTGGACCGACGCCGGCTTCACGGTGACCGACGACTGCGTCGTCGTGGGCGGCGTGCGCATCCGGTGCGCGGCCGACGACGCCGGCGCCGACCGGTGGCGCCTGGCCGGCGACGTACCGCTGCCCGCTCACATCGACGGCATCGCCACCTGGCCGTCGGAGGCGCCGGCACCCGACCCGGTCACGCACCCCAACGGCGTCACCGGGTTCGACCACGTGGTGGTGCGCTCTCCCGACGTCGACCGCACCACCGAGGCGCTGGGCGCCATCGGCCTCGAGGCCCGGCGGACCCGCGACACGTCGGTGGGCGACTCGCCGGTCCGTCAACGGTTCTTCTGGCTGGGCGACGTCGTGCTCGAGCTGGTCGGGCCGCCCCGTCCCTCGGGCGACGGACCGGCGACCATCTGGGGCTACGCGTTCGTCAGCGACGACCTCGACGCCACGGCGGCCTTCCTCGGCGACCGGTGCTCGGCCCCCAAGCCGGCCGTGCAGCCGGGCCGGCGCATCGCCACGCTCCGGACGCGCGACCTGGGCATCTCGGTGCCCATCGCCCTGATGACCCCCCACGCCCCGTGACACTCTGGGGTGCAGATCCACGCGTTTGACACAAACCTCGCGGCCCAGAACGCCTGATGAGGCACTCCGGGGTGCAGATCCACGCATCTGGCACAAACCTCGCGGCCCAGAATCTCAACTCCGGAGCATGCGGTCGATGCGCGAGCTGGCCAGCGACACGCCGAGCACGACCATGGCCAGCAGGTAGACGACGTTGACCAGGAGGCCGGCGCCGATCTCGCCGGTGGTGAGCGCCCGGCACAGCGCCACGCCCTGGTACAGCGGCGTCCAGCGCACCACGGCGGCCACGCCGTCGGGGTAGCGCGACAGCGGGAAGAACGTGGCCGAGAACAGGAACATCGGCGTGATGGCCAGGTTCACGAAGTCGAAGTCGAGGAACGACCGCAGGCGGGTGGCCGACGCCAGCCCGATGGAGGCGAAGGCGGCGCCGACCAGGACCGTGGCGGGAAGCGCCAGGATCGACCACCACGACTCGAGCAGCCCGAAGGCGAGCATGGTGACCAGGAAGCACGTGGAGTAGAAGGCGCCGCGGCTGAGCGCCCACGTGACCTCGCCCAGCGCCACGTCGCGCGGTTCGAGCGGCGTGGCCAGCACGGCGTCGTAGAGCTTCCCGTACTTGAGGCGGATGAAGAAGTTGAACGTGGTGTCGAAGATGGCGCCGTTCATGGCCGCGGTGGCCAGCATCCCGCTGGCCACGAAGGTCTCGTACGGGATGGCCCGGCCGGCGTAGGAGACGTCGCCGACGAGCGACCCCACGCCGATGCCGATGGACAGCAGGTAGAAGACCGGCTCGAAGATGCCGGCGACCAGTACCGGCCACATCCGTCGGTACTGCAGGACGTTGCGCTCGGCCATCCGCAGGAAGCGGCGCCGGGGCGCGATGGGCGGGGCCACCCGGCCGGCGGCGACCAGGCCGTCGAAGCGCTCGGTGACGCTCATGATCCGTTCATGCCGTCAACCGCTTCTCGAAGGCGCGGATGCCGATGGGCGTGACCGCGGCGGTGATGGCCACCAGCACGCCGATGTGCACCAGGATCACGGGTTCGATGCCGCCGGCGGTGGCCATGCGGGCGGCCTCGGCGGCGTGCCACAGGGGAGACAGCCAGGCCAGCGGCTCGATGCCGTCGGGGAGCTGGCTGACCGGGAAGAACGTCCCCGAGAACAGGAAGAGGGGGATGATGCCCAGGCGCATGATGAGCGAGAAGGTCTGATCGCCCTCGCGGCCCACCGAGTAGCTGGACAGCACCGCCGAGGTCATGACGGCGAGCAGCACGGCGATGGGTACCGCCAGCGGGGCCCACCACGACGTGACCCCGCCGAGCAGGGCGGCGACGAACAGGAACGCGGCGGCGGCGACGCCGGCCCGCACACCGGCGGCCATGGCCCGGCCGGCGAACACGTCGCCCGGGGCGACGGCGGTGTGCACCATGCTGCGGAACTGACCCATCCACTTCACCCCGGCCATCACGCCCCAGAGGGCGTCGCCGGCGACGCTGAGCATGGCCGAGGCCACCAGCAGGCCCGGAGCCACGAACTCGACGTAGCGCAGGCCGCCGACGCCGGTGGTGCGCTCGTCGACCAGGCCGCCGAGCCCCAGGCCCATGGCACCGAGGAACAACAGGGGCTGCACGAACGCGGTGAACACGCTGCCCCGCCAGGTGCGACGCCAGACCAGCAGCTCGCGCTCGAGGGCGCGGAAGACCAGCGGCGTCATGCGTCGAGGCCCCGTCCGGTGAGGGCGAGGAACACGTCCTCGAGCGTGCTGCGCCGCACGAGCTCGGTGGTGGCCTGGACGTCGTGGTTGGCCAGGGCGCCCCGCGTGGCGTCGGCGTCGTCGGTGAACAGCAGCAGGCGGTCGGCCAGGACCTCGAAGCGGTCGGCGACGTGGGGGGCGACGCCCACGGCCTTGTCCTGGAGGGCGTCGTCGGCGAAGCGCAGCTCGACGACCTCGGCGTGCACGTGACGGTCGATGAGCTGGCGGGGTGAGCCCTCGTCGACGATGTGGCCCTGGTCCATCACGACGAGGCGATCGCAGAGCTGCTCGGCCTCGTCCATGTAGTGGGTGGTGAGGATGAGGGTGACGCCACGTCGCTTGAGCCCGTAGAGCCGGTCCCAGAGCAGCTGGCGGGCCTGGGGGTCGAGGCCGGTGGTGGGCTCGTCGAGCAGGACGACCTCGGGGTCGTTGATGAGGGCGCGAGCGATCGTGAGGCGCCGCTTCATGCCGCCCGAGAGCGGGTCGACCTTGTCGTTGCGCCGGTCGGTGAGCTGGGCGAACTCGAGCAGCTCCTCGGCCCGCTGGGAGATCAGCTTGCGGGGCAGGCCGAAGTAGCGGCCGTAGATGAAGAAGTTGTCCCAGACGGACAGCTCGGTGTCGAGGTTGTCCTCCTGTGGGACCACGCCGATGCGACCCCGGATGCGGGGCCCGTCCTCGATCGGGTCCATCCCGAGAACGGTGAGCTGACCCGCCGTCGGAGGCGAGACGCAGGCGATCATGCGCATGGTCGAGGTCTTGCCGGCGCCGTTGGGCCCGAGGAAGCCGAACACCTCGCCCTTGCGCACCTCGAAGTCGATGTCGTCGACCGCGACGAAGCCGGCGAACTCCTTGCGCAGGGACTTCGCGACGATCAGTGGGTCGGGGGTCGCCGCCATCCCGGCGACGCTACCTGCGGACCAGCCAACAGGTTCGGGCTTTCCCGAACGCGCTCCGTAGGCTCGAACCCTCATGCTCACGGCCTCCGGACTCTCCCTCGCGCACGGCAGCCGCGTCCTGTTCGACGACGTGTCGCTGTCGCTGTCCGCCGGTCGGCGCGTCGCGCTCGTGGGCGCCAACGGCCAGGGCAAGACGTCGTTGCTGGAGATCCTGGTCGGCAACCGCTCCCCCGATTCGGGCACCATCACCAAGCCCAAGGACATGCGGATCGGCTATCTGGCCCAGGAGATCCCGGCCGCCGGCGACGGCACCGTGCTCGACGCCGTGCTCCGCGGCCGCCCCGACATCATGGCCCTGCACGACACGCTGGCCGCTGGGCCGCGCGACTCCTCGCCCGAGGCCCTCGATACCTACGGCGAGGCCCAGACGCACTTCGAGCAGCTGAACGGCTACGCCATCGAGGCCGACGCCCACTCCGTTCTGGCCGGGCTCGGCTTCGCTCCCGACGACGCCGACCGTCCGGTCGTCGAGCTCTCCGGCGGCTGGCGCATGCGCGTGGCCCTGGCCCGCCTGCTGCTGTCCGACCCCGACCTGCTGGTGCTCGACGAGCCCACGAACCACCTCGACGTCGACTCGGTCGGGTGGCTGGAGGCGCGGCTCAAGGCGTGGACCGGCGCGCTGCTGTTCGTGTCGCACGACCGGGACTTCATCGACAACGTGGCCACCCACGTCGTCGAGCTCGCCAACGGCGCCCTCACCGAGTACGTGGGCGGGTTCGCCGAGTTCGTGGTCCAGCGCGAAGAGCGCATCGCCCAGCTCGAAGCCCAGGCGGCCAGCCAGTCCAAGCGGATCGCCCAGACCGAGCGCTTCGTCGAGCGCTTCCGCTACAAGGCCACCAAGGCTCGACAGGTGCAGAGCCGGATCAAGATGCTCGAGAAGCTCGAACGCATCGAGATCCCCGAGCGCAAGGAGCTCCAGGCCCGCTTCCAGTTCCCCGAGCCGCCCCGCACGTCGCGGGTGGTCGCCGAGCTCAAGCACGTCACCGCCGGCTACGACGACACCCCGGTGCTGCGCGACGTGTCCGTCCACGTCGAGCGGGGCGACAAGATCGCCCTGGTCGGGCCGAACGGCGCCGGCAAGACCACCCTGCTCAAGATGCTGCTGGGCGACCTGCCCGCCATGACCGGCACCGCCGAGATCGGCCAGAGCGTCACCGTCGCCCGCTTCGAGCAGCACCAGGCCGACGAGCTGAACCCCGACCAGACCGTGCTCCAGGTGGCCCGCGACGGCATCGGCAGCGACACCCCGCGGGGCAAGTCGCTGCGCACCTACCTGGCGTCGTTCGGCTTCCGCGACGACGCCGTCGACCGCCAGGTCGGGGTGCTGTCGGGTGGCGAGCGCACCCGCCTGGCCCTGGCCAAGGTGATGGCCGAGCCCGCCGGCCTGCTGATCCTCGACGAGCCCACCAACCACCTCGACCTGGCCAGCTGCGACGTGCTCGAGGACGCCCTGCAGGTGTACCCGGGCACGGTCCTGCTGGTGACCCACGACCGCTACCTGATCCGCTCGGTCGCCGAGCACGTGGTCGAGGTCCGCAACGGCACGGCCAAGCTCCACCACGGCGTGCCCGAGAAGGTCCTCAACCCCGGTGCGGCCACCACACGCCGCGACACCTCGGGTCGCGAGCAGCCCCGCAAGCAGAAGACGGCAGCGAAGCAGACGAAGCCGGCGAAGGCGGGTGCGAACGGCACGGCGACGAAGGCCAAGGGCTCGGCCCCGAACGCGAAGACGAAGCAGGCCGACGCCCCGAAAGACGCTCAACGGGAGCGGGAGCTGCGCAAGCAGGTGAACCGGCTCGAGAAGCAGTGGGAGACCGCCGAGTCGATGGTGGCCGAGCTGCAACAGGCGCTGGCCGACCCCGACGTCTACGCCGACACCGATCGCCTCACCGAGCTGACCAGCGCCCTCGACGCCGCCAAGGACGACGCCATGCGCCTGATGACCGAGTGGGAGCAGAGCGCCTCGCGGCTCGAGCGCCGTGTTCGTGGCTCATGACGTGCTCGGGGGGTAGTAGCGGCGGCGCGCCCAGAGGGCGACGTACACGAGTCCGACGAGGACGGGGACCTCGATCAGGGGGCCGACGACGCCGGCGAGAGCTTGGCCGGAGGTGACGCCGAACACGCTGATGGCCACGGCGATGGCGAGCTCGAAGTTGTTGCCTGCGGCGGTGAAGGCGACGGTGGTGTTGCGGTCGTAGGGCAGGCCCATGCGCAGCCCGATGGCGAACGAGGCGCCCCACATGATGGCGAAGTAGGCGAGCAGGGGCAGGGCGATGCGGGCGACGTCGAGGGGTGCCGAGGTGATGGCGTCGCCCTGGAGGGCGAAGAGCACGACGATGGTGAACAGCAGCCCGTAGAGGGCGATGGGGCCGATCCGTGGCAGAAAGGTCTGCTCGTACCAGTCGGTGCCCTTGCGGTGTTCGCCGATCTGGCGGGTCAGGAACCCAGCGACGAGGGGAACGCCGAGGAAGATGAGCACGGACTTGGCGATCTCCCAGATGGAGACGGAGAGGGCTTCCTGCTCGAACCCGAGCCAGCTGGGGAGGAGCTCGAGGTAGAAGTACCCGAGGAGCGAGTAGGCCAGGATCTGGAACACCGAGTTGACCGCCACGAGGAACGCGGCGGCCTCGCGGTTCCCGCACGCCAGGTCGTTCCAGATGAGGACCATGGCGATGCAACGGGCCAGGCCGACGATGATGAGCCCGGTGCGGTACTCGGGCAGGTCGGGCAGCAGCAACCACGCCAGGGAGAACATCAGGGCCGGCCCGACCACCCAGTTGAGGACCAGCGAGAAACCCAGCATGCGCCGGTCGGCGGTCACGTCGCCCAGCCGGCTGTAGCGGACCTTGGCCAGCACCGGGTACATCATCAACAGCAGCCCGATGGCGATCGGGAGCGACACGGTGTCGATCTTGATCCGATCGAGCGTGTCGCCGAGGCCGGGGAACACCTCGCCGAGGCCGATGCCGAGCGCCATGGCCGCGCCGATCCACACCGGCAGGAACCGGTCGAGGGTGGAGAGCTTGTCGAGAACCGGCGCCTCGGGGGGCTGGGGTTCGGTGACGACGGTCATTCGCAGGCCCGCTGACGGTCGCCGGGGGCCGGGCAGCACGACGTGATGGCCCCCAGTTGCGCGGCCAGCTCGTCGAGCGTCTGCCGGCGGAGCCGGTAGTAGGTCCACTGGCGGTGCTTCTCGGACTCGACGAGCCCGGCGTCGCGCAGCACCTTCAAGTGATGCGACACGAGGGGCTGGGCCAGATCGAGGTCCTCCGCGAGGTGGCACACGCACAGCTCCTCGCACGACAGCAGTTCCACGATCCGCCAACGGTTCGGTTCGGCCAGGGCCTTCAGCACCACCGTCGGCGGTGCAGTCGTCACTACATCAACAGCCATGCACATACACTACCGCTGATATTCGCTGGGGGGAAGCCTCCGGGCGACCGCCTAGAGTCGCTCGCTCATGCTGGATCACGTCTTCGTCGACGCCATCGGCGCCCTGCGCGACGCCCTCGAGGCCGCGCTGCTCGAGCGCATGACACCCGACGAGCACTTCCAGGTCGACGTGCTGCTCGGCGACACCACGTGGGAGACCTCCTACGGCCTGCCCGGCGAGGGCACGCCGCCGCGCATCCGGTGCGACATCACCCTCGACTGGCCCACGTGGTCGCAGACCGCCTTCCGGTCGTGGCTGCGCAGCGAAGAGCTCGACGAGGACCCCCGCATCGAGATCAGCGTCGTGCTGCGCATCCAGCGCCTCGTCGACGCGCCCGCACCGGCCGATGTCATCGCTGTGCTCCCGGAGGTCAGCCCGGCCGTGGGCCACGAGGGTCTCCGACGGGGCGCGCCCACCATCGAGACCGTGCACGGCGACGATCTGACCCCGCTGTGGCACGCCCTCGAGCTCTCCTTCGACGGCGCCTACGACCTCGACGACGCCGCCCTCAGCGACGGATCGACACTGGACGACACGTTCTCGGGCTTGGGCGGCTGGATCGCGTCGATGCTCGTGCGCCTCGGCGACCTTCCTCTCGCTTACCACCCCACCGTCGGAACCTGACCACACCCGAAAGGCAGTGCACCCCATGTCCGATGACGTCCTGCTCGTCGACCGCTCCGACCAGGTGGCCACGGTCACGCTGAACCGCCCCGACGCCCGCAACGCCCTCAACGCCGACCTGCGGCGGGCGCTGCACCGGACGATGGGCGAGCTCGATGCCGACGACTCGGTGGCCGCCATCGTCCTCACCGGCGCCGACCCCGCCTTCTGTGCCGGCCTCGACCTCAAGGAGCTGGCCAGCACCGGCGGTGCGGCGCTGGGCGAGACCGGCGCCTCGGGCGACACCGGCACCACCCGCGGCCCGGTGCCGGCCATGGCGACGCCGCTCATCGGCGCCGTCAACGGTGTGGCCATCACCGGCGGCTTCGAGGTCGCGCTGGCGTGCGACTTCCTGGTCGCCTCCGAACGGGCGGCGTTCGCCGACACCCACGCCCGGGTCGGGATCATGCCCGGCTGGGGACTCACGGTCCGCCTGCCCGAGGCCGTCGGCTTCCGGCGGGCCAAGGAGCTGTCGTCCACCGGCAACTTCCTCGACGCCGCCACCGCGCTCGCCTGGGGCCTGGTCAACCACGTGGTGCCCCACGACGAGCTCCTCGCCTTCGCCCAGGGCCTGGCCGCCGACATCGCCTCCAACGACGCCGCCGCCGTCCGCCGGATCTTCCAGACCTACGACGAGGGTGCGCTGGTCGACGGCGCCGGCGCCTGGGCGGTCGAGGGCCGGGCGGCCGGCGAGTGGCAGGCCGCCGGGCGCGACAAGGACGATCTCGAGGCCCGCCGCAAGGCGGTGACCGAGCGCGGCCGCTCGCAACGTCACTGAGACGTTGTGCCCAGGGCGACGGGTCACGACACTGAGCCGGTGGCCTCCGTCGCGCTCCACACCGACCACTACGAGCTGACGATGGTGGCCGCCGCCCTCGCCGACGGGTCGGCGGAGCGGTCGTGCGTCTTCGAGTGCTTCGCCCGCCGGCTGCCGGGCGACGCCGCCTTCGGTGTCGTCTGCGGCATCGACGCTGCGCTGGACGCCATCGCCGAGTTCCGGTTCACGGCCGCCGAGCTCGACGGGCTGCGCTCTCGCGGCGTCATCGACGACACCACCCACCGGCACCTCGAGGGATGGTCGTTCGACGGCGACGTCGACGGCCTGTCCGACGGCGATCTCTGGTTCCCGGGCGAGCCGGTGCTCACCGTGCGCGCCTCCTTCGCCGACGCGGTGGTGCTCGAGACCATCGTCCTGTCGGCGATCGGACCGGCGTCGTCGGTGGCCACGGCGGCCGCCCGCCTGCGGACCGCCGCCGGCGACCGCTCGCTCATCGAGATGGGCAGCCGCCGGGCCCATCGGGCCTTCGCGGTGGAGGCGGCCCGTGCCGCGGTCGTGGGTGGGTTCGATGCCACGTCGAACCTGGCCGCCGGCGCCCGTTACGGCGTCCCCACCGCCGGCACCGCCGCTCATGCCTGGACCTTGGTGCATCCCGGCGACGGCGGCGAGCAGGCGGCCTTCCAGGCCCAGCTGGAGGCCCTGGGCACAGGGACGACCCTGCTCGTCGACACCTTCGACACGACCCAGGGCATCGAGCGGGCCGTCGCCGCTGCGCACGCACTGGGCGTCGACGGGCCCGGCGCCATCCGCATCGACTCGGGCGAGCTGCACTCGACGGCCGAGGTGGCGCGTGGCCAGCTCGACGCCCTGGGTGCGACCGAGACCCGCATCGTGGTCTCCGGTGACCTCGGCGTGGACGAGCTCGAGCGGTTGGCCGACGCGCCCATCGACGGCTACGGCGTCGGCAGCCACGTGGTCGGCGCCCCCAGTGCCGGCTTCGTCTACAAGCTGGCCGAGGTCGACGGCATCGGCGTCGCCAAGGCGTCGGCCACCCCGGGCAAGGCCACCATCCCCGGCCGCAAGCAGGTGGTCCGCCACCACGCCCACGACGAGGCCCTCCTGGCCTCGGAGCTGGCCGTGGTCGGTGGCGCCCCCACCGAGCCGATGGCCGGCGCCGAGCGCACCACCGTGGTCACCCGACCGCTGATGCGCGCCGGCCGGCCCACGTCGCCGGCGTCGCCCATCGAGTCCACCCGCGCCGCCATCGATCGCTGCCGGCGCGTCCGGGCCACGTTCCGGCCCGATCTGCGCCTGTTGTCCCCGCCTGCGTTCCACGAGGAGGATGCCCCATGAGCACACGTGCGCTCGTCGTCGTCGACGTGCAGAACGACTTCTGCGAGGGTGGCTCGCTGGGGGTGGACGGCGGCGCGGCCGTGGCGGCTCGCATCGCCGACCTGGTGCGCTCCGGCGGGTACGACCTGGTGGTCGCCACCCGCGACATGCACACCGACCACACCAAGGACCACTTCGCAGCCGTCGGGGAGGAACCGAACTTCTCGACCACCTGGCCGTCCCACTGCCTGGCCGGCACGCTCGGGGCCGAGCTGCACGCCGACGTGGCGCCGGCGCTGCGCGACCGCGGCGCCGTCGAAGTGCACAAGGGCGAGGACGTGGCCGCCTACTCGGGCTTCGAAGGAACCGTTGCCGGCACCGACCAGCCGCTGGCCGACCTGCTCGACGACGCCGGCGCCGACGTGGTCGACATCTGCGGCATCGCCACCGACCACTGCGTCCGGGCCACCACGCTCGACGCGCTGGCCTGGTCGAGGGCGCACGCCGCCCCGCCGGCCATCCGGGTGCTGACCGATCTCTGTGCCGCCGTCGATCCCGCCGAAGCCGGTCCCCACGCCCTGACCGAACTGGCGGCGGCCGGCGCCGACCTGGTCGAACACGTCAGCTGAGCGCTCGGCGCCGCCACCACTTCTCCACCTCGACGGCGGCGAACGCCGCGGTGGACGCCACGAGCACCACACCGAGCTGGAGCGCGTCCAGCGGTTCGGTATCGAACACGTCGTTGAGGAACGGGACGTAGACGGTCACCAGCTGGGCGGCGGCGCTGACGGCCAGCGCTGCGAACAGCCACGGATTGGTCCGGATCTTCATGGCGAAGGCGCTGCGCTGCTCGCTGCGCACGGCGACGGCGTTGCCGAGCTGCAGGAGCGCCAGCGTGGTGAACACCATCGTCTGCCACGGCCAGTCGGCGCCCCGGGCCAGCGCCTGCAGCGGCAGGACGACGGCGGCCATCAACAACCCCACGACCAGTGCGTCCTGCCAGAGCCCGCCGGCGAGGATGGACTCCTTCGGCGGCCGGGGCGGCCGGCGCATCACGTGCTCCTCCGGCGGCTCGAGGCCGAGCGCCACCGCGGGCAGCCCGTCGGTCACCAGGTTGATCCACAGGATCTGGACGGCAGTGAGCGGGAAGGGCAGGCCGACGAGCGGGGCGAGCAGCATCACCCACAGCTCGCCGGAGTTGGTGGTGAGCAGGTACCGGACGAAGCGCCGGATGTTGTCGTAGATCCGGCGCCCCTCCTCCACCGCCCGCACGATGGTGGCGAAGTTGTCGTCGGCCAGCACCATGTCGGCCGCCTCGCGGCTGACGTCGGTGCCGGTGATGCCCATCGCCAGTCCGATGTCGGCCCGCTGCAGCGCGGGCGCGTCGTTCACGCCGTCGCCGGTCATGGCCACGATGTCGCCCCGCCGCTGCCAGGCGTCGATGATGCGCAGCTTCTCCTCCGGTGCCACACGGGCGTACACGCGCACGCTGGTGACCCGCTCGGTCAGCTGGTCGTCGTCGAGCTCGGCCAGCTCGGCGCCGGTCAGCACCGCCACGCCCTCGGGGTCGTCGTCGAGGAGCCCGAGCCGGGTGGCGACGGCACGGGCGGTGGCGGGATGGTCGCCGGTGATCATCACCGGAGTCATCCCCGCGGCGCGACAGGTGGCGACGGCCTCCGCCGCCTCGGGGCGGGGCGGGTCGGCGATGGCGACCAGGCCGACGAGGTGCAGGCCGTGCTCGACGTCATCGGCGTCGGCGGACCCGGTGTGCCCATCCGCCAGGGCGAGCACCCGGTAGCCGCGCTCCGACAGCTCGTCGGCCGCCAGCGCTGCTGCTTCGGCGTCGTCGGCGTCGGCCGCGACCAGCAGCGGCAGCACGGCGTCCACGGCACCCTTGGTCGCCACCCAGTAGCCCCCATCGGGGTGGTCGTGCACCGTGGTCATCCGACGGCGACGCTCGTCGAAGGGGACCTCGCTGCGGCGCGGCGCGGCGTCGTCGACGCCGAGCCGTCCGGCCAGCGTCACCAGGGCACCCTCGGTGGGGTCACCGCGCACCGTCCACTCGCCGTCGGCCGAACGCAGGACGGTGGCGTCGTTGCACGCCAGGGCCACCTCGGCGAGCCGGCGCAGCGCACCGTCGGCGCCCGGGTCGGCCGAGACGGTGGCGTGCGGCTCGTAGCCGTGTCCCGAGATCGTCGCCGATCCCGCCGGCGTCCACGCGTGCTCGACCGTCATGCGGTTCTCGGTGAGGGTGCCCGTCTTGTCGCTGCAGATGACGGTGACCGACCCGAGCGTCTCGACCGCCGGCAACCGCCGCACGAGCGCGTGACGGTCGGCCATGCGCCGGGCGCCCAGGGCCAGCGCCACCGTGACCACGGCGGGAAGACCCTCGGGGATGGCGGCCACCGCCAGACTGACGGCGCGCAGGAACATGTCACGGGCCGGATCGCCGGTTGCCACTCCGGCGACGAACACCACCGCGCAGATGATCAGCGCAGCTCCGGCCAACCACCGACCGAGCGAGGCCAACCGGCGCTGCAGGGGTGTTTGCGTCCGGCCGGCGCCGCCCAGCAACTCGGCGATGCGTCCGATCTCGGTGGCCATGCCGGTGGCCACGACCACGCCCCGGCCCCGCCCACGGGTGACGGCGGTGCCCTTGTAGGCCATGTTGCGGCGGTCGCCGACCGCCTCGGTCTCCTCGGCGGCAAGCGCGTCGACGGTCTTGGTGGCGGCCGTCGACTCGCCGGTGAGCGCGGCCTCGTTCACCTCCAGGCCGGAGGCGACGACCAGGCGCAGGTCGGCGGGAACCACGTCGCCGGCGCCGAGCGCCACCAGGTCACCCGGCACCAGCTCGTCGGCCGGCCGCTCGTCCCACTCACCGTCGCGCCGCACCACGGCGACGGTCGTCGCCAGGCTGGAGAGCGCCTCCATGGCCTGCTCGGCTCGGTACTCCTGCAGGAACCCGATCACCGCGTTGAGCACGACGATGACGGCGATCACCGCCGTGTCGAGGCGCTCGCCGATCGAGAAGGTCACGACGGCCGCCGCGCCCAGCACGAGGATCATGGTGTTGGCGAACTGGCGGGCGAACAGCTCGACGGGCGTGACCCGGCGTCCCTCGGCGAGGCGGTTCGGTCCCCACCGCTCGAGACGACGGCTTGCCTCGGCTGCGCTGAGCCCGGCGCCGGAGTCCACCTCCAGTGCGTGAGCCACCTCGGCGGGGGTGCACGTCCAAGGGTCGCTCGGCAGCGCCGCGACGTCGACGGGGCCGGGCGCCTCCGCGGGGGGATCCATCGCCCCGATCGTGCCCGCTCAGCCCGGGGCCGGGCCAGGGGCGATCGTCCCTTGTGCGGCCATCACGTGGACACCCGAGGGATCGACGGCCAGGCACACGCGGTCGCCGACCTGCCAGGACACGTCGCCCAGCACGTCGAGGGGACCACCGCGGTCGGGCTGGACGACGGCGAAGGCCGTGCCGCCACGGAACACCCGACCGACCACGGTGGCCTGGATCGAGCCGCCCACGTCGGGGTGGAGCGCATCCGGGCGCACGAGCACGGCAGCGGGGCCGTCGGCGACGTCGCCGGCCGGGAAGGTCCCCCAGGCACAGGTGACGCGGCCAGCCGAAACGGTGCCCTCGGACAGGTTGCGGTGCCCGACCAGGCCGGCCACGCCCGCCGAGACCGGCCGGGACAGCACGACACCCGCCTCGTCGACCTGGGCGATGGTGCCGTCGACGAGCACGGCGATGCGATCGCCGAGCGTGCCCGCCTCGGCCGGATCGTGGGTGACGGTGACGACCGTGACGGCCAGCTCGGCGAACAGCGAGCGCAGCTCGAGCAGCAACCGCTCGCGCAGCAGCTGGTCGAGCGCGGCCAGCGGCTCGTCCAGCAGCACCACCGCGGGTCGGGGCGCCAGGGCCCGGGCCAGCGCCACCCGCTGGGCCTCACCGCCCGACAGCGTGGCCGGGTCGCGCTGCTCGTAGCCGGGCAGGCCCACGACCTCGAGCGCCTCGCCCACGCGACGGCGGCGCTCGTCCCCCGCGACGCCGGACATGCGCAGCCCGAAGCCCACGTTGCCGGCCACGTCGAGGTGCGGGAACAGCGCCTGGTCCTGGAACACCACGCCGACGCCGCGGCGGTGGGGTGGCTCGGCGCCCACGTCGCGCCCGGCGAGGCGAACGGTGCCGGCGTCGGCGGACTCGAGGCCGGCGACGATGCGCAGGATGGTCGACTTGCCGCTGCCGCTGGGACCGAGCAGCGCCACCGTCGAGCCGTCGGGCACGTCGAGGTCGACGCCGCGCAGCACCGGGGCACCGTCGAAGGACTTGGTGATCCCGCGCAGCGACAGGTCGGCCATCAGCGCGACCCTGCCATCAGAAGCCCCCGACGCGGGCATCTCCCAGCCGGTCGACGATCAACATGACGCTGGCGGTCAGCCCGAGCAGGATCGTCGACAGCGCCATGGCCTGCCCCACGCTGAGCGCACCCGGCTGTGACAGTGCCCGGAAGATGGCCACCGGCACGGTGGGTGCATCGGCGCGGGCGATGAACACGGTGGCCCCGAACTCGCCCAGCGAGATGGCGTAGGCGAACCCGAAGGCGACCAGGGCCGGCCGGCGCAGGAGCTTGGCGTCGACCTCCCACCACACGCGCATCGGCGATGCCCCGAGGCTGGCCGCTGCCTCGCGCAGCCGGGTGGGCACGGCGTCGAGCGCGGGCAGCACCGTGCGGACCACGAACGGAACGGCGATGACGGCTTGGGCGGCGGGGATCAGGATCGGGGAGGTGCGCAGGTCCAGCGGTGGTGCGTCGAGGGCGATGAGGAACCCGAACCCGATGGTGACGGCGCTGGTGCCGAGGGGGAGCATGAGCGACGAGTCGGCCCAGCCGCGGGTCCGGCCGCCGAGCCGGTGGAGCCCGATGGAGGCCAGCAGGCCCACGACCAGCGCCGTGGCCGCGGCGCCGGCGCCGAAGACGAGCGAGTTGCGGATCGCCTCCCACGGCGGCACGAACAGCACGCTGCCCCGCCGGACGGTGGACAGGGCGCGGTAGTACGCCAGCCCCGGCCCCTGCGCGGTGTCGAAGGATCGCCAGACCAGGGTGACGATGGGGGTGGCCAGCAGCAGGGCCGCCGATGCGAGCGTGGCCGCCACCAACCAGCGCTCTCGCCCTGACGGCGGGTGGATCGCCGTGCGCCCGGCGCGCATCCGGCCCGTCCCCCGGCGGGTGCCGGCTCGCCGGTACAGACCGAGCGCCGCCACCACGGCGGCGAGCTGGAGCAGCGACAGCACCGACGCGGCGCGCAGGTCGAGCAGCTGGGTGGTCAGGCGGTGGATCTCGACCTCGACCGTGGCCAATCGCGGACCGCCGAGGATCTTGATCACGCCGAAGGAGGTGAAGGTGAACAGGAACACGATCGATGCCGCACCGGCCAGCGCCGGGCGCAGCTGGGGCAGCGTCACCGTCCGGAACGCCTGCCAGCGGGTGGCACCCAGCGTGCGAGCCGCATCCTCGACCTCGGGGTCGATCGCCATCCACGCCGCGCCGACCGTGCGGGCGATCACCGCGTAGTTGAAGAAGACGTGGGCGAGGATGACCGCGGTGGCCGTGTGGCGCAGGTCGGGCTCGACACCGAACACGTGGGTGATCGTCGCCACCGGCCCGTCGGGTCCGAGCACGGCGAGGAACGCCGTACCCACCACGACGGTGGGCAGCACGAAGGGCACGACGAGGGCGGCCGACACCAGAGCCCGACCGGGGAAGCGGATCCGTCCCAGCAACCACGCGGCGGGCAGGGCGACGACGACCGTTGCCGCGGTCGACACCACGGCCTGCCACAGCGTGAACCAGGCCACCCGACGGGTTCCCGGGGACGTGAGGACGTCGACCACGGTGCCCACCTCCCAACGTCCGCCCTCGCGCAATCCGGTGGCCACCAGGGTGGCGGCCGGGACGACGAAGAAGACCGCCAGGAAGGCGACCGGAAGCGCGAAGACCGCCGCCGTCAGCAGACGGCGGCGGGCCGCGGCACCCGCCGGACGGTTGCCGGTCAGCGGAGCACCAGCTGCGTCCACTCCTCGATCCAGTCGTCGCGGTGCTGGGCGACCAGGTCGGCGTCGAGCTGGTACGGGTCGTCAGGCTTGGCGCCGTACTTCACGAACTCCTCGGGCAGGTCGACGTCGGTGACCGGGTACACGAACATGGTCAGGGGGATGTCGGATTGGAAGGTGGGCGAGAGCATGAAGTCGATCAACTTCCGCGCCTCGGCCTCGTGCTCCGTGCCCGAGAGGATCCCGGCGAACTCGATCTGGCGGTAGCAGCTGTCGACGATCACGCCGGTGGGTGCCTCGTCGAGGGGCTGCTCGGCGTAGATGACCTCGGCGGGCGGGCTGGTGGCGTAGGAGACGACGAGCGGCCGGTCGCCGCTGCTGTCGGCGCTACCGGAGAAGGATCCGTAGTAGGCGTCCTCCCAGCCATCGGTGACCTCGACGTCGTTGGCGCGCAGGTCCTTCCAGTACTGCTGCCAGCCGTCCTGACCGAACGCGTCGATGGTGGCCAGCAGGAACGCCAGGCCCGGCGACGAGGTCGCCGGGTTCTCGACCACGAGCGTGCCGGCGTACTCGGGCGCGGTGAGGTCCTGGAGCGAGGTCGGGGGTTCGAGGCCGGCATCGGCGAGCCCGGACTTGTCGTAGTTCAGGCACACGTCGCCGGTGTCGATCGGCGTCACCCGGTGCTGGTCGTCGAGAACCACGCTCGGGTCGACACCGTCGAGTGCCGGCGACTGGTACGGCACGAACAGGTCCTCGCCGAGGGCACGGGAGAGGAACGTGTTGTCGACGCCGAAGAGCACGTCGGCCTGGGGGTTGTCCTTGGACAGGATCGCCTGGTTCACGACCGCACCGGCGTCGCCTCCCTGGAGCACGTCGACCTCGATGCCGGTCTGGTCGGTGAAGGCCTTCAGCGTGTCGTCGGACACGTTGAAGCTGTCGTGGGTGAGCAGCGTGAGCGTGACATCCGAGCCACCGGTGGTGGACGACGTGGACGACGCGTCGGTGCCGGTCTCGCCGGAGGTCGGCGCGGCCGTGTCGTCGTCGCCGCAGGCGGCGAGCACGAGCGCGGCGGCCAGCAGCGCGACGAGGACGCGCCAGCGTGTGGGACGGGACTTCATGGTTCCTCCAGGGTTCGGGGGGCGATGCAGAGGGCGGCGCCTCGGTGGACGACGACGGACGCCGGTCCGCCGAGCGCCTCGTTGCTGACGCCGCGTGTGGTGCCCGACGCCAGTTCGGTGCGGTCGAGCGGCCAGCGCACGCCGTCGATCGAGACGGTCGCCGGCCCGTGCACGGGGACGACCGACAGGAGCGCGCCCGCCGGCAGGCGTCCGGCGAGGCGGTCGCGCACCACCCACGCCCGCCCGTTGGCGAGCACGAGCTCGACGTCGAGGTGGGCGAAGCGGTCGGAGGAGGCCACCAGGAGGTTGGCCAGGGCGTGGTCGGGCCGGCCACCCTCGACCCCGAGCACGAGCACGCGCGCCGAGGGCCGTTCGGCGGCGACCTCCAGCGCCAGCTCCAGATCGGTGGCGTCCTTGTCGGCGTCGAAGGCCCGGACCTCTCCGGCCAACTCGGCGAGGCGGGAGACATCGGCCTCGGCGAGCGAGTCGAAGTCACCCACGGCGACGTCGACGTCCAAGCCGAGCTGGCGGGCGCGCGCCACGCCGGCGTCGGCGGCGATCACGACGGCGGCGTCGGGGATCGACGCGACGAGATCGACGGGGACCGGATCCCCTCCTGCGACCACGACGATGTCGGGTGGACGATCGATGTCCACGGTTCCCTCCGCTGGCATTACCCAGATCAGGTTCCAGGGTCGGCGACGGCTTCGGTCACCCTCTCAGCCCGGTGCGCCCCGAGCTCCCCACGCCACGGTCTTGTGCGGCGCAGGACCAGTGTAGGTCTGCCGGTCACGCGCACCACCAACCGTCGCCGTCGGGCGCGTGCCGCCGTCTGCAAGGCTCGGCCACGTGGACACGGGCACCGACTGGGCCGCGCTGCGACGGGAGGCGACCTCGGTGGCCTCGCGCTCGTACTCGCCGTACTCCGGATTCGCGGTGGGCGCGGCCGGCCGCTGCCGCGACGGCTCGGTGGTGCTGGGCACCAACGTCGAGAACGCCAGCTACCCGGTCGGCATGTGCGCGGAGGCGGCGATGGTCGGGGCGCTGGTGACCGCCGGCCACGGGCGTGGTGACCTGGTCGGCCTCGCCGTGTGCGACGGCGCCGGGCACGACGTCACGCCGTGCGGACGCTGCCGGCAGCTGTTGCACGAGCTCGGCGGCGCCGACCTGCTGGTGAACGAGCGGCGCCTGGGCGAGCTGCTCCCCGACGCCTTCGGGCCCGACAGCCTGCGCTGATGGCCACCGACGTCCTCGACGTGCTGCGCACCAAGCGCGACGGCGGCGAGCTCACCGACGAGCAGATCCGGTTCTTCGTTGACGGCTACACGCGGGGCCGCATCGCCGACGAACAGGCCGCCGCGTTGTGCATGGCGGTCCTGTTCCAGGGGCTGGCACCACGCGAGCTGGCCACGTGGACGGCGGCGATGGTCGACAGCGGCCGGCGCCTCGACCTGTCGTCCCTCGACCGGCCCACGGTCGACAAGCACTCCACCGGCGGCGTCGGCGACAAGGTGTCGCTGGTCCTCGTGCCCCTGGTCGCGGCGTGCGGTGCCGCCGTGCCCCAGCTGTCGGGACGGGGCCTGGGCCACACCGGCGGCACGCTCGACAAGATGGAGTCCATCGCCGGGCTGCGGACCCAGCTCACGGAGGGCGAGTACCTGCGCATCCTGCGCGACGTGGGAGGCGTGATCGCCGGTGCCAGTGACGACGTCGCCCCGGCCGACCGCCGGCTCTACGCCCTGCGCGACGTGACCGCCACGGTCGAGTCGATCCCGCTGATCGCCTCGTCGATCCTGTCCAAGAAGATCGCCGAGGGCACCGAGGCACTGGTCCTCGACGTGAAGCTGGGCTCGGGGTCGTTCCTCGACGACGACGACCGCACCCGCGAGCTGGCCCGCACCATGGTCGACCTCGGCAACGCCAACGGCGTGCGCACGGTGGCGCTGCTCACCGACATGGACCAGCCGCTCGGCCGGGCGGCCGGCAACGCCGTCGAGGTCGCCGAGGCGGTCGACGTCCTGGCCGGCCGAGGGCCCGCCGACGTCCGCGAGGTGACGCTGGCGCTGGCGCGGGAGATGCTCGACCTCGTCGGGCTCGACGTCGACGCCGCGGCGGTGCTGGACGACGGTCGGGCCATGGAGACGTTCGAGCGGATGGTGGCCGCGCAGGGCGGAGATCTGTCCGGGCCGCTCCCCCGCGCCGACCACACCCACCTGGTGACCGCGCCCGCCGGCGGCGTCGTGCAGCGGATCGACTGCCGGGCCGTGGGCGTCGCCGTCTGGCGACTCGGAGCCGGACGGGCACGCAAGGAGGACCCGGTGTCCCCGACGGCCGGGGCGCTGATCGAGGCCAAGGTCGGCGACCGTGTCTCGGCCGGCGATCCGCTGGTGGAGCTGCGCGCCGACGATCCCGACCGCTTCGCCGGCGCCCTGGCGGCACTCGACGGGGCCTTCGAGATCGGCGACGGCGAACCCGAACGCCGCCCGCTCATCGCCGGCGTCGTTCGCTGACGACGCTGCCACCGTTCCGGGTCACCGGGTTCGTTCTCTGCGACAGACCTCGTACCCCAGAACCGGTTGGGCCATCGGAGGGTCTGCGGTTCAGAGGCCGTCGAGGATGGCCCGGGTCCGCGAGGCGCCGATTCTCGATGCCCCCGCCTCGATCATGGCCACGGCGGTCGCCGCGTCGCGGATCCCGCCCGACGCCTTGACGCCCACGTCGGGGCCGACAACGGCGCGCATCCGGCGCACGGCCTCGACGGTGGCGCCGCCGGCCGGATGGAAGCCGGTGGACGTCTTGACGTAGTCGGCGCCGGCGTCCACCGCCGCTTCGCAGATCCAGGCGAGCTGGTCGTCGGAGAGCAGCGCGCTCTCGACGATGACCTTCAGGAGCGACGACACCTGGCCGCGCACGGCCGCGACGTCGGCGAAGGCCTGCTCGCGGTCGCCGGCCATCACCGCCCCGAGGTCGACGACCATGTCGATCTCGTCCGCGCCGTCGCCCATCGCCGCCCGTGCCTCGCCGGCCTTGGTCGACGGGAGGTGGGCGCCCGATGGGAACCCCACCACCGTGGCCACCGCCACCTCGGCACCGCCGAGCGCGTCGACGGCCTGTCGGACCATGGTCGGTGACACGCAGACGGCCGCCACCCCCAGCTCGACGGCCTCGGCGCACAAGCGGCGGACGTCGTCGGCGGTGGCTTCGGGTGCGAGCAGCGTGTGGTCGATCATCGACGCGACGTGGGACCGGTCCATGTGACGATCCTGCCCCGTCACCGGCCGGCTGCCGACACCGCGTCGATGACCGCCGGTCCGACCCAGCGGCCGGCGCGGATGGACGACGCCTCGCTGAAGTGGACGCCGTCGGGCCGCAGCCCGAGGTCGTCGATGCCGTGGTGCTCGAGCCAGGTGGCGAAGTCGACCACGACGACGTGGTCGGATCTGGACGCGGCCGCACGGACGAGCTCGTTGAACCGCCGGGTTCGCAGATCGACGCCCGGGTCGTCGACGGCCGACGGCGACGGCCGTGGCAGCGTGAGCCAGACCACGGTGCGCATCCGGGTCAGCAGGAGGTCGTTCGCCTCGACGAGCTCGACGAGCAGGTTGCGGTCGAACGCGGGATCGCCGATCTGTCGGACGGTCTTCTCCCCCGGGAGGATGTGCTCGGCCAGATCCCAGGTGCCGCTGAGGACCACGGCGACATCGGCATCGGTCCCGGCCAGCGCCGGCGGCCACGTGCGTGACCAGTCGCACTCGGTGGGCACCGGCCGCCAGCCGTACTGGTCGAACCGGCCCCCGAGCGTCATGGGGCAGCCCTTGGGGGTCACGCCACCGTGCACGCGGATGCGGCCGGTCTCGCGGCCCCACGAGTCGATGCCGTAGGCGGTCATGAGTGCGGTCGAGTCGCCGAACGTGGCCACCGCCAACGTGCCCGGGCCTTCGGCGGGCGCCGGCGAGTCGGTGTCGTCGGGGACGGACGGGGCCAGGTCCAGGACGCGGGCGGCCCGGTCGAAGTCGATGGCCGGGGGGCCGCCGATCGGGAGCACCAGCAGCAGCGTCATCAAGACCCCGCCGCCGGCCAGCGCCAGGCGTGGGGTGGGCAGCTGCGGATGGACGCGCCGGCCGGCCAGCACCGGACGTTCGAGCAACCGGAAGCTGACGGTGGCGATCACCAGCGTGACGACCAGGCGCATCACGAACAGCGGCACGGGCGACAGACCGGTGCGCGGACCGCTGAGCGTGAGGAACACCGGCCAGTGGACGACGTAGACGCCGTAGGAGATCCGGCCGAGGGCACGCAGCGGGCGAGCCGACAGCGCCGACGCCACCGGCCCGTCGTGCACGGCCGCGACCAGCACCGCCAGCACCGCAGCCACGTGCACCAGCAGCAGCCACGGGTGCAGCGACGGCTCGTCCTGGGCCACCGTCGCCCACGACGCCAGCATGGCGACCAGGCCGGCGGCGCCGGCGAGGGTCACCGGGCGCGACGCCCGGCCCGGTCGGCGGGCGACCGACATCAGGACGACGGCGAGGAGGGCACCGGCCAGCAGCTCGACGGCCCGGGTGTCGGTGCCGTAGTAGACGCGGTCGCCGCCGCCAGGCCCTCGGAGGGCCAGCGAGAGGACCACCGACGCCGACCCGGCGACCACGAGCACGGTGGCCAGCACGGCGCGCGAGCGCGACCGAGCCAGACCGCACGCCGCCACCACCAGCGGGAACACCAGGTAGAACTGCTCCTCGACGGCGAGGCTCCAGTAGTGCTGCACGGGCGACGGGGCGGTGAACAGCTCGGCGTACGAGCGACCGGCGAAGACGAACCGCCAGTTGGCCACGTAGCCGATGCAGGCCAGCACGTCGGCACGGACCGACGCGAGCTGCGACGGCTCGACGAACACCCACGCGTAGGCGATGGCCAGCACCAGGCCGAGCACGCCGGCGGGCAGCAGGCGGCGGGCCCGGCGAGCCCAGAACGCCCGCAGGTGCACCGTCCCGGTGACCTCGTGCTCTCGCAGCAGCAGGATGGCGATGAGGAACCCGGACAGGGTGAAGAAGGCGGACACGCCCAGGTACCCGCCGCGGGCCCAGCCGAAGCCGGCATGGAAGCAGAGCACACCCAGCACGGCGACGCCGCGGAACCCGTCGAGGCCGGGGCGGTGCGGAAACAGCTGGCGACGCCCGCTCACGTGTCGTCTCCCGCGAGCAGCGCGCCGTCGAGGTCGTCGAGCACCGCCTGGATCGCCGCGTCGGCGGACGCCCGCACGGCGGGGACCTCGGCGACCGTCCCCACCGCCCGCACGACCTGCACGTACACCTTGAGCTTCGGTTCGGTGCCGGACGGTCGCACGATCACGCGCAGGTCTGCGCCGCGGAGCACCACGGCATCGGTGGGTGGCAGCGCCTCGCCCCGACGCAGGTCGTCGACCCGGTCGATCGGGATCCCGCCGAGCGCAGCGGGTGGCGCCGAGCGCACACGCTCGACCGCCGCCGCCATCGCCGTGCCGGCGTCGGATCCCTCGAAGCGCGTCGAGCGTTGCCGGGTGCGGTGCAGGCCGTGGGCGACGGCGAGCTCGGCCAACCGCTGGGGCACCGTCACCCCGCTGGCGGCCAGCGCGCCCACGGTCTCGACCGTGGTCACCGCCGCACCGATGCCGTCCTTGTCGCGCACGAGGTCGCCGATCTGGTACCCCAGCGCCTCCTCGTAGGCCAGCACGGCCCGCAGGTCGGACCGTTCGAGGGCGACGCGGGCCAGCCACTTGAAGCCGGTGAGCGTCTCGACGTGGTGCACGCCGTGGGCCGCGGCCAGTTCGGCCAGCATGCTCGACGACACGATGGTGGTGGCCACCAGACGGTCGGCGCCCTCGCCGTGGCGCAGCAGGTGATCGGCCAGCAGCACGCCCAGCTCGTCGCCCGACAGCACCCGCCAACCGCCGTCGTCGTCGGGCACGGCGGCGGCCAGCCGGTCGGCGTCGGGATCGTTGGCCAGCGCCAGATCGGCACCGCACTCGACAGCCAGGGCCAGCACCCGGTCCATGACGCCGGGTTCCTCGGGGTTGGGGAAGGACACGGTCGGGAAGTCGGGGTCGGGATCGGCCTGCGCAGCCACGACCTGCGGCCGGGGGAACCCGGCGCGGTCGAAGGCGTCGAGCAGCAACGGTCCGCCCACGCCGTGCAGCGGTGTGTACGCAACCCGGGGTGGCGTCTCGAGCTCGACCAGGCGGGTGGCGGCGACACCCTCCAGGTACCGCCGGCGCACCCCCGGGTCCACGCTGCCCCACGCCGGGGAGTCGGGAGCACCCAGCGGCAGCTCGCGCACGCTGGTGACGGCGGCCATGCCGGCGGCGATCGCCCCGTCGGCCGGCGGGACGATCTGGGCGCCATCGCCGGCGTAGACCTTGACGCCGTTGTCCTGCGGCGGGTTGTGGCTGGCCGTGACCATCACGCCGGCGGCGGCCGACAGGTCCCCAACGGCGTAGGCGAGCAGCGGCGTGGGCACGGGTTCGGGGAACACGAGCACGGAGCGGCCGGCGCCGGCCACGACGGCGGCCACCTCGTGGGCGAACCGGTCGGAGCCGTGGCGGGCATCGCGGCCCACCACCACCGGACCGCTGGCGCCGAGGTCGTCGAGCCACCGGACCAGGCCGGCGGCGCAACGGCGAACCACCGACACGTTGAGGTGGCCGGGGCCGGGCCCGAGCGACCCCCGGATGCCGGCGGTGCCGAACCCCAGCGGTTGCTCGAACGCCTCCCGGAGTCCGGCCTCGTCGTCACGCTCCAGCAGCCGGCGGAGCTGTTCACGGGTGCGGAGATCGGGATCGTCGTCGAGCCACGCCCGGGCCGCCCGGCGCAGCTCGTCCGGTGTCATGCGTCCACCAGGCGCCGCACGAGCCGGGCGAGCAGCTCGCCGACCCGGTCGGTGGCGCGGGCGGCGACCTCCAGGACGTCGCCGTGGTCGAGGGCACCGCCGAGACCGGCGGCCAGGTTGGTCACCAGCGAGATCGCCAGCACCTCGGCACCGAGCTGCACGGCGGCGATCGTCTCGTGCACGGTCGACATGCCCACCAGGTCGGCCCCCAACGTCCGCAGCATGCGGATCTCGGCCGGCGTCTCGTACTGGGGCCCGTTGACGCCGGCGTAGACGCCTTCGCGCAGGCCGGGGTCGACGTCGTGGGCGATGCGGCGGAGGCGCAGCGCGTAGGCGTCGGTCATGTCGGCGAAGCGGTCGCCGGGGGGCCCGCCGGTGAGCGGTGACGTGCCCGTGAGGTTGAGGTGGTCGGCGACGAGCACGACCTGGCCCACCGCGAGATCGTCGGCGATGCCGCCTGCGGCGTTGGTCAACACGACGGTGCGGCAACCGGCCGCCACCGCGGTACGCACCCCGTGGGCGACGGCGGCCGGCCCGTACCCCTCGTAGCCGTGGACGCGGCCGAGCGACACCAGCACCCGTGCCCCACCGACGTCGAGCGAACGGATCTCGGCGACGTGGCCGGGCACCGTCGGAGCCGCGAAGCCCGGAAGCTCACCCACGGGCACGACGGCGTCGGGCCGGCCCAGCCGGTCGGCGACCGCTGCCCATCCGGAACCGAGCACCACCGCCAGGTCGTGGCGCGCCGCACCCGTGCGCTCGGCCAGTGCCGCCGCCGCCTCGGCCGCCAGCTCCAGCGGATCGGGACGATCCGGGCCGGTCATGACCGCCGCGTCACGCCCGGAACCCTCACACCAACCCGGACAGATCCTGCTCGGGCCGGGCACCGAGGTGGCTGATCACCTCGGCGGCGGCGACCGAGCCCAGACGGCCACACTCGGCCAGCGACAGGCCGGCGGCCAGGCCGTGCAGCACGCCGGCGGCGTACAGGTCGCCGGCGCCGGTGGTGTCCTCGACGTGGACGACCGGTGCGGCGACGACCTCGACCGTGGTGTCGCCGGCGACGATGACCGACCCCTTGGGACCCATGGTGACGCAGGCCATGGCCACGTCGGTCCGGGCGTGCCGGAGGGCGTCGTCGAGGTCGCAGTCGTAGAGGGTGCGCAGCTCGGCGTCGTTGGCGAACAGGACGTCGACCTCGTCGGTGACCAGCGCTCGCCATTCGTCGTAGTGACGCTCGACGCAGAAGGTGTCGGACAAGCTCAGCGCCACCCGGCGGCCGGCGGCGTGGGCGATCTCGGACGCCTTGCGGTAGGCGGCCTTGGCCTCGGGCAGGTCGAACAGGTAGCCCTCGAGGTAGGTGAAGCGGGCCAGTTCGACGAGCTCGGTGTCGACGTCGTCGGGCCCGAACAGGGCCGAGGCGCCCAGGAAGGTGCTCATCGTGCGCTCGGCGTCGGGGGTCACCACCACCAGGCACCGTCCCGTGGGTGGACCGTCGACCGACGGCACCGCCCGGTACAGCACGCCGTTGGCCCGCAGATCGTGGGCGAACACGGTGCCCAGCTGGTCGTCGAACACCTTGCCGAGGTAGGCGGCCCGTCCGCCGAAGGAGGCGACACCGGCGGTGGTGTTGGCCGCAGCACCGCCCGAGACCTCGATCGCCGGCCCCATGGCGTCGTACAGATCGGTGGCCCGCTCGGTCTCGACCAGCGCCATGGTGCCCTTCACCAGCGACTGGTCGTCGAGGAACTCGTCGTGCTCGTGGCTGAGCACGTCGACCAGCGCGTTGCCGATGCCGACCACGTCGAGCGACGTGCCGTCGTCGCGCACGTCGCCCAGGATCCGTTCGCTCTCCTCTGGCGTCATCACGGCGGGCGACGGTACACGCCGGTCGGGGTGCCGATGCCCGCATACCGCCGGTACGTTCAGGCCGTGCACACCGACGAGACCACCGCGACGAGCGACCGTCACCGCCTCCCCCGCACGGCCACACCGCAGCGCTACGACCTGCTGCTGGCGCCGGACCTGGTCACGGCGACGTTCACCGGCGAGGTGGCCGTCACGCTGACCGTCCACGAGGCCACCGACGAGCTGGTGTGCAACGCCGCCGAGCTCGAGATCACCGAGGCGTGGGTCGACGACGCCGGCACGACCGGAGCCGCCCAGCGACGCGACGGGGCGGTCACGCTCGACGCGTCGCTCGAGCAGGCACACATCCGCTTCGGCAGCTCGCTCGCACCGGGCGAGATCGTGCTCCACCTGCGCTTCTCGGGCGTTCTCACCGACAAGCTCCGCGGCTTCTACCGGTCGACGTTCACCGACGAATCCGGGGCCACCCGCTCGATGGCGGTCACGCAGTTCGAGGCCACCGACGCCCGCCGGGCGTTCCCGTGCTGGGACGAACCCGAGTTCAAGGCCATCTTCGGTGTCACGTTGCGAGTCGCCGACGACCTGCTGGCCGTGTCCAACGGGCCCGAGCTCTCGCGCCAGCGACGCGACGACGGCACCGTGCAGATCACCTTCGCCGACACCATGCCCATGTCGACCTATCTGGTCGCGTTCGTGGTCGGTCCGCTCGAAGCGACCCGCACCGTCGACGCCGGCGGGGTCCCGCTGCGCGTGGTGTGCCGGCCCGGGCAGACACCGCTGGCCGAGTTCGCGCTCGAGGTCGGGGCCTTCGCGCTGCGCTGGCTCGCCGAGTACTACGGCATCGCCTACCCGGGCGACAAGCTCGACATGGTGGCCGTCCCCGACTTCGCGTTCGGGGCCATGGAGAACCTGGGCTGCGTCACCTACCGCGAGAGCCTGCTGCTGCTCGACCCGGCCACCGCGACCCAGTCCGAGCAGGTGGCCGTCACCGACGTGATCGCCCACGAGCTGGCCCACATGTGGTTCGGCGACCTCGTCACCATGCGCTGGTGGAACGGCATCTGGTTGAACGAGGCGTTTGCCACCTTCATGGAGATGAAGTGCTCGGATGCGTTCCGTCCGGCGTGGGGTCGGTGGATGCAGTTCGGTCGCGAGCGCTCGAGCGCCTTCGACGTCGACGCGCTGGAGGCGACCCGCCCCATCGAGTACCCCGTGCACACGCCGGCCGACGCCGAGGGCATGTTCGACACCCTGACCTACCAGAAGGGCTCGGCGGTGGTGCGCATGCTCGAGCAGTACCTGGGCGAGGACGCCTTCCGCGACGGCATCCACCGCTATCTGCAGACGCACCAGTTTGGGAACACCGAGACCACCGACCTGTGGGACGCGCTCGAGGCCGAGACCGGAGAGCCGGTGCGGGCGATGATGGACAGCTGGATCTTCCAGGGCGGCTTCCCGCTGGTCCGGGCCGAGACCGTCTCGGGTGCCGTGCGGGCGAGCCAGCACCGGTTCCGGTACCTGCCGTCCGCCTCCGACGACGACACCATCTGGCGGGTGCCGCTGGTGGCCCGCCACGGGAGCGAGACCACGCGCGTCGCGCTCGACGTCGACACCGCCCTGCTCGATCTCGACCAACGGCCGGTGGTGCTCAACCACCGCGGGCACGGCTTCTACCGCGTCGCCTACGACGACGACCTGCGGGCGCAGCTCGTCGACGGCCTCGCCGACCTCGAACCCCTGGAGCGCTACGCGTTCCTCGACGACGCGCTGGCCCTGACCCTGCGGGGCGATCTCCATGCGGCCGAGGTGGCTGGCCTCGTGACCCGGCTGGCCGACATCGGCGAGGAGAACCTGGCCATCTGGCAACTGGCCGCGGTCGTCGTCGACACCCTCCATCGCGCCACACCCGCCGGCGAGCGGGCGGCGTTCTCGGCATGGGTGCGGGCCACGTGGTCCCCCCTGTGGGCCCGCCTGGGACCCGAGTGCGCTCCCGACGACGACGACCTGCGACGGGCGCTGCGCGGCCTCACCCTCGGCATCCTCGGCCTGCACGGAGACCCGGCCGCTCAGAAGCTGGCCGATGCGCTGTTCGAGCAGTACCAGGCCGATCCGGCGTCGGTCGACGCCGAGCTGGCGGCCGGCGCGCTGCGTTCGGTGGCGGCCCATGCCGACGCCGCGCAGTTCGACGCCATGGTCGAGCGGTTCCGCCACGGCCACACGCCCCAGGAGCAGTTCCGCTACCTGTACGCCGCGGCGGGCGTCCGCGACGCCGACCTCTTCGGGCGCTACCTCGATCTGCTGGCCACCGACGAGGTGCGCAGCCAGAACCTGGCCTTCGCCTACCGCGCCGCGCTGCGCAACCTGCAGCACGGCGTCACCGCCTGGCACGCCGTGAGCGACCGCTGGGACCAGATCCGCGAACGGCTGCCGTTCAACTCCACGCACCGCATGATCGAGGGCATCACCACCATCTCCGACCCGCAGGTGGCCGACGACATCGCCCACTTCCTGGCCGGCCAGGACGTCCCCGAGGCTCGTCAGCTCATCGCCCAGCACATCGAGCGCATGCAGGTGCAGGTGGCGCTGCGCACGCGGGAGGCCGACCGCCTGGTCGACGAGCTGCCCTGACGTGCCGTTCCACCCCGCCGACAGCCAGCGGCGAGCTCGCCTGGTCAACGCCTTCCGCACCCACGTTCCGCCGCTCCCACCCGGCGACGGCCCGCCCCGGCCACCGGAGCGCGTCCGCATCTTCGGCGCCGGCACCGACTGGCTGCAGCTGACGTGGCGGGCGCTGGGCCCCGGGCCGGTCACCGTGCGCGCCGGCGAGGCCGCCGTGCAGGTGGCCGCCGACGGCGGCCCCGGCGCCGTCACCCTCACCGGGCTCGAACCGGCGACGTCGCCACGCGTCGAGCTGACCGGCGACGGGCTCGGACCACACGGTCCGGTGACGGTCCGCGGGCGGACGCTCCCCCGCCCCGCCGGCGCGCTCCTGCACCGGTTGGCCACCGTCAACGACGTCCACCTCGGATCGCACAGCACCGGGTACTTCCACACCATCATCGAGAAGCCCGAGCCCGACGTCGCCCATCCGCTGCGCTGCTTCCGGGCGGCCGTCGACGAAGCCCTGCACTGGGGCGCGCGCGAGCTGATCGTGAAGGGCGATCTGGTCGACGCAAGCACCGAGGCCGCCTGGCGGGACGCGGCGTCGGTCCTTGCCGACCTCGATCTGCCCGTGCACCTGGTGCCCGGCAACCACGAGTGGTCGCGCCGGGGCGACGGTCAACCGATGGGCCGGCTCGCCCACCTCGGTCACGAGATGCTGCGGGGCCTGGGCTACTACGACGCTCCCGGTCTCCGGGTCGTGCTGCTCGACACCGCCATCCCCGGCCGCCACAAGGGCACCGTGTCGAAGCTGGTGGCCGACGCCGCCGACGCGGTGGCCGGCACCGACACGCCGGCGCTGGTGGCGATGCACCACCAGACCACCCGGTTCTCGTTCCCGACGTACCTCCCACCGGGCATCCCCGGCCCCGAGGCTCGGCACTTCCTGCGCACGCTCGGTCGGGCGAACCCCCGCACGCTGGTCACGTCAGGGCACACCCACCGGCACCGCCGCCGCCAGACCGGACCGGTCACGGTCACCGAGGTCGGTTCGCCGAAGGACTACCCCGGCACCTGGGCGGGCTACGAGGTCTACGAGGGTGGGCTGGTGCAGATCGTGCGGCGCATCGAGCGACCCGACGCCATCCGCTGGACCGAGCACACGCGACGTGCGGCCGCCGGCGTGTGGCAGCTGTGGGCACCGGGCCAGCTCGACGACCGCTGCTTCACCCTCACCTGGTGAGGCCCCTGGCGACGCGGCGACTCGCTCAGCGGAGCGGGGCGGTGGCGAACTCGGCCATCCCGTCGTCGAAGCCGACCGCCGCGTCGAAGCCCAGCCGCTCGCTCGCCCGTGCGGGTGAGGCGACGATGTGGCGCACGTCGCCCAGGCGGTAGCCGCCGACCACGCGCGGCCCCGGCGCCCCGAAGGCACGGCACAGCGACGCGGCCATCTCCAGCACGGTGTGGGGTTCGCCACTGCAGACGTTGTACGGACCCGACACGTCGGGTCCTCTGTCCAGGGCCAGCACGTTGGCACGGGCGACGTCGCGGACGTGGACGAAGTCGCGCCGCTGGCCGCCGTCCTCGAAGACCTGTGGCCGCTCGCCGCGCTCGAGCGCCGACCGGAAGATGCTGGCCACGCCGGCATAGGGCGTGTCGCGCGGCATCCGCGGCCCGTACACGTTGTGGTAGCGCAGCGACACCACCGCGGCGCCGTGCTCGCGTCCGAAGGCCTCGCAGAGGTGCTCCTGGTGGAGCTTGGTGGCGGCGTAGACGTTGCGCGGGTCGGCGGGTGCGTCCTCGGGAACGAGCTCCCACTCGAGCGCGGCACCGCAGACCGGACACGTCGGTTCGTAGCGGCCGGCGTCGAGGTCGGCGACCGCACGTGGACCCGGCCGCACGAGGCCGTGCTCGGCGCAGCGGTAGCGCCCCTCGCCGTAGACGACCATGGACGAGGCCAGCACCAGGCGCCCGGCGAAGCCGAGCTCGTGCAACACCTGCAGGCCGACGGCGGTGCCGACGTCGTTGTCGCCGACGTAGGCGGTGACGTCGCCGAAGTCGACACCGAGCCCGACCCGGGCGGCCTGGTGGCACACGGCGTCGACGCCGGCGGCCGCACGCCGCCAGGCATCCGGGTCACGCACGTCGCCCTCGACCAGCTCGACCACCTCGGGCAGGCGCGGGCGGACGGGGTGCACGTCGGGCGCCAGCCGGTCGAGCACGACCACCTCGCGCCCGTCGGCGACCAACTGGTCGACCACGTGGGAACCGACGAAGCCGGCACCACCGGTCACGAGCACACGACGGACGGGCGGATCGTTCACCACGGCGACTCCAGCACGACTTGGACGGCGAGGGCGACACCGGCCTGCGCGGCCAGCCACACACGCTGACGGGACCAGGGCAGGGCAGCAGCGGCAACGGCGAGCCAGGGCAGGGCGGGCAGCCAGATGCGCTCCACCTCGCCCTTGGACATGCCCGAGACGTCGGCCAGCACGACGGCCAGCAGCGCGCCCCCAACCACGAGCCAGACGCGCCGGTCCCGCAGGCGGACCAGCGCGACCAGCACCGCCGGGCCCAGCACCACGGCGAAGGCCGCCGGGTTGGCCAGGACGGCGAAGTACCCGTACGGGCGCACACCGCCGGCGCCGGCGGCGTACTCGACCCGGGTGGCGGCCAGGCCGTCGACCCACCAGAAGCCGGCGGCCGTGAACGCCCCGGTCACCAGGCCGGCGCCGACGGCCCCCAGGACCAGCGGCCGTACCCGCCGGAAGCCGACCGCTGGTACGACCACGGCGGGCAGCAGCAAGAGCGCGGCGCCGTACGTGAGGTGGAGCGCCAGCCCGACGGCGACACCACCCACCACCGCCTCGGCGTCGCCCCACCGGTCGCGGCGTACCGATGCCAGCGCGAGCAGCGCGACCGCGGCGGCGATCACGCCGGCGAACAGCGCATCGGCCGAGGTCACGATCCACACCAGAGCAGGTGTGACGACCAGGAAGGGCAAGCTCCGGCGGGCCACCCCCTCCCCCGCCACCAGCCGCACGACCACCGCAGCCGACACCACGGTGGAGGTGCCGACGAGGATCACCAGCGCGGCCGACCAGCCGGACCCGTGCAGGCCGACGCGCTCCTGCGCCCAGAACACCAACGGCGCACCCACCGGATGCCCCCGCACGTGCGTCGGGTAGTCGGGCAACCGATCCACGAAGCGGCGGACGAAGCGGCCGACGCCGTCGTCGGAGATCTCACCCAGGACCGCCCGGTACTCGTACCGACCATCCAGCGGCGCGGTGATGGCGCCCCGCCCGCCGGCGGCGGCCAGGCTCACCCCGAATGCGGCGGACGCCGCCCAGCCAGCGAGCAGCAGCGGCCGCCAGCGCAGCCGTTCGATGCCCACCGGGGCGACCGCGACCAACACGACCGCGACCGAGAGCGGGAGCAGGGCGCGAGCACCGAGGCGGACGTCGTAGTGCCCGATGAACGGCGGCGCACCGAGCGAGAGGTCCGACACCAGCGACGACCGGCCCACCAGCCACGCGGCCACGACCAGGGCGACGGAGGCCCCGAGCACCGGGAGGGCGGGTACGGGCGCGGCACGCACCCCGCCGGTGGTCCCGTCGGCGCCCGTAGGCTCCCCGGCCGTGCCCGACGTCGTGATCCCCGTGCTCGACGAGGCCGATGCCGTCGGCGGCGTGGTCGAGGCCATGCCGGTGGGCTACCGGGCGATCGTGGTCGACAACGGGTCGACCGACGGGTCGGGGGCGATCGCCGCCCGGGCCGGCGCCGTGGTGGTGCGCGAAGACCAGCGCGGCTTCGGTGCGGCGTGCTGGGCCGGGTTGCAGGCGGCGACCGACGACGTCGTGTGCTTCATGGACGGCGACGGCTCGCTCGACCCCGGCTGGTTGCCTCGGGTCGCCGGACCGGTGCTGGCGGGTGATGCCGACCTGGTGCTGGGCCGCCGCGTGGCCGAACCAGGGGCCTGGCCGGTGCACGCCCGGTTGGCGAACCGCGTGCTGGCGCTGGAGTTGCGCCGGCGACTGGGCGTGACGCTCCGCGACCTGGGTCCGATGCGGGCGATGCGGCGCGAACCGCTGCTGGCGCTGGGCATGCAGGACCGCCGCTTCGGCTGGCCGCTCGAGATGGTGGTGCGGGCCCACGACGCCGGCTGGCGCATCGTCGAGGTCGACGTGCCGTACCGCGAGCGCGCCGGACGTTCGAAGGTGACGGGGACGGTGCGGGGCACGGTCCGCACGGTGCGGGACATGGGACGCATCCTCGCCGAGCACGGCCGCTGACCCAGCCCCATCCGCCGAGAGTTCACACCAACGAAAGCACCAGGCCGACCTGGGCGAGGTGGTAGGTCACCATGACCGCCAACCGGCCCCAGGGGTACGCGGTGATGAAGCGGTTCCAGGCGATGAGGGCGTCGCTGGCGTAGAAGGCCAGCGCGCCGGCCAGGGCCACGGGGTGGCCGGACGCGCCGGCGCTCACGACCATGGCCGAGATGACCACGATGTAGGCGGCCACCGGCACGGCGAGGTCGGGTTCGTCTCCCCGCCGCACCGCGCCCAGGATGCGGGACCCGAGCCACGGCGCCAGCACGGCGACGACGGCCGCCCCCACCAGCAGCCCGGCGACCGAGGTGTCGCCCGACCACAGGCCCACGACGTAGGCGATGTGCCCGAGCAGGAACGAGGCCAAGCCGGGCACGAACAGGTCCTGGGGCAGCATCAGGAACACGTCGCCGGCCAGCGACAGCGCCAGGGCGACCACGAACCAGGTCCGGGCGGTCCCGTTCGCCGGGTCGAGCACGAGGGCGGCACCGATGAGCGCGACCATCGTCGCCGGCTTGGCCAGGTACTCGAGCGGCCGGCGATCGGTCTGGACGGCGAACCAGTCGACCGCGGCCACGGCAAGGGTCACGCCGAGGAGCACCCCGGCGGCGGCGTTCACCCGACCGATCCGGCGGTGTCGGGCCAGGCCAGCCCGTCTTCGAGCGCCATGCGGTAGCGCACGGCCTTGGCCGGCCAGTTCCAACCGAGCGCCCCCAGCACCTGACCGTGGCGGCCGTAGAGGGCCACGAACTTGCCGTCGGCGATCGAGCCGTCGGCGATGGTGACCCGCCCGCCCTCCTCGGGCGGCACGGCCCGGCCGGCCAGCTGGATGCGCACGTCGTACTGGTCGGACCAGAACCACGGGACCGGGTCGTACGGCTCGGCCTCGTGGTCGGCCAGCAGGAGGCGATGGCCCGCGGCCCGGCCCATGTCGCAGGCGTTGTCCCAGTGCTCGAGGCGGACGCGCCCGTAGCGGGGGCTGTCCCAGCTGGCCACGTCGCCGCACGCCGTGATGCCCGGGGCCACGAGCGTGGTGGCGTCGCAGTGGACGCCGTTGCCGACCCTGAGGCCGGAGTCGTCCAGCCAGTCGGTGTTGGGCACCACACCGATGCCCACGACCACCACGTCGGCCTCGATGACCGAACCGTCGGACAGACGGACCCGCTCGACGCTGCCATCGCCCTCGACGGCCTCGATCCCCACCCCCAGGCGCAGGTCGACCCCGTGGGAGCGGTGCAGGTCGGCCACCGCCTCGCCCACGACCTCGCCCAGGACGCGGACCAGCGGCTGGCTGAGCGGTTCGACCACGGTCACCGCATGACCCCGCTGGCGGCAGGTGGCGGCGACCTCGGAGCCGATGAAGCCGGCGCCGACGACCACGACCCGGGACGGATCGGCGTCGAGGTCGGCCCGCAGGCCGAGCGAGTGGTCGAGCGACCGGAGCACGTGCAGGCCGGCCAGGTCGTGCTGGCCGGGCAGACGGCGAGGCGTCGCGCCCGTGGCGATCACCAGCCCGTCGAAGGGCATCTCCTCGCCCGTGGCCAGTCGCAACCGGCGCTCGGCCGGGTCGAGACCGACCGCCCGCTCGCCCAGCAGCCACTCGATGCCGAGGTCGTCGGCGGTGGCCGCCGTCCACGTGGTGGAGTCGGCGTCGTCGCCGGCGAGCACGCCCTTGGACAACGGTGGCCGTTCGTAGGTGCGCACCGGCTCGTCGCCGACGATGCGCAGATCACCGTCGAAGCCGCGCGCCCGGAGCTCGGCGGCGGCGGAGAAGCCGGCGATCGACCCGCCGACGACGATTACGTCGCGCACGGGAGGGGGCTACTCCTCCGCGATGGAGATGGCCTGCTTGGGGCAGCGCCGCACGGCCTCCTCGACCTTGGGGCGCAGCTCCTCGGGCGGATGCTCCTGCAGGACGTACAGGAAGTCGTCGTCGCGGACCTCGAACACCTCGGGGGCGATGCCCATGCAGATCGCGTTGGACTCGCACAGGTCGAAGTCGACGACCACCTTGTATGCCATGTCGTGATGCCTCTCACTCGTCGATCGGGTCAGGTCGGGCGGAGCGTAGTTGGCATCGGACAGACTCCGAAGGGTGCCGCGTCCGCAGTCGCTCTCGACCACACAGGCCCGACGGACGGTCCTGGCCGCCCAGGGGCTGGGCGACGTCCGGCCAGCGGCACGGGTCGACCGGCGCCACCTGCGCCGGGTGATCCGCCGGCTCGGCCTGGTGCAGATCGACTCGGTCAACGTGCTGGAGCGTGCCCACCACCTGCCGTTCTTCAGCCGGCTGGGCGACCACGACCGTGCGCTCCTGCCGCGGATGGCCTACGACGACCACGAGCTGTTCGAGTACTGGGGGCACGTGGCCTCGCTGGTCGACGTCCGTCTCGAGCCGTTCCTGCGTTGGCGCATGGCCGAAGGCCACGCCTGGGGCGGTCCGGCCCGGACGGCGGCCGAACGACCCGACCTGGTGGCCGCGCTCGAGCGTGAGGTCCACCAGAACGGGCCGCTGTCGGCTGCCGAGCTCGACGACCGCGAGCGGCGCACCGGGCCGTGGTGGGGATGGAGCGAGACCAAGCAGGCGCTGGAGCACCTGTTCTGGGCGGGTCGGGTGGGCGCCCTGCGCCGCGACAACTTCGAGCGCGTCTACTGCCATCCCGACGACGCCGTGCCGCCCGAGATCCGGGCGCTGCCGACACCCGACGAGGAGACGGCCAAGCGCACGCTGCTCGACGTGGCCGCCCGGGCCCACGGCGTGGCTGTCGCCGCCGACCTGGCCGACTACTGGCGCCTGCCCATCCGCGAGACACGCCACCTGCTGCGAGCGATGGTCGCCGACGGCCAGCTCGAGGTGGTCGACGTCGAGGGCTGGGACGGGCCGGCGCTGCGCCACCCCGACGCCCGGCTCCCCCGCCGCATCGACGCCCGGGCGCTGGTGTCGCCCTTCGACGTGGCGATGTGGCACCGCGACCGTGTCGAGCGGGTGCACGACTTCGAGTACCGCATCGAGATCTACGTGCCCGAGGCCCAGCGTCGCTACGGCTACTACGTGCTGCCGTTCCTGCTCGGGGACACGTACGTGGCCCGTGTCGACCTCAAGGCCGACCGCGGCGCCGGCCGGCTGCTCGTCCGATCGGCCCACGCCGAACCCGACCTGGCCGCCCGCGGCACGTCGCCGGACGAGGTGGCCCACGAGCTCGCCGCCGAGCTGCGCGAGCTGGCCCAGTGGCTCGACCTCACCGCCATCGACGTCGCCGAGCACGGCGACCTCGCCACACCCCTGAATCTGGCAGCTGCTCCGTAACGAACCGATTCGAGCCGACGACGCGTACGAGGAGCACCGTCTGCCGCGCCGTCAGCAGCTGCCAGATTCGGTCACGGGTGGGGGGTGAGGACCTCGGCGCCGTCGTCGGTGACCAGGATCGTGTGCTCGAACTGGGCGGTGCGCTTGCGGTCGATGGTGACCGCGGTCCAGCCGTCGTTCCACATGGTGTGCTCGTGGGCGCCGAGGGTGATCATCGGCTCGATGGTGAAGGTCATGCCCGCCTCCATCACGGTGGTGAGCCGGGGCTCGTAGTAGTGCGGGATGTGCAGGTCGGTGTGGAACTGCTCGCCGATGCCGTGACCGACGAAGGCCTCGACCACGCCCATGCCCTCGGCATCGGCGTGCGTCTCGATCGCCTTGCCGATGTCGGACAGCGGACGTCCCGGACGGACGGCCTCGATGCCGCGGAGCAGGCACTCGTAGGTGACCCGGACGAGGCGGCGCGACTCGGGGTCGACGTCGCCGACGAGGAAGGTGCGGTTGGTGTCGCCGTGCACGCCCTCGCGGAAGATGGTGACGTCGATGTTGACGATGTCGCCGTCGCGCAGCTCGCGGTCGTCGGGGATGCCGTGGCAGATGACCTCGTTCACCGAGGTGCACACCGACTTGGGGTAGGGGTTGTCGGGGCCGCCGTAGCGCAGCGGGCTGGGGTAGGCGCCGGCCGCGATGGTGGCCTCGTGGACGATCCGGTCGATCTCGTCGGTGGTGATCCCGGGCGCCACGGCCTGACCGCCGAGCGCCAGGACGCGGGCGGCGTCGGCACCGGTGCGCCGCATGCGCTCGATGGTGTCGGGGCTCTTGACCGCCGGCTCGGCCCACCGGACGACCTCGCCCGAGACCACGTAGGAAGGCAGCTCGATGCTGTCGGGAACGGCGCGCTGGGGCGACAGGTGGCCGGGGCGCACGGGTTCGAAGCTCGGCTTGTGGCAGCGCTTGAACTTGCGCCCGCTCCCGCAGAAGCAGAGATCGTTCGCCTTCATCGTGGCAGTCACGGCGCCCAGGCTACCGGGGCATCCACGGCCGCCCCTCGGCCCTGTGGCACCGTCGACACGTGGCTTCTGCCAGAACCGGCGGCAAGAAGACCGCCCGCACGAAGACGCGGCCCAAGCAGACGCGGCCCAAGAAGAGCCGGCGCCAGGCGGCCGCTCGGCGCCGGAAGCGGCGGGCTGCCGCGGCCGCCGTCGCCCGCTCGTTCGGACAGCTGGTGGTGGTGCTCGGCGGCGGCAGCGTCGCCGGCGGGCTGCTGGTGCTGGCCGCCTTCCCGGATGCCACCGGACCGGTGCCACCCATCGGGTGCCTGGCCGCTGCGGCGGTCGTCGCCGTGCTCACGGCCTGGGGTGCCCGCCGGCTGCAGCCGGTCTGACCGCCGCGGTCAGGGCCGCTCTCGCCGGTAGCCCTCCCAGTGGTCCAGCGCCGAGCGCATCAGGACCTCGTACTCCTCGAAGGAGCCCGCGCTGCGGGCGGCCAGGATCAGCTCGGTGTCGGCGCCCACCGGAACCCGCAGCGGCGCCATGGGGTCGGCGATGACGTCGGCGATCGTGCGGGCGACGTCGGCCGGGTCGTTGGGCCGGTCGCCGGGGACCAGTCCCCCGACCCGGGCGTCGAGTCCCTCGGAGATCGACCAGTAGCGGTCGTGGTCGGGCGTGAACCCGGATGCGGTGACGGCGTTGCCGCCGAGCTCGGTGGGGAACTGCCCGGGCTCGATCACGTGGACTCGCACGCCGAACAGGCCGAGCTCGAAGTGCAGCGCCTCGGAGATGGCCTCGACGGCGTGCTTGGAGGCCGCGTAGATGCCGGCGAAGGGCCGGGCGATGATGCCGGCGATCGAACCGACGTTGACCACGACGCCGGCCTCGGACGACTTCAGATGCGGCGCCGCGGCACGCACGACGCGAAGCAGCCCGAACACGTTGGTCTCGAACTGGAGGCGGGCCTCGTCGTCGGACACCAGCTCGACCGGGCCGCGCACCTCGATGCCGGCGTTGTTCACCAGCACGTCGATCCCGCCGCGCCGCTGGACCGTGGCGGCCACGGCCGCATCGACCGAGGCCTGGTCGTTCACGTCGAGCGCCATGACGTCGATCTCGACGCCGGCCTCCCGTGCTGCGGCTCGCAGCTCGCCGTCGCGGCCGGTGTCGCGCATGGTGGCGACGACGTGGTGCCCGCGACCGGCGAGCTCCACGGCGGTGAGCAGACCGAATCCGCTGGAGCAGCCGGTGACGAGCACCGTGGTGCGTTCGTTGGCCATGCCCGCCGGTCTAGCCGCCGTCCGGCGGGAACTCACGCGGCAGGTCGAGCGGTGGCGATGCCGCCTCCCCCGCGCTTGGCCTCGTACATGGCCCGATCGGCGGCGTGGACCAGGTCGTCCACGTCGTCGGCGTCGGTGCCCAGCGCGACCCCGACGCTGAGGCCCAGTTCGACCTCGACGCCGCCGACCCCGAACGGTCGCTCGGTGACGGCCTGGTGGAGGCGAGCCGCCACGGTGGCGGCCAGCGCCGGACCCGGCACGTCGACGAGCACGACGAACTCGTCGCCGCCCCAGCGGGCCAGCAACTCGGTGTCGCGCAGGCGGTGCTGGAAGCGCTCGGCGACCTGGCGCAGCACCCGGTCGCCGGCGGCGTGCCCGAAGCGGTCGTTCACCGCCTTGAAGCCGTCGAGGTCGCAGAACAGCACGGCCACCGAGTCCTGGGCGCCGGCGAGCCGCTGAGCCAGGGCACGGTGGACGGCGCTGCGACGGGGCAGCCCGGTGAGGTCGTCCAGCACGACCGACCCCCGGACGAGCGGGCGTCCCCGATGGCGCAGGTCGCGGTAGCGCAGGACGATCACGTCGTGCGTCTCGAGCAGGTTGACCAGCGTGAGCTCGAGGGGGAACCACTCGCCACTGGCCGTCAGGTGCCGCAGTTCGCCGAGCACGTGATGACCCGCCCGGTCGATGGCATCGTCGAACGGCTCGACCATGGCCTGCTGGTCGAACGGGTGCACGAGGTGCGGTCCCACGAACAGGAACTCGTCCGGGCTCCAGCCGAGCAGGTCTTGCACCGACGGGCTCACCCAGCGCACCCGGCCCCGGCGGTCGGCCACCACCACGACATCGCCCTCGGATTCGAGGATGGCGAGCAGCAGGTCGGGAGCCAGCCCGTCTCGTCGCATCTCCGTGGTCGCCATGCCCTCCCCAATCGGATCCGGCAGGGCCGGCCGTAGCGGCGGAACCGGAAATGAGTCGGATGACCCAGCGGCCGTCAGTCCCCGTCGTGAGCCGCCGGCGACGACCAGCCGAGGGCGTCGATGGGCCCGTGGCCCGCCCCCAGTCGCCAGTCGACGGCACCCAGCAGCGCCCGGTGCACGAACGCCTTCGCCTCCCGTACGGCGTCGACCACGTCGTCGCCCAACGCCAGCCGGGCAGTGGTGGCCGCGGCGAACGAGCACCCGGTGCCGTGGTCGTTGGGCGTCTCGACCCGCGGCAGGACCAGCCGCTCGACCCCGCCGGCCGTGGCCAGCACGTCGATCGACCGGTCACCTTCGTCGTCGGCGTCGCCGCCCTTGACCACGACCGCATCAGGACCCAGTCCTCGAAGTTCGGCGGCGGCGGCCTCCATGTCGGCGACGGTGCGCAGGTCGGCGCCCACCAGGATGCCGGCCTCGACCCGGTTGGGGGTGATCACCCGGGCGTGGGCGACCAGGCGGTGGCGGTAGGCCTCCTCGACCTCGGCGCCGAACAGACGGGCACCGCCGGCGCTGACCAGCACCGGGTCGACCACCAGGTTCGGCAGGCGGCCGGCTTCGGCAGCGGTGGCCACCACGTCGACGGTGGCGGCCGAGGCCAGGAAGCCGGTCTTGACCGCCCGCACGTCGAGGTCGCCGAGCACGGCGTCGAGCTGGGCGGCCACGAAGTCGGCCGGCACCAGGTGCACCGCCTCGATGCCGCGCGTCGACTGGGCGGTGAGGGCGGCCACGACGGCCGCGCCGTGCACTCGGAAGGCGGCGAAGGCCCGCAGGTCGGCGTGGATGCCGGCGCCGCCGGCGCTGTCGGTTCCGGCGATGGTGAGGGCGATGGCCGGGGTCACGCCGCTTCCGCCACGACCGCCGGCGCCGCAACCGACCGGCGGTCGGCCCGGTCGAGCGACCAGCCGACGACGGTCACGGCGGCGCCGAGGCCGATGAGCGCGGCCGACACGCCGAACACGCTGATCAGCCCGCCCGTGAGGGCGATGCCGACCAGCTGGGCGCCGTTGGCGCCGACCTGGTCGGTGGCCAGGACTCGACCGTGCACCGACTCGTGGGCGTGGCGCTGGAGCAGCGTCCGGGTGGGACCGGAGAGCAGGGCGGTGACCAGGCCCCACAGGGCGACGCCGACGAAGGCGACGACGATCCACGGCGTGCCGAGGTAGACCGCCGCCGTCACGCCCGAGGCCGCCGCACCGGCCGCCACCCAGCCGAACGTGGTGACCCGGTCCTGCAGGTGGGCGACCAGGAGGCCACCGGCCACCAGGAAGATGCCGAAGACGGTCTGCAGCGCGGCGAAGGTGGTGGGCGAGCGCCCGAGCACGTCGCGCACGTAGAGCGGCTCGGCGAGCATGGCGGCCCCGTAGAGGAGGTGGACCGAGGCGGTGGCCGCCACGATGCGCCGCAGCACCGGCGTCCGCAGCACCAGCGTGGCGCCCTCGAGCGCCTGGCGCAGGCCGGGCGGTACGCCGGCGACCCCTTCGGCCGGGCGGACGCGCACCAGCGGCAGCACGAGCGAGCCGAGGGCGTAGGTGGCGGCGTCGACGACGAAGGCGCCGCGGAACCCGAACGCGCCGATGGCGATGGCGCCGACCACGGGGCCGGCGACGATGGCGAACTCGTCGGTGAGCGACAGCAGGGCGTTGGTGCGGGCCAGCTCGACATCGGCGACGATGCGCGGCGGCAGCGACTGCAGGGCGGGGACCGTGAACGCCCAGACCACGCCGTGCACGCCGGAGAGCAGGGCGAGCGTGCGGAAGTCGTCGGCGGCCAGCAGGGCGAGCGACGCCACCACGGCCACCGCCTTGGTGCCCGCCAGGGTCGTCCGCGGTCCGTAGCGGTCGATGACGGTGCCGACCAGCGGGCCCAGGAGCACGCCCGGCAGCGTCAGGGCGATCCCGAACAGGGCGACCTCGCCGGGCGACGCGTCGAACTCGTACGCGGCGTAGCCCCAGATGGCGATCAGGGTCGCCCACGTGCCGATGGCGCTGATCGCTTCGGCCACCAGGAACGCCCGGACGCGCGGCGAGCGCAGGCTGTCGTGCACCACGGAGACGTTATGCCGATCCCACACGGCCACCGCCTGGATTTCGCCGTGAGTTGCCTCCGCCTACCGGAGGCAACTCGCAGGAATTTGCCGGGCGGGGGGCGGGGCTATGCCCGGCCGTAGTCGTCCTCGAGGCGGACGATGTCGTCCTCGCCGAAGTAGTCGCCCACCTGCACCTCGATGAAGACCAGGTCGTCGTCGGTCTGGTTGGCCACGCGGTGGGCGGTGCCGATGCCGATGTCGATGGCGTTGCCGGGGGTGACGGTGTGGTCCTGGCCGTCGAGGGTGACGGTGGCCGTGCCGCTGACCACGAACCAGTGCTCGGCCCGCCGGGCGTGCTTCTGGTAGCTGAGGCGCTTGCCCGGGTGCACCACGATGCGCTTGACCTTGTGGTCGTCCTCGTCGGACAGGACCGTGTAGTTGCCCCAGGGGCGCTCGTCGTACTCCAGTGCGCTCATGGGGCGACAGTCTGCCCGAGCCGGCGCCCGCACCCGAAGGATGAGCCCATCACCCGAGGGAGAGGATGGCCAGGCCCTGGAGCACGCCCACGCCGGCGCCCAGCGCACCGCCGATGGCGATCAGGATCCACTCGTCCTGCTCGAAGATGCCCCGCAGCAGCCGCTCGAACTCGAGCTTGGGCATCGCCTTGAGCTTGGACTCGACCAGTTGGCCGACGTCGAGCTGCTTCTCGAGATAGGCCTCGATCTCGGGCTGGAGGTCGGGGGCCGCCTGCCCGACCCGCTGGATGAGCATCATCTTCACCGCCGTGAGCTGCTCGTCGCTGACCGTGGTCTGGGTCATCATCTCGACCATCGGCTTGGCTGCGTCGACGCGCTCGTTGACCTTGGTGAGCACGAGCCGGGCGACGCGGGTGCCGGCGTCGCCCTCGGTGATCAGCCGCAGCAGGTTCTGCGGCGTGAGGATCTCGCGGGCGGTGATCCGGCCGTAGTCCTCGGCGATCTCGGCCTGCCGGGACGGGAACATCCCCTGGTAGGTCACCAACCCGGCGTACCGCTTGGGCTCGATGGGACGGAAGATCATCTGCAGGGCGAGCCAGTTGGTGCCCAGGCCGACGATGCCGCCGACGACCGGCATCAGCCACCACTGGTCGAACACCGAGAAGCTCAGCGCCTGGAAGCACCCGATGATGAAGCCGAAGTAGCCACCGAAGCGGACGATGGCCGACAGCTCCTTGCCGCCGATCTCCTGGAAGAGCCGCACCAGGCGCTTGACGTTGGGGCCGGACAGCAGGTCGAACACGAGGCGCTCGAGGTCGAGCAGCTCGTGGCTGATCCCCTGGAGGTCGTCGAAGATCTCCTGCGCCAGGGCGCGACCCTCGGTGCGGATCTGGGTGAGCACGATCTCCTGGGCCTGGGGGGCCATGGCATCCCACACGCCCGGCGCCAGCATCTCGGCGACGTCGCGGACGATCGGCGGCAGCTCGGCGTCGAGCCGCTCGGAGAAGAGCTCCTCCATCTCGGCAGGGTCGAGTCGCTCGGCCAGCTCGGCCGGCGAGAGCACGGCCCCCACGTTTGCGGCCACGTCGGAGGCGAACGTGTCGGCCTTGGACGGGAGCACGCCCTGCCAGCCCAACTTCACGCCGCCGGGCGCGACGCCGACGAACTCCTCGGGCTGGAAGATCATCTTCACCGCCGCCCAGTTGGTGATGTAGCCGATGAACGCGGTGACCAGCGGCACCGCGACGAGGACGACGACGATGTTGGTCGCGGTGATCATGACGGCCCCAGAGGTGCGAATCGGACCGGCCGACAGTACCGCCGGCCGGTGGCGGGCCGCAGCCGGCGTCAGGTCGCGGACGCCCGCACGCCGGCGAGCAGCGACGTCAGTGCGTCGATCATGGCGCTCGGCGACAGCGCTTTGTCGAGGCACGCCAGCGCACCGGCGGCCTCGGCAGCCATGGCGACGCCCTCGGACACGAAGCCGGAGACGATGACCGGACGGGTGCCGGGTGCCACCCGGTAGAGGTCCTCGAGCAGCGCGATGCCGTCGCTGCCGGGCAGGAAGAGGTCGACCAGCACCACGTCGGCTCGTGCACAGGCGACCACGTCGATGGCGTCGGACGCGCACTCGGCCTCGCCGACGACGAGGAAGGCACCCGATTGCTGGAGGCTCGCCCGGAGCAGGCTGCGGTCGCCGGGCGAGTCGTCGACGAGCACCACCCGGTACGGCGCGCGATCATGCGGCCGGCCGGTGACGATGGTGCGGGGGGCGATCGTGGGCGCCGCTACCGGGCCGTCGGCCACCAACTCGCCGCGCAGCACCTGCTCGAACCTCGCCGCCGGCATGGCGTGACCGAAGAGGAAGCCCTGGGCGTAGTCGCAGCCGAGCTCGGCGAGCACCTTTCGCTGGTCCTCGTGCTCGACCCCCTCGGCCACGGCCCGCAGTTCGAGGGCGTGGGCGAGCTCGATCACGGCGCCCACGATGACCCGGTCCGCGGATTCGAGCGCCACGCCGGCCACGAAGTAGCGGTCGAGCTTCAACGTCCCCACGGGGAAGCGCCGCAGGTACAGCAAGGACGAGTACCCGGTGCCGAAGTCGTCGACGGCGATGCTCACACCCATGGCCGCGATCCGGCGCAACGTGGTGCCGGCCCCGGCGGCGTCGTGCATCAGCGCGGTCTCGGTGAGCTCGAGGGTCAGGGCGGAGGGCGACAGGCCGGTCCGCTCGAGGACGGCGCTCACCAGGTCGGGTAGTGCGGGATCGTTCAGCTGCCGGACCGACAGGTTGACCGAGACGTACAGGTCCGGCGCCAGGTCGCGGCGCCACTCGGCGGTCTGCGCACACGCGGTCTCGAGCACCATGGTCCCGAGCTCGCCGATCAGGCCGGCTTCCTCGGCGATCGGCACGAACTCGGCCGGGCTGATCAGACCGCGCTGCGGGTGGTGCCAACGCACCAGGGCCTCGATGCCGGCGATGGCACCGTCGAGGCGCACCACGGGCTGGTAGTAGACCTCGAGCTCGCCGTGATCGAGGGCCCGCCGAAGATCGGCTTCCATGTCGAGCCGGGCCATGGCCACACGGCGCATGTCCTCGTCGAAGAGCTCGTAGCCGCGACCGCCCCGGCTCTTGACCCGGTACATGGCCAGGTCGGCGTCGCGGATCAGCGAGCCGGAGTCCACGTCGGCGTGGCGGGCGACCGCGATGCCGATGCTGACGCCCAGGTGGAACTGGTGCGAGCGGACGATCAACGGCGCGTCGATGGCGTCGACCAGCCGTTGAGCGAGGCCGAGCGCGTCCTCGACGGTGCCGATGTCCTCGGTGACGACCACGAACTCGTCGCCACCGAAGCGGGCGACGGTGTCCTGCGGGCGCAGTACCCGCCGGATGCGTCCGGCCACGTTGACCAGCAGCGCATCGCCGGCCTCGTGGCCCAGGGAGTCGTTGACCACCTTGAACCGGTCGAGGTCGAGGAAGAACACCGCGACCATGCCCGGCGAACGGTCGAGCCGGGCCAGTGCCGACTCCAGTCGGTCACCCAGCAACGCCCGGTTGGGGAAGCCGGTGAGCGGATCGGTGAGCATCCCCTCCTCGAGCTGGGCCACGGCGGCGCGACGGTCGGTGACGTCGCGCAGGAAGAGGTGGACGACCACCTGGTCGGCCCGCCGGATGCGGGAGCCGCTGACCTCCACCAGCAGCAGCCGGCCGTCGCGGTCCATGAGCTCGAGCTCGACCGGGCCGATCCCGGCGCCGTGGCCCCGGGTGTCGGCGTCGTCACTGGTGTGCCGGGCGATGGCCTCCGCCAGCAGCGAGCGGCCACGGTCGGGGACGAGCAGGTCGACCGCCGATCGGCCGACCGCGTCGCTCCTTGCGTGTGCCCGAACATCCGGGTGGCGGCCGGGTTCCACTCGACGATCCGCCCCCCTTCGACGATGCCGATGAAGGCGTCGTTGGACACGTCGATCGTCTGCCGGAACGCTGCGGCTTCGTCGAGTGGCCTCCTGCTCGGCCCGGTGTCGGTCATCGACGTCGACGGTGACGCCGGCGATGCGCCGCGCCACGCCGTCGGCGTCGCGCACGACCTGGCCCTTGACGTGCACCCAGCGACACTCGTCGACGGCGCGCGGCCGGATCCGGCAGTCGAAGTCGAACTCGTCGTGCGGCCGGGTCGACGGCGGCGATCGCCTGCTCGAAGCGCCAGCGGTCGGCGGGATGGACCACGGCGATGAGGTGGTCGGCCGTGGTCACCAGCGAATCGTCGTCCACGGGAAGCGCCCGGGGCGACGGCGAGAACACACGCGCCTCGCCGCTGGCCAGGTCGATGTCCCAGATGGAGGTCTCGGCGGCGCTCAGCGCCAGGCGCAAGTGGCGCTCACGGTCGGCGAGCAGGGCACGGGTGTGCTGGCGCTCGGTGACGTCCTCGAGCGTGCCGACGCCGTGGCGGATCTGGCCGTCGTCGTCGCGGGACAGCCACACGGTCCAGCGCCCGGCCAGCTCGGCGCCGTCGGGCCGCAGGTACCGCTTCTCGAGCTGGAACCGCTCGTTCTCGCCGGAGAAGAGCCGCCGCATCTCGTCCAGCCCGAGACCGGCGTCGGCGGGGTGGGCGAACTCGTCGAAGGAGTGGCCGACAAGGTCGTCCTCGTCGCGTCCGAGGATGCGGCACAGCGCCGGATTGACCGCGATGGCGGCGCCGGTATCGGCGAACAGCACGGCACCCACCGGCTGGTTGAGGAACAGGTCACGGACACGTTCCTCGCTGTCGTGGAGCGCCACCTCGAGCTCGCGCCGGTCGCCGATGTCGGTGAGGTGGCACAGCATCCCCTCGACGGCGGGGTTCTCGGTCATGTCGTCGACGCGCTGCTCGACCCAGCGCCAGCGACCCCGACCGTCGCGGATCCGCCACTCGATCGTGGCGCTGCCCCGGTGGTCGAGACCACGAGCCATCACGGCGAGACCGGCCGTGAGGTCGTCCGGGTGCACGAGGTCCCAGAAGCTGGTGCGGTGGAGCTCGTCGGTGGTCTGTCCAAGGAGCGCCTCGGCCGCCGGCGACGCGTAGCGGATCGACCCGTCCCGGTCGAACACCACCGCCGCGTCCCGTGAGGCGCGCAGGATGGCGCGCAGGCGAGCTTCGGAAGCGTGGATCACAGATGTCTCCTCGCCGGCGGGCGTGGTCTCGGCCCGAACCGGCAGCTTCCGATACTACGCTGAGTGCTGATGTGACCACAATGGCACAAGGTCACATTTCTTCGATGGGGAGCTCGGCCCGGATGGTGGTCCCGGTGCCGGGCGCCGAGACGATCGTCAACGTGCCGCCGAGCTCGTCGGCCCGCTCGCGCATGCCCAGGAGGCCGTGGCCGCTGGTGGTGGCGGCGGTGGCCTCGGGATCGAAGCCGGCTCCGTCGTCCTCGACCACCAGCACCACCCGGTCGTCGATGCGCATGCCGACGATGGCCACGACCTGGGCCCCGGCGTGCTTCACGGCGTTGGCCACCGCCTCGCTGGCGATGCGGTATGCCGCAGTGACCACCGGCAGCGGAAGCAGCTCGCTCTCGATGTTGACCGACACCTCGACGCCGAGCCCGTGCGTCGCCCGCGTCTCGGATGCCAGGCGCTGGAGGCTGGCTCGTAGGGTGGGGTCCTCGAGCTCCTCGCCCCGGAGCTGGCCCACGAGCGCCCGTGCCGAGTCCACCGCCTCCTCCATCAGCCTGCAGGATCTCGCGCAGTCCCGTGCGCAGACGCTCGTCGGGCGCCTGCTCGAGGCCGGCGGCGAGCAGCTTCGCCGACGTGAGCGTCTGGCCGAGACCGTCGTGCAGCTCACGCGACAGGCGGCGGCGCTCGTCCTCGCGGGCCAGCAGCAGCTCGCGGATGAGGTCGCGCCGGTGGGTCTCGAGCACGTGCAGGGTGTCGATGGTCTCCTCCAGCTCGCGCCGCATCCGCACGGTCTCGCTGACGTCGAGGCCGACGCCGATCACGCCGACGGTGTGGCCGTCGCGGTCGCGCAGGGGCTCGACGTGGCAGTGGAAGTCGAGGCCGAAGGCGCGCGCGTCGAACGACGCCGGCTCGCCGGCGAGGGCGCGTCGGTGTGCGGCCAGCACCGCCTCGAGGTCCTCGTCGGTCTCGGTCTGGTCGGCGAACGTCGCACCGGCAATGACCGGATCGGCGAGGGCGGCCGGCACCCCGGGGCGGCGGTACCCGGTGGCGAACGTGTAGCGGAACTCCCGATCGGTGGTCCACAGCACGGCGGGCAGCTGATCGAAGAGCAGGTCCATGCGCTCGGCATGTTCGGCGGCCTCCCGCTCGGCGCGAACTCGGTCGGTGACATCGTGCATCACCGACAGGTGCACGCCCGGCTCCACACCCGCCACCGCCCGGAAGTCGGCAACCACGATGGAGCCGTCGCTGCGCTGGAGCTGGTACTCACCGTCGGCCCGACCGGCGGCGAGGAAGGCCTCCCAGCGCTCGGCCACCGAACCGCGGCCCGCCGCCGGCGTCAGGTCGTCGACGCGCATGGCGACGAGCTCGTCGCGGGAGTATCCGGTGAGCTGGCAGGCCGCCGGGTTGGCGTCGACGTAGCGCCGGTCGTCGTCCGCCAGCAACATGGCGTCGAGGGCGTTCTCGAACACGGCGTCGAAGCGCACAAGTACCTCTCGGGTTCGTCGTGGCCGCCGTTCCCGCCGGCCGTCCGTGCTGGCGATCCTATCGACGGTACGATCGGTACATCGGCGACCTTCCACCCGAACCGGCCATCGAGGAATCGCTGCGCCGGCCCCTGATCGCCCTCGGCGCCGTGGGCGACGTGTCCGAGCGCCTCGAGTTGTCGGGCAGCATCCTCGACACCGCACCGGTGGGCATGGTGCTCACCGGGCCGGCCGGCCGGCTGTTGTGGTCGAACGAGTCCGCCCGGGTGCTGCTCGGCATCGCCGACGACCCTGAGGGTGACCGGCTGCTCTCACGCCTGCACCCCGACGACCTCGCTGCCGAGGAGGCCGCCGTCTCCGCCCTGCTGGCCGGCGACGTCGAGCGCTTCGATCACGAGCAGCGCTGGCTGCGCTCCGAGGGCGAGGTGATCTGGGTGGCGTCGCGGATGTCGCTGGCCACCGATCCCGCCGGCCGGCCGCTGCACGTGGCCGAGGGGCGGGCGCCGTGCATCATCCGCCAGCTCGTCGACATCACCGACCGCAAGCAGATGGAGGAGGAGCTGCGTCGCTCCAACGAGGAGCTCGAGCGCTTCGCCTACGTCGCCTCCCACGACCTCCAGGAGCCGCTGCGGGTCGTCACCGGCCACGTCCAGCTCCTCCAGCACCGGCTCGCCGACCAGCTCGACGACGAGGGCCGCGAGTGGATGGACTTCGTCGTCGACGGCGTGGGCCGTATGCAGCAACTGATCCGGGGCCTGCTCGAGTACGGGCGCGTCCAGAGCCGACCGCTCGAGCTCGGTCCCGTCGATCTCGACGCCGTGCTGCGTTCGGCGCTCGCCACCCAGCGCCAGACCATCGACGACGCCGACGCCGAGATCGACGCCGGCCCGCTCCCCACCGTCGAGGCCGACCGGTCCCAGATCGAGCAGGTGTTCACCAACCTGGTGGCCAACGCCTGCAAGTTCCGGCATCCCGACCGCCGCTGCCGCATCGAGGTCTCCGCCCGCTGCGCCGACGGCTGGTGCGAGCTGGTCGTGGCCGACAACGGCATCGGCATCCCGGCTGCCCAGCGCGACCAGGTGTTCGAGGTGTTCCGGCGGCTCCACAGCCGCTCGGTCTACGAGGGCACCGGCCTCGGGCTCTCGATCTGTCGGCGCGTGGTCGAACGCCACGGCGGCCGGATCTGGGCCGACGACGGCATCGACGGCGGCCTCGCCATCCACTTCACCCTCCCGGAGACGACCCCATGATCGACCCCCGACCCGTCCAGGTGCTCCTCGTCGAGGACAACCCCGGCGACGTCAACCTCACCCGCATCGCCATGCGCGAGCTGCGCATCGCCAACGAGCTCCACGTGGTCGGCGACGGCGAGGCCGCACTCGAGTTCCTACGCCATCAGCACCCCTACGAGGGCGCGCCCCGGCCGTCGCTGGTGCTGCTCGACCTCAACCTGCCCGGCATGCCGGGCGCAGAGGTGCTGGAGGCGATCAAGTCCGATCCGGCGCTGCGACGCATCCCGGTCATCATCCTGACCACGTCGCGCGACGAGGCCGACGTCCTGCGGTCCTACGACCTGCACGCCAACAGCTTCGTGACCAAGCCCCTCGACTTCGACGAGTTCCTCCAGGCGCTGAAGGCGATCGAGAACTTCTGGCTGACCATCGTGGAGCTGCCCGAGGAGTGAGTTCGGCAGCAAGTTGACATAGGTGTGGGCATCGGGTGCCGGCGTGTCACCTCGGCGAGGATCCTCGGGCTCGGTGTGTAGGAGGCACGTTCGCCGAGGATCCTCGTGTTCGTGGCAGGCGGCACCCGCGCCGACGTGCCGCTACTTCGTGGGGTCGCCGCGGTGGACCTCGATGGCCACGACCGCATCGATCATCCAGTTCTCGAGTGCAGCGACGTACCGGCACTCGGGGCGGTTCAGGCGACCGCTCGCTGCATCGCTCGCAGGTAGCCGTTGAGCGCCTTGAGCTGGAACTGTCGGGCAACCGGTCTTGCGATTCGAGCGGCCCAGAAGCGTGGGCGCGAGAACGCAACAATGCGGAAGCGGACGTCCTCACCGTCGCGCTCGACGAGGAACGCCTCCTCACCCTCTTCCGGATGAAGAGGCAGGGTTCCATAGGCGAACCCATATCGGTCCGACTCGTCTACAACCCCGATGATGCGACACGTGGCGATGGCATGCGCGATGGGAAGCGGCGCCGCGAGCGCGACCGTCTTGCCTTCTTCGAGGGACGCGCCGTCAGAGACGACCAGACCGGCCCCGCGATGCACTGCCCAGTTCTGCAGTGACGACATCGCGGCCTCATAGACGCCTGCACCTGTGCCGAGCAGTACCGACTCGTCGTCGTGGACGTAACCGGCGGGCAGGTCGCCGGTGATGGTGGCTCCAACGTGTTTGTAGGTGAGCGCCGCTTGCTCGCAGTCACGAGCGAGCTTGGCCAGCTTCGTTGAGGTCGGCTGTCGGATCCTCAGCACCGGCATAGCCGTGCGAACTCCCTGCTGTGCGGCACGATGCGACACGTGATTCAGATCATCGAGCGCCTTCCGACTGCAGCGGAGTACAGGAGCCTGCGACGCGCTGTCGAGTGGCAGGTCCCCGACGCCAGCCGAGTAGCGGTGGCCCTTGAAGCATCAGCGGGAGCTGTCGTGGCTGAAGTCGATGGTGCAGCGATCGGCATGGGAAGGATTCTCGGCGATCTGAGCTTCTACAGCTTCATCGTCGATCTGGTCGTCGACCCCAACCACCAACATCGAGGTGTCGGGGCGGACCTACTCGGAGCCCTCGAGCAGCAGATCGCAGCGAAGTCGGCGACCGGGAGCGTGCAGTTGATCGCCAACCAGGACGTGACGGGCTTCTACCAGGCCATGGGGTACGAGCGGTCGTCGAGTCGGCTGCTATCGAAGACGCTGCGGTGACCTGCTCCGACACCTTCGCGAGAGTCGGCTGAGGCGACAGGTACCCGGCATTCGGCGCGGCTATGAGGTCGACGCGCGGTACTTCTCGATCGCGGACTCAGGCACGTGCGCGATGCCGTCTCGCATGACGTAGTCGATCTCTCGGGCGTGGATGAGCGCCAGAAGCTGCTTCGTGGACATGCCGAGGCGTCGCGCGGCCTCGGAGGCTCGCAAGGCGGTGTCATTCATCGGGACCTCCGAAGGGATCGTCGAAGCCGAGCCTACGACTGATGAGACGGATCTGGTCCTCGATGGGGAGGACCGCGGCGAGGTGGCCGCCATCGATCATGTGGTCACGAGCGTCCTCGAGAGCTGCCAGGAGTTCGAGGGCCTCATCGAGACTGAGCACGACATTGTCCGGCGGCTCGGGTTCGGGCATGGGCCCGACCGTACGGATGGCTTACGACAGCCACTCATGGGGCAGCCGCACCGATCGAGCAGATAGCCCGTGACAAGAGAGCGGCTCATCCGGCAATCGCGCGGACCTACTGAGACCTTGGAACGTCCATCACAACCTCGACCGGCTCGATTCTCAGATCGTCGAGACCAGGCGTCCCGGGTTCGGTGAGTGGAATCCACAGTTCGATGGTCGCCTCGTTGGCACCACGCGGGATGAGTCGTTCGATGGGGGGACGAGACATCTCACGGTGACGGTCGTGGAGCCAGTCAAGGGCTGCAGCCAGTATCGCCGGGATGTTCTCCGCATCCGAAGTGCAGGCGACGGCGGCGTCGAAGGTCGCGAGGGTGTCGTTGGGGGCCTGCGGATCTTCCACGGCGAAGTGGACGGTCACCTGACCGTCGTCGGACACCTCGCCCCAGCTCAGGAGCGCACCGCCTTCCGGCAGCGTTGGCCATTGGACACGTGTTTCTTCGTCGGCTGACCGGGAGACCCGGTGGATCGGGGTCTCGGGGAAACGACGGATCTGAACGTCGGTCACTGGTGATTCCTTCAGGTGGTCGATTCGGGCGAGGTAGTGGTCGATCTGGGTTCGATGCTCGAGGAGCCGGTCACGGTGGGCGTCGAGCAGGCGTTCCCGGTCCATCGTTGAGGTCACCGCGATCGCGATGTCAGACAGCGGCATGTCCACGGCACGAAGCAAGGCGATCTCGGCCGCTGTTCGCAGCTGGTCCGGTGAGTACTGCCGGTAGCCCGTGCGCTGATCGACTCGGTCGGGCCGAAGCAGACCGATGTCGTCGTAGTGGCGGAGTGCCTTGACGGTGAGCCCTGTCAGGCTTGCGACGGTTCCGATGGTCAGGTGTCGTTCGGGCACACGCTCATCCTGGGACCTCCTGTCGCGGGAGGGTCAAGCCCAATCTGTCCAACGCGACGTTTCGAGCCCGGCACGCCCCGCCCGAGGTGCCGCTCGGGACGGTCTCGTGCCGAGCGTCGTCGAGCACGCTGACCGCCCCGAAGGTCCCTTCGTGGTTGCCAGCGGCCTGCCTCCGGAACGGACGGTGTCCGGTCCAGCCACGGCTCCGATCCAACAGATCGCGCTGGCCAGACCGCGGGATGAACCGGCAGTGGGTGTGGGCGTCGGGTGCCGGCGTGTCACCTCGGCGAGGATCCTCGGGCTCGGTGTGTAGGACGCACGTTCGCCGAGGATCCTCGGATTGCGTACGCCCGGTGACCGCGCTCCGTCGATGAGGATCCGCTCCCTGACGGCGCCGGCGTGACGGCGCGACGCTGCCAGGCGTGCCGTCAGCGCTCGGCGAGCCAGTGCTCGACGACTCGGATCGCGGTGCCTGCGCCGGCGGGCCCGCACCGCTGCGCCGCCTCGGCCGGCGGCAACCACTCGTGGTCGTCGTGGTGGGCGTCGTCGAGGACGGCCACCGCGTCGGCGTCGGCGCGACCGGCGAAGACCTGCGTGCCGTCGGACCCGTCGACGGGCGTCAGCGCCAGCACCAGGCCGGTCTGCTCGAACAGGGCGCGTGTGGCCGCGTCGTCGAGACGTTCGCCGTCCTCGGCCACGGCCGTGGGCACCGTCCACGCCGCGTCCGGGGACGAGTCCTGCGGTCGCAACGCCAGGTAGTGCCGACCTTCGAGGGTCGTACGCCAGACGACCACGGTGGCGTCGGGCGCGGCGTTGCCGTCGGTGGGGGGCACGTCCGCACCCTATTGGCGCGCTTCTCGGTCAGTCGAAGACGACCGTGCGGTTGCCGTAGGTCAGCACGCGGTGCTCGAGGTGCAGGCGCACGGCCCGGGCCAGCACCGTGCGTTCGAGGTCGGCGCCCAGGCGCACCAGGTCGGGCACCTCGTGCCGGTGGCTGATGCGGGTGACGTCCTGGAGGATGATCGGCCCCTGGTCGAGCTCGCTGGTGGCGTAGTGGGCGGTGGCGCCGATCAGCTTCACGCCCCGCTCGTAGGCCTGGTGGTACGGCTTGGCCCCCACGAAGGCGGGCAGGAACGAGTGGTGGATGTTGATGATCCGGTTGGGGAGGTCGGCGATGAACGACTCGGGCAGGATCCGCATGTACCGGGCCAGGACGACGAGGTCGACGTCGTGCGACCGCACGAGCTCGTGCATCTCGGCCGACTGGGCCGACGGGTCGCCGGGGTCGACCGGCAGCAGGTGGAACGGCACGCCGTAGCGGGCCACCAGGTCCTCGTGGTCGTCGTGGTTCGAGGCCACCAGCTCGATGCGGGCGTTCAGCTCGCCCAGCTCGACCCGGCTGAGCAGATCGGCCAGGCAGTGCCCCTGCCGGGACACCAGGATGGCGATGCGCGGCGGCGGTCCCGGGCGGTGCAGGCTCCACGTCATGTCGTAGGCCGCGGCCACCGGCCGCATGGCGGCTTCGACGTCGGCCTGGTCGGGGAACGTGGCCTCCACCCGCTGGAGGAACAGGTCGTGGACCCGGTCGGTGTGCTGGTCGGCGTGGACGATGTTGCCGCCGAGCGCGGCGATGGTCTGGCCCACGGCCGCGACGATTCCCGGTTGGTCGGCGCAGCGCAGCAGCAGCACGGTCTGGGTGCTCACGCCGGGCACCCTACGGACCCGGGGGCGCCGGGACCTACGCTCCGGGCATGCGACGTGCACGCTGGACGCGGGACGGGTTGTCGGTCGACGAGGTCGAGCTCGGCCCCCTCGAGCCCGGTTGGGCCCGCCTGCAGGTGGCCGCGTGCGGCATCTGCGGCTCGGACCTGCACTGGTGGCACGGCGACAATCCTCGACCGCTCGGGACCGCCCCGGGCCACGAGCTGTGCGGCACCGTCGTCGACGGTCCGGCCGGGCTCGACGACGTGCTCTACGCCGTGTCACCGAACGTGTCGTGCGGCACGTGTGCGTTCTGCCGGGTGGGCCAGACCCACCTGTGCGACCGGGCCCTCGGCCGGGGGCTGGGCATGGGGGCCGACGGCGGGCTGTCCGAGGTGCTCGACGTGCCGGTGACCAACCTGGCGCCGGTCACCGCCGACGATCCGGTGGTGGCCGCCTTCACCGAGCCGCTGGCCGTCGCCCTGCGAGGTGTCACCCTCGGCGGCATCGAGGCCGACAGCCGGGTGCTGGTGCTGGGCGCGGGCTCGATCGGCCTGGCCGCCGCCCTGCTGGCCCGCGACCGGGCGGGCGAGGTGGCCATCACCGCCCGTCATGCCCACCAGGCCGCCGTGGCCGAGGCCATGGGCGTCACCGTGCTCGGCGAGGACGAGGGCATCACCTGGGCCAAGGACCGCGGCGCCGGTGTGGTCATCGAGTCGGTGGGAGGCACGGCACCCACGCTCGACGAGGCGGTCAAGGCGTGCCGCAAGGGCGGCACCATCGTCCTGCTCGGCGCCTTCACCGAACCCCGCCCGGTCGATCTGTCCAAGCTGATGATGAAGGAGCTCCGGCTCCAGGGCTCGTTCTGCTATGGCTCCACCCAGCGGGGCCCCGAGTACGCCGCCGCCGCCGAGCTCACCGGCCGCCACCAGCAGGACCTGGCCCGCCTCACCACCCACCAGTTCTCCCTGGCCGAGGTGACGACGGCGTTCGAGACGGCAGCGGACAAGCGCAGCGGCGCCATCAAGGTCACGGTCGTCCCGTAGGGAATCTGGCAGCGGTTCCTGTCTGACGACATGGGATGCCGCAACGCCTTCGAGCAGCGGCGCTGGGTGTGCGCGCCAGCAGCTGCCAGATTCCAAGCCCGCCGAACGCCAGCGGACGAATGCGGAGCATTCGTCAACGAACCCGAAGGGTTCGCGTGGAGGTGAGGGGATTCGAACCCCTGGCCTCCTCGATGCGACCGAGGCGCTCTAGCCAACTGAGCTACACCCCCGAAGGGACGCCAGACACTAGCGGACGCTCGCGGCGGCGGTGAACCCGTCTCAGGGGGTCGGTCGGGTGCCTTCGATGGCCCGCTGGAGCCGGGTCTGGAGCACCGTGGTGGTGACGTCGCCGCGGGTGCGCTCGGTGACCGCCCGCAGCGAATCGACGGTCCGGCGCAGGCCGCCGGTGAGGGCGTCGGGCAGGTCGACCGAGGCGAGCACGTCGTACACGTCGTCCATCACGCCGAGCAGCGACTCGCCGGTCTCGAGCTCGCCGCTGCGGAGCCGGTCGAGCACGTTGCGGCGCAGCTCGCTGGCCGCCTCGGCCAGGCCCCGCATCCACGAGTGGGGCATGACCGACAGGTCGGCGGGAGCGGGCAGGGCCTCGCCGCGGACCATGGCGGCGGTGAGGCGAGCCTCGGCGTATTCCTTCTCGGCGTCGTGCAGGAAGCCGGCGTGCCACACCAGCGGGTGGTCGGCCAGGGCGTCCTGGGCGGTGCGCAGTTCGGTCTCGGAGGCCGACACCTGGGTGGCGTGGGCGTCGGCGTCGTCGCGGTGGATGGCCCGGATGGCCAGGCCGGCGTGGCGGATGCAGGCCCGGCAGGCGGGCAGGGCGATCTCGCGTGCGCGATGGGCCTCGCCCAGTTCGCTGCGGATGTCCGAGACCAGGTGGTCGAGGCGGGCGCGCCGGTCGGAGCCGGACCCGTCGGCCACGGGGGTGCTGCTCAGTTGGCCGAGCGGCGCAGCAGGGCCTGCTGGGTGGCCGAGGGACCCTGTTCGGGCAGGTACCGGACGTTGGCCCGGTTGGCGTACTGGCGCTGCTGCTGGACCTGCATGAGCAGGGCGACGTAGCCGAGCAGGGCGGCGTCGATGAGCAGGTGCAGGAGCCAGACGGCGCCGCCGGCGAACAGGGCGATGAGCAGCGTGAGGGCGGCGGCGGCGGTGAGCGTGGCGAGCACGTCGCGGCGCCGGCGCTGGGCGTCGGTGCGACTCATGGCCCGGCGGGGCGTGGGACGGACCGGGACCGGGGCATACGGGTCGCCGGTGCGCTGCAGGACGGAGAGCTGGTGCCGGAAGTCGACGATCGAGGACGAGGGATGCACCGCCCGCCGCTTCTCGAGGTAGGGGGGCAGGAGGACGGCGGCCCAGATCGCTGCAAGCACCAGTAGCACCATGATGGTCACGCTCCTCGCCTCGCTTTCGCTTGTCGCAACCGTACGGTCACCGGCATCCGACGTGGTGGATCCTGGGTGACCGACGGTGGTCGGTGGAGTGGACGGACGGAGCCAGGCTCCGCTGAGTACGTTACGGTTCTACTACGAACCGCAACATCAGGGCAAGCTTGGCGGCCAGCCCGGGTATGTCGCCGGGTTGGATCAGATGCCGTCGTCGGCCAGATCGGCCTGACGGCGGTAGGTGCCCGAGCGACCGCCGGTCTTCTCCCAGAGGGCGACGTCGCCGATGACCATGCCCCGGTCGGCGGACTTGCACATGTCGTAGATGGTGAGGCACGCGACCGAGCACGCGGTCATGGCCTCCATCTCGACGCCGGTGCGGTCGATGGTGTCGACCTGGGCCTCGACCTCGATGAAGTCGTCCTCGATGCGGAAGTTCACCAGCACCGAGCCGACCAGCAGGGGGTGGCAGAGCGGGATCAGGTCGGGCGTGCGCTTGGCCGCCTGGATGCCGGCGACGCGGGCAACGGCCAGGACGTCGCCCTTGGTGATGGCGCCGCGGGCCACCAGCGACGCCGTCTCGGGCTGCATGTACACCCGGCCCCGCACGATGGCCCGACGGTGCGTCGGGTCCTTGGGGGTGACGTCGACCATCCGGGCCCGGCCCAGGGGATCGAGGTGGGTCAGTCCACGGTCCGACATCGGCCGGAGTCTACGTCACAGTGCGGACAGAACAGGGCGGCGCACGAAGAAGCTCGCCCTGCGAGGTTCTTCAGGAAACCCGAAGGGGCTCATCCGCCGATCTGGGACATGGACTTGGGCGGCCGCACGAACTGCACGTTGCCGATGCCGTGGCCGGCCCACTTGGCGCCCACCGCACGTTGCATGACGGCGGCCAGGTCGTCGTCGGTGCCGCCGGCCCGCAGCGGCCCGCGCAGGTCGAACTCGTCGAGCGCGAACAGGCAGTTGCGGAGCTGGCCCTCGGCGGTGAGGCGCACCCGGTCGCACGACTCGCAGAACGGCCGGGTGACGCTGGGGATGACGCCCACGACGCCGCCCGGCGACCCGGGCTCGCGGTCGAGGTAGCGGAACTGCTCGGCCGGAGCGTGCCCACGGACCACCGGTTCGATGGGGAAGACCTCGCCGATGCGGCGGACGATCTCGGCCTGGGGCACGACCTTGCCCTGCTGCCAGCCGGCGTCGGCGTCGAGGGGCATGAACTCGATGAAGCGCACCGTGACCCCGGTGTCGCGCCCGAAGCGGGCGAAGTCGACGACCTCGTCGTCGTTGACCCCGCCGACCAGCACCACGTTGATCTTGACCGGGTCGAGCCCGGCCTCCTTGGCCGCCTCGATGCCGTCGAGGACGTGGTCGAGCTCGTCGCGGCGGGTGAGCTCGAGGAACCGGTCGCGGCGCAGCGAGTCGAGGCTGATGTTGATGCGGGTCAGGCCGGCGTCGGCCAGCGAGCGGGCCTGGTTGCGCAGGGTGGCGCCGTTGGTGGTCATGGCCAGCTCGACCGGGCGCTGCGGATCGCCGCCGACGCGCAGGCGGGCCAGCTTGTCGACCAGCACCGGGAGATGGGCCCGGACCGTGGGCTCGCCGCCGGTGAGACGGATGCCGTCGACACCGAAGCGCTCGACGAAGACCCCGGCGATGCGGGTGATCTCCTCGAAGGTGAGGATCTCGTCACGGGGCAGCCACTGCATCCCCTCCTCGGGCATGCAGTAGGTGCAGCGGAAGTTGCAGCGGTCGGTCACCGAGATGCGCAGGTCGCGGTGGACGCGCCCGTAGGTGTCGATCAGCTGCTCCATGGGAGGCCAGGCTACTGCCGGACCTCGAACTGCCACTCGGGTTCGACCATGACCAACCGGTGCCGGGGCCCGGGCTGGTCGAGATCGTCGCTGTCGTAGGCCACGTCGCCGTGCCAGACGGCGACCAATCCCTCGTCGAGGCGGAGGATCTTGGTGGCGTAGCGGAACGGTTCCCGGGCCCGGCAGGCGGCGAGGACGCTGTCGACGTCGGGGTGCTGGGCCAGCTCGTGCAGGGTCACGGCCGTGGGCGGCACGAGCTGGATCTCGCCAGCGTCGCGGCGGCGCAACATGTCGGTGGGCCGGACCCACTCGTCGTCGTGGATCTCGCCGTGGTCGATGGTGACCTCGCCGGCCTCGCCCACCGGGGCCCGGCACACGAAGAACCAGGTGGCGAAGCGCTTGTTGGGCTTGGTCTGCCCAGCCGAGAGCGGACGCATCGACTCGGGTGGCGTCCAGTGCGAGAACGGCACCATGGCGCCCGGCTCGACGAGCAGGTCGGCCTCCTCGAAGGCCTCGCGCGCCGCGGCGCGGGCCGCGGTGGCCAGCTCGTCGCCGCGCCGGGAGGGGTCTTCGTCCTCGGGGTCGATGCGCCCGCCGGGGAACACCCACATGCCGCCGAAGCCGAGCTTGGCGTTCTTGCGCAGCATGAGGACCTCGAGCCCGCCCGAGCCGTCGTCCGACGGCCGGTCCCGCAGGGGGATGACCGTGGCGGCCGGGATGAGGTCGCTCACTCAGCTGGCCTCGAGCAGCGCCCGCTTGGTGAGCACCCGGGCGAGGTGACGGCGGTACTCGACCGACGCGTTGAGGTCGGCGGCCGGCTCGGTGCCCTGGTCGGCGACGGCGGCGGCGTCCTCGGCGGTGGCCCCCGACGCCAGCGCCTGCTCGGTGGCCGAGGCCCGCACCGGGCGGCTGTCCATGTTGACCAGGCCGATGCCGGTGTGATCGGCGCTGCGGACGCACGCCACACCGACGATGGCCCAATCCTGGGCCCGGCGGTTGAACTTCTGGAACGACCAGCCCGCCCCGGTGACCTTCGGGACGCGGATCTCGGTGAGCAGGTCGGTCTCGGAGAGGGCGGTCTCGAGGAAGCCCTGGAAGAACTCGTCGACCGGGATCTCGCGGGTGCCGTCGGTGCCCTGGACCACCAGGGTGGCCCCGAGGGCGAGCAGCACGGCGGGCAGGTCGCTGGCCGGATCGCCGTGGGCGATCGAGCCGCCGATGGTGCCGCGGTGGCGCACCTGGGGGTCGCCGACGTGGGAGGTGGCGTGGGCGAGGATGGGCACGTCGGCCCGGAGCACGTCGGAGATCTCGACGTCGCGGTGGCGGGTGAGCGCCCCGATGGCCACGTGGTCGCCCTGGTCGCGGATGTACTTGAGGTCGTCGACCCGGCCGACGTCGACCAGCACCGACGGGGTGGCCAGGCGCAGCTTCATCAGCGGCACCAGCGAGTGCCCGCCGGCCAGCAGCTTGGCCTCGTCGCCGTGCTCGGCCAGCGCGCTGAGCGCCTCGTCGGCGGAACCGGCCCGGACGTAGTCGAAGGCGGCCGGGATCATCGAGCCCCGCCCTTCCCCGTGCCACCGTGGCCGGTGGCGGCCGCGGCGAGCACCGACTTCACGATGTTGTGGTAGCCGGTGCAGCGGCACAGGTTGCCCTCGAGGCCCTCGCGGACCTGGGCCTCGGTGGGGTCGGAGATCTCGTCGAGCAGCGACGTGGCCGCCATGACCATGCCGGGCGTGCAGTACCCGCACTGCAGGCCGTGGTTCTCGCGGAACGCCTGCTGCATGGGGTGCAACTCGTCGTCGGACGGTGCCAGTCCCTCGATGGTGGTGACCGAGGACCCGTCGGCCTGGACGGCCAGCACGGTGCAGGACTTGACCGCCTCGCCGTCGAGGTGGACGGTGCAGGCGCCGCACGACGAGGTGTCGCACCCGATGTTGGTGCCGGTCAGGCCCACGACCTCGCGGATGAAGTGGACCAGCAGCGTCCGCGGTTCGACGTCGTGGCGCTGTTCGGTTCCGTTGACGGTGATCGAGATCTGCACCTCGTCACGCCCCTTTCGATCGAGTCTCGGGGGGACTTCCTAGCGCATACGCTGCGGCCGTGTCCGCGGATCCCTCGATCGTCGACTACCTCCGGCGGGTCCTGCAGCGTGATCCCGACAACGCCGTGATCCGGCTCCAGTTGGCCGGGGCGCTCCTCGACGACGACCCCCGTCAGGCGCTCGCCGAGGCCCAGCGCGTGCTGGCCGGCGACCCCGCCGACGAGCTCGCCCTGCGCCTGGCCACCCAGGCCGCGGCCAACGCCGGCGAGCAGGCCACCGCCGAGGGCTACCGCCGCCTGCTCGACGCCCTCGGCGACGCGGGTGGTCCGGCGCACCGTCCCCCGACCGGCCCCGCACCCGAGCCCGTCCCGGTCGAAGCCGACCCTGCGCCCGCAGGCGCCGACGGCGAGGACGAGTTCGACGCCTTCCTGCGCGAGGTGCTGGCCGAGGACGCCGCCACCCGCATCACGCTCGACGACGTCGGCGGCCTCGACGAGGTCAAGGCCCGGCTGGAGGCGTCGTTCCTGGGACCGATGCGCAACCCCGCCCTGCGCCGTGCCTTCGGCACGAGCATGCGGGGCGGCCTGTTGCTGTACGGCCCGCCGGGATGCGGCAAGACCTTCCTGGCCCGGGCGGTGGCCGGCGAGCTCGGCGCCCGCTTCGTGTCGGTGGGCCTGCACGACATCCTCGACATGTGGATGGGCAACTCCGAGAAGAACCTCCACGCGGTGTTCGAAGAGGCCCGCCGCCTGGCGCCGTGCGTGCTGTTCCTCGACGAGGTCGACGCCCTGGGGCAGAAGCGCAGCCACCTCAGCCACTCCGGTGGCCGCAACGTGGTGGTGCAGCTGCTCACCGAGCTCGACTCGCTGGCCGACGACAACGAGGGCCTCTTCGTGCTGGGTGCCACCAACGCCCCGTGGGACCTCGACCCGGCGTTGCGCCGCCCCGGCCGGTTCGACCGCACGCTGCTGGTGCTGCCTCCCGACCGCGCCGCCCGGCAGGCCATCCTCGCCTACCACCTGCGACCGCGACCGGTCGACGACGACGTCGACCTCGATGCCATCGCCGCCGCCACCGAGCAGTTCTCCGGCGCCGATCTCCGGCTGGCGTGCGACGCCGCCGCCGAGGCGGCACTGGCCGAGTCGGTGGCCGCCGGCGAGGTCCGGCCCATCACCCAGGACCACCTCGTGTCGGCCCTGGCCGACGGCCGCCCGAGCACGACCGCCTGGTTCCGCAACGCCCGGAACTACGCCCTGTTCGCCAACACCGGCGGCGACTACGACGAACTGCTCGCCTGGATGCGGGCCCACGGGCTGTCCTGAGCACGCACCTTCGGCGAGGATCCGCTCGTCGAGTGCACTCGGCGCATCGCCGGCGAGGACCCTCTCGTTGGGAACGCCCGACGACCGTGTCCCTTCGGCGAGGGTCCTCTCGTTGAGTGCAGCCAACGCATCGTGGGCGAGGGGCCTCTCGTTCGCGCCGTGCGGTCCTTGGAGCGTTCGGCGTTCGCACTCGCGGTATCGCTGTTCGTTGCACAGCGCCTGAGACGCACCGGCACACCCCGAGCGCCGTACTCGGGGTATCCCCGCCCATACGCACCGTGCCGGTCTGTGCACGCTTCGGGAATAAATCCGAACAAATCTGCTGCCGAGGTTGCGCCCGGTGCCGGTTTGGATGGGCCGTTGGACCCAGCCGGTCGTACGGTGAGGACAACGACGCAGGCACAGGGGCCGCGGCGCTACCAGAAAGTGACGAGCGATGGGCTTGTTCGGGCGGAACAACGACGACGACGCCGAGCAGAGCGACACTGCGGCGTACCAGGCCACCATCACCCAGGGCGTCCCGGGGCGCTGCCCCGAGTGCGGCGGCTTCGGCTACATCGACCACCTCGACCTCGTCCACCGCAGCCAGGTGCAGCACTGCCGACAGTGCCGACACCGGTGGGAGTACCGCTTCGACGAAGACGGCGAGCTCGTCGAGATGCTCGACCTGCGCACGCCCGGTGCGCGTGTCCACAAGGTGCGCGTGGGCGACGTGACCGATCCCGTCCCCCCGGCCGAGCCGGCGACAGTGCCTCCGGCCGAGCCCGCACCGACGCCCGTGACGCCGACGGTCGAGGTCATCGACGACAGCGACGACATCGACGACGACGTCCTCGACCTGACCGAGCTCGAGAGCTCCGCCGAGCCGGCGGCCGAAACGCCCGCTGATGAAGAGACGCCGGCCGACACCGGACCCCAGGTCGAGGCCGCGACGGCCCCCGAGAGCGACGACGTCTACGCCAAGAGCCCGGGCGAGTGGCTCCGCTCGCTCGGTCGCTGAATCTCCCCGGCGGACGGGCTCAGGGCTCCTCGGCGCCGCTGACCGCGGCCGATGCACCGAAGGGCCAGATGGCGGGCAGCTCGACCGGCGCCTGGGGCGCCGGCAGCACGGCGTAGGCCTCCTCGCCGGGACGGACCAGGCCGTACTGCGACCGGGCGATGAGCTCGATCTCGGCGTCGGTGTCGAGCTCGGCGATGCGCGACTCGAGCGCCTGGCGCTCGGCGCGGAGCTCGGCCAGCTGCGACCGGGTGTCGGCCAGATCGGCGCGCTGGTCGAGCCAGGTGCGCGTCGGGAACACGTAGACGGCCAGCACGGCGATGGTGGCCACGGCGGCCGCCGCCAGCAGCAGCGGCTTGGCCCAGCGGAGCAACCCGACCGGCAGCCGCGGGCGGTGCACGGCGGGAGCGGTCACGCGGCGCCGCCGGGTCGCACCGACGGCGGAAGCGCATCCCAGCCGCGGTACCGGGCCGTGTCGCCGAGCACCGACTCGATGCGCAGCAGCTGGTTGTACTTGGCCACGCGGTCGGACCGGGCCGGGGCGCCCGTCTTGATCTGGCCGCAGTTGGTGGCCACGGCCAGGTCGGCGATGGTGGTGTCCTCGGTCTCGCCGGAGCGGTGCGACATCACCGACGTGTAGGCGCTGCGGGTGGCGAGCTCGACCGTGTCGAGCGTCTCGGTCAGCGAACCGATCTGGTTGACCTTGATGAGGATCGAGTTGGCGGTGCCGGCCGCGATGCCCCGGGCCAGGCGCGTCGAGTTGGTGACGAACAGGTCGTCGCCCACCAACTGGACCTTGTCGCCGATGGCCTCGGTCAGCTCGGCCCAGGTGTCCCAGTCCTCCTCGTCGAGGCCGTCCTCGATGGAGACGATGGGGTACGTGTCGACGAGGTCGGAGAGGTAGGCGACCATCTCGGATCCGGAGAGCGACCGGCCCTCGCCGTCGAGGTGGTAGCGGCCGTCGCGGTAGATCTCGGAGTTGGCCGGGTCCATGGCGATGGCGATGTCGGTGCCCGGCGTGCGGCCGGCGGCCTCGATGGCTTCGACGAGGATCTGCACGGCCGCCTCGTTGGACTCGAGGTCGGGGGCGAAGCCGCCCTCGTCGCCCACCGCCGTGGACAGGCCCCGACCGTGGAGGATGCCCTTGAGGGCGTGGTAGGTCTCGGCACCCCAACGCAGCGCCTCGGAGAAGCTGGCCGCACCGAGCGGCATGACCATGAACTCCTGGAAGTCCACGTTGTTGTCGGCGTGGACGCCGCCGTTGAGGACGTTCATCATCGGGGCGGGCAGGACGTGGGCGTTGGTGCCACCCACGTAGCGGAACAGCGGCAGGCCGCGCTCGTCGGCGGCGGCGCGGGCCACGGCGAGCGACACGCCGAGGATGGCGTTGGCCCCCAGGCGGCCCTTGTTGTCGGTGCCGTCGAGGTCGAGCATCGTCTGGTCGATGAGGCGCTGCTCGGTGGCGTCGATGCCCAGCAGCGCGTCGGCGATCTCGCCGTCGACGTGCTCGACCGCGGTCAGCACGCCCTTGCCGCCGAAGCGGTCGCCGCCGTCGCGCAGCTCGACCGCCTCGAACTGTCCGGTCGAGGCGCCGGAGGGCACGATGGCCCGGCCGGTGGCGCCCGACGCCAGCTCCACCTCGACCTCGACGGTGGGGTTGCCGCGTGAGTCGAGGACCTCACGGCCGCCGATGTACTCGATGCTGGTCATGGTGGGCAGACCCTGTTGCTCGTGTTGTTGCTCGTGTTGCTGGTGTGGGCACGTTACCGTCGGTGGCGACGACCGGGAAAGCACCCGGTGCGTGGAAGCTCTTGCACTCTCGGTGAGAGCGTTCCCGGAGCAGGCCGTAGGATCCGGGGCGGTGATGCCGACTGATTCGCTGCACGATGCGCTCGACTCCGACGTCACCTCCGTCGCCGTGCAGCTGCGCACCGACGACCACGCCGCCGCCGTCGACGCCCTCCGCCGGGTCACCGAAGCCGTGCGCGACGTCGTCGGCGACGGCGCCGCGCTGCCCCGCATCTCGGCCATCGCTCCGCTGCCCGACGGGCCGCTGCTGCGCATCGACGACCTGCCGGCCGACCCGGTCACCCGCCGTGAGCTGGCCGATGCGGTCGAGGACCTGTGCACCGACGCCGGCTTCTCCCCCGGCGCGTTGGCGGTGCCCGACATCGACGGGCTGGACGACCTCGACCGGTGCCCCCGGGCCGTCGTCCTGCGCCTGTTCCCGCCACCACGGGGCGCCGCCGGACGCCTCCCCCACCACTGGATCGACCTGGCCGGCGAGTGGGTCTTCGGCGACCAGGCGGCCGATGCCGACGTGCGGCTGCGGGTGCTGGGCGTCGAGTTGACCGTGCCGGCCAAGGAGGCGGCCGGGATCCTGCACGCCTGCGCCACCGCCCGCACCTGGTGCGACGTCGTCACCGGCGAGGTGACGTCGCGCATCCGCACCGCATCCATCAGCTTCGGCGTGGCGCCGCACGTGGCGATGGCGGCCGGCGGACCTCGGTGCGACGACCGCGGGTTGCTGGCGCGCTTCGAGCTGCTCGCCGAGGTCGCTCGCGAGTGCAGCGACGCCGCCTACGCCAGCCTCGACTTCGAGGAGACGTTCGCCGAGCTCGGTCTCGGCGTGACCGGATCGGCGTGGCTGGGCGCCGGCGGGGCATCGCCCAACCGGGTCGCCGGACGGCTGATCGACTCCCACGTTCCCGATGCCTTCCCGTTCCAGTTGCTCGGCGCCGGCCACGTCGAGGCGCTCGACCCCGCCCTGCCCGGTCTGGCCCGTGTCTCGCCCGATCGCTGGGAGCTCGTCGTCGGTGCGCCCGACGACTGGCTCCCCGACGGCGCCGATCGTGACGCCGTGCGCACCGAGGCCTGGAACCTGCTGGCGCCGCTGCTGCTACAGGCCGACGAGTTGGACGCCGCCCTCGAGCGCGCCGGCACTCCCGAGTCGCTCGACGAGGCCAGCAGGCAGGCCGTGGCGACCGGGATGCCCGAGCTCGACACCATCGTGATCGAGCCGGCGTCGCACCCCCGGCGGGGCACCCGCTTGACCGTGCTCGAGCTGGCCGCCTGGCTCGCCGGCGAGCCGCACACCGATGCCCCCACCAGCGTGTCGCCGGTGCTGCGCAACTTCGCGCGCGAGCTCGCCGTCGGCCTCGACGACCGGCACCGCCAGCGCCTCCGCAGCCACGCCGGATCGCTCATCGCCACCGGCAACAGCGACGACGCCGCCGAGCAGGCCCGCTGCTGGCTGCTGGCCGACCGGCTCCTGCGGGTCCACGCCCCGGCGTGGTTGCGCGCCGCGGGACTGACCGAGTCGGCCGAGCGCCTGGCCACGCTCGGGTCCATCGACGCCGACACGCAGCTGGTGCGGGGCGTGGACATCCTCGGCAACGCCATCGGCACGGCCAGCCGCCGGCTCGAGATCACCGAGACCATCGCCGCCGACCGCGTGCACGTGGTCGACGCCCTGGCGTGGGACACGTGGGAGGACGTGGCCCAGCGCACCGGCTGGGCGGCGGCGGCCGACACCGTCACCCACGGCATCCCGGGCGATCTCACCTTCGCCACCGATCAGCGGGTCATGGAGTGCTCGCGCGACCCCGACCAGCGCAGCCAGCTCGACGCGTCGACCCGCGGCCTGGGCGACGAGGTGTGGTCCACCGCCCTGCAGGAGATCGGTGCGACGGCGTGGCGCAGCGCGTGGAACCAGGCCGAGGCGCTCGTGCACCACGACACCACGTTCTCGGTCCGCACCACGTTGCGCCGATCGCTGCAGGACCTGGTCGCCGACGCCGACGAGGTCACCATCGAGATGCTGCTCGACGACGTCGATGCCGCCGCCCGCGACGCCATCGCCCGCCTGATCCTCGTCGGCGACGACCAGAGCGACTACCTGGCCAAGGGGATCACCGCCGGCGCCGGCGTCGAGGGCGGCGAGATCTGGCAGCGGGCCCTGGACGACACCCGACGGGTGCTCGGTGCGTCACTGTTCGACGACGCCATCGACGCCGCCCGGATCCGGCTGGCCGACTGGGCCGACCGCGCCCCCCGCCTGGTCGCCCGGGCGGTGGTCGCCTCGGTCACGCGCGAGGCGTGCAGCGTCGCCGGTCGCGGCGTGGCGGCTCGGGCTGCCGCCGAAGCCATGGCCCGCACGGGATCCGAGGACCGGGCCGCGGCCGCGGCGCGCGAGGCGGTCGAGCCGCTGGTCGGACCGCTGGCCGAGGATTCGCTCGAGCTGCTCTCGGCGCTGGTGTCGATCAGCGGCTGAGCCGCTCGGCGTCCTGCGCCGCCCGGCGCACCGCGTCGGCCGATGCCCGCAGGGCGGCTTCGGCATCGATGCCGTGGGCACGGGCGTGCGCCACCAGCCCCAGCAGCAGGTCGCCGAGGTCGCCGCCGGGATCGACGGGTTCGGGTGTGGCCGCGCCGATGCGCTCGGCCTTGGAGAGGACCTTGTGGGCGTAGAGCAGCGAGGGCAGCCCGGCGGGGATGCCGTCCATCACCGAAGCCCGGCCCTTCTCCTCGCGCTTGATCTGCTCCCAGTTGCCGACGACCTGGTCGGCACCGTCGACGCGCTGCGTCGCGTCACCGAAGACGTGGGGGTGGCGGCGGTGGAGCTTGTCGTGGATGCCGCGGGCCACGTCGGCCAGGGTGAAGGCCCCGGTCTCGGCGGCGATGGTGGCGTGGAAGTAGACCTGGAACAGCAGGTCGCCGAGCTCCTCCTCGAGGTGCTCGACCCCGTGACCGCTGTCCGGGTCGTAGGCCTCGATGGCCTCGACCACCTCGTAGGCCTCCTCGATGACGTAGCGCGTGAGGCTGGCGTGCGTCTGCTCGCGGTCCCACGGGCACTCGGCCCGCAACGTGCGCACGAGCTCGTCGAAGCGGACGAGCTCGGCGGCCACCGGCGCGCCGACGTGGGGGATGAAGACCGACGTCAGGTGGTCGGCCTCGACCGCCCGGTCGAGCTCGGCCCACGGCACCTCGGTGACGGCTTCGTCGGGCAGACCGAGGCGTTGCAGGACGACGGCGCTGTCGGGTTCGTGCTCGTCGAAGGCCAGCTTGATGTCGGACAGCACGTGGTTGGCGTGGCAGTGCGCCACCAGCAGCGCACCGGTGGCGCCGGCGGCGTCGACCGCGAAGCGGTGCCCGTCGACCAGGCGGACGCCGGCCTCGACCGGGTCCACACCCAGGCGTCCCCAGGCGAGGTCGAGGAACGACATGCCGGGCACGATCTCCAACTCGATCCGGTCGTCGGCGCGCAGCAGCTCGACGGTGCGCTCCAGCACGTAGGGCGAGCCAGGGATGGCGTAGCCGACCTCGCCGTTCGCCCCGGCCTCGTCGACGAGCCGGGCGACGATGGCGCGGTACACGTCGCCGAAGGTGGCCTCGGTCTCGTACGCGTCGTCGAAGCTCGGGCGACCGGCGTAGGGCGCGGCGGCCGGGTGGCGCTCGGTGCGCAACCACCACCGGTCGAGCTCGTCGAGGCGCTGCCGGGCGCCGGCGGTGGTGAGGTCAGGTCCGGCGGGCCCCAGGCCCACCACGACGACGCGGGGTCGGCCGGTCACCTCAGCCGGCGAGGTCGACCGGAGCGGGCCGCGGGCCGGTGGGCGGGTCGACCTGGGCGAGGCCGCCCTGGAGGAGCTGCAGCTCGCCGTAGCGGGGGTTGACCTCGACGGACGGCGCGACGGTGTCGGCCGTCATCACGTTCTGGAGGTTGTTCTGGTAGGCGAGGTCGGTGGCCAGGCGGTGGCGGAACTGGTCGGAGTACACCCGGAACAGCGAGCCGCCGGCGCCGGGTGCGGTGAAGTTCTGGTCGACCGAGGCCAGGATCTGGTCGATCTCTTCGGGGGTGGGCTCGTAGCCGTTGGCGGCGGCCAGCTGACGGGCCTGCTCGGAGATGATCCGGTGCGACAGGACGAAGCTGACGAGTTCGGCGCTGCGCCGGCCCTCGGTGCCGGTGGTGGTCACGTTGATGGTCCGCAGGAACTCGGGGTTGGTGGCCCACTGGTCGACCTCGGACTGCAGGTCGGCGTTGGAGATCGAGGTGTCACCGACCTTGGCGGCGACCGTGCCCCCGAAGTCGGGTCCGCCGAGCTGGCCGTTGCCGGCGCAGCCGCCGGCGACCAGGGCCAGGAGGACGAACAGGATCAGCGGGACACGACGCACGGCGACTGATGGTATGTCCGGAGCGGAGCGCCAGCGAAGCGGCCGGCGCACCGATGACCAACAGCTCCGTAGGTCTGGCGTGTCTCCTGACGGAGCCACGCCAGGTCCTGCGACTCATCTCCGACTTCGTCGTCGATTTCGTCGTGCAACGTGGAGGCTCCCGCAGCGACGAAGGAGCGAGGAAGCCTCAATCAAGGAGATGGCGCAAGAAGGCGACCAGGTCGGTCGTCGGGTCCGAGCCTTTGGCCATGGGCACTTCGAGCAGCTGGACGTCGGGCTTGTAGACCGCCTTGGGGGCGATGCGCTTGAGGCGCACGGTCTGGCTGGTCTTGAGCGCCAGCGGGCTGAGCCGGGCCTTGTACGCGGGGCCCATGAACGCGTCGCCGGCCACCACGGCGACCTCGGTGACGCCGACCCGGTGGCACTCGGCGCGCAGCCGGGCGACCTGGAGCAGCGCCTGTGCCGGCTCGGGGAGCGGGCCGTAGCGGTCCTGCCACTCGCGCTCGATGTCGTCGACCTCGGCGTCGGTGGTGACGGCCGCCAGGCGCCGGTAGGCCTCGAGGCGCAGCTCCTCGCGCTCGACGTAGTCCTTGGGCAGGTGGGCGTCCTTGGGCGTCTCGATCTTGACCTCGGCCGGTTCCTTCACCGGCTCGCCCTTCAGCTCGGCGACCGCCTCGGTGACCATCTGGCAGTACAGGTCGTAGCCGACGGCGGCGATGTGGCCGGACTGGCCGGTGCCGAGCAGGTTGCCGGCACCGCGCAGCTCGAGGTCGCGCATGGCGATCTTGAACCCCGAGCCCAGCTCGGTGGACTCGCCGATGGTGCGGAGCCGCTCGTAGGCCTCCTCGGACAGGACCATGTCGCGGGGGTGGAACAGGTAGGCGTACGCCCGGCTGCCGGCCCGGCCGACGCGACCGCGCAGCTGGTGGAGCTGGCCGAGGCCGAGCAGGTCGGCACGCTCGACCACCAGCGTGTTGACCGTGGGCATGTCGATGCCCGACTCGATGATGGTGGTGCAGACCAGGACGTCGAAGCGCCCCTCCCAGAAGTCGATGACCACCTGCTCGAGGGTGCCCTCGTCCATCTGGCCGTGGGCCACGGCGATGCGGGCCTCGGGCACCAGCTCGCGCAGCTCCTCGGCCTTCTGGTCGATGTCGCGCACCCGGTTGTGCACGTAGAAGACCTGGCCCTCGCGCAGCAGCTCGCGCCGGATGGCCTCGGCGGCGGCCCGCTCGTCGAACTCGCCGACGTAGGTGAGGATGGGCTGCCGGTCGGCCGGGGGCGTCTCGAGCAGGCTCATGTCGCGGATGCCGGTGAGGCTCATCTCGAGCGTGCGCGGGATCGGCGTGGCCGTCAGCGTCAGCACGTCGACGTCGTGCTTGAACTCCTTGATCCGCTCCTTGTGCTTGACGCCGAAGCGCTGCTCCTCGTCGACCACCAGCAGGCCGAGGTCGTGGAAGGCCACGTCCTTGTTGAGCAGGCGGTGCGTGCCGACCACCACGTCGACCGCACCCGTGCGGCATCCCTCGATGACCTCACGGGCCTGGGCGTTGGTGAGGAAGCGCGACAGCACCTCGACGCGCACCGGGTACTCGGCGAAGCGTTCGGAGAAGGTCTGGAAGTGCTGCTGGGCCAGCAACGTGGTCGGCACCAGCACCGCCACCTGCTTGCCGTCCTGCACCGCCTTGAACGCGGCGCGCAGCGCGACCTCGGTCTTGCCGAAGCCGACGTCGCCGACCACCAGGCGGTCCATGGCGACTTCGTTCTCCATGTCGCCCTTGATGTCTTCGACCGCCCGCACCTGGTCGGGCGTGGGCTCGTAGGGGAAGGCCTCCTCGAACTGGCGCTGCCAGGGTGTGTCCTCGGGGTAGGCGTGGCCGCCGGCGGCCAGGCGCTTCTGGTACAGCACCACGAGCTCCTGGGCGATCTCGGTGACCACGGAACGGACCCGGGCCTTGGCCTTGGTCCACGAGTCGCCGCCGAGCCGGGTGAGCGACGGGCTCTCGCCCCCGGTGTACTGGCGGACGGCGTCGATCTGATCGGACGGGACGTAGAGCTTGTCGCCGTCGCGGTACTCGAGCAGCAGGTAGTCGCGCTCGATCCCGCCGATCGCCCGCTTCACCATGCCGCCGTAGCGGGCCACGCCGTGCTGGTGGTGGACGACGTGGTCGCCGACCTGGAGGTCCTCGAAGAACTTCTGGGCGTCGCGCTTGCGGGGACGGGCCCGGCGGTGGCTGCGCCGGCGTCCGGTGATGTCGGACTCGGCGATCAGGGCCAGGCGCACGCCGGGCAGGATGCAGCCCCGCTCGATGGGCTGGACGACGATCTCGGCGTCGACGCCGGCATCGGCGGTGAGCTCCCGGAGCCGGGCGGCCGAACCCTCGCCGTCGGCGGCGACGATGATGCGGTAGCCGTCGTCGCGCAGGTCGCGCAGCTGGCGCTGCCGGCGATCCTCGCCGCCGCGCTCGCCGCCCATCGTCGTCACCTGGAACACGGCGGCCTGCACGGTTGCGACGTCGGGGCCCTCGGGGGCGGTGGTGACCTGCCACACGGGTGCCGACGTGTGGGCCAGCACCCGGTCGAAGGGCAGGTGCAGCGGCGGGAACTGGTGCGCCTGGCCGTCGGAGACCGCTCCCCACGTCTTGGCCAGCGTCTGGGCCAGGTCGGCTTCCTCGGCCAGGAAGTCGGAAGTGCGGTCGCGCATCCGGCGGGGCTCGAACAACAGGATCTGGGCGTCGTCGGGCAGCAGATCGGCGAGCAGACGCTCGTCGGGGGCGAGCCACGGCAGCCACGACTCCATGCCGTCGAACAGCTGACCCTCGGCCAAGCGCTCCCAGTGCTCGCGACCCCAGGGCTCGCGGGCGATCAGCTTCTCGGCCCGGGCCCGCACGTTCTCGGTGGGGAGCAGCTCTCGGCAGGGCAGCAGCTCGACCGAGGTCAGCTCGTCGGTGGAGCGCTGGTCGGTGACCGAGAACTCGGTGAGTCGGTCGACCTCGTCGCCCCACAGGTCGATGCGCACGGGGCGGTCGGCGGTGGGCGGGAAGACGTCGAGGATCGAACCCCGGACGGCGAACTCGCCGCGGTGCTCGACCTGGTACTCGCGGCGGTACCCGTGGTCGACCAGCTCGCGCACCAGGGCGTCGAGGTCGAGCTGGTCGCCGGCGTGCACCACGGTGACCGGCACCGACTCGGCGCCGGGGGCCAGCCGCTGGATGAGGGCCCGGGTGGGGGCCACGACGACGGCGGGCATGCGGTCGGGGTCGGCCAGGCGGTGCAGCGTGCGGAGGCGTCGGCCCATGGTCTCGACCGCCGGGCTCACGCGCTCGAAGGGCAGGGTCTCCCAGGCCGGGAAGTACTCGACGGCGTCGGCGCCGAGGAAGGCCTGCAGGTCGCGCTCGATGCGTTCGGCGTCGGCGGTGGTGGGCGTGGCGACCACGACCGGCCGGCGCCCCGACCGCTCGACGAGGCCGGCGACCACCAGGGCGCGCGCCGGTTCCGGCACCGCCAGCAGCACGTCGCGGCGACCGAGGACCGAGAGGAGGCCGGGCTCGTCGGCGACGACGCTGGGCAGGTGCCGCAGGGTTGCGGGGGCCGTTGCAGGCGCTGCGGTCACCGAACCGAGGCTATCCGCACCCGTCCGGAATCTGGCAGCCGCTACGTACCACCCGCCCCTCGAGATGGTACGGACGAGCTGCCAGTTCCGGTACGGACGGGCTGCCAGTTCCGGTACGGACGGGCTGCCAGATCCAGAGCACGAGGTCCTTCCGGAGGGAGCGCCAGCGACCGGTCACCCCACCGATGACCAACAGCTCCGTGCAACGTGGACGCTCCCCGCAGCGACGAAGGAGCGAGGAAGCGTCAAGAATTGCGGTTGTACTCCTGCATGGCGGCGTCGATGCCGTCGGTGAGGATCATCTCGACGGCGTCGGCGGCCTCGGCGATGGTGACGTCGAGCTCGTCGCGCTCGTGCTTGCCGGGCTTGCGGAGCACGTGGTCCTTGCCCTGCTGGCTGCCGGGCGGCTTGCCGACGCCGATGCGCACCCGCAGGAACTCGTCGGTGCCGAGGTGGCCCTTGATGGACTTGAGGCCGTTGTTCCCGGCCAAGCCGCCGCCGGCCTTGACCTTCAGTCGCCCGACGGGCAGGTCGAGCTCGTCGTGGACCACCACGACCTTGGTCGGGTCGTCGATGCCGTGGCGCATGACCAGCGCCCGAGCGGCCCGTCCGGCTTCGTTGTAGAAGGTCGTCGGGAAGGCCAGCACCAGTCGCTTCATCGATGGCGCCGGCCGCACCTCGGCGACGTCGGCGTGCTCCTTGCGCGACGGCACCAGGCGCTCGCCGTACCGGTCGGCCAGCAGGGCGACGCAGTCGGCGCCGGCGTTGTGTCGCGTGCGGGCGTAGTCGAGACCGGGGTTGCCGAGTCCGATGACGAGCAGATCTGCGGGTGTGCCGCGGCGCTGGGCCGCGGCCTCGAAGGCGCTTCCCGATTCGGCCTTGCGGCGCAGCATGCCGTGGTGACGAGCGCGAGGGGTGGGGGTCCGGCCGGCGGCCGGACCGGGTCAGCCCTCTTCGCCGCCCTCGTCGGCGGCCTCGGCCTCGGCGGCTTCCTCGCCCTCGGCTTCGGCGGCTTCCTCGCCCTCGACCGCAGGCTCTTCGCCCTCGGCCTCTTCACCCTCGACCTCGGGCTCGACGAACACCTCGGGCACGCTGGCGGTGGCCACGGCCTCTTCGGGGTCGACGTTGAGCTCGACGCCGGCGGGCAGATCGAGGTCGCCGGCGCGGATGGGCTCGTCGAGTGTGAGCTCGGCGCAGCTGACGACGATCTCGTTGGGGATGGTGCCCGGCTTCGCCGAGATGGCCAGCGTGTGCATCTGCTGGTCGAGCACGAGGCCGTCGAGGTTGTCGCCTTCGGTGTCGACGAGCACGACGGGCACGTCGACGTCGATGGGCTTGTCGCGGTCGATGAGGATGAAGTCGACGTGGGTGACGTCGCGGCGCACGGGGTGGCGCTGCATGTCCCAGACGATCGAGAGCTTCTCGTCACCGTCGATGTCGAGGGTGATGAGGGCGTTCATGCCCGCGTCGGTGGTGAGCGCGGCGCGCAGCTCGCTCCAGTCGACGGCGACGGCGGTGGGCTCGCTGTCGAGGCCGTAGACGACTGCGGGGATCTTGCCCTGGGTCCGCAGTCGGCGCGACTCGCGCGAACCGGTGCGGCGACCGGTCTCGGCGGGGAGGGTGATCTGGTCTACTGCCATAACAAGCGCGCTCCTGCGAACACGGGGACGAACGGGGTGCGGCGGGCGATCAGCAGGCGCGGCAGCCCACCGGCACGAACGGGAGAGTGTACGGAGGGCGGCGACGGAGGCACAAACCCCGCCGGAACGAAACTGGCAGCCGCTGCGTCACGCCGGAGGTGTGACGCAGCGGCTGCCAGTTTCAGGAGAGGGGGGTCACGTCTGGTTCTTGCCGCCGAAGAGCTCGGAGACCGACGTGTCCTCGAAGACGGCGTCGATGGCCTTGGCCAGGATCGGCGCGATGGAGTGGACCTCGAGCTTGTCGAACTGCTTCTCGGGCGGCAGCGGCAGCGTGTTGGTGGCGATGAGGCGCCCGATGCTCGAGTTCTTGATCCGGTCGACGGCGGGCCCCGACAGGACGGCGTGGGTGCAGGCGGCGTGGACCTCGGAGGCGCCGTGCTCGATGAGCTGCTCGGCGGCGGCGCACATCGTGCCGGCGGTGTCGATCATGTCGTCGATGAGCACGCAGCAACGGCCCTCGACGTCGCCGACGACGTCCTTGGCCTCGACGGAGTTCTTGGCGCCCTTGACCCGGCGCTTGTGGACGATGGCCAGGTCGGCGTGCAGTTCGTTGGCGTACTGCTCGGCCACCTTCACCCGGCCGGCGTCGGGCGACACCACGACGAGGTCGTCGCCGAGCTCGCGCATGGCCTCGACCAGGACGGGCCGGGCCTGGAGGTGGTCGACGGGGCCGTCGAAGAAGCCCTGGATCTGGCCGGAGTGCAGGTCGATGGACACCAGCCGGGTGGCGCCGGCGGCGGTGAACATGTTGGCCACGAGCTTGGCGGTGATGGGTTCGCGGCCTTCGGCCTTGCGGTCCTGGCGGGCGTATCCGTAGAAGGGGCAGACGGCGACGATGCGCTTGGCCGAGGCCCGGCGGGCGGCGTCGATCATGATCAGCTGCTCGAGGATGGCGTCGTTGATCGACAGGCCCTCGACCGAGCTGTGGCTCTGGATGATGAACACGTCGGCCCCGCGCACGTTCTGGCCCAGCTTGCTGTGGATCTCGCCGTTGGCGAACTCGGCCAGGTTGGGATCACCCAGGGGCTCCCCCAGGATCCGCGCGATCTCCTCGGCGAGGGGCAGGTGCGCCCGGCCGGAGAGGAGGTGCAACTTCTTCTTGGACAGGAGCTCCATCGGGGCACCTTCCGGAGTCGACGCCCGCGGATCGTCTACGCGTCTTCGGTACCGCTGATCCCTTCGGCGGGCTGGGTGTTGGGGCCAGCATAGTGAGGCCCGGTCACCCGGCCCGAGGACAGTTCGTCGCCCGGCCCGAGAGCGGCCCACGGACCGACGACGCAGTGGTCGCCGATCAGGGCGTGGTCTGCCGTGGTGCGCGACACCCGGGCCCCGGCGCCGACGGCGGTGTCGACCAGGTGCACGTCGGGCCCGAGGTCGGCGCCGGCGCCGACGGTGCAGGTGCCCTGCAGCACCGTGCCGGGGTAGATGGTGACGTCCTGTTCGAGGGTGACGGTGGCGTCGATGTAGGTGGCGTCGGGGTCGAGCATGGTGACGCCGAGCTGCATCCAGCCGGCGTTGATGCGCCGGCGCAGCTCGGCCTCGGCGGCGGCGAGCTGCATCCGGTCGTTGACGCCGTGGGTCTCGCCGGGGTCGTCGGCGACCTGGGTGACGACCTTGTGGCCGGCGTCGGCCAGCACGGAGACCACGTCGGTGAGGTACAGCTCGCCCTGGGCGTTGTCGGGCTGGATGCGTCGGAGGGCGGGCGCCAGCAGGCTGCGCCGGAAGCAGAAGATGCCGGTGTTGATCTCGGTGATGGCCGCTTCCTCGGCCGTGGCGTCGGCCTCCTCGACGATGCGCACGACGCGGTCGTCGCGGTTGCGGACGATCCGCCCGTAGCCGGTGGGGTCGTCGAGCACGGCGGTGAGGATGGTGCAGGCGGCGTCGCTGACCCGGTGGTGCTGGACCAGGGCGGCGAGGGTCGACGAGCGCAGCAGCGGGGTGTCGGCGTTGAGCACGAGCACGTCCTGGGGCTCGTCCCAGCCGTCCTCGCCGAGCCCGGCCAGGCCGACCTGGGCGGCGTCGCCGGTGCCGCGCTGGACGGTCTGCTCGACGAACTCGAGCGGGTGGTGGTCGGCGTCCTCGATGAGGCGCTTGGTGACCTGCTCGGCGCCGTGGCCGACGACGACGGAGACCTTGCCCACCGAGCAGTCGGCGAGGGCGTCGAGCACCCACACGACCATCGGCTTGCCGACGAGCACGTGGATGGGCTTGGGCCGGTCGGACCGCATGCGGGTGCCGTGCCCGGCGGCGAGCACGACCGCGGAGAGGGGACGTTCGGTGACTTCGTCCATGGTTCCGGTCTACACGAGGCACCGCGGAGAATCTCGCCCTGCGAGATTCTCCAACGTCGCCGAAGGCGACGCGTTCCCGGGGCAGGGTTCGAACCTGCGACATCCGGCTCCAAAGGCCGGCGTTCTGCCAATTGAACTACCCGGGAGTGGGGCCGTGATCGTAGTGGGCGCATTGGTACCCACCCCCGCCAGTCTCTACAGTCGGAGCCCTTATGGGTTCTCTCGTCAAGAAGCGCCGGAAGCGGATGCGCAAGAAGAAGCACAAGAAGATGCTGAAGCGCACGCGGTTCCAGCGCCGCGCCGCCGGCAAGTAGCGCTCAGCCGCCGGCGGTCCGCTGGGCGGGCACCGTGTGGCAGACCAGACGGCCCGGTCCCGGGTAGGCGCCTTCGACGAACCAGGTCGACCCACTGCCGGCGAGCACGGGGGTCTGGCCCGTCGCGTCGCCGAACGCGTCGCGCACCGCAGCCAGACGGGGCTCGACGCGCAGCGCGGCAGGTTCGAGGTCGTTGGGGCCGTCGGCGGTGGGACCGCCGAGGTCGTCCCAGGCCCGGTAGACGGCGGCGGTGTCGCACCCGAAGTCGGGGGTGAGCAGCGTCACGGTCCGCTCGACGAACGGCAGCGGTTCGAGCTGCTCGCCGATGCCGGTGACCCGCGCCCGACCGCCGCGGATGCAGAACGGCACGTCGGCGCCGATGGTGGCCGCCAGCTCGGGGTCGTCGGCGCCCGCCCAGCGGAAGACGGCCGCGGCGTCGGACGATCCGCCGCCCAGGCCGCCCCCGTGGGGGATGCGCTTGTCGAGCGTGACGTGCGCCGTCCGCCCCAGCGCCGCCAGGGCGCGGGCGACCAGGTTGTCGGGGCCCGTGGACAGCCCCTGCGCGGTCGGGCCGGCCAGCGTGATCTGCGTCCGTTCGGCGGTGGCGAACGTGAGCGTGTCGGCCACGTCGAGCGAGACCATCTCGGCATCGATGAGGTGATAGCCGTCGTCGCGGACGCCGGTGACCCGCAGCTCGAGCGTCAGCTTGGCGTGGGCGAGCTGGCGGGCGGCGCCGCTCAACGCTCCTCCATCAGCAGCGACTGCGTGGCCCGCCCGATGGGCCCCTCCTCGTCGAACAGCAGGCTCTCGGCCAAGCCGATGCCCTCGGGACCGACGCGGGTGACGGCGTCGAGGCACACCCACTCGCCCACCGGCAGGCGGTGAAGGTTGATGGTGAGGTCGGGGTTCAGGAACAGGACCTCGTCCATCTCGAACCACTTGGAGATGCCGTTGCCGAAGTCGGCGGCGGCGGCGACCCGCTCGAGCGGGGTGGGGGGCCGGCCGTCGACCATGTCGACGGCGAGTCGCAGCCAGTCGGTGGCCGGGCCGGCGTCCTCGAAGCGGCCGCGCACGACACGGTGCTCGACGCCCTGACGGGCGAACATCACGCCGTCGTTCGAGCCCCGCAGCTTCACCCCCCAGCCCTTGGCCGGTGGGTCGGGTTGCTCGACACCCACCATGGGCGCGGTGTGGTGGAAGGAGTGGCGCCGGATGCACCCGAGCGTGGCCGTGAGACAGACCGTGCCGTCGGGGCCGGCGAGCGTGGCGTCGGCGATGCAGATGCGCCGTCCCGGACGCCGGACCTCGGCGTGCACGGTGAGCTCGTCGAGCGGCACCGGTCGGGTGAGCTCGACGGTGAGCCGCGCCGGGAAGAAGGTGACCTCGGGGATGGTCTCGGCGACGACCTCCTCGAGCCGGCCGGCGACGAGCGCGCTGGGCGGACCGCCGTGGAGGGCACCCGGGTCCCAGGGCCCGCGCGAGTACTCGGTGGCCCGGAACGTGTCGGGGCCGGTCTGCTCGAACAGCGATCCGGTCACGTGTCCGCCCATGTGCCGTCGGCGTGCCGGCGTTGGATCCAGTCGAGGAGGATGCCGTTGAGCTCGCCGGGGCGCTCCTGCTGGACCCAGTGCCCGGCACGGGCGATGTCGTGGCGCTCGTAGTCGGACAGCAGCGCCTCCTTGCCGTCGGCCATGTCGGGCCGCAGGGCGAAGTCCCACTCGGCGCAGATCTGCAGGCACGGCAGATCCAGGGGTTGCTGGCCGATGCCGGGGATGAGCTCGCGGTTGCGGTCGATGTTGCGGTACCAGTTGATGCCGCCGCGGAAGCCGGTCCGCTCGTAGGTCGAGACGTACACCTCGAGCTCGGCCGCATCGACGAGCAGCGACCCCATCGGGGCGCGGCTCTCGACGTCGAGGAACGGGTTCATGGCCGGCCGGCCACCGTTCTCGGCCATCCGGGCGACGGCCTCGTCGGGCGAGATGCCACCGCGCATCAGCGACTCGAAGATGGGACGGACCTGTTGGTCCATCACCGCCTCGGCGACGCCGGGCTCCTGGAACCAGGTGATGTACAGGGCCTCGGGGTCGCCCCCGAACGCCTCGAGCATCACCGACGTGGGAGCGAAGTCCATGTACGGCGTGCACACCCCGACCACGCCGGCGCACCGTTCGGGGTGCAGCAGCGGCATGGCCCACACCACGAACCCACCCCAGTCGTGACCCACGAACACGGCCCGCTCGATGTCGAGCGCGTCGAGCAGGCCGACCAGGTCGCCGGTCAGGTCGACCAGGTCGTAGGCGTCGATCGGATCGGGACGGGACGAGCCGCCGTAGCCGCGCATGTCGGGTGCGATGGCCCGGAAGCCGGCGTCGGCGAGCGCGGGCAGCTGGTGGCGCCACGAGTACGCCAGCTCGGGGAACCCGTGGCAGAGCACCACCGCCGGCCCCTCCCCCAGCTCGTGCACGGCCAGCTCCACCGGACCGTCGGGGCCGTCGGCGACGCGGACCATCCGCGGTTCGGGCCAGAGATCGTGGGCCGTGGGCATGGGGCTCCTCCAACGGGGACAGGGGTCGACATCGTGCCATCCGGCGCCCCGCTGATCGACCGGGCGATCGACCGGGCCATCGACCGGGCCCATCGACCGGGCCGATCGATCTGAGGGGTCAGCGGGCCAGTCGCACCCAGTCGTCCAGTGCGAGCTCCTCGGCCCGGCGGGTCGGCTCGACGCCCGCCCGGGCGAAGTCATCGGGGTCGATCAGGCCCGACAGGCTGCGCCGCAGCATCTTGCGACGCTGGCCGAAGCCGGCGTCGACCAGCGCGAACACCCGACGGCGGAGGTCGTCGTCGCCCGGTGGTTCGTGGCGCTCGAAGGTGACGAAGGCGGAGTCGACACGGGGTCGCGGGTGGAAGACGGATGCCGGGACCTTGCCCGCCACCCGCGCCCGCACCCACCAGGCCGCCTTCACCGACGGGATGCCGTAGGCGCCGCCACCCGGGCGGGCGGCGATGCGCTCGGCCACCTCGCGCTGCACGAGCACCACGCCACCCGAGACCTGTGGAGCGTCTTCGAGGACCCGCAACAGGATCGTGGTGGCCACGTTGTACGGGAGGTTGGCCGCCAGCCGCCAGGTCCCGTCGCCGAGCAGCGCGTCGAGGTCGACGACGAGGGCGTCGGCATGCACGACGCGGACAGGCGCGGCGGCCTCGGCCACCACCGACTCGAGCACCGGCACCAGGTAGCGGTCGAGCTCGACGGCCGTGACCCGGGCACCGAGCTCGGCCAGCGCCAGCGTCAACGAGCCGAGCCCGGGCCCGATCTCCAGCACGTGCGCTCCCTCGGTGGCACCGGCGGCGGCGATCCGGCGGGCCGTGTTGGGATCGACCAGGAAGTTCTGTCCGAGCGCCCGGCTGGGCGTGATGCCGTGCTCGTCGAGCAGCGCCCGGATGCGCGACGCACCGAGGGTCACGGGACGCTCAACCCCGGCTGGTGAGCGCGGCGATCGTGGTCGTCGTGGTGGTCGTGATCGGCTCCGTGGAGCTGGTGGTGGGGGCCGTGACCACCGAGATGCCCTTGGGCGGTCCGGTCTCCGGGCGGTCCAGCGGCACCACCACGGTGTTGAGGGCGCGGGTGGTGACCGGCGAGGAGTCGCCGCTGTCGTCGGACCGGATGTCGAGCAGCAGCAGCGGGAGGGCGAGCGCGGTCGCCACCAGGGCGAACAGCACGCCACGCCGCCGCGGCTGATGCGGAAGCAGGTGTGGTGGGACGTCCTCCACGGCTCTCCTCCACGTTGGACGTGGCCAGGAACGTATTGGCGTGTCGTCGCCAGGACCAACTGGCGCGCGCACGTCCGCACGCTGCGTGCCGGCGGGCCGACCGGTGACTCAACCCAGGCGGTAGCACGCGGCGGCGTTGGCCCACGACGCCTCGGCGACGGCCTCGACGGTGTGCCCGCCGGCCGCGGCCACGCCGGCACCGACCAGCGGGACCCATGCCGGCTGGTTGGTCTTGCCCCGATTGGGCGCCGGGGCCAGGTAGGGGCTGTCGGTCTCGACCAGCACCCGGTCGAGCGGCGTCAGCTCGGCGGCCGCCCGGACGTCGTCGGCGGCCTTGAAGGTCACGATGCCCGAGAACGACAGGTACGCCCCTCGGGCGAGGCACCGCCGCGCTTCGCGAGGGCCCCCGGTGAAGCAGTGGAACACGGTGCGCTCGGGGACGCCCTCGTCGTCGAGGACGTCGAACGTGTCGTCCCAGGCCTCGCGCGTGTGGATCACCAGCGGCAGGTCGTGGGCGTGGGCGAGCCGGATCTGCTCGCGGAAGACCGCCTGCTGCACGTCGCGAGGCGAGTGGTCGTAGTGGTAGTCGAGCCCGCACTCCCCCACGGCCACGCACCACGGGTCGGCGAGCAGCTCCTCGAGGCCGTCGGTGCCGAAGCGGGCGTCGTGCGGGTGGACGCCGGCCGTGGCCCACACCCCGTCGTGCGCGGCGGCGACCGCCAGCGCCCGGCGCGACGACTCGACGTCGACACCCACGTCGACCAGGCGTTCGACGCCGGCGGCCCGGGCCGCCGCCAGCACGTCCTCGACGGTGCCGTCGTCGGGCAGGTGGCAGTGGTCGTCGGTCCAGCGGGGCGGCGAGCCGGTCACGATCGCGGATCAGCCCTTCATGCGGGGGAACAGCGGTGCGCCCTTCTCGACCGGCAACCCACCGGGGTAGCCACCCCACGCGGCGGCGTCGGGCAGGCGCTGGTCCTCGGGCATGCCGTCGTCGGACAGGCCGATGCGGCGCCAGATCTCGGCACAGGCGTTGGGCACGGCCGGCGACGCCAGGATGGTGACGATCCGGAGGGCCTCGAGCGCGTCGCCCATGATGCGGCTCACCTCGTCGCCGGGCTCCATCTTCCATGGCTCGTTGGCCTCGAGGTGGGCGTTGGTCTCCTTGATGAGCCGCCAGGTGGCGTCGAGCGCCACCGAGGGCGCAGCGCGGCCCCAGGCCTCGGCGGTGTCGGCGTAGGCGGCCTCGGCGACGGCCTTCAGCGGGCTGTCGGGATCGGGCGCCGGTCCGATGCCGTCGCACTTCTTGCCCACGACGGTGGCGACCCGCGACAGCAGGTTGCCCAGGTTGTTGGCCAGGTCGCTGTTGTAGCGGGCGACCATGGCCTCGTAGCTGAAGTCGCCGTCGGGCCCGAAGGGCTGGTCGTGCAGGAAGTGGTGCCGGAACCCGTCGACGCCGAAGTCGTCGACCAGCCGGGCGGGGGCGATGTCGGTGAGCTTGGCCTGGCCGTGCACGGTCTTGGACAGCTTCTCGCCGCCGAGCAGCAGCCACCCGTGGACCAGCACCCGGTGCGGTGGCTCGAGCCCGGCGGCCATGAGCATCGCCGGCCAGTACACGCAGTGGAACCGGATGATCTCCTTGCCGATGATGTGGTGCACCGCCGGCCACCAGGTGTCGAAGCGCTCCTCATCGGTTCCGAAGCCGATGGCGGTGGCGTAGTTGATCAGCGCGTCGTACCAGACGTAGAAGACGTGTCCCTCGGCCCAGGGCACGGGCACGCCCCAGTCGAGGCTGGTGCGGGTGATCGACACGTCGTCGAGGCCCTGCCGCAGGAACCCGAGCACCTCGTTGCGCTTGCCGACCGGCTGGATGGCGTCGGGGTTCTGTTCGATCCAGTCGATGAGCTTCTGCTCGTAGCGGCTGAGCCGGAAGAAGTAGTTGTCCTCGCGGAGCTGCTGTACCGGCTTGCCGTGGATGGGGCAGTTGCCGTCGACCAGCTCGGCGTCGGTGTAGTACGCCTCGCACGAGACGCAGTACGGGCCCTCGTAGGTGTCGAGCTCGATGTCGCCGTTGTCGTGGATCTTCGACAGCAAGGCCTGCACCGCGGCGTGGTGGCGGGGCTCGGTGGTGCGGATGAAGTCGTCGTTGCTGATGTCGAGCAGCTTCCACGCGTCGGCGAACCGGGCGGCGTTGCGGTCGGCCTGCTCCTGCGGGCTGATGCCGGCCTCCTCCGCCGACTGGGCCACCTTCAGGCCGTGCTCGTCGGTGCCGGTGAGGAAGTAGGTATCGTCGCCGAGCAGTCGATGCCACCGGGCCATGGCGTCGGCGATCACCGTCGTGTAGGCGTGCCCGATGTGGGGCGCGTCGTTCACGTAGTAGATCGGCGTCGTCACGTAGAAGCGGCCCGGCATGGTCACCGAGCCTACGGGGGGTGCGGCGGGGTGACCGAGCCGGTTGGCGACGGCGCGGATGACCGACCGTCAGGCGGGTGCCCCGGTCTGGCGGTGCAGGACCCAGCGGAACACACCGATCTTGACGGCGCTGTTGAGGAACCAGGTGACGATGGCGAACGCCCAGACGATGCCGGCGTTGGCCCAGCCGATGGGTTCGATCAGGAAGCCGTAGACGGCGATGAGGGTGCCGAAGACCTGGGTGGTCTCCGTGGCCAGCACCATCTTCCAGCTGGGGTAGGGCTTCTGCCAGATGGGACCGGTGTTGCGGGTCAGGTAGATGGTGAGGTGCCCGGCGACGAGGAGCTTGAGCCACACGAACGTCTGCAGCTGCGCGATCGGGAGGTCGAGGACGGACTTGGCGTACCAGAAGACGAGGAAGCTGGCGATCACGCCGCTGAGGGCGAGGGCGCTGGCGACGATGCGGATCTGGCGCATGTCCCAGCGCACCGGGCGACGGGCGGCTCGCACGTTGTCGTAGGCGATCATCATGATCGGGATGTCGTTGAGGATCGCCAGCAGCACGACCATGATCGCCGTGACCGGGAACAGGTCGAAGACCAGCACGGTCAGTGCGATGAACACGAGCATCCGCAGCGTCTCGGTGACGCGGTAGGTGGCGTAGCTGACCATCCGCTCGAAGATCTCCCGAGCTTCTTGGACGGCGCCGGTGATCACTCCCAGCCCAGGTTCGGTCAGCACCAGCACAGCGGCGGCTCGGGCGGCGTCGGTCGCGCCCGCCACGGCGATCCCCACATCGGCCTGCTTCAGTGCCGGGGCATCGTTGACGCCGTCGCCGGTCATGGCGACACGGCGGTCGGCGTCCTGGAAGTAGCGGATGAGCCGGTACTTGTGCTCCGGCGTGACCTCGGCGAACCCGTCGACCTCGAGGACACGTTCTCTCACGTCGTCGTCGAGCGCCGCGCCCTGGTCGGTCTCGACGAACAGGTCAGCCGCCTCGACGATGTCGTCGCCGATGTGGACCTGGCGGGCAACCTGTCGTGCGATGGCGACGTGGTCGCCGGTGATCATGCGCACGTCGATGCCGTGGCCCCTGGCGTCATCCACCACCTCGGCGGTCCCCTCGCGGGGCGGGTCCAGCAGCGGCAGGAGCCCCAGGCAGCGCCACTGCCCATCACGCCGTCGAGCGACGCCCAGCGCCCGGTACCCCTGCGCCCCGAGATCGTCGACGGTCTCGCTCACCTGGTCCCGTTGTTGCTCGTCGGCGTCGACCAGATCGATGATCACCTGCGGCGCACCCTTCGTCACGGTGAACCGCTCACCGTGATGCCGCACGTCGGCGGTCGCACGCTTGTCGGTCGGGTTGAACGGGGTGAAGTCCACGACGTCGTAGTCGTCCAGCGCCCCCTCGGCGACGGCCGCAAGGATGGCGTTGTCGATCGGATCGTCGGTGTCCTGCTCGCAGGTGAGCGCGGCGGCCAGCACCAGGTCGTCCGGATCGGCAGCAGACAAGACCACCGGGTCCTGCAGGGCGAGCTCGTTGCGGGTCACCGTTCCGGTCTTGTCGGCGCACAACAGGTCGACCGAGGCCATCTCCTCGAGGGCGTCGAGCTCGGACACGATGGCCTTGTGCTGGGCCAAGCGGTGGGCGCCGATCGCCATCGTGACCGTGAGCACCGGCGGCAACGCCGAGGGGATCCCGGCCACCAGCAGCACCAATCCGAAGACCACCGCGTCGGACACACCCACCCCTCGGGCGAGCTGCACCGCCACCACCACCAGCACCAAGACGGCGGTGATGGCGATCAGGAAGTAGCCGATCCGCAGCACCGCCCGGCGGAAGTGGGAGGTGCGCTGCGATTCCCGCACCATCGCCGCCGTGCGGGCGAAACGGGTGTCCATCCCAGTGGCGGTGACCACCCCTCGCATCTCGCCCTGCTGCACCGAGGTTCCCGAGAACGCCGCATCACCGTCCTGCTTGGCAACCGGCATCGACTCGCCTGTCAGCGACGACTCATCCACCCGAAGGCCACCGCCATCGACCAGCACGACATCGGCCGGGACGACCGAGCCCATGTCGACTCGCACCACGTCACCCGGAACGAGCTGCGCGGCCGACATCGTGGCCCACGAGCCGTCCCGCAGCACCCTGGTCTCCGGCGCCAGCTGCTGCTTGAGCTGCTCGATCACGTTGGCCGCCTTGTGCTCCTCCCAGAAGCCCACCACCCCGTTGATCGCCAGCAGGACGACGATGACACCGGAGTCCTCCCACCGCTGCACCGCGGCGCTCACCGCCACCGCAGCCTCGAGCATCCAGGGGATCGGCCCCCAGAAGTGGCTCAGGAACTGCCGGAGAGGATGGTGCTCGTCGTCCTCGAGACTGTTCGGACCGTGCTCCTCCAGACGACGCTGCGCCTCGGCAGCCGACAGGCCACGGTCGAGATCGGTGTCCAGCTCCTCCAGCGACACCACCTGCGTTCGGAGGTCGTTCACCTCGGATGCTCCTGGGTTGCAAGCGCACGGTCGCAGGTCACCCGATCGAGCAGGTCACCCACGTCCTCGGGGTGGCAGAGTTCGGTTCCGGGGGTGCGCACCGTGGCGGCGCCGGCAGCCACACCGTGGCGCACCGCCTCGGCCAGGTCGCCGCCGCGCACGAGCCGGGCGACGATGCCACCGACCATGGCGTCGCCCGAGCCGACGGTGCTGCGCACCTCGACGTCGGGCGGCCGGTACCAGGTGACCTCCCCGGCCCGCGGCACCAGAACGGCCCCGTCCTTGCCCAGGGAGACGACCAGCGCACCGACGTCACCCCGGTCGAGCACCTGGCGGGCGGCGATGAGGATCTCGTCGTGGTCAGCCGGAACCCAGTCGACCAACGACGCCAGTTCCCGGCGGCTCGGCTTCACCACGTCCGCCGCGCTCCGCACCACCGCCGCCAGCGCGTCGCCCTTCGTGTCGACGACCGTGGTGACCCCCTCGAGCACGTTGCAGAGGTCGGCGTAGAAGCTCGCGGGCACACCCGGGGGCAGGCTTCCGGAGAGGACGACGACGTCGACGGTCGTGGCGAGTTGCCGGATCGACGCCGACATCGCCGCCGCAGCGTCGACCGTGGGGCCCGGGAGCACGATCCGGTACTGCTGGTCTCGCTTCTCGTCGCGGATGGCGATCGACTCCCGTGTCGTGCCGTCCACCCGGTGTGGCGCAACGGAGATCCCGTCCTCCCCTGCCAGCAGCGCCTGCAACTCGTCGCCCGTCGGTCCGCCGACCGCGACCCACGCATGGCTCGCCACGCCGAGCCGACGGAGCACCCGGGACACGTTGATGCCTCCGCCGCCCGCATCTCGACGATGATCGGTGGCGGCGAGCTTGTGGTCGGGGACCAGGTACTCCACCGACACCGACACGTCGATCGCCGGGTTCACGGTGACGGTCAGGACCGCAGGATCACGCACGGGACACACCTCTGTGGGCTCAGTCAGCTGCGTACATCGGCCGCACTCGGGACGATCACGACGGGGCAGGCCGCGTGGTTGGCGACCTGCTGGCTCACGGAACCGAGGAGGAGGCCGACGAAGCCCCCATGGCCTCGACTGCCCACGACGACCAGATCAGCGTCGTGCGCGTACTCGAGCAGCGTCGACGCGGCGTTGCCCGACGCGACGACCCGCTCGACCGGTGCCGACAGGCCGTCGCTGTTCACGGTGTCGACGATGCCGTCCAGCTCGGCTCGGTATTGCCGTTCGAGCTCGTCGGTGTCGACGTATTGCGCGATCGTGCCCGTCCAGCCGTCGGCCACGGCATACGGGTCCCGCCAGACCATGACGGCCACGACCGTGCTGCCGGTCACCCGGGCCTGCCCGAGCGCCCAGTCCAGCGCCGCCCGTGCGTTCACCGAGCCGTCGACACCCACCACGATTCGACCCATCGCACGCTCCAATCTGACGGTGGCGCTCGACCGCACCGGCCGGCGCTCCTCACCCGACCCTGCGCTGCGGCCACCGCCCTCGCAAGGGCCGTTCGGCCCACGCGCCTCCCGGCGGACCTGCTCAGTCCGCCCGGCGGCTCCGGCGCCAACGGGTCAGTGTCCCCCGCACCCCCCGCAGCCAGCCGAGCTGGGTGCGCTCGGCGTCCAGCACGTGCTCGCGAAGGCGCAGCACGTCGAGCTCGTTCACCACGCCGAGGAGCCGGCCCTCGTCGTCGAGGACGGGGAGGTTCTGCACGTCGCCCGCCACCATCCGCCGCAGGGCGGTCAGCGAGGTGTCGGCCGGAGAGGCGTAGACCAGGTCGGTGCTGCAGACGTCGGCGGCGGTGAGACCTCGGGCGTCGTGGTGCCGTCTGTTCAGATCGTCGCTGGTGAGCACGCCCACGCAGCGGTCGCTCTCGTCGACGACCGGCGAGAACTCCCGACCACCGCCCTCTCCCTCGTGGAGCGAACGCAGCGGCGTGTCGGCGCTGACGACACGGGCCGGCTCGCGCATGACCGAGCCGACCAACGTGGTCGACAAGGCGTCGACCTGGAGCACGGTGGAGACGTGGATCCCGCGCCGGGCGAGCTTCTCGGTCATCAGGTTCTCGGCGGACAGGGCCCGCAGCACCAGGTGGGCCACGATCGTCGCGAGCATCAGCGGCAGCACGATGTCGAAGTCGCGGGTCATCTCGAACGCGAGCATCATCGAGGCGAAGGGGGCGCCCGCGGCGGCGCCGAACGTGGCCGCCATGCCGACGATGCCGAAGGCGCCGGCGGAGAGCCCGGCCGCGGGAAAGAGGTGCTCGAAGCCCGAGCCGATGAGGCCGCCGGCCGCGGCGCCGATCAACAGGATCGGTGCGAGGGCGCTGCCCGACGTGCCGCTGCCGATGGCGACCCACCAGGCGATGAGCTTGGCGACCAGCAGCGAGGCCAGCAGTCCCACGCCGAGCCGGCCACCGATGATGTCGCCGATCACGTCGTAGCCGACCCCGAGCGACCGGGGGACCACGAAACCGATCGACACGAACACCACGGCGCCGATCGCCGGATGCCAGAACTGCGGAACCGGCAGTCGTTCGAAGCCATCCTCGACCTCGTAGACCACCCGCGTGATCAGCACGGCGAGCAGACCGGTGGCGACGCCCAGCACGACGTAGAAGGGCAGGTCGCCGAGACCGGCGAAGTGGTGGTTCGGCACCGCGAACAGGGGCCCTTCGCGGATCAGCCGCGTGTGCACACCGTCGGCGAGCACCGACGCCACGACCAGAGGCGCCAGCGAGCGGGTGGAGAACTCGAACATCAACAACTCGATGGCCAGCAGCACCGCCCCGAAGGGGGTGCCGAAGATGGCCGCCATGCCCGCCGCAGCGCCGCATCCGAGCAGCACCTTCCGCTCGGCCGGTGACACACGCACCGCCTGCCCGAGGAGCGACCCGATGGCGCCGCCCGTGATGATGATGGGTCCTTCGGCACCGAAGGGACCGCCGGTGCCCAAGACCAGCGCGGTGGCGAACGGCTTCGCCAGCGCGCTGCGCAGCGTGATGCGACTCTGGTGCTCGAGGACCGCCTCCATCGCTTCGGGGATGCCGTGGCCGCGGATCATCGGCTCCCACCGGGCCAGGAGCGCGACGATCACCGCTGCACCGATCGCGACCACGAACAGCACCGGCGAAGGGGTGACGTCGGCCAGAACAGGGAACTCCCACCCCACCCGCTGCTCGAGGCTCAGGTTGAGCAGCAGCGCGATCGTCCGGATGAACGCCCAGCCCACGACACCCCCGACGATCCCCACGATGCCCGCGAGCGCGGTCAGGTACGCCAACCGCCCAACCGGGGGCCGGCCGAGGGTCCGGCGGGGCGGGGTCACGGTCAACCCTCCGGGTGTGACGTGGAGACGATCCGACCCCGCCCGGCCCGCTTGGCCCGCAACATCGCCTGGTCGGCGGCGACCACGACGTCGGAGCCGTCGACCGCCTCGGCCAGTCCCACGCTGACGGTGACGCCGGCCAGCTCCTCCAGACCGGTGAAGGGCGCCTGCACGCGCTCGAGGATCCGCTCGCCGATGGCGCAGGCCGTCTGCTGATCGACGCCCTCGAGCAGCACGACGAACTCGTCGCCACCGAACCGGGCAACCACATCGGCCGGACGACAGGCGTCGGCGATCCGCTCGGAGATCTCCACCAGCACGCGGTCGCCGGTGTCGTGTCCGTAGCGGTCGTTCACCGACTTGAAGTGGTCGACGTCGACGTACAGCAACGTGGCCGGACCGCTGACGCCGGCCAGTGCGTCGGCGAAGGCGTCGCGGTTGGCCAGACCGGTGAGCGGGTCGCGCGTCGCAGCCGCAACCAGGCGGTCGCGGTCGTGCCAGCGTGCGATCAGCAGCGCGGTGGCGTTCGCCAGGCGTTGGATGCGCTGCAGGACGTTGCTGTTGATCCGGCTCACGTCGAAGTCCGCCGGCACGCGAGCGAACGACAGGTAGGCGGCGACCAGGCTGCCGTCGACGTGGATCGGGGTCACCGCCACGCGCCGCTCGTTGCGAGCGTGAACGACGTCGGCGACCGCGTCGGGGAGCTCGTCGAGCGGCAGCACGGCGGTGTCGCCGGACGCCACGCCGCCCCACGGTCGCCAGCCACGTCGGACCTCGTCGGCGATCCGCTCGACGACCTCGTCGTCGTCGCCGGCACCGGTGACCGTGACGCCCTCCGCCCGGTCGAGGTCGACGAGGTACCAGCGGGTGCCGTAGCTGGCGTTGTCGACCATCAGCTCGGCCGTCAGCATGCGCTTGACCACGTCGCGGGGAGCACCGGCCATCTCCGCCTCGAGCGAGCGCGACACCGACGTCTGCTGCTCGACCGGCACGATCGTCACGACCCAGCGCAGCTCGCCTTCCGCAGGCGGGGCGCCCGTGGGGATGACGTCGACGGGTTGCCGGCAGCCGTCGGCATCGACGACGTCGACCCGGAACGGCAACGGGAGCGCCAACGCGTCGGCCGACCGGTCGGCGGCCTCGATGAAGTAGCTCGCCAGCTCGTCGACGGCGTCGGGCGCGACGAAGTCGAACACGCTACGACCCACGAAGTCCTCCGCCACGTAGCCGCCGACGCCGCCGTACCCCCCATGGGCGTCGAGCACCGCTCCCGCGCCGTCGACCACGAGCACCAGCGGACGAAGGGCGGCGAGCACCCGGTCGGCATCCACGACCGGGATCGTAGGCGCCTGCGGGCACTGGGCCCGATGCTCGCGCCGCACCCTCGTACGGCCGGGCGAGCACCATCGGCCGGATCCCTGGGTAGGGACACGGCCATGCTCAGCCAGGCACGTCACGTCGCCGTCCCGGCGGCGGCACGCATCGAGCGATGATCGCGGCGCTCCAGCCACTGGTCGAACGGGTCGAGTCCAGCGCCGGCGGCCCGGCCCGCATGCGGGTCGTGGCGGTGCTCGCCGCCGTGCTCGCCCTCGACGCCGCCGACAAGGGCACGATCGGTGCCACCGCCCCGAACCTGAAGCACGCCTTCGACCTCAGCAGCACCGAGATCGGACTGCTGATCACCGTGACGAGCCTGGTCGGAGCCGCCGCCACCATCCCCTTCGGCGCGCTCGTCGACCGCATCACCCGGACGCGCCTGCTGAGCGTCGTGATCCTGTGCTGGTCTGCGGCCATGCTCGCCGGGGCCGCGGCCCCTTCGTACGCGTGGCTCCTGGGGTCGCGCGTGTTCCTCGGTGTCGTCACCGCCGCGGCCCTGCCGGCCGTGGCGTCGCTGGTCGGCGACTTCTTCCCCGCTGCTGACCGGGGCCAGATCATGGGCATGATCCTGTCGGGCGAGCTCGTCGGCACCGGCTTCGGCATCGCCGTGTCCGGGGCGCTGGCGTCCGTGCTCGACTGGCGGTTGGCGTTCGTCGCCATGGCGCTGCCGGCCGCGGGCGTGGCCTGGTTGGCGCACTGGCTGCCCGAGCCCGATCGCGACGGCGACAGCATCATGCCGGCCGGTACCGAGTCGATCGAGGACCCGCCCCCGATGGACGACGCCGACGGCGCGAGCAGCGACGGATCCTCCGACGGCGACGGCGAGGACCTGGCGGACAAGGTCGAGCGGCACGACGACGTGGAGCCCGAGGCGGAGCTGTCCGACGACGTCGAGGTCGACGATCTCTCCATCTGGGGTGCCATCCGCTACGTGCTGCGGATCCGCACCAACGTGATCCTCATCATCTCCTCCGCGCTCGGCTACTACATGTTCGCCGGCATCCGGACCTTCGGGGTCGAGTACGCCGACGAGCACTACGGCCTCAGCCAGGGCTTCGCGTCCGGTCTCGTCTTCATCATCGGGGCGGGGGCCGTGCTCGGCGTGCTGGCGTCCGGCCGCATCGCCGACCACCTGCTCGACAACGGGCACCTCAACGCACGCATCACCGTGCCCGCCGTCGCCTTCGTGCTCACCACGGTGACGTTCGCTCCGGCGATCGTGTTCCGCTCGTTGTTCCTCGTGATCCCGCTGCTCATCGGCGCCGGCTTCTTCCTGGCCGCCGCCAACCCCCCGCTCGACGCCGCCCGCCTCGACGTGGTGCCCGGACAGCTGTGGGGTCGAGCCGAAGCGGCGCGCACGGTCATCCGCACCGGCCTGGAGGCGCTGGCGCCGCTGCTGTTCGGGCTCATCGCCGACAACATCTTCGGCGGGCGCGGCGACTCGGGCCTGGAGGCCACGTTCCTGGTGATGACGGTGCCGCTGCTGGCCAGCGGACTCGTGCTGCTGCTGGCCCGGAGCAGCTACCTGACCGACGTCGCCACCGCCCGCCGGGCGAGCCGGACGTAGCGCAGCGCCGTCGGCTCGTCAGGCGGACGCCCCTGGCGATCGGAACACGGGAAGTCCTCGGCTGCGCCGAGACGCCACGCGCACGAGGACGGCGACGACGGTCAACTGCACCGCGAGCCGGGCGACCCCACCTGCGATCGTCACCTCTTCGCCGGTCAACCTGCCGAGTAGCCAGATGGTCGGTCCGATGGCGAGCAGGACCGCAGCACAGGCACTGAATCAGCGCCATCTTTCGCGAGGAAGGAGTTCTTGTCAGACCCCCTTCGTACGATTTGTTCCATGAAGCCCGGGTCCGCCACCTACGCCACGAGTGCCGATGTGGCGGGCCGGGCCCGAGACGCCCTCGATCGGGCTGCCGGTCTCGTCGGGCGTATCGACGGGGCTCGGCGTGATGCGGTGCTCGCGTTGGTGGCGTTGTGGCCGTCGGCGGCGTGGTTGGCGGCTGGGTGTCGGACGCCGCGCCGGTGGGTCGAGGTCTACACGTCGGTGTCCTACCGGGAGGCCGACCGGTTGGTGCAGGTGGCGGCGCTGTGCGCCGACCACGACGATCTGTACGACGCCCTCGCGTCGGGTGTGCTGTCGATGGGTCGGGCCGAGATCCTGGCCGGTGCGGTGATCGACGACCGCCGCCGGTTCCTGACCGACGAGGTGGTCGCCGCGTTGTTGCGGAGCAACACCAAGCTGGCCGACGACCGCGACTTCGCCGCCGTGGTCCGCCACTGGGCTGAGCTGGCCGACCAGGAACGCGAGGTCACCCGTGCCCCGCGGCACCGGTTGCAGCTATCCCAGAGCTTGTTCGGCGACGGCCAGCTCCAGGCGTACCTGTCCCCGTCGGCGTTCCTCAACGTCGCCGCTGCCATCGACGCGTTCTGCCCCGATCCCGACCCCGCCGACGCCCCCTACCGGCGTGGCCTCGGCGAACGCCGAGCCGACGCCATCGACGACCTCGCCCACTTCGGCCTCACCCACGGCCACGACCTCGACGACGACCTCGACGACACCGACGACACCGACGATGACGTCGGCGACGACCACGACGACGAGGAGGAGCAGGACGGCTTCGGTCTGCCGCCCGACGGGCTCGGGATGCGCGACGACCTCGACGAGCTCCTCGACCAGCCCGACTCCGATCCCGATGGCAACGCCGACCAGCTGGACCAGCTCGATCTGCTCCGCCGTCGTCTGCGGCGCCAGGAACGGGAACGACGCCGGCGGCTGCGTCGGCGCACCAAGGCCCGCTCCGGGGTGTGCGTCAACGTCCACCTCGACCTGCACACCCTGGCCGGCCGTCGCTTCGACCAACTCGACGACCTCACCCTCACCGCCCAGGCCTGGACCGTCACCGAACGAGCCGCCCGCCGGCTGCTGTGCGACTCCGCCTTGGTCGCCACCCTGTTCGCCGGACCCCATCGTGTGCTCGACGCCAACACCGCCAACGAACAGTTCACCCGCTCCCAACGACGCGCCCTCGCGGCACGCGACGGCGGTTGCGTGTTCCCGGGCTGTCGTCGACCACCACGCTGGTGCGACGCCCACCACCTCCACCCCCGCGCCCGCCACGGCCCCACCGTCGTCGACAACGGCGCACTGCTCTGTCGATTCCACCACCGCCTGGTCCACGAACACGGCTGGCACCTACACGTCGACACCGACACCGGCCACTGGGTCGCCACCGACCCCCACGGCACCACCTGGACCGGACGACCCACCGACCGAACCCGAGCCGGACCCGGTCGGCCCCGACCACCCGACCGACCCCCCAACTGACCCCCCACCACACCGCCCGATGAGCCGACCACCCACCAGGTCGGCCCACCGGCGCGCCCGGGCGGCGTTTCTGGTCGCGAAACGCCGCCCCTGCGGGCTGATGTCGAATCCACCCCGCCGCCGGGAGATGACGTTCGGCTCTCGCGCATGACCACGGGTCATGGTCCACTCAGACCATGACACGACACCGGCGGTACACCATCCTCGCCGTCGTGGCCATCGCCGCGCTCCTGGGTCTCGGGGCCTGCGGCGACGACGACGACGGCGCCTCCACCGACACCAGCACGACGACGACCACGACGGCGCCGAGCAGCACCAGCACGACCGAAGCGACCACGACGACCGCCGCCGGCGGCGTGACCGACGAAGAAGCGGCCACGATCGTGTGGCCCGACCCCGCCGGCGACACGACGTACGACGAACCGCTCGCCGCGGCCCAGGGATTCGCCGAAGAGCTCGTCGGGTTCGGCAGCGATGTCGTGTACAGCGACTTCCGCCAGGGCGACAACCGCTCGGGCGAGATCGAGATCCGTCCGGCGAGCAACGGGCCGGCCACCACGGTGCTCGTCCGCCAGATGAGCGATGACCACTGGTACGTCCTGGGCGCCGTCTCCACCGAGATCGACCTCACCGAGCCGACGGCGAGCTCGGCCATCGACGCTCCGCTCCACGTGGCCGGGACCGGCCGCGGCTTCGAGGGTCAGCTGCAGGTGGCCGTGTACGAGCGGGGCAGCACGACTGCGCTCGGCACCGGGATGGTGACCGCCGGCAGCGCCGGGGACATGGCGGCGTTCGAGGGCGACATCGAGTGGAGCAACCCCGGCGGCGGTTGGGGATCGGTGGTCGTCACCTCGACCAGCGGCCGTGACGGGGGCGTCTGGACGGCGGTCGCCGTGCCGGTCGGCTTCATCGGTGGCGACTGAGCCACTCGCTTCGCTCATCGTCGAGCGCTTCGCTCACGTCGAGCGCTTCGCTCACGTCGAGCGCTGCGCATCGTCGCTCGCCACATCGCTGGCCTCGGTCAGGGTGACCCCACGTGGTCGGCGATGAGGCGGGCGATGGCGATTCGCCCGGAGTCGCTGAGATGCAGCATGTCGCCGGCGTACTCCGGGTGGGCGGCGATGATCGGCGCCCAGTCGGCCACCACCGCCTGAGGCCAGCGCGCCGGCGCCGCCCGGATGGCGTCGTTGATGGCGACCCGTGACGGCCACTTCTCCGCGACCGTCAGCCACACGACTCGTTCCACGCCGGCGAGGACCGTCATGGCCTGGTCGATCTGGTCGGCGAAGGAGCCCTCGCCGGCGATGTAGTTGTTGCCCTGCTGGATCACGACGACCCGCCCGATCTCGGCGCGGCGGGCACGCAGCACCTCGATGCCCTGCGGGAGACGCCGGCTACCGAGCGCGTCGTAGGTGACGTCCCATCCGACGAGGGCGGCGGGGACGGTGTACTGGGCTCCGAGGAGGGCGGAGTCGCCCAGGACGAAGACGCGGTGGTCCGACCCCGAGGGCAACGGCGCCACCGTCGTCGTCGGCCCCGTGGTGGGGGTGGCCGTCGCGGGCGGCGCCGTCGCGGTGGGCGGCGACGTGGACGGCACGGTCGTCGACGCCGTCGACGAGGGCGCCACCGACGAGGGTGCTGCGGCCGGTGCCGTCGACACCGTGGCGGTGCTCGACGTGCTCGACGTGCTCGACGTGCTCAGCGACGTCGAGGTCGGCGCGCGAACGGCCGTGGACGGCACCACCGTGGTGTTCGGCTCCGCTGCCGTGCCCGCGCCTTGCCCGCAGGCCCCGGCGGCCAGCCCCGCGAGCAGCAGCACACCGGCGACCGCCACACGGGAACGGCGCCGGCACCGGACGCCACCCCGAGGCACGCCCCGGCCGACGCCGCAAGGACCACGTGTTCCGATCACCGTTCCTCCTCGAACCAGTCCTGGTGCAGCCGATCGAGCACGACGCCGGCCAGGCGGTCGCCGCCGGCACGGGTCAGGTGGATGCCGTCGCTCTGGCGGACCAGGGTCGGGCCACCCAGATCCAGGTAGGCCGAGTAGGCACCGTCGACGGCGAAGACCGGCCACGAGTCCACGTACACCACGTCGGGCCGACCCTCGGCGGCCGAGCGGTACACCTCGTCGAGGGCAGCCATCCGGGCGGAGAACCGCTCGGAGCGCATGACCGGCTGGCCGATCCAGTACACGACCGCGCCCCTGCTCGTGAGCAGGTCCATCGTTGCGTCGACCCGGACGCGGTACTCGGCGAGCCAGCCGTCGGTGCCGAACGGTTCGGGCCCGTGCGCGGTCACGATCCCCTGGGCGTCGTTGGCGCCGAACATCACGATCACCACGTCGGGGTCGTCGGCGCCGACCAGCTCGGCCAGCCGGGCCGGCCAGTCGAAGTAGTCGGGGCGGGTCAGCCCGGTGGACACCCGGTAGTCGAGCTGGGCGCGGATCGCGTCGTCGGGGCTCATCCCGTTCACCAGCGACTGACCGACCACCTGCATCATCGAATCACCGACGATCCACACGCGCAGCGGATCCGCCGCCGTCGGCCGCCGGTGTGACGGCCCGGCGGTCGTGGACGGCACGGACGCCCCCGGAGCGGACGACATCGGGGCCGTCGCCGTGACCGGTGCGGTCGTGACCGGTGCCGTGGTGACCGGAACGGTCGGTGCGACGGGGAGCGGTCGGGGCGCAGGCGAGGCTTCCCGATCCAGCGCGTGCTCGATCCAGATGCGGGGTCGGTCGAGTCGCGTGCGGTCGGCGACGTCGGCGACCACGTCGGTGATGTCGACGAGCACGTCGCGTCGCCAGCCGAGCGGCTGGCGCTGGGCCGTGCGGACGAGCTCGGGTGCGTTGGCCAGTGCGGCGAGGGCCAGCGACAGGACCACCAGCAGGTAGGCGCGCCACGGGGTCGGCGGACGGGGCCGTGCCGGACGCGGCGGCTCGACCTCGAGGACATCGGGCGAGGGAGGGGTGAGCAGGGCCATCAGAACCGGAAGTAGATGAACGGGGCCACGCCGGCCGGTCCGAGCACGTCGATCACGGTGAGTGCCCCCACCGTCGCCGCCACCTGGGTGGCGGGGCCGAGCCGACGCAGCACGGCAGCGCTGCGCGCCCACCAGTCGGCGGGCAGGAACTGCACCGCGACCACGGCGGCGACGGTGGCCACGGCGAGGAGCGGCACGCCGTCGAAGCCACCCCCGGCAGTGGCGATCCGGTCGAGGATCGTCCACGCGCTCGACATCGACTCGGCCCGGAAGAACAGCCAGCCGAGGGAGACGATCTGCAGCGTCACGACGTGACGAACCACCCGGCGTCCGAGCGTGTCGGGCGGCCGGCCCAGCCCGAGACGCCGTCGGCGCTCCCGCCGCCACCGCTCCGACGCCATGGCCAGGCCGTGGATGCCGCCGAAGACCACGAACGTCCACGCCGCCCCGTGCCACAGGCCGGCCAGCAGCATGATCACGATCGGGATGGACAGACCGAGCCACGGCCGCCGGCCCCACCGCAGCCCGAGCGGCGTGAACAGGAAGTCCCGCAGCCACCGGGTCAGCGTGATGTGCCAGCGCGTCCAGAACTCCTGGACGGTGGCGGCGCGGTACGGCTCACGGAAGTTCTCGGGGAGCTCGTACCCGAGGAGCAGCGCGATGCCGCGGGCCAGGTCGGTGTACCCGCTGAAGTCCACGTAGATCTGGGCGCCGAACGCCCAGACCGCGAACAGCAGCTCGGGTGACGTGTGGGCACCGGGCGTGGCGAAGGCCGACTCGACGATGGTGGTGGCGAGGAAGCTGGCCACCACGACCTTCTTGAACAGGCCCCGCAGCACCAGGACGACCGCGCCTTCGGGGTCGGCGCAGACCGGGGTGCGGTGGAGCTGGGGAACGAGCTCGCTCGCCCGGGTGATGGGCCCGGACACGACGGTCGGGAAGAAGCTGAGCCACACCGCCTCGTCGAGCAGACCGACCGGGCGGAGCACGCCGCGACGGACCTCGATCAGGTAGCTGATCGCCTGGAACGTGAGGAACGAGATGCCCAACGGGAGGACGACCTGCACCAGGGGGACCGAGACGGCCACGCCCAACCGGTCGAACAGGCCCACGAGCGACTCGGTGAAGAAGCCGTAGTACTTGAAGTACCCGAGCAGGCCGAGGTGGGCGCCGACACCGAGCCACAGGGCCACGCGCTGGGTCGTGCGCGTCGGCGCCCGGGCCAGGGCACGTGACCCGACGTGGCTGACGGCGATGATCCAGACGAGGAGCGCCAGGAAGCGCCAGTTCCACGCGGCGTAGAAGACCCAGCTGGCGGCGAGCAGCACGATCCGTCGCCCCACGGGGCGACGCCGAACGAGGAGCAGCACCGCCCACACCACCGCGAAGAACACGGCGAAGCGGACGGTGGGGAACAGCACGCGAGCTCCGAGTCTTCAGGGGCGGTTCGTGACCTGAGCATCGTCACCGCGCACGTGCCGCAACAGGGGCAAAGGTCCCCAGACGTCTGAACCGGTCATCGCCGGGTACGGGAAGCGCCATGCTGACCGCCGGCCCCCGCCCCCTCGACCACGCCGTCACCGGCGCGGATCGAGCGCCCGGTGCCCGTGGACCGCTCAGCGCGTGGGTGCTGGATGCCGTGAGCGGACGCCCGTCCGATCCGCTGGTCCGACGCGACCGGGTGACGATGGCGATCGACGACGACGACGCCCAGCTGGCGCTCTGGCTGCTCGAGATCACCGCGGTTGCCGACATCGCCGGGGTCGACCCGGCGGGTCGTCGAGAGGTGGAGCCGGTGGCCTCGGCGTTGCGCGACCGCTTCGAGGAGCGCCTGCGCGAGCTGGTGCCCACACCCGAGGTCGAGCCCGGCGAGCTGTGGACCCACCTGGAGTCCATGCGCACACCGCCGCCTGCGGACGACTCGGCAGCAGCCACCGCCGACGAGGTGCTGGCCACCTTCGCCGCCAAGGCGCCGTACCTCGGCTGGGAGGCCGACCCCCACACGCTGATGCTGGCCGTGATCGAGCCCGAGCTGAAGACGCCGATCGCCACCATCCAGGCCGGTGAGTACGGAGTCGGACACGGTCGCCCGCACGCCGGCATCTACCGCGACTGCCTGGAGGCGGTGGGCATGACCGTGGCCGATGCCGTCGACGCGGCGCCGGCCGCCGCACTGGCCTTCGCCAACTGCGCCTGGCTCTTCGCCCGTCGGCGCCACCTGCGCGGCGCATCGGTGGGCCAGCTGTGCTTCCTGGAGATCGACTCGGTGGACCCGTGCCGCGCACGGGCCGCGGACTGGGACCGGGCGGGCCTCCCCGACGCCGGACGCCGGTGGTACGACGTCCACGTGCTGGCCGACGCCGAGCACCAGGACGTGGTCCGCCACCAGCTGGTGCCGGCCATCGAGGAGCACACGCCCTGGCTGGTCCCGGACGCGATCTTCGGCGCCGAGGTCACCCGACGCCTGCAGTCCTGGCCGGCCTGATCGCCGCTCAGCCGGCGAGCGGGCGCACGTCGCCGGCGGCCTTCTTGGCCGCCAGCGCCTCGCCGGAGCCGGGCGGAATGGCGCCCGACCGGTCGAGGCCGGCGGACTGGAGCGACTCGATCTCGTCGAGCGAGCGCTGGAACACCCGCCGGCGGGTGCCGTTGAGCTCGTCGTGGAAGCTCTTGGTGACCGTGTCGAGCTGCCGGCCGACCTTGTCGAGCGCGCCGGCGAACTTGTCCCATTCGGCGGTGACGCCGCCCAGGCAGCGCAGGATCTCGTCGCTGCGCCGTTCGAGCTGGAACTGCTCGACCGAGCGGCGGATGACGGCGAGGACGGCGAACAGCGTGGCCGGTGAGCACAGCACGACCTGCTGGGCGAGGGCCACGTCGACGACCTCGGGGTCGGACTGGTGGAGGAAGGCGTAGACGGCCTCGTTGGGGATGAACAGCAGCAGGCAGTCGACCGTGTCGCGCGGGTCGATGTACCCGCGACCGGCCAGGCCACGGATGTGGGTGCGCACGTCGCCGACGAACGCCTTGGTGTGCCGGGCGACGGACTCGTCGTCGTCGGCCTCGAGGACCCGGAGGTAGTTGTCGACGGGGAACTTCACGTCCATGCGGACCTCGAGGTCGCGCGGGAGGAGGAACCGGAAGTCGGGGATGGTGCCGCCCTCGATGGCCGTCTGCTTGCGGTAGTTCACGCCGTCGCGGAAGCCGGCGGCCTGCAGGACGTCTTCGGCCATGCGCTCGCCCCACTGCCCCCGCTGCTTGGGGTTGGCCAGGGCCTGGCGGAGCTGCTGGGTGTGTTCGGCCAGCGACTGCTGGGTGCGGGTCACCTGCTCGAGCTGGGCGACCAGCGACCCGGTCTGCTCGGCGCGCTCCTTCTGCAGGTCGGTGACCATGGTGCCGAGCGTGCGCAGGGCGTCGCTGATGTGGGTGACCTGCTGCTCGAACGACCTGGACCGCAGGTCGAGCTCTCGGTTGCCGGCGGCGACGGTGTCGCCCAGCTTGGAGCTGGCCACGTTGAGCACGGTGTCGACCGCGGCCTGCACGGTGGCGTCGCGCTCGGTGGCGGCCTCGGTGCGCAGACGGCTGCCGAGCAGGTGCGCCACGGCGAGCGCCGCCAGGCCGGCGGCAACCACGGCGGCGAGGAGGGCGACGAGGAAGGTCATGCACCCAGTATCCCGAGGGGGTCCGACACGAACGCGGACCCGTTACCGTCCCGAGCCATGTTCGACTCGATCGGCAAGGGCATCACCGTGCGCACCACCATCGATGCCGAGCCCGGCCGGGTCTGGGCCGCCCTCGAGGACATCGACACCCACGTCGAGTGGATGGCCGACGCCGAGGCCATCCGCTTCACGTCCGACCAGACGCGGGGCGCAGGCACCACCTTCGAGTGCGACACCAAGGTGGGTCCGCTCCGGCTCACCGACCAGATGGAGATCACCGAGTGGGAGCCGGAGCGTGCCATGGGCGTGCGCCACGTCGGCGTGGTCACCGGCGACGGCGTGTTCACCCTCTCCCCCGCCGGCGACGGGCGCACGGCGTTCCAGTGGCACGAGCGACTGACCTTCCCCTGGTGGATGGGCGGTCGGATCGGTGCGCTGGTCGGCGGTGTCGTGCTGAAGCGCATCTGGAAGGGCAACCTGCGCCGCCTGGTCCAGCGGGTGGAGGCGCAGGGCCGGGCATGACCACCTTCCTGGTCCGCTGCGACCCGCCGCCGGGCGACGGGCCGACCCTGGCCGTGAAGGACGTCATCGACGTGGCCGGCCTGCCCACCACGTGCGGGAGCCGACCCGTGGCCGAGCACGCCGAACCGGCCGGCGCCGACGCCGCCTGCGTGGCCCGGGCCCGAGCCGCCGGCGCCCGCATCGTCGGCAAGACCAACCTCCACGAGCTGGCCTTCGGCGGCACCGGCGTGAACACCTACACCGGCACGCCGGTGAACCCGCTCGACCCGGCGCGCATCCCGGGCGGTTCGTCGTCGGGGTCGGCCGTGGCGGTCGCCACCGACGGGGCGGACGTGGCGCTGGGCACCGACACCGGGGGGTCGGTCCGCACCCCGGCCGCCTGCTGCGGCGTGGTGGGCCTGAAGACCACGTACGGGCGCATCCCGCTGGACGGCGTCCATCCGCTGGCCCCCACGCTCGACACCGTCGGGCCGATGGCGGCCACGGTCGCGGGCGTGGTCCGCGGCATGGCGCTGCTCGAGCCCGGGTTCACGCCCTCCCCCGAGCCGGCCGCGACACTGGGGCGGTTCCTCTTGCCCGGCGTCCTGCCTGCCATCGAGCAGGCGATCGACGTCGCGCTCGAGCGCCACGGGAATCCCGGTCGAGGACGTCGCGCTGCCCGGATGGGACGTCGCCGACCGAGCCGGTTCCACCGTCGCCTTCGTCGAGGCCCACCGGGTGAACCGTTCGCTGTTCGAACAGCACGCCGACCAACTCGGCCACGAGGTGCGGCAACGGCTCGCCACCGGCGCCGCCATCGACCCCGCCGACTACCGGCGGGCGCTCGACGTCGCCGGCCCGTGGCGCGCCGAGCTCGATGCCGCCCTGCGCCGGACTCCCGTCATCGCCCTCGCCGCCATCGTCGACGAGCCCCCCACGCTCGAACACGCCGGCCGGTTGGAGACCCGCCGACCGAACGTGGCCGTGAACCTCGCCGGCCACCCGGCCATCGTCGTGCCCGTGCCGCGACCCGGTGGGTTCCCCACCGCCGTGCAGCTGATCGCCGCCCACGGGGACGAGGACCTGCTGTGCGCCACCGCCGCCGTGATCGAGCGGACCGGCAGCTTCCGCATCAACTGATGCACACGTGTGAGGACAGCCGACATACTCCACAATGGGCACATGGAGGTCCCGACCGAGCGCCAGCGCGATCGCATCGCCGTCGCGGTCGTCGAAGAATTGAGCAGGTAGCCTCAGCGAAAGGGACAAAAGGGGGTTCATGGCCGGCATCTTCGAGGCGCCTGACGAGCAGACCCGCATCCGACGGCTGCTCGCCCACCTCGACACCGCCCAGCGTGTCGCCGGCCTCGGCAGCTGGGAGAACGACCTGCAGCGGAGCCGACTCCTCTGGTCGCCGGCGGTGCACGCCATCTTCGGCTGGCCGACCGACACCACGCCGTCCTTCGAGACGTTCCTCGCTGCGGTGCACCCCGACGACCGCGACGCGTTCCTCGACGCCCACGAGGCTGCGCTCGCTGGGTCGCAGCCGTACCGGATCGACCATCGCATCGTGCTGCCCAACGGTGCGGTGCGCCACGTCCGCGAGGAGGCCGAGATCGAACGCGATGCCGCCGGCACCGCCGTCCGACTCATCGGTGTGGTCCAAGACCGCACGCACCGGGTCCGGACGCAACGGCGCCTGGCCCGGCTCGACGCGGCACGGCGCGAGCTGCTTCACCGGCTCCTGGACACGATCGACCACGAGCATTCCCGGCTGGCATCGGACCTCCACGACGGTCCGATCCAGCAGCTGACCATCGCCTCGTTGCAGCTGGAGCAACTCGCCCTCACCAGCAACCACGGGCTACCTGTCGACGACCTGGTCGCCGACCTCCATGCGCTGGTGCACGACCTCCGCGACAAGCTGGTCGAGCTGGAGCCGCTGGCCACCAGCGCCATCGGGCTCCGGCTGGCGCTGAAGCACCTCGCCCGGTCGATCCTCGACGACCTCCCGATCGACGTCGATGCCACGATCGCCGAGCCACCCGCGCCCGTGACCCGCGTGCTGCTGCGCGTCGCGGAGGAGGCACTGACGAACGTGCGCGAACACGCCGACGCATCGTCGGTGCGGATCACCGCCACCGGCGACGCCACCCGCACCCGGATGCAGATCCAGGACGATGGCCGTGGTTTCGACGTCGACGCCCAGTGCCCCGACGTCCAGCGCCTGGGCGTGCTCGGCATGCAGGAGCGAGCCGAAGCGGCCGCCGGGACCCTTCGCATCGCATCCGGACCGTCGGGTACCACGATCACCATCGACCTGCCACACCGATGAGCCGTCCCCACGAAACCGACCAGCGCGAGGCCGACCGGGTCGTCGCCCACCTCCATGCCGCGCAGCATGTCGCCGGCCTCGGCAGCTGGGAGGGGCTCGGCCCGGGCCAGCCCCTGTACTGGTCGCCGACCGCGTACGAGATCGTCGGCTGGTCCCAGGATCGACACCCGACCTTCTCCCAGTTCGTCGAGCTGGTGCATCCCGACGACCGCCAGGCGTTCCTCGACATGCGTGACGACGCCATCGCCGGGCGGGCGCCGTATGCCATCGATCTGCGGATCATCCGTCCCGACGGCGACATCCGCCACGTGCACCTCGCCGCCTGGATCGAGCGCGACGCCAGCGGTCGACCCACCAGGCTGATCGGGACCGTCCAGGACCGCACGGACGAGGTCGACACCGAGCGCCGGATCGCCCAACTCGAGGACGCCCGCCGGCAACTGCTCCATCGCGTGCTGCTCATCGAGCACGAGGAGCGCCGCCAGCTCACCCACACCGTCACGACGCGACCGTCCATCGCGCTGGGGCGCATCATCCAGGTGCTCGACGACCGGATCGGCACCGGCGCACTGCCCGCCGGCGCGCGAGCCGCCGGCGACCACCTGCGGCAGGCACGCCTTGCGTTGGACGCGCTCCGCCGCTCGCTCGACCGCGACGGATCAGACGAGCGGTCGCTCCGCGACGCACTCACGCAGCTGGCCGCGTCCACCGTCCCGGACGTCCACGTCGATCTCGAGGTGCAGGTCGAGCCGTCTCAGGCCCTCGGCGCCACCGTCGTCGGGATCACCCGCGAGGCACTGCGCAACGTGCACAAGCACAGCGGTGCCAGGCACGTGGTCGTCCGCGTGCACCGCCAGGACGACCAGCTGCGGTTGCGGTGCCGCGATGACGGCCGGGGCTTCGATCCATCCGTCGACCCGGCACCGGGGCACCTGGGCCTCACGGCCATGCGCGAACGTGCCGCGTCCGCCGGTGGTTCGCTCACCGTGACGTCGGGCGAACACGGCACCACCATCGAGGCCGCCTTCCCGTTCAGCGCGGCGGAGGGCGACGACCCCGGCCCACGTCCACGAGGGACATCGTCGACGCGATGACCACCGCCTCGAGCTGAGAACGGGCATCGAGCTTCTGGAGGCTGTTGCGCACGTGGTTGCGCACGGTGTGGTGGCTGAGCACCAGATCCTCGCTGATCTCGGTGGTCGTCCGACCGTCGGCGAGGGCCTGCAGCACCTCGAGCTCCCGTGCCGTCAGGTCGACAGGGTGCGCCGCCGGGCGGTGCAGCCAGTCGATCGCCTCGGACAGGGTGCGGGCGTCGAACACCGCGTCGCCGGCGACCACCCGCTGCACGGCCCGGACCAGCGTCTGCAGGTCGGCGGACTTGCGCAGGAACCCGGCGCAGCCGGCGTTGACCGCCTCGGCAGCGGCGCGGATGCTCTCGCTGGCGGTCAGGATGAGCGAGGGGACGGGCGGATCCCGATGCTGCAACCACACGGCCAGATCGACACCGGTGCCGTCGGGGAGGCCGTAGTCGACGAGGGCCACGTCGACGTCGCCATCGACCTCGGCGACCAGACGCTGTGCCCCACCGATGCTGGCGGCGCTTCCTGCCACCTCGATGTCGTCTGCGTCCTGGAGCGCCTCCTCCAGGGCCTCACGGAACATCCCGTGATCGTCGACGATCACGATCCGGCGACTGCTCGCTCCAGGCTGCTCCGACACCACGACGCCTCTCGTACCTCGACGCCCACCCGAGTCATGAGAACCTACCAAGGGCGAGGTCGGGCTCACTCCCCCAGCAGCGACAGCAGGTCGGCCAGCCGGAACGGCTTGGCCACGAGCTCGACGCCATCGGGAGGCACGACCGTCGTGTCTCCGGAAATGAGGACCACGAGGACGTCGTCGGCACCGGCCGCGATCTCGGCGGCCAGATCGGCACCGAGCCCGTCGCTCAGGTGGTGGTCGAGCAACACGACGTCGGCCGGGCTCGCGGCCAGCGCCACCCTGGCCGCCGCCACCGTGCCCACGGCGTGCACGTCCCAGCCGACGGAGTCCAGGACGATGGCCAGCGTCGCGCGGAGGTCGGCCTCGTCTTCCACGAGGACCAGACGCCGCCCGGCCGGGGTCATGGCGTCGGGAGATCGAGCGTGAACACCGAACCGCCGGCCGGCGCTCGCCAGTACCGGAGCTCACCGCCATGGGCGCGGGCGATGCCGCGAGCCAGGTACAGACCGATGCCGCTGCCCGGGATCCGATGGTCGAGCCGTCCGAACTTCCGCCACGCCGTACCCAGCTGCTCGGGTGACAGCCCGGGGCCATCGTCGGTGACCGACACGACGACCGAGCCGGGCTTCTGGGACACCTCGACGCGCACGGGGGTCTCCGGCGGCGAGTACTCGACGGCGTTGGTCATCAGGTTCACCAGCACCTGCTCGACGAGCGGCGCATCGAGGTCGGCGATGCAGGGCCCGTCCGCGACGACGTCGATCGTGCGGTCGAGCCGTGCGCCGGTGTCCTCGGCCACCCGGCCGACCAGTTCGAGGAGATCGACGTGCTCGCGCCGCTGCACCGCCAGCGTGCCCCGGTCGAGCCGGTCGAGCAGAGCCAACGACTCCATGACGTGTTCGATGCGACGGACGCTCCGCGTCAGTGGCGACACCAGGGCGTCCCGTTCGTCGTCGCCGAGGCGGGCGAAGCCGTCGACCAGCGTGGACAGCACGGACAGGGGCGCCGCCAGTTCGTGGTGCAGCACGCGCAGCGCATCGGCGTAGCCCTCGGTGCGGGTCCGCTCGACGATCCGCTCGCTGACGACCGGCGCGGCCGGATAGCCGCGGTCGAGCAGGGCGTCGAAGCGCTCTGCGGACACGGCACCGGACCAGAGGAACCCTTGGCCCCGATCGCAACCCAGCCGCACCAGGGCGTCGCGCTGACTCTCGTGCTCCACGCCCTCGACGGTCACGTCCAGACCCAGCGCCTCGGCCAGCGCCAGCACGGTGGTGACGATCGAGCTGTCCTCGGGGCACGAGCCGAGCGCAGCCGTGAACGAGCGATCGACCTTGAGCACGTCGATCGGCAGCTCCTTGAGCCGCGCCAACGAGCTGTAGCCGGTTCCGAAGTCGTCCACGCCGATCCGAACACCCACCGCCTTCAGCTGGGCGAGCAGCGCCGCCGCCTCGCAGTTGCGCTCCATCAACATCGACTCGGTGACCTCGAGGATGAGCAGGGACGGGTCGAGCGCCCATCGGTCCAGCTCGGCGCGAAGGTGATCGGGCAGCGTCGGATCCACCAGCTGCGCCGGCGACAGATTGACCCCGACGCGCAGGGGGACCTCGGGACGACGCGTCCGCCAGCGCGCCGCGCTCCGGCACGCCTCGCTGATGACGTGGCGGCCGATCGAGGAGATGATGCCGGTCTGCTCGGCGAGCGGGATGAACACGTCGGGTCCGATCCGGCCCTGCGTCGGGTGGTCCCAGCGCAGCAGCGCCTCCGCACCGCGAACCACACCGTCGGGGAGCCCGACCACCGGCTGGTACTCGACCACCAGCTCGTTCCGGTCGAGCGCGCCCTGGAGGTCGTGGCGCAGCGTGACCTCCTCCAACATGGCGGCACGCAACGCGTCGTCCGCGACACACACGCCGTTGCCGCCGGCGCGCTTGACGTCGGCTGCGGCTTCTCGGGCCTCGTCGATCCAGGTCGCCGGGTCGTCGCCCGGCGATCCGATCGGGCGCAGGCCGATGCTGGCCGCGAGCTCGACATCCGGTTCGTCCCGGCCGAGGCCGCGCACGATCTGCAGGATCTCGTCGCCGAGCTCGGACGACGCCTGGCCCGGCGGGACGGCGAGGGCGAACACGTCGCCGTGCAGGCGGGCTACCAGCGCATCGGGGCCACCGATCCGCTCCAGGGCCCGTCCGATCCGTTGCAGCACCCGGTCGCCGGTCTCGGCACCGAAGACGGCGTTGACCTGGCGGAAGCGATCGAGGCTCACCGAGCGCGATCAAGCCGTCCGATCCGCCGGCCGCCGAGTCGACGAACGCTGGCAGACGGTCGAGGAAGCCCTGGCGGTTCAGGAGCCCGCACAGCGAATCGTGGTGCTCCCGGAAGACGAGCGTGTCGCGCATCCGCTGCTCGTCGGTGCGGTCCACGGCCACGGCCAGGTAGCCCGAGAGGCCCGACTCGGCCTCGTCCAGGCGCTGCAGCTGGAGCCAGATGGCACGTTCACGTAGCGACGCCCCGAGATCGGTGAGCTGGACCTCGCCCGACCACCGGCCGTCCCGGCGTACCTGGTCCAGCAACGGGCCGAGGGTCTTCCAGCGCGGCGAACCGAGCATCTCGGCGAAGTCGTGTCCGACCATCTCCTCCGCCGAGCGGTCGAGCAGCTCGCTGGACCGGGCGTTCCAGGCGAGCACGATCCCCGCGTCGTCGGTGATGATCGTGGCGGCGGGCAGGTCGTCGAGCAGCTGGTCCCACAGCAGCCGCGTCACGTGCGCCTCGGTGCGGTCGGTCACGTCCCTGCCGCTCACCACCACGCCGCCGACCTCGGGGTCCTCCAGGAGGTTGCGTGCGATCAGCTCGAGTCGGCGCCACCGCCCGGAGGTGTCGCCCACGCGGATGGTCGCGGTCTCGACCCGTCCCGGGATCGTCGAGCAGCGGGCGAAGATCTCGGCCGCGGTGTCCCGATCGCGTGGATGGACGACGTCGAAGGCCGCCTCGCCGATCCACGGGCGCGGGCCGAGCATGCGCTCGTGCGCCGGAAACCCCTCGATGACGGTCCCGTCGGCGTCGAGCAGCGTCATGAACTCGGCCTCGGGCTCGACGACGCGCCAGAGCTTGTACGACTGCTCGCGGACGCTCCGTTCGACGTCGCGCAGCTCGGTGACGTCCACATGGCTGACCATCGCCCCCTGGTCCAAGCCGGTGGAGACGGCCCGGAGCATGTACCAGCGGGTGTCCTCCGGTGTGGCGCACGGGTAGTCCATCAGGAACTCGGCACGGTCGCCGGCCAGCACCTCCCGGATGCCGGTGGCGGCCTGCGCGGCGATGACATCGCCGCGGTCTGCTGCGGCATCGCACACGGCCAGGTAGTCCACGCCGACGGCGATCGAGCTCCGGCGAGCCCCGCGCGCTGCACCGGCCGAGAACCAGTGGTCGTTGGCGGCGACGATGCGACCCGCCCAGTCGAGCGCGACCACCGCCACGGCCCCGGGAGCGGATGGGGTCGTGCGGGGCAGGGGGTTCCGCGATCGACTCGGGGTACTGGAACCGTGCATGACGTCATGGTCGTCGCCGGTGATGGTTCCGGACAGACCAGGATCAGTCGTCATCAGTAACGCGAATGCGTCATGTCGACGTTCTGCTGTTCGTTGCAGACTGGCGTCATGCACGACTCGAGCAGCACCGCTCGTCGCCGCGACCTCATCTGCGTCGCGGTCGTCGAGGACCAGCAGGTGCTGTCCGGCGCCATCCAGGCGTCGCTCGACAACCTCCCCGACCTGCACGTGGTGGGTTGTGCCGGCACGCTCGCCGAGGGCGAGGCACTGGTCCGATCGACGCAACCCGACGTCATCGTCTGCGACTACCGCCTGTCCGACGGCGACGTGCCCGACCACCTCCCCTCGTTCCTCGAGGCCGCGCCGGGCGCCAAGGCCCTGGTCTTCACCGGATGGCCCGACGAGAACAGCCTGCTCGAGGCCATGTCCGCCGGCGCCCGCGGCTTCATCGACAAGGCCTCCAGCTTCACCGAGTTCGTCGACGCCATCCGTCGCGTGGCGCGCGACGAGGTCGTCGTGTCGCCCCGGTTCCTGCCCGCCCTCACCCGACGGGCCACCGAGCAGGACGCCGGCAGCCTCACCCGACGAGAGCTCGAGGTGCTCCAGCTGCTGGCCGAGGGTCACAGCACCGAGGAGATGGCCGACGAGCTGATCCTGTCGATCCACACGGTGCGCAACCACATCGCCCGGCTGATGACCAAGCTCGGCGTGCGCTCGCGACTCGAAGCCGTGAACGTCGGCGTGCGGAACGGGCTGATCCGCTACGACCCGCCCACCTGAGACCCCAGGCTGTACGTGACGGTCAGCGCGTCGCCCCGGCCAGGTCGCCGAGCAGCTCGACCGGCCGCCGCCAGTGCCGGCGGGCGGTGAACTGCACGATCGCCGACACGGCGTGGAAGGCGCCGAACAGCCGCCCCTGGTGATCGCCGGGGACGGTCGGCGCCACCGGTGGCTGCAGGGCGCTGGCCCGGAACGCGACGACCTGCACCATCTCCCACCAGCGAGCGAAGGCGTCCTCGTCGAGCGCCCCAAGGTGCGCGGGCAGCTGGTCGACCAGCAGGCTCGTGGGGACCGGGTAGCGGGCGCGCCGGCGGAGGCGGTCGAGCGCGGCGGCGCCGGCCTCGACCAACGCCTCGACGGCATCGGCGGCCTCGTCGGGGCGCACGTGGGCGAGGGCCTCGCAGGCATCCGCATGGCGACCGACGATCTCGTGGTGGAGGGCCTCGAGGGCGACCTCACCGCCGCCGAGTGGCGCGGGCTCGAGGGCCAGGGGCAGGGTGACCCGCACCTGCTCCGCCCGTCGGACGACGCAGGGCGACGCACCCAGCCGGTAGCTCGTCCACATGCCGGCGACGTCGGCCTCCTCGTGGACGACCACCACGCGCCCGGGGATCGGGGCCAGGGCGCAGAGATCTCCGAACGTGGCGGCGTCGGCGACCAGCACCGACGCCGGCGGGCCGGGGAGGGAGAGGCCCGGCCCACCGACCGGTGGCATCTCACCGACCACGACCCGGTGGCCGAGGCCGTGCAGCTCCAGGGCGACCGCTTCCCCGAGCGGCGCGTCGCCCACCGCCACCAGGGCGACGGGTCGGGCGTCGTCGACGTTCACGAAGCTCATGCGGTGACCCCCAGCAACCCGACGGAGTCGGTCGACAGCCACACGGCGTCGGCACCGATGGAGGCCAGGCGCTCGTCCAGCGGTGCCGATCGCTCACCGAAGCCGCCGGCCGGGACGACGAGCCCCGGCCGGAACACGCCACCGAGCTCGATGACCGACGCCGCGTCGAGCGTGCCGGCCGTGATGGCGGCCAGGTCGCTGCGGGCCTCCAGCAGCCGGGAGAACAGGCTCAGTTCCGCCGCCGTGCCGGCTGCGCTCGTGCCGACCACCACCAGCTGGTCGGGGAGCGGTCGCAGCAACAGCCCCTGGTCGAGTCGCTCCTCGGGAGCGAGGAACGGATGGACGGGAACCAGCCGCACGCCGGTGGCCTCGACTCGGGCCCGTCGGCGGGCGGTCGGGTCGTTCACGATCAGCACGGTTTCGACGTCCGGGCCCAGGACGGCGGCGGCTCGCCGCCCCCGCTGCAGCAGCTCCGGGGTGTCGTCAGGTCGCTCGGGGACGAGCAGGAGGCGCTTCATGCTCTGATGTTCGGCAGCGCCGGCGCCGTTGCGCAGAGGCAGCTCCATCCGGTGTGCCGGTGCGAATGGACCCGCTGCACTGATGCAGATGCATCAGGCGAGCGACGCCCCCACGGCGACGGACCCCACCGTGCACGCCGCTCCGATGGCCAGGACGACGCCGACCGCCACCCATTCGGGAGCGCCGAGTCGGCGGCGGACACCGTCGTGGGCGAGGCCGGCGACGAAGCCCCCGACCAGACCGCCGAGGTGACCGCCGATGCTGATCCCGGGCACCAGGAAGGTGAACAGCAGGTTGAGCAGGATGATGGCACCCAGACCTGTCTGTAGCGGGTTGATCCCGCGCGACCACTGGGCGACCACGGCATAGCCGAACAGGCCGAAGACCGCACCGGAGGCACCCACGGTGAGGGCCCGGGGATCGGCGATCATCACGCCGAGCGATCCGGCGAGCAGCGACGTGAGGTAGATGGCCCCGAACGCCACGCGCCCGAGCACCGGCTCCAGCTGCTTGCCGAGGATCCACAGCACGTACATGTTGAACCCGATGTGCAGCAGGCCCCCGTGGAGGAACCCGCCGGTGACCAGGCGGTACCACTCGCCGTGAGCCACGCCGATGAGCCCCGTGCGGGTCAGGCCCTCGCCGATCATGGCGAAGTCGATCTGCACCGACAGCGACGGCTCGCGCAGGCCCGTGCCCAGACTGGACACGACGTAGATGGCCACGTTCAGGGCCACGAGTGCGGTGGTGACCGGTGCACCCGCCGACGAGCGCAACGTCCGGGCCGTGTACACCTGCTGGCGTCCGGAGCGCACGCACTCGGGGCAGTGGAAGCCGACCGACGCCTGGTGCATGCACTCGGGGCAGATCGGACGGTCGCAGCGCTGGCAGACCACGCCGGCCCGCCGGTCTCCGTGCCGGTAGCAGGTCTGCACGTCGGTCGTCACGACGACCGACGCTACTGACCCCCGTTCGGAACGCCTCATCAGCCCGGAGGGAGCCGCCAGGCGACCGGAAAATCTCACCGGCCCCCTTCGCAGGGGGCCGGTGATCGGGAGTGGACGCCTCGGAGGGATTCGACGTGTTCCGAAACCACAGCGCCTTTGCGCTGTCGAGGTCGGGCAGAAACGTGGCGAAGCTCTGAAGCGACCGTTCCCTCGAACGATCTGTTGTCTGTGTGTCTCAGTGTCCGCTCGCACCCGGCCTCCGTCAAGAGGTCATTGGTCCCGAACGCTCATTCGGCGGTGGGAGCGAACCAGCAGACCGCGAGCGGTGGCAGGGTGACCACGGCGGAGTGCTCCTGACCCTGCCAGGGCACGTCTTCGCTGACGACGGTGCCGTTGCGTACGCCGGATCCGCCGAACTCCTCGGCGTCGGTGTCGAGCACCTCGTGCCACCGGCCGGCGCGAGGCAGGCCGATGCGATACCCGTGCCGGGGCACCGGCGTGAAGTTGGCCACGCACACCACCGGGTCGACGCCGTCGTGACCGACGCGCTGGAACGCCAGCACCGACTGCGACGCGTCGGTGGAGTCGAGCCAGGCGAAGCCGCCGGGTTCGGTGTCGCGCTGCCACATCGCCGGGTGGTCGGCATGGCTGGCGTTGAGGGCGGCGACCAGGCGCTGCATGCCCTCGTGCTCGGGGATCTCGAGCAGGTGCCAGTCGAGGCTGCGTGCCTCGGACCACTCGCGCCCCTGGGCGAACTCGCTGCCCATGAACAGCAGCTGCTTGCCGGGATGCGCCCACATCCAGCCGTACAGCGCCCGCAGGTTGGCGAACTTCTGCCAGGTGTCGCCGGGCATCTTGTCGAGCAGCGAGCCCTTGCCGTGCACGACCTCGTCGTGGCTGAGGGGGAGCACGAAGTTCTCGGTCCAGGCGTAGACGAACCCGAAGGTCAGCTGCCCGTGGTGGTGCGAGCGGTACACCGAGTCGGTCTTGAAGTACTCGAGCGTGTCGTGCATCCAGCCCATGTTCCACTTCTGGCCGAAGCCCAGGCCGCCGAGGTGCACGGGCCGGCTCACGCCGCCCCAGGCGGTGGACTCCTCGGCGATCATGCGCACACCGGGGAACTTGCCGTGCACGACGGTGTTGGTCTCCTGGAGGAACGAGATGGCCTCGAGGTTCTCGCGGCCGCCGTGCTCGTTGGGCACCCACTCGCCGTCGTTGCGGGAGTAGTCGAGGTAGAGCATCGAGGCCACGGCGTCGACCCGCAGGCCGTCGATGTGGAACTCCTCGAGCCAGTACAGGGCGTTGGCCACCAGGAAGTTGCGGACCTCGTTGCGCCCGAAGTTGAAGATGTAGGTGCCCCAGTCGGGGTGCTCGCCCTTGCGCGGGTCGGAGTGCTCGTAGAGCGCGGTGCCGTCGAAGCGGCCGAGCGACCAGTCGTCCTTGGGGAAGTGGGCGGGCACCCAGTCGACGATGACGCCGATGCCCCGTTGGTGCAGGTGGTCGACGAAGGCGCGGAAGTCGTCGGGCGAGCCGAAGCGGGAGGTGGGCGCGTAGTAGCCGCTGACCTGGTAGCCCCAGCTGGGCGCGAACGGGTGCTCGGCCACCGGCAGCAGCTCGACGTGGGTGAACCCGAGCTCGGTGACGTGGTCGGCCAGCTGCTCGGCCAGCTCGTGCCAGTTCAGCGAACGGTCACCGTCCTCGGGCACGCGGCGCCACGAACCGGCGTGCACCTCGTACACCGAGAGCCGGTCGTTGATGGGGTCGTTGTCGCGCCGCCGGTCCATCCACTGATCGTCGGACCACGTGTACTCGGAGCGGGTGACCACGCTGGCGTTGGCTGGTGGCATCTCGGACCGCCGGGCCATGGGGTCGGACTTGAGCCGGGTGACGCCGTCGGCGCCGGCGATCTCGTAGCGGTACCGGTGGCCGACCTGGGCCTCGGGGATGAAGAGCTCCCACACGCCGGAGGCGCCGAGCGACCGCATCGGGTGCAGGCGACCGTCCCAGGAGTTCCAGTCGCCCACCACCCGCACGGCGCGAGCGGCCGGTGCCCAGACGGAGAAGGCGACGCCCTCGACGCCCTGGTGGTTCATGGGGCGGGCGCCGAGCACCGTCCACAGCCGCTCGTGGCGGCCCTCACCGATGAGGTGCAGGTCGATCTCGCCGAGCGTGGGCCAGAAGCGGTACGGGTCGACGACGTCGACGGTGAAGGCGTCGTAGGCGACCTGGACGGGCTGGGAGGGCTCGGGTGGGGTGGGCACCGGGATCTCGAAGACGCCGCCGCCGACGTGCTGGCCCTCGTGCCGGCCGTCGTCGAGCTCGATCGCCACCCCCCGGGCCTCGGGACGGCGGACGCGCACCACCGTGCCCTTGGCGTTGGCGTGCACGCCCAGGACGGCGTGCGGCTCGTGATGCGCACCGTCCACCAGGCGTTGCAGTTCGGGGGTGAGTGTGGTCATGCCAGCAACCTCCGGATCGCTCCAAGGGGTATCCCTACCCAGGTGGGGCGGTAGCCCACCTCGTAGGCCACCTCGTAGACGGCCTTGTCGAGCTCGAAGGCGCTCAGCAGCTCGTCGGTGGTGGCCCGGTCGGGAAGGATGTCGTCGATGCCGTCGGTGTCGAAGTAACCGTCGAGGAAGGCGCTGCGGACGCGGTCCTGCCAGTCGTCGGCCAGCTCGGGCGTGTCGCCGCGGTCCTCGGTGCCCCGCTCCCAGCGGGCCACCTCGGCGGCGTAGTGGAACGAGCGCAGCATGCCCGCCACGTCGCGCAGGGGTGACGACGGCGCGATCCGCTCGGCCACGGGCCGGGCCGGCTCGCCCTCGAAGTCGATCACGTACCACCCGGTGTCGGCGCGCAGCAGCTGGCCGAGGTGGTAGTCGCCGTGGATGCGGATGGCCGGGCCGACGTCGCGGATCTGGGCCACGCGGTCGTAGCGCCGGGAGATGTCCTCGGCGGGCACGTGCTCGCGCACCCGATCGAGCTGGGCACGGAAGTGCGCCACCCAGTGGGACACGTCGACGTGCTCGGTGCCGTACGCCTCGGCCAGGCGCAGGTGGAGCTCGCCGGTGATCGATCCCAGACGATGGGCATCGGGGCCGAAGTCGCCACCGCTGCGGTCGGCGGCGCCGTGGTCGGCGAACAGCACGCGCAAGGAGGTCAGCGCCAGGTGCCACCCGTCGGTGGCGCCGGTGAGGAACGACCGGGCGACGGCCAGGTGCAGCACGTCGTCGGCACCACCGGGCGCCGGACGCTCGAGCACGCCGGGTTGCTCGGGCACGTGGGTGAACCCGCCGGCCCGCAGGCGGGCCACGGCGTCGACGTCGGGGTTGCGGCCCACGTGCATCCGCCGGAACAGCTTCACGATGACGGTCTCGTCGTAGACGATGGAGCTGTTCGACTGCTCGACGGTGAGGGCGCGCACCGAGTGTGCGGACAGGCCCGGGGCGATGCGCTCCAGCAGCTCGATGGCCAGCTCGGCGTCGATGGTGGCGTCGTAGACCGCGGCGCGCTCGTCGCCGGCGTCGACCCCGCCGAGCAGCTCGGCGTCCTTGCCCTTCAGGAAGTCGTGCTGCTCTGGTTTGGTCCGGGCACCCAGCACCAGCTGGTACCAGCCCCGGGGGCGGTCCTGGTCGTCGAACGCCTCGACCAGCAGCCACCAGAGCCACGGGTCGCCGTCGAGCCACTGCTCGGAGTCGACCACGCGCACCCGGGCGGGAGCCTCGTCGTGGTCGTACCAGCGCTGGGCCGCCAGGTGGTCGGGGACCAGCGGCAGGAGGTCGTCGACGGCGATCATGGTTCCACCTGTCCGAGGGGTTCGTCCTGCGCGTCGACCAGCGTGAACCAGTAGAAGCCGTACGGCGGCAGGGTGATGAAGTAGGGCAGCTCACCGATGTCGGGGAAGGGGATGCGCCCGGTCAGCTCGATGGGCGTGCGCCCGGCCAGGTGCCCGAGCATCAGCTCGCAGGGCTGGGGGAACTGCGACAGGTTGTGCACGCAGAGCACCCGCGTCTGGTCGTCGTCGCTCTCCCGCGCGGTGCGCAGGTAGGCGAGCACCGACGGGTTCTCGGCGTGGAGCACCTCGAAGGTGCCGGTGCCGAAGACGGGGAACTCGCGGCGGATCTCGAGCATGCGTCGGATCCAGTGGAGGAAGGACGACGAGTCGTGCTGCTGGGCCTCGACGTTGACCGCCTGGTACCCGTAGACCGGGTCCATGATGGCCGGTAGGTAGAGCTTGGCCGGGTTGACCCGGGAGAAGCCGGCGTTGCGGTCGGGCGTCCACTGCATCGGGGTGCGCACGCCGTCGCGGTCGCCCAGGTAGATGTTGTCGCCCATGCCGATCTCGTCGCCGTAGTACATGATCGGACTGCCCGGCATCGAGAACAGCAGGGCGTGGAACAGCTCGGCCTTGCGCCGGTCGTTGTCGAGCAGGGGGAACAGCCGCCGCCGGATGCCGACGTTGATCTTCATGCGGGGGTCGTGCGCGTACTCGCTGTACATGTAGTCGCGCTCTTCGTCGCTGACCATCTCGAGCGTCAGCTCGTCGTGGTTCCGGAGGAAGATGCCCCACTGGCAGTTCTCGGGGATCTCGGGCGTCTGGGCGAGGATCTCGGTGATGGGGAACCTCTGTTCCCGCCGGACCGCCATGAACATGCGCGGCATGAGCGGGAAGTGGAAGTTCATCTGGCACTCCTGGCCCTCGTCGCCGAAGTAGTCGACGACGTCGGCCGGCCACTGGTTGGCCTCGGCCAGCAGCACCTTGCCCGGGAAGTCGGCGTCGACCGTCTTGCGCAGCCGCTGGAGCAGGGCGTGCGTCTCGGGGAGGTTCTCGCCGTTGGTGCCGTCGCGCTCGTACAGGTAGGGCACCGCGTCGAGCCGGAAGCCGTCGAGGCCGAGCCCCATCCAGAAGCGGATGACGTCGAACAGCGCCTGCTCGACCTCGGGGTTGTCGAAGTTGAGGTCGGGCTGGTGGTGGAAGAACCGGTGCCAGTAGTACTGCTCGCGCTGGGTGTCCCAGGTCCAGTTCGAGACCTCGGTGTCGGTGAAGATGATGCGGGCCTCGGGCCAGCGCTGGTCGTCGTCGGACCACACGTACCAGTCGGCCTTGGGGTTGGTGCGGTCCTGGCGCGACTCCTGGAACCAGGGGTGCTGGTCGGACGTGTGGTTCACCACCATGTCGCTGATGACCCGGATGCCACGCCGGTGGGCCTGCTCGATCAGCTCGGCAGCGTCGTCGACGGTGCCGTACTCGGGCAGCACGGTGAGGAAGTCGGAGACGTCGTAGCCACCGTCGCGCAACGGCGACTGGAAGAACGGCAGCAGCCAGAGGCAGTCGACGCCCAGCCACTCGAGGTAGTCGAGCCGCTCGATGAGACCCCGCAGATCGCCGGTGCCGTCGTTGTTCGAGTCGTTGAACCCCCGGACCAGGACCTCGTAGAAGACGGCTCGCTGGTACCAGCGGTGATCGTCGGCGTCGATGGGTGAGGAGGGCTCGGTCATGCCGCCGCACCGTCGACGCCACCGAGGTCGAGCACGTGACCGACCTGATCGGCGGCCGGGTCGAAGCGCACGTAGTTCGCCGAGCCCTGCCACTGGTAGGTCTCGCCAGTGAGCTCGTCGTGAGCCCGGTACGGCCCCCAGGCGGGGAGGCCGACGGCGTCGAGATCGAGGTGCACGGTGGCCTCCTGGACGTGGTACGGATCGAGGTTGACCACCACGAGCACCAGATCGGCCTCGGCACCGTCGGCCAGCGCCCGGTGCCCCTTGGTGTAGGCGATGATCTGGTCGTTGTCGACGTGGTGGAAGCGGATGTTGCGCAGCTGCTGGAGCGCGGGGTGCTGGCGGCAGATCTCGTTGACCCGGGTGATGAAGGGGGCGAGCGAGTCGGGACGGTGCCAGTCGCGGTCCTTGATCTCGTACTTCTCCGAGAACAGGTACTCCTCGTTGGTGTCCGACGCCGGTTCGTTCTCCATCAGCTCGTAGCCCGAGTACATGCCGTGGTCGGGCACGAGGGTGGCGGCCAGGAGCCACCGGAGCATGAACGCCGCCCGGTTGCCGTGGCGGAGCACACCGCCGAGGATGTCGGGGGTGTTGGGCCAGAAGCTGGGCCGCATGACGTCGGCCAGCGGGCCGTGGGCCAGCTCCTCGACGTACTCGGTGAGCTCCCACTTGGCGTGGCGCCAGGTGAAGTACGTGTAGCTCTGGGTGAACCCGACCTCGGCCAGCTTGGACATCATGGCCGGGCGGGTGAACGCCTCGGCCAGGAAGAGCACGTCGGGGTGATCGGCCTGGATCTCGGCGATGCACCACTCCCAGAACGCCAGCGGCTTGGTGTGGGGGTTGTCGACCCGGAAGATCCGCACGCCCACGCCGATCCAGTGGCGGAGGATGTCGCGGCACGCCTCCCACAGCGCCTGCCGATCGGCGTCCTGGGGCGGCCAGAAGTTGATGGGATAGATGTCCTGGTACTTCTTGGGCGGGTTCTCGGCGTACTTGATGGTGCCGTCGGGCCGGTGGTGGAACCACTCGGGGTGCTCGCGCACCCACGGGTGATCGGGGGAGCACTGCAGGGCGTAGTCGAGCGCGACCTCCATGCCCAGCGACCGTGCGCCCTCGACGAGCGCCACGAAGTCGTCCTCGGTGCCCAGGTCGGGGTGGATGGCCGTGTGTCCGCCCTCGGGCGAGCCGATGGCCCACGGGCTGCCGACGTCGTCGGGGCCCGGGTCGAGGGTGTTGTTGGGCCCCTTGCGCGCCGTGGTGCCGATGGGATGGATGGGCGGGAAGTAGACGACGTCGAAGCCCATGGCGGCCACGGCCGGGAGGCGACCGAGCGAGCCGCGGAAGCCGCCCTCGGAGCGGGGGAAGAACTCGTACCAGCTGCTGTGCCGGGCCCGCTCGCGGTCGACCCAGAGCTCCTGCGGTGACGAGGCGGTGAGGTCGTCGGACATCGGGATGCCGGCGACCAGCGGGACCAGCGCGTCGTCGAGCGCGGCGTTGAGGCGCACGTCCATGCTGCAGTTGTCACGGCGGATGCTGTCGACGGCCTCCTCGACGCGACGCCGCGAGGCGGCGCCCACCTTGGGCGCCAGCGCCTCGAGGAGCAGCGCCCCCTCCTCCAGCTCGGTGCTGACCTCGACGCCGGCGCCGACCTTCAGCCGCAGCTCCTTGCGCCACGTCGAGAACCGGTCGGTCCACGCCTCGATCACGAACTGGTGGAGCCCGACGTCGTCGCAGACCAGCTCGGCCACCCAGATGTCGTTGTCGGTCTGGTGCAGCGGGCGCGTGGACCACGATCGTGCGCCGGTGCGACGCCAGCGCACCCGACCGGCGAGCAGGTCGTGCCCGTCGCGGAAGATGCGCGCCGACACCGGAGTGATCTCACCGACGGACGTCTTGGGGCGGCCGGCCCCGCCAGGCGTGCCGGGACGGATGTTGTCGATGACGATCGGGCCGAGAACCACGCATGCACACCTATCCGGATCGCGTGCGACTTGCAATGGGCACGGGCGCGGCGTCATCCGCCGTTCTCGCTACGGTCGGGCGCGATGAAGGCCCTACGAAGCTTCACCGTCCGACCGACGCTGCCTCCGGCGCTGGCCCACCTCGAGCGCCTGGCCATGAACCTGCGTTGGTCGTGGGACATCCGCACGCGTGAGCTCTTCCGCTGGGTCGACCCCGAGGAGTGGGACGCCGTGGTCCACGACCCCGTGCGCCTGCTCGGCAACGTGAGCCGCACGCGACTCGAGGAGCTCCAGGCCGACAAGGGGTTCATGCGGTTCCTCGACTCGGTCTGCCACGACCTCGACGACTACCTCGAGCGCGAGTCGTGGTTCCAGGGTCGCGAGGACAGCCCGCTGCGCTCCGTCGCCTACTTCTCCCCCGAGTTCGGCATCTCCGAGGCGGTGCCCCAGTACTCGGGCGGCCTCGGCGTGCTGGCCGGCGACCACCTCAAGGCGGCCAGCGATCTGGGCATCCCGCTGATCGCCATCGGTCTCATGTACCGCAACGGCTACTTCCGCCAGGCGCTCAACGTGGAGGGCTGGCAGGAGGAGCGCTACCCCAACCTCGACCCGTACGGCATGGCGCTGACCCTGCAGGACGGTGTCCGGGTGCAGCTCGACCTGGGCGGCGAGGCGCTGTCGGCCCAGATCTGGAAGGCCGAGGTCGGACGCACGATCCTGTACCTGCTCGACACCGACGTCGACGAGAACGTCGACCACCTCCGCTCGGTCACCGACCGCCTCTACGGCGGCGACACCGAGCACCGTCTCCAGCAGGAGATCCTCCTCGGCATCGGGGGCGTACGGGCCCTGCGGGCGCTGGGCGTCGACACGCAGGTGTTCCACACCAACGAGGGTCACGCCGGCTTCCTCGGCCTCGAACTGGTGCGCGAGACCATGGCCAGCGACGGGCTCGACTTCGCCGAGGCCATCGAGTCGGTGCGAGCCGGCAGCGTCTTCACCACGCACACGCCCGTGCCCGCCGGCATCGACCGCTTCCCCCGGGAGCTGGTGCAGAAGTACTTCGCCGGCTGGGCCGCCGACGCCGGCATCGGCATGGACGAGCTGCTGGGGCTGGGCCAGGAGCCCGACAGCGACGAGCCCACACACTTCAACATGGCCGTCATGGGGTTCCGGCTGGCCGCCCGGGCCAACGGCGTCGCCCAGCTGCACGGGGCGGTGAGCCGCTCGATGTTCCAGCCGCTGTGGCCCGACGTGCCCGTCGACGAGGTGCCCATCGGCGCCATCACCAACGGCGTGCACGCCCGGACCTGGGTCTCCTCGGAGATGGACGACCTGCTCACCCGGCACGTGCACCCGCAGTGGGGCGAGGCGCCGCCCACCGACTGGGACCGCATCCACGACGCCACCGACGACGAGCTGTGGCGGGTCAAGGAGCAGGGCAAGGACCGGCTCATCTCCTTCGTGCGCGACCACATCCGTGCCACCGCCGTGGCCCGGGGACGTGCCCCGTCCGACGTCGCCTGGGCCGACGAGGTCTTCGACTCCCGCGCCCTCACCATCGGCTTCGCCCGCCGCTTCGCCACCTACAAGCGGGCCACGCTCCTGCTCTCCCAGCCCGAGCGACTCACCGCGCTGCTCACCTCGATCGACCGGCCCGTGCAGTTCGTGTTCGCCGGCAAGGCGCATCCGGCCGACGACCTGGGCAAGGAGATGATCCGCCAGATCGTCGCCTTCTCGTCGAACCCCGAGGTCCGGCACCGGTTCGTGTTCCTCGACGACTACGACATCGCCATCGCCCGCGCCATGTACCACGGCTGCGACGTGTGGCTGAACAACCCCCGTCGACCGCAGGAGGCGTGCGGCACGTCGGGCATGAAGGCGGCGCTCAACGGCCAGCTCAACCTGTCGGTCCTCGACGGCTGGTGGGACGAGTGCTACGACGGCGAGAACGGCTGGGCGATCTCGTCGGCCGAGTACCTCGACGACCGCGAGCGGCGCGACGAGATCGAGGCCAACTCGATCTTCGACCTGCTCGAGCGCGAGGTGATCCCCCTGTACTTCGACGAGCGCGAAGGACGGGTCCCCCGGCGCTGGGTGGCCCGGATGAAGTCGGCGTTGGCCGGCCTCGGTCCGTTCGTGACCGCATCACGCATGGTCACCGACTACACCACCGAGCTGTACGAGCCGGCAGCCGCCCACGTCGACCGCATGGTCACCGACGGCCACGCACGCTCCCGGGCCCTGGCGGCATGGAAGACGCGCATCGCCGACGGCTGGCACGGCGTGCACATCGACGTCGTCGAGAGCGACGCCGGCACCACGGGCATCGGCGACGAACGCATGGTCGACGCCGTGGTCTCGCTCGGTGCGCTCGCCAGCGACGACGTCGAGGTGCAGCTGCTGCACGGACCGGTCGGTCAGGGCGACGAGCTCGAGCGGCCGGCGGTCACGCCGATGACCGAGGTCGAGCGGACCGACGACATCCACGCCCGCTACCGGGGCGAGTTCACCTGCGACGACGCCGGGCGGTACGGGTTCACGGTGCGCGTCGTGCCCGCCCACCCCGACCTGGCCGCCTCCGCGGAGATGGGCCGCGTCGTCTGGGGTTAAGCCGGAACTGCCCTGCTGCCGAGCTGCTTCTTGCGCTCGGCGGCCTCGGGCGAGACCACCAGCACGGGCACCGGCGAGTGCCGGACGGTGCGGGCTGCCACGCCGCCCAGCACACGGGGTCGGCTCGGGCTGCGGCCGTGCGTCCCGAGCACCAGCAGCACCTTCCGGTGGCCGTCCACGTGGTCGATGATGGCCTCGGACACGTCGCTGCCGTGCAGCACGTCCCAGCGCTCGACCGGCGGGACCGTGCGCGACGCCAGACGGCGCAGCTCGGCGCCCTCGGAGACGTCGCCCGGGGGCGCCGCACCGCCGACGTCGGCCGTGGCCACCTCGACCAGCTCGAGATCGAGGTGCAGCAGTCCGGCCAGGTCGACGGCGACGTCGAGCGCCGCCTTCGAGTCGTCCGAGCCGTCGACGGCGACGATGAGGCGCTCCACATCCGCGGCCCCACGGCAGCCGGGCCCGACCAGCAGCGTCGGTGACGGCGAGGAGCGGACCAGGTCGGCGCTGACGCTGCCCAGGATCAGCTCGCCCACCGGCGTGCGCCCATGGCTGTCCAGGATGACCAGATCCGGGCGGGTGTGCTGGATGCGGGACAGCAGCGCGCCGACGACGTCGGGGCCGCTCAACTGCGTGGTCTCCACGTCCAGTCCCTCCAGGTGGCGCCGCTCGGCGTCGAGGAACTCCTGCACGGCGTCGCCGGGGAGGTCGCCGGGTGCCACCGACACCAGCTCGAGGAGCGCGTTGGTCTGCCAGCTCAGCCGGCCTGCCACCTCGGCCGCCGGGCTCGACGGTCGGTCGGGATCCAGCGCGGCGAGCAGCCGCGGTCGACGCTCCGAAGTGGTCATGTCCGGTCCTCCTGCCATCCGCTCGGCACCACGACCACCGGGACGGTGGCGTGCTCGGTCACCTGGCGGCTGACCGAACCGATGAGCATCCCCGTCAGGCCACCGTGACCTCGGGCGCCGACGACGATCATCGTCGAGCCTCGTCCGGCCTCGACCAGCACCGTGGAACTGGCCCCTTCGACCGGGAACTGGGAGATGGGCGCCACCAGACCCGAGGCATCGACCGCCGCCACCGACTTGGCCAGCTCGGCGGCGGTTGCCTCCCTGAACTCGGCGGGGTCGAGCATCAGCGGCATCACCGCCGTGCCGCCCGCGTACGGGACGTGGAAGGCCTGGACGGCCTCCACGGTGGCTCCACGGAGCCGAGCCTCCTCGACCGCCCATTGCAGTGCGGCGATCGAGTTGGGCGATCCATCAACACCCACGACGATGCGTTCCATGTCGCGATCGTGGCGACGATGGCCGAATTCGCCCAGGGTCGCAGGTCCCGAACGGAACCGCCCTAGGACCCGGTGAACTGGGCCTTTCCGGGCCCGTGCTCCCGGAACGAGGCCACGCCGATCTGGCTGTCGTCGGTGCGGAAGGACTCCACGAACAGCGCCTGCTCGAGGCGCAGGCCGTCGGCCAGGTCGAGGTCGAGGCCACGGTCGATGGCCTGCTTGGCCAGGCCGGCGACCGCCGACGGCCCGGCGGCGAACTCGGCCGCCCACTCGAGCGCGGCGGCCTCGAACTCGTCGGTGGCCACGACGCGGTCGACCAGGCCGATGCGCAGCGCCTCGTCGGCGCCGACCTGGCGACCGGAGAAGATGAGGTCCTTGGCCCGGGAGGGGCCGACCAGGCGGGCGAGGCGCTGAGTGCCGCCCCCGCCGGGGATGATGCCGAGCAGGATCTCGGGCTGGCCGAACCGGGCCCGCTCGCTGGCCAGGCGCAGGTCGCAGGCCAGGGCCAGCTCGCAGCCGCCGCCCAGGGCGTAGCCGCCGACCGCGGCGATCGTGACCCGGGGGATGCCGGCGACGGCCTCGAGGGCCTCGAGGAAGGCACCGCCGACCTCGGTGGCCTCGTCGGGGCCGGCGAACTCGCTGATGTCGGCGCCGGCGGCGAAGACCTTCGGCCCACCGGTGACCAGCACCGAGCGGGGTGGCACGGCCGTGAGCTCCCGGGCCACGTCGCGGAGCTGGTGCAGCAGCTCGCTGCTCAGGGCATTGACCTTGGGGTTGTCGAGGGTGACGACCGCGACCCCGTCGTCGCGGCGTTCCAGGTGCACGAGCGCAGACACGGGGCCGGACCCTACCGCCCGGCCACCGAATCGCTCAGTGGGGGCCGATGAGGTCGTCGGCCGCCTTCCACGGGTCGATGCTCCGGGACTCGACCTCGTCGAGCAGCTGGTCGAAGCGGTCGCCCTCGGAGGCGGCCCGGGCCCGAGCCAGGAGGCGCTCGGCCACGATGCGGGTCAGCTCCTCGCGCGCCCGCCGGCCCCGCTTGGCGGCCAGCTCGCCCGTGTCCTCCAGGTGCTGGCGATGGCGTAGGACCGTGTCCCACAGCTCGGTCACGCCGGTGCCCTCGGGTGCCACGGTGTCGACCACGGGCGGGCGCCAGGCCGCGGTGCCGGTGGCGTGCGGGTCGGTCAGGTCGAGCATGGCCTCGAGGTCGCGCCGCGTCTCGACCGCGCCGGGGCGGTCGGCCTTGTTGATGACGAAGATGTCGGCGATCTCCATGAGCCCGGCCTTGTTGGCCTGGACCGAGTCGCCCCACCCGGGGTTGACGACCACGACGGTGGTGTCGGCGGCGCCGACGATCTCGACCTCGACCTGGCCGACGCCGACGGTCTCGACCAGCACCCAGGGGAAGCCGGCGGCGTCGAGGACGCGCACCGCCTGCGGGGTGGCGAGCGCCAGGCCGCCGAGGTGCCCGCGGGTGGCCATCGAGCGGATGAACACACCGTCGTCGAGGGCGTGGTCCTGCATCCGGATGCGATCGCCGAGGATGGCCCCGCCGGTGAAGGGCGACGACGGGTCGATGGCCAGCACCGAGACGCGCTCGCCACGGCCGCGGATCTCGCCGAGCAGGGCCGAGGTGAGCGTCGACTTGCCGGCGCCGGGCGCGCCGGTGATGCCCACGGTGTGGGCGGCGCCGCTGCGGGCGTGGGCCAGGGCGCCGACCGCCCGCGCGCCCTCGCCGCCGCGCTCGACCATCGACAGCAGGCGGGCCACCGAGCGCCGGTCGCCGGCGGCGGCGTCGGCGAGCAGCTCGCTCGGATCTCGGGAGACCACTACAGGCTGACGGCGCTCTCGGTGACCGTCTCGCCGATGTTGATGACCTCGGTCACACCCTCGACGCGGTCCTTGAGGATGCGCTCGACGCCGGCCTTGAGCGTGACGGTGGACGCCGGGCACGAGACGCACGCCCCCACCAGCTCGACCTTGACCACACCGGTCTCTTCGTCGACCTCGCGCAGGAAGATGTCGCCGTTGTCGGCCTGCACGGCGGGCCGGATGGCCTCGATGACCTTCTGGATCTGCTCTTCCAACGTCGTTCGCTCCTCGCGAGGGTCGTCGGTTCAGTCTATGGAACAGTGTCCCGATGACCACGATCACGATGACGCGGGAGGTCGACGACGACGACGTCGATGCCTACCTGCAGCCTCGTCACGACGTCGTGGTCGAAGAACCCGATGCCGACGGCGGACCGGTGCGGTCGTTCCGGATGACCGAGGGGCCCTTCCTGGACTACCGGCGCCGGGTCGAGGTGGTGTCCGAGGGCGGGGGTCGAACCACCGTCACCCAGACGACGACGTTCCGCCTGGGCATCGGGCTGTGGACGGTGGCCTTCCTGCTGCCCATGCGGGCAGCGTTCCGGCGCCCGGGCGGGCCGACCCCCTGGTGGGCGCCGCCCCAGATCCTCGACCGTGAGGGCACCGTGGCCCTGGCGTCGCTGGCCAGCCTGTCGGTGGTGGCCGGTTACCTGGGCACGCTGATCACCCAGACCATCACCTTCGCCGCCGACGAGTTCGGGGCCAGCGACCGGATCCAGGGCGACACCCTCGCCGGCGTGCGCATCGGCGTCCTGCTGTCGATGCTGGTCGCCGCATGGGCCGACCGGCACGGACGACGACGAGCCCTGCTGTGGTGCGCCGGCATCGGCGTCGTCTTCACCTCCCTCGGTGCGCTGGCCCCGGGGATGCTGGCGCTCGGCGTCACGCAGGTGGTGGCCCGGGGCATGTCCACGGCGCTCGCCCTGCTCATCGTGGTCGTGGTGGCCGAGGAGATGCCGGCCGGATCCCGCGCCTACGGCGTCAGCCTGCTGACGATGACCGGAGCGCTGGGAGCCGGCATGGTGCTGTGGCTGCTGCCGCTGTGCGATACCGGCGAGCGGGCGTGGCGGATCCTGTACGTGGTGCCGCTGGTGTTCCTCGTGCTGGTGTTCCGCACGTCGCGGACGCTGGCCGAGTCGCGCCGGTTCGTCCGCCGGCACGCCACGGCTCGCTTCGCCGGCCACGGCCGGCGCCTCGCCCTGCTCGCCGGATCGTCGCTGCTGCTGGCGGTGTTCTCCTCGCCCGCGTCGCAGCTGCAGAACGAGTTCCTCCGCGAGCGGTTCTCGTTCTCGGCGGCGCAGATCACCCTGTTCACCATCCTCACCGTCACGCCGGCCAGCATCGGCATCGTGCTCGGTGGGCGCCTGGCCGACGTGCGGGGCAAGCGGGTCATCGGGGGCATCGGCGTCGCCGGCGGGGCGGCGTTCACGGCCCTGATGTACCTCACCGGCTCCCCCATCACGCTGTGGGTGGCGTCGGCGCTCGGTTCGGTCATCGGCGGGCTCGCCGTGCCGGCCCTGTCGGTGTACGGACCCGAGCTGTTCCCCACGGCGCTGCGCACGAAGGCCAACGTGGTCATCACCGCCCTCGGGGTCACCGGGTCGGTGATCGGGCTGGTCACCGCCGGCCGCCTGGCCGACCGTTGGTCGCTGGGCCCGGGCATCGCCGCGCTGGCCATCGCGCCGGCGCTGGTGGTGCTGGTGCTGATCCCGCTCTACCCGGAGACCGCCCACCGCGAGCTCGAGGACCTCAACCCGGAGGACGCCCTCAGCGTCACCCCGTCGAGCACGCTCCTGTAGAAACTGGCAGCCGCTGCGTACCACCGGAACGTCTCCGGGGTGCGTCGTGGTACGGACGGGCTGCCAGTTTCCCTCGGGTCAGAGGCCGGCGAGCCAGTCGGCCACGGCGGCGACCACGGCGCCGTCGTCTCGGGGCGCGTGGGGCTGGCCTTCGAGCCAGGTGAAGGTGACCGGGCCGCGGATCTCCTTGGCGTGCGCTTCGAGCTCGTCGGGGGTGGCGAAGGGGTCCTTGGTACCGGAGACGAAGAGGACCGGCACGTCGATGTCGCCGAAGTGCTCGGTGCGCAGGTCGTCGGGCTTGCCGGGTGGGTGCAGGGGGTAGCTCAACAGCACCAGCCCGGTGACCGGCTCGCCGGCCGCCACCAGCATCGAGCACATGCGGCCGCCGAACGAGCGGCCACCGATGACCAGCTCGGACGGGTCGGCGCCGAGCCGGTCGGCGAAGGCCTCCATGTCGTGCCGCAACTGATCGTGCACCTTGCGCACGGCCCGCGACCGGATGGTGATGCGCTCGACGGGCAGGTCGAGGCCTTCGTCGAGCGCCACCAGCGTGCGGTTGTCGCGGTCGGCGCTGGCTCCGGGGGTGACGAGGAGGCCGGCGGGACTCATCGCAGGTACCTCACGACAGCAGGATCCTCCGTGCTTCGGTCAGGTCGTTGATGCGCTGGGCGGCGTCGTCGCTGTCGCCGCCGTGGTCGGGATGGGCGGCACGCAGGCCGTCGCGGAAGCGTCGCTGGATCAGCGAGCGGTCGGGCAGGTCGGGTTCCCGGCTGCCGCCGGCCGGCCGGACCAGACCCAGGGTGCGCAGCGCCCAGCCGACCGGGTCCTCGTAGACGTCGGCGTTCCAGTCGCGGCCGCTCTCGAGGCCCGACAGGTGGGCGAAGAGCGAGCGGTCGAGCGGCCCGTTCCACCGGAGGCCCTTGCGGACGGCGTCGAGCACGGCCCGGCGGGCGGTGGGCGGGAGCTGGCCAGCGGTGTACACGGCCCCCAGCATCAGCTGCAGGCCGGTGCCCTTGTTGTCGAAGTCGATGCGCAGCCGGTCGTGCTCGCGGACCAGGCGGGCGCGCGAACGGGTGAGACCGTGCCGGTCCTCCTGGAAGCGGTGGCGCAGCCGGGGCTGGACGATGCGCTGGCCCTCCTGGACCTGGAGCGTGAGGCGCAGCAGGTTCTGGGCCGAATCCTCGTCGAGCTCGTCACGGTGGTGGGCGACGATGCCGCCGAGGAGCACGCCACCGGGTCCCGGCGCCGGGTCGACCGGCAGGTTGCTGGTGGCCAGGGCCAGCCGGCGGGTGGGGGCGAACGGGCGCGAGTGGTAGATCGCCAGCTCGGCCAAGGCGTGCATGCCGAAACGCTACCGGGGTAGTACGGCCCTCAGACCAGAGCCGGGAACGGTCCGGAGGGAGGCGCCAGCCGACCGGCCCGACGAGCAGCGCACCGCGTCTGCGTGTACGCGCTGCGGAGGAGCCTGCGACGAAGCAGCAGGAGTTACGGAGCTAGACAAGCGGCCGCAAGCGGTCGCGCAGGCGTAGGGCGGCCTCGGCGATCTGCTCCGGGGGGACGGCGGCGTGGAAGCCGTCGATGATGTCGTCGACCATGGCGGTCACCGCCGCCCACTCCTTGTCGTCGATGCCGTACGGGGGCCGCTCGCCCAGGCGCTCGGCGGCGTCGAGGAACTCGCCGACGCCCTCGCCGGTGGGGTTCGAGCGCATGCGGTCGGCGGCGACGAACAGGGCGCTGAGCACCTCGATGTCGGTGTCGTCGCCGTCGTCGTCCTCGGCGGCGAGCTCGTCGGGGAAGCGGATGGCGGGGAGCAGAGCGTCGACGCGGGCCTCGTCCTCGACGTGGACGACGACCTCGTAGCCGTCGGACACCCACTCGTGGGGAAGGTGGAGCTCGTGGAGCGTCTCGTCGAGCTCGTCGAGCTCATCGGGATCCCAGTCGAACAGCTCGTAGCCGACCTGCTCGCGGGTGTCGTCGAGCGGGATGCAGTCGTCGGCGTCGACGTCGCCCTCGGGTCCGTCAGGCCCGTCGAGGGCCGGACGTCCGAAGGACAGGTCGAGCTCGCCGTCGTGGTCGTCCTGGCCCGGGTCCTGCAGCACACGCCGAGCGTACGCGTCGGGGTCGTTCCGGAGGGAGCGCCAACCGATGCGACCGGTCATCCCACCGGTGACCACCTACTCCGTGTACGTGGGAGTGCCCGCAGCGAAGCGAGGACACTCCAATGTCACAGGTCACGCGAGAGGAGGCCCAGCAGGTCGGCGGCTTCGTTCTCGACCACCTGGCGCATGCCGGCGGCGGTGTCGGCGTCGATCTCCATGATGTCGAGGGCGTGGTGGCGGTCGGCATCGTCGTCGAGCAGCTCGTCGGCGGCGGCGACCACGATCGTGGTGGCATCGGACTGGTGGAACGGATCGTGGTGGTCGGCCACGGCGTCGGCGATCACGTCGGGGACCCGCCACTCCAGCAGGTGCTCGGCGCCGAGCAGGGCGTGGTCGGTGCCGAACGCCTGCTTCTCGGTGCGCAACTGGTGCAGGTGGCTCGTGAACGTCGGATACATGGCCGCGTACTCGGTGGGGCGGGCCTGCAGCAGGAGCAGCTCGCCGACGTCGTGGAGCAGGCCGGCGGCGAAGGCGTCGGAGGGGCGCACGCCGGCCATGGGGGCGACCAGGCGGGCGGCGACCGCGGCCTCGATGGCGTGATGCTGGGAGCGCCCCATGGCGGCGTGGTGCTCCAAGAGCGCGGTGGCACTGGCGATGGCCAGGGTCTGGACCATGGCGGTGCCGAGGAGACCCACCGCCACGGGCAGCTCGGTCACCGTGCGGGACATCCCGTACTGGGCCGAGTTGGCCAGGCCGAGCACGCGGGCGGCGAGTCCGTGGTCGCGGCTGACGACGTCGGCGACCGACGTGGCGCTGGACTGCGGATCTCCGATCGCCTCCATCAACATGGGCAGGGTCGCGGTCGACACCGGGGCCGGTCGCTTCGTGTTGATCATCTTCATGTCCTCCTGACAGGACGATCATCGGCGGTGGGTCTGCCGAACTTGAGGGGCTACGGTTCGCGCCCATGTCGCAACCGCAGGCCCCCGATCGAAACCTCGCCCTGGAGCTCGTCCGCGTCACCGAGGCCGCTGCCCTGGCCGCCTCCCGCTGGATGGGGCGGGGCGACAAGGAGGGCGCCGACGGTGCCGCCGTCGACGCCATGCGCATCATCCTCGAGTCGGTCCCGATGGACGGCGTCGTCGTCATCGGCGAGGGCGAGAAGGACGAGGCCCCGATGCTCTACAACGGCGAGCACATCGGTGACGGCAACCCCCCGGCGGTCGACATCGCCGTCGACCCCATCGACGGCACCACGCTCACCGCGCTCGGCCGGGGCGGCGCCATCGCCGTGATCGCCATGGCCGAGAAGGGATCGATGTTCGATCCCGGTCCGTGCGTCTACATGGAGAAGATCGCCACCGGGCCCGACGCCCGCGACGCCATCGACATCACCCGCACGCCGACCGAGAACCTCCAGGCAGTCGCCAAGGCCAAGGGCCGTTCGGTCCGCGACCTGACCGCGGTCATCCTCGACCGCGACCGCCACACCGACCTCATCGCCGAGGTGCGCGAGGCCGGCGCGCGGGTCCGGTTGATCCCCGACGGCGACGTGGCCGGTGCGATCTCCACGTGCTGGCCCGACTCGGGTGCCGACATCCTGTTCGGCATCGGCGGGACCCCCGAGGGCGTCATCACCGCCGCCGCCCTCAAGGCCATGTCGGGCGTCATGCAGGGTCGTCTGTGGCCGCGCAACGACGACGAGCGCACGCAGGCCGTCGAGGCCGGCTACGACCTCGACGCCGTGCTCACCGAGGACGATCTGGTCAAGGGCGACAACTGCTTCTTCGCCGCCACCGGCATCACCGACGGCGAACTGCTGCAGGGCGTGCACTACGACCTCCACGGCGCCAGCACCCAGTCGCTGGTCATGCGCTCCAAGTCGGGCACGGTCCGGCTGATCAACGCCCAGCACCGCATCGACAAGCTGGCCAGCTACGCCAGCGTCGACTTCTGATCGGACTTCCACCGGTCGGGGTGCAAGGATCGGGCCATGGCCCGCCCGCGCGACGCTGACATCGATCGCCGGCTCCTCGAGGCGGCTGGGCGGCTCCTCGCCGAGGTCGGATACGACGACCTGACCATGGAGGCCGTGGCCGCCGCTGCCGGCGTGAGCAAGCCGAGCCTGTACCGGCGCTACCCATCCAAGGCGCGGCTGGTGTTCGAGGTGCTCATGATCGGCTACGACTCGCCCGACATGCCCGACACCGGTTCCTTCCGCGACGACATGGTCGGCGTGGCCGTGGCGGTCGGCAGCATCTGCGAACGCACCCGGGGCTTGATCTCGGACCAGATGAGCGAGATGGCGAGCGACCCCGCCTTCGCCGGCGAGGTGCTCGAGCGCTACATGCTGCTGACGCTCGCCCGGCAGCACCTGGTGTGGGAGCGTGGCGTGTCCCGTGGCGAAGTCGACCCCGCCGTCGACGGCATGGCCGCCCTGCGCGATCTGACCTCGGCGATCTGGGTCCGCGTCGGCAACCTGCACGAGCCGGCCACCCGGGCGACGTTGAAGCCGGTGGTCGACCGCTGGTACGGCGGGGTCGCCCTACGGCAACCGGCAACGGCTCAGCCGAACCGGTAGGCGTTGTAGACCTCCCAGCGCCGCTGGCCGGGGTCGTGCTCGAGCACGCTGACCCGGTCGACGGTCACGGTCACCTCGTAGTGGCGCAGCAGTGCGACGGCCGGGTCGTCGTCGTCCTTCGGTCCGCCGTCGATGTCGACGGTGACGTGGGGGACGAAGTCGCGGTCGCGTGGCCGGTCGAGGACGCCCGCCCAGCACGCCTCGTGCAGCGCCGCCACCGGCTCGTACGGCGCCACGGCCAGGAACCGGACCGGCGAGCGGCGGCCGAAGGTCTGCACGGGTCCCAACGTCAGCTCCAGCGGTCGCCGGCCCGATGCGGCGGCGTCGACGACGGCCAGGGCGTCGGTCAGCTCGTCGTCGTGCAGGTTGATCGGCGGAACGATGGTGACGTGCGGGTCGATCCGGCCGAGCTGCCGGTCGCCCAGGGCACGCCGCAGGCCGTCGATCTCCACCGACGCTGGTGGTGGGATCACCAGCGCCACGGCGAACCGGCGCCGGGCCATCAGCGGTGCTCGTCCAGGAAGGTGGCGACGACCGCGGTCAGCGTGGAGGCCGGGCCGTGATCACGATCGGCTGCCAGTTTCGGGGTGGTCAGCTCGCGCAGCTCGTAGCGGGCTCGCCGCACCGGTTGGCGGACGTCGATGAGCCGTCCGAGGTCGATGGGCGTACCGGCCACGACGGCATCGCAGTCGACGGCGTTGATGGTGGCTTCGAGGTCGGCCAGTTGCTGGTGGCCGTAGCCCATGGCCGGCAGCACGGCGCCGATGTCGGGGTAGCGCCGGTACGTGTCGGCGATGGCACCGACGGCATCGGGTCGGGGGTCGACGATCTCGGCGCCGGCGGCGCGGGCGGCGACCGTGCCGGCGCCGAAGGGCATGCCGCCGTGGGTGATGGTCGGACCGTCCTCGACCACCAGGACGCGGGCGCCGGCCAGCGAGGGTCCGTCGTCGAGCGTCACCGGCGACTCGGCGCGGATCATCGGGATGCCCGGCCGCAGCCGCGACACGTTGTCGAGCACCGTGTCGATGTCGTCGGGGTCGGCCGAGTCGACCTTGTTGACCACGACGACGTCGGCCATCCGGAGCACGGTCTCGCCCGGGTGGTAGGCGACCTCGTGGCCGGGCCGCAGCGGATCGACGACCGTGATCATCAGGTCGGGCGCCACGAACGGGTAGTCGTTGTTGCCGCCGTCCCACAGGATCACGTCGGCTTCGCGTTCGGCCTGGCGGAGGATGGCCTCGTAGTCGACGCCGGCGTACACGACCATCCCCTCGGCGACCGGCGCCTCGTACTCCTCGCGCTCCTCGACCGTGGGATCGGCGGCGTCGATGTCGTCGAGCGTGGCGAAGCGCTGCACGCGCATGGCCTCGAGGTCGCCGTAGGGCATCGGGTGGCGGATCAGCGCCACCGTGCGGCCGGCGTCGAGCAGCAGTCGGCCGATGCGACGTGACGTCTGGGACTTGCCGCAGCCCGTGCGCACGGCGCACACCGCGATCACCGGCTTGGTGGAGGCCAGCATGGTGTGGTGGGGCCCGAGCAGGCGGAACCCTGCGCCGGTGGCCAGCACCCGGGATGCCTGGTGCATCACGTCGAGGTGCGAGAGGTCCGAGTACGACAGCACCACGTCATCGACGTCGAAGGCGGCGACCAGCTCCTCGAGCTCGTCCTCGGGACGGATGGGGATGCCGTCGGGGTAGCGGGGCCCGGCCAGCGACGCCGGGAAGGTGCGGTCGTCGATGCCGGGGATCTGCGCGGCGGTGAACGCCACGACCTCGGTGTCGGGGTCGTCGCGGAAGACCGTGGCGAAGTCGTGGAAGTCACGGCCGCCGGCACCCATCAGGATCACGCGTCGCATGGCGACATCGTGCCCGCTGGGGTGGCGGTCAGTGCGTCACACCACGGGGTGCCCAGCGACCTCGAGACGGATGTGGGCTCGGCGGAGGCCGGCTTCGATCTCGGCGTCGTGCTCGGAGCGCAGATGCGCCTCGGCCTCTTCCATGGCGCGACGGGCCCGCTCGACGTCGATCTGGCTGGCCAGTTCGGCGACGTCGGACAGGATCGACACGGTGTTGTTGGAGACCTCGACGAAGCCGCCGTGGCAGGCGACCTTCTCGTCCTGGCCGCCCGAGCTGGGGCGGATGGTGACCACGCCCGTGCCCAGCGCGCCCACGAAGGGGGCGTGTCCGGGGAGGAATGCGATGTCGCCACCGCCCAGGGTCCGGGCGATGACCATCTCGGCCTCGCCCGACCACAGGATCCGCTCGGGCGAGACCAGCTCGACCTGCATGGGCATGATCGGCTACTCCCCGCCGGCGGACTTGCGGAGCTGCTCGGCCTTGCGCCGAGCCTCGTCCGCACCACCGACGTTGAGGAAGGCCTGCTCGGGCAGGTCGTCGAGGTCGCCGTTGATGAGCTGCTCGAAGGACTCGACCGTCTCCTCGACCGGGGTGAACACACCGGGCAGGCCGGTGAACACCTCGGCGACGAACATGGGCTGGGACAGGAACCGCTGGATCTTGCGGGCCCGGGCCACCAGGATCTTGTCCTCCTCGGAGAGCTCGTCGAGACCGAGGATGGCGATGATGTCCTGCAGCTCCTTGTAGCGCTGGAGGATCTCCTGCACGCGCGTGGCCACGGCGTAGTGCCGGTCGCCGACGACCTCGGGCGACAGGATCGTCGAGGTCGAGGCCAGCGGGTCGACGGCCGGGTAGATGCCGAGGGCGGCGATGTCGCGGGACAGCTCGGTGGTGGCGTCGAGGTGCGTGAACGTGGTGAACGGCGCCGGATCGGTGTAGTCGTCGGCAGGCACGTAGACGGCCTGCAGCGAGGTGATCGAGCGGCCCTTGGTCGAGGTGATGCGCTCCTGGAGGGTGCCCATCTCGTCGGCCAGCGTGGGCTGGTAACCCACCGCCGATGGCATGCGGCCGAGGAGGGTGGAGACCTCCTGGCCGGCCTGCACGAACCGGAAGATGTTGTCGATGAAGAGCAGCACGTCCTGGTTGCGCTCGTCACGGAAGTACTCGGCGATGGTCAGGGCCGACAGCGCGACGCGCAGGCGCACGCCCGGGGGCTCGTCCATCTGGCCGAACACCAGGGCGGCCTTGTCGAGCACCGACGTGTTCTCGTCGATCTTGGTCTCGCCCATCTCGATGAACAGGTCGGTGCCCTCACGGGTCCGCTCGCCCACGCCGGCGAAGGCCGACACGCCACCGAACTGGGAGGCCACGCGGTTGATCATCTCGGTGATGAGCACCGTCTTGCCCACGCCGGCGCCGCCGAACAGGCCGATCTTGCCGCCCTGCAGGTACGGGGTGAGCAGGTCGATGACCTTGATGCCGGTCTCGAAGACCTCCTTCTTGGGGGCGAGGTCGGCGAACTCGGGGGCGGGCCGGTGGATGGGCCGGTACCCGTCGAGCTTGGACTGGTCGAGCTCGGGAACGTCGAGCGGCTCGCCCAGCACGTTGAGCACGTGGCCGAGCACGCCGTCGCCCACCGGCATCTGCAGCGGGTGACCGAGGTTGCGCACCTCGGTGCCGCGGGTGAGGCCGTCGGTGGGCTTCATGCAGATGGCCCGCACGCGGCTGGAGCCGATCTGCTGGGCCGTCTCGGCGACCACCTCGATCTTTTCGCCGCCGACGTCGATCGTCATCGTCAGGGCGGTGTTGATGTCGGGGATGGAGCCGGTGGGGAACTCGACGTCGACGACGGGGCCGGCGATGGCCACGACCCGGCCGGACTTGAGCTGGCTGGTCTCGGCAGGCGTGTTCTCGGTGACGGTCACGGGTGCTCCTAGCGGTTGTAGTCGACGACGTCGACCAGGAGGTCGGGGTTGAGCAGGGCGTGGTCGGGCAGCAGGTCCATCTCGTCGGACTTGCCCTGGCGGAGGGCCTCGGCGCCGCCCACGATCTCCATGATCTCGGTGGTGATGGCGTCCTGGCGGGCCCGGTTCATCTGGCGCGACAGCTTGGTGATGAGCTCTTCGGCGTTGTCGGTGGCCGACTTCATGGCCCGCTGCTGGGCGGCGAAGAACGACGCTGCGCCCTCGAGCAGGGCCGAGAACAGCCGGGCCTCGGCGTAGCGGGGCAGGAGCCGCTCGAGGATGTCCTCGGGGTTGGGCTCGAACTCGTAGTCCGCGGCGGGGCCGTCGGCGGCGGAGCCGTCGCCGGCGGTCTCGAGGATGGCGCTGGTGTCGAGGGGCAGGAACTGGCGGGTGACCACCTGCTGGGTGCCGGCCGACAGGAACTGCGTGTAGACGATGTCGACGCGGTCGTAGGTGCCGTCCTCGAAGCGGGGTACGACGGCCTCGGCGATCTGGCGGGCGTGCTCGTAGTGGGGCTCGTCGAGGAACCCGGTGAAGGAGTCGTCGATGTCGAACTTGCGGAACTTGAAGTAGCTCTCGATCTTGCGACCCACGGTGACGAGGTGCGTCTGCTTGCCCTCGGCCCGCTGGGCGGCCATGTTGCGCTCGGCCATGCGGATGGCGTTGGCGTTGTAGCCGCCGCACAGGCCGCGGTCGCCGCCGATGACGATGGTGGCCACCCGGTCGATGGTCTCGCGCTGGGCGAGCAGCGGGGCGTCGCCGCCGGCGCCGGCCGCCGCCAGGTTCCGGATCACCTCGGTGATCTGGTCGGCGTAGGGACGGGCGGCGAGCACGCGCTGCTGCGACTTGACGATCCGGCTGGCGGCGATGAGCTCCATCGCCTTCGTGATCTTCTTGGTGGTCTGCACCGACTTGATGCGCCGGCGCAGCGTGCGCTCCTTGCCACCTGCCATTACTCCTGCTCCCTCGTCGGCGCCTCGACTCCGTCGAGGATGCCCTGGGGGGCCACCTGTCCTCGGAGAGCGTCGAAGCGCCGCTGGCGCTCTGCTCGCTTCGACATCTTCACGACTCCTCGGCCTGGACGGTGCCCTCGAACTGGTCGGTGAAGGACCGGATGGCCTCCTGCAGGGCGTCTTCGTCGGGGATCTGGCCCGTGGTGCGGATGCCCTCGAGGATGTCCTTGTGCCGGGTCTCGAACCACACCAGCAGGTCGGCCTCGAAGCGGTGGACGTCCTCGACGGCGATGCCGTCGACGAAGCCGTTGGTGCCGGCGTACAGGACCACCACCTGCTCCTCGACGGCCAGCGGCGAGTTCAGGTTCTGCTTGAGCAGCTCGACCAGGCGGTACCCGCGGTCGAGCGTGGCCTGCGACACGGCGTCGAGCTCGGAGCCGAACTGGGCGAAGGACTCGAGCTCGCGGAACTGGGACAGGTCGCCCTTGAGCGTGCCCACGGCCTTCTTCATGGCCTTGATCTGCGCGGCGCCGCCCACGCGGGACACCGACTGGCCGGTGTCGAAGGCGGGACGCACACCCGACTTGAACAGGTCCTCCTGGAGGAAGACCTGACCGTCGGTGATCGAGATCACGTTGGTGGGGATGTAGGCGGAGATGTCGCCGGCCTTGGTCTCGATGATGGGCAGCGCGGTGAGGGAGCCGGCGCCGTTCTCGTCGGAGAGCTTGGCGGCCCGCTCGAGCAGGCGGCTGTGCAGGTAGAAGACGTCGCCGGGGTAGGCCTCGCGCCCCGGCGGACGGCGCAGCAGCAGCGAGATCTGGCGGTAGGCCTCGGCCTGCTTGGACAGGTCGTCGTAGACCACCAGGGCGTGGTCGCCGGTCTCCATCCACTGCTGGCCCATGGCGCAGCCGGCGTAGGGCGCCAGGTACTTGAACGGCGCCGGGTCGGACCCGCCGGCCACCACCACGACCGTGTAGTCCATGGCACCGTGCTGCTCGAGGGTGGCCACGGTCTGGGCGACCGTGGACTCCTTCTGGCCGATGGCCACGTAGATGCACTTCACCCCGAGACCCTTCTGGTTCAGGATGGTGTCGACGGCCACGGTGGTCTTGCCGGTCTTGCGGTCGCCGATGATCAGCTCGCGCTGGCCACGGCCGATGGGCGTCATGGCGTCGATGGCCTTGATGCCGGTCTGCAGCGGCTCGTGCACGGGCTGGCGGCCCATGATGCCCGGCGCCTGGATCTCCATGCGGCGGGTGCCGACGTTGGTGAGCGGGCCCTTGCCGTCGATGGGGTTGCCCAGGGCGTCGACGACGCGGCCGAGCATGCCGTCGCCGCAGGGCACCGACAGGATCTCGCCGGTGGCCCGCACGGCCTGGCCCTCGGTGATGTGGTCGACCTCGCCGAGCACCACGGCGCCGATGGACTCCTCGTCGAGGTTCAGCGCCAGGCCCTTGGTGCCGTCCTCGAACTCGAGGAGCTCGTTCACGGCCGCGCCGGGCAGGCCGGTGACTCGGGCGATGCCGTCGCCGACCTCGGCGACGTGGCCGACCGTGGCCACGCTGACCGACGGGTCGAAGCCCTGGAGGTTCTTCTTGATGGCGGCGGCGATGTCGCCGGCGTTGAGGTTCAGGTCAGTCATGGTTCCGCTCCGGGCGTGGCTTCGGTCGAACTAGATGGCTTGCTTGAGCTGGTCGAGGCGACGGCGGACGGAGCCGTCGATGACGGTGTCGCCCACCTGGGCGACGAGGCCGCCGATGACGTTCGGGTCGATCACGACCCGGACCTCGACCGGCTTGCCGACGGCCTGTTGCAGGGCGTCGGCCAGGCGTGCCTGCTGGTCGTCGCTGAGATCGATGGCGGACCGCACGATGGCCACCTCCTTGCCACCCTCGGCGGCACCGAGCGCGACGAGGGCGTCGGCGATGGCGGGCAGCAGGCCGATGCGGCCCGAGGCCACCACCATCGACATGGTGGCGAGGGTGGTCCGCGAGACCCTGCCCGAGAGCAGGTCCTCGATGATCTGGAGGCGTCGCTCCACCGGCACGGAAACGTCGCCGAGCGTCGACTGCAGCTCCTCGGAACCGCCCAGGGCGCGGGCGATCTGGAACACCTCGTCCTGCACGGTGCCGAAGACGCCTTCGGCGGTGGCCACCGCGGCGATGGCTGCGGCGTAGCCGTTCTCTCGGTCGGTGGTGGTCATCGTGTCATCCCTGCCCGGCGGTGCGGACCCGGTTGATGTAGTCCTCGATCAGCTGGATCTGGGCGTTGCGGTCGAGGTTGGCCCCGACGACCTGCTCGGCGGCGCCGATGGCGATCTCGGAGACCTCGGTGCGCAGCTCGTCCATCGCCCGGCTCTTGGCCGCGTCGATGTCGGCCTGGGCGTTGGCCCGGGCCTGGGCGAGCTCGTCGTTGAGACGGGCCTGCTGGTCGGACTTGAGCTGGTCGGCGGCCTGGCGAGCCTCTTCGATGATGCGGGCCGACTCGGCCTTGGCGTCGGCGACCTTGGCCTCGTACTCGGCCTTCACGGCCTCGGCGTCGGCCTTGGCCTGCTCGGCGGCGTCGATGTCGCCCTGGATCTTGGCGGTGCGCTCCTCCATGGCCTTCTTGGCGGCGGGGAAGCCGAAGCGCCAGAGGAACAGCAGCACGACGACGAAGCCGATGCTGGCCCAGATGATCTCGTTGGTCTCGGGCAGCAGCGGGTTGGGCGCGTCGCGGCAGTCGTCGACGCTGCCGCCGTCCAGGATGATCTCGACGCACTCGACGTCGGCGTGGGGCGTGTCCACGCTCTCGAGGTACTCGTTGTTCTGCTCGATGAGCTGCTCGATGTCGCCGTGGTCGGTGCCCTCCTCCTGCGCCGATGCGGCGGGAGCGAAGGCGAACAGGGCGACAAGGACGAGGCCCAGCGCCATCAGGAAGCGCTTGCTTCGCATGGTCATCTCCTCGGGTTCGTGGGTGGTGACGGGTGATCCCGGAGGATCAGCCGGCGAGGAAGAAGACGACGAAGCCGATGAGGGCCAGGGCCTCGACGAAGGCGATGCCGAGGAACATGGTGGTGCGCACCATGCCGGCGGCCTCGGGCTGACGGGCCATGGCCTGGACGGACTGGCCGACCAGGTAGCCGATGCCGATGCCCGGGCCGATGGCGCCGAGACCGTAGGTGAGGGCGGCGAGGCCGGAGTCGGTGAGACCGGCGGCCGGAGCGGCCTGGGCGAGGATGCTCAGCATTGTGGGTTTCCTTTTCTCTGTTCGGGGAAGGGTTGACGGACGGATGCGGCTAGTGCGCCGGATGGAGCGACGAGCCGATGTACACGCCGGTGAGCAGTGCGAACACGTAGGCCTGCAGGAAGCTCACCAGCACCTCGAATGCGGTGAAGAAGATCACCGCGAACACCGGGGCGGGCAGCAGCACGACGTACCACTTGGTGACGACCATGGCCGAGGACAGCACGCCGAAGGTGACGAGCAGGATGTGGCCGGCCAACAGGTTGGCGAAGAGACGGACCATGAGGCTGAAGGGCCGCACGAGGAAGGTCGAGACGAACTCGATGGGGGCCACGAGGATGTACAGCGCCGGCGGCACGCCCGGGGGGAACAGGCTGTTCTTGAAGTAGCCGATGGGGCCCTGCTTGATCATGCCGACGATCACGAACACGAACCACACCGTGACGGCGAGGAACATCGGCATGGCGATGCGGGCGGCGGCCGGCATCTGGATGATCGGGATGACCTCGAAGATGTTCGTGAAGAACACGAAGAAGAAGATCGACATGATGAACGGCGTGTACTTGAGGCCGTCGGGGCCGATCGTCTGCATCACGATGCCGTCCTCGACGAAGTCGACCGAGGTCTCGGCGATGTTCTGCATGCCCGTGGGAACCAGCTGACGCTTGTTGCCCAGGATGAACAGCAGGAACGTCAGCGCGATGGCGAAGAAGTAGACGAGCACCACCTTGTTGATGGCGAAGGCGGTGTCGTCGAACAGGAAGTCCGGCCACTGCACGATGTGGGTGAGCGGCGGGAACTCGAGCGCCAGGACTGGGATCACCGGTTGGGCTCCTTGGGCTTCAGGGCGGGATGGGCAAGGCTGGCCGACACGTAGCGGGTCTCCCAGAACAGGAGGCCGAGGTGCATGACGACGAGCGTGATTCCGAGGCTGGGCACGTGGACCCAGTCGAGGTCACGGAGCAGCAGCACGGCGCCGAACAGGGCGCTGATGCGCAGCAGGTAGCCGAACAGGGCCACACCCATCACCAACCCGAGGTTGATGCGGGCGGCCCAGGCCAGGCTGGCGGCGGCGACCACGAAGTTGACGACGACGAGGGCGACGGCCACGGCGGCCGACAGGGCGCCGTCGACTCCGGCGAACAGGGCGGCCACGCCGATGGCGATGGGGGCGGCGGGGAGCGCCCGGCGGGCGAGGTCGCCCGCGAGCTGGGACTCGGGAGCGGCGCCGTCGGTGGCGGCGGGCGGGCCGGCGAGCAGGAGGTTCACCGGTCGGCCTCCAGGCGACGCGCCCCACGCGTGGACCACAGGTCGACGTCGGTGTCGACGGACCGTGTGCGGTCGGCGCCGGCGGCCCAGCGGGCCGACGTCTCGTGCTGGCGCATCTCGGTGTCGTAGCCGTACCAGACCCGCAGGAACATGCCCACGATGGCGAGGGAAGCGAGCACCACGGTGAAGACGGGGGCGGTGCCGGCCACGCGATCGATGAGGTAGCCGATGGCACCGAACACGGCGGGGGTGGCGATGAGCTCGAACGCGCGCGACATGCCGTCGCCAAAGCCCCTGTTCATCGCTCGCTTGTCCGTCAGGTCGAACACGTGCGCCCCGTGCGTTCTCAGATCGGATTTCGATCGTGCTTGTGAATCGTTTCGCAATCTACGAAACCAGGTCGCGAGTCAGCAAATCCTCGCCCCGGTGATTCGGCGCAACGTAGCAATCAGGACGGCGCCCGGTCCTCTTTGCGGGCCCGGCGCTCGGTGCGCGCCCGGGGGTGCAGGACGGTGTAGAGCAACAGGGCGAGGGCGCCGATGCCGATGGGCAGCACGCCGTCGTCGGAGTCGGTGTACACCGGGTACAGCACCAGGCCCGACAGCAGCGCCGTCCAGGTCCACAGGATGAACACGCTGCGCCGCTGACCGTGCCCCAGGTCCATGAGACGGTGGTGGAGATGGCCCTTGTCGGCCTCGGTGACGCCGAGGCCGCGGCGGGCCCGCCGCACGATGGCGAACGCCGTGTCGAAGATCGGCACCCCGAGGATGACGATGGGGATGAACAGCGGGGCGAAGAAGAAGAACGTCTGGCTGGCCGAATCGGCGGTGGAGTTGCCACCCACGGCGATGGAGGCCGCCGCCATCAGCAGCCCCAGCAGCAGCGCTCCCCCGTCGCCCATGAAGATCGACGCCGGGTGGATGTTGTGGGGCAGGAAGCCGGCGCAGGCACCGGCGGTGGCCAGCGCCACCAGCGGCGCCACGTTGTCGCTGGGCAGGTGGGCGATGGCGGTGGGGTCACCCAGGCGGTCGGCGAACAGGTAGATGGCGAACGCGGCGATGCCGACGATGCCCGCCGCCAACCCGTCGAGGCCGTCGATGAGGTTGATGGCCTGGCACATGCCGACCACGAACAGCACCGTGATCAGCGCCGCCCAGTCGGGCGACAGCGACATGATGCCGACCGACGGCAGCCGGAACAGCAGGATCGACACGCCGGCGACGTTGAGGACCGAACCGGCCAGCACGGTGCCGGCCGTCTTGGCCGGCGCCGAGATCTCGCGCACGTCGTCGATGGCGCCGACGGCGTAGACGATCAGGCCGGCGATGACGACGCCGAGCGGCACGGTGGGGGCGGTGAAGATGGCTTCGTAGCCGCCGAAGCGCCAGCCCACGAACATGCCGGCCAGGAAGCCGGCCAGGATCCCGAGGCCGCCGAGCGTGGGCGTGGGCCGCTCGTGGACCCGCCGGTCGTCGGGGATGGCGATGGCGCCGATCCGCACCGCCAGCCGCCCGGCGAGCGGGGTGCTGACCAGTGTGGTCAGGGCAGCGGCGGCGAAGACGGCGATGGCTTCCATGGCGTCCGGCCGGAGCCGGGTCCTGTGCTCAGGAGGTGGGGTACGGCTCGAACTTGCCGCACAGGGTGCGCACCTCGTCGCGGACGGCCGCCAGCTCGGCGTCGTCGTCGCGGTGGTCGAGGGTGCGCACGATGAGCTCGGCGATGACGTCCATCTCGGCCTCGGTCATGCCCTGCGTGGTGACCGCCGGCGTGCCGATGCGCAGGCCCGAGGTGATGTAGGGAGGCCGGGGGTCGTCGGGCACCGTGTTCTCGTTGAGCGAGATGCCGGCCCGGTCGAGGGCGAGGCGGGCCTTCTTGCCCGACAGCTCCTCGTCGTAGGAGCGCAGGTCGACCAGCAGCAGGTGGTTGTCGGTGCCGCCGGACACCAGCCGCATGCCCCGGGTGGCCAGGCCCTCGGCCAGTGCGGCGGCGTTGCGGACGATCTGGGCGGCGTACTGCGCGAAGTCGGGCGTGGCGGCCTCGGCGAAGGCCACCGCCTTGGCGGCGATGACGTGGTCGAGCGGGCCACCCTGCAGGCCGGGGAAGATGGCCTTGTCGATGGTCTGGGCCAGCTCGTCGGTGCACAGGATGGCGCCGCCACGGGGGCCGCGCAGCGTCTTGTGCGTGGTGAAGGTGACGATGTCGGCCATCGGCACCGGCGAGGGGTGCACGCCGCCGGCGATGAGGCCGGCGATGTGGGCGGCGTCGAACATGAAGTACGCCCCCACCTCGTCCGCGATGTCGCGGAAGGGCTGGGGGTCGATGATGCGGGGGTAGGCGGTGGCGCCGGCCACGATGATCTTGGGCCGGTGCTCGAGGGCGACGTCGCGCACCTGGTCGAAGTCGATGCGCTCGTCGGAGGGCGTGACCCCGTACGACACGAAGTTGTACAGCTTGCCCGAGGCGTTCACCGGCGAGCCGTGGGTGAGGTGGCCGCCCTGGTCGAGGCGCAGGCCGAGCACGGTGTCGCCCGGCTCGAGCAGCGCCAGGTACACGCCCATGTTGGCGTTGGCGCCGGCGTGGGGCTGCACGTTGGCGTGGTCGGCGCCGAACAGCGACTTCACCCGCTCGATGGCCAGCGACTCGACGTCGTCGATGACCTCGTTGCCCCCGTAGTAGCGCTTGCCCGGGTAGCCCTCGGAGTACTTGTTGGTGAGCACCGAACCGGTGGCCCGCAGCACCGCCGGCGACGTGAAGTTCTCGGAGGCGATGAGCTGGACGGTGGTGTTCTGGCGCTCGACCTCACGGTCGATGAGCCCGAACAGCTCCGCGTCGTCGATCTGGGGCCAAGCCATGACCCAACTCTGCCACGTGCTAGACCGCCGACTCCTCTTCTTCGATGGCGGCGATGGCGTCGACCCGACGTTGGTGGCGGCCCCCCTCGAAGGGCGTGTCGAGCCAGAGCTCGACGATTTCGTCGGCCAGACCCTCGGCGACGATCCGGGCGCCGATGGAGAGCACGTTGGCGTCGTTGTGCTGGCGGCTCATCCGGGTGGTGTAGAGGTCGTTGCACAGCGCCGCCCGCACGCCCCGCACCTTGTTGGCGGCGATCTGCTCGCCCTGGCCCGAGCCACCGAGCACGACGCCCCGGTCGACCGGCCGGCCCTCGTGGCCGTGGACCACCGCCCGACCGACGGCGGCCATGATCGGCGGGTAGTCGACCGACTCGGTGGAGTCGGTGCCGAAGTCGATCACCTCGTGGCCGAGCGTCTCGAGGGTTCCCAGCAGGTGCTGCTTGAGCGGGTACCCGGCGTGGTCGGCCCCGATGGCGATGCGCATGCGGCGGGATTGTAGTGACGCCCCGGCGGGGTCCTAGCCTGACGCCACCACTTGACCGGCCGGTCAAGAAGGCCGGTCAAGAAGGCCGGTCGATCCACCGGCGCCGGTCACGTATCCGTGCGGAGGAACCCATGGCACTCGATCCCCGAACCCCTGTCATCGTCGGTGTCGGCCAGCGCAGCCAGCGCGTCGACCGGGGCGAACCCGAGCTCGAGCCCGTCGACCTCATGGTCGAGGCCGCTCGGCTGGCGCTCGACGACGCAGGTGGTGCGGACGCCACCGCCATCGACTCGGTGCGCACCGTGTCGCTGCTGTCGTGGCGCTACCTCGACCCGGGCTCGCTGGTGGCCGACCGGCTGGGGGTCGGCCACGCCGTCGACAGTGGCGTGTCGGCCATGGGCGGCAACTCGCCGCAGATGCTGCTGAACCAGACGGCGCTCGACATCCTGGCCGGCGACGTGTCGTGCGTGCTGCTGGCCGGCGCCGAGTCGTGGCGCACCCGCATGAAGTACCGGGCCATGGACGAGAAGCCGCCGTGGACCGTCGAGCCCGAGGGCACACCGCCGGCGCGCGAGATCGGCAAGGCCGTCGAGATGAACCACGACGCCGAGACGTCGCTGGGCATCTTCCTGCCCATCCAGGTGTATCCCATGTTCGAGCAGGCCCGCCGCCACCACCTGGGGCGCACTGCGGCCGAGCACGTGCCGGTCATCGCCGGGCTGTGGTCGCGCTTCTCCGAGGTGGCGGCCAAGAACCCGCACGCCTGGATCCAGGAGGCGATGACCCCCGAGGAGATCGCCACACCGAGCGAGACCAACCGCATGGTCGGCCTGCCGTACACGAAGGTGATGAACTCCAACAACGCCGTCGAGCAGTCGGCGGCCGTCCTCCTGTGCTCGGTCGAGGTCGCCGAGCGCCTGGGCGTGCCCCGCGACCGCTGGGTGTTCCCGCTGGCCGGCGCCGACGCCCACGAGCACCCGTACGTGTCGCACCGCGACACCCTGTACACGGCGCCGGCGGTGGGCATCGCCGGGCGCGCCGCGCTCGGGGCCGCCGGCAAGACCATCGACGACGTCGACCACGTCGACCTGTACTCATGCTTCCCGGTGGCCGTGCAGGTCGGTGCCGCCGAGCTGGGCCTCGACCTCGACCGCCAGCTCACCGTCACCGGCGGGCTGAGCTTCGCCGGCGGCCCCTGGAACAACTACGTGATGCACTCGATCGCCACCATGGTCGACACGCTCCGCGACGACCCCGGCACCACCGGCCTGGTCTGGGCCAACGGCGGTTACCTCACCAAGCACGCCTTCGGTCTGTACTCCACCGAGCCGCCGGCGGACGGCTTCGCCCACGTCCACCCCCAGGACGAGATCGATGCCCTCCCCTCGCGGGAGGTCAGCACCGACCACGACGGTCCGGCCACGGTCGAGACCTACACCGTCATGCACGACAAGTCGGGGGAGCCCGAGCGGGGACTGTTCGCGCTGCGCCTCGACGACGGGCGACGGGCGTGGGGGGTCACCGAGGACGCCGACACGCTGGCGCTGATGGTCGCCACCGACACCGAAGGGGAGATGATCGACCGCCGGGTGAGCCGGGCGGCCGACGGTCAGGTCACGGTTTCGTGAACCGGATCGGGGCGGGACGGTCCGCCTCGGCGATCTCCTCGTTCTGGTGCCGGAAGCGCTCGTCGCGCTCGATGAGCTGAGCGCGCAGGTCGTCGGGGAGCTCGGCCACGATCCGACGGAAGTGCTTGGCGTCGTAGGCCATCAGCTCCACGTCGGTGACGGCCTTGACGGTGGCCGAGCGGGGCCGCAGATCGAGCAGGGCCATCTCCCCCAGGATGGAGCCGGGACCCACGGTGGCCACCAGGTGGCCGTTGACGAGGATCTGGGCTTCGCCCTCGACGAGGACGAAGGCCTCCTGGCCGACCGTGCCCTGTTCGATGATCGTGGCCCCGGCATCGGCCTGCACGGGCTCCCCCATGGCCTCGATCTTGTCGAGAGCCTCCTGGTCGAAGCCCTCGAAGACCGAGAACCTGGACAGATCGACGTCGGCCATGGTGGCGACTTCCCCCTGATGCTGCGATGGATGCGGTGGCGAGATGCTACGCGCCCGCCGACCGCTCATGCGTCCAGTTGGAGAGGACCCTGGCGCAGCACCACCAGCTCGGGACCGGTGACGTCGACCACGGTGGAGGGCGTGCCGACCAGGCGGCCGCCGTCGACGACCAGCTCGACGTCGCCCAGCAGCGAGGTGGCGGCGTCGGACGCCTCGAGCGGGGTGGGGCTGCCGTGCCGGTTGGCGCTGGTGGTGGCCAGCGGCCCGACGCGGGCGGCGAGGGCTCGTACGAAGTCGTGGTCGGGGCAGCGCACGCCGATGGTGTGCTCGGGCCGGCCGAGTGCCCAGCCGAGGTCAGGCCGGCGGGGCAGCACCATGGTGAGCGGGCCGGGCCAGTGGGCATCGGCCAGCCGGCGAGCCGCCGGAGGAACCTCGCTGACCAGGGCGAACGCCTGGTCGGCATCCGCGCACAGCACCGCGAGGGGCACGTCGGCGCCCCGCCCCTTTCGCTCGAAGATGAGCGGCGTGGCGTCGGTGTCGGCGGCCCGGGCGGCGAGGCCGTAGACGGTGTCGGTCGGCAGCACCACCAGCCCGCCGGCGTCGAGGACCTGCACGGCCTGCTCGAGCGCAGCGTCGAGCGGCACCACCGTTGGGGCGGTCATCGGCGGGCCACCAGGTACCGGTCGCGGCCGGCCAGATCGGTGCCGGTGCGGGCCTCGGAGAAGCCGGCGTCGGCAGCCAGCCGGCGCACGGCGTCACCCTGGGAGTCGCCGTGCTCGACCACCAGCGCCCCGCCCGGAGCCAGCCAGTCGAGCGCGCCGGCGACGATGACACGGATGTCGTCGAGGCCCTCGGCACCGGCGCGCAGCGCGCCGACCGGTTCCCAGTCGGCGACGACGGCCGGCAGCTCGTCGGTGTCGGCCACGTACGGCGGGTTCGAGACGATCACCCCCACCGCGCCGCGCAGCTCGGCGGGTAGCGGCTCGTACCACGACCCTTCGAGCAGGCGGACGGTGCTGGCCCGCCGGCCGAGACCGGTGGCGTTCGCCCGGGCCACGGCCAGGGCGTCGGCCGAGCGCTCGACGGCCCACACCTCGGTGCCCGGTCGCTCGACGGTGATCGACAGGGCGATGGCGCCCGAACCGGTCCCGAGGTCGACGACGGGACCCCCGACACGCCGGTGCTCGTCGAGCGCGGCACCGACCACCACCTCGGTCTCGGGCCGTGGGATCAGCACGCGCCGGTCGACGAAGAGCTCGAGCTCGCGGAAGGGCCACCGCTCGAGCACGTACTGGAGCGGCTCCCCTGCCTCGCGCCGTTCGACCATGAGCCGCCAGTGGTGGTGCGAGCGGACGGTCACCGGGCGGTCGGCGACCACCCGGTAGGGGTCGCCGGCGGCCCGCTCGACGATCCAGCGCGCCTCGTTGACGGCGTTGTCGACGCCGGCGGCGCGCAGGCGCACGACGGTCTGGTCGTGCAGCTCGGACCAGGCGGTGGTTCCCGCGTGCGAGGTCGTGTCGGACGTCATGGTCGGATGCGGTCCGCTCAGGCGGTGGCTTCGGCGAGCCTCGCCGTCTGCTCGTCGTGCACCAGGGCGTCGGAGACCTCGTCGAGCTCGCCCGCAAGCACCTTGTCGAGCTTGTAGATGGTGAGCCCGATGCGGTGGTCGGTGACCCGGTTCTCCTTGAAGTTGTAGGTCCGGATCTTCTCGCTGCGGCCGCCGCCGCCCACCTGGTCGCGCCGGGCGGAGGACAGCTCGGCCTGCTGGCGATCCTGCTCGAGCTGGAACAGGCGGCTCTTGAGCACCCGCAGCGCCTTGGCCTTGTTCTGCAGCTGGCTCTTCTCGTCCTGCATCGACACCACCAGACCCGAGGGCTTGTGGGTGATGCGCACGGCCGAGTCGGTGGTGTTCACCGACTGCCCGCCGGGGCCCGAGGATCGGTACACCTGGATCTCGAGGTCGTTCTTCTCGTCGATGTCGATCTCGACGTCGTCGACCTCGGGCAGCACGGTGACCGTGGCCGACGAGGTGTGGATCCGGCCCTGGGCCTCGGTGACCGGCACCCGCTGCACGCGGTGCGGGCCCCCTTCGTGCTTCATGCGGGTCCACGCCCCGTCGCCCTTCACCACGAAGGTGATGTCGTTGTAGCCGCCCATGTCGGAGTGGTCGGTGTTGAGCACCTCGAGCGTCCAGCCCATGCGGCCGGCGAAGCCCTGGTACATCTCGAACAGGTCCTTGGCGAACAGGTTGGCCTCTTCCCCACCCTCGGCACCACGGATCTCGACGATGACGTTGCGTCCCTCGTTGGGGTCCTTGGGCAGCAGCAGCAGCTTGAGCTTCTCGCGGAGGCGCTCGATGTCGGCCTCGGCCTCCTCGGCCTCGTTGCGGAACAGCTCCTTGTCGTCGCCGTCGGACTCGCGCGACAGCTCGCGGGCCGTCTCGGCGTTGCCCATGGCGGCACGCAGCTGGGTGCCCACGGCGACGATCTCCTCGAGCTCGTGGTAGCGCCGGGCGGCATCGGCATAACGATGCTGGTCGGCGATGAGCTCGGGATCACCGAGCCGGGCCTGGAGCTCGGTGTGCTCCCGCTCCAGTGTCTCCAGGCGATCGAGCATCGGATCGAGGCTACCGGCGCCAGTCGCCCTCGACGGGAGCGACCTCGGCCGGGCGGCGCAGGTCGGCGACCATCGCCTCGGTGGCGGGCAGCACGTCGCGGGCGGGCAGTGCCAGCAGCAGCGTGGCGTCGGGATCGATCTCGAGCCGGGTGTCAGCGGCCAGGACCGGGGCCTCGAGGTCGACGCCGACCGAGCACACCACCACGACCGGCTCGCCGTCGCGAGTGCCCACGGCAGCGGCGACGCCGCGGGGGCGGAGACGGTCGCGTGGCTCGGCGGTGGGTGCGGCCACCAGCTCGTCGCAGCCGATCATGCCCGGATCGGCCAGCAGCGTGGAGCGCAGCCAGCGCTCGGGCACCAGCGTGGCCAACGGGTGGTTCGGCGGCTGGGGACGGCGGATGGTGCGCAGCTGCTCGACGACCCGGGCGATCGAGTCGCGGCCGTCCTGTTCGCCGTGGACCATGGCGGTCAGCGCCCGGTCGTACTTGCCGACGCCGACCTCGAGGATCGGTTCGCCGTCGTCGAGCGCCCGGACGATGCGGGCGACCTCGAGCCCGCGGAACTCACCGGCCAGGCGGTCGCCCTCGACGACCACGTCGAGGCCGCCTCGCTCGAGGAGCGCGACCAGGTCGGGGGCGTCGGGCGGGCCGGCACCCGTGTCGAGCGGTGCCGGCTCGACACGGGTGAGCTCGCGGCCTTCGCTGCGCCACACGTGCACGACGGTGCGGAACTCGGCGGCCTGACGGGCGATGTCGCCCGCCCCCTCGTCGACCACGACGTGCAGCTCGTGCGCGCCGGCGCGGCGGGCCCAGGCCAGGGCGGCACCCAGGCCGTGGGGACGCTGGGGACCGAGCTCGGCCGCGACCCGATCGAGGAGCACGAAGGCCCGGGACCCCGACGCAAGGGCGGCGCCCGGCCCGAGGCCGGTGGGTCCGTCGCCGGCCGACACGACCTCGTCGCCCCAACGGTCGCGCACGAGCGCCGTCAGCTTGACGGCGTTGCGCGCCGCCCGGCGGTCGCGGGCGGCCGCGACCTCGGCGGGAGACGGTTCGTCGGGCGGGGACGACGCGAGGTCGTCAGGCACTCAGGCTTCGGTGGCGTCGTCCGAAGCGGACGCGTCGGCCGGCGCCTGGTCCGAGGTCGCCTCCTCGGTGGTCGACTGCTCGGCGCTCGACGGCTCGGTCGATTCGTCGGTCTCGGCGGCGCCGGCGCTCTTCTTGCGGCGGCCGTAGCGGCGCTCGAAGCGGTCGATGCGACCACCGGTGTCCACCAGCTTCTGCTTGCCGGTGTAGAAGGGGTGGCACTCGTTGCACAGCTCGACGTGCAGGGAGTCGGCCGTGGACCGGGTCTGGAACTGGTTCCCGCAACCGCAGGTCACGGTGACGACCTTGTACTCGGGATGGATGTCGGTCTTCATCAGGAGTTCTCCTTGGCGACGGCGTCGAGCAACTCGTCGTTCGAGTCCGTGTTCCGGAGCCGTTCGAGCAGCTCATCGAGCATATCGGGGGACTTCGCCAACGCTCCACGCAGCACATCGCGCCGCTCGGAGCCCTCGGAGCCCACCAGGAGCTCCTCGTGGCGGGTGGAGGTGGCGCCGACGTCGACGGCGGGGAAGGCCCGCCGCTCGGCGGCGAAGCGGTCGAGGCGGATGTGGACGTTGGCCGCACCCATCACGGCGTCGACCACCGCGGCGTCGACCTCGGAGTCGGTGTCGACGTTGGCGGTGGCCACCAGCGTGATGGAGCCGCCCTCGGCCAGGTTGCGGCCGGCGCCGAAGCAGCGCTTGGCGGTCTGCAGAGCGGCGACGTCGAGGCCGCCGAGCGACCGGCCGACGCCGTGGGAGGCGGCATGGGCGGCACGGGCCAGGCGGGTGAGGCCGTCGACCAGCAGGACCACGTCGTCGCCGGCCTCGGCCATGCGCTGGGCACGGGCGACGGCCAGCTCGAGCACGGCGACGTGCTCGTCGGGCGAGGCATCGAACGCCGAGCCGTAGACGGTGTGGCCGGCGACCACGTTGCGCATCTCGGTGATCTCCTCGGGGCGCTCGTCGAGCAGCACCACGATGAGGGGGGTGTCGGGCTCGCTGACCTCGATCGAGCGGGCGATCGTCTGCAACAGCGTCGTCTTGCCGCTGCGGGGCGGCGCCAGCACGAGGACGCGCGATCCCTTGCCGATGGGGGCCAGCAGGTCGACGGCGCGCGCGGTGCGGTCGTCGGGCTCGTCGTCGAGGGTGAGCTGGATGGGCTCGGTGGGGAACGTGGCGGTGAGCTCCTCGAACAGCGGCCGTTCGGTGCCGGGCTGGAGCTCGACGTCGTTCACCGTGTCGATGCGCAGCATCGCCGGGTTCTTCTCGTTGCGGAACGCCGGACGGGAGCCGCCGGCGACCACGTCGCCCTTGCGGAGGCCGAACTGGCGCACCTGCTTGACCGACACGTAGCAGTCGTCCTTGCTGGGCAGCGGGCCGTCGACCCGCAGGAATCCGTAGCCGTCGTCGCGCAGGTCGAGCACACCCGCCACCGGGATGGGTTCGCCGGAGTACTCGTCGGGCGGGGTGGCGGTGTCGCGGTTGCGGCCCCGACGACGGCGGCGCTTGCCGCCCCCGTCCTGGTCGTCGCCGCCCTGGTCGCCATTGCCGTTGCCGTTGCGCGCCGAGCCGGTCTGCTCGTCGGCGTCGTCGTTCTTGGCGCCCTTGTCGTTCTTGTCGTTCTTGTCGTCGGCCTTGCCCTTGGTGGCGCCGTTGTCGGCGGCGTCGTCGTCATCTCCGGCATCGGCCGTGCCGCCCGAACCCCTGCCGCCCGAACCCTTGCCGGCGTCGCTCTTGCCCGAGTCGTCGGTCCTTGCCCGAGTCGGTCTTGCCCGAGTCGGTCTTGCCCGAGGCGGTCCTTCCGGAGTCCTTCGACGAGTCGGCCTTCGCCTGCTCGCCCTTGTCGTCGCCCTTGTCGTCGCCCTTGTCGCCGGACGTCTTGTCGCCGGAGGACGTGTCGTCCCCGCCCTGCTCGGCGCTGGTCACGCCGGTGAGCTCGAGGATCTGGTCGATCAGGTCGGCCTTGCGCGTGCGCGTGGTGGCCTTCCCGCCGAGGGCGTCGACGATCTTGGACAGTTCTTCGCGGTCCTTGCGTTCGAGCGTCTCGCGCTCGAGGGCGTTGGCATCCACGCTCATCGTGATCAGGTGCTTTCGTCAGGTGCTGGATCAGGCGGCGGCTCACATGGCCGACGTGGCCCGGGGGGCCCACTCCTGATCGGGTGGCCTTCCCCGTGCGCCCACGACCCTCGCCGGCGGGATCCACCGATGCGGGACGCAGCCGTGACGATACCCCCGCCGGCGAGGCCCCACCAACCCGGTGGAACGAGCGGATCCTCGCCGACGGTGCGTCCGGAGCACCTCCGGCGAGGATCCTCGCCGACGGCGCGGGTGCGCTTCGCCGAGGGTCCTCGCCCAGCATGCGGTCCGTGCACCTCCGGCGAGGATCCTCGCCGACGGCTCACGGAGTTTCGCCGACGGTCGAAACTTGTATGCTACCTGTATGGAACAAGGACGGGATGCATGGGATGCCGGCCGGTACGACCGCTACCGGGCCCAGCGGGAGCGGCCGGCACTCGACCTGCTCGACGGGGTGGCGCCGGCGCCAGGCGGGCGGGCCGCGGACCTCGGCTGTGGCACCGGTCGCTACACGCTGCTCTTGCACGAGCGGACCGGGGTGGACGAGACGGTCGGCATCGACTCGTCGGCGAGCATGCTCGCCGACGCGCCCACCGCACCCGGCGTGCGCTTCGTCCACGCCGACCTCCGCCAGCTCGACGGCACCTACGACGTGCTCTACGCCAACGCCTCGCTCCAGTGGCTGCCCGACCACGCCCGCCTGCTCCCAGAACTGGTCGAGCACCTCCGCCCGGGCGGCCAGCTCGCCGTGCAGGTGCCCGCCAACTTCGACCACCCGAGCCACACGGTCGCCGACGAGGTCGGTCGGCGCTTCGGCCTGCAACCGCTCGATCGGGCCATCGGATCCTGCTCCCCCACCGCCTACGCCGAGGTGCTCCACGCGTGCGGTTTGCGCGACCAGGAGGTCCTGCTGCGCATCTACGGGCACGAGATGCGGCGCACCGACGAGGTCGTCGAGTGGGTGTCCGGCACGCTGCTCACCCGCTTCGAAGCCCGGCTCGACGCCGACGCATTCGCGGCGTTCCGCGACGACTACCGCCACACCTTGCTCGATCGCCTCGGTGACCCGAGCGGTGCGCAGCCGTACTTCTACGCCTTTCCGAGGATCCTGTTCTGGGCGCACCGACGATAGGGTCGGAGCGGAATGCCTACGTGTGGAGCGGTCATCTCGTTGCGGAGCCTCGGCGGGTCGCGCAACCTCTGCTGGCCGCACGCCGGTCACGACGAGCGCCGAGCAGCCGAGCGGTCCACCGAGGTCCGGCCATGAGCGACGTCACCGACATCGACCGGCTCGGCTACGTCCACGAGGCGCTCCTCTACCGCACCGAGCAGGAGCTGCTCGACGTGGCCGTCCCCTTCCTCGAGGAAGGGCGCGACGCAGGCGAGGGCACCGTCGTCGCCGTCGGACCCGAGCGCAGTGAGCTGGTGCGCGACGCGGTCGACCACCCCGACGACCTGATCTTCGACACCGACGTCGGCGCCTACCTGACACCGGCCGGCACCATCAAGCAGTACCTCGACCTGTTCGCGTCGCTCCTCGCGGGAGGGGCCACCCGCATCCGGGTCCTCGGCGAGGTTCCGCTTCCCGGCCCGGGGAGGCCGTGGCATGCGTGGGCCCGGTACGAGGCCGCGTGCAACCGCGCGTTCCGCGACCTGCCGGTGTGGGGACTGTGCACCTACGACCTGCGGGTCGCACCCGCCGAGGTGCTCCGCGACGTGCACTGCACGCACGCCCGCCTCGCCACCGGCGGCGACCACGTCCGCAACGCCCGGTACCAGGATCCGACCACCTGGCTCCGCGAGCGCGGCGATCCGCCCGCCGACCCGCTCGAGGCGACCATGCCCCTGGCCGAGCTGCGCGACCCGTGGCCGCACGAGGCCCGGCTCGCGGTCGAGCCCTTCTGCCGCCACCTTCCCCCGTCCACCCGCGCCGACCTCGCCACTGCGGTCAGCGAGCTGGTGGCGAATGCCCGCATGCACGGCGCGCCTCCCGTGGTCACCCGTGTCTGGGCCGATCGAGACCGGGTGGTGGTCACCGTGCGCGACGCCGGCACCGGTCCCGAGGATCCCTTCGCCGGGCTCCTCCCGCCCCGCCGGCGCATCGGCGACGGCGGACTGGGCCTCTGGATCGCCCACCAGCTCTGCCCCGACGTCACCATGACCCGGTCGCCCGACGGCTTCCAGGTCCGCACCGTCGCCACCCAGCCCGGTGCCGGCTGACCACGGGCTGGCCGGTCAGCGGACGGTCAGGCGTCGAACCAGGTCCTCGACGGCGCCGAGCTCGGCAGCCACCGTCTCGACCCGCTCGGTGCGCTCGAACAGATCGGTGTAGTGGTCAGGAAGCGGTGGGCGCACACCCGTGGCCGCCTCGACGGCGTCGGGGAACTTGGCCGGGTGGGCGGTGGCCAGGCAGACCACGGGTGCGTCGGGCAGATCGGCCACCCGGTCGACCGCGCCCACACCGACTGCGCTGTGCGGGTCGAGCAGCGTGCCGGATCGGCGGTGGTGCTCGGCGATGACCGCGCGCGTCTCGTCGTCGTCGAGGCGCGCACCCCACCAGCCGCTCGGACGGGGTGCCTCGACCGTGCCCGTTGCCCGGAACTCGGACAGCAGCTCGGCGGTGGCCCGACCGTCGTGGCCCAGCAGGTCGAACAGGAGTCGCTCGAGGTTGGAAGACACCTGGATGTCCATGCTCGGGCTGATGGTGGGCACCACCGGCTCGGCGGTGAGCGAGCCCGAGTCGAGCCAGCGCGTGAGGATGTCGTTGGTGTTGGACGCCACCAGGAAACCGGCCACGTCGAGGCCCATCTGCTGGGCCACCCAGCCGGCGAACACGTTGCCGAAGTTGCCGGTGGGCACGGAGAAGACCGGCGCCGGCTGACCGGCCCGGCGCAGCGCCCGGGCCGCGGTCACGTAGTACACGACCTGGGCCATGACCCGGCCCCAGTTGATCGAGTTCATGGCCGACAGTCGGACCTCGTCGCGGAAGGCCCGGTCGGCGAACGCGGCCTTGACCAGGTCCTGGCAGTCGTCGAACGTCGCCGGCACGGCCACGGCGTGCACGTTGGGCGCGTCGATCGTCGTCATCTGCCGGCGCTGGACCTCGGACACCCGACCGCCATCGGGGAACAGCACCACGCAGTCGAGCGCCACCCGTCCCACGGTGGCGGCCATGGCCGCCGACCCGGTGTCGCCGGACGTGGCCACCAGGATGGTGGCCCGCCGGTCGCGCTCGGTCAGGAAGTGGTCGAAGAGCCGACCGACGAGCTGGAGCGCCACGTCCTTGAAGGCGATGGTCGGCCCGTGGAACAGCTCGAGCAGCCAGCGGCGGTCGTCGAGGCGGGTGAGCGGGCACACCTCGGGGTGGTCGAACGTGGCGTAGGCCTCGTCGACGATGGCCTCGAAGGTTGGACGGTCCATCGTCCCCTCGACGAAGGGCCACATGACGGCGGCGGCGACCTGCGGGTAGGTCCAGTCGTCGTCGAGCTCGGGCAGCGACGGGAAGCCGTCGGGAACGTAGAGGCCACCGTCGGGCGCCAAGCCGGTGAGCATGGCGTCGGCGAAGTCGAGCGGAGGCGCGTCGCCCCGGGTGGACAGGTACCGAACGGTCATCGTCTACCCGCCCAGGACGCGCAGCACGGTGTTGACCGTGCCGACCTCTTCGAGCTCGCGCAGGTCGTCGAGCGTGGCTCGCATGTCGGCCTCGCGGGCGGTGTGGGTGATGAACAGGATGCGCGCCTCGGCACCCATACCGATCTGCTCCATCGCCCGGATCGACACGCCGCGCTGGCCGAACACGCCGGCCACCGTGGCCAGGGCGCCGGGACGGTCGTGCACGTCCATGTTCACGTAGAAGGCGGAGTACAGCAGGTCGATGGGCACGATCGGCGCCGGCTCGGCGACCGACAGGCTGGCGTGCGTGCCCTTCGACAGGTTGCTGGCCGCGTCGATGAGGTCGCCGAGCACGGCGCTGGCGGTGGGACCACCGCCGGCACCCCGGCCGTAGAACATCAGGTCGCCGACGGCGGCGCCCTCGACGAAGATGGCGTTGAACGAGTCGCGCACCGAGGCCAGCGGGTGGGTCTCGGGGACCATCGTGGGGTGGACCCGCACGGCGATCCCGTCGACGCCGAAGTTGTCGATGATGGCCAGCAGCTTGATGACGTAGCCGAGCTTCGTGGACTGCTCGATGTCGGTCGGGGTGATCTGGGTGATGCCCTCGGCGTAGACGTCGTCCATGACGATGCGGCCGCGGTAGGCGATGGAACCGATGATGGCCGCCTTCGCGGCGGCGTCGTGCCCCTCGACGTCGGCGGTGGGGTCGGCCTCGGCGTAGCCCAGCGCCTGGGCCTCGGCGAGCACGTCCTCGAACAGCGCGCCGTCCTCGGTCATCTTGGTGAGGATGTAGTTGGTGGTGCCGTTGAGGATCCCCATGACCCGGGAGATCTGCTCGCCGGCCAGCGACTCGCGCAGCGGCCGGACGAACGGGATGCCGCCGGCCACGGCAGCCTCGAACAGCAGGTCGACGCCGGCGTTGTCGGCGATGGCGAACAGCTCGGACGCCGCCGAGGCGAGCAGGGCCTTGTTGGCCGTGACCACCGGCTTGCCGCTGGTGAGCGCCTTGGCGACCAGGGTGCGGGCCGGCTCGATGCCGCCCATCAGCTCGACCACCACGTCGACGTCGGGATCTTCGACCACGTGCGTGGGGTCGGTGGTGTAGTGCGACTCGTCCAGGTCAGCGGCGCGGGGCTTGGTCAGGTCGCGGACGGCGACGGGCCCGATCTCGAACCGGATGCCCGTGCGCTCCTCGATGATCTCGCCTCGGGCGGTGAGCAGCCCGACGAGGGAGCCGCCGACGACCCCGCAGCCGAGCAGCCCGACCCGGACCGTCGTTGCTGACATGGCGGGCAACCGTAGTGACCCGACCCGTGCCTAGAGCACATCGTTGCGGACGAGGTCCTCGAAGGACTCGCGCCGCACGACCAGGCGGGCGTCGCCGTCGCGGCAGAACACGACGGCCGGGCGCAGGATCTTGTTGTAGTTCGACCCCATCGAGTGGCCGTAGGCGCCGGTGACGGGCGTGGCCAGGATGTCGTCGACCTCGAGGTCGTCGGGCACCCAGCCCTCTCGCACCAGCAGGTCGCCCGACTCGCAGTGTTTGCCCACCACCCGCACGGGACGGGGACGGTCGGCGCCGGCGGCACGGGGAAGGAACGTCTCGTAGCCCGAGCCGTAGAGCACCGGACGGGGGTTGTCGGACATGCCGCCGTCGACGGCCACGTACGTGCGCACGCCGGGCACCTCCTTCACCGTGCCGACGGTGTAGAGGGTGACCGCCGCCCCGGCCACGATCGAGCGTCCGGGCTCGGCGGTGATGTGCGCGGTGATGCCGGCGTCGCGGCAACCGGCCTGGATCGCCGCACCCCAGTCGGAGATGGTGGGGGCGGTCTCGCCCTCGACGTAGGGCACGCCGAGGCCGCCGCCGATGGAGAACTCGGGCAGGCCGTGGGCGGTGACGAAGGGCGCCATCGCCTCGACGGCGTCGTGGAACGAGTCGGCCACGAACACCTGCGAGCCGATGTGCATGTGGATGCCGACCAGGTCGACCGCCGGCGACGACGAGGCCAGCTCGATGGCCCGGCCGGCCGCGCCCGAGTGCAGGCCGAAGCCGAACTTCGAGTCCTCCTGGCCGGTCATCACGAACTCGTGGGTGTGGGCCTCGATGCCCGGGGTGATGCGGAGCAGCACCTGGGGGGCGAAGCCGTCGTCCTGGTGGAGGCGGGTGAGGCGCTCGAGCTCGTCGAAGCTGTCGACCACGATGCGGCCCACGCCGGCGTTGCGGGCCATGGCCAGCTCGGCCAGCGACTTGTTGTTGCCGTGCAGCACCAGCTTGTCGGCGGGCACGCCGGCGGTGAGGGCCACGTGCAGCTCGCCACCCGTGGCCACGTCGAGGTGCATGCCCTCCTCGTGGGCCAGGCGGGCCATGGCCACGCACAGGAAGGCCTTGGTGGCGTAGGCGGCACCGTCGGGGAAGGCGGCGACCGCCTCGCGGCAGCGGGCGCGCAGGTGCTCCTCGTCGTAGACGAAGACCGGCGTGCCGAACTCGGCCGCCACCTCGACCAGGTCGCAGCCGCCGATCGACAAGTGGCCGTCGTCGCCGACCACGGCGTTGTCGGGCAGCAGGGACGGCGGCAGTGGTGCAGCCATCACATGGACTCGGGCGCGGAGACGCCGAGCAGGTCGAGGCCGATGGCCAGTCCGGTGCGCGCCGCTTCCACCAGCCACAGGCGGGCCTGGGTCAGCTCGGGCGGCACGTCACCGATGACATAGCAGTCGTGGTAGAAGCCGTGGAACCGGTCGGCCAGCTCGCGCACCCAGTTGGTGATCTTGTGCGGCGCCCGCTCCTTGGCGGCCAGGGCGAGCTGGTCGGGCAGCTCGGAGAGGGTGCGCAGAAGCTCGATCTCGCGCTCGTGGGTGAGCACCGACAGGTCGACCTCGCCGAGTGGATGCCGCTGCACCCCGGCGGCCGCGGCCTTGCCCATGATCGAGTGGATCCGGGCGTGCGCGTACTGCACGTAGAACACCGGGTTCTCGTTGGACTGGCTGGTGATGAGGTCGAGGTCGACGGTCTGCTGGCTGTCGACCGACTGGAGGAGGTAGGTGAGTCGGGCCACGTCGGCGCCGACCTCGTCGATGAGGTCGCGCAGTTCGATGATGTCGCCGGACCGCTTGGAGAGGCGGACCTCCTCGCCGTGCCGTTCGAGCCGCACGATCTGCACGATGGGCACCTCGAGCTCGTCGGGGTCGTGGCCCAGGGCCTCGATGGCCGCCCGCATCCGGGGGACGTAGCCGTGGTGGTCGGCGCCCCACACGTCGATGAGCAGGTCGAAGCCCCGCTCGAACTTGTCGCGGTGGTAGGCGATGTCGGGCAGCAGGTAGGTGGGTTCGCCGTCGGACTTGATCAGCGGCCGGTCCTTGTCGTCGCCGAAGTCGGTGGACCGCAGCCACACCGCCCCGTCGGCGTCGTAGGCGTGGCCCCGCTCGCGCAGATCGGCCAGGGCGGCGTCCATCTTCCCCTGCACCACCAGCGCCCGCTCCGAGCTCCAGACGTCGAAGCGCACGTGGAAGGCGTCGAGCACCTCGCGCTGGTCGGCCAGCGCCCGCTCGTAGCCCCACTCGAGCACGGCGGTGAGGCCGGCGTCGGCCACGTCGTCGGGCATCTCGGCGGCCCAGTCGGCCACGTACTCGCCGGCGTAGCCGTTCTCGGGCAGCGGCTCGCCCCGCTTGCGGGCCAGCAACGACGCCGCGTAGTTCTGCATCTGCACGCCCCGGTCGTTCAGGTAGAACTCGCGCGTCACGGTGTAGCCGCACCGCTCGAGCAGCCGGGCCACCGAGTCGCCGTAGGCGGCGCCCCGGCCGTGGCCGGCGTGCAAGGGCCCGTTGGGGTTGGCGGAGACGAACTCGACGTTCACGCGCGTGCCGGCGCCGATGGCGAGCTTCGGCGAACCCGTGCTCGCCCTGTTCGACGACGTCGACCAGCACGTCGTGCAGCCACGACGGCGCCAGCCGGAAGTTCACGAAACCGGGGCCGGCGATCTCCACGGCGTCGACGTGGGGGATGCCACCGTCGTGAACAGCCTGCTCGAGGGCGGCAACCAGGTCGCCGGCGATGTCGCGAGGCGGCCGGCCGGCCGCCTTGGCCGACACCAGGGCGAGGTTGCACGACCAGTCACCGTGCTCGCGGCGCGCCGGCCGCTCCATCGTCCAGGTGACGGCGGAGGGGTCGAGGCCGATGCCGGCGGCGGCGGTCTCGACCGCGGCGGCGAGGGTGTCGCGGATCACGGGTGCTCCAATGACTTCTGCAGATGGTCAGCGCCCGAGCAGGGCGTTGACGCGGTCGATCAGATCGAGGGGCTCGAAGGGCTTGGTGATGTAGTCGTCGGCGCCGGCGTCGAGTCCCTGGCGGATGTCGGTGCCCTGAGCCTTGGCCGACAGCAGGATCACCGGGATGTGCTTGGTGGCCTCGGACGCCTTCAGCGCCTTGGTCAGCTCGAGGCCGGACATGCCCGGCATCATCACGTCGGAGACGATGACGTCGGGCTGGCCGTCGCGTGCGTGTTCCAGCGCCGCTTCCCCGCCGTCCGCGCACAGCACCGCGAAGCCCTCCATCTCGAAGTTCACCTCGAGGAGCTGCAGGATCGTGGGGTCGTCCTCCACCACGAGCACGGTCGGTCCGGCCATGGGCCCGGAGCCTACGGTCCGGCCGCTCCTGGCCAGGAACGGGAACCGCTGGCGTCGAAGTCTCCGCACGATGACCGACAAGGACCAACCACAACCGGGGGCATCGCTGGCCGAGGTCGCGGCGTTCTTCGCCCGCAAGCCGTCGCCGATCATCATCGCGACGACGTTCGTGACGGCGACGGTCGCCAAGTTGGTGATCGGAGGCTGGGGGTGGTGGGACCTGGCCATCCCCGCCGGCATCATCGCCCTCGAGCCGTTCACCGAGTGGGTCATCCACGTCCGGGTCCTGCACCGGCGCCCCACGAAGCTCGGCCGCTTCACCATCGACCCGGTCACCGCCCGCAAGCACCGCGAGCACCACCGCAACCCCAAGGACCTGCGGATCGTGATGGTGCCGTTCCAGGCGCTCTTCCCGGCGCTCGGACTGGCCGGCGTCCTGGTGCTGGTCCTCGAACCGGCCCGGGCGACCATGGCCATCGCGTCGGGCTTCGGGATGCTGCTCTGGTACGAGTGGGTCCACTACCTCATCCACTCGCCGTACCGGCCCAAGTCGACGTGGTTCCGCAACCTGAGCCGCAACCACATCAAGCACCACTTCAAGAACGAGCACTACTGGTTCGGGGTCACCACCAGCTTCGGCGACCGGGTGATCGGCACCCGCCCCGACGAGAAGACGGTGGAGACCTCGCCGACGGTTCGCTCGCTCGGCATCGACGACCGCATGCAGGCCGACAGCGCAGCACGTGCCTGAGGAGCGCCTCCGCGTCCTGATCGTCGGCGGCGGCGTTGCCGGTCTCACGCTCGCCGGCCGACTCGAACAGATCGGCCTGCGGCCGGTCGTGGTCGAGCGGTCCGCCACCAACCAGGGCGGCTACGCCATCGGCCTGTACCCCCTCGGCAGCTGCGTGCTGCATGGGCTGGGCACCTACGGGGATCTGCTCCAGACCGGCCTGTCGGTCGATCGCTACGAGCTCGCCGACCATCGGGGCCGCGTGCTCCAATCGCTCGACATGTCGGTCCTCACCGGCGAGGTCGGTCCGATGGTGATGATCGACCGCGCCGAGCTGCTCGAGCTGCTCGAGCGGTCCTGCCCCGACGCCGACCTGCGACGGGAGCGGACGGTGGCGTCGATCAGCCAGAGCCACGACGAGGTCCACGTGGACCTCGACGATGGCACCACCGAGGTGGTCGATCTCGTGGTGGCGTGCGACGGGATCAACTCGGCGATCCGCGAGCGGGTGGTCGGCCCACAACCGGTGTTCGACACCGACTGGGTCCTGCACACCTGGTGGGCCGACGAGGGCGTCTTCGATCCGCACACCTTTCGCGAGTGGTGGGGCCGCGGATGGTTCTTCGGCGCCTACCCCGCGCCCGGTCGGGTGATGTGCGCAGCCGGCGGCCCGAACGACTCCTGGGGGTCGCTCGACGATCCCAGAGCCCTGCTGCGGGAACGCATGCGGAAGCTGATCCGGTCCCAGCCCGCGGTCGGAGCGGCCATCGACGCCGCCGACCTGACGTACCGCTGGCCGATGTCCGACGTTCGGTCAGACCGCTGGGTGGACGGACGAGTGGTGCTGTGCGGCGACGCGGCCACCGGCTTCCTCCCCACCGCCGGTGTCGGCGCCTCGAACGCCATGCGGGCGGCGGCCGCCCTGGCCGACGAGCTGTCGCGTGCCGATGCGGCCACGGTGCCCCTGGCGCTCGAGCTGTACGAGAAGCGGTGCCGCCACGTGATCGAGGCCAACCAGGCCGAGTCGCGCCGGCTGGCCCGCGCCATGTTCCTCGACCGGCGCGGCCTCGGCTGGTTCCGGGACCGGGTCGCCCAGCTGATCCCGGCCGACCGGATGCTGGCGCAGATCGTCGACAGCATGCGCGAGCCGATCTGAGCTCGGACAGCGTCGGAGGCACGCCGGCACTTGCGTCACTCGGGCTGGGTGCATATCTTCACAGTTGTGCAGATATCAAGCGACCAGTTGCTCGACGCCGACGAGGCCACGGCCCTGGCCGACGGCTTCAAGCTGCTCGGCGACCCGACCCGGGTACGGATCCTCTACACCCTGCTCGAAGCCGGCGAGCTCAACGTCGGCGACCTGGCCGAGGTCGTCGGCGTGTCGGAGACCACCGTGTCGCACGCCATGCGCCTGCTGCGGGCCGCCGGCATCGTGCGCAACCGCCGCGACGGCCGCAGCATCTACTACCGGCTCGACGACGACCACGTGCGCACGCTGCTCGAGCTGTCGCGCGAGCACCTCGCCCACACCGGGGAGCAGCGCTGATGGGACAGGGGCACTCGCACGACCACGGGGCCGGCGCCCTCCGGGCCGGCGCCCGCCACCAGCGCCGCCTGGCCATCTCCTTCGGCCTCATCGCCACGTTCTTCGTCGTGGAGGCCGTCGGCGGCTTCCTGACCAACTCCCTCGCCCTGCTCTCCGATGCCGGCCACATGCTCACCGACGTCATCGGGATGGGCATGGCCCTGGCCGCCATCCAGCTGGCGTCACGGTTCGAGCAGCGCGACGAGACCGGCCAGCACACCTTCGGCCTCTACCGCCTCGAGATCCTGGCCGCGTTCGTCAACGCACTCCTGCTGTTCGGCGTGGCCCTGTACGTGCTGATCGAGGCCATCCGCCGGATCACGGGTGAGCCCGAGGTCCTCGGCATCCCGATGCTGGTCGTGGCCACCCTCGGCCTCGTCGTGAACCTGGTGGCGTTCTTCCTGCTGCGCGAGGGCGCGGAGGAGAGCCTCAACGTCGAAGGCGCCTACCTCGAGGTGCTGGCCGACACCATCGGATCGGTCGGTGTCATCATCGCCGCCATCCTCCTCGAGCTGTTCGGCTGGACCTGGGTCGACCCGCTGGTCGGCGCCGGCATCGGCCTGTGGATCCTCCCCCGCACCTTCCGGCTGGGCGGCCAAGCGGTGCGGATCCTGCTGCAGGCCGCACCGCCCGAGGTCGATCTCGGCCGCGTGCACGCCGACCTCGCCGGGCTCGCCGGCGTCGTCGACGTCCACGACCTGCACGTGTGGACGTTGACCTCCGACATGGAGAACGCCTCGGCTCACCTGGTGGTCGATGTGGGCACCGACATGCACCGAGTCCTCGACCAGGCCCGCGACGTGCTCCAGAAGGGTCACGGCATCGACCACGCCACCCTCCAGCTCGAACCCGCCGACCACGAGGGCTGCGACGAGGTCCACTGGTAGTAGTCGTTCTGGCAGCCGCTGCGTACCACGGCCGACGACACTCCCCGGACTGCGGTCGGTCACTCCTCGTGGAGGACGACAGCTGGACGGGTCCGACCGGCCCGCCGGGCGGGGAGTGCGGCGACGACGTTGGCCACGACCACGGCGATCGGCAGAGCCGTCGCCGTCCACGCCAGTGGCACGAGGGGATCCGACGAGGCGTGGATGTGCGCGGCGAACGTGCTCCACGCGACCCGACCCACGACGACACCGGCGGGCAGGCCGGCGACCGTCGCCGCGAGCACGACGGTGCTGGCGTGCCAGCGGATGGTGCTGCGCAGCTGCCTGCGGGTGCATCCGAGCGCGGCCAACACCGCCAGCTCTCGCCGCCGCGACCGCACGGCGGCATGGAGTAGGTGGGCGACCAGGGCGACCGCGGACAGCGTCAGCAGCACGGCGAGCGTCACGGGAACGGTGCGCACGCGACCGAGGTCGGCGATGGTGGTGGGCCGCTGCTCGGAGCGGATAAGGATCTCGGGTAGCTCCCGCTGCATCCGGTCGAGGTCGGCATCGACCGCATCGATGGTGGCGGGGTCGCCGGTCAGGTCGAGGGCGACGAAGTTGTAGTACTGGCCGTTCAGCGCGTAGCCGGGCGGGAGTGACGCCGCCTCGTCGGGCGGCAGGAACATCGACAGCTCGTCGGTGTGCACCTGAGCGCCGGAGCCGAGACCGGTCTGGCCGAAGCTGCCTTGTACGAAGTGGGGGAACACGACCTCGCCGACCACCTCGACCGGTCGGGCACCCGAGTCGTCGGCCAGCTCCACGGTGTCGCCGATGCCGACGCCGAGGTCGTGCATGACCTCGCTGCCCAGAGCGATCTCGCTGGCGGCCGTGGCCGAGCGACCGGCGACGGCGACCGGGACGGTGTCGCCCTTCACGGTCGCCATGCTGATGGTCGCCACCAGCTGGCCGTTCACCGTGGCCTGGTGGAAGCTGCCGACGGCGATGCCGGCGACGGCGGGGTCGTCGCCGAAGCGGTCCATCGCCATCCCAGCCGGAGCCGGACCGAACGAGCCGTCGATCAGCCGGTCCCACGCCTGGCCGTACCGGCTCGGCGTGTCGACCAGGGCGGCGAGGCTGGCCGAGAACGTGGCGGCGGTCATCACCGCGGCGATGGCCACGGCCGTGGCAACCGTGGTGCTGCGCGTGGGTACGCCACGCGTCGCGGTGGCCGGGCCGGCCGCCGCCCGCACTCCCTGCACCGCCGCCGGCCGCAGACCCAAGCGGGCGGCGACTGCGCTCAGCCGCGATCCTCGCACGACCGCCGGCCGGACGGACGACGCCAGCACGATCGAGGGAAGGACGACCGCGACGCTGACGACAACGATGCCGACGGCGCCCAGCACCAGCACCAGCCAGTCGATTTGCCGGCCGGGGTCGGGTTCGGCCAGGCGGGCCGGCCCGATGGGGAACCGGTCGGAGACGGCGACGGCGACCACCACGGCGCCGATCGCGCCCCCGGCCGCGATGACCGCAGCCCGGGCCATGGCGACCAGTGCCCGCTGTCGGCGGGTGGTGCCCAGCGCCACCAGAGCCAGCGTCTCCTCGGGACCGATGCGGACGTGCCGGGCGATCGCCTGACCGACCACGAAGGCGGTGGCAAGTCCGAGCACGGTGGCGAACGCCGCCAGTGCCACGACCAGCGGGCGCAGACCGTCCTGGACCTGGGCGGCATCGGCCGAGCGGTCCGTGACGTAGAGGTAGCCGTTCAGTTCAGGGTGCTGGTCGGAGAGCGCCCCGATGCGGTCGGCGAGCACGGCGTTGTCGGTGCCCCGAACCGTGTCGACGAGCAGTCCCTCGAAGTACCGCTCGGACTGGTCGACCCGGCGCCCGAACGCGGCGGGGAGAAGCATGGTGCCCGACCGGTCCAGGTCTCCGTAGGGAATCACCTCGGAAGGGAACTCGCCGATGCCCACGACGGTGATGCGCAACGCTTCGCCGGTACCCGGGATGGCGAGAAGACCGTTGCCGGTGGTCTCTTCGGATCCCAGCGCCATGTCCAGGCGATCACCGACGCGCAGACCGGTCGCCGTGGCCACCCGCCGAGTGATGAGCGCCTCGTCGAGGACGTCGGGTTCTGGCAGCCGACCGTCGACGATCGCCGGCCGGCCGACCGTGCGGTACGCCTGGTCGTCCAGCGGCGCCATGGCGATGCCCACCGGCGACATCACGCTGTTGTCGACCCTCGTCAGCTCCGCCGTCGGCGTGCCGGCCACCGGGAGCAAGGGGATGCCGGCGATCGCCCCCGTCCGCCGGACCTCAGCGAGCGCGGCCACGTCTGCGTAGGCGCCGGTGGCGTCGTACCCCTCGTCGCCGAAGGGCGACACCAGCAGGTCCGGAGCGTTCGTGGCCCGCAGCAGCCGCGGGTAGGCGGACGCGGTCCTGCGGGCGCCGGCCACGGACGCCAGCACGACCCCGCCGAGCAGCGCCAGGAGCACAGCCACGACGACGGCACCGCGCCACGCTTGTCGGATCTCGGCGCGCAGCCGATAGCCCAGGTGCCCCATCGAGGGCAAGCATCGCACCGCAGCGAGCGTCCGTCAGGGAGGTCCCCACCGACGGCGACGGTGGTGGTGGCACCCCGTCGGGGGTGGATCAGGCGGAGAGGCGCTCCTGCTGCTGCTCGTCGTCCAGGGAGCGCTGCTGGGGCGAGGCGTCGCGCTCGGCACGCGCTTCGACCCGACGGGTGGCGATGGCCCGACCGGCGATGGCGGCTGCGCCGGCGGCACCGAACGCCGCCGTGACGGCGATGGCCTTGCCGGGCAGGCGGGTGCCGAGCAGGCGGTCGAGGCTGAACCGGCCCGGTCCGGCGGCGGCCAGTGCCGCGCTGGCGGCGATGTACGCGATGGGCAGCTCGGGCCCGCCGTCCTTGGCGAACGGACCCTGGCCTCGGTGGGCGGTGCTGCCGGCGACGGCCATCGTCGAGGCGATGGCGGTGGGCCCGGCGGGATGGGCCAGCCCGGCGGCGGTCAGCAGTCCGCCGCCCACCTCGGCGAGGCTGGCCGCGGTGGCATGGGGCTTGCCCGGCCGGAGCCCGAGCGACTCGAAGAAGCCGCCGGCACCATCCAGTCCGGGGCCGTCGAAGGCGCCCACCAGCTTCTGGGCCCCGTGGGCGGCGAGGTAGCCGCCGACCACGAGCCGGGATCCGAGGATGGCTGCGTCACGAAACATGGGTGTCTCCTCCAGGGGCGGACACTGGTGACGTACCCACCCGGCGGACGACCGACCACCACCATGACGCCCGACATGACGCCCGACATGACGCCAGAACCTGGGCGCGGGAAAGTCCCCGGAGACGCGACGTCTCCGGGGCACGCGCGTGGATTCGGAACGGCCGCTGATGCTGTGTCAGTCGGCGAGGGTGAACAGGTCGCCCTGTCCCGGCGGCGGCCCGGGCGGCGGCCCGGGCGGCGACTCGGGCGCCGGCGGGTCCTGCCCGGTGGAACCGGACCGGTCGCGCGGGTCGGACCGGTCGGGTGGGTCGGGTGGGTCGGCCGACCCGGGTGGGCCGGCCGCTTGCCGGGCGACCGGGTCGTCGAGGACCGCATCCCACGGCTCACCGTCCCGGGTGACGAGTCGTTTGTTGCCGGGTGGGCCGACGAAGCGCAGGTCGTGGCGGGTCTTGAGCGTGTGGCAGTGCCCGCACGCCCAGCCGAGCTCTTCGAGCTGGGTGACGTAGGTGTCGGCCCAGTCGTCGTGGTGTTCGATGTCGAGCCGGTGCAGGCTCCCGCACCGTTCACAGCGCGGGCCACGCGCTTCCAGGGCGGTGCGCTGGTGGGCGGTGGCGTGGCGGCCGAGGTGGGTGACGTGCAACACGTCGACCCCGTCCTTGATCACCACCGCCAACATCGCATCGTCCAACAACGCCCGCACCGCCGACACGCTGACCGGGCCGACCCCGGCGATCTCACACGTCTCGCCGGGCTCGACCGCACCACGGTTCAACGCCGCCAGCTCGATCAAGGCGATGACCTTCTTGTCGGGTCGCACCGCCTGCCCCGTCCGCCGACCACCACTGCCCGTGTCGCCGCTGCGGCCGGTGAGCAGATCGCGGACCACGTCGGCCGCGTACTGCTCCCACGTCTCGAACCGCCCGGCGTCGCGAGCATCGGCGTAGGCCTGGTCGACCTTGCGTTGCAGGACCGCGTCGACTTCGGCCATGTCCTCGTCGGGCAGCTTGAGCAGCAGGTTCTGCAGTCCGTCCCGGTCCTTCCAACGCCGCACACACCGGGCCTTGCGCTGCCGACGACGACGCTCCTCCCGGTCCTTGTCCGCCTTGGCCCGGGCCTCGTCCGCCTTGCGACGCAACTCGTGCAACCGATCCGTACCCGCCGAGGCCAACAACCGGTCCTCGTCCTCGGGCGACGCATCCGCCCCGGAGGACACCTCATCGGCCTGCTCATCCGACAACTCTCCCCGACGGACGGCGTCATCGGTCTTGGGATGCTTGGCCAACCGCTTGCTGGTGGCCAACTTCCGCCGGGCCGAACGGTTGCTGGTGCCGGTCTTGCGGGCCACCTCGTCCTCGGGAGACTTGGCCCCGTTGCGCTTCCACGCACCCGATTCCTCATAGCGCGCCGTCAACCGGGTGACCGCACCCGACACCAGGCGCTGCATGGCCACCACCGCGTCGAACACCGCCGGCACCTCATGGTCACCCAACACCGACGGATCCAACCGACCACACACCTCACGCACCTGCGTGAGCGTCCCCAGCACCTCCTCGGCAGTGGCCGGCCTCCCCATACCGCCCAGAATAGCCCAAACATACGTTCGATACAACCGATTCGCGGCATATTTCCGCATTCAGCGACCCGTGAGCACTGCGACCCTCGTTCGAGCAGCGGCGCCTCGACTGTCCGAGCAGGCGCGCCTCGAGTGGGCCTGCGCCGCCCACTGGCGGCTCGGACGTCGCCGAGTTCGGCGCCCGCCGCCCGACCGCTAGCATCCCCGACCTGCCTACGGCATGCCCCCGTAGCTCAGCGGATAGAGCATC